>NZ_JACZCR010000055.1 GCF_014904735.1 Microbulbifer hainanensis | reverse complement strand
CGGAAAAATCACCACGCCCAGGGCATCTGACACTTTTACCGATGGTGTCACTATCAGTGCGACCACATTCTTGATTGATGCAAGTTCATTCGTGGATGTTAGCGGGAAAGGAACACTGCCCCTTGTAGGTGATTATCCGCGATCTGGCGGTAGTTATGGCGGCATGGGCGGTCGCGCTTCGGATACTGGTGAGACCAACGTACCCTATGGCGACTATAAAC
>NZ_JACZCR010000054.1 GCF_014904735.1 Microbulbifer hainanensis | reverse complement strand
CGCTCTATTACGATGAATTAACGGGATTTGATACAACTCAAAAGGTGTTGGCACAAAGTGGGGCTGTAGCGGCTGGAATAAAAGGGTATGGAGCCGCAGGCACTGTCTATCTCTACGATCGATCCCTGGCGTCTGGAAATGCAACGCTACAGATTGTTAACCGATCTAGTGCGGAAAATTATGAGTCCACTTATCTCGCTGGCCAGATAGATGCTGATATCTATGTCGATAAGGGGCGATTGATAATAGGTGATGGGGCACATATTAGCTCGTCGATTATTGGTAGTGGCAGTAATAATTCATATGTAATTGCAGAGGGTACATTTACCGTGGCCAATAACGCGCTGCTGGTAAATGGTTATGCCTTGGAATTTTCCAAGGATATCAGTTTTGCTTCTATCCAGGTGACGAACAACGGCAAAATCACTACTCCCAGGGCGTCTGATGCATTCACTAATGGGGTGACAGTCAACTCGACAGATTTTCTCATCGATTCCACTTCTTCCGTGGATGTCAGTGGCAAAGGCTCCTTATCTCTGCCGGGGGATTATCCGGAGTCAGGGGGGAGCTATGGGGGGTTGGGCGGTCGAGATCCAAAAACCGGTGATACCAATGCACCTTTTGGAGACTATAAGCAGCCGATGGACTTTGGTGTAGGCGGCTATGTCTACAGTAGTAGCTATCAAGGCACTCGCGGTGGTGGTGCCATCAAACTTTTGGTTAATAACCGTTTCGAAGTCTATGGAAAAATTCTATCCAATGGTTCCTACACGAGTAACGTTGGCGGAGGCAGCGGCGGCTCGATCTGGATTGAGGCAGGAGAACTGATCGGCGATAGCGATACATTGATAGAGGCCTCCGGAGGTAAAGGCTGGAGCGCTGCTTCCGGCGGCGGCGGCCGAATTGCGATCTACTATGACGCGGTGAGCGGCATTGAATCCAAACAGCAGGTGCTGGCGCAGGCAGGCGGAAATTACAGCGCCACTACGGCCTATGGTGCCGCGGGAACGGTTTATCTTTATGACCGTACTTTGGTTTCGAATAACGCCACTTTGCAGATTGTCAATTTGTCCAATGCGGAAAATTACGAATCCACTTATCTCACTGGCCAGATAGATGCTGATATTTATGTCGATAAGGGGCGCCTGATAATAGGTGATGGGGCACATATTAGCTCGTCGATTATTGGTAGTGGCAGTGATAGTTCGTATGTGATTGCCGAGGGTACATTTACCGTGGCCAATAGTGCGCTGCTGGTAAATGGTTATACCTTGGAATTTTCCAAAGATATAAGTTTTGCTTCTGTCCAGGTGACGAACAACGGCAAAATCACTACCCCCAGGGCGTCCGATGTATTCACTAATGGGGTGACGGTCAGCTCGACAAATTTTCTTATTGATTCCACTTCTTCCGTGGATGTCAGTGGCAAAGGCTCCTTATCCCTGCCGGGGGATTATCCGGAATCAGGGGGTAGTTATGGGGGATTGGGCGGTCGATATCCAAAAACCGTTGATACCAATGCACCCTTCGGGGACTATAAGCAGCCGATGGACTTTGGTGTAGGCGGCTATGTTTACAGTAGTAGCTATAAAGGCACTCGCGGTGGTGGCGCCATTAAGCTAGTGGTTAATAACCGTTTTGAAGTCTACGGAAAAATTCTATCCAATGGTTCCTACGCGAGTAATGTTGGCGGCGGCAGCGGCGGCTCTATCTGGATTGAGGCAGGAGAACTGATCGGCGATAGCGATACATTGATAGAGGCCTCTGGAGGTAAAGGTTGGAGTGCGGCTTCCGGCGGCGGCGGTCGAATTGCGATCTATTATGACGCGGTGAGCGGCATTGAAACCAAACAGCAGGTGCTGGCACAGGCGGGCGGATCTTACAGTGCCACTACGGCCTACGGTGCCGCGGGAACGGTTTATCTCTATGACCGTTCTTTGGTTTCAAATAATGCCACGCTGCAGATTATCAATTTATCTAATGCTGAAAATTACGAGTCCACTTATCTCACTGGCCAGATAGATGCTGATATTTATGTTGATAAGGGACGGCTGACTATCGGCGATGGGGCAGAACTAGGGGCTCAGATTTTTGGTGTCGGGAGCGACAGCGGATATGTTATTGCTGAGGGAGATTTTTCCACTACTAACAATGACCTTATCGTAGACGGTTTTACGTTAGTACTCGCCAAAAGTTTTAATTTCGAATCAATTAGTATCCAAAACAATGGGAAAATAACCTCTGTTATTGCGTCCGATACATTTATTTCGGGAATAACCTTAGATGTTGGATCTATTTATATTGAGGAAGGTTCATCTATAGATGTCAGCGGGAAGGGTTACCTGCCTTCAGAGACTGTCAGTTATCGGTCCGGTGGTAGTTATGGCGGTTTAGGTGGGGTACTTAACGATGGCACTACCAACGCCACTTACGGAAATGACGTTACCCCATTTGATTTTGGTACGGGAGGGCGGTTCCAGAATGATTCCCAGCCTGGCTTGCGCGGCGGTGGTGCAGTCAAGCTCGTTGCGGAAAAGCTGGAGTTGTATGGCGATATATCTGCGGACGGGAAGGGCGATAGTACGGGTTTTGGCGCTGGCAGTGGTGGCTCACTCTGGCTTGATGTAAGCGAGATAGTCGCCAGTAGTAATGCGACGATTCACGCAAACGGTGGCTATGGAAGAAGCGCAGGGGCTGGCGGCGGCGGACGAGTTGCTGTCTATTACGAGTCCCTGGACGGCTTGGCTATCAATAATATCCAAGCCAATGGAGGAGGAACCTACGGAGGGGCTTCCGGAGAGTCCGGTAGTGTTTATACCGCAGAAAGGATAACCGCACCTAGAGTCAGATCTATCAGTGTTGATGGCTATAGCAATGAGCAAATTTCTAGCGTAATTGTTCAATTCAATATCGGAATCAATAACGCCACAGTGGATGCCAGTGATTTCGAGCTTATAGATGACATTGGCAACTTTATTGCTGTGGAGAACGTTACCGCAATTGACGATTTTCGCTTTCAGGTTAATTTCGCTCAAAATCTGGGCGAAGGGGTTTATAGCTTCAGTGCTGGTCCAGATGTATTCGGCCTGAATGGTCTCGGTATGGATCAGGATCAGGATGGTATAGAGCAGGAACCGGTGGAGGATAAGTTCACCACGCCGATAGTGATTGACATTACCCGGCCTGCGGTACCGACACTCGACCAGCCCTCGTCGCCGGCGATTATTGTGTCCAATAGCCGCTGGGTGACATTGTCCGGCAACCGCGAGGACAACACTGCTATCCTGGTCAATGGCAATGAATTCGCAACGGTAGGCTCCGGTAACTGGACCGGCAGTTACTATTTGCCGGAAGGTGAATCCACGATTGAAGTGGTTGCGCGTGATCTTAGTGGCAACCAGTCCGAACCGGTTTCTCTGATCTTTAATGTGGACAGCAAGGCGCCAAATATTACCGCTGCTGATCCCACTGGAAATATTAACGTCGCGCCGCCCTTCGTCACACTAGTGGTTACAGAAGAAGGCAGCGGGATTGATCTGGAGAACAGCTCTATTGCTGTCAAACGTAATGGGGTTACGCTGTCGGGCTCCCTCGCCCTATTTGAGGGGCAAGTCCAGTTCACGCCAGAGGCGCCTTTCCTCGATGGCGACTACGAGGTGGTGGCACGCGTAGCCGACATGTTCGGCAATTTGTCCGTCCAGCGCACTTATAGTTTCAAGCTCGACTATACGCCGCCGACACCCACGGTGTTGGATGAGTATCCGGAAGTGACCACCGTCAATGCTCAGGTATTCAGTGGCTCGAAAGAAGCGGGTAGTGCTGTTCTGGTTAATGGCAGCCTCGCAGTAGTTGCATCTGACGACTCCACTTGGAGTACGCAAGTGGCGCTGTTACAAGGCGACAACACTGTCTCCTTCACATTGCGCGATGCCGCCGGTAACGAAAGCGAATCAACTCTTGCCCAAATCCGTTACGACAACAACCCTCCGGGCGCCGTGGACCTGTCGATTGATGCCAGTGGCAGCGGTACCGAACTGCTGCTGGATTGGAGCGGCTACGACGAGTTTGCCAATGGCAATGATATTGGCGAGTACCGTGTCTATCAAAGTGCAGCAAGCTTTACGGATATAGCCGGCAAAGCGCCGGTAGTCGTGGTGCCACAGGGAAGTAAGCAGTTCCGCGTTGAGGGGCTGCCGCGGGATACCCAGTCCCACTTTGCGGTAGTTGCCTCCGATACGCAGGGCTTGTTCAATCCTTCCGTCACTTCGGTTGCCGCGACACCGGTGGATACTGAGGCGCCAGATGAAATCTCGAACTTTGTAGTTGAACCAGGTTCCGACAACTTACAACTGAGCTGGAATCCTTCCGTAAACTCTGCCGGGGATATGGCGGGCTATAAAGTCGAATTCGTGGACGATCCAAACGGTCGGGTGGATGATATTTCGCTGGCGTCACTGGGTGATCCGCAGGCGCGGGTAGAGTATCTGGTAAGCGGCCTGAATCCCGCCACGTCCTACCCGGTTCGCGTCTATGCCTACGATGAAAGTGGCAATAGTTCGACAGGTATTTCCAACGCAGGCACAACTCTCCTGCCAAATCCGGCAACTGTCACCGCCACGCCCAAGAGCAGTAAGATAGAGATCAACTGGTCTAGCGTTGTGCCCTATGAGCTATTAAAGAGCTACGCGGTATACGTTGAGGAAAGTAATTTCAGTTCTATTGCCGAACTGCAGCCAAAGGCTGTTCGCAGTAAAGGTAGTACTTCAGATGTGGAACACAGCTGGTCGTTGGCCGGCTTGAAGAATGGCACCACTTATTATGTCGCGGTAGCTTCGGTCAATATTTCAGGTGGCTCGGCCCCGGAAGTGACAGCAGTTGCGGTAACCCCGGAAGCGGATACGGAAGCGCCGGTCATAGAAAGTGCGGAGTATCGCCAGGGGACCGATTCGTTGGATCTCACCGCTGATCCGCAGCTCATACAGGATGGTCGTTTTAATATCGCCGCTTCCGATGAGTCGGGTGTTGCGCGGGTGGAGTTCTATCTCGATGGCAACCTGCTGGGCACCGAGTATGCCGTCAGTGGTGGGACTTATGGTCGAAATATTGCGCTGCTTAGCGTACCTGACGGCGAGCATATCCTCACGGTCAAGGCATACGACGTCTGGGAAAATGTCAACACCCAGCAATACGGTTTCAGCGTGGCGCTCTCGGCACCGCCTGCGCCACAGATTACAAGTCCGAGCGACGGCTGGCTGACCAATCAGGCGACCCTGACAGTCTCGGGTACAGCGAAAAAACAGGCGCGGGTGCAGGTATATCGAAACGGCATTCCAGTCGGTGAAGTCGTTTCCGTAGACAGCTATGGCAAATTCCAGGTTGAAATCCCCCTACTAGAGGGAGATAACTCGCTCAGTGCCGCTGCGGAATATCCTGACCGCGGAGGTTTTGGTGAGCAGAGTGCTGTGAGAACTGTGGTTCTCAACACGGCAATTCCCGATGCGCCGACTGATCTCAGTGCAATTGCGCGCGCCCTGGGTGAGATTTCCTTAGACTGGAATCCGGTGCAGAGCGACGATGCGGGCAACCAGATCAGCGGCTACAACCTGTACCGCTCGAACGCTCCCTTCTCCGCGTTGCAGAGTGCGCAGAAGATCAACAACAAACTGCTCCCCGAGGCCAAATTTACCGATCTGCCATCGGAAGATGGCACTTACTATTACGCAGTAACTGCGGTCAACTCGGCTTCCACAGAAAGTAGTTTGTCCAGCGTGGTAGAGGCAAAGGCGGATAGCGAAGGTCCCCATGCGCTGGAAGTAACTTATCAGTCCAGCGGTCTGGTGGACTCCGCCAGCGGGCGCCATGGTCCGGGTACCGTGGAAATCGCCGTACACTTTGATGAGCCGCTTCGCAACAAGCCCTATTTCGCCCTGGTACCGGAGGGCGGCGTGCCGATTACTGTCGATCTGAGCAAAGATTACAGTGATGACACTCTGTACAGCGGCAGCTTCGTGATTGAATCCGGCTCATTCTCCGGCCCTGCATATGCCGTGATGTCGGCCCACGATGATGTCGGCAACCGCGGCACGATCATTGAACAAGGAACGTCTCTGCAAATCGACGCCCGAGGGCCTGAAGTCACGGCACTGACCCTGAACCCGGGTGAACCGCTCAAGGTGGATGAGCAGAACGGCCTGTCGGTGGAAGTCGTGCTGCGCCTGAACGATGAAGTCAAAGCAGGCGAAATGCCTATGCTGGTGCCGCTGGTCGACAATGCGGAAGTCGCCGGTTATGAAAGCGGTATCAGCCTGATGAAGGATGCGCAGTCTACCGAAGGGCAGACGCTGTGGGTCGGCAGTTTCACTCTGCCGGTCAGTGCCGGTCAGGATGATGCCGGTAACCCTGCTGTGGAAAACCTGCGTTTTGACTATCAGGCATCGGATGACCTGGATAATGTCAGCAGCAAGATTCGCGTGCGCAACAGCTTCCAGGTGTATCAGGGCGATCTGCCACCGCTGGATATCCCGCAAAACCTCAACGCTAAGGCCATGCCTGGCGGCGAGATAGCGCTGCAGTGGGACGCCGTGGACGATGCTCGCTATGTGCTCTATCGCAAGGCGGAAGGTGAAAGTGAATTCACCGAAATCCTGCGCCTTTCAGAAACCACTACCAGCGATACGGTTAGCGGCGACGGAAAATACTTCTACGCCATCGCCAGCGAGCGCCGCAGCAACAACCAGGTTGCCGTCAGTGCGATGAGTGCACCGGTGGAAGTCGGCGCAGACAGCGTCGCACCCGCGGTGCCGACGGAGTTGGCGCTGGAGCTGAACGGCGCCGGTATCGTGGCAACCTGGAAGGCGCCAGAGCTGGATGCAAGCGGCGCTGCCGAAGCAAGTGGAACCCTGACTTATAACCTATACCGCCTGAACCTGGCGGAAGGTGAATCGGTCGATACCGCCACCCTGAAGGCATTTGCTCCGCTGCAAACGGGTATTCCAGAAGAGATTGCCCTGGATGCCAACCCCAGTGAGAGCGAACACGCCTATGTCGTTACGGCGCTGGACGAAGCGGGTAACGAGTCGGCACCGAGCGAGACGGTTTACCTGAACTTCGGTCTGCTGCCGGTTACGGATCTCAGTGTATCGGTGAACGCCAATGGCAATCCGCAGCTGCAGTGGAACCACAGCGGTGCGGCAATTGCCGGCTATCGCGTCTATGTCGGTGATGAGGGCAACCTGCAAGAAATTACCACTGCGCTGATTCCGCATGGCGGCAATCCGACCACGTTTGTGGACGACAGTTACATTGCCGGCGCTCAGGGAGCCAATAGCGAACGTCGCTATACCGTTGTCGCTGAAGACGATCAAGGAGCCACCAGTATTGGCCACAGTCTGCTGCTGCCGGCTCTGTCGGTGGAGGTGATCAAGCCCGAGGACGGGCAGCCGGTAATGGCGCGCGGGGTTATGAACGAAGTGCGTTTCCGGGTGCAGAACCGTGGGGTCGGCGATATCTCAGGGGTGAAGCTGTTCGCCACGGTCAATGACAATGGCGTGCAGCGCGAACACCAGTCTGCCAGCTTCTCAGTCGCAGCTGGGGGGCTGGTGGAAGTGCCTATCGTGATTGGCGGTTACGCCAAGCTGGATACTCTCAGCGATATCCAATTGCGCCTCGAGCAGTCCCCACTGCCCGGTGAATCAGTGTTCATCAGCAGTGGGGAAGAAGTTCTGGTGGGCGATGCGGCACTGCGCCTCGGCTTGGACACCGATACCGTCTATCGCGGTGGTATCGGCAAAATCCGCTTCACCATGGAAAACACCTCCGGGGTGGAAACCGAAGTATTGATGGCGCGCAGCAATGGCAAATCCGTGTCGGACGAAGTCCGTATTCGCATCGAGGATGCGGATGGCAACCTGCTCTCCGAGCAACCGGTACAGCAGTTTACCGGCGAGGTTATTACCGTCGCCAACGGTGACACCGTGGCCCGCCTGCAACCGGGTGAGCGCTTTGTATCCGATTGGATCGATGTGCCGATTCCGGAAGCTGCACCGGATCAGGTGACGGTGGCGTTGGAAATTGACCACTTCCGTTACCACACCGATAAGCCGACAGAAGTAGTGATCGAGGGCAACGGTACCCGTATCGACGCATCGCTGCAGGAAACCGCCTATTACGGTGCGCTGAATAGCGTCACCCCCGATGTGCTTTACAACGCGGACGACAGGGTAAACATTGCCGGTCGCGCGATAGACCGCGGTAGCGATGTGCCTCTCGCCAATGTACCGCTGACGCTGGTGATGGAAGTGCGTGGCTTCGAGCGCCAGGTATCGGTGATTACCGATTCCGCTGGCAACTTCAGCTACGAATTCGATCCCCAGGGGCAGAGTGGTAACTGGAACGTATCGATCATTCATCCGGACAGCCTCTCGCGTCCGAATCAGGGCACCTTTGCCGTCCTGACGTCGGAGGTGAGTCCGCGGCAGGTGAATATTCACATACCGCGCAACTACAACCAGACGGTACCGATCAAGGTGCAAGCTGGCTATGGCACGGAGCTCTCAAATGTGCGGCTGGTTTCGGTAGCTGCACCCGGTGACGAGCAGTTGCAGCTGCCCGCAGGTATTCACCTGGATACGGGTGCGGTGATTAACCTGGATCCGCGGGCCAAAGGGGTGATCAATCTCACCCTGTCGGGGGACAATCTGGCGCCAGAAACAGGTTCCCTGTACTTCCAGGTGTTGGCGACCGTCAACGGCGTGGAACAGGTCCTGGAAGACGTCGTGCTGGAATACCAGCTTTCCGATAGTGAGCCGTCAATTGCGGCGACTCCGGGTTTTGTCGATACCGGTGTCGCGCTGGGTGGCAACACCAGTGAAAACCTGACACTGAAAAACTCCGGCTTCGACGTCCTGCGCAATACGACCCTGACGCTGCAGGATACTGACGGCAACCCGGTCCCAACATGGGTGCATCTCGACGGCACCATGAGCCTCGGCGACATGGAAATAGGCGCAGCGCGCGACATCAGCCTGTCCTTCAGCCCGGATACCTCCGTGACGCAGGGGAACTATCAGTACCAGCTGCTGGTAGAGGGCGATGGCGGCTACCAGTTTACGGTGCCGCTGTTTGTAGCCGTTGTTACGTCGGAGCAGGGCAATGCCTTCTTCCATATCAGCGACATCTACACCGCCACCCTGGATGAGAACAATGAACTGATCCCCGGGCTGAGCGGCGCCAAGATCGAGCTGCAGAATGAGCAGGTGCTGTCCGAAACCCGCACCATCAACAGTGACGGCAACGGTGAAGCCCTCCTCGAGGATCTGCCGGCGGGCAGCTATGCCTACCGTGTGACTGCCTTCGACCACGAGAGCGCCTCCGGCCGTTTGTGGGTGAAGCCGGGCACTACCGTTGCGGAAGAAGCCTTCCTGATGAACCAGATCATCTCAGTGGAGTGGCAGGTCAACGAGATCAATCTGGAGGACCGCTACGAAATCAAGCTCGACGCTACCTTCGAAACCGATGTACCGGTGGCAGTGGTCATGCTCGATCCGCTCAGCGTTACCCTGCCGGATATGAAGAAGGGGGATGTCTTTACCGGCGAGCTCAGCCTCACCAACTACGGGCTGATTCGCGCCGACGATGTCAGCGGTGCCTTGCCCTCCGGTAACGATGTGGTTTCTTTTGAGTTCCTCGCCGAGGTTCCGGACACCATTGAGGCGGGTGAAGTGATCTACATCCCCTACCGCATCACCGCACTGCGCGACTTCAATCCGGATGAGGAAGGCGCGGCCAGTGGCGCTGGGTGTGGCAGTCAGAGTTTCCAGTACAACGTGAGCTACCAGAGCCAGTGTGCCAACGGCACGATAGTGCCCGGTGGCACCTCCACGCACTGGTCCACGGCCTCCTACGGCTCCTGCGGTTCGACTGGCGGCGGCGGTGGTGGTAGCAGCAGCTACTACTACGGCGGCGGCGGTGGTAGCGGCTCCAGCTATGGCGGCGGCTATACGCCGATTGGTGGCGATGTCGATACGCTGCGCTGTGATGCGGAACCGGCCTGTGACGAGTGCAACAAGTACAACACCAGCGCCCGGTGATATCCGGCGCTGCGGGGATGGTGGGGCACCAACGTCGCCGGCCGGGTTAGCTCGGGCGCCTGGTTAATAAAAAATATGAAAACTACCTGACGGTGGCGCGACGTCGCCAAAGGAACAAGAAAAAGAACTTTAGGAAAGTGACATGAAGTTTTGCATCGGGGAAACGCGCCTGAAGGATACTGCAACAGCCTTCGACGATCGTGGAGCGCTTTGTAGGGTGCTAGTGGCTCAGAAGCACTGGCTCTCAGTCGCCGCAGCGTGCCTGTCGCTGACTGCTCTACTGGCTGCGCCCTCGGCCCAGGCAAAACCCGGTGTCATCAGTGATAACTCAGCTCCGCGAACCGCAACCTCAGAAAATATGGAAGACCTTGAGGATATGCGAGTCAAGGTTCTGGGTGGCTATGTCCGTATAAATCGTCGGTGGACGAATCACGGCTGGGAGTGGAATAGTCGCTGGAATCCTATCCTGAACCACCAGGGACTCACCCAGGCTGTCGAAAGCGGTGGCATTGCAGCAGGCCCAGACATATTCGACCTGTACGAATCCGAAGAAAAACTCGCTGCGGTAGATCTTTTCGGTAAAAAATTTTTCCAGTCTGGCGAACGTGCGGGAACGGGGCGACCCGGGCGCTTCGTTACCGCGCAACAGCAGGCGGGATCTTCTGGTATCGACTGTAAGCAGTTGTACCAGTTTTACTTCTATCGGAATGAACTCGCATACCGGCCGGAGGCGTTTACGTTAAGTGATGAAAATCTGGGGTGTATTAGCAGCGTCGGTAATGTTTATCACTCATTGGTTAATCACACAATCACCAAGAATGGCGATGACTATACGTGGCGCGACCGACATGGGAATCTGATTTTTTATAAGAACAATGAGATTTCCTATTACGAAGATAGGAATCACGTTCGCGTCTCTTTTGATTACGATAGCCATCACATAAAGACGATTCGCGACCACAATGGCAATGTCGTTATTACTTATCACTGGCAGCATATCGATAATGGCGGGCTCGCTGGCTCTAACTTCTACCAGCTAACCAGTGTTGAGGACTATAGCGGGCGTACCGTTCAATATCGCTACGGAGAGGACAGCAGCAACCTGATTACTTACCGCCGCCTAATAGAAGTGATCGATGTCCGCGGTGAGAGCTGGAAATATCAGTACAAAATAGACAGTAATACCAAAAAAATCACTCTGGATACCATGACGGATCCGAATGGCAAAGTTATTACTTATTCGACCAATGCCGACGGCCACGTGAATGGTTTCGAACGCGCAGACGGCAGCGGTGAGACCTATAGCCATAGCGTCGACAGCAACAAGGTTTACAAAGTCACTCACACCGAAAAGTCGGGCGTGATCACCGAGCGCTGGTACAACGCTCTTAATATGGCGATCAAGAAGCAGGTAGGCGGGCAACTGCAGTTCGAAACCAAGTTTGAGTTCGCTGGCGATCGCACCGCCAAGGATATTGCTCGACAGTACCAGTCTGTAGGAGGTTACAACTCTCCGCTGGAGCTCAAGCCCATCCGTATCCTGAACAGTGTCACCAAAGACGCGCGTGGACTTGAGACAAAGAAATACTACGACACTTTCCGCAACGTCACCCGCACCGAATACCCGGACGGCACCTACACCACCACCGACTGGAACACAGTGCTGACCCTGCCGGTGCGGGAGCGCGACCAGCGCGGCATCATCACAGAGTACGAGTACGACGACCGCGGCAACCTGATCACCCTGACTGAGGCCGTTGGCACCCCCGACCAGCGCATCACCCGCTACACCTACGACCAGTACGGCCAGATGCTGACCCAGACCACCGGTGAGAGCGCAGCCGGCAATACCGCGCTGGCCACTGCGCACTGGGAGTACGACAGCTACGGCAATGTCACCAAGGTTACGGACCCGGAGCAGAAAGTCACCGAATACCAGAGCTACGATATCAACGGCAACGCCCACACCATCGTCGACGCGCGCCTGAAATCCTGGACCCACGACTACGATGCGGTCGGCAATCTACTCTCGGACCTGAACCCCTACGACCAGGGCTTCAGTTACGAGTACGACGCCGCCGGCGATCTCGTTATGGTCACCGACGCTAGCGGCAGCAGCCTGCATATCGTCAACAACGCCTCCGGCCTGCCGCTGACCGTCACGGACGACAGCGGCAATGAACTGGCGCTGACCTACGACAAAGGCAACCGCCTGGCCACCATTACCGATGCGGAGCAGTCCAGTATCGGCCTGGAGTACGATGGCCAGAATCGCTTGCGCGCGGTGGTGGATGGCGAGCAGAACCGCACTGAGTACAACTACCAGCAGAACCTGCTGCACAAGATCGATTACCCCACCTACTCGGAAGAGCTGGGCTACGACAAGCGCGACCGCATCGAGCAGAGCAAGCAGAAGGCCAATAACCTCGAATACCTGCGCTCCTACGGTTACGACCTGGGCGACAACCTGACCAGCGATACCGACGCGCTGGAGAACACCGAGAGGTACGAATACGACAAGCTGAACCGGCTGGTGGCCATTATCGATCCGGTCAACGGTGAAACCAAAAAGACCGAATTCAGCTACGACGCCCGCGACAACCTACTGCAGGTTGAGGACCCGGAGGGGCGCCTGACGGTCTACACCTACGACAAGAACGACCGCCTGAAAACCGAAACCAAGCACGACTTCATCGGCACCAACAAGCAGCGGGTTTACGACTACGATGCCAATGGCAATCTGGTGGCGGTAACCAATCCGGAGCAGGAAGAGCGCGCCTACAGCTACGACGACGCCAACCGCCTGAGCAAGTTGCAGGTCTATGCCAATAAGGACAGCGCGCAGCCGATCAAGGTGGTGGACTACCACTACAACGCCAAGGCCCAGTACACCGGTTATACCCAGGCGCCGGGTGCGGATACCGCCAATGCCACCGCGGATATCGTCAATCACCGCGAGACTTACAGCTACGACAGCCTGAACCGGCTCGAATTGGTGACGGTGGATTACTTTGGTGAGGGCGCCCAGGCAGCGGAGATCGTCTTCTCCAAGAGCTACAGCTACAGCTACTACGGCAATGGCCTGAAGAAGACCTATACCAATCCGGAAGGCATTACCTACACCTACTACTACAACAAGAACAATCAGCTGGCCGCGGTGCATATCCCCGGCGAGGGCCAACTGGCCTGGACCGACTTCGACTGGCTGGCGCCGCAGACACTGCTGCTGCCCGGCGGCAACCGCATCACACTCAGCTACGACGACTTCCTGCGGGTCAAGCAGCGGATACTGGAAGACAGCGCCAGTAACGACAAGGCGCGGGCGGTATACGAATACGACCTGGAAAGCAATATCCGCAAGATCAGCACCGAGCACGGCGATTACAATTTCGGTTATGACAAACTGTATCGATTGACCCAGGCAGATTATCCGGCGGAAAGCGCCGCCAACGACGAACAGTTCGTTTATGACGGCGTCGGCAACCGCACCGGGCACAGTGACGGTGAGGTAGAGGGGGAAGACTTCACTCCGTCCACCTCACAGGAATTGCAATACAACGAAGAGAACCAGCTGACGGCAATTAGCGGCGACGAAACCGTCAGCTTCCAGTACAACGACAACGGCCACACCACCCAGAAAGTACAGAGCGGCGTTACCTGGGATTACCACTACAACCACGAGGAGCGGTTGATCGCCGTCGACAAGGACGGCACTACTGTCGGTCAGTACCGATACAATCCTTACGGGCAGCGTATCCGTAAGCAGACAGGGCAGGTGACCTATTTTCTCTATAACGAGGAGGGAATGGCCGCCGAATACGATCAGTCCGGAAAGCTGATCAAGGAGTATCACTTCAAGCCGGGCATGCCGTGGATGACCGAGCCGCTGTTCCAACGGGTTTCCACTGGTGAAATTTATTACTACCAAAACGACCATCTTGGTACACCACAGCGTATGGTGGATAAATTCGGGGCTGTTGTTTGGGATGCCCGATACGAAGCGTTCGGAAAAGCTGAAATTTTGACAGAGACTGTTGAGAATAATCTGCGGCTTCCCGGACAGTACTTTGATTTAGAGTCTGGTTTAAACCAGAACCTGTTCAGAGATTATGATCCTAAAAGTGGTCGCTATTTAGAGGTCGATCCTATAGGCCTGTTAGGTGGTTTAAATGGATACCGATATGCTAATGCGTCACCTTCTTTCTTTCTTGATCCTCTTGGGTTGTTGAGTTTTAGAGATGTTATGGGGTTCGTTCCCGTAGTTGGCTCTCTCTTGAATGCATACGACGCTTTCCGCTGTGGTAATTTAGGAGAAGGGTTACTTAATCTGGGGCTTGCTCTGGCTGAGGCAACTGGTACTGGATTGATCGTCAAAGGGCTTACTGTTGGAACTATGAAGTGGGCGGCAAGGAAAGAGATTAAGCAAATTTATAAGCAGAGCAGAAATTGGCCTCAGATGAGAAGAAAGCTACAAAATAAAGGTCATATTCCAAAGAATTCAAGTTCCACGCCGAATAAAGATTGGGCAACAACAGATCATATATTTGCAAAACAGAGAGGTAACATGCCTCACAGTGTTAAAAATCACCCGGCAAATCTTCAGACTGAGGTGAGTCAGAGTATGAACTCAAAATTTGAGCATATGTCTCCCATGGAGAGAGCTCTACATCTGCCTGGATGGATGAAGGGAGGGGCCGCAGGCGCGGGAGCTTATGGCGCTGGGCAAGCGATGGGATCGGGATCCTGTGAGTGCTGATGTTATATTTGTTTACATGGCGCAATACTTTTGAAACAAAGGTGCAGAATGTCTCCGATTAGTTCATTTTTGTTGGTGGTTGTAGGTTTTCTATTATTTGCAGTGCCCATATTTTATTTTATATTTTTTAAGGGTAGTGCGGGGGCTAATAAGGGTGTGAATGCTATTCCAGAATCTCCCCGTATTGTTGACCTTGAGCAGGTGCGGAAAATTCAAGCTGAGCTAGGCGTTACCCTGCCTCCTCGTTATATTGCTGTCCTGTTGGGTGATCGTCCTGATTTTTTAGACTCAACTGCTGTTCTAGACGATGCTCGACAGATAATTGATTTCACATTGAAGTATCGATATGGAGCATATGGGTTACCGAGTTGGCCAAATAGCTATGTTTATATTGGAGATGAAGCAGATGCTTGTCCATATGTAATCGATTGTGAGAATGGTAATGTTTTGCGGCTGGATAAGGGGAATATATCCATAAATCCACTGGCAGATTTTGAGACATTCGATAATTTTGTCGAAGCGTATCGAGAAGTGATGGAAGAATAATTGGCGCCATAATAAGGGGGATCGACAAAGGGTAGATAAAGATGGTGAGTAAAATAGGGGGTATATTCTTGACATCTCTTTAAACATGTTTCAGAACACCGTTTAACGAAATCAGAGAAGACCATTGCCAAGGATTACCAGAATACTGATAGTAAATATACCCAGCTATCGTATGCCTATTGGGCGTCAGATCTGGGAAGCATATAGCTACCGGTTGAAATAACGTCGGCCGTCCGACAAAAGAAATCGATTAAGACAAACAAAAAATAGAAAATTTAGATTTTGGGAATAGGAATCATGTTGCAACGTTGGGGGATTCTGGCAGCAGTCTGGCTGTGCGCACTGGTCGCACCGGCAGCTGTCACGGCTCAGGAGGAGGCACTCTGCGCGGAGGTGCGCATAGAGATCCTCCAGGAGCTGACACTGGAGCGCCAGGGCTTTGAGGCCATGATGCGCATTACCAACAGCCTGGATACCTATTCCATCGAGGATATCGCCATCACCGTCAATTTTGCCGATGTCGATGGCAATACGGTGACCGCCACTTCCGATACGTCGGACAGCGATGCGGCCTTCTTTATCCGTGTGGACGACACCCAGAACGTCAATGCGCTGGTCACCGGCGACGACGGCGCGGTGACCGATGGCGAAATCACCGCCGGCAATGTGGGCGAGTTCCGCTGGTTGATCGTGCCCACGGCCAATGCCGCCGGGCAGACCGATAACGGCGAGCTCTTCTTTGTCGGCGCCACCTTGTCCTACGCCTACGGCGGCAACGAGGAGGTGGTGCAGGTAGCGCCGGACTCCATTGTGGTCAAGCCGCAGCCGCTGCTGAGCCTGGACTACTTCCTGACCCATGAGGTGGTCGCCGACGATGCGTTTACCACCGAGATAGAACCGCCGCAGCCCTACACCATAGGGGTACGGATCGACAATAGCGGCTACGGCGCCGCGCACGGCCTCAATATCGAATCGGCGCAACCGAAAATTGTCGACAACGAACAGGGCCTGGCAATCGATTTCACCATTACCGAGAGCTATGTCGGCAACCAGGCGGCGCAACCCAGCCTGCTGCTCAATTTCGGCGAAATAGACGCGCAGAGCATGCAGACCGGCCGCTGGGTGATGGAGTCGACCCAGTCCGGGGAATTCACTTCCTTTAATGCCAACTTTACCCACGCGGATGAACTGGGCGGCGAACTGACCTCGCTGATCGAGGCCACCAACGCGCACCTGCTGGTGCAGGATGTAATGGTCGACCTGCCCGGGCGCGATAGCGTGCCGGACTTTCTTGCCGTCGGTGAAGACGACAACCTGTATGTGTACGAGAGTGAGAACACCGGCGCCGACCTGGCCCTGTGTCGCAGCTGTGCCGCGGTAACAGCGCTTTCCTACGCCCTCGGCAGCGAGAGTGGCAATACGCGCACATTGAGCGGCGGCGGGCAGGACGGTTTCGGTTATATCCAGGTGGCCGATCCCTACGCCGGCGCTAAGGCGCTGTCCCGCGTCGTGCGCGCCGACGGCAAAGTACTGGACCCGCACAACTTCTGGCTGTCGCAGCAGCGCGCCGACAACAAGGTGGACTTCGATTACTTTATCAACCTGCTGGATTACGACAGCAACGCAAGCTACACGCTGACATTTGTCGACTCCGCCGAGCTGCCGCAGCCGCCGGTGATCCAGGCAATTCTCGACCGCACCAGCCACGAGGGCGGCCAGATCGGTTTCCTGGTGCAGTCTTCCGATCCCAACGGCACAGTGCCGCAACTCATTTCCAGCAGCCTGCCGTCCGGCGCGACCTTCACCGATGGCGGCGACGGTACCGGTGTGTTCCGCTGGCAGCCGGCCATCGGCCAGGCGGGCACTTATGTGGTCAGCTTCACCGCCAGCGATGGCCAGCTCTCCAGCCAGCGCGCGGTAAACCTGCAGGTCAACCCCGCCGACGATACTGACGGCGACGGCCTCAGCGATGCCTGGGAGATGGAAAACTTCGGCAACCTGGACCGCGACGGCAGCGGCGACTACGACGAAGACGGCCGCAGTGACGCCCAGGAGGAGGAAGTCGGCAGCGACCCCACCGTGCCTGAGGTGGCCCCGGGCGCGCCGCAGATTGCCAGCCCTGTGTTCGACGGCGAGATACTGGATGGTGCCACTGAGTTGCTGCCGACCCTGGCAGTAACGAACGGCGAGCACGCTGCGGAACTGAGTGTTGCCTACCAGTTTGAAGTGTACGCCGACCAGGCCATGGTCACCCGGGTGGCGTCTGCCAGTGTTGCCGAGGGTAGCGGCAGTACCCAGTGGCCTATTGCCAGTAGCGATCTGCAGCCGGGCCGGGCCTTTGCCGACAACAGCCTGTATTACTGGCGCGTCCGCGCGATCACCCAGGTGGATGAGAGTGCCGGGGAGGTGCCGGTGGCCTCCAACTGGGAGTCGAGCCGCTTCTTTATCAACACCGCCAACGATGCACCCGGCGCGCCGGCAATCAATGCGCCGCCGGTCAATGCCGTGGTGGCAAACACGCGTCCGCAACTGGCGGTGGCCCACGCCTTCGATGCGGACCGTGACGCGCTGACCTACGGCTTTGATCTGTTCCACGAATCCGACCTGGACAACCCCATTGCGCAGGTGTCGGGGCTGCTGCCTGGGGGTAATTTCCAGACCACGTGGCAGGTGCCCAATCCGCTTGAGGAGGACAACGCCTATGTGTGGAAAGCGTGGGTGGAGGACGAGCACGGTGCGCGCACGGAAAGCGAAATCGGAACCTTCCTGGTCAGCCTGCAGAACAACGCCCCTACCGAACCGTCGATAGTGGCGCCCAGCGACTTTGTCTCCAACTGGCTGCCGGACAATGGTGTCGAACTGCGGGTGGCAAACGCCACTGACCCGGAACAGCGGCCACTCACTTACTACTTCGAGCTGGATACCGCAGCCGGCTTCGACAGCGGCACAACCCTGGTATCTGGCCCAGTTGCGGCGGGGCAGGGGGAAACCGCCTGGATCGCCACAGGCCTGCAACAGGATGTGACCTATTACTGGCGTGCCAAGGCCAGCGACGGCGCGGTGGAGAGCAACTGGGTCACGGCCAGCTTCCAGGTGGATACCGACAACGTGGCGCCGCCAGTGCCCACACTGCAGAACCCGGGGGCCGGCGCGGTGGTGGAGAACCTGCGGCCGCTATTCGAAGTCAACCCGGTTTCCGATCCGGACGGCGATGCAGTGCAATATCGCTTCGAGGTCTATGCGGATGCGGCGCTGACCATGTTGGTAGCGAGCCAATTGCAGGCGGCCACCCAGTGGACACCCGGCTTCGACTTCAATGACAACAGCCACTACTACTGGCGCGCGCGGGCGAAGGACGCCAAAGGTGCGGTCGGAGACTGGAGTGAGGTCAACCCATTTTCGATCAATGAGAATGGTGTCAACGATGCGCCGCAGATCGCGCTGGTGTTGCCTGGCAGCGAGGTTACGGTCAGCGAGCCGCAGCTGTTGATCCAGTGGCAGGATAGCGATCCCGATAGCAATGCCAGTGTGTCCCTGTATTACCTGTACGAGGGCAGCGGCAGGACTCTGATCGCCGGCGGTATCGCCGAGGATGAGGACGGCAGCGCGGACCAGTATCTGTGGGACGTGTCCGGCCTGCTGCCGGGCAACTACAGCCTGGAAGCGGAAATCTCCGACGGTGAGACCACGGTGACCGCCAGTGGCTGTTGCAATATTGTCGTGCCCGCGCAGACCAAGCGCATCACCGCCACGGCCCTGACCGAGGCGGCGACCGATGAAGCGGGTACGACGATTGCCGCGGTGGAGGTGAGCCTCGACCAGCCATTGCAGGCGGGAACGACACTCACCCTGAACGTTTCCGTCTCCGACGAGAGCGAGGCGGCCATCCAGGGCGACAACTACCTGCAATTTACCGCCGACAACTGGGATATCCCGCAGGCGATCCAGCTGGTGGGTGTTGATGACTGTGCCGTGGACGGCGACAGCCCCTTCAACCTGGTGTTCCAGCCGGCGGACAGCGACGACCCGGCTTACAGCGGCTACCTGCTCGACAGCATCGCGTTCGTTAACCGGGACAGCGAAACCGCGGGGCAGACGCTGTTTATCTGCCAGTACTCACTGGTAGAGCAGGTGCCGGTCAGCGGCACCGCAGATGTGGAATCCCACTACCGGGCACAGCTGGACAACCAGGGGCCGGGGCTGCTGGACGCGAGCGCAAGCCTCACCCTGCTGTCGTCCCCGGACCTGAACTACTCGGCGGCGATAGTCGGCAGCAACACGCTGACCTTCAGCGATATTCCCGCGACGGGCAGTGCGCTCAGCAACGAGGAGCTGGTGATTCGCCACCCGGCTGCGCAGCCACTGGATTTTGCCAAGTTTGCCTGGAGCATCCAGGCGGGTGCATCGCAGAGCAATGTCGAGGGCGACAACGGCAACAACACGCTACAGGGGACGGCCGGCGCCGACCAGATTGATGGCCGCGCCGGTAACGATACGATTTATGCCGGCGAGGGCGACGATGTCATCACCGGCGGCAGCGGCGCCGACAAACTGTATGGTGAAGGCGGCAACGATACCTTTGTGGTCGAGGGCAATGATGGCTACGCCGACCGCTTCGAGGGCGGCGACGGTTTCGACCAGGTGCTCGGTGGCAGCGGCGACGATGCCATCCGCATGAGTGTGTTCAGCGGCAATGCCACGGTAGAGCGGATCGATGGTGCCGGTGGCAACAACGCCATTTACGGTACCAGTGCCAACAACACGCTGGATTTCTCCAATACCGAGCTGGTCAATATCGCCTTTATCGACGGCCTGGGTGGCAACGACACCATCTACGGCAGCTCCGCCAACGATAAAATTATCGGCAACAGTGGCAGCGACAAGCTCTACGGCAATGCCGGTGACGATATCTTCTATATCGAGGGCAATGACGGTGGTACTGACCGGGTAGAGGGCGGTACCGGCTTTGACCAGGTAATCGGTGGTGATGGGGACGACTGGTTCCGCTTCAGCGTGTTCAGCGGCAACGCGCGCGTGGAGGCGATTGAGGGCGGTGCCGGCAATAACCAGATCGTGGGTACCTCCGCAAACAACACACTGGATTTCCGCGAGACCAGCCTGCTCAATATCGCGCGCCTGGATGCAGGTGCCGGTAACGATACCCTGTACGGTTCCAGTGCCGCGGACGTGATCGTCGGCGGTACCGGCAGCGACAAACTCTATGGCGAGGGCGGGGACGACCGCTTCTATCTGACCGCTGGAGATACCGGCTATGACCGCTATGAGGGCGGTGACGGCGACGACTGGCTTTTGGGCACCCCGAGCAACGACGATTTCCGCTTCAGTGTCTTTTCCGGCAATGCCACCGTGGAACTGATCGACGGCGACGGTGGCAGCAACCGGATACTGGGGAATTCCGCCAATAACACCCTGGACTTCAGCAACACGCAATTGGTTTCCATCGAACTGATCGATGCCGCCAGTGGCAACGATACAGTGATGGGTACCGCGGTGGCGGATGTGATCGAGGGGGGCCTGGGCTCGGACAAACTCTACGGCAATGGCGGTGCCGATGTATTTCTGTTAACTGCTGGAGATACCGGCTTCGACTACTACCGCGGTGGCGATGGTACTGACCGTATTCAGGGCACCGATGGCGACGATGAGATTCGCCTGACTGTGTTCAGCGGTGAGGCCCGGGTCGAGATCATCGACGGCGCCGGCGGCAACAACCGCATCCTCGGCTCCAGCGCGAATAACACGCTCGATTTCAGCGAGACACAACTATTGGAGATTGCCGAAATCGATGCCGGTGCAGGCAATGACACCGTCTACGGTTCCCCGTCAGCTGACCGGATTCTCGGTGGCAGTGGCTCCGATAAGCTTTACGGCAACGGCGGTGACGACACCTTCGTGCTGACAGAAGGAGACAGCGGAGCGGATCGCTTCGAAGGTGGCGACGGCTTCGATACGCTGTTGGGCAGCGATGGTGACGACACGATTATGCTGTCCGTATACAGCGGTGCGGCAACGGTCGAGCGTATCGATGGTGGTGCCGGTACCAATACGCTTAGCGGTACCAGCGCTAATAACACCTTGGATTTCCGCACCACAGAGCTGCTCAATATCGACCTGATCGACGGGGGCGCCGGCAACGATACCATTTACGGCTCCGCTGCTGCCGATGTCATCGTTGGTGGTGTGGGCAGCGACAAGGTATATGGCGAGGCCGGTGACGATGTGTTCAAGCTGACCGCCGGGGACACCGGTTTCGATACCTTTCGCGGTGGCGAGGGCACAGACACGCTGCAGGGCACGTCTGGCGATGATGTCTTCCGCTTCAGTGTATTTGCCGGCGAGGCCTCGGTGGAAATTATCGACGGCCTGGGTGGCAGCGACAGGATTCTCGGCACCAGCGCCAATAACACGCTGGACTTCTCCGCGACTGAATTGCGCGGTATTGCCGAGATCGACGGGGCCGAGGGCAACGATTCCATCTATGGTTCATCGCAGGCAGACACCATTGTAGGTGGAACCGGCAGCGACTATCTGGTGGGCAACGATGGCGACGATGTATTTCTGATTACCGTCGGTGATAGCGGCGCGGACAAATATAGCGGCGGGAATGGCACCGACCAGTTGCAGGGAACAGAAGCAGACGACGATATCCTGTTCAGCGTCTTTAGCGGTGCCAGCACGGTGGAAATCATCGACGGTAAGGGTGGACAGAATCGTCTGCTCGGTACCAGCGCCAACAATACTCTGGATTTCCGCGAAACCCAGTTGCTGAACATCGCCGCCATCGATGGTGCTGCGGGTAACGACACCATTTATGGCAGCAGTACCGCAGATAAGATTGTCGGCGGCGTTGGTAGCGACAAACTGTACGGCGGCGCGGGCGACGATGTCTTTGTACATACGGCCGGTGACAGTGGCTACGACCGCTACGAAGGTGGCGAGGGTGAGGATACCCTCCTGGGTACAGACGGTGACGACGAGTTTCGTTTCAGTGTCTTTTCCGGCAATGCCTCTGTGGAGGTAATTGACGGCCGGGGCGGCAGCGACCGCATCGTCGGCAGTTCCGCCAATAACACGCTGGATTTTCGCGGGACTACTCTGGTAGATATCGCCGAAATCGATGCCGGCACCGGCAACGACACCGTCTATGGTTCTGCGGCCGCCGATGTGATTACAGGTGGAACCGGCAGTGACAATCTCTATGGTGAAGATGGCAACGACGTCTTCCTGTTGACCGCCGGCGATACCGGATACGACCGTTACAACGGTGGTGCCGGTGCGGACGAGCTGCGCGGAACTGCGGGTGACGATTTGATCCGCTTGGCGGCCTATTCAGGTGCGAGCACGGTCGAACTGATCAACGGCAATGGCGGCACCGATTGGATCCAGGGCACCACCGGCAACAATACGCTCGATTTCTCCACCACAGTCCTGAGTGGAATTGCCGGGATCAGCGCGGAAAAAGGTAACGACACGGTGCTTGGATCCGCTGGGAACGATCAGCTCCGCGGTGGCGAGGGCAGCGACAACCTGCAGGGCAACGCCGGCGCTGATACCTATTTGTTCGCTCGAGGTGACGGGACGGATACGCTGACCGACAACGGCTCCAGCAGTGGCGATATACTGTTCCTGGAAGGGGCCATTGCGCCGGAGGATATCTGGTTGGTTATCAACGGCAGCCACCTGGATGTCTACCTGCTGGCGGGCAGCGAGAAGATCCAGATCCGCAATTGGCAGTCGGCCGCCGATGCGGTGGAGACAATCGCCACAGAATCGGGCGCGAGCCTGGCTTTACAGGATATTGCTCCACTGGCTGAACTGATGACTTCGATGGGCATTCCGGTCGATGGCGTCATCAGTCTGGATGCGGAGCAGCAGGCACAGATCAGTGAGGCCAGGGCAAGCGCCTGGCAGTAATCGTGCCCTCATGACGGCGGATGTGGCGGCAATTGGGTTTAAATGGTAGTTTGCGCCCAATTGCTGCATATCTATGTGCAGATGGCGCCTGGCTTTTTCCCGTGGCGTTCATACTGACTGAACTGCTGTGAATTTCTGCTTGCCATGAACCTGTCGCCCATCGCCACTGTCCACTCCTGCTTCGGCGAGAAATTCGGCGTGCCGCGCCAGCCGCTGCTGGCGGATGCCAGCCGCGCATCCATTGAGCTGTTGCCGCCGCTGGACACTGCCGACGCGGTGGCCGGGCTGGAAGAAAATACCCATATCTGGGTCGTGTTCCAGTTTCACCAGGCCGCTGGTCAATGGTCGGCCAAGGTGCGCCCGCCGCGTCTCGGCGGCAACAAAAAACTCGGGGTGCTCGCCACCCGCTCGCCGTTTCGTCCCAACAATATCGGCCTGTCGGTGGTGCGGCTGCTGGAGGTGCGCACGGCGCCGAAAGTGGAGCTGATTGTCGGTGGCGCCGACCTGGTGGACGGCACGCCGGTGCTGGATATCAAGCCCTACGTTTCCTACGCGGATTCCATCGCCGGTGCACACAGCGCTTTCGCCGATGCCGCGCCAGCGGAAGTTAAAGTCGTTATTCCCGCTGAAATTCTGCAGCAGGCCGCAGCCTATCGCGACGACTGGGGCACCGATCTGCCGCGTCTGATCGAACAGGTGCTGGCCCAGGATCCGAAACCCGCCTATCAACAACCGGACCCGGAGCGGATTTACGGTATGCAGCTGTGCGGATTCAATTTGCGCTGGCGCTATCCGGCCGGGGGACAGATTGAAGTGGTGGAGTTGCAGTGAAAAGATTATTGCGCAAGTTGCGCTCGCTGGCCGGCTTTGCGCTGGCAGCGGTGCTTATGGCCAGTGGCATTGCCTATTACCAGCAGCGCGATGTCCCCAAAGACCGGGCGCCGGCACTTGCGGCCAGGACACTTGCCGGCGACGTTGTCGACTTGCAGCAAAAGACTGTCGATGGCCCGGTACTGTTGTATTTCTGGGCCACCTGGTGCGGCTACTGCCGCGCCGTGTCACCGGTGATCGACGACTTGGCCGGTGACTACCAGGTGATCTCTGTCGCCCTGCAATCCGGCGATGGGGCGCAGGTGCAGCAATATCTCGACGATAAAGAGCTGCATTTTCCCACCATTAATGATCCCAATGGCGCGATCAGCAGCGCTTGGGGCGTGCGGGTGACACCGACCATTGTCATCGTCGGCAGTGACGGCAAAGTCAGCTGGGTGACTTCCGGCACCACCACCAAATGGGGGCTGGAAGCGCGTCTGGCGATGACGGAGTGAGCCTGCACTAACCCCGCACAGGTTTGTGTGGAAAAGTCGTCATTTGTCATGCCTTCTCAGGCAAATGGCAATTCCCCCGCGCCGGTGCCGGGCCGACAATGGGGCGCTATTGCAACGTCTGGGGTCTGTCTGTGTCCGTTCTCGAATCCTTCTCTTACCGCGATCTCGATGCCCGCCGCGTGGGCCGCGTCAATTGGGGTGTGAACACGTCATTTATTGTCTACCGCCTGGGCGACACCCTGATCGACACGGGCCCCAGTAACCAGTGGAAATTCGTCAAGCCGTTTGTGCAGGAAAAACTGCTGCGCCAGCTGCTGCTGACCCACCACCATGAGGACCACAGTGGCAATGCTGGCGCTATCCACGCATTGACCGGCGTGCAGCCGCTGGCACCCGAGAAAACAGTCGAAATCCTCAAGCGTGGCTTCCGCATACCGCCGATCCAGAAATTTATCTGGGGTTCCGCCGGGCTGGCCGAGGCTGCGCCACTGCCCGAAACGATTGCTATCGGGGGGGATCCGGTAACCCCGATTTTCGCGCCCGGCCACGCGAAGGACATGACCTGTTACCTGCTGCCCGATCGGGGCTGGCTGTTCAGCGCAGACCTGTATATCGCCAATTACCTGAAACTGCTGCGCATCGACGAGCACATTCCCACATTGCTGGACAGCATGCGCCGGGTGCTGCGCGAGGATTTCGAGGTGATTCTGTGCCCGCACCGGGGTGTGGTAGAAGACGGTAAGGCGCGACTCCGTGAGAAATATGATTTCCTGATTGAGCTGAGTGAGCGCGCCCAGGCATTACACAACCAGGGAGTAGAGCCGCTTGAAATCACGCGGCAACTGCTCGGCAATGAGCCCCTAACCAGTATTCTGAGTAGATACAACTTCAGTAAGCGGAACCTGATCGCCTCCTGTCTCGAAGTGGATATCGGTTCCTTCCGTTAGTCTCCGACTGCAGCGCCGACGGCGCGCTTCTGCAGAAATGCCCGCCGCCCGCCGGCTGACACTATGATTGGGTTTGCCAGCGACTAGCGCCCTGTCTATCGACACCGCCGCGGGAGGTGACGGTATGCGCGAACCCACTGCAATTTTCCGTCGTAGCTTACATAGCGCCGAACCGCCGCTGCCGGACGACTTCTCGGTCGCCTGCGCCGAGCAACGCATTCCCCGCCGGCTACTGGCGGAAGTGGATACCTTTATCGAGCTGTTCGATCGCGTTACCTGCCGTCGGCTATGGATCGACAAAGCCGCGGAAGGTGTGCCGCCCAGCGCGCGCGCGGGCCGCAGTGAAGTTTGCTTTTTCAGCGCCTGGGATTTCCATCTTCCGCCGGGGCGCCCCGACGACTGGCAGCTGATCGAGTTCAACGACAATGGTTCCGGATTTCTGTTTGCGGCGCAGATCAATCACATCTATTACAAAACATTTCTCGGTGGCGACAGTGAGATCGTGCCGCCGCCACCGTTTGGCGACCTGGAACACCGGGTTCAGGAAATGATCGCCGGGGAGACGTGTCACTTACTGGGCTCGGACAATCCGCACGGGGTTCTGATTCTGGACGATGAAGATTCCCTGCGCAGCGGCCACTTCCGCGCGGAACACCAGTGGCTGGCAGCGCTCTGTCGCGCGCGGGGCTGGCGTACGCAGATAGCGGCACCGCAGGCGCTGGAGTGGCGCGGGGAGAAGCTGCTTGCGGGCGGTGAGCCATTCGCGTTCGTGATTAACCGCTCCACAGATTTTCTGTGGACGTCCGATGCTTTCACTGCGCTGCGGCGGGCATTCGACAGCGGCCGGGTCTACATTGCCCCCAATCCATTCAGTTTTTCCACACGCAGTGACAAGCGGCTGCTCGAATGGCTGTCGCGGCCGGACTGGGATCGCGAATTGGGGATAACTTCGGAGGAGCGTGCGCTGTTATCGAGGCGCGTACCGGAAACCCGACTGTTACGTGAAGACAATGTCGAACTGCTGGCGCAGCAAAAATCGGAACTGGTATTCAAGCCCACACAGGGGCACGCGGGACTCGGTGTGCTGGATAGCCGCGAGGTAGGCCGCCACCGTTTGCGCCGGCTGGTGGCGAAAGGGGAGCGTTATGTCGCCCAGCGGCGAGTGGAGCGCAGCCAGGTGCGGGAAATAGATGGCAATCACCTGTGGGCGGATTTGCGCGTCTGGTGCTGGCGCGGTCGGCGCTACGAAATCAGCGGCCGCGCATCGCGCAGCGCCGACAGTCTGGATCTGCAGGCGCCGGGCGGTTGGTTGCCTACTTTCGAGGTTTTTTAGGTTTCAGGTTTCGGGGTTTCGATCGGGGAGCCGGAGCCCGAACTATCGGGCTCCGAGACTTATTCACATATTCGCGCCCACCGCAGGCTGTTGATAAGGTGTTTTTCAACCGCCCGTCAACGCGCCCGAGGAGGCTATTTTTTTTCTCCAGACTGTCATGGGCTGATAAGGATTCCGCGCTTGTAGAGCCAGCGCAACACCAGCCACTGCAACAGGATGACACCACAGGCAATCACCAGCGCGCCGCCGGCCTCTGGCAGCGCGGCGGCGATACCGCCGAAGAGGCTCATGCTGCTGAACTCCCAGTTGACCAGGCTGGTGCCCAGGTAAACCAGAATCGCATTGCAGCCGATGATTGCGAAAAAGGTGTTGAATCGCTGCCACTTCCACACGTCCACCAGCAGGTAAAACAGTGCGAGTAGCAGCAGGCTGCAGCCGATGGTGGCCAGGGCGAAGGAACTGGTCCACAGCTCCTTGTTGACCGGGTAGATCCAGTGCCACAGAAAGGCGGCGACCAGACACGCCGCGCCGGCGGCGGCCAGCCCCTGCAGAATTTTGCCGTGCTGTCCCTGCTTGCTGCGCAGCCAGCGTCCGGCAAAAACTCCCGCCAGTGCGTTGGCAATTGCGGGAATGGTCGAAAGCAGTCCTTCCGGATCGTAGGGTCGGTTCTGGTAGTGAATTCCCGGCAACAGGTGCTGGTCTACCCAGGCATTGACTGAGCCGGCGGGTGTCAGATCCCCGAATAGCGTTTGTAGCAGCCAGTAACCGAGCAGAATTGCGGTAGCGATAATGTATTGCACGCGTACGGTGCAGTGCCAGGCAATCATGGCGGCAAAAAACCAGGCGAAGCCGATACGGGCGAGTACACTGGCGTAACGGATTTCACCGAGGTCGGCGGGAATGCCCGTACCCCAGCCGTGGTTGTAGACGATACCCAGCCCGATCAGGATCAGCAGCCGTTTTGCCGCCTTGCGGTAAACCGGCCTGCGCTCACTCATCGGCAGGCCGCGCAGGGACTTGTTGGCGAGTCCGAGAGTGACGCCGGACAGGAAAATAAACAGCGGGAAAATCAGGTCGTAAAAGCGGAAACCGTGCCAGGCTGAGTGGTGCATCTGCTGATCGCCGAAGGCGAATATTGACCAGCCGGTAAGCGTGAGTAGCGGCAGGAACAGTGCTTCGCCGCCAATGATCCAGAACATATCGAAGCCGCGCAGTGCGTCGACCGATGCGAGGCGTTGTTTTTTGGTGGTCATGGTCTTGTTACATCTATTTTCATTTAATGGCCAAGCGCACTCCTTTGCGTCTTTGTCCGCGCTTCAATATCCCTGCGCTTTACTCTATCGCGGGCGCCCCCCGAGATGGCCGCTCTCGCGATTGTCTGCGCGCCGAATCAAAGGCCGCAGGGTGAGTCCAGCCTGGGCGTCCAGTCGGGTACCGTATCGGCGTGGACGACGCCATCGGTACGCAGTCGCTCGACTGCATGCTCTACCTGCGCCGGACTCAGAATCTTGTCCTGCCTGTGGAAAACCCAGTCCACATCTTCCTGGTAAACACGTCTTTCGGTGGAACCGTTCAGCCCTTCCTGGGTAAACCAGAGATTGAAATTGATCGACATGGGCGCTTCGGGATAGACGTGTTCGCCGTGTTCGGCAAACTGTTTGCCGTCGACGAAATAGCGGATCCGGTTGTCTCCCACTTGCAGCACCAGGGTGTGCCAGCCGGCAAAACTGCCTTGATTTACGTCATATTCGTTGTCTTTGGTAAACGGGTTCAGTTTAAAGGTTTCCCAGCTGGTCGCGAAGATACCGTGATCCTTTTCGCCCCAGCCACCATTGGGCAGATATTCGAAATCCATTTCGCTGTAATCCGGATCCATCGGCGCTTTAAGCGGGCTGATGGTATAGAAGGTTTCAATAACCTGATCGCCATCGGGCCCCGATGTGGGTGCATCACGGAAAAATACGCGCGCTGCATAGGTGCCGGCGAGGTATTTGCGCTGGTGGCAGACCTGCGTATGGTTGGTATTTTCACCGCTGCCGTCGGTAGCGGATGTCATGCGCAGCAACGTATTGCCCGGTTGCCCGGTGTCGTCGAGAAAGCTGATGCCGTCGGCGGACCAGTGAGCACCCACGATTCCGGGGTGTCCCGTTTCGGTGCGCACACGCCAGCCGTTTTCGCGCATGGCATCGAGATCCCGATAGGAAAAATCATCAAAAAATATCGCGGACTGCGCTTTATTTTCTGTGCCCTCCTGTGACTGTTTTTCACCGCAGCCGGACAGCAGGCTGCCCGCCAGGGGAATGCATATGAGCGCGATCAGTATTTTTTTCATGGGCAATTTCGCTACTTCTTCAAATAAAAGACTTCCAAGAACAAAAAAAGCCCCGGTAGCCCGGGGCAAAGATAGGAGCAATTCCTATAGACCAACGAGAGAGAACTTCCTGTGAGAATAACTTCATTGCAATGACACCCGGAGCAGGAGCGGCCACAGACGCAGCCTGTGTTGGGGGAGCCGCACTCTCTGCGGCCGCTCCTGCAGGGCTGCCAACGATCAATCCACGGTGCAGACAAAGTCCCAGCTGCCATCGGCGGTGCCCGGTACCGAGTTAGTCCACCAGTTGGCTTGGTACACACTGCCGTCGTAAATAATCTGCTGGCCGCCGTCGGCGTGGTCGCCGGCGGGCCACTGTGGATAGGTCACCAGGCCACTGGTATCCACACCGGCGGCGGAGCAACTGGAGCCTCCTCCGGTGCTACCGCCACCACTGGACAGATCTGCCAGGGGCAATTCAGGGTGTTCAAAAGCCAGGGAATAAGTAGTGCCGTTAATGGTGGCGCTGTAGGCCTGGGGGCCGGAGACCGGCAGGTAGTAATTCAGGGTCAGGTCCCAGCTGGCTCCGTCGGCGAGGCTCTGCCACTCGGGCAGCGTGAAGCGCACGCGATGGAATTCGTGTTGTGCGCCCCCCACGTTGCCGCCGCCGACGTTGGCTCCGCTTTCAATGACTTCCAGTCCCGCGCCGCTCTGGTCGGTGATGGTGTCGGAGGTAGAGGTCGGCATATCGAACTCAAATACGGTGCCGCCGGGAATATCGGTGCCGGAGTTGTTGGTGATGGTCAATTTCGGGTTGAGCGGGTAATTCTGGTCACCCAGTTTGAACCCGTCCACCGTCATCTGGATGTCCACCGCTTCACTGGGTACCGGCCTGTCGCTGCGCAATTCGCGATAGTCGCTGGCGGCCTTGAAGGTGTCGTAGGCGATGCTGGTCAGCGTGGCACCCATGTAGTACTCGCCGCTGTCGCCGCGGCTCGCGTCCCAGGTGTAGTCGCCGGCCAATTCCCAGAACATGACGCCGCCGATACCCTGGTCCGCGACATACTGCACCTTGGCAGCCATGGACTCTTCGTCCTCAGTGGAGATGAAGACCTTCTTGCTGTCGTTCCACAGCCAGGGTGCCTCGGAAACACTGTCGTAGTGGCGTGTGTATGTGCCCACCAGTTGATCCTGTGGTGTGTTATCCGGATCCAGGCCGTAGTCGGCCAGGTAGCTGCCGAGGATGCCGTTTTCCAGGTTCTTGGCATGCCACATGGGGTTGGAGCCCGCGCCCATCTCGTTGCCGCTGGTATCCAGGTCGTGCCAGAGGTTGTCGATGCCCACGGCGCCATTGCCGCAGTCCGACGCGCCGCCGGTGCCCTCGGGACAATCGGACTGTGTCGGCAGCGGGGCGCTGCCGCCGAGACCGTAGGTGCCGCCGCTCACGCCCTGCCAGCCGCGGGTGTAATAGGGGATACCCACATTGATGCGGCCGGGGGACATGGAGCCGCGGAAGTACTTAACCGCCCAGTCGATATTCAGGTAGCCGATGCCACCGTACTGGGAAGTGCCGTAGACGTTGGCTGCGGCCAGCTCCGGATCCTCACCGTTGTCGAACAGCGCGGAGTTGTGGCCCACGTATTCGTTCCAGGCGCCGTGCAGGTCGTAGGTCATGATGTTGACGTAATCCAGGTACTGGGTGACCTGCATCGTCTCCATGCCGCGCAACAGGTAGCCGGAGGAGGGCGAGGCGATGGTGAGCATGTACTGGGTGTTGTCCTGCTCACTGGCTGCGTCCAGTTTCTCGCGCAGCACCCGCATCAGTTCCACGTAGGAATCCATCAGGTAGGCGCGGCGGGCATTGGATGTGCCGAAGTCCAGCGGGTTGCCGGCATCGTTCATCGAGGTGGGGTATTCGTAATCGATATCCACACCGTCGAAACCATACTGGCGGATAAACGCCACCGCGGAGTCGGCGAAGGTTTCTATTCCGGTTTCATTGATACTGCCATCGCTGTTGGTGGTCATGGTGTAGAAGCCACCATCGGCGACGCGGTTGCCGTAGTCGTCAAAGTGGCCGCCGGTTTCCGCCCAGCCGCCGATGGAGACCAGGGTCTTCACGTTCGGGTACTGCTTCTTGAACTTGGACAGCTGGTTGAAGTGACCCTTGTAGGCGAAGTCCGGATCGATTTCGGCACCGGTCACACCGGGCCACTCCATCCCGGTGGCGGCATTGGCCGGATCGCTGGTGTTGCCGACGGACACGGTGTAATCGCTGTCGACATGAGCGAAGGCATAATTGATATGGGTGACCTTGCCCCAGGGGATATCTTTCACCAGGTAGCTGGGTTGGCCATTGGCGCCATTACGCCAGCTGGTGAAGTAGCCGATGATGCGCCGCGGGTGATCCGCGCCCATTTTCTCATGGCCATCGGCGGTGTAGATATCGCAGTAGTTCGGATGGGTGCCCGGGGTGGTAAAGAGACCGTCGGGACGGCAGGGGAAGTCGCCGGTTACCGGCTGGCCGTTGACGGTAATGGATACGCTAACCGAATCTGCAGACGCGCCGGCATTGTCGAAAGCGCGGGCAAACACTGCCTGGGTGCCGGCCTCGGTGGTCCAGTTCACGCTAAAGGGCGCGCTGCTGTCTTCACCCACCTTGATTCCACCCACATAGAATTCCACGTGATCCACAGACCCGTCTGCATCTGCGGCACTGGCGGTCAGCTCGACACTGACACCCTCATCGTAGGTGCTGCCGTCGGCCGGACTGTCGAGGGTGACGGTCGGTGGATCGTTGGGGTCGGATACGGAGATAGTGGCGCCGGCGGATTGCGCCGTCTGTGTGTCGCTGTCGGTGGCGATACTGTACACCGTGTGGGCGCCGACGGTTGTGTTCCAGTTGACGCTGTAGGGGGCAGTGGCGTCGGTACCGACACTGTTGCCGTCGACGAAGAATTCAACGCTGGCGATTGCCCCGTCCGCATCACTCGCGTCGGCACTCAGGGCGATCGCATCACCGGTTGTGAACTGGGCTCCATCTGCCGGGGAGGTCAGTGTGACCTGTGGAGCCACCGGACCGGAGGCATTGACGCTAATCGGGACTTCAGCCGTTGTGGTTTCCTGGCCAGCGTCGTCTCTGATGTGCGCGAAAATGGTGCTGCTGCCGGCCACCGCGATCCAATCTATCTGCCAGGGAGCGCCGGTATCCGTGCCGATGGAAGTGCCGTCGACATAGAACTCGACCTCGGCCACGGCGCTGTCATCGCTCGCACTTGCCGAGATGACAACGTTGTCATTTTCGCTAAAAACAGATCCGGCGGTGGGGTTGGTAATCGAGCCCTGCGGCGGTGCGTCCTGATCTTCACATGCACCATAAAGGGTCCATTCCTGATATTGGCCGGAATACTGTTCGGGATTCTGGTTCTGGGTCCACCAGTTGGCCTCGTAGGCATTGCCGTTGTACTGCACCTGGGCGCCCCCGCTGTAGGCGGTTGAGGCATTCCAGGTTTCGAGGCTGGTGCAGTCCACGGCGTAGGCGTGGCCCGCACCGAGCAGGGCTGCGGCGAGGGCGCCGAGCGCGAGTTGCTTGTTCATCTTCTTTCACCTTGCGGTCGTTATTTTTATACATCGAAGGCGCACAGACTTCGGCACCGGCAAAATGACATCGCTGTCAAAATAACAGTCGCCCGCGTTGGAGGCAATGCGCTTTTGTCATAAAGCGGCAATCAAGGGTGAAATTCCTGCCAGTCACGCGGCCGGGAATTTGTTATTTATGACTGGTTGATCGAGGATTTTTGCTTACTTTGGATGGTTTTGGCTGCAGGTGTGCGCACTTGTTCTCAGCTTTGTTCTCCGCATTTAAATTCTGTCACGCTTTTTGCAATAGATGTCATTGCTTCGCCCAGGAAGTAGCGAGAACGGTTTACCGGGGCGTCGACTATCGAATTACAAAAAGCACAAGGGTATTTTATGTCTGATAGCAACAAGCGTTGGGTCAATGCCACAGCAGTGCCGTCACTGCTGGCCATTGCAATTGCCGGGGCTGCCAGCCCGGCCTTCAGCCAAGATGAGACCAGCCAAGATAAGACAATCGAGGAGGTGGTGACCATCGGCACGCGGGTCGAAGGGCGCACCGCCACGGATTCCGCCGCACCAGTGGATATTGTCAGCGGCGACGAGTTCGTCAATCAGGGCGATGGCGATGTGAGCAACCTGCTGCGCAACGTGGTGCCGTCCTACAACGTCAACACCCAGCCCATCAGCGACGCCGCGACCATCGTGCGCCCGGCCAACCTGCGTGGCCTGGCCCCCGACCACACGCTGGTGCTGGTGAACGGCAAGCGTCGTCATCGCGCCGCGGTGATCTCCTTTCTCGGCGGTGGCATTTCCGATGGCTCCCAGGGCCCGGATATCTCCGTAATTCCCGCCATCGCCCTGAAAAAAGTAGAAGTACTGCGGGACGGCGCTGCCGCCCAGTACGGCTCGGATGCTATTGCCGGCGTCATGAACTTCCAGTTGAAAGACGCCGATGAGGGCGGCTCGGCAGAAGTGAAGTACGCGAGTACGGCAGCGGGCGACGGCGACCAGAGCCAGGTTGCGGCGAATATCGGCCTGCCGTTGACCGATTCCGGCTTTGCCAATATCAGTCTGGAGTTCCGTCAGCAGGATCCCACCAGTCGCAGCGTGCAACGCGACGACGCCGCTGGCCTTATCGCGGCCGGTAATACGGCGGTAGCCGACCCGGCCCAGATCTGGGGGCAGCCAGAGGTGAATGACGATACCAAACTGTTTATCAACAGTGCCCTCGAATTGTCCTCTGTCGCAGAGCTCTATGCCTTCGGTAACTACGCCAGCCGCACCGTGGATGGCGGTTTCTATTTCCGCAACCCGGAAACCCGCGCAGCGGTCTACGCCGATGGCGACGGTAACCCGCTGATTGCCGACCTGGATCCCAGTAACGGCCTCGACAACTGCGCGGGCTTTACCCATGCGGACGCCCTGGACAGTGCTGAGTGTTTCTCCTTCCAGGAAATTTTTCCCGGTGGCTTCACCCCGCGCTTCGGCGGTGACGTGGAGGACTATTCCGCAGTCTTTGGCGTGCGCGGTGAAATGCCCGGTGGCATTGGCTACGATGTCAGTGCCAGCACCGGTCACAACCAGGTGGATTTCTTCATCTACAACACCGTTAATGCGACACTGGGACCGGATACGCCGACGAAATTCAATCCCGGTACCTACATCCAGAACGAAACCAATTTCAATATCGACCTGACCAAGACATCCGAGCTGGCGGGCAAGCCGCTGTACCTGGCCGGCGGTTTTGAATGGCGCCAGGAAGAATTCGAAGCGCAGATGGGTGATCGGGCTTCCTGGGAAGTTGGTCCGCTGGTGGAGCAGGGCTTCTCGATCGGCTCCAATGGCTTCCCCGGATTCGGCCCGCAGGTGGCGGGCACTTTCGACCGCGATAATATCGCGCTCTATACCGATCTGGAGTTGGAGGTCACCGAGAAACTGCGACTGGGGGCAGCACTGCGCTGGGAGGACTTCTCCGATTTCGGCAGCACTTCCAATTTCAAATTGTCGGGCCACTACACCGTCAACGATATGCTGGCCTTCCGCTCAACGGTCAGCACTGGATTCCGCGCGCCGACACCGGGGCAGTCGAATATCACCAACGTATCGACCGTGTTTACCGACGGTGAGTTGATCAATCGCGGCACCATTCCGCCGACAAACCCGATCGCTGAACTCAAAGGTGGCGAACAGCTGCAACCGGAGGAGTCGGAAAGTTTCACCCTCGGCACCATCGTCAATGCCGGCGGTTGGGAGGTGACCCTCGATTACTTCCAGATCGCGGTTTCCGATCGCATTACCCAGTCCGCGGACCAGTCGCTGTCTGATGCCGAGCGCGCGCAACTGGTTGCCGATGGCATCAGCGGGGCGGACTCTTTGGTTTCCTTCCGTTTCTATACCAACGACTTCGACACCGAGACCCAGGGTGTCGACCTGGTGGCGACCTATCCGCTGGCGGATAGCACCGACCTGAGCTTCGCGATGAACTGGACCGATACCGAAGTGACCGAGTACAACCCGGCAACCATGGACGACCTGCGCATCCGACAGCTGGAAGACAGCCTGCCGCACACCCGCGCCAATGCGACCCTGAAACACTATGGTGATAACTGGCGCAGCCTGCTGCGGGTGAACTACTACGGCAGCTACTGGGAGGCGCACCTGGATGACGGCACCCTGCCGATTGACGGCGGCGCAGAGTGGACCCTGGATGTCGAGGGCGCCTACAACATCAGTGAATCTCTGTCGCTGATTGCGGGGGCACAGAACCTGCTGGACAACTATCCGGACGAGAACCCGTGGGCGGGCATTGCGGGTGCGGAATACCCGGTGACCTCGCCGATGGGATTCAACGGCGCGCTCTACTACCTGCGGGCCAACTATACCTTCTGATTGCTGACTGACTTTTAGATAGGTTGAGGGGATAGGATTCCCCAAAAGAAACCCCGCTGGAAACAGCGGGGTTTCGTTTTAGTGGCAAAGGGAGATTACATATCCCAGAGAGAATTGGTGGCCATCGATAGCGTAATGCGCTCTTTGTCCTGAATCTGCTTCAGGTCTTCAAATACCTCTTTGACTTCCGCGGATTCAATGGCGCCATAGACGGCCTGGTACAGGTCGGAAAAATAGCGATCCACTTCGCGCCCCATATTATTGATCTCTTTGATCGTGGGCGGGTCACTGAGATTGAGGTTACGGATAAAGTCGCTGGCGGACTCCTCGTGGGTATATTGCAGCCATGTCTGCATCACCTTGTGCTTGGCTACTTCGTTGTAATTGGCCAGGTTTCTCGCCATGCGCTGTTCATGTTCAAGCATGTGTTTGAGGAGCAGCTGGGTGCGGTTGTCGGTGGATTTTGCCAGCAACTCCTCATATAGATTCGCCATTTCCAGGTGGAATTTTTCGGCGTCCTTCAGCACTTCATAGGCTTGTTTGAAGGTTTTCATAGGCTTGCCTTTGGAAATTTTTGTAGCTTTATGTCGGCGCGGGAAAACATGTGTGTCGTCTCGTCAATCTTCGCCCTCTTTATGTTTATAGTGTATTTATCCAATTGATCAAGACCTGTGGGAAAACCCCAAAGCCCAGCAGTGCGATAGTCAGAATAATCAGCACGGCGTGACCAGAAGCGGCAATCTGTATCCCGCCACCCGGCGCCTCTGATACCTCTGTGGTCTCCCGTTGCACCAGGGTCAACAGCAATCCCAGATAGTAGTAAAGGCCCAGCGCGCTGCCGATGACCACCGCTGCCAGCAGCAGCCACAGCTGGCCCTGAACGCCGGCAGCGAAAATATAAAACTTGCCGATAAAGCCGATGGTGAGTGGAATGCCCGCCAGAGACAACAGCATCGCTGCCAGGCAGCAAGCGAGCCATGGGGAGCGCCAGAAAAGCCCGCGATAGTAATCGCGCTGGAAGGGATCGCTGGCGCTGTCGCCGATCGGCTGCGTGCCACCCGGTGTCGCCGCCAGGGCGTCGTCAGCGATCAGGCTGATAACTGCGAAGGCTCCGAGCGTCGTCACTACATAGGCAACCAGGTAATAGATTACTGCCTCACTGCCGAAAGCGCTGCTGCCGATCAGGAAGGCGACAATCAAGTAGCCAATATGGGCAATAGATGAATAGGCCAGCAGCCGCTTGATGTTGTTCTGCATCAGCGCCAGCAGGTTGCCGATGAGCATGCTGGCCACTGCCATTATCGCCAGCAGCGTATTGAGCAACGGGATCTGAAACAGATTTAGTTGTGCAAAGAGGCGCAGTAACAGGGCGACAACTGCGCCCTTGCCGATGGTGGCGATCAGTGCTGTCACCGGTGTGGGTGCGCCCTGGTAAACGTCGGGCGTCCAGATATGGAATGGCACCAGTGAGAGCTTGAAGGCGAGGCCAGTCATCAGCAGCGTAAGCCCCACCAGCATCAGTGACGGCATGCCACTGGCGAGAGCCGCGGCGACCCCGTCGAAGTCCAGTGCCCCGCAGGCGGCATAGATGACGGCGATACCGAACAGCCCCAGCACAGTCGAGAGTCCGGACAGCAGCAGGTACTTGATACCGGATTCCAGTGATTGCATCTGGTCGCGTCGCGGTGAGCGTTCGCCAATCACGGCGAAACCGAGCATTGGGTAGAGTGCCAGGCTGATCAATTCCAGGGCGAGAAAAAAGCTGGCGAAATGGCTGGCGAATGTCAGGGTGCAGGCACCGAGCATGACCAGCAACAGCAGGATATAGAATTCCTCCGGATAACTGGCGGCGCCCTCGACCTTCAGGCAGCGCTGGCGAAGATAGTTGAAACCGAGTACGGCGACAGCCACGGCAGCCAATAGCAGCAACAGGCAGATAAACAGGCCAGCGCGATCCACCAGTAACAGCGAGGTCACCGCGATGGAACTCACGTCTTGTGACAACATCGCCACCACACGGAAGCAGCCGTAAATTGTCGCCGCGATAATTGCCAGCGTCGTGACCAGCGCCGCGCGGTGGCTGCGCAGATAGGACACCTGCAGCATCAGCAGCGCGATACCCGCAGTCAGCACCAGCAGGGGCAGTATGGCGTATAGTTCCCGTGCGCTCATGGCTTGTCTCCCTGTCTCTGCTCGGCTTGCGGCCAGCCCGCAGCGATGTCAGTCGCGGCAGCGCCGGCGGATGTCTTACTGCGGGCAACACTCGCGGATTCGATGCGCTTGACGACGTCGGCGATGGCCGGCTGCGCAGTGTTGAAAACTCCCTGGGGACGCAGGCCGAGCACAACCAGTGCCACGGCGAGCGAGAGTAGTGCTAGTGTTTCGCGTAGGTTCAGGTCCAGTGCACCGGCCGATGACTTGGGCGTTTCCTCCACCTGTCGGCGAAGCCCGAAAAATACCCGTTGCATCATCAACAGCGCGTAGAGTGCAGCGCCGATAATTCCAATCGCGGCGATTGCGGTGATCCAGCGATCACTGCCAAAGCTGCCGAGCAGCACCAGGAATTCCGCAATAAAGTTACCCAGGCCGGGCAATCCCAGCGTGGCAACGGCAAAGAAGAGGGCGACCGCGGACAGTCTGGGCAGCTCGCTCCACAGCCCGCCCATCTGCGTCATGTCGCGGGTATGCAGTCGGTGCTGCAGGGCGCCGACGATAGCGAACAGCGCCGCGGTACTCAGTCCGTGGGCGATCATCTGCATGACCGCGCCCTGTATGGCGACAGTGTTCAGGGCGTAGAGTCCCAGCAGGACAAAGCCCATATGGCTGACGCTGGAGTAGGCCACCAGCCGTTTCATGTCCCGTTGGCCGAAGGCGAGCACGGCACCATAAATGATACTGGCCGCGCCCAGCGCCATGGCCACAGGGGCAAACGCGATCGAAGCATCGGGGAATAGCGGCAGAGTAAAGCGCAGCAGGCCGTAGGCACCGGTTTTCAGCAGGATCGCGGCGAGCAGGATACTGCCCGCAGTCGGTGCCTGGGTGTGCGCGTCGGGGAGCCAGGGATGGAAGGGCAGCGATGGCAACTTCACGGCGAAAGCAATGAAAAAACCGAGCATCAACCAGTAGGCGATCCCTGCGGGCAGCTCTGCACCGAGCAGGGCCTCGTAATCGAAGGTGACCTGGCCGGTGTTGTTATAGTGCAGGTAGACCAGTGCCACTATCGCCATCAGCATCAGCAGGCTGCTGGCCTGGGTGAAAATAAAAAACTTGATAGCGGCGTAGAGCCTGCCCTCGTAACCCCAGACTGCAATCAGAAACAGCATGGGGATCAGCATCACTTCCCAGAAAAAGAAAAACAGGAACAGGTCGGTAGCGGTGAAGACGCCCACGACACCGGCAAGCGTCCACAGATAATTGAAATAGAAAAAGCCGCGGCGAAATTTAATGTCCCGCCAGGTAATTGCGAGTCCAAAAAGGCCCATGGCGAGGGTTAGCGTCAGTAGCAGGAAGCTGAGTCCGTCGATGGCCAGGCTGAAGTGGATACCGAAGCGCGGTATCCACGCGAGGGTGAGGCTGTCCCACCATTTTGGCGCTCCGGTAAACGTGACGCCGTCGTGCATTTCCGGCGTGTAGCTATTGAGGCATACCGCAGCCAACAGCAAGGTCAGCAGGGAAATCCACCGGCTTCCGCGCCCGTAAAAGTGTTCTGCCAGCCAGGCGAGAATACCGCCCAGAAACAGTACCGCAATAATCGCGAGTAACGTCATAGAGCCACCAGTAGCGCGAGGAACAGAATGGTGCCGGCCGCGAGCGTGGCCATATACCAGCGCACCTGCCCGTTCTGCGTTGTGGAAACCAGCAGGTGCAGTTCGCGGCTGGCCACCGCAGCACCGCGATAAATTTTGTCGATGACGTCATTGCGATTGACACGCGACAACGCCAGGAAGGGGCGCACCAGTGCGTGATCGTAAAGCCAGTCAAATCCCCAGCCGGCGTACCAGAATCGCGCCAGCGTTGACGGCTGCCCCGCGTCGTGGGGGTGTTCGCGCAAGAGGTACAGCCAAGCTGCTATAGCGAGACCTGCCAGCGGCATGGCGACGGCGATGGCCTCCACCCAGAATGGTGGATGTGTCGCTTCCCCACTTTCTGCGAAAACGGCCTGTAAAGGCGGTGCCAGCATGCCCCCCAGTAGCGCGAGCGCAGACAGAAACAGTAGTGGGAAGGTCATTCCGCGGGTATTGGCGTCCTTGCAGTGTGCGCTGGCGGACCCCTCGGACCCAAAAAACACCAGGAACAGGAGCCGAAAACTGTACAGCCCGGTGATCAACGCACCGATAATGCCCGCCAGCCAGAAGCCGTTGAACCCGGCATAGGCCTGCCAGGCGTGCAGCAGGATCTCATCCTTGCTGAAAAATCCAGAGGTCAACGGTAGCGCTGCAAGGCAGGCACAGCCGATGGTGAAGCAGATAAACGTCAGTGGAATTTTCCTGCGCAACCCGCCCATGGCAAAAATATTCTGCTCGTGATGCAGGCTCAAGATCACGGAGCCCGCCGAGAGGAACAGAAGCGCCTTGAAAAAGGCGTGGGTCATCAGGTGAAAGATGGCACCGGACCAGGCGCCGACTCCCAGCGCCAGAAACATATAGCCGATCTGGCTGATGGTGGAATAGGCCAGCACACGTTTGATATCCGACTGTACCAGCGCGCTGCAACCGGCGATCAGCAGCGTTAGCGCACCGACACAGGCGACGGCGCTCATCGCGGTGTTCGACAGCGCGAACAGCGGGTGCAGCCGCGCGATCAGATAGACACCGGCGGTCACCATGGTGGCAGCATGAATCAACGCGCTGACCGGCGTGGGGCCGGCCATGGCATCCGGCAACCAGGTCTGCAGCGGCAGTTGTGCCGACTTGCCCACGGCACCGCCCAGTAGCAGGAGCGCGGCCAGGGTGATGGTCGGATCATTGGCGGCAGCGGCCTGGGTTTGATCCAGCAGTTCACGGATATTGAGTGTGGCGTATTCCCTGAACAACAGGAACAGGCCGATGGCCATGGCGGTATCGCCGACGCGCGTAACGATAAATGCCTTGCGTGCGGCGGCGCCGTTCTGCGGATTCCGGTACCAGAAGCCAATCAGCAGGTAACTGCAAAGGCCGACACCCTCCCAGCCGAGGTAGAGCAGCACCAGGTTGTCGGCCAGCACCAGCAACAACATCGCACAGACAAACAGGTTGAGGTAGGCAAAATAGCGGCGGTATCCGTCATCGCCGCGCATATAGCCCGCGGAATACCAGTGAATCAGGAAGCCGACGCCGGTGATGATCAGCAGCATGACCACGGTCAGCCAGTCGAGATGGAAACCGAAGTCCAGTGACAGTCCGTTCACCTGCATCCACGACCAGAACGAAATATTCACGGCGGCACCGGGCGCACCGGCGAACTGTGTTGCGGCGATGACTGCAGCGGCGAGTGCCGCGAGTCCGACGCTGCCGACGCCGATCAGTGCCGTGACTTTCTCCGGCGGTTCCCGGCGACTGAACAGCGGTATCGCGATCAGCGTCAGGAAGCCGAGCAGCGGTAGTAGGGGAACCCAGCCTGGGGAAACGACCATATCAACCTCGCAATCCGTTCAGTTGATCGATGTCCACCGTGTGTTGGCGGCGATAGAGCTGCAGTACCAGGGCCAGGGCAATGGCGACTTCGGCCGCGGCCAGGGTGATCACGAAGACGAACATGACTTGCCCATCTGCGCTGCCCCAGTGCGCGCCCGCTACCACGAAGGCGATAGCCGCGGCATTGGTGCAGATTTCCAGGCACATCAGCATGAAAATGATATTGCGGCGGACCAGCAGGCCGGCGAGGCCGAGGCAGAACAGCGCCGCTGCCAGCGTCAGCCCCGGTTGCAGAATATTGCCGGACAGGGAATCAAATGGCATGGTCGCGCTCCGCTGATTTGGTGTGTTTGCCGCGGGCCAGGTGGAATGCACCGACCAGGCCGGCCATGAGCAACATGGAAGCCAGCTCCACCGCGAGTACGTAACGGCTGAACAGGGCGATACCCACTTCCCGCGCTCCAACCGCATGGGCGCCCTGAGTATTCGCAGCGGCTTCGCTATCGAGCAGCAGGATTAATTGCAGCAGTAGAACGGCAGCGAGAACGGCGGGGCCGAACCAGCTTTTTGGCTGCAGCCACTGGCTCTCCTGCTGTACTGCAGCATCGCCCTGGTTGAGCATCATGATGACGAACACCATCAGCACCATGATGGCACCGGCGTAGACAATCACTTCCAGGGCGGCCGCGAAAGGTGCACCGAGCAGGTAAAAAATAATGGCCGTCGCCAGCAGGGAAATAATCAGGTACAGCAATGCATGGACCGCATTGCGGCTGAAGATAACCATAGCCGTGGCGAGTACGGCGATGGTGGCGGTGAGGTAGAAGACGGTGTTCATCGCGAGTATTTTTTCCGTTATTGTCCGATGACTCTGTATGGGCGTCCGCCAGTGGCGGATTGCCCGCATTCAGAGATTCAGGCTTTTTACATCGATCGGCGGTGCTTCCTTCTGAGCCTGCCCCTTGTCCTTACCGTCGATGGCTTTGCCCGCCACACGGTAAAAGCTGTAGTCGTGATATTTTCCCGGCCCGCTGATCAGCAGGTCTTCCTTTTCATACACCATGTTCTGCCGGTCGTATTCGCACATCTCGAAATCCGGTGTCAGCTGGATGGCATAAGTCGGGCAGGCGTCTTCACACAGGCCACACATGATGCAGCGGGAAAAATTGATGCGGAAATACGCTGGGCGCCAGCGTCCGTCTTCGTCCTCGGTTTTCTGTAGCGAAATACAGTCGGGCGGACAGGCCACGGCGCACAGGTTGCAGGCCACGCAGCGCTCGTCGCCGTCAGGGTCACGGGTCAGGACGATACGCCCGCGGTAGCGCGGCGCCAGATAGGGTTTCTCGTCCGGGTACTGTACGGTGGCGTTGCGGGTAAACAGGTGCCGGAACACCAGCCACATACTGCGCAGTTGGCTAGCCAGCATGGCAAACCTCCATCGCTATTGATTCCACAGTAATATCCCTCCGGTCAGCAGCAGGTTGGCGAGTGCGAGCGGCAACATCACTTTCCAGCCGAACTGCATCAGCTGGTCGTAACGCGGCCGCGGCAGTGCGGCGCGCATCAGAATGAACAGCATGACCAGAAAGCTGGTTTTCAGGCAGAACCAGACCACCGGTGGCAGCCACGGGCCGAGCCAGCCCCCGAGAAACAGGGTTGTGATCAGCGACGAGATCAGGATGACGGAAAGGTATTCACCGACAAAAAACATGCCGAATTTCATGCCTGAATATTCGGTATGGAAACCAGCGGTCAGCTCATGTTCGGCTTCCGGCAAGTCGAACGGGAGGCGATGACTTTCGGCGATACCGGCAATGAAAAACACCAGGAACCCGACGAATTGGGGAATGATGAACCAACCCTCTGTCTGGGCCTGGACGATTTCGCGCAGGTTGAAGCTGCCAGACATCATTACCACGCCCATCAGGCTGAGCCCCATGAACACTTCGTAAGAAACCGTTTGCGCTCCGGCGCGCAGGCCACCCAGCAAAGCGTATTTGTTGTTGGAGGCATAACCGCCCAGCATCACGCTGTAGACCGCGATGGAGGACATGGCGAGGAAAAACAGCAGGCCCACATTCAGGTCAATGACGCCGATTTGCGGTGCGACCGGAATAACGGCAAATCCGAGCAGCATGGTGGCCATCACCACGGTGGGGGCGAGGACGAATACCGGGATGTCCGCAAATCGCGGCACGAAGTCCTCTTTGAAAAACAGCTTGATCATGTCTGCGACCACCTGCAGCAGGCCGAATGGGCCGACGCGGTTGGGGCCCGGCCTGTCCTGCCAGAAGCCCAGCAGGCGCCGCTCACCCCAGGTCAACAGTGCCGCAAGCAGTACCGCTGCGATCAGGATGCCGAAAATATTGGCCAGTGGAATCCAGACGGCACTCATTGCGCAGTTCCTCCACTTTCAGTAGACGATATCCGGGCGAGACGGCTCAGCGTTGCGCGACCGGGCAGATACGCTGCCAGCTCCTCGAGGCCCGGCAGGCCGTAGGGCACACCCAGGGTTCCGCGGGGCTGGTCGGTGGAAATGCGGGCGCGCACGAGGAAATGCGCTTCCGGCAATTCAATTTCCACGCTGTCGCCGGCGGCAATGGCGCGTTCAGATGCGTCGTGTTCGCTCAGCACCGCATAGGGTTCGTCGATCACGCTGGCAATCGCCTTCGCCCGCGCGCTCAGTTCGTCTGAGCCATACAGGCAGTAGAGGGGCACCAGTTCGAGTTCGGCCGGAGACCGAGGTGCGGAACCGGTGGGGGCGCGCCAGCTCGGCATTGCCTGCGGCTCGCGCAACAGCCGGGCCGTGCCGTCAGCGTGGCGGCGCGGCCCGCCGACCTCCTGCTGGAATTTGTGAATCGACTGGTTCGAATTCCACCCCGGGGACCAGATATTGGCCACCAGTGGGGTTTCGCCGGCGTTCTGAATACCCTCCATGCTGAATGCCATGGGGGCGTCGGGATCCGCGTGTGGTGGCTGCTCGGCCACATGCGCTTTGGCGTGGATGGCGGTGCGGCCGCTGTAGCGGTGCGTCTGCCGCGCGACTTTCAGGCCGTCGATGCGGTAATCCTCATCGGGACCCAGATCGGCGAGACTGGCCATCTGGCTGAATTCACAGGCAATGGCCGCACTCAGGTCGGTGCTGTGGCGCCAGCTCGCCAGTGCGGTCAGTGATGGCGCTTTCGCGCCGCACAGTCCGGCGGCATCGCTCAGCCAGCGCCAGCTTTCCTGAATAAAGCCGGTGCCCTCGTACACGGCGTAAAAGCGCTGCGCCGTGCCATTGCTGTTGATGTAGCTTCCCTGGGATTCCGCCGTGGCCGCGGCGGGAAAAATCAGATCTGCGCGGCGCGCAGTCTGGTTCAGCAGGCTGTCGAGGAGTATGACCTCGTCCGCGGCGAGTATCTGCTCGACGGTTTCCGCATCTGCGCGGCGATAGAGGTCGTTTTCCAGAATGACCACGCTCACGGGCATCCCGGTGTCTTCGCCCGATTCCAGGGATTGCGCCAACTGTTCCAGATCGCCGGTGCCCGGTTCAAACAGTTGCGCTATGCCGAGGCTGTTTACTTCGGGGCAGGCGAGGTAAAGCGCACAGGGGGATTCGGTCCGCTCGCCCAGCGCCGTGGCGATGGCGGCAGCGCCGTGCAGTGTCGCTTTGTCGCGATTGCCGCAGCCGGAAATGATCAATGGCCGTTCGGCGCCTGCGAGTATCTGCGCGGCATTGTCCGCGAGTTCCAGCAGTCCTTCGGGCAAGTCGGGCGAGCCGGAGTCGTCACCGCTCAGGCGGCACGCGATTGCCGCAGCAAACATTGCAGTCTGTTCTGCCGTGCAGGGGAGGTGCTCACTGGCGATGTCACAGAGTCCTGCAGTATCGACGCCGACCAGCAGTATGGGGCTGGGGCTGCCGTCCAGCTGCCGTACCGAGGCGTCCTGCCACAGCGGGATCTTCAGCTGCTGGGCGTGTTGCTTTTGCCGGTTGCGCGCGGCTTGCCGCACAGCCAGTGCGATACGCGGTGCCGTCTGCTCGATTTCCTCACCGAGAACCAGCACGGCATCGGCATTCTCGATCTGGGGTGTGGTGGGGCTGTATAGTCGCGGATCCCGCTGGATGCGGTCCACCAGGTGCAACAGTTGCAGGTCCCGGGCATTGAGGCCGGCGTAATAGTGCTCAGCGCCCACCAGCTGGCGCAGGGCGAAATTGTTTTCCAGCGAACTGCGCGGCGAACCGATACCAATCAGGCGGCGCCGCCCACGGCGGGCGGCAGTGATGGTGTCGGCAAACTGCTGCAGGGCATCCCGTGGCGCCATGTCGCCGTGTATCTTCTCATTTTCGCCGGCGGTGGTTTCGATCAGTTCCAGGGTGCGGGTGGCGAGTACATTTTTGATGCGCGCTTCGCTGTTGACGTAGTCGTAACCGAAGCGGCCGCGATCGCAGAGGAAATAGCCATTGATATCGTGGTTAAACAGGTTGGTCACCCGTCGCAATATCGCGTCTTCGCCATCGCCGGGTTCCCGCGCGCCGGGTGCGGTGTTGCAGCCCACGGCGCAGTGCTCGCAAATTGACGGTGCCGTCTGCAGGTCCCACTTGCGTACGAAGTGCTCACTGAAAGTCTTATCGGTAAATACGCCGGTGGGGCAAACCTCCACCAGGTTGCCGCTGAAGCCACTCTCCAGCATGCCGTCCTGCTCGCGCCCGAAGTAGACCTGGTTATTGCGCCCCAGTGCGGCCAGGTCGCTACCGCCGGCGTACTCGCGATAGAAGCGCGTGCAGCGATAGCAGGCAATACAGCGATTCATTTCGTGATTGATAAACGGGCCGAGATACTGGTTGCGATGGGTGCGCTTGGTACCGCGATAGCGCCGCAGGGTATGGCCGGACATCTCGGTCATATCCTGCAGGTGGCACTCGCCACCTTCTTCGCAGACCGGGCAATCATGGGGGTGGTTGGTCATCAGGTCCTCGATGACACCGCCGCGAAATTCCCGCGCGCTGTCGGCGCTGACACTGTAAATGCCGCCGTCCTTGATCGGCGTCATGCAACCCATCACGAGTTTGCCGCGTTGATCCTCAAAGTCCTTGTATTCGATTACCGCGCACTGACGGCAGGCACCCACGGACCCCATGGCCGGATGCCAGCAGAAATAGGGCAGGTTGATGCCGAGGGATAGGCAGGCATTGAGCAGGTTCTGCCCGTCCTCTATTTCATATTGCTCGCCGTCTATTGTTATGTTCGGCATGGTCGCGCGTTCCTGTTTATGCTTTTTCGTGCCGGTTACATCTTCCTGTTATTCACACCGCCGCGCTGGCTTCTGCCACCTTTTCAAAGGGGCAGCAGCCGTGCATGACGTGGTCGATAAAGTCCTGTTCAAATAGTTTCAGTGCACTCTGGATCGGTTCAGCGGCGCCGGGGGCCAGCGCGCAGAAGGTATTGCCCGGACCCATGCGGCGCGCCTGCTCGCGCAACAAGTCAAGGTCTTCGGGCACGCCCTCGCCATTTTCGAGGCGCTCGAGAATCTGCACCGCCCAGGGCAGGCCGTCCCGACACGGCGTGCACCAACCGCAGGATTCGCGGGCAAAAAAGCGCGTGAGGTTGAGCACCAGTCCCACCGGACAGGTGTGGTCGTCGAGCACGATGATGGTGCCGGTACCCATGCGGCTACCGGCCTTGCCGATGACGTCGTAATCCATCGGCAGATCGAGATGATCCGGACCGAGAAAATCGGTGGAACCACCACCAGGCAGAAAACCCTTGAGCTGGTAGCCGTCGCACATACCGCCGGCGTGCTGCTCGATGATTTCGCGAATCGGTGTGCCCATCGGCAGTTCCCAGGTGCCCGGGTTCTTCACGCGACCGCTGACGCCAAACAGCTTGCTGCCCGCGTCCTCGCCGCGGCCCAGGCTGCGATACCAGTCTATGCCGTGCTCGATCAGGTTGGGGATGTTGCACAGGGTTTCGACGTTGTTGACGACGGTGGGCTTTCCCCACAGGCCGCTGACCTGGGGGAACGGCGGTTTCGCTCGGGGCACCGCACGCTTGCCCTCGAGGGCATTGAGGAGGGCGGTCTCCTCCCCGCAGATATAGTTGCCGGCACTGCGGTGTACGAAGATCTCCAGGCTGAATTCCGTTCCGCGGATGCTGTTACCCAGCAGGCCCTCCTGTCGCGCTTCGTCGATTGCCTGCTCGAGGCGCTCGGCGGCCAAGTGGTATTCACCGCGAATAAAAATGTAGGCAGTGTGGGCGCCTATGGCGTAGGCGGCGATGGCCATGCCCTCGATCAGCAGGTGGGGATCGCGTTCCATCAGCAGCCGATCCTTGAAGGTGCCGGGTTCCATCTCATCCGCATTGCAGACCAGGTACTTGATCGATGGGCTGTCGGCCCCGCGGGGCACGAAACTCCACTTGAGGCCGGTATTAAAACCAGCGCCGCCGCGACCGCGCAGGCCGCCATCCTGCACCATTTTGACAATATCGCCGGGCGCCATTTCCAAAGCCTTGCTCCAGCCGCGATAGCCACCACTTTCGCGGTAGCGCTCGATATCGGCTGCGATATTCTCTGGACCGATATTTTTAGTCAGGGGATTGGTCAGCATGGTGGGCTTTCTTATTCTCGATGATTTTGTCGATGGATTCGTCGGTGAGGTTGCGATGCATTTCCTCCCCGACCATCATGACCGGAGCCTTGTCGCAGTCGCCCAGGCAGGGGGTTTCCAACAATGTGAAAATACCGTCTGCAGTTGTCTGGCCGGGTGCAATCTGCAGCTTGTTCTGCAGTTTCTGTTGCAAGCGGCTACAGCCCATAATCCAGCAGCTGGCGCTCTTACACAGGAGGATGACCTCTTTGCCCACCGGCTGCCGGAAAATGAGTTGAAAGTAAGTGGCAACACTCTCCAGCTGGGCCACGGGGATTTGCAGGAAATTGGAAACGGCGCGCAGCGTTTCATCAGAAATCCAGCCGCGATGCTTCTGGACGATACGCAGTGCTTCCAAGCCGACCGACGCCTTGTCTTCGTAGCGGGAGAATTCGCGCTCTATCTCCTCGATTTCCGCTTCGGTGAGTTGTGCTTCGGCTGTGCTGGGGTGCTTGTTACTTCGCTCCATCAATTCAACGACTTCCGGTTCAATCATGCTGGTCACTTTGTCCCCTCCTGTCGATCACCTGCGCGGGCGTTCCCCGTTGGCGGCGCGCATTTTCGGCAGACCGCCGCATTTCCTCCGTAAAATCCATTCCGGGTGCCACAGATTCCTGTGTCTTTCGTGTCGGACGGCAACCGGCATGTGCCTGAGAAAGCGCCCTGGAAATCATGCTAGCGGTCCACGTCAGCCATCACGAAGTCGATGCTGGCGAGAATGGCAATCAGGTCTGCTACCAGCAGGCCGCGTGACATCAGCGGGATCATCTGCAAATGCGCGAACGACGGTGTGCGGATGCGCGTGCGGTAAGCGGTGGTGCCACCATCGCTGATGATCTGGTAGCTGTTCAGGCCCTTGGTGGCCTCCACCGGGAAACAGGTTTCCCCCGCCGGCATGACCGGGCCCCAGCTGTTGTTGACGAAATGCTGAATCAAAGTCTCGATATCCTGCATCGTCCGCTCTTTGCGCGGCGGAGTTGTCAGTGGATGATCGGACTTGTAGGGGCCCCCGGGCATGTTGTCGACGCACTGTCGAATAATGCGCAGGCTCTGATGAATTTCCTCGACGCGCACGCGGCAGCGATCGAAACAGTCACCTCCATCATAGACGGGAATATCAAAGTCGAACTGATCGTAACCGCTGTAGGGGCGGCGCTTGCGCAGGTCCCACTCGAGTCCGGTGGCGCGCAATCCCGGCCCGGTGATCCCCCAATCCAGGGCTTCAGCCGTGTCGTAGACACCGATCCCGCGGGTACGGCGCTGCAGCAGTTTGTTCTTCAACACCATGCCTTCGTATTCGCGCAGGCGCGCGGGCATGTAGTCGAGGAATTCGCGAATCATGGTGTCCCAGCCCCGGGGCAGGTCCTGGGCCACGCCGCCGATACGGAACCAGGCGGGGTGCATGCGCCCGCCAGTAATGGCCTCAACTATGCCGAAAAGCTTTTCCCGGTCGACGAACATATAGAACACGGGGGACATCTGCCCGACGTCCTGGGCAAAAGTGCCGTAAAACACCAGGTGGCTGGAGATGCGGAACAGCTCGCACATCATTACGCGAATCGTCTGTGCCCGGGCTGGTACTTCGATGCCGGCCAGCTGTTCCAGCGCCAATACATAGGGCAGGTTGTTCATCACGCCGCCGAGATAGTCGATGCGGTCGGTGTAGGGGATATAACTGTGCCAGGCCTGGCGCTCGGCCATCTTCTCCGCGCCGCGGTGGTGGTAGCCGATATCCGGTACCGCGTCGATAATCTGCTCGCCGTCGAGCTGCAGGGCGACGCGGAAGACACCGTGCACGCTGGGGTGGTTTGGGCCAAGGTTCAGAAACATGAATTCGGCGCTGTCGCTGGCGCGCGCCATGCCCCACTCCTCGGGCTTGAACAACAGCGCCTCCTGCTCCTTGCGCTGTTTGTCTGCGGACAGGCTGAACGGATCCACCTCGGTGGCGCGGGCGTGATGTTCCTTGCGCAGCGGATGGCCGGCCCAGGTTTCCGGCATCATGATGCGGCGCAGGTGCGGATGGCCGCAGAATTCGATACCGAACAGGTCCCATATCTCCCGTTCATACCAGTTTGCGCAGGCCCAGATCGGCGTGGCACTGGGAGCGGACAGTCGCGATTCCGGCAGCGCTACCTTGATGCGGATAAACAGGTCTCTTTCAACGGACAATAACTGGTAAACAAGGGTGAAATCGCTTTCCGGCTGGCTGGCTTCCCGCTCGCCGCGATTGGTGCGCAGGCGCTCGTCAATGGCCGTCAGGTCGTAGAGCATCGCAAAGGGTTGCGACAGTGAACTCTTGAGGAAGCGCAACAGCGGCAGCAGTTCGCGCTGGCCGGTCCACAGCGTTGGCATATCCAGGCAATCCGGTTGCAGCCAGTAGTGCTCGTGCGCGTATTCACGGCGCAAGTCGCCGATGAATGCCTCGGCTGCGGCGCGGTAGGCCGTCGGGCGATACACACTGGTGGCGATTGCACTGCTCATAGGTTATCCGTTCATTATTGTCAGTAGCTTTCCCTTGGCCGGGAGAGCGTCGCTGCGGGCGGTCTAGACGGAGTCCGGTGCGCGCAGCTTTTCTGCACGCATACGTTCGTCGCGGTGCAGATCACGCTGGCTGGGCTTGGGAACCTGTCGCGCGCCCTCTTCATCCACTACCCAGCTGAGTGCACGGCGATCCGAGGCCACGGATTTCTGTAATAGCGTCAGACCCTGCATCAACGCCTCGGGTCGCGGTGGACAGCCGGGCACATAGACGTCGACCGGCAGAAAGCGGTCCACTCCCTGTACAACGCTGTAGATATCGTACATACCGCCGGAATTGGCGCAGGAACCCATGGAAATGACCCAGCGCGGTTCCATCATCTGCTCGTACAGGCGTTCGAGCACCGGCGCCATTTTGAGAAAAACGGTGCCGGAGATAACAATGAGATCCGCCTGGCGCGGCGTGGCGCGGATGACTTCAGAGCCGAAGCGCGAGATATCGTGGCGGCTGGTAAAGGCCGTGGCCATTTCGACATAGCAGCAGGACAGGCCGAAGTTGAACGGCCACAGGGAATTGGCGCGTCCCCACGCCACCAGGTCCTCGAGTTTGGTCAGTAAAATATTCTTTTTGACTTCCTCGGAGAAAATTTCCCCATTGGATCGATCAGAGCTGGCGGCAATCAGGTTGCCGCTCTGTTGGGCGTCGGTTAACTGCCAGCGCATGCTGCTTCCTTGTCGTTGAACCCATTTATTGTTCTGCGGGTTTTTGAAGATATCTTCTCGTGGATCTTTTCAACCCTTATTTGCGGCGCGTTTCCGCAATCCATCCCTGAAATCCTGGGCCGGCTAATCGTCTGTCATTAAAGCCCTATGGTCTTTCAGCTATTTTCCTTGTGTTCCAGGCTGAACTGTTTGCCACCCCAGTCCAGCGCGCCCAGGCGCCATAGATACAAAAGGCCGACGAAGAGGATGGCGATAAAAATGGTGGCTTCGATAAATCCGTGCAGTCCAGTTTCACGGAAGGCTATGGACCAGCTGAAAAGGTAGATGGCTTCCAGATCGAATACGATAAAAAGAATGGCGACAAGGTAATAGGAAACGGAGAGACGCAGACGGGCACTGCCCTGGGAGACAATGCCGGATTCGTAGGGCTCATCGGTAGCCGGATCGCGGCGGCGCTGGCCGAGAAAATACGACAGGCCGAGCATAAGGCCAATCAACGCAATGACGGCGAGGCCGTAGGCTACAAGCGGCCAGATGGGCTGGTCGGATAAGGTGACTGGGTTCAAATCTTCTCTCCTGGATTCACTGGCATGCACGGGCGCGTCGGTGACTCATCGCTTTGCCACATTTGTTAACGCTTTAAATCTTAATTCCTGCTGGGTTGACCCTGTTATGGATTCCCGCTTGGGGTGCTTCCGGTTCTTGCCGACTGAGCTTGAAAGGCCGGGATCCAGTATTTTTATGTAAGAGGCTATAGGCGAAAAATAGTAGGAATTTCTCGTTTTTCAATATGGCTGCAAATTTTATAAAGGTTTGCTGTCGCGAAGGCTAGTGTGCACTAGGATCGATTGATTCTTAATTGTCATTTTTTTATATGAATAATTTCTGATGCTTTTTGTGACAGCGGTAGATTGATGCGTAGTGGCGGCTGCGCTTGGATAAGCCTGTAAAGCAATTCCGGGGCCAAATGGCCCCGGAATTTTGGCGCGTATAATCCCTGGTCGACTCGAGAGAACGACCGGGGAAAGCGTGCGGACAGCCTATCAGTGCTGGTGGCCGTCGTCTTCCGGCACCAGCAGCACGTGGTGGATCCACAGGCCGCCATCGGGCCGGGATGCTACCCAGGTCTCATGGCGGCCATCGCTGTGCACGCGTACACCCATCGGGATCCTGCCGCCTCCCATGTTGCACTTTTTGCCGTGGCAGGTGCCGCCGCCGCTGGAGGAACCGTCGTCGTAGCTGTTGTAGCTATCCAAATGACTGTAGATGTCCGAAAGCAGTTGGTAGTCATGTTGGTTGGGCCACTGACTGTTCGGGTCGCTGGAGTAATCCATGCAGGTTCCCTGGCTGCTACCGTCTTCACTGGTGTGTCCCAGGCCGAAGACATGCCCAACCTCCTGGCACATGACGTGGTTCTTCTCGGTCTGGTCCTGCCAGTAGGATGAATAGCTGTCATTCATCTTGGAGGTGCCCTGGTCTATGTGACCGTTGCTGTCGAGGCCAATGGTTGCCAGGCCCAACCATCCATTGTTGCCATAAGCCGCGTTGCAAACACGAATCTGGCCGGTGACGGCTGGGCAGCGCTTGCGGGTTTTGCTGCTGTCGTCGGCGGAGGTAATTGACAGGTTAAGCACGTTGGAGGAGGACCACTCTGACAGAGTATCGTTGAGTTCTTGCTGCCAGTCGGGGGTGACGCTGTCGACTACCTGAAGGTTGATGGGATTCGCAGTTCTCGCCCAGTGATAGTCGCCCCAGCTATGGTTGGCGGCAGCGCCGGCACTGAGAAGGGTAATGGAAAGGCCGAATGCTAGTTTGCATTTAGTCAGACATGAAGACATGGGTATTTGTCCTTAGTGTTATTTTTCAAGACATTTGTGAGCGGAAGCAGAATAGACTATCCGCATGCACCGGACCGCATGCACAGAGCGAAGCTAAATGTATTGTGGAAAATTTGTAAACCTGTTTGTCCGGTCAGCTGGCAGTTGTGCGAAAGGCTAAAAAGAAAAGACTTGGAAGAGTCTACGTTATTTGACGTGTTTTACCCTTTCCCGGGCAATTTATGTTGATTGGTTGATCCTGTGATAGGGATATCTTGTGATTTAAAGCGGATGCTCTTTGCAATTTTGCATGGCGGTAGCGAATAGGATTAAAAGTCTTTTAGAGTCTGCAGTAGCCGCTTGATCCGTGCCTGAAAATCCTGTGATTCCTTAAGAGAACCTTCTTATCTTCTCGCAATTTCCATGAATTCCTTTTCCAAAAAAATTTGATTTTTAACTTTTCTTTGCGTGACTGATTGCCCTGGGGGATTTGGCAGATTTTCTCACAGTGGGAGAAGGTTAGCCTGCCTTTCATGATTTTTAAGACTAATGGATGTTTTGCTTTGCAAAGACTTGGGAGATTTTTCCTTTCGATATGGCGGTAAAAGTCTCAAGAAGAAATGTGGCTAGAAAATATGGATGTTGGAGTGACCGGCAGAATAGACGATTGATGACGGTGATGGTCGATGAGGCGGGCAAATCTGATTGGTTGTTTGGGTGCAAAGATACAGGAGCGTCCAGTTTGTAGAGACACACGGCAGGCCATTTCGCAGGCAGGGGTAGAGCGGATTGCGCTGACAGTGTCTGGGGGAGTACCGCAGAGCTCTGAATATGTTGATGCCAGATTCTCTTGGGTTTCTGCCGAGAGGATGTCATTGCGGAAGATTTGGACGGATAGCGGAATTCGCCTGGTAGGCACTGCTTGAAGTGTTTGTAACCTCTCCTACAGTATTGGTTGTCATGGGAAAGGAATCCGGATGTAGGCATGTATATATTAAACCGTAAAGCCGGGATTTTCCCGAGAATTCTTGTCGCTGCAATTTTTCTGTGTGTTTCGCCTCTCCTGATAGCGGCAGGGCCTGAAGAAGAGGAAGAGGAAGAGGAGAGTTTTGGCACTTTTGCTGGAAGTGCGCTTATCGCCAGCGATTACATGTTTCGCAGTATTTCTAACTCCAACCTCCGTCCACAAGTACAGGTCGATTTCAATTGGTCTCATGATTTTGGCATTTATATGGGGGTATGGGCGTCAAACACGGATTTTGGCGGTACTGGCAACAGTATGGAGATAGATCCCTATATTGGATTTACAAGGGATATTGGCGACAGTAATTTCAGCTTCGATATCGGGTATTGGAGTTACAACTATCCGGGATCCCCGCTGAGCCTGAATTATGCAGAGGCATATGGCTATCTCAACTACGCCAATGACAAGCTTTCCATCAGTCCCAGTATCTGGTGGACCGATAATTATTTTGGTGACGATTTTCTGGGCAGTGTCTCGGCGACAGCCTATGAAGTCACGATTGGCTACGAACTGGGGCAGGGGTTTACGCCATCATTTCGTGTGGGACAGCAGACTTTTGGTTCTGGCTACGACAACCTGGACTTTATGTACTGGGATATCGGAATGGACTATGCACATGACGAGTGGACAGTGGGACTTCGCTGGTACGATACCGATGGCGTCGACCCCTTTCTCGCCAATCCAAAGCTGGCCGATGGTGAAGTCGTTTTCGGCGTGACACGGAGTTTCTAGACAACCCTGAACCGGTACTTCGCTTGCGTGATATCCCTGCGTATAGGTTTGTCCACGCTTTATAGCTAGCTTGGGGAATTGCCAGGGCGTTGCCAGGATCGTTGAGGGTGAACCCCCGGGATAGGAAAGGATCCTTGATATGGAAGATCAGTTGCTTTGGATACATGGGCAATACAAGCACCCGGAGAAGGGCAGCTTTTTCGAAACCAATAATCCCGCCACTGGAGAAGTTATCTGCCGGGTCGCTGAGGCGGGCCAATCTGACGTCGACATTGCTGTGGCGTCGGCCCGCCGCGGGCAAGCGGTATGGAGTGCAATGAGTGGTGCCGAAAGGGGCAGGGTTCTGGTCCGGACCGCACAGCTCTTGCGGGAACACTGCGAAGAGCTGGCACGTTTGGAGTCTGTGGATGGCGGCAAGCCGATTGCGGAAACCCCCGAGGCGGATGTGGGCTCTGCGGCCGACTGCCTCGAATTCTTCGGTGGACAGGCGGCCTCCCTGCACGGTGAATACCAGACAGTACCCGGCGGCTTTTTCTATACCCGCCCGGAGCCTGTAGGGATCTGTGCGGGCATCGGCGCATGGAACTACCCGATCCAGATCGCCGCCTGGAAATCCGCCCCGGCACTGGCGGCGGGCAATGCCATGATTTTCAAGCCGGCAGAGTTGACGCCTCTGACGGCACTGAAACTTGCTGAGTTGTATAAGCAGGCCGGTCTGCCGGACGGGGTGTTCAATGTGATCCAGGGCATGGCGGACACGGGCAAGATGCTCACCACCCATCCCGGTATAGCGAAGGTTTCCCTGACCGGGGAGGTGGGCACCGGCAAGGCCGTCATGCGGGCCGCCGCCGATTCTCTGAAGAGCGTGACACTGGAGCTGGGTGGCAAGTCGCCGCTGATTGTGTTTGATGATGCAGATCTGGATAACGCGGTAGGCGCGGCCATGCTCGGCAACTTCTATACCCAGGGACAAATCTGTACCAACAGCACCCGGGTGTTTGTCCACGATACGATCAGAGCGGCGTTTATAGAAAAACTCGTGGCCCGCGCAAGAAAACTCAAGGTGGGTGATCCGCTCGATCCGGGGACCGATGTTGGCCCCATGGTGAGTGCGGACCACATGCGCGGTGTATTGGGCTACATCGAAAAAGGCAAGCAGGAAGGTGGAAAACTTCTGCTCGGAGGCGAACGCGCCAAGGTGCCGGGTTTTGAACAGGGTAATTTTATTGAACCGACAATTTTTGACGGTCTCAGTGACGATATGACCATTGTGCGTGAAGAAATTTTCGGGCCGGTACTATCCCTGCTTGGTTTTACCAGTGAGGAGGAGGTTGTCGAGCGTGCGAACCGGACCGAATTCGGCCTCGCTGGAGGCGTTTTCACCAGGGATATCCAGCGAGCCCACCGCGTAGCCGCCCAACTCGAAGCGGGTATCGTCTGGATCAACCACTACAACCTGACACCGGTGGAAATGCCGTTTGGCGGCTTCAAGCAGTCCGGTATCGGCAAGGAAAACAGCCGTCGTGCCTTTGAGCACTACACCCGTCTCAAGACAGTTTATGTCGCGGAAGGTGATGTGGACGCGCCCTACTGATCGGAACTGACCATTGCCGGTGCGCCCGGGTGAAACTGTCGCGTCCGCTGCACATTGAGATGCGCTAGCGCTCCTGTTTTCTCTCCGGAATTCCCACACGCTGGCTCTGCTGCCAGTTCTCGGCGGTGTAGCTGTCGGCGTCCGAGGGTTTGAGCATGCCTTTGCCGCGAATATGGTCTGCACCTTTTTCCCCGATCATAATGGTGGGGGCGTTGAGATTGCCGTTGGTGACAACGGGCATGATGGAGGAGTCCACCACGCGCAGGTTGTCTACACCCCGCACCCGGCATTCGGGATCCACCACCGCCATGTCATCGGTACCCATACGACAGCTGCCCGCCGGATGATAGGCAGTCTCTGCGGTCTCCGCCAGCCAGTCATCGATCTCGTCGTCTGTCTGTACTCCCTTGCCGGGAGATATCTCGCGGCCGCGGTAGGGATCCATGGCCTGCTGGGAGAAAATCTCACGGGTGAAGTGCAGGCCGGCGCGGAACGCCTGTTTGTCTTCTTCGCGCTCCAGGTAATTGAAGAACATGGTCGGCTGCAGTCGCGGGTCCTTGGATTTCAGTTTCACCCAGCCGCGACTGAGTGGCTTGTTGCAACCCAGGTGTGCCTGGAACCCGTGCCCCTTGACCGCGCTGGAGCCGTCGTAGGCGATGGCGCCGGCGAGAAAGTGATACTGTATGTCCGGCCACTCGAGACCTTCGCGACTGCGGATATAGCCGTTGGACTCAAATTGGTTACTGGTACCGAGGCCGCGCTTGAACAGCAGCCACTGCAGGCCAATCCAGGCCTTCGATAGTGGTCCCAGCGAACCGTTGAGGGTGATCTTCTGTGTGCATTCCTGTTGCACCCACACTTCGAGGTGATCGTGCAGGTTCTGCCCGACTCCCGGCAGGTCGTGGACCACGTCGATACCGTGTTCCTTGAGATGATCGGCGGGACCAATCCCGGATAACATCAGCAGCTTGGGAGAATTAAAGGCGCTGGCCGAGAGAATCACTTCACGCCTGGCCTGGGCGCGGAACATTTTGCCGTGTTGCTCGTATTCCACGCCGACCGCTTTCTTGCCGTCCATTATCACCCGTGTGGTGAGGGCGTGCATTTTCAGTTCCAGATTGCTGCGCGTCAGTGTCGGTTTGAGATAGGCGAGCGCTGTGGAACAGCGGACACCATCGCGCACGGACATGTCCATGCGCCCGAAGCCTTCCTGGCGATAGCCGTTATAGTCCTCCGTGTATCCGTACCCCGCCTGTTTCCCGGCCTCAATAAAAGCCCGATAGAGCGGGTTTTGCATATTGTTGCCGTTGCAGGCGGTAATCGGACCTTTACCGCCGCGGTAGGCATCCTCGCCGTAAACGCAGGTTTCCGAGCGCCGGAAATAGGGCAGCACATCAGCGTAGGCCCAGCCGGTTGCACCCAGCTTCGCCCATTCCTCGAAATCGCCTTTGCAGCCGCGCACAAACGCCATGCCGTTGATGGAAGACGAGCCGCCGATCACTTTGCCACGGGCCTGGTGTATGCGGCGGCCCTTAAGGCCCGGTTCCGGCTCGGTGTAAAATTCCCAGTCGTATTTGGGCATATTGAGCGGGATCGACAGGGCAGTCGGCATGCGGATAAAAATGGAATTGTCCTTGCCGCCGTATTCCAGCAGCAACACGTTACAGTCGCGATCTTCGGTCAGCCGGCTGGCGACGACAGCGCCGGCCGAACCGGCGCCGACAACGATGTAATCGAAGGTCTGGTCGAAAGTCTGCTCTGTCATATTCGATGCTCAGGTGGGGCCGGGCTCGTCTTCCTCTCCGGGGGTACGTGCTTTGAGTTCACGCCGCATGTGCAGGTACTGCAGGTGGGCCTCGAAATGGTCCACGATATCGCCGATCACCTGTTCCCGTGTGTAACCCATCAGGTCATAGGTTTGCCCGCCTTCCCGCAGGTGTGGTTCCAGCCGGTAGTAGCTGGAACTGGGTCTTTCCGCCCGCATGGTAAATGCGGGCATAGAACATTTCCGCGGCCATACCTGGTAGGTGAAGTCCACTTCTTCGCCCAGGTTTACATCCAGCGCGAGGTGCAGGTCATCACCGGTACCTTTCTGTATCTTCACCGGGTAGCCTTTTTCGGTCAGTTCTTCCTTCACCGCTTCGAAGGCGGGCTGCACAGTGCGATCAATGAATTGCTCAACCTGTCTGAGGCTCGGAAAGTTGATGGCGCGGGAAAGCCTTTGTGCCCAGTTGCTGTGACCTTCGCGGGAAATGGTTCTGCCGGACAAATGCCCTGACAGCGCCTCCTGCATGCTGGCGGATTTCATGCCCTCGAATCGCAGCGCCTTTGACAGCCCCAGCATCATCAGGATCAGAACGAAGGCGAAAGGCAGCCCCATGATGACCACCGCGCTCTGCAGTGCGGCGAGGCCTCCGGTCATCAACAGCGCTACGGTGACAATGCCGATAATGGCTGCCCACAGGATACGCAGCCAGGGGGGCGCATCGTGATTGGGATCGGTCAGCCGACAGGTGAGGTTGGATAGCACCAGCGAGCCCGAGTCGCCGGAAGTGACGAAGAACACGATGGCGAGCACGGTGACCGAAATCGTCGTAACTGTGGTCCACGGCAGTTGTTCGAGGAATAGATAGATGGCCGATCCCGGATTCTCGCTCGCCTGCTTGCCGAATTCGGTCGCGCCGCTCATCACCATTTCGATGGCAGAGTTGCCCATGATCGCCATCCATGCAGCCATGAATAGAAATGGCAGTATCAGCGTGCCGGAGACAAACTGCCGGATAGTGCGGCCTCGGGAGATACGGGCCAGGAACAAGCCGACAAAGGGCCCCCAGGCGATCCACCAGGCCCAGAAGAAGATCGTCCAGGCATTGAGCCAGTCCTGTGGCGGGTCGAACGCAAAGGTGTTGAACGAGAGTTCGACGAAGTGCTGGACATAGTCCCCGAGATTGGTGACGAAGGCGTCCAGCAGGAACCGGGTCTTGTGGCTGAAAAGCACGAACAGCATCAGCACAATCGCGAGCAGCATATTGAACTCTGACAGCCTGCGGATACCGCGCTCCACACCGGTAGCTGCCGAGATGGCTGCGAACACCACGATCATGACCGCCAATATCGATTGAGTAAGCGTCCCTTCGGGGACGCCGAACATATATTTGAGGCCGAAGTTCAGCTGGATAATCCCGATGCCGAGGCTGGTAGCGACGCCGAAGACAGTCCCCAGCACCGCGGCGATATCAACGGCGGTGCCGAATGGACCGTAGATGCGTTTGCCGAACAGGGGATAGAGTGACGAGCGGATTGTCAGTGGCAGCCCGTGGCGGTAGCTGAAAAACGCCAGCGCCATGCCAACTAATGTATAGACACCCCAGCCTGATAGACCCCAGTGCAGGAGAGTGAACGCCATCGCCTTTCGGGCCGCTTCCACTGTGCCGCCGTCGCCTTGCGGGGGAGCGACAAACTGGGTGATGGGTTCCACGATGCAGTAGAAAATCAGGTCGATACCGATGCCGGCAGCAAACAGCATGGCGGCCCAGGTAATCACGTTGAATTCCGGCTCCGCGTGATCCGGTCCCAGCTTGATGTCGCCGTATTTGGACATGGCAATGATGACGACGAACGCCAGATAGGCGACCACGGCGAGAAAATAAAACCAGCCAAAGCTACCGGAGATCCATGCGAGAACGGCGAAAATCACGTTGTTCGCCTGCTCGGTAAAAACCATGGCCCAGAGGGAGAAAAGGACGATTCCGATTACCGAGCTGTAAAATACCGCCTTTTTCAGTTGAGCCTCATCGGGACTGGCTTTGGAGGTCTCTTCCGAGGCTTTCGGCTTGTGCATGCGGGGCGTCCATTGTCCGGAATTGACTTCAGGATAGACCATGGACTTTATGGGCTGTCGCGACGCTAGTGGATCTGAATGCCCGCGGGGCGGGGAGTATTGGGCAGCGAGTTGGCAGAGGAGTGATTGAGAGGGCGGGGCTTTGAGAGGGCTGGCGCGTCCATGGACCGGATCGAGGGTGGTTCCCCCGATCCGGTACTCGCTGTTTGCGGGGTGTTAGCTGAGCTGACTAATCTCCTGCAGCTGCTGCTGCAGGCGCTGGTGGGCACTTTGCATTTCCGTAAGCTTGTCCCGCTCTTTTGCAACGACGGCTTCCGGCGCCTTGTCGACAAACTTGGGGTTGTTGAGCTTGCCTTCGATACGGCTGAGCTCTTTGGCAAGTTTGTCGATTTCCTTCTGCAGGCGTGCACTTTCTGCCTGTACATCGATCAGGCCGGCCATGGGCACCAGCAGTTCCTGATCGCCCGCCAGTGCGGTCGCGGACGCCGGTGCACTCTCTCCGCTCTCGAGCCAGGTAATGGTCTCGAGACTGGCCAGCTTGACCAGCAAGCTGCGAGAGACTTCCAGCAGTTCCTTGTCACGCGCGGAGCCGCCGCGCAGCAGCAGCGGAATTTTCTTCGCCGGTGAGATATTCATTTCACCGCGAATATTGCGCACGCCTTCAATGACCTGCTTCAGCCAGGCGATGGCAGCTTCTGCTTCGCTGTCGATCCGGTTCTCGTTGGCCTCCGGATAGGGCTGCAACATGATGGTGTCGCCGCTGGCACCAGCCAGTGTCTTGACCCGCTGCCAGATCTCTTCGGTGATGTACGGCATCATCGGATGTGCCAGACGCAATACGGTTTCCAGCACGCGGATCAGGGTGCGGCGGGTGCCTTTTTTCACCGCGTCGGAAGCGTTTTCGTCCCACAGCACCGGTTTCGAAAGCTCGAGGTACCAGCTGCAGTATTCACCCCAGGTGAAATCGTACAGGGCCTGGGAAGCCAGGTCGAAGCGGTAGCTGTCCATCGCTTCGCGAATGGTGATTTCAGTGCGCTGCAGCTGGGAGATGATCCAGCGATCGGCGAGGGAGAGTTCGAAATCGCCGCTGCCGTCCTGGCCGCAATCGTGGCCGTCGCAGTTCTGCAACACGTAGCGGGACGCGTTCCAGATTTTGTTGCAGAAATTGCGGAAGCCCTCGATACGGCCGACATCGAACTTGATATCGCGGCCGGTGGAGGCGAGCGAGTAATAGGTGTAGCGCAGCGCATCGGTGCCGTAAGCGGCGATGCCCTCGGGGAATTCCTTGCGCGTCTGCTTTTCGATTTTTTCGCGCAGGTGCGGCTGCATCATGCCGGTGGTGCGCTTCTGTACCAGGGTTTCCAGGTCGATACCGTCGATCAGGTCGATGGGGTCGAGCACGTTGCCCTTGGACTTGGACATTTTCTGCCCGTGGCTGTCGCGCACCAGGCCGTGTACATACACGGTGTGGAAGGGCACTTCCTTCTTGAAATACAGGGTCAGCATCATCATGCGGGCGACCCAGAAGAAGATGATGTCGAAGCCGGTGACCAGCACAGAGGTGGGGTGGAAGGTGGCCAGCTCCGGAGTTTCTTCCGGCCAGCCGAGGGTGCCGAAAGTCCACAGCCCGGAAGAGAACCAGGTGTCGAGCACATCGTCGTCCTGTTGCAGGCTGACGTCGCCGCCGAGGCCGTGCTTTTCGCGCACTTCCTGTTCGGAGCGACCGACGTAGACCTTCCCTTCCGCGTCATACCACGCAGGAATGCGGTGGCCCCACCACAGCTGGCGGGAAATGCACCAATCCTGGATATCGCGCATCCAGGAGAAATACATGTTCTCGTAGTTTTTCGGCACGAATTCAACGCGGCCGTCCTCGACCACTTTGATCGCCTCTTCGGCCAGCGGCTGGGTTCTTACATACCACTGGTCAGTGAGCCAGGGCTCGATCACGACACCGGAACGATCGCCGCGTGGGACTTTCAATGTGTGCGGTTCGACTTTTTCCAGCAGGCCCAGGGCATCGAGGTCGTCGACGATCTGCTGACGCGCAGCGAAGCGCTCCATGCCGCGGTATTTTTCCGGCACGTTGTCGTTCAGGTTGGCGTCCGCGTCGAGAATGTTGATCATCTCGAGATTGTGGCGCTGGCCCATCTCGTAGTCGTTGAAATCGTGCGCCGGGGTGATCTTCACGCAGCCGGTGCCGAATTCGCGGTCGACATAGTCGTCACCGATGATCGGGATTTCGCGATCCGTGAGTGGCAGCTTGATGGTTTTGCCGATCAGGTGCTGGTAGCGCTCGTCTTCCGGGTGTACCGCCACAGCGGTATCGCCGAGCATGGTTTCCGGGCGGGTGGTGGCGACGACGAGGTGACCAGAGCCATCCGCCAGCGGATAGCGGAAGTGCCACAGGTGTCCCTGTTCTTCCTCGTTCAGTACTTCCAGGTCGGAAATGGCGGTGTGCAGTTTCGGGTCCCAGTTCACCAGGCGCTTGCCGCGGTAGATCAGGTCATCCTCATACAGGCGAATGAAGACTTCCTGCACTGCCTTGTAGAAGCCGTCGTCCATGGTGAAGCGCTCGCGGGACCAGTCCGGGCTGGCACCCAGGCGGCGCAGCTGGCGGGTGATATTGCCGCCGGACTGTTCCTTCCACTCCCACACCTTCTCGATGAACTTGTCGCGGCCCAGCTCGTGGCGATTCTTGCCTTCGGCGGCCAGCAGTCGCTCGACCACCATCTGGGTGGCGATGCCGGCGTGGTCCGTGCCCACCTGCCACAGGGTGTTGTCCCCCTGCATGCGGTGATAGCGGATCAGCGCATCCATGATGGATTCCTGGAAACCGTGGCCCATATGCAGGCTGCCGGTGACGTTCGGCGGCGGGATCATGATGCAGTAGGGATCGGCGGCGGTGTCGCCGGACGGCTTGAAGTAGCCGCGCTCTTCCCAGGTCTTGTACCACTGCTGTTCGATGGCGTTGGGCTGGTATGTCTTGTCCATGCGGGTGGGGAAACCTTGTGTTGACTGACTTCGGGCGCCGGTCTCGCGAGCACAGTGGGCACAGAATAGTGCGCCCGGCGCTCGGGCCGCGCCAAAAAGGCGGGAATTATACCGCTGCCGCAGGGGGCGGCAAAAGGGATCAGTGAGGGGATTGCCGGCTGCAAGCGGCTGGGAATGTGTCGGATCGACGGGTTGGTGGTTAGCGGTTGGCCTCCAGTTCGTCGATCATCCGCTCAATGCGCGCGCGCAGCTGCCGCTCCAGCTCCGGCAGTTGCTTGGCCACCAGGCGGTCGACCAGCTGCTGACGCTGGCTTTCGCGTCGGCGATGGGGCGTGTCCTGGGGCAGTTCCGCATTCTCTTCGGGAGGGGGCTCGGCCAGAATCTCCGTCTCTGTCTCAAGCTCCGCTGGGGCTTCAGTTGCGGGCTCGGGATCCCCGGCGGGGGGCGCGGTATCGCGTTGCGCGGGCGGTTCGGCCGGGGCGGCGGCGACTTCGGGTTCGTCCCGGGGGACGCGACCGCCGGTCAGGCGCGCGCGGATGTGGGCCGGCAGGAAAGGGTTTTCCTCGGACGCAGCGGACTCGCCGAACAGTTCCTGTTGCTGCTCCTCGGGCTTGGGTTTGCTCGGTGCGGCTGTTGCCTGTTTTGCGGGCAGGTTCTGTAGCGGGCGCAACAGGGCGAGTTCGGATTCATTCAATTCGGCCCGGTAATCTTCCGGAAGCTCCTCGTCCACGGGGGAGAACAGGATTGGCAGCTCGCTTTCGTCGAGCGGCTCCTGAACCGGCTGGCGCTGCGGTGCCGGCGCAGTCATCTTGGGAGGCTCCGATGTCGCCGGTGCGGCGACCTGATCGAGCAGGGGAATATCGCCGAGTTCGTCACTGCCGAGCAGGTCGCGAATGGAATTCAGCTCGTCGAGCAGATCGGTCGAGGGCGCGCGCTGGGGGCCGCGATGCTTGTTCTTGTTCTTTCGACCGGACATGAAGCGTGTTGCGCCTGAGGTTATTTGCCTATTTGATGGGATTGTAACGGATATCCGCGATCGCGAAAGTGGCCAAAGCGCGATCGTGAGCGCGCCAGCGCTTCGGATTGCTGGATCACGACCTCGGCCAGGCGCTCGAAACGGCTGAACCAGCCGGGTACCTCACTACACAGGTTGATCAGCAGCCCGTGGTGCACACCGGGTTCTTCACCGCAGTTGATTTCTACGGCCGCCTGCTGTTCCGCGCCCTGCGGCGCGTGGGGCAGGAAACTGTCCTCGCGAAACGTCCACAGCAGCTCGTCCAGCTGTTCCGCCCGCTCGCGATCGTCCACGGCGACCAGTACGCGCATGCCGGCGCGGTGCGCCTTTTCCGCCAAGCGGCAGGCAAAGAGATCGCCCTCCGCGAGCTGGTTGGAGGAGAGTACGTAGAAATCGATTCTGGTCATTAACTCAGTGGATGTCTGTTAGCGGGTTTCGGGGCGGCGCTGCTACGGGGAGTCTTTTGTTCAACAGCCTAATCGGCAATCGTTTCACAAACGTCCCCGGCAGCAGCGCCTTCGCTTTGGGCTTCGATTTTCTTGCGAAGTCGGGTTGCCAGGGGGCGCGTGGCGCACCCTGAATGAGACCGAAATCCGCTTATTTACCCAGCAGGTATTCCATCAGCAGGGGCACCGGGCGGCCGGTGGCACCCTTGTTGGCGCCGGAGTTCCAGGCGCTGCCGGCAATATCCAGGTGCGCCCAGGTGTAGTCCTCGGCAAAGCGCGACAGGAAGCAGGCCGCGGTTACGGAGCCTGCCTCGCGACCACCGATATTCTGCATGTCGGCGAAGTTGGAATCCAGTGAAGACTGGTACTCGTCCCACAGGGGCATCTGCCAGGCGCGGTCGCCGGTGCGCTCGCCGGCGGCAAGCAGCTTGTCGGCCAGATCCTGCTGATTGGCGTAGAGACCGGTGGCGTGGTTGCCGAGGGCGATGACGCAGGCGCCGGTCAGGGTGGCGATGTCGATAACGGCCTTGGGCTTGTACTTGGCAGCGTAAGTGAGGGTGTCGCACAGCACCAGGCGGCCCTCGGCGTCTGTGTTGAGGATCTCGATGGTCTTGCCGGACATAGAGGTCACAACATCGCCGGGCTTGCTGGCGCAACCGCTGGGCATGTTTTCCGCCGCGGCCACCAGGCCCACCACGTTGATCGCCGGTTGCAGTTCCAGCAGTGCATTCATCACGCCGAAGACGCTGGCGGCGCCGCACATGTCGAATTTCATTTCGTCCATGGCCATACCGGGCTTGATACTGATGCCGCCGCTGTCAAAGGTGATGCCTTTGCCGACCAGCACCACCGGCTTGTCGCTGGCCTTGCCGCCTTTATATTGCATGGCGATCAGTGCCGGGGGTTCTTCGCTGCCCTTGGCGACACTGAGGAATGCGCCCATGCCGAGCGACTGCATTTTTTTGGTATCGAGTACGCTGGTGGTAAGTTTTGTATGTTTTTTCGCCAGGTCGCGAGCCTGGGTGGCCAGGTAGCTGGGGGTGCAGATATTGCCGGGCAGGTTGCCGAGCTCCCGCGCTACATTGCTACCGATGGCCTGGGCGGTACCGATCTCTACAGCGGCATCCATGGCCTTCAGCTGTTTGCGGTCGGGTACATGCACGGTAAATTTTTTCAGCGGGTAGCCTTCAACACTGCTCAGGCAGCGAGTGAACTTGTAGGTGGCTAGCCCCGCGGCGAGAGCGAGCTGCTGTGCTTGCCAGGCGCTGTCGGCGTCGGTGACTTCCAACTCCGTCAGGTAGCTGCAGGCATCTTTCAGGCTTGTCACGGCAGTGGCGCTGGCCTTGGCCATCTTGCGGAAGTTCGCCTGGCTCAGCACGCCGTCGTTACTGCGCACGAGCAACACGCGATCTGCCGGGCCTTCCAGCAGGCTGAGCAACAGGGTAGAGGCGAGTTTGGCGCCGAGGTCGCCGCGCTTCAGGATCTTGGCAATCGCGCCACCACTGGCCTTGTCCAGCGCTTCGCCACAGCTGGTGAGGCGATTCTTGGCGTCGACGGCAATAATGGCGCAGGCGCTGCGCTGTTTGCTGATATCGGAGACCTTGGCAGTAAACTGCATAACTCTTTTCCCTTTCGGTTAACACTAATTCGATGCCCCGCGACCGAGACATCGCCGACAATTTTGGTGATAATGCGCCGCACAAGTTTAACCCGCAAGCTACCGGATTGCTTTCGGGGCCGGGCAATTGTTCGGAATTTGCTCATTTTTTGAGCCAGACTTCATTATCACCGCCACTGCTGTCGCCAAGGAATCCGTTCGTCCTGTGATTATTTTCCGCTATCTCTGCCGCGAGCTGCTTTACGCCACGCTGGCAGTCAGCGCTGTTTTGTTGCTGATGGTGATGAGCGGCCGCTTCGTAAAATACCTGGCGGAGGCGGCCGCTGGTGACATGTCCGCCAATATCCTCTTTTCCGTGATGGGCTACCGCCTGCCCGGATTTCTCGAACTGGTGCTGCCTCTCGGTTTTTTCGTCGGCATCCTGCTCGCTTATGGCCGCCTCTATATAGAAAGTGAAATGACCGTGCTGCACGCCTGCGGTTTCAGCGAGCGTCGGCTGCTGGCCTACACCATGGTGCCGGCGTTACTGGTGGCGATGCTGGTTGGGGCAATGAGCCTGTACCTGACACCCACCGGCTGGGAGCGTACCTCCGGCCTGCTCACCGCAGACAAGTCGCGCAACGAATTCGATAACCTGGTGCCGAGGAAATTTATTTCCACGAAAGGCAATCGCTCGGTGTATTACGCGGACTCCCTGAGCAAAGACAAGTCCACGATGCACGATGTTTTCCTCGCCGAACTGGGTTCTTCGCGGGCGGAAACAGAGACGGACCATCAGATCGTGACGATCGCGCGGGAAGGGGTGCAGCAGGTAGACCCGGACACCGGGCTGCGCTATCTGGTGCTGCGGGATGGATATCGCTACGAGGGGGTGCCGGGGCAGAAGGACTACCGGCTGATGAAATTTTCCAGCTATGAGCAGCTGCTCGATATCCCACAGCTGCGCAATCGCTGGGAAGATCAGGTGGAGTCCGCGTCGACACTGCAGCTGTGGCGGAGCGACAGCGCGCCGGAGCGCGCCTACCTGCACTGGCGCTTTAGCCTGCCGGTGCTGGTTCTCGTAGTGGCGGTACTGGCAGTGCCATTGAGCCGCACCAATCCCCGCCAGGGGCGCTACGCGAAGATGATCCCGGCGGTGCTGCTGTATCTCGTTTACCTGATTGTTTTGCTGCGGGTGCGCGGTGCCGTCGAGGACGGCAAAATCGCGAATCCCGCCGCTATCTGGCTGGTGCATCCGCCGTTCCTGATTCTCGGGTTGTTGCTGTTGCGCGGTGGCAAGCTGGGCAAGCGCCCGAAGCGGCCGCCACAGGAACCCCAGGAGGAGGTGGCTCATGCGTAAGCTGGATGTCTATGTCGGCCGCACCGTCGCTGTTTCGGTGGGTGCGGTGTTGCTGGTCCTGCTGGGACTGGATGTGATTTTTGCGTTTATCGATCAGCTCGAGGAGCGCAAGGATGGCTACCAGTTTGCCCAGGTGGTCCAGTATGTGCTCTGGACCATGCCGTCGCGGGTTTACGATCAGCTCGGCTTTTCGGCGCTGGTGGGGTGCATGGTGGGGCTCGGCACGCTGGCGGGTACGAGCGAGCTGACTGTGATGCGCGCGGCGGGTATATCCATTGGCCGTATCGCCTGGGCGGTGATGAAACCGGTGCTGCTATTGATTGTGATCGGCCTGGCGCTGGCGGAATTCGTGATCCCGATGACCAATCAGCACGCGGAAAGCAGCAAAGCTGTGGCCCTCGGCGAACTGAAGGGGCGCGGGCTGGATCAGGGGTTGTGGCTGAAGGATGGCGGTGAATTTTTGCACTTCAATGCCGCACTGCCGAGTGGGGAGTTGTTCGGTATAACCCGCTACCGCTTTGACGACCAGCGTGCGCTGAGACGCGTTGAATTTTCCGAGCGCGGCCACTTTACCGGGGATCACTGGGTACTGGAAAACAGCCGCGCCACGACGTTTACCGCGGACCGCGCCAACAGTGAGGTGGAGACCTCCAGTAAATGGAAAACCGATCTCTCTCCGGACCTGTTTGAGCTGATTGTGCCGATGCCATCGGATCTGGCGCCGCGGAGTCTGTGGTCCTACGCGAAGTTCCTCGACCGCAAGGGGCAGGATTCCAGTCGCTACTGGCTGCAGTTCTGGAAAAAGGTCCTGCAACCGCTGACTATTGCCAGCCTGGTCCTGGTGGCAATTTCCTTCATATTCGGCCCCTTGCGCGAGGTGACCACCGGCCTGCGCGTATTTACCGGGGTCATCGTTGGCATTGTCTTCCAGACGCTACAGGACATGCTCGGGCCGTCCTCCGTGGTATTCGGCTTCCCGCCATTTGTCGCGGTGCTGATGCCAATACTGCTGTGCTTCGCACTGGGCTGGTTGCTGCTGAAGCGCGCCCGCTAAGAATCTTGTTATCACTGCCGCCCGTTCGGGCGGCGCCCTCTACTTTTTCTTCTTCGGCAGTACCCGAACCTGGGAGTTGGAATAGATGTCCTGCCAGGTAGCGCGATCGGCGCGGGTCCAGGCCCAGAAAAATCCGGCACCGAAGCAGGCCAGCGAGATCGGCGCAACCAGGGCGCGCAAGAAGCACTGGCGCCAGCTTAGCTGGACCCCGTCGGGACTGGCCAGTAGCAGCCGCCAGGCGCGCATGCCGATGGTCTGGCCGGCAGCACGCCAGGACCAGATGAAATATGCAGCGATAACCGCAACCATCCCCAGTTGGAACACAGGTCCACTGACGCAGGGATTGTAGTCGTGGGTCTCCGGGTGGCAGTTCAGCCCCACTACGGCTGACGCGACCATCATGGCGATAAAGCCATAAACCATCAGCAGGCCCATGATAATCAGCGTGTCGTAGAGCAGCGCAGCGATGCGTCGGCCGACACCCGCCGGGGGTAACTCGGAAAAGGTCAGTGTGGGGGTGGATCCACTCACGGTAATCTCCGCCAAAGGTCAATTGGCGGAGATTCTAACAAAGGGTGGGGCTGGCAGGAGAGCGGAGATTCAGAACTCGTATTCGAACGAGAAGTTGAACTTGTCGTCGGACAGCCGCAGGTCGTAGTCCAGTGACTGGCCGAACTTGCCGTGGCCGCTTGTATAGCGCCAGATACCACTGCTGTTTTTGCGCCTGTGCTGTTCCCGATAAGTATCCCAGCCCATTTTCAGGATTTCGTTCAGCGCTTTGCCACCGGTGGTGGCTTTGTGTTCTTCCGGGTTTGTGTACACCTGCAACCACTGGTAGTTCAGCCGGCGCTGGACTGTACTCATGGAGTTGTTGCGCAGGTTTTCGGCAGCCTCGTAGAGGGCAGCGTTGTCCATGCCAAAGGCGCTGTCGATAAAGAAGGCATTGTCCGCCTGCAGGTTCAGGGCACTGCTGGAGTCGGGGATGAACAATTCGTCGGAGAGGCAGGCGCTGGATGCGGGTAAGATGAGCAGGCTAAACACAACAGGCAGGTGCTTGCTGGGACGGAAACGAAAACTGCAGAGTTCCATTGGATCTACCCCGAGGTGTCTATTTCTTTGCCAAACGGTGCTTAACAACCGTTGAATTTATTATGGTTCACCTTCTATAGCCTTGATGTATCTCATAACTCGGTCGCCTATTGCAACGTCAATTTGTGGACAGGGCGCCAAATGGCGGTCAATTTCCTGCAGGCCGCATCAGCGCTGGGCTTTGATATTGTTGACGATGTGAACAGGTGGGTGCGGAGCACAGCGCCAAAGTTTTTTATGTCGAAGTTTGCGACGTGCATCACGCGGTAATAATTATTTAATCTAGTGACTCGGGGGACTGGGACGCTAGGTGAAAGAAGTCTGCGCCAACTCCTCATTCCTTAGGCGACTTCACGCTTCAAAAAACATTCCTTTTGGTTGGTTGATCCTCCCCCGATCCGGAAGTTGATTTTGTTGACAGCGCTGTCTTTTTCGCTATGGTGGCTATCACTGACAAAGAATAAGAGAAGAGTCATGACCCGTGTCTCCCCACTGGCCGCCGTCGCCCTCGGCGCTCTCCTGACCACCGGTTTTACCGGCTGTGGCAAATGGGCTTCGGAAAGTGCCGAAGCTGCCCCTCCCGCCGCGCGGATTGCACAGAACTTTGCCGTGACCGAGGAAGTCCTCACCAATTTCCAGGGTGTCGACGATGCGCTGCGCGCCGACTGCAAGCGCGCTGGCGGTAGCGGCGCCATCTGCTCTACCTACCGGATCTCACTGGTCAACAATGGCCCGGCTATCGGCGCCGGTGAGCGCGACTGGACACTGTACTTCCACAGCGTGCGGCGGAGCTTCAGTCTCCTTAATCGTGACGACTTTGAATTGGAGCATGTGAGTGGAGACCTGCACCGGCTGACGCCCAATGAGCACTTCAAGGGCATCGCCGCCGGTGAGACCCTGCAGCTGGATTTGCTGGCGGAGAACTGGTTCCAGTTTGAGTCTGATTTCATGCCGCGGCTGTTCGTTGTGGACGCCGGTGGCAAGGCGCATGTGATTGCGTCTACCGATAGCGATGACATCACCGGTTTCGTCAAACCCATCAACACCAACAATCCGGATAACTGGAAGCGTACAGCGGTAGACAACAATGTGCTGGCCACCGCTTCCAGCCGCTATACCCGGTTCAACAGTCGTCCGTCAGACAATAGCGATGACTGGCGCGCGCGTATCATCCCACAGCCACTGCACAGCACCGTGACCGGCCAGCCCGTGGCGCTGCCCACCGGCATCGCCGTCGATGCAGGTCCGCTGGATAGCCGCAGCCTGCATGCCTTCCGCCAGCGCCTGGAACAACTGCAGCTGGCGCCTTCGGGTCCCGGCGCCTACCCGGTGCGCGTGGATATCGACCACACGAGTTTTGCCGACAAAACTTCCGGAGCCTACAAGCTGAGTGTGGGGGAGAAGGGTGCCAGTATTGTGGGCTTCGATCAGGCCGGTGCTTTCTATGGACTGCAGTCACTGTTGGCTCTGGTCGATGTCGACAGCCGCACCCTGGCACAGGTCGACGTGCAGGACGCACCGCGCTTCCAGTATCGCGGTATGTTCCTGGATGTAGGACGCAACTTTCATACCAAGGCGGTGGTGTTGAGATTGCTCGACCAGATGGCGGCCTATAAATTGAATCGCTTCCATTTTCACCTTTCCGACGACGAGGGCTGGCGCCTGCAGATTCCGGGCCTGCCGGAACTCACCGACGTGGGCAGCCGCCGCTGCTTCGACCTGAAGGAAGAGCGTTGCCTGCTGCCGCAGCTGGGCTCGGGGCCGAACACCGACAATAACGGCAGCGGTTACTTCACTGTTGACGACTACGCAGAAATTCTGCGCTACGCCGCGGCTCGCCATATTGAAGTGATTCCCGAATTCGATATGCCCGCCCACGCCCGCGCGGCCGTGGTGTCCATGGAGGCGCGCTACCGCAAGCTGAAAGATGCGGCACCGGAGAAGGCGGCCGAGTACCGCCTGATCGACCCGGAGGACGATACCCGCTACCTGTCGGTCCAGTATTACGATGACAGTTACATCAATCCGTGCAGCGACTCCACCTACCGCTTTGTCAGTAAAGTGATGACCGAGGTGAAGGCGATGCACGATGCGGCCGGCGTCCCCTTGCTGAGTTGGCATTTCGGTGGCGATGAGGCTGTTAACATCCTTGCCGGTGGTGCCTTCGAACCGGCACCCGGCAAGAATCCGGACAAGGGCGACATAGCGGCAGATATGCGCGACAAGCCCTGGAGCCACTCGCCCCAGTGCCAGAAGTTGATCGCCAGTGGCGAAGTGAAATCCCTCGACGAAGTGGGTGAGTACTATGCCGCACGCGTGAGCAAACTGGTGGCGGATGCCGGAATTCCCGCCATGGCAGCCTGGAACGACGGCGTAAAGCGCATCGCCGATGCCGACAGCGAGCTTGCCACCGAGCAGAACTTCGTTAACTCCTGGGCACCGCTGTTCTGGGGGGGCGGGAATGAGAGCCTGCACCTGGCGGAGACTGGTTTCGATGTGGTGCAGTCCCATTCGGATTTCCTCTACTTCGACATGCCTTACGAAGTAGATCCCAAGGAGCACGGCTACTACTGGGCCTCGCGCGCTACCGATACCCGCAAGGTCTTCAGTTACGCGCCGCTGAACACGGCGCAACTCGCCGAAGTCTCCACCGACCGCGACGGCAACGGCTGGTCGGCAAAAACACCGCGCGCGGAATTTGCCGAGCATGTTCGCGGTATGCAGGGGCAGTTGTGGAGTGAAACCGTGCGCACCGATACCGAGGTGGAATACAAGGTCTATCCGCGCCTACTGGCCCTGGCCGAACGCGCATGGCACAAGGCCGACTGGGAACTACCATTATCAGAAGGGCAGGAGTTTTCAGCCGACACCAACGCCGTGGATCGGCAGGCGCTGGGTAATGACTGGGCAGGTTTTGCCGCGGCGCTCGGCCATAAAGAGCTGCATAAACTGGATCTCGGCGGTGTCGGTTACCGCGTGCCGGTGCCCGGCGCAGTGGTGAATGACAATAGGGTGCGGGCGGCGTTGCCCTATCCGGGCCTGCCGCTCGAGTACTTCGACGGCAAGGGCTGGCAGTCGCTGGTGGAAGGCACGCCGGCGGAAGCTGTCCGAGCCTTGCGCGCCCGCAGTGCCGACGGGGCGCGCGCTGGCCGGGCGGTGCCGCTGGACCCGCCGCCGGCGGAAACGGCGCAGCGCTAGTTATCCGACCCACTATCAGATCTCAACAAATCGCGGCCACCGGCCGCGATTTGTCATTCTGGACCACTCCCTCACCCGCCCACCGTTCCGGACAGAATCAGTGAAGCCGGCCGTCCGGTCTCGGGATGGAGCGGTTCGCGCAAAGCCGCCAGCTGCATACCGTTTTCTGTAAGCAGCGTCACCCAGCTGCCCACCGTGCGGAAATACCACGGGGCCGGATCACTGAAATCCTCACTGAAACCCGCCCAGCTGCCGGCGCGCCATCCGTCCCGATAGGTGGCTTCGCCGCAGGTCTCCAGCGGGTGCAGCGTCTGCACGACCAGGTGGCCGCCGGGATTCAGCAATCCGCGGGTGGCGGCAAACAGCGCATTGACAGATTCCCGGCCCAGCAGGGAAAAATTGCAGACCAGTACATCGAATCGCAGGGGTAGCGCGCCGCCGGATAGTTCGGCATAACTGAGCTGCCGGTAAATCTCCCGCGGACCGGATTGGCGGCGGGCGGCCGCTACCAGTTCCGCGACGGCATCGATTCCGCAGACGTCGATTTCGTGCGATGTCAATTTCCGCGCCAGCCAGCCTTCACCACAGCCGATATCCAGTACCGAGGCGGGTTTCAGCGCCGTGACGGCAGCTACAATTGCAGCGTCGGTAACGAGTTTACGGCTGGCGATGGTGGTGCCGTCGATGGCGCGAATCCACGGTGCGGCATTTTTCCGCCAGCTGTGCAGGATCTTTTTGTCGCTGAATTCGGAATCGCTCATGGGTTCTCGTCGCGGCCCCTGTGAAATGTCTGCCGGGAAGTGTACCGTCGGCAGGCAGCAAGGGATAAGAGAGAAAACAATATGCCCCGTCAAATGGTCTTTGATTACGTTATTGTCGGTGGTGGTTCAGCCGGCTGCGTGCTCGCCAACCGGCTGAGTGCCGAAGAGCAGCACCGTGTGGCACTGCTGGAGGCCGGCCCCGGTGACCGCAGTCCCCTGATTCATATCCCTGCCGGGGTCGCTTATCTGGTGCCGGGCAAACGGCATAACCTGCACCACTACACCGAGCCGCAGACTTACCTGAAAGGGCGCAAATTATTCTGGCCGCGGGGACGCACGCTCGGGGGCAGCAGCTCCATCAATGCGATGATCTATATTCGCGGCAATGGCGCCGACTACGACGCCTGGGAAGAGGCCGGTAATGCGGGCTGGGGCTGGCGCGACCTGTTGCCATACTTTTTGCTGGCGGAGGGTAATGCACGCGGCAGCGATGCCCATCACAGCGGCTACGGACCCCTGGCCGTATCGGACCTGCGCTGGAAATCTCCGGCCGGGCGCGCCTTCGTGCGCGCTGCGCAATCCGCGGGCCACCGTCTTAACAACGACTTCAACGGCAGCCAGCAGGGTGGTGTGGGGTTCTATCAGGTGACTCAGCGATGCGGCCATCGCTGTTCCTCCGCGATGGCTTACCTGCGACCGGCTGAGAGCCGTCCCAACCTCAGCGTCCTGACACACAGCCCGGTTGCGCGGCTGCTGTTTCGCGGCGATCGTGTTACCGGCGTGGAGTTGATCAACGGCAAGCAGGTGATCGCCAACCGGGAGGTGATTCTCTCTGCCGGTGCGCTGCAGTCGCCACAGCTGCTGATGCTGTCGGGCATCGGCGCCGAAAATGAATTGAAACAACTGGGTATCCTGCCGCAGATGCACCTGCCAGGCGTGGGCAAAAACCTGCAGGACCACCTGGATATCATCCAGGTGGCGGAAGCATCAGCGCCGATCACCTTTAACGACGCATTCTGGCCGAAACTCAAAACTGCGCTGCGCCTGCCGGAATTCATGTTGACCAGCACCGGTCCGCTCACAAGTAACGTGGCGGAGGCGGGAGGTTTCGCAAGCTCCAGTATTGCTGGTGCACACCCGGATATTCAGTTCCACTTTTGTGCGGCCCCGCTATTCGAGCACGGGTTGAAAAAGCCGGGAGGGTACGGCTACTCCCTGCACGCCTGTGCACTGCGGCCGAAAAGCCGTGGCGAAATATCCCTCGCCAGTGCGGATCCACGTGCATTGCCCCGGATCCAACCCAATTACCTGAGCGAGCGCGAGGATATGCTGGTACTGCGGGAGGGGTTTGAAATGGCCCGGGACATTCTCGAGCAGGAGGCGATCAAGCGTTATCGGAAGCGCTATTGGAGCCCGGAAAAGAAATTGACCAACCGCCGCGCCATCGAAGCTTTTATCCGCAGTCATGCGGAAAGCATTTATCACCCTGTTGGCACCTGTAAAATGGGCAGCGACGAATTAGCGGTGGTGGATGCGGAGCTGAAAGTACGCGGGGTGGATGGACTGCGCGTGGTGGACGCCTCCATAATGCCGACCCTGATCAGCGGCAACACCAATGCGCCGACGATCGCCATCGCCGAAAAAGCCGCGGATATGATTCTGCGCAAATCACCAGTAGCGACCCCTCCAGCGGAGACCTTAACAACAGAATGATCTGGCAATGCCCCCTCTGCCAGCTGCCGCTGAAATTCAGCGACAGCAACTGGCACTGTGACAATCGCCACAGCTTTGACTGTGCCCGGGAGGGCTATGTCAACCTGCTGCCGGTGAGCCGTAAGCGCAGCAAGGAACCTGGAGATTCCGCCGACATGCTGCAAGCACGTCGGCATTTTCTCGAGGCTGGACACTATCGTCCATTAGTGGACGCCATTGTGGCGTTACTGCCCTATGCGCCCGGCCGGCAGCTGTTGGATATCGGTTGTGGCGAAGGTTATTACACGCGCCAGCTGGAGGCCGCGGGCTGGCCGGCGCACGATATTGCGGGTGTCGATATTGCCAAGGCCGGAGTGCGGATGGCGGCCAAGCGCCAGCCGGGTGCCCAGTTTGTTGTGGCCGGCAGTTACGGCTTGCCCGTGGTGACGGACAGTGTCGATCACCTGTTGCGTGTCTTTGCCCCGGCCGCAGACGATGAAATGTGCCGGGTGGTAAATCCGGGTGGATCGCTGCTGGATGTGGCGCCAGGGCCCGAACACCTGTGGTCCCTGAAACAGGCGCTGTACAGCGAGCCGCGAGAACACGCACCACCGAAAGCGGTGGAAGGATTTGCGCCGGATGTGGAAATGCGCTGCTGTTTCCCCTTCCAACTGGAAGGGCAGGAAGCGATTGCGGGCTTTCTCGCCATGACCCCATTTGCCTGGAAAGGCCACAGCGATGTGCGGCGGGAGCTGGAACAGAAAGATTCCCTGAAATTGGAGGCGGACTTCGTGGTGCGCCGTCTGGTCTGCAGGAAGTAACGGAAAGGGACAATGGCAACGCCCCGGGATTACGGATTTATGCGGCGCGCGCTGGAACTCGCGGAAATTGCCGCCGAGCGCGGTGAAGTGCCGGTCGGTGCAGTACTGGTGCGCAATGGCCAGGTGATCGGCGAGGGCAGTAACCGCCCGATCGGTAACTGCGATCCGAGTGCCCACGCGGAAATCGTTGCGCTGCGCCGCGCGGCGGAACAGGAACAAAACTACCGCCTGCCGGATACTACGCTCTATGTAACCATCGAACCCTGCACCATGTGCTTCGGCGCCATGGTGCACGCGCGGGTGGCGCGCCTGGTGTACGGCGCCAGCGAGCCGCGGGCCGGCGTTGTGGAAAGCCGCCTGCAACTGGGTGAAGCGGATTTCTTCAATCACCGGATTGCTGTGGAGAGCGGCGTGATGGCCGACGAAGCCGCAGCGCTGGTGCGCGAATTTTTTCGCGCCCGCCGGAGCGGCGACTGATGGTCGTCGCGTTCATACTGAACAGCTTATTGGTGGCTGCGGTTGTCGTCATTCACCACGAGGCGCTGAACTTCCTGTTTTTGGTCGGGCAGAAGTGGTCGGTGCGGCGCAATATGGCGGTGCTGATCGGTGTGCTCGGCGCCCTGATGGCGCACGTTGTGGAAATCTGGCTGTTTGCCCTCGGCTATTTCTATATGGTCCACTCGGATCACTTCCAGACGCTGGAAGGCAATTTTGATGGCAGCCTGATCGACTGCGCCTATTTTTCCTTTACGACCTATACGTCGCTGGGTTTTGGCGACATCGAACCCCTGGGCCACCTGCGCTTTACGGCCGGTCTGGAAGCGCTGGCGGGACTGATGATGATCACCTGGACCGCGTCGTTCATGTTCCTGAAGATGCAGCGCTACTGGCGCTACACCGGAGGATAAGCCGCGTCGCTGTTGCCGCGTGCCGCCAATCGCTACTGCGGTTTATTTCCCTTTCCCGCCTGAACCAGGTTCACCTCACCCAGATCGATGCGTTCCTGTGTCGGCTCTACGGCATTATGGCTATCGGTAATCCACAGCAGTTTGCCGTCGCCGTTCTCGATACGCGCGGCGATGGAATACCGGTGTCCGGGCTGGAAGCTACTTTTTGGCGCCCGCACGGCAAACGAGATAGGCACCTGCTGGCCATGCAGCTCGATGAGTTCCATCGCGATAATCTTTGCAGGCGCATCGGCGCGGGAAACATCCTGCAGACGGATGGTGGCCACAGCCTCGCGGGGCAGGGCGATGCGTTGGGGATAGACCAGGCTGCCGGAGATGGTGATCAGGCTTGCCTCGGCACTCGGCGGGCTGGTTTTTTGCTGGCAGGCGCTGACGAGCAGTATCGACAGCAGGGTAACTAGCCACAACGGGCCGCGTATAGCTGCGGGTGAATACATAATCGGCCTCGATTTGAAGGTGCCTATTTAGTCTTAGGTCAATCCACCGGTGGAGACAAGCGCAAGCGGTCACTTGCGGGCTAGCCTGATGGCGGCGCCCTGTTAGACTGTAGGGCGATGCGGGGGAGTCCCGGTGCGGAAATCAGACAGTAAGCCGGGTGGCGGTGGGTAACCTATGAAGCGTGAATTTTGGGGCATGGCGATCATCCTTGGGCTGTTGAGCTGTGTCGGTCCCTTTGCCATCGATATGTACCTGCCGGCGCTGCCGGTGATTGCCGACAGTTTTGGCGCGCCGGTGGAAGCCACCCAGTACACCCTGATGTCATTTTTTGTGGCGTTCGGGGTTTGCCAGCTGTTTTATGGTCCAGCCGCCGACATGTTTGGGCGCAAGCCGCCCCTCTATTTCGGTCTGATCCTGTTCGCGCTGGCATCACTGGGCTGTGCCTTTGCCCCGACCATCGAGTGGCTGATCGCGCTGCGCTTTGTACAGGGCATCGGCGCGGCAGCGGTGATGTCGATTCCGCGCGCGATTATCCGCGACCGCTATACCGGCACCGAGGCCACGCGGCTGATGACGACGGTCATGCTGGTGATTTCCATCTCGCCAATGCTCGCGCCCCTGGCCGGCAGCGCACTGATCGGCCCCTTTGGCTGGCCCTCGGTATTTATCGCCGTGGCTGCGGCAACGGTGGTCAGCTTGTTGCTGGCTGGATTTAAGCTGCCGGAATCCCTGGCACCGGCCGACCGGGTGCCCTTCGAGTTCGGCGCCATGCGGAGCGCCTTTGCCACGCTGCTGCGCGATCCCGCCTATATGGGACTGACGCTGATCGGTGGCCTGGGCATGTCGAGCTTCTTCGTGTTTCTATCCACCGCGTCGTTTCTCTACACGGGCCACTACGGGTTGACGTCGACCCAGTTCAGCCTGGCCTTCGCGCTCAATGCGCTGGGATTTTTTACCGCCAGTCAGTTTGCCGCGAATCTGGGCGAGCGCTTTGGTTCCGCCAATGTCGTGCGCTGGGGTGTTGCGGGTTTCGCCGGCAGTGCATCGTTGATGTGCGCCCTGTTTGCCGCGGGCATCGACAGCTTCGCGCTGCTGGTGGCGATGCTGATTGTCACCAATGCATTCCTTGGGCTGGTAGTGCCCACCACGATGGTGCTCTCCCTCGACAATCACGGTCCCATTGCCGGCACCGCCGCCGCACTGGGCGGCGCACTGCAGATGTTGCAGGGCGCGGTTGCCATCGTCATCGTCAGCCAGGTTTTCGATGGCACGCCCCTGCCGCTGGTGGCGAGTATCGCCGTGTGCGCCCTGCTGGCGCTCGGATTGTCGCTGCTGACGCTGCGCGCTCCGGCACAGCTGGCGGCGGCACGGTAGGCGGATATTGGATCAATCGGGAGTGCGCCATGTGCAGTGTTTTCGATGTGGATGATCACGCGGGAATCGAGCGCTTTCTGGAAATTTACGGCGTGCATCACCCGCAGCGGATGATCTTCGGGCGCCGCCGGCGACCGACCCAGCAGGTATCCATTGTGACGGCCCGCCATGGCGCGCCGGAGGTGGAAAATGCCATCTGGCACCTCTACCTGGAGCGCGCCGGCGATGGCTGGAAACCCCATCGTAAATACTGGTCCATCAACAGCAACTGGAAAAAACTGGGGCAGCGCCCCGAATACCGCAAATCCCGTTGCCTGATTCCCGCCACGGCCTGGGTGGAGAGCCAGCACGGCAAGAACCCGGTCGAGTTCAGTTACGGTGCGCCGCTTTTTTTCTGCGGCCTCTACAAGACTTGGGGCGATGTGCTTAGCTGTTCCATCATCACCCTGGACGCGCACCCGGCGACAAAGCAATACCACGAAAAATCGTTGCCGATGGTTGCCCCCGCCGACACGGTTTTTGTTGAAAGCTGGCTGCAGGGTGGTGAGGATACGAAGCAGTTTGAGCCGTACCTGCATCCCCATATCGAGTACGCGGACAGCGCATTGCAGGTTCGGCCGGTAGTGCGTGCAACGTCAACGGAATATGCGGGGGAGCGGCGCGGCGTCGAGTAGCTTTATTGCCTATTGCGGAATCAGAGATAAGGGGGGGAATCGCGGACGGCGCGGCGTCTTTTACTCGGCCGGACTAACCAAAAAAGCTAATGCTTTTTTGTATTTGGTACCAGAGAACGGACTCGAACATTATGTAAGTTATTGATATGTAAAAGTGTTTTGTAGGTTGTAACCTGCAGAATGAAAGAATACAGACAAGCATATAGACTCTAAGCTAGAAATAGGCTTGGCCCAATAGGAAAGCGCATAGTTACACGCATCTTGCAGGCTCCTACTCATGAAAATGGCTGTAAATTGGCGTGGTTGACGTAGTTCACAGTACTGGAGAGAATCGAAGACACGCGGAAGGCAAAAAAAGAAAAAGGGAGACGCGAATTGAAAACGATAAATTACCTACTCCTCACTTTAGGGCTCACACTAGCTTCTGGTTTATCCCTCGCAGCTGACGGTTACGGCTCTTGGAAATGGGCCTACTTTGATGACAATTCTGGCACTTTTGCATTGACGGCGAGTGATTCAGGGAAGGCGCTTACTCAGGTTTGCTACTTCAATACTGGGGAATGTATCTACAGTGTGAACTTCCCGGCATCCTGTGAAACAGGAAGCTCTTATTCGGCCTTGGTCAATTCCGATACAGCGGCTTTCACCATCGACATGGTTTGCCACAACTCAACCTCACTGGGTGGTTTCTATAACTTAGCGGATTTTGACCGGATTGATCAGATAGTTCGAAAATCCAATAAGGTCGGGTTTGCTATGGCTATGGAAGGAGGGGCCTTTAGTGTTGTTCGTTTTTCGCTCTCTGGATCATCCGCCACCTTGGACGAGATGCGAAAGAACTTCCTTGTCGCCTCTAAGGCAAAAGACGCGATAAGTCGGCAGGTGAAAGGCGATCAAGTTCTTTAAGGAGGGCACGCCAGAAAGGACCCGTGCGCGTACTGGTCCGAAAATAGCGGTGAGCTGTCTAGGAATGCTGAGCCCAGTGTCAGGTCTTGTAAGGTTGGGCGTTCGAGGATGTTTGGCGGTCGACGGGGTGTGGATCGCTTTTAGGGCTCCAATAACGGCGGATGCTGGCCGTGGTTAGCGCTGAGGCGGCCTGTAATTCATTCTGAGCGCGTTTCTTCGCTTCGGCCATGCCTACCTACTGCTTCTATATCTGTATGAAAATACAGTGCGACCTGAAACCGTTGCCTTCTTGCCGTAATGTTGCCCCTTTTTTGGTTTCCGAAAACTGGCCCGCTACTGACTTCCAGAAAATCTTCCCTCGCGTAGTGACTGCGCATAAACCTTCGTGCGCGTACTAGTCACAAAACCCTGGTATCTGACTGGCAGAAAGCCTTGCTTTCCTTCCGCGCGTATTGGTCGCAAAACCCGCTCATGCGCATATTGGTGACGAAATTAGCCTTCGTACAAAAAAGGGGCCATTGGCCCCATGTATAGCTTTAGGCGACTTTGCCCCTGCTGGGACTTTCCAGCCCCTCAAGTTCCCGGTCGCGCTTTTCATAGCGAACTAGCCACTCTTCGCTGGTCTGCTCCTTTGGTGGCTTATCGGTATAGATAAGGGGAGAAGGGCTTCCCTTATCACCGTAATACCGTAGTTTTCAGGTCCCGTAGCTGGAACCGCCTCCATGCGCCGTGGCTGTTGGGCTGGGGGCGGGTCCTTACCTGTCGCTTATTGGCCAAAGAGTTTGGTATTCGTTTGGCTATTTGGTCGTGGGTAAGCGATAGCGCGGTCAGTGTCGTCGCCTCGATGCGCTCACCATCGCCACCTTGTGAGAGATTGCCTGTTAAGAAAATGCGCTTCAACTTGCCGAGGTACTGCCAGTAGTCGCTACGGCTCTTTTCCTGTTTGAGGCCGGCTCGCCGCCAGAACTTCAGGAACTCGGACTGCCAATTCTAAATCTACCCTTAGGTAGAGGATTGCCGGCCTGCAGATTTTTCGCAGTGTGCCGCTGCCACTGGCGAACGCCGGCACCGAGCGCGACGCGCTGGCCTTTCCAGAATCTGGCACAGTGGTTGAATTGGCCTTTGCTTTTGGCCAGCCTAATCAGCCATTTATCCGCACTGTATTGAGTCGCGGTGTGGGCGTGCCCGCGATCGATCGCGATGAACAGTTGTGGCAACAAAGCGAAGCGGTGCGGCAAAAAATCGATGCCGGCGGCCATTGGCTACGCGAAACCCTCGGCGATATCCAGGAAGATTCTCTGCGCCGCATTCTATCGGCGGCGGAAAACCTGGAAGCCTACGGCACCGAACATAAACAGGTGCGCGAACATTCCGTGGAAGAAATCGCCGGGGCAAAGATCATCGAAGCCCTGGGCGCGCTGCGTTTGTTAAGCGGTGGCACTCTGAACGTGTCGGCCCTGGATAATTTGAACCTGACAACGGCGTCCGATATCAACAGTACTGCCGGACGGGATTTGAAAGAGCGTGTGGGCAATGTGCGCGATTCCTTGGCGAAACCGCGGCAAGAGGTGAAGGTGGAGGTGGAGGATGGAGGCACCCTGTGGCTGGGCAGTGAAACGGTAAACGTGCTGCAAGTGCTGTCGGATCTGATATCCGTGGTGTCGTCATTGGCTGGAACGCTGAAAAGCCATAGCCACGCTGTGAATGGAGCGCCGCCTGATCAACAGTCCGAAATCGGTGAGAACCAAGGTGATGCTGATTCCCTTAACTCTTCTCTAATTGAATTGATTGGTTGATTAATAACCACTATTTGTCTGGCTAACACATAGGATTTAGTTGGACCATTCTCGCTAATGTGCCAAGCTTATAGCTAAGTGGTTGATTTATAAAGATCTTTCAGATTTCGGTTATCTATACTGTAAATTGCTACGGACTGGGCCAATATCTATATCCGTCTTAGCGAAATAGCTTGTAATTTATAACCCCTTGTTTCCGCGGAGCTTATCCATAAGAATTAATCGATTTTTTTTAATTGGACGGTCAACTGCGTGTACTGATTCAGTTCGTTTGATAAAACTAAATACATGGCAGTTAAAGGAGAATTAAAGACAATGAGTGACTTGGAAGATATTTGGGAAGCAACGGATAAGGGTATTCTAACCAGTAAGCGTTTGGTCCCATATGTGGAGTACGAAGCTGGATACTCCCACCATGACCTTCCGCCTCTTTATCGAGTTAGAGAAAGGTTTGTGAAACATTTTTACGGCGTACGCTCTTGCTCGGATCGAGACGTGGCCGATTCAAATGCTAAAGAGTTACTTGAAGAGTTTAAGAAAGTCTCTATTCGATACAATCCAGAATTAGAAGTTGTTCGATCGGGATGGGTAGAGGGAGAGCATTACTGGAATAATAATGGGGGGCGCTGGGGGCAGGCAAGAAGTTGCCATGGTTTTGTCAGCAGTGCTTTCTATGTTGATTTTCGACGTCCGGATAATTTGAGTGATTTTGTAGTAAATGTACAAAAAGATTCTCAAGATGATGATACGGGTAGCTGTAGGTAGCAACATTAGCAAGCATCTCAGGGCCTTCATGATAGTTTTCCGGCTACGCATCAATACGGGTTTTTAGCATTAGGCAATCGCCAGATAGGATTGATAAGTGGAATTAAAAGAATTCGTAAAAAATACATTAGTTCAAATCGTTGATGGCGTCATAGAGGCCGAGCGTGAGCTAGATCAGAAGGGCGCAACGGTTAACCCTGTGGGAGGCTATTTTGATCAGAAGCAGGTTGGTGGCCGTACTTGGAGCTTCGAAGATGGGATTGCTGAAGTGGTAGATTTTGATGTTGCTCTGACAAGTTCTGAAAAGGAAGGGACTACTGCTGGTATAGGAGTGCTCTTGGGTAGTATTAATTTGGGTGCTAAAGGAATGTCTGAGGAAGCGCTATCGTCAGTGACGAGAATAAAATTTAGTGTGCCAGTGCTGCTGCCGAAAGGTAAGACGCTTGTGAGAGGGTAGGCGCATGGAGGGATGAAATAGCACCGGTAGATATTTAGAGAATTTTTAGTGCGCAATTTTTTGTAATTGGACGATCATTGGAGCGTAATGATGGCACGTGTAATGAAGGGTGGATCAGGTCCTAATAAACCTAACACAGGTATAGGCAAGGGTGGTTCAAGAAATATTGATAAAGGCAAGGATAGCCGTCCGGGTGATAAAGTCCGAGGCAATAACGAGACGACTTTGAGTACTGGTCCCAGAGGGCCGCGGAATGATAGAAATGGATCATGAGGCTGAGTGACTACAGACAGACTTACTATGATATTTCCGGAATTTCGAGTTCGGTAACGCGGCAGGTGGCCTTTGCGGGTATCGCTTTAGTCTGGATATTCAATAATAAATCTGGCAGTAATGTTACCCTGCCTGAGCCACTCTTGTGGCCAACACTTTTTCTTATAGCTTGTTTGGCGTGTGATTTGCTGCAATATATTGCAGGTTCGGCGATTTGGGGATTATTTCATCGAGTGAAAGAAAGGCAGGGAACTCCTGAAGATGAAATATTGAAAGTTCCTGTTTACTTGAATTGGCCATCAATTTCGCTTTTTTGGTGTAAGCACATATTTGTTCTGTTCGGCTACTTTGGACTTTTTAATTTTGTGTATGGCGCTATCAAGTTTAGTAGTTGATGCTGCTCTGAAACGACGATGTTCGGTAGCCTTTATTGAAATTTTGGGGGTAAGAAATGGCGCTTTTCTTGCGAGATATTCACCTTTCTAACGTTAAAGTTACAGAGGATGTTTTAACTCAATTGTATGAGGTGTTCGTAAATCGAGCCCAGCCATTAATAGAGTCTGCTGACCAGCAAGGAAGGGAAGACAAAAAACCTATTGTGTTTTCTGTGATCCGCTTTGATGAGAAAGGTTACCGAGTGTTCAGCTTGGGTGATTTATTGCTCCATTTTAGGAGAGCTAAGAGCGTCGAGCGAGTTATTATTACTATTGAAACTGGTGAGAGTTTGCAGAGTGGAAGGGGGCTTGGCGAGCACTTAGAGGTAAGATTTGACAGGATGGACGATAAGCTGTGCTATCTATCAGTAACTGCCGATGATTCAGATTGGGTTGAAGCATCTTATTCTTCTGTATTAGAGGTTGTTAATAAAAATAAAACAAAAAATGGATGGGCTCGCTCAGGCTGGAGCACTTTAATAATTCAGCTATTGGGCTTAATTACGGGTTTTGCACTTAGTTTGTGGGCGGCGCTAAAAATTTCACCAAGTTTAGCTATTGAAAATGCATTTATTATAACGTTTTTCTTCGCTCTGTTAGTGTTTTCAAATGCATGGGGTTACGTCAACTCTATAGTTTTATCCTGGGTGCATAGATTGTTTCCCAATGTATATTTCTACCGTTCTGATATAGATCGAATTGATTGGTTACTGCAAGCCATAATTGGTGGTATTGCCACGGCGCTTATGTTGTACCTTCTTAGTGGTGTATTTACATTTATCGGGAGTATCCTGAGTTCTTTACCGAAGTAACTTTTCTGTAAGAAGGTGCTAATTGAGGCGTATTCTCTTGGGTAAATTCTGGCGGCAGCTAATAGAAGCTTGACATTTTTCTGTGCGGGTGCCTTATACTGTATAAATGTACAGTTTTTAGTGATCTATGAAACCGAGAGTCATAATTTTCGATGGCGAACCAGTGGAGATCCGGCGCGTGCGGTCACGCCGTTTTGACTGTGGGACCGTGTACGAAATTTTTTTCCCAAACTTTGCGAATTTATATGGGGCGCGTTCGCACATATCGGCGTGGTGTGATTTACGTGATGAAATTACTGGTCGGTTATCTCAATTTCGGGCTATTGAAAGTAATATGAGCTGGTTAGCTAACCGTCACGAAGGCCATTGATTGGACGCACGTGTCGTATTTCCCCTAACGTTTGTCGTAAAATTTTAAGGAGGTGTGTATGGCAAAGGAAGAGTTCGGACAAGACACGCGACCAAGCCTACGCGGCCGCGATTGATGCCGGCCGGCCGCAGAATCAGGAAACGGTGGCTACTCGCTCAACTGCGGAGCCTTCAGCCTTTGAAAGCAGCCTGGCCCAGCTGGAACGCCTAGCAAAGCTACGCGAGTAAGGGGCGCTAACAGACGACGAATACCATGAAGCGAAAAATCGAGTGATGGACACCGTGTAGGGTATCGGTCGCTACCAAAATAGCCGGGCGCCGTCCTGGCTTTTTTTGTGCAGAAAATGAATACGCGCGGGGGCGAAATTCACTCCTCCCCACGCCTGCAGATTTTGGGCCTTATTTGAGGCGAAGAAATGGCAATGTGGCTTCGTGTGCCGCGGTTCCTGGGCCTTTGCGCTTTTGCAGTGTGCATAAAAGGAAGAAAGAAGAAGAGCCGCGAAAGGAGTTTGCAGAGGCCAAATCTGGCCGATGTTAGATGCCATGCGGTATTGGGAGATGGGCGGCCGTAAACGAAAAGATGCCGCTGTGCCAGGTGCCGACCGCGAACAGCGTTGACACTTTGTTGCCACACTCGCGGGATTTTCACTTATCAGAATTTTGCGAAGTTCGCTAAACCCTTGATTTTGTTGGTCAGAGGCCGGACTCGAACCGGCACGCTTTTAAGGGCGGGGGATTTTGAAGCCCCCGGGAAGCCTCCAGGAAGACGCAAGTTGGGCGCCATACCACCATAAATCAATAACTTACGGCTGAATCGTAGCTGGTTGGGGCGCGTTTCTACACGTTTGCGTTGACACTTTGTTGACACCTTTAGAGATTAAGGGGGGGGGGCATTTCGCTGCGTAGTTGTGAGATAGACAGTGTCGCTTTAGCTATGTATTTGGTGTTCAAAACCAGAGTGGCAGAATGCTGAATCTTTAGTAGTCTAATTTTATTGGCTGTAATTTTGTAATAGTTTTTGTTTTAATCTGGTGTTCCCCAGCATATTTCTGCCAAAGCGATCTATCTTGGTGTGGCGCACTACTCCGGAAGCGTCGGTAGCATACTGAGAGTCAAAAAACGGCTGTAAGGTACCTAGTTGATTGATTTTCCCATTGTGACTCTTATTATCGATCTATTCATATCAGCAATATCCAGTTCCTACCCACCAGCTCCAGCTTTCGTTGGTTAAAAAATAATCATGAACTCAACCTTAAGAATCCTATCAGTAGTAGTTGGTTCAATTAGTTTTGTAAGCTTTATTCAGTACCTTTGTAATGTTGATGTATTCACAGCGGCAAATGACTTTTTGCAATACTACCGAAATGTGTTGAATGCCTTATTTGGGTGGCCCGCGAAGTTATTTGGTGTAACTTTCCCTCAGCCACTCATGGATATGTGGGCATTATCTTTTGTCGGCGCAGGAGCTTATGTGCGAACGGGCAATATAGAGCATTCACGAATGCTCAGGAGTTTCCCGGCTTTTACGTCCAACTCTTATTGGAAGCTTTGGCTCTTCTTTGTATTTGGTATTTCGGGTTTAGGTGTCGCGATTTTGCTGATGGCTTTGGCTCCGTCAACCTACGTTGATGCCTTTAGTGAAGAGCCGCAGGACTTGTCTCGGGGGGCGGCTAAAAATGTGGCGGTGATACTTGGTGCAACGTGTGTATTTTATATGTTTAACGCGTTCGTTCCACCTGGGTGAGTTGGCGATATTATAGGGGTTTTGATTTTCGCCGAAAAGAATGTTGGCTTCATGGTTTTAGGAGCGGGTATGGATTTAAAAATAGTTGCTGTAATTATTGGTGTTGTGGGCGCCCTCTTAGGTGTCTACTTGCGTGAATACATACAGTCTAGGAATGAAAAGCGTAAAGCAATAGCAGTATTGCGGTCTAATTTATTTTTGTTTATCGAAAAGGTGCAAAGTAACGAACACCTGAGTAAGTTGGTGATCGCGGGGTCAATACTTGATGACCGTTATTTGGAGTCTTTGGTTTCGGGTGATGATAGTAGTTACAAAGATTTTTTGCGAAAAATAGAAAGTATTGAGGAAAAAGCGAATACTGAAGAAATTTTATCTGATGATGAAGTTTTAAGTTTTTGTAAAAAAGTTAAGTCTCTCTCTGTGAGAGAAGTTGATCTTATTTTGGATGAAATAGACCGCTTGCGAGAGGATGTGGATCATGGAACATTTATTATCGGTAGGTCAAATATTGACAAGCTGGATGTGAAAATGATTCATAGGGTTCTTCAGGTTAAGCGTAAAGTACTTGATGTGTTAATTACGGCGAAGTTAGGTTTGGCTGGCGTATATGAGCGTGAGAATATTGAACCAACATATATAAAAACTCTAATGCTTGGCGCTTTGAAAGAGAGTGTGATTGCTTGTAGGCATATCTTGCCACTTATGAAAATGTGTAATGAAGAGCTTTCGCGTTAACTATGTGGTTAGTCGATAAACCTGTACTTGGGAAAGATGGCGAGATCAAAAAAGTATTCGACTGATGATGTCGATAGGCTAAAGGTTTATTTTCCGAGGGAAACTAGGAGGCAGAGACTTTCTGACCTCCGTTGCTCTCGGTTTGGTCGTTTGCTTGTTGTTGCTTTTGCTGGGACTGAGAAGGGACATAGGTATTGGTTCTGTCAATGCGACTGCGGGAATATAACAAAAGTTGCGGGGGTAAATTTAAGGGGATCTAAAACTAAGTCTTGTGGTTGCGTATTAAGGGAGGGTGGGCGACAGAATCGTTATATTCCAGATGGGGTAAGTCGAAAGTGGAAAGGGAAGGTGCTTCCGCCCTTTTATTCTGATTCGGCTAGTTTTTATAAGAGAAAGACAGGGTTTGATAAATCATTGCCTGGTTTTTTGTACCTACAGGGAGTGCAAGGAAAGGGGGAGAAGTTTTTTAAGTTTGGGGTCTCTAATGACTGGCCGGAGAAAAGAACAGCGGCGATCAACGTTGACTCCCCTTATCTCCATACTCTTGTCGAGTGGTGGTGTTTTGAAGTCGGTGGTGCTGCGCTTGATTTAGAGACCGCTTGCAAAAGGGAGTTCAAGATGTTTCTGCCGAAAAGAAGGTTTGACGGTAGGACAGAAACATTTTCTCGTGAGCAAGTAGCCATCTTCTATCAGCTGGTTAAAAAAGCTGTTGTTAAGTCTCAGGGGAGAGTCACTCAGTGGAGGGGTGAAAAATTGCAGCGATTTGTAAGGTGTATGGAGGTCACGCAATAAGCTTGGTTCTATGAGGTCGGGGCGGTCAAAGAAGTCTTGGAAAATCTTATAGAGTAGCTTTTAGATGGGGCGACAAAACTAGCTACTTCACGGCCTAATGTTGAGTGGCGCAGAAGTTGCGTTGACACTTTGTTGTCACTTTGGGAGAAAATGAGGTATCAAAGGGGTTGAAGAAAGTCTTCTAACCCCTTGATTTTATTGGTACCAGAGGCCGGACTCGAACCGGCACGCTTTTAAGGGCGGGGGATTTTGAATCCCCTGTGTCTACCAATTTCACCACTCTGGCAGTTGTTCGAGGCGCGTGGTTTGGTGTGCCTCAGTAAGGGGGACGATTATAGCGATGGACCGGGGCCGGTCAACCGGATTTGGCGGTGGGGCGGCTTTCCGGTACTCTTCGCGCCCATTCCGTGACCACCTAAACTGAAGCCATGCGCCGCCAGGATTTCCACTTCAATCTGCCCGATGAGCTGATAGCCCGCACGCCCACCAAAGAACGCCGCGGGAGCCGCCTGCTGTGTCTGGACGGGCCCAGCGGTAGGCTGGAGCACAAGCAATTTGCCGAACTGGCGAACCTGGTGGAGCCCGGGGACCTGCTGGTATTCAACGACACCCGGGTGATCCCAGCGCGGCTGTTTGGCCGCAAGGCCAGCGGCGGCAAACTGGAGATCCTGATCGAGCGGGTGCTGGATGAGCGCAGGGCACTTGCCCATATCCGTTCAAGCAAATCCCCCAAACCGGGCTCTGAAATCCTGCTGGAAGACAATACCGCACTGGCGATGGTGGCGCGCCACGAGGCGCTGTTCGAACTGGAATTCCCGCAGGAAGGGGTACTGGCGGTGCTGGAGCGACTCGGCCACATGCCGTTGCCTCCCTATATCGACCGGCCCGACGAGGAGTCGGACAAGGAGCGCTACCAGACGGTCTACAGCCGCAACGCCGGCGCCGTGGCGGCGCCCACCGCGGGCCTGCATTTTGATGACGAGATGCTGGCGTCCCTGCGTGACAAGGGCGTGGAGACCGCATTCGTGACCCTGCACGTTGGCGCGGGCACCTTCCAGCCGGTGCGGGTCGACGATATCTTCGAGCACCAGATGCACAGCGAAGTGCTGCACGTGCCGGAATCCGTGTGCCGTGCCGTGGCCGACTGTCGCGCCCGCGGCGGCCGGGTGATAGCGGTGGGCACGACGAGCGTGCGCGCGCTGGAGAGTGCGGCGGCAATGGCCGAAAGCGCCGGTCTGGCCGAGGGCGAGCTGGCCCCGGCCACCGGTGAGACCGATATCTTTATCTACCCGGGCTACCGCTTCCGGGTGGTGGATCGCCTGATCACCAATTTTCACCTGCCGGAATCGACGCTGATGATGCTGGTCAGTGCCTTCGCCGGCTACGAGCAGACAATGGATGCCTACCGCGAGGCGGTGGCACAGAATTACCGCTTTTTCAGTTATGGCGACGCCATGTTGATCAGCCGCAATCCCGATGTGAGTGGTTGGTAACCACTCATAGCGTTTCGATTGCGCACACTACCTAGGAGTTTCCCTTGAGCCGCCAGTGCTTCATGCAGTTTGAATTGGATACCACCGATGGCAAGGCCCGCCGCGGGCGCCTGCGCTTCCCGCGCGGGGTGGTGGAGACCCCTGCGTTTATGCCGGTGGGAACCTACGGCACCGTCAAAGGCATGTTGCCGCGGGACGTGGAGGCCATCGGGGCGCATATCATTCTCGGCAATACCTTCCATCTTATGTTGCGCCCGGGCACCCAGGTGATCGAGGAGCACGGCGACCTGCATGACTTCATGCAGTGGTCTGGCCCCATCCTGACCGACTCCGGAGGCTTCCAGGTGTTCAGTCTGGGGAAGATGCGCAAGATCACTGAAGAGGGGGTTTCCTTCAAATCGCCGGTGGACGGCAGCCCGGTGTTCATGGGGCCGGAAGAGTCCATGCAGGTGCAACAGTCGCTGGGTTCGGACATCGTGATGATCTTCGACGAGTGCACGCCCTATCCGGCCACCACCGATGAGGCGCGCAAGTCGATGGAATTGTCGCTGCGCTGGGCCGATCGCTCCAAGAAAGCCCACGGTGACAGCCCGTCGGCGCTGTTCGGTATCGTGCAGGGCGGCATGTACCCGGAGCTGCGGGATATCTCCCTGCGCGGCCTCACCGAAATCGACTTCGACGGTTACGCGATCGGAGGCCTGTCGGTGGGTGAGCCGAAGGACGAAATGATCAAGGTGCTCGACCACCTTGCCCACAAGATGCCGGCGGACAAGCCGCGCTACCTGATGGGCGTGGGCAAGCCAGAAGATATCGTCGAGGCGGTGCGTCGCGGTGTGGATATGTTCGATTGCGTGATGCCTACGCGCAATGCCCGCAACGGCCACCTGTTCACGTTCGATGGCGTGGTCAAGATCCGCAACGCCGTGCACCGCCACGATACCGGGCCGCTGGAAGAGGGCTGCGACTGCTATACCTGCGAGCACTTCTCCCGCAGCTACCTGCATCACCTCGACCGCTGTGGCGAGATCCTCGGATCCCAGCTCAATACCATCCACAACCTGCGCCACTACCAGCGGCTGATGCAGCGGCTGCGCGATGCCATCGCCGCCGGTGAGCTGGAACAGTATGTGGCGGAGTTCTACGGCCGCCTGGGCCGCGAAGTGCCACCGCTGGCGGGCTAGCGCGGCCCGGTTTGCGCCTGCCGCTTGCCCCTGTACGTCCGGTCACATTTGTACCGGGAAGGGATCCCCGTATAATCGGCCCCCGATTCGGGAGCGGTTGGCCCGCCTTGCAAACAGGGCTGCGCGCCCGCATATCCTCCGACATTGTCGCAATGCGCATGCGGCACAGGGACGTCAATCCGCCGGTTGAGGCCGGTGCCGGCGCGCCGGCGGAACCGCGCACTTTTGCGTTTGGCGGTGGTCAGATGCCCGGAAGTGCCGTTCAAAGGGCGCACAGATCGAGGGGTTCGGGACGAATTCATCGGTTGACCAGAATAGATACAGGCCCGCGGGCCGAGAACAAAACAATGAGAGCAGCATGAATCGCTACCCCGTCTGGAAGTACCTTCTGATTCTCGTCATCGTGGCCTTCGGTTTTATCTACGCCGCGCCCAACCTCTACGCACCGGATCCCGCCGTGCAGATTTCCGGCCAGTCCAGTGCCATGACGCTGGGACCGGATGTCCTCGAGCGGGCGGAGAAGGTGCTGGACGACGCGGGAATCGAGTATTTCGGTGGCGAAGTCGGTGAAAAATCCGTTCTGCTGCGGCTCAAGTCCATCGAGCAGCAGTTGCCGGCCAAGCGCGCCATCCAGGAAGCACTGGGCACCCAACAGTATGTCGTGGCCCTGAACCTGGCCTCGACCACGCCAGAGTGGCTGAGTGAACTGGGTGCCAGCCCGATGAAGCTGGGTCTCGACCTGGCCGGTGGTGTGCACTTCCTGATGGAGGTGGATACCAATTCCATCGTCAAGACGAACCTCGAGAGCTACGCCCAGGATGTGAAAGCCAAACTGCGCGCGGCCAAAGCACGCTACCGCAGCGTGGATCTGGTGGATGACCGGGAAATTGTCGCGCGCTTCCGCAGCGAAGATCTGCGCAGCCTGGCCATGTCGACCATGCGCAAGGAATTTCCGCAGCTGCAGCTGCAGGAAGCGGGCAGCGGCAACAACCTGGAAATCCGTGCGACCCTGACCCAGCCGGAAATCAAGCAATTGCAGGATTACGCGGTCAGCCAGAACCTCACGACGCTGCGCAACCGGGTGAACGAGCTGGGCGTAGCGGAACCGATCGTGCAGCGCCAGGGCCGCAACCGTATTGTGGTGGAGCTGCCGGGTGTCCAGGACACCGCCGCGGCCAAGCGTATCATCGGTAAGACAGCCAACCTGGAATACCGCATGGAGGCCCGTCCGGACACTCTGGTGACCAACAAGGAGTACTTTGAGTACCGCAACGAACAGCAGCGCGCGGCCTACGGCGGTGCCTGGCTGGAGCGCAAGGTCATCATCAAGGGCGACCGGGTCACCAATGCCCGCGTCGGCTACGACGAGAACGGCTTCCCGCAGGTCAATATCACCCTGGATTCCCGCGGTGGTGAAATGATGCACCGCGCTACCTGGAAAAATGTCGGCCGCCGTATGGGCACCCTGTTTATCGAGAGCCGCTTTGTGCCCGAGACCAAGATCGATGCCGAGGGCAACAAGACTGTTGTGCAGAAGCGGGTCGACGACAAGAAGATCATCAGCTTGGCCACCGTACAGAGTGCGCTGGGCAAACAGTTCCGTATCACCGGCCTCGATAACCCGGCCGAAGCCCAGGAACTGGCGCTGCTGCTGCGCGCCGGTGCCTTGGCAGCTCCTATGTACTTCGTTGAGGAGCGCGTGATCGGGCCGTCACTCGGTGCGGATAACATCGACGTGGGTATCACGTCGGTGAAGATCGGCATGCTGGCGGTGGTGATCTGCATGTTGCTGCTGTATCGGGTATTTGGTCTCGCGGCGAATATCGCCCTGGCCATGAACATGGTGCTGCTGGTGGCGGTGATGTCGATCATCGGCGCGACCCTGACCCTGCCGGGTATTGCGGGTATGGTGCTGACCATCGGTATGGCGGTGGATGCCAACGTGCTGATCTTCTCGCGAATACGGGAGGAACTGCGCAACGGGGTGCCACCACAGTCGGCAATCAGTGCCGGCTTTGACAACGCCTACAGCGCAATCGTGGACGCGAACATCACCACCCTGATCGTGGCGGTGATTCTGTACGCAATCGGTTCCGGACCCGTACAGGGCTTCGCGGTGACCCTGTCGATCGGTATTCTGACTTCCATGTTCAGTGCCATTATGGGTACCCGCGCGCTGATCAATTTGTTCTACGGCGGTCGCCGTGTGCAGAAACTTTGGATTTAAGGCTTGGGGATTTAAGGGGACTGCAATGAGCGAGACCAAAGTAGAAAGCGGCAAAATTACCGAGTACATGGGCAAGCGCGTGTACGATTTCATGCGCTGGCGCAAGGTGGCCGCGGCGGTATCCATCGCGCTGGTGATCGGTTCGATCATCGCGCTGTCGATCAACGGCCTCAAGCTGGGGCTGGATTTCACCGGCGGTACCCAGATTGAAGTGGGCTACCAGCAGGCGCCGGAACTGGAGAAAGTGCGCGACCAGCTGGAAACAGCGGGTTTTGAAGGTGCCTCGGTGGTGCGGTTTGGCTCGGACAACGAACTGCTGATAAAGCTGCCGCCGAAAGTGGCCGCGGAGCAGGCACAGCAGAATGCGCGTGACGAAAAAGCGACCCAGTCGGTGGGTGACAAGGTTGTGGCGATCCTGAGCCAGGGCAGCGGTAGCAAGGTAGAGCTGCGCCGGGTGGAAATGGTCGGTCCGCAGGTCGGTGAAGAGCTGCGCGATGACGGCGGCCTGGGTATGCTGTTCGCGCTGGTGGTGGTGATGGCCTACGTGGCGTTGCGCTTCCAGTACAAGTTCGCTGTGGGCGCCGTTGTGGCCCTGATCCACGACGTGATTATCACGCTGGGCTTTTTCTCTTTCTTCCGGCTGGATTTTGACCTGACCGTGCTGGCCGCAGTGCTGGCGGTGATCGGTTACTCGATCAACGACACCATCGTGGTGTACGACCGGGTGCGGGAGAATTTCCGCCGGGTGCGTAAATCCGACCCGGAAGAAATCATCAATATTTCCCTGAGCCAGACTCTCGGCCGTACCCTGATGACTTCCTTCACCACCTTGCTGGTGCTGTGGGCACTGCAGTTCTTCGGTGGTGAGCTGATCCACAACTTCTCGCTGGCGCTGATCGTGGGGATCGTGGTGGGTACATACTCTTCCATCTACGTGGCGGTCAACATGATTATGCTGATGCGGGTCACCAAGGAAGACCTGATGCCGCCGGTGAAAGAGGGAGCCGAGCAGGACGAAATGCCCTGAGGCACGTCGCGGGGTGAGGTATCACTTACCCCGCGCAATCGCGCGGTTCAGGCCGGTCACTAAAGCGGTTGGAGGTTAAGCGCGGGGTTTTTTGCCGAGAGTGATGTGTTTGGGCCCGGAAGTGTTGGTCTGGCCGCTCACCCCCTTGGGAACCTGCTGAATTTCACCGCCGGAAGCGAGGAAGGCCTGCACCTGTTCCTCGATACTTTCACGGGTTTCCACCGAGGTGGGTTGCTTGCGTTTGGAAGCAGTGGTTGCTTTTTTGGCCACAATATTTATCCGATTTCTACGTGAACCGGGTATTCTACAGGGTTTTGGATAAAAAATCACCCATTTGCCGTCGGATTGCCCGTTTTCCACTTCCCAGCCGCTGTTTTTCCCTATTTCTGTCTGGCGCGTTCCATAAAAAAACCCGGTAATTCTGCCGGGTTTTCGCTTTGCGGTAGCGCAGGGTCGGGACTATTAGCAACTGACCTTGTTGGACAGGCGCCACAGCCACAGACACAGAACCAGCAGGATCACAAAAGCGAGAGCGCTGGGCCACACTGGCACGATGGCGCCATCGACGAGTACTTGGGGCTGCGCGATCAGTCGCCACAACTGACCCAGTGACATCAGCCCGAAGAGCATGCTGGAAAGGCGCAGCCCGTATTTGGGGGAGTTCATGCTTTACCTCCTCGCGCACGGAAAGCCTCCGCTACCGGCAGATTGTAGTGTTGTGCGGCCGCGATTCCCGCGGCCGCACAAACGGGGGACTAAAAGACCCTTTTTTTCAGGGGCAGGCCCCGATTTCCCAGGTAAATCCGTCAGTGCTGTGTAGCGTGTTCAGGCCCCAGGTGGAGCCGGGCATGGCGTCATCGCTGCCATTGGCAAAATAGTCGGGGGCGAGAGCGTTACCTGTGCTGTACGCGCGGCCCGCGGTCTTGTGGTAGTAATTGTAAGTCGACTGCTCGGTACAGCTGCCGCTTCCGCCACTGCTGCCGCCGCTACTACTGCTACTGCCACCACTACTGCTTCCACCACCGCTTCCACCGCTGCTTGAACAGGTGACCTGCGGGCCGACGCAGGAGGCATCGTCATCGCGCCACTGGCACTGGCCGGCGCCAACGCTGTATTCATCCAGGCGGAACGGATCGGTGCTGTATTCCAGATAGCAATTGGCGTAGTTGGTGTAATCGAGGCGACCAGCGGAGATGTGGTTGTCGAGTGTCGCAGTGACGCCCGCGTCGACAGTGAAGGAGGCGCTGGCGGTACTGGAGAGGCCGGCCAGGTCAGTGGCGGTGACCTGGGCACTGCCGCTGCCACCGGGCAGGTCGCACTGCTCGGCGCTGAAGTCGGTGCCCACTACGGCGGCGGGAACATCGCCGTTGGAGAAGGTCACGACGACCGAGTCCAGATCCTGGTTTTCATCGACTACCGTGCCACTGACGGTGACGCACTGACCATTGGCTTGCGCCGCAACGTTGCTCAGTGCCGGCGCGGTAGCGGGAGGCTCTGGCCCGACACGTACGGTGGTGGTGTAGACCTCACCCTGAGCGCCGTCATTGTCGGTGGCCACAACGGTGACCACGTAGAGGTCATCCGCCAGTGCGGCGCTCGTCAGGGAAAAAAAACCGTTACCGTCGACACCTCCGCTGACGCTGCTGTCACTGTCGCCATCGAAATCCGCTTCCACGCTGGTGACACTGCCTTCGGCGTCGGTTGCTGTGCCGCTGACGAGGATGCGGTCGCCGCTGGTGGAGGTCTGTACATCGCTGAGTACCGGGCCCTTGTTGCGGTCCACACGCTTGTTGTTGTCGACGAAGAACTGGCCCAGATAGCGGGCGTAGTTGATGCTGGCATCGCTGATATAGCTGCCACTCGCGCCCTCTCCGCCAGACCAGGCGTGATCGACACCATTGAACCAGAGCATTGAGACGCGGCCGTCCTGCCACAGGGTTTCCCCGGCGGTACGGGTGCCCTCGGCAATGGTGTTGGTGCCCGCCAACTTGCTGACGCCGTAGAGCTCCGCCATGCCGTCAGAGTTCTGGGTGTTGTAGCACTGGTTTACGGTCGTATCGGCATCGCCCTGGGCGATGGAGGCGATCTGCGTATCGAAAAAGCTCGCGTAGCTACCCGCATAGGTGCTGCAGCGGCTGGCGACGTCGGCGGTTTCGCAGGGACCCAGGGCGCCATTGGAACTGGTGCCGATGCTGGGGCCGGCGCTGACACCCATGCCCGCGAATACATCCGGCGCCAGGCAGGCGGTGGTATTGGCAAAACTGGCACCGGACGACAAGCCGGCAATGTATACCTGGTCGGCATCGATACCGCGGGCGTTGTCGCCGGACAGGGCATTCGCCAGGTTGATCAGGTTATTGTAATCGCCGGCGGTACGGGACTTGGTGCCATCCCAGTAAGACCAGCAACTGTAACCGGCCTTGTTCATCGCATCCGGCACCGCCACGACCATGCCGAACTCCTCGGCGGCGTCTTCCAGGTTGGCGGTCAGGTAGTTGTCGATCGGCTGCACGCAGCCGTGCAGAACGATCAACAGGGCCTTGCCGTTACCGATCGGCGAGGCGCTGTCGGGGGTGTAAATATGAACATTATTGAAGCCGCCGATGGCGACATTCTGTTGCCAGCTGCCGGCGTGGCCGGCCGCGGCCGCGCAGAGCGCGACAGTCATGAGCAGGCAGCGGACGAGTCCGCGCCCGGGTTTCGGGGTCATCATCGCATTCACCATTATTTTTATTGGGGTTGAGCACCGATCAGCCTAGAAGGGCGGTGTGCTGCAGGGAATGCGACCTTGGTTGTAGCGCCCGGGGCGCCGCTCAAGGTGGGGGCGGCTTATTCGTCGCTGTCGGCAGGGGATTCTTCGACTGCGGGCAGCGGCCAGCCGCCCATTTCGCGCCACTTGTTGACGATGCCGCAGAAAAGCTCGGCCGTCTTTTCCGCGTCGTATTCGGCGGAGTGGGCGCTGCTGTTGTCGAACGCGATTCCCGCCACCTGGCAGGCCCTGGCCAGTACGGTCTGGCCGTAGGCGAGGCCGGCGAGGGTGGCGGTGTCGAAGCAGGAGAAGGGGTGGAACGGGTTGCGCTTGATGCCGCAACGCTCGACCGCGGCATTGATAAAGCCGAGATCGAAGTGCGCATTGTGGGCGACCATCACGGCGCGGGTGCAGCTGTGCTTCTTGATCGCCGAGCGGATCTTGCGGAACAGTTCGGGCAGTGCGATTTCCTCTGGCCACGCGTCGCGGTCGGGGGATTCCAGGTCGATGCCGATGAAGTCCAGTGCGGACTGCTCCACATTGGCACCCTCGAAAGGCTCCAGGTGGAAACTGTGGGTCTCGACCGGGAAAAGCCGGCCGTCCTCATCCATATCGAGAATAACCGCCGAGACTTCCAGCAGGGCATCCGTGCGCGCATTGAAACCACCGCTCTCCAGGTCCAGGACCACAGGCAGGAATCCGCGAAATCGCTGTGCCAGCAGGCTTTTGGGTCCGGTCGGTTCTTCGGCGGGGGTCACATGGATTCCTTAGATTATGGATGTGTGGCGGGGCGAGCCCGGTGGTTCAACCGGCGAGTCGCAAATTAAATCGCAGCGCGCCGGTTGGCAGGTGCTTATTGTACCAGCTGCCAGTTCAGGGGTTCACCGGCGGCCAGTGGCACCAGGGCCTCACCGCCCATCTCCAGGCTCTGGGGGAGCGCCCAGGGTTTGCGCTCGAGAGTAATGCTGCCCTCGTTGCGCGGCAGTCCGTAGAAGTCGGGGCCGAATTCACTGGCGAAACCCTCGAGCTTGTCCAGTTTGCCGGCGCGGTCGAAGGCTTCCGCGTAGAGCTCGATGGCGCTGAAGGCGGTATAGCAGCCGGCGCAGCCGCAGGCGTTTTCCTTTTTGTTCTGGGCGTGCGGCGCCGAGTCAGTGCCGAGGAAGAACTTCGGGCTGCCGCTGGTGGCCGCTTCGATCAGCGCCGACTGGTGGTAGCCGCGCTTCAGAATCGGCAGGCAGTAATAGTGCGGGCGGATACCGCCCACCAGCATGTGGTTGCGGTTGTAAAGCAGGTGGTGCGCGGTGATGGTCGCGCCCACGCCATCGCGGGCATTTTGCACGAACTCGGCCGCGTGCGCGGTGGTGATGTGCTCGAGCACGATCTTCAGGCTGGGGAAGTCCTCAACCAGGCGGGCGAGGGTCTTTTCGATAAACACCTGCTCGCGGTCGAAGATGTCGATGTCGTGAGTGGTCACTTCCCCGTGCAGCAGCAGTTTCATGCCGCAGTTCTGCATCTCTTCGAGGGCCGGATAGATATTGGCAATGTCGGTAACGCCGGAATCTGAATTTGTGGTGGCGCCCGCGGGGTACAGTTTTGCGGCAACCACGCCGGCCTCGTGCGCCAGGCGGATCACTTCGGCGTCGGTCTTGTCGGTGAGGTAGATCACCATCAGCGGTTCGAAGGGGTTGCCCGCCGGGATCTGTTCGCGGATACGCAGTTGATAGAAGAGGGCGTCTTCGGCGTCGACTACCGGCGGCACCAGATTCGGCATGACAATCGCGCGGCGGAACTGGCGCGCGGCATCGCCCACCGTGCGGGCGAGGGCGTCGCCATCGCGCAGGTGAATGTGCCAGTCGTCGGGGGCGCGCAGGGTGAGTTGCTCCATAGTCGATACCGCGTATTCGTGTCTGCCTTGGGGGCGCAGATGCTAACCGAACCTCTGCCAAATTGCGACGGGATTTCTGTCTACAAAGTAGCCAAAGTGCGCCTCAGAGCCTCATGATGCTAGTCGTTCGCGATCTGAGGCGCTACAATCGCGCCCCAAAAATGGCAGCGCAGCTGCCGAGCCTGGGTACACCTCCAATAATAATTCTCCCAGACCGACTCTCGATCCGTGCACTGCTGCATGTGTTGCCGCAGTGGTATCACTGATGGCGGCAATTTCCCGGTTGAGGATTACTATGAGCAAAATTGAAAAGGTAGTGCTGGCGTATTCCGGCGGACTCGATACATCAGTGATTGTCCGCTGGCTGCAGGAGACCTATGGCTGCGAGGTGGTGACCTTTACCGCCGACATCGGCCAGGGTGAAGAAGTGGAGCCGGCGCGCGCCAAGGCCGAGGCCCTGGGCGTCAAGGAAATCTACATCGACGATCTGCGCGAAGAGTATGTGCGCGATTTCGTTTTCCCGATGTTCCGCGCCAATACCATCTATGAGGGCGAGTACCTGCTGGGTACCTCCATTGCCCGGCCGCTGATCGCCAAGCGCCTGATCGAAATTGCCAACGAAACCGGCGCGGACGCCATTGCCCACGGTGCGACCGGCAAGGGCAACGACCAGGTGCGCTTCGAACTCGGCGCCTACGCCCTGAAGCCGGGGATTCAGGTGATCGCACCCTGGCGCGAGTGGGACCTGACCTCGCGCGAAAAGCTGATGAAGTACTGCGAACAGCACAATATTCCTGTCGACTTCTCCTCCGGCAAGAAGAAGTCCCCCTACTCCATGGACGCCAACCTGCTGCACATCTCCTACGAGGGCGGCATCCTCGAGGATCCGTGGGCGGAGGCCGAAGAGGATATGTGGCGCTGGAGCGTGAGCCCGGAGGCTGCACCCGACCAGCCCACCTATATCACCCTGGAATTCGAAAACGGCGACCCGGTGGCTCTCGACGGCGAGCGCCTGAGCCCGGCGACCATGCTGGAGCGCCTCAATAAGCTCGGCGGTGCCAATGGTATCGGCCGCCTGGATATCGTCGAGAACCGCTACGTGGGCATGAAGTCTCGCGGCTGCTACGAAACCCCCGGCGGCACCATCCTGCTCAAGGCGCACCGCGCGATCGAATCCATCACGCTGGATCGCGAGGTGGCCCATATGAAAGATGAGCTGATGCCGCGCTACGCCAAACTCATCTACAACGGCTACTGGTGGTCCCCGGAACGGCGCATGCTGCAGGCCGCCATCGACGAGTCCCAACAGGTTGTGAACGGTGAAGTCCGCCTGAAGCTTTACAAGGGCAGTGTCAGCGCTGTGGGGCGCCGTTCTCCCGACAGTCTGTTCGATGAGCGCATCGCCACATTTGAAGATGACGCCGGTGCCTACGACCAGAAAGATGCCGAGGGCTTCATCAAGCTGAATGCCCTGCGTATGCGTATCGCCGCGGGTAAGGGACGTAAATTGATGTAGATCAGTTCCAGTCGGCGATAGATGCGCTTAAATCGTCGCCAACTGGCTATCGCGAGCTAATGTGAGGGGTAAGGCCAGGAGTCTCTGGTGCGCATGCGCTCGCTTAACGGAAACGAATTTTAAAAAGCAACGGAAGTAACACAATGACGACTACGGTGGCAGAGACCGGGCACCACGCGCCGGACTATGACTACAATATCGTGCGCCAGTTCACCATCATGTCGGTGGTCTGGGGTATCTTCGGCATGGGGATGGGCGTGCTCATCGCCGCACAGCTGGCGTGGCCCCAGTTGAACGACTTCTTCCAGCCGTTCAGCCATTTCGGCCGACTGCGCCCGCTGCACACCAATGCGGTGATTTTCGCCTTCGGTGGCAGCGTGTTGTTTGCCACTTCCTACTATGTGGTGCAGCGCACCTGTCAGACGCGCCTCTGGGGTGGCTGGCTGATCCCGTTCACTTTCTGGGGATGGCAGGTTGTCATCGTCGGGGCCGCTATCACCCTGCCGCAGGGCCTGACATCCACCAAAGAATACGCTGAGCTCGAGTGGCCGCTGGATATCCTGATCGCCTTGATCTGGGTTGCCTACGCGCTGGTATTCTTCGGTACCATCGCCAAGCGCAGAACCTCGCACATCTATGTGGCTAACTGGTTCTTCGGTGCTTACATCATCACCATTGCCGTACTGCACATCGTCAATAACCTCGAAATTCCGGTCACTGCGTGGAAATCCTATTCCATCTACTCCGGTACCAAGGATGCGATGATCCAGTGGTGGTACGGCCACAATGCGGTGGGTTTCTTCCTGACTGCGGCCTTCCTCGGCATCATGTATTACTTCGTGCCCAAGCAGGCAGGTCGCCCGGTATATTCCTACCAGCTGTCCATCGTGCACTTCTGGGCCCTGATCTCCATCTACGTATGGGCCGGCGGCCACCACCTGCACTATTCCTCGCTGCCGGACTGGACCCAGAGCCTGGCGATGGTGATGTCTGTCATCCTGCTGGCACCGTCCTGGGGCGGCATGATCAACGGCATCATGACCCTGTCTGGCGCCTGGCACAAACTGCGCACCGACCCGACTCTGCGTTTCCTCGTGGTATCGCTGTCTTTCTACGGCATGTCCACCTTCGAAGGACCGATGATGTCCATCAAGACGGTCAACGCCCTGTCCCACGACACCGACTGGACTGTCGGACACGTGCATTCCGGTGCGCTCGGCTGGGTAGCCATGATCTCCATCGGTGCGCTGTATCACCTGGTACCGGTGCTGTGGAAGCGCAAGGAAATGTACAGCGTGAAACTGATCAATGCGCACTTCTGGCTGGCCACTGTCGGCACCGTGCTGTACATCGCGGCGATGTGGGTCAACGGCATTACCCAGGGTCTGATGTGGCGCGCATTTAACGCTGACGGCACGCTGACTTACAGCTTTGTCGAGAGCGTGATCGCCAGCCATCCGGGTTATATCGTGCGCTGGATCGGCGGCAGCTTCTTCCTGACCGGCATGCTGTTGATGGTTTACAACGTGTTCCGCACCATCACAGAGACGACAAACACAGCTCGGCAAGATAATACAGTGCCGATGGCGCAGGCGGTCTAGGAGGTCGAATCGTGAAAAACCATGACATCGTAGAAAAAAATATCGGCATTTTGATCATTTTCACCTGCGTCGCCATCAGCTTTGGCGCGCTGGTGGAAATCGTCCCGCAGTTCTTCACCCAGGCCAACAAGGAGCCGATTGCCGGCCTCAAACCGCTGGGTCCGGTGGAGCTGGAAGGGCGCGACATTTATATCCGTGAGGGTTGCCACGTCTGCCACACGCAGATGATTCGCCCGCTGCGCGCCGAAGTAGAGCGCTACGGCCACTACACCATGGCCCAGGAAGATGTTTACGAGCATCCCTTCCTGTGGGGCTCCAAACGCACCGGCCCGGATCTTGACCGTGTGGGCGGCCGCTACTCCGATGAGTGGCAGCGTGCGCACCTGTACAACCCGCGCAACGTGGTGCCGGAATCCATCATGCCGGCATTTCCCTGGTTGTTTGACAACGTTGTGACCGGCGAACACACCGCTAACAAAATGCGCGCACTGCGTGCAGTCGGTGTGCCGTACACCGATGAGGACATCGCCAATGCCGCCAAGCCTTTTGCCGGTGGCAAGGTGATGGAAGTCGACGCACTGGTGGCTTATCTGCAGCAGCTCGGCACGCTCGTTAAGCAGAAGCGCTAGTGGGGTAACTGGGTGGACATCAATACGTTACGAGTGATTTCCGTCGTCCTGGGGTCGATTGCTTTCTTAGGTGTTTGCTGGTGGGCATTTTCACCGAAACGTAAAAAGCGTTTCGAAGAAGATGCGAAATTGCCGTTTGCCGACGAAGAAGAGCAACCCGGGTCGGCTGACAGAAAGGAAGAAACAGGCGGGTCAGCCGTGAAACAGAACAAGGGGCAGGAAGAAAAATGAGTACCTTTTGGAGTATCTGGGTCATCGTACTCACGCTTACCAACCTCGGGCTGGTGGTCTGGGTGTTGTTCGCCAACCGCAAGGTGGCGGTGAGCGACCAGAATGAACCGGAAAACCGTACCACTGGACACGTGTACGACGGTATCGAAGAGTTCGATAACCCTCTGCCGCGCTGGTGGTTCCTGCTGTTTGTTTTCACGCTGGTATTTGCCGCGGGATACCTGGCCATCTATCCGGGGCTGGGGAACTTCAAAGGCCTGTCCGGCTGGACCTCGCACAAACAGCTCGAGCACCGTCAGGAAAAGGCGCAGGAGAAGTTCAGCGAGACCTTCGGCAAATATGAAACCATGCCGATTGCGCAGATCGCCGAGAGCCGTGAAGCGCTGAAAATGGGCGCGCGGATCTTTGCCAACAACTGTTCCGTCTGCCACGGTGCGGACGGTGGCGGTAACTACGGCTTCCCGAACTTGACCGACAACTACTGGCGCTGGGGCGGCACGCCGGAAAAAATCCTGGAGACCATTCACAAGGGCCGCCAGGGTGTGATGCCACCCCAGGAACCGATAATCGGTGAAGAGGGCGTCAAGGATGCGGCGGAATATGTACTGGCGCTCAGTGGCCAGGAGCACGACGCGGCCATGGCTGAAAAGGGCAAGAAGATTTTCGGCACCGTGTGTATGGCGTGTCACGGTATGGACGGCAAGGGGAATCAGGCCATCGGTGCCCCGAACCTGACCGACGATATCTGGCTTTACGGTAGTAGCCGCGAAGAGATCCGGCACACCATCCGCAACGGCCGTCACAATGAGATGCCGGCACAGGAAGATAAACTGCGTGAAGACAAGATTCGCCTGGTGGCGGCCTATGTCTACAGCCTGTCCCGCCAGGAAGAGGTTGAGCAGTAAATCTACTCGGAGCCCCCGCCACGATGGCGGGGGCCAATCAGGATCCGGGCGCGACAAGGACGAATAAGAAAAGCCTCATTGTTGGGGTCTGTTCACACGAATTTCGATAGCCGCGTTGTGCCCCAAAGCAGGTCAGGCAAGGCGCGAGAAGCGTGGTTTAGCACGCTAAAAGAGCGACGAGCAACACGGTATGGCCTGCTTTGGGGCGCAACCCGAAGGGACGGGACCGTTTTTCCGAAATCCGGCGTTGCTGTTCGCTTATGTGGAATGACCACACGACGCTCACAGCGCCTGGTCTTACGAAAAAACGGCTTCCGTCGCGGCCATCTAAATTCGTGTGAACAGGCCCTGGTATTCAATACAGGTATCCGTTTTGCGTCTGGTGGAATGGATCTAAGTGAGGTTACGTGAGCGATTTGATCCCAACACGTGAAGAGCAGGATGGCGATGGCGAAGTCCGCTACCGCATGCTCTACGAGTCTGAAGACAAGGTCTATACCCGGCATATCCGCGGACTCTATACCCGGGTTCGCAAATACACCGGGCTCCCGCTGCTACTGGGTTTCTTTTTCCTGCCCTGGCTGAATATCGAAGGACACCAGGCAGTGCTCTTCGATCTTCCCGCGCGAAAATTCCATATCTTCTGGGCCACCTTCGGTCCCCAGGACGGCTTCCTGCTGGCCTGGCTTCTCATCATCGCCGCGTTTGCGCTGTTTGCGATCACCACCTGGCTGGGACGGGTCTGGTGCGGTTTTACCTGCCCGCAGACGGTGTGGACCATGATGTTCATGTGGGCCGAGCGGGTTTGCGAGGGTGACCGCAACAAACGGATGAAGCTGGACGCCGCGCCCTGGAATGCGGAGAAAGTCCTGCGCAAGGGCGGTACCCACTTGATCTGGCTGCTGATTGCCCTGGCAACGGCGCTCGCATTTGTCGGCTATTTTTACGGGATCCGCGACCTGGTACTGGACCTGGCCCACTTCCGCGCCCACCCACAGGGTGTGTTCTGGGTGGCCTTTTTCACGCTCGCGACCTATCTGAATGCGGGCTTCATGCGTGAGCAGGTATGCAAGTACATGTGCCCCTACGCGCGTTTCCAGTCGGTGATGTACGATCAGGATACCCTGGCCGTTTATTACGATGCGCAGCGCGGCGAGACGCGCGGGCCGCGCAAGAAAGGCGTCGATTACAAAGCACAGGGGATGGGCGACTGTATTGATTGCTACTGGTGTGTGCAGGTGTGCCCGGTGGATATCGATATCCGCGATGGTATGCAATACGAGTGCATCAACTGCGGCCTGTGCGTGGACGCGTGCAACAGCGTCATGGATAAAATGAGCTATCCGCGTGGCCTGATCCGCTTTACGTCGGAGGATGAGCTGGAGACAGGCAAGACCAACTACCTGCGTCCGCGCCTGTTCGGTTACGCCCTTATCCTGCTGGCGATGACGGGTCTGTTTGTTCACCAGGTTGCCACCCGCTCGCCGGTCACCGCCGAAGTTCTCCGCGACCGCGGCGCACGCATGTACCGCGAATCCCGGGGCACCATCCAGAACGTCTACACGGTGAAGATCAACAATATGGATCAGTCACCGCACGAGTTTGAAATCAGCATCGAGGGCAAGGAGGGATACGATTACTCACTGCGCAAGCCTCGGGATATTTATCTGCAACCCGGCGAGCTCTTTTCGGTGCCTATCCGCGTGAGTGTGCCCAAGGCGCAGCTGAAGGATACCAAGCACAATATTTACATTGTGGTGCGGGCGGAGGACGAGCCGTCGCTGTCTGATCGACACCAGACTGTGTTTATCGGGCCAAAACAATAATTGGTGGAATTGACCTTGAGTGAAGAAGTTTCCAAACCCTGGTATCGCGAGGCGATGGTATGGGTCGTTCTGGCGCCGCTGATCCTGGTGCTGGTGGTGTGCTCCATTACCGTGACTATCGCGCTGAAAAATGCCGACGATACCGTCAGCGATACCTACTACAAGGACGGCCGCGCCTATAACTATATCGCGCGCCAGGACGAGCGTTCGGCCGAACTGGGACTGGCGGGGTTTCTGCAGTTTGATCGCGAGGCCGGCACCGTGTCTCTCGACCTGCGAGGCAATATGACCTTCCCGGACCAACTGCTGCTGACACTCAGCCACCCGCTGGACGAGCATCTCGACGAGCAGATTATCGTGAGCCGCCAGGGGGCGAATCACTATACCGGCGAACTACAGGGCAAGCTGGAGCACCGCTGGTATGTACGCCTGCTGCCGGAGCTGGATCCGGCAAAACACCTGCAGGCTGACTGGCATCTCAAGGGCGTGATTGATTTCGACCAGGGCAATGCCATCCCCCTGAATCCCATTGAGCAATGACCGCGCGCCCCTGCTTCCACTGCGGACTGCCGGTACCTGCCGGCAGTCGCCACTCGGTACTGATCAACGGAACTGAGCAACCCATGTGCTGCCCCGGTTGCGAGGCGGTGGCGGGCGCGATTGTGGCCGGTGGGCTCGACAACTTTTACCGCTTCCGCGAAACGCGCAGCGAGCGCCCGGATTCGGCGCCGGTGCAACGAGATCCCTGGTCCGCTTACGACCTGCCGGAAGTGCAGGAGCAGTTCGTGCGCGAATGGGAGGGCGGCCACAAGGTGGCCGGTCTGCTGATTGGTGGCATTACCTGCGCCGCCTGCGTATGGTTGATCGAAAAGCACCTCGGTGTTCTCGACGGGGTGGAGAAGGTCTCCGTCAACGCCAGTACCCAGCGGGCGCAAGTCGGTTTTGATCCGGCGCGGATCCAGCCCTCGCGCCTGTTCGCCGAATTGGCGCGCATCGGTTACCGCCCCGCACCGGCCACGGCAGCCAACAGCGAACAACTGATCCAAGGCGAGCGGCGCGCCGCCCTGCGGCGCCTCGGCGTCGCCGGCCTCGGCACCATGCAGGTGATGATGTTCGCCATCGCCCTGTATTTCGGCGCCGATACCGGGATCGACTCGGGACTGCAGGGCTACCTGCGTTGGGTGTCACTGCTGGTGGCGACGCCGGTGGTGCTCTATGCGGCGCGGCCCTTTTTCGCCGCCGCCCTGCGCAGCTTGCGGCAGCGTCACCTGAGCATGGACGTGCCGGTCTCACTGGCCATCGGCCTCGCCTATGTCGCCAGCTTTTATGCCACGGTATTCAATACCGGGGATGTCTATTTCGAATCCATTTCGATGTTCACGTTTTTCCTGCTGCTGGGGCGCACCATCGAGATGCGCGCCCGCCACCGGGCGGGTCTCGCCAGTGGTGGCCTGGCCCAGCTACTGCCGCTGACGGCAGCGCGACTTGACGGCGATCAGGTGGACAGCGTGCCGGTGGCGGCGCTGCAACCCGGCGACCGCATCCTGCTGCGGCCGGGCGACACGATTGCCGCCGATGGCGAGGTCGAGGACGGAGAGAGCGGTGTCGACGAATCGCTGCTGAGTGGTGAGGCAGCCCTGCAGCAGAAGACCATCGGCAGCCGCGTTTTCGCCGGCAGCGTCAACGGTGACTCCTCCCTGACAGTGCGGGTCACAGCCGCCGGGAAGTCCACGCGACTGTCCGCGATCGAGCGGCTCGTGGAACGGGCGCAATTGGAAAAGCCGCGCCAGGTGGCGCTGGCCGATCGCGTCGCAGGTATCTTTGTCGGCTTCGTATTACTTGCAGCATTGGCGGCCTTCGCAGTCTGGTGGCAGATAGATTCGGCGCGCGCCTTCTGGGTGGCGCTGTCGGTACTGGTGGTGACCTGTCCCTGCGCGTTGTCGCTGGCAACACCGGCCGCCCTGGCCGCGGCCACCCTGCGCCTGCAGCAGATGGGATTGCTGGTTGCCGGCGGGCAACTGCTGGAAACGCTGCCGCGCCTGACCCGCGTTGTGTTCGACAAGACCGGCACTTTGACCCGGGGCGAGCCGCGAATTCTGCAGATTCAGCTGCTGCGGCAGGACTGGACGGAACAGCGGGTCAAGGACGTGGCCGCTGCACTGGAATCCCGCAGCAATCACCCACTGGCGCGCGCTTTCCGCGCCTGGCGGGGCAACGCCTCCGCGACGGCGATACGGGTGCGCACCGGCCGCGGACTCGAGGGGACGATTGCCGGAGATCGATTCCGCCTCGGGCGCGCGGATTTTGCCGCGAATGAGGCTCCCGCGTTCCCGGAGGGGGCGGGGCAGTGGCTGTTGCTCGGAGACGATGTGGGTCCGGTCGCGTGGATTTCCGTCGGGGACCGCCTGCGAACTTCCGCGACTGCGGCGGTTGCGCAGCTGTCCGCTACCGGGCTGGCAGTTGAACTCCTCAGCGGGGATCAGTCTGACGAAGTGGGGCGTTTGGCCTCCGCCGCCGGCATCGGCAACTTCCGTGGCGGCGCCTCGCCGGAAGACAAGCTGGCGCACTTGCAGCAGTTACAGCAGCATGGGGAGCGGATACTGATGGTTGGCGACGGCCTCAACGATGTGCCGGTGCTGAGCGGTGCCGACGCCTCGGTGGCGATGCTGTCGGCAGCGGATCTCGCACAGTCGCGCGCCGATGCGATTCTTCTCGGCGGCGACCTGACGGTGCTGCCGCGCGCCGTGGCGCTGGCCCGGCGGTGTCGCGCAATCGTACGCCAGAACCTGCTCTGGGCACTGGGTTACAATGCGCTGGCACTGCCTCTGGCCGCCTGTGGCCTGGTGCCACCCTGGGCTGCCGCGATCGGTATGTCGATCAGTTCACTGGTGGTTGTGTTGAACGCCATGCGTCTCGCGCGCAGTGGCGGCGCGGATGCAGCCGCACGGCCGGCGCCCGCGGCAGCCGAGGCGCAGTAACCGCGAAGCTGGAGTAGATTGTGGATAGCCTGTTTTTCCTGATTCCCATTGCGATCCTGTTTATCGGCAGCGCGGTAAAGCTGTTCTTCTGGGCAGTGAACAACGGCCAGTACGACGACCTGGAAACCGAGGGGCGCCGTATTCTGTTTGACGATGACGTGCCACCGGAGTCGCACCAGGTCGACGAACCTGCGGATGAGGCCGGGGAAGAAGAGGGAGAGCGCTAAATGGGCGACTGGGGATTTGTCGCCGCCGCGCTAGTCATCGGCTTTCTCGGCAGCAGCCACTGTATCGGTATGTGCGGAGGCATCGCCGGTGCGCTGGGGATGGCTGTGCCCGGCCAGAAAACGGCCTGGGGGCAGCTGGTGTCCTATTCCGCCGGGCGAATTGCCAGCTATACGCTAATGGGCGCGCTGGCCGGTGCCCTGGGTGCGGCTGTGCTGCCGGCGCTGGCACCGCTACGCCTGGTTGCGGGTCTGATGCTCATTGCGATGGCGCTGTATATCGGCGGAATCTGGCGGGGACTGGTGTGGCTGGAAAAGGGTGGTTCCTACCTGTGGCGCTATCTGCAGCCGCTGTCGGCGCAGTTGCTGCCGGTACGTACAGCTCCTCAGGCCTTGGTGCTCGGTTCACTGTGGGGCTGGTTGCCCTGCGGATTGGTCTACAGCGCGCTGACATTTGCCCTGGCCCAGGGCGGCAGTCTGAATGCAGCACTGGCGATGCTGGCCTTCGGCTTAGGGACCGTGCCGGCGGTGCTGGCCACCGGGGCTGCCGCGGCGCGGGTGCGGGGCTTCGTACAGCGCCCGCAGGTACGCCTGCTGTTTGCCGGCGCGATTCTGCTGTTCGGATTATGGACTCTGTGGGGCGCTCTGGGCCACGGCGGACAGCATCACCAGAGCATGTCGATGGACGGTGGCCAAATGGCGCCGAATACATCAGAGCCACATCACCAGCACTGAACGGCGGGGGTAACCCGCCGTTTCCCTCCCACACAGGCGCCACCGCTCATTACTCTCCCCAAAGAAACGGCTAGCGGAATGGTACAAAGTGAGCCATTCCGGGTTGCGGTGAGAGGGGGCGCAATATTCCCCCGAATTCTGAGTACTCCCTAACACAAATTGGCGCCAATCCGCTGGCATCAAAAGATAATTGTCGTTATCGTCTGTTACGTACAGATGACAGCGCTATCATTTTTAGAAATGACAGCGCTGTCTGCGCGTTGTCCGGAGCGGTGCCTGGTATTTCCGTTTCGTTGATGGAAGTCGCCACTGCAGCTGCCGCGTAACAGTTTGTACTTTCGTTCGATACATCGCGCTGAGTGGTCTTGAAGAAGTACGGCGCCCGTGGGGTCGCGGCGTAGAGTTTTTCGGGGTTTGTGACAGTCGTATCGCCGTAGCCCCTCTTCGGATTCAATCCAACAATAACGGTGATAACGATGAAAATACTGAGTCCTTTGCGACTGGCGGCGGCGCTGCTGCTCGGCCTGCTGGCCGGACAGAGCTATGCCTACGATTGCGGCGGCGTCCAGGGTTACGTGGACGGTTCCGCTTACAGCGCGGGTGATATCGTGCAGAACAACTCTGTCGCCTACCGCTGTGATGTGGGTGGCTGGTGCAGCCAGGGCGGCGCCTACGAGCCCGGCGTCGGCTGGGCCTGGACTGAGGCCTGGAGCGATCTCGGCGCCTGCGACGGCAGCTCATCCAGTTCTTCGAGCTCCAGCAGCTCCTCGTCCAGTAGTTCTTCTAGCAGCTCCGGCGGTACATCCGGTGGCGGCACCGGCGATTGCGGCAGCCTGCCGGTCTGGTCTGCCACTGATGTCTATACCGGCGGCGACCGGGTACAGCAATCGGGCAGCGAATACGAGGCCAAGTGGTGGACCCAGGGCGAAGATCCCTCTACCCACTCCGGTGAATACGATGTGTGGATGCTGGTCGGTGCCTGTACTGGCTCCAGTTCCAGTTCCAGCAGTTCGGGCGGCACCAGCTCGTCCGGCGGCTCCTCTTCGTCCGGCGGTACCACCTCCTCATCCTCGTCCGGTGGCACCGGTGGTTCCAGCAGCGGTGGCGAGCGTCTCGGTGGCTATTTTGTGGAGTGGGGCGTCTACCAGCGCAACTACCACGTGAAAAATATCGTTACCAGCGGCTCCGCGGAAAAACTCACCCATATCTACTACGCGTTCGGCAACGTGCAGAACGGCCAGTGCACCATCGGTGATTCCTATGCGGATTACGATCGTTTCTACAGCGCTGCAGAGAGTGTCGACGGTGTTGCCGATACCTGGGATGCCGGTGCCCTGCGCGGGTCCTTCAACCAGCTGCGCAAGCTCAAGCAGATGTATCCGCACATCAAGGTGCTCTGGTCCTTCGGCGGCTGGACCTGGTCCGGTGGGTTCGGTCAGGCGGCGGCGAATCCGCAGGCCTTTGCCGATTCCTGTTACAACCTGGTGTTCGATCCCCGCTGGTCTGATGTCTTTGATGGTATCGATATCGACTGGGAATACCCGAACGACTGTGGCCTCAGCTGCGATACCAGCGGTTACTCGTCTTTCTCGAACCTGATGTCCGCTCTGCGCAATCGCTTCGGCAACAAGCTGGTCACTGCAGCGATCACTGCCGACGGTACCGCTGGGGGCAAGATCTCGGCGGCGGATTACGAGGGCGCGGCGGCTTATGTCGACTTTTACAATGTCATGACCTACGACTATTTCGGTGCCTGGGCTGATACCGGCCCAACAGCGCCGCATTCGCCGCTGACGAGCTACGCGGGTATCCCCATCGATGGCTTCTATTCCGATAACGCCATCCAGGCTCTGGAGAACAAGGGCGTACCGGCCAGCAAGCTGAATCTGGGCATTGGCTTCTACGGCCGCGGCTGGACCGGTGTGACTCAGGCTGCACCGGGTGGTTCCGCTACCGGCGCAGCACCGGGTACCTACGAGACGGGTATTGAAGACTACAAGGTGCTGAAAAACACCTGTCCCTCAACCGGCACCGTAGCAGGCACCGCCTACGCGTTCTGTGGCAATCAGTGGTGGAGTTATGACACGCCCGCAAGCATTGCCGGCAAGATGCAGTACATTGCCAATCAGAACCTGGGTGGTTCCTTCTTCTGGGAGCTGTCCGGCGATACCAGCAATGGCGAATTGATTGAAGCCATGCACAGTAACCAGTAATTTTTGCCAATACCCTGAAATGCGATACCGTCAGGTAACGGTTGCCGCCCCGGGCCCGGGGCGGCAAATTACTGAGACCCGCGTATGAAAAAAATAAGAAAGTCCGCAAAGGCAGTTTCCGCGACTGGGTTGCCGGCTTGCCCTGAGGCGCCGACCAGTGTCCTGATCAACCTGATAGCGCTGGCCATTTCGCTACTGGCGGTGTGGTGGTTGCGGGACTACGGGCAGCATCTGCCGTCACGGACGGTTGGGCTGGTCGTAGTCTGTGTATCGCTCGCCGTGCCGATCATTGTGCTGGAGTGGCTGTTTCTGAAGCCCTATCGCAATGCCTCGGCGGGGCTGGATTTCCGGATACAGCGCAAGCGCGGCGGAGGATCACGCACGGCAGTGAAACTGCTGGGCTTTTACGCCTGTGTCGGACTGGTGGCCGGGGTTTACTGGTTGTTTCCCGAATACCACGGTTCCTTCTACGACAATTACTACGCGGTTGTGAAAGCGGTACTGCCCTGGTGGTTGCTGTTGGCAGTGCCGTATTTTTACTGGCTCGATGGCTTTATGCTGAAACCGAAAGACAGCTACTGGCAGTTCGGCAGCTGGTTGCTGGGGCGTCGGAAAAATGCCGATACCCGTGCAATCGGCCAGCTGTTGCTGGGCTGGCTGGTGAAGCTCTTCTTCCTGCCGCTGATGTTTGTGTATCTCGGCAATAACCTCACCACGCTGCTGAATTTTGACTTCACGCGTTTTGTCGCGGGTGGGGCGCAGGGCAGCTTCAAGGCGGTTTTCGATTTCAGTTTCAACTTTCTCTATTACATTGACCTGCTATTCGTAACGGTCGGATACACCTGTACGCTGCGGCTGTTCGACTCCCATATCCGTACCGCGGAGCCGAGTTTTCTCGGCTGGGGCATTGCGCTGATCAGCTACCAGCCCTTCTGGAGCGCGTTTTCCGGCACTTACCTGAAATACGACCAGGGCCCGGCCTGGGGCTACTGGTTCTGGAATACGCCGTTGGTCTACATCCTCTGGGGCAGCGTGATCCTGTTGTTGATTGTCCTTTATGTCTGGGCGAGCGTGCCGTTTGGAATTCGTTTTTCCAACCTCACCCATCGGGGCATCCTCACCAACGGTCCCTACCGTTACACCAAACACCCGGCCTATATCAGCAAGAACCTCTCGTGGTGGATGATCTCAATGCCTTTTATGGTGAGTTCAACTGGCGGGGAAGCCCTGCGCCATTCGCTGTTGTTGCTGCTGGTCAATTTCGTTTACTTCATGCGCGCGCGCACCGAGGAGCGACACCTGTCCTGGGATCCGGACTACGTCGCCTATGCGCGCTATATCGAACAGCGCGGCCTGTTTGCCTTTGTCGGCCGTTGGCTGCCGCTGTTGCGCTTCAAGCCCGGAAGGCTGTTCAACGATTCCGGGGAACCCACCAGACCGCCCGCAACGGCCGTGGCCACGGGGCGCCTGGCGACAGAATAAGGAAATCAACAATGAAAAAGTTATGGTTTGTATTCGCGGCCCTTTGCCTGGCAGCTGCGAATGCCGCTGCCGTGGACTGCAGCAACCTCCCCGACTGGGAAAATTCATCGGTCTATGTAGGCGGCGATAGCGTCCAGCACTTGAGTAACGCCTACACCGCGAACTGGTGGACTCAAGCTGAGGACCCGGTGACCCACTCGGGTACCTGGGACGTCTGGCACTACGACGGTGCCTGCGACGGTGCCGGTTCCTCCAGTTCCTCGTCCAGCTCTTCTTCCAGTTCGTCTTCTTCCAGCTCCTCTTCTTCCAGCTCGTCCTCGTCAGGCGGCTCTTCCTCCGGCAGTACCGGCAGCTGCACCTCACCGCAGTATGTGGCCGGCGACAGCTACGCCGAGGGAGACCTGGTGCAGAACGTCGGCCTCGAGTTCCGCTGTGAAATCGCTGGCTGGTGTTCCTCTACCGCGGCCTGGGCCTATGCGCCGGGGGAGGGCACATACTGGCAGGATGCATGGAGCCAGGTGGGTGACTGTTCCGGAGGCGGCTCCAGCAGCTCTTCAGGTGGATCCAGTAGTTCCGGCAGCAGTTCGTCCGGGGGGAACTCATCCGGCGGTAACAGCGGTCTGCTGCCGAACCATGCGCTGGTGGGCTACTGGCACAATTTCGACAATGGCTCGGGCCTGTATCGGATCAGTGAAGTCTCCGATGTTTGGGACGTGATTGTGGTGGCATTCGCCGATGACGCCGGCAACGGCAGCGTCGCGTTCAATCTGGATCCGGGACTGGACAAACAGCAGTTCATTGCCGATATCGCCGCCAAGCGCGCCGCCGGCAAAATCGTTGTGGTGTCTTTCGGCGGTCAGAACGGCACGGTGACGCTGAACAGCGATGAAAACGTGGCGAACTTTGTCAGCAGCACGGCGGCGATGCTGGACGAATACGGCTTTGACGGTATCGATATCGACCTGGAATCCGGGGCCGGTGTCATGCACGGAGCACCGGTGGTGGATAATCTGGTCAAGGCCGTCAAGCAGTTCAAGACCCAGTACCCGAATATGTACCTGTCGATGGCTCCGGAGCACCCCTATGTGCAGGGCGGCTATGTGGCCTATACCGGTATCTGGGGCGCCTATCTGCCGATGATCGACCAGCTGCGTAGCGAGCTGGATCTTTTACATGTGCAGCTCTACAACAACGGTGGCCTGTCCACGCCCTATCAGAGTCAGGCCTATGCGGCCGGATCGGTGGATATGATGGTGGCCTCGGCGCTGATGCTGATCGAGGGCTTCCCCCTGGGCGGCGGCTCGGCCGGCTACTTCCAGGGACTCGCACCGGAACAGATAGGTCTGGCGCTTCCCTCGGGTCCCAATTCCGCCAGCAGTGGCTTTGCCACGACAGCGGACATCAATCGCGCACTGGACTGCCTGACGGCGCAGGTCAATTGCGGCACGCTGACTCCGAGCCAGGCGTATCCTACTTTCAACGGTGTCATGACCTGGTCAATCAACTGGGATATGCACGACGGTGGCATCTTCTCCGGACCGGTGGGGAGCCATGTGCACAACCTGCCGTAACTGATAACCGCTGTTTGAACGACAAAAGCGGGGCCGCAAGGCCCCGTTTTTTATTTGGTGACAGTGACCGGGAATGGCCAGAGATTTCCCGGCGGTGAAATGGCCCGGTGCCTGATTACACTTTGCGGAACCACAGCGAAATGGGAGCAGCGGCAATGAGTGATGACAAAGTGCATACGGCTTACGAAAAGAAAATGGCGGCCAGGCTGAAAGAGTGGAATGCCAAAATAGACCAGCTCGAGGCAAAAACCGAAGAGGCGGGGGCCGACGCCGAGATCCGCTACCGCGAGCAGCTGGACGAGCTGCGCAGTAAGCGCGATGACCTGAAAGAGAAGCTCCAACACCTGCACGACCAGAGCGGCGACGCCTGGGATGAAGTCAAGAGCGGTGTGGAGACGGCCTGGGGAGAACTGAAGGAGTCCCTGGACCGGGCGCGGGATCGCATGCGCTGAGTCTCGCCCGGTCCAAAGCGCGAGTCAGAGCTCCAGGCGCAGTGAGAGGTCGATAGCCCGCATGTGCTTGGTCAGGCTGCCGGATGAAATGTAATCCACCTTGAGTCCGGCCAGCTGTTGCAGCCGGTCGCTGTCAACACTGCCTGAAATCTCGATTTTCGCCTTGCCGCTGGCCAGCTGCAGGGCGGTTTTGGTGTCCGCGTCGGAAAACTCGTCGAGCATGATGACGTCGGCACCGCTGTCCAGCGCCTGCTGCAGTTCACCGAGGTTTTCCACCTCCACTTCTACTAATGCGTCCGGCTTGATGCTGCGCGCCTGGGCGACGGCCCGATCGATACCGCCGGCGGCGGCAATGTGGTTTTCCTTGATCAGGAAGGCGTCGTAGAGGCCGATACGATGGTTGTAGCAACCGCCGCAGAGCACCGCGTATTTCTGCGCGGTACGCAGCCCGGGGATTGTTTTGCGGGTATCGAGAATCTTGATCTCAGTGCCGGCGGTGCGCGCGGCGTAAGCCGCAGCCACCGTAGCCGTGCCGGACAGCGTCTGCAGGAAGTTCAGGGCCGTGCGCTCGCCGGTGAGGATGGCACGGGCGTTGCCGTCGAGTTCGAACAGCACCGAGTCGGCGGCCACCTGTTCGCCATCCTCATAGTGCCAGGTGACTTTCAGCGTCGGATCCAGTTGCTGGAACACAGCGTCCACCCAGGCGCGGCCACACAGGGTACAGTCCTCACGGGTGATGACCCGGGCGCGGGCATCGCGGTCGGCGGGGATCAGCTGGGCGGTGATGTCGCCATTGCCGATATCCTCGGCAAGTGCGGCAACCACCGCACGCTGGATATCCGGAATCAGGTTGGGGATGTCGGTGTCTTGTGGGTGCATAGTCAACCTCTACTTGGTCGGCGCAAGTCTAACAAATGTGGCGGGGTTTGGATTGTAAATGCCAACGCTGTCATGACTCGCGGGCGCATTGACGGGAGGCGCTCATTTTCCTGGTTATGCAGCTGTGACAGGCGTCTCAAATCCAAGCTTGGCACTTGTTCATGCCCCTGAACGGCCCGGTAGAATGGGGGCTTGCGGTAATACCGCCCGCGGTGGACAACAATTCGCCGCCGCGAGATACCAAGAATTCGACGGTTTGCGCGGGACATCCGCGTTCATCACACACTCTATCAACAGCGCAGGGTGCCGGGTCGGCACCCCGAGGTCGACGTGAAAATGAGCGAGTCCAATAACGTGGTTTCCCTGGCGGAAAAGAGTGCCGGCGGACTGGATTTCTCCCTTCGCAAGAAATCGGTTGTCCTGGCGTCCTCAGTGGTCACCCTGCGCGAGAAGGCCCGCGGATTGTTGCTGGAGCAGATCAAGCAACTGTTTGCCAAGGTCGACGACTCCCTGTTTTCGATGGCCGAGCGGGCGCATGGCCAAGATGAGCAGGACGGCCTGTTCCAGGCGCTGCGCCTGCTGCGGGTGGAGCGGCGCCATGTTGCCGCGCGCTTCGGTGCCAATATCGACGGGGCCTTTGAGGTCCGCGACGCGGATGGGGATGATAATGACTTTGCCTCCGACAACCTGTCGCTGGTCCATAACGATGACCTGGAGCAGCTGGTCGCGGTCGATACCATGGTGGCGAATGCCAAGCGCGATTTCGCCGAACCGATTACCGAGTTGAGCCTGCGTCTCGATACCCTCTATTCGGTCAAAATCTACGAAAAGAACAACCCGCTCGGCCCGGATGCGATCTGCGATGCCTTTGTTGAAGCCGTACGCCCGCTGGAAATCCATATCCGCGCCCGCCTGACCCTGCTGAAAAAATTCGAGCAGGTCGTCATGGCACAGCTGAAGGATTTCTATGAGCAGTGCAACCGCCTGATGGTGGAGCAGGGGATTCTACCGACGCTGCACGAGCAACGCCGCGTCGCCCGCCAGCGTTCCGCCCCGCAGCGGCCGAAGCCTGCGCCCGGTGCAGGTAGTGTTATGGCCGGTGCGCAGGGAACTGTGACCTCAGCTGGTATTGCCGGTGGTGCGTATGGCGAAGGCGCTCAGGGCGGCGGTATGCAGGGCGGAACCATTCCCGCGGGTCAGTTTGCCCCGGGGTTGCTGCCGGCCACGGCCGGATTGTCCCCAATGGCCTCCACGGACCTGATTGCGCATCTGGGCGAACTGCAGTCCAGTGTCGAATATCAGGCCGACGGCGTGCAGCTGCTCAAAGTAGGCAGCCTGCTGCAGCAGCGTCTGGTCCAGGCCAACCAGTCCGCTTCGCTGGCGAAAGTGGACAGCGATATCATCAAGCTGGTCGAGATGCTGTTCTCTTTTATTCTGGAAGACCGCAACCTTGCCGAGCCGATCAAATCCCTGCTGGGGCGCCTGCAACTGCCCCTGTTGAAAGTGGCGATCGCCGACAAGTCGTTTTTCAGCAAGGGCGGACACCCCGCCCGCAAATTACTCAATGAACTGGCCGATGCCACCACCGGCTGGCAGGCCGGCGACAATTACGAATCGGATCCGCTGTATCGGGAAGTCAGCCAAGTGGTCGACCGCGTGCAGAACGAGTTCGATCAGGATGTGGATATTTTTGCCCAGCTGTCGGAATCCTTCCGCCAGTTTATTCTGCGCGAGCGCAAGCGTGCCGAGATGCTGGAGCGCCGGGTGGTCGACGAGGCTGACGGTCGCGCCAAGACCCAGGCTGCGCGGGCGCGGGTAGCGGCCGTGATGGACGCTTTGATGGCGGAGCGCGACCTGCCCGAGGTCGTGCAGGACTGGTTGCAAAAGGTCTGGAACAACGTGCTTTTCCTGACCTGTGTGAAAGAAGGGACGGAGAGCGAAGCCTGGAGCCGCGACGTGCGGACAGCGCGAGACCTCGTCTGGAGTGTGCAGGCGCCGATGCCCGACAGCCGCCAGCAATTGCTTGGCCTGTTGCCGGCGTTGCAGGAGCGCCTGCGCGAAGGTGTGGAAGCCGTATCCCTGAATCCGTTTGAGGCGCGTGGACTCTTTGCCGGCCTGAAGGAAATTTACCGGGAACGCTTTGCGCTGGCGCAGAAGCTGGCTGAGGAGCGTGAGCTTGAGGCCCGCGAGCAGGCTGAAGAAGCGCTGCGCAATGAGCAGACGGCAGAAGAGGCCGATGCCGTGGCCGTGGTCCAGGAGACCGAAGTTGAAGCTGGAACGGTAGAAACTGCGGAAGAAATCACGGTTCCGCAGATGGAAGAGCTAGAACAGGTCGTTGCCAAGGCCGAGGTGACACCCGCGGAAGCGGAGCAGGAGGGCCTGGCGCCGATGGAAGAGAGCGATCCGCACTGGCAGATGACATTCCGCCTGGCGCAGGGCAGCTGGTTCGAACTCAAGCGCTCCGGCGAAGAGCAGTTCCGTTGCCGCCTGGCGGCGGTGATCCGGGATATCGATCAATTTATTTTTGTGAATCGCAACGGAGCCAAGGTTGCCGAGTTTGCGCGACTCGAGCTGGCACATGCTCTGCGCTCCACCCAGTTGATGCCGCTTGATGACGGCATGTTGTTCGAGCGGGCGCTGCAGTCCGTTATCGGCAATGTGCGCAAAAATCGCAGCGAAAAATAGCGGTTAATCCGTACCACTTTCAGGGCCGTCGGCCTGATTCCCTCCCGGCTCGGGACACAGTCGCCATGACCCCCCGAGCCGACGAATTGCCCACCGATTCCGCTTGAATTGCGTCTTATTCATCTGTCTTACCTGACTACCCGATAACTTCTGAAAAAATTTCGAATAAATCGACGTCTCAATGACTGTCGAGGACTTGATCTGTCAGATCAATTAACCGATAGTCGCTGCAGGCGTTCAGTCACCCTCAAATTGTGAGGTGTGTCGCACTTTGACAACGAAAATAAATTGACTTTCCCGTTCGGGGCGGGCGCCAGCCTTATCTGGCAAATAACAAACGATGACCTTTTCAGTTGCACGTAGTATCCGCTGTGGTCAAGGCCGACCGACGGAGCAACGATATTACTCGGCGCCCGATAGCGCAGAGAGGAACGAATGGACACCAAAGATTTTCCGCGCGTTGTGGCGTTTTCCGCGAATAACTCCAAAAATTCTTCGGCAGGGGAGGCGCAGGCCCGCCCTTTGCCCCCATTTGTCGTCAGTGTGCGCGATACCGCATGCAGCTGGCTATTCGCTCGGATGAAAGAGGTTTTCGCGGGTGTCGACGACACATTGTTCGCCACCGCGGAAAAGGTGCATCTACAGGAAGAACAGGATGGTCTGTTCCAGGCACTGCGCGTGCTGCGGCTGGAGCGCACCCGGATAACCGAGCGTTTCGTCAACGCGGTGCAGGCGGGATTCCACGAGATTGAAAAAGAGTACCGCGGGCTCGAAGCCGAGGAGTCGCAGGACAGCGCCGGACTCTCTCTGGTGCAGAACGATGACCTGGAGCAGCAGGTCGCCCTGAAGAGCATCATTGCCGCGGCGAAGCGCGACTTTGCCACGCCGATTGCCGAGTTGTCACTGCGCCTGGATACGCTGCTGCCGACCAAGGTATACGACGAGAATATGCCGCTGTCACCGGGTGTACTGTGCCGGGCACTGCAGCGCGCACTCAAGCCCCTCGATATTCACCTGCGCGCACGGCTGATTCTGCTGAAGAAATTCGAGCAGTTGCTCGGGATCAAACTCAATTCCCTCTATCAGAATTGCAACCAGCTGCTGATCGACAAAGGCGTGCTGCCCTCCCTGAAAGACCCGCTGTTGCAGCGGCGCCTGGGTGCCCGACCGGCAACACCGGCAACGCCGGTGGCGCCGCAAATGGGCGCCCCTGCGGGTGCGCCAGTCGATGGCAGTGCCAGCGCGCCGCAGTCTGGGCAAGCGCCGGGCCTGGGAATGCCAGGTGTCGGCGGAATACCTGGTGGTGCCGGAATGACCGGCGGTTATGGCATGCCTGGAGGTGTGGCTGCGAGCGGAGTTGCTGCAGGCGCTGCGCCCGGCATGGCGGGTGCCGGTGCACATGCTGGTGGCGCGCCCGCTCAGTCGGGCGCCGGTGGCTACGGCCTGCTGCCTCCCGGTGCGGGCGCCGCGCCGCTGGCGACCCCGGATCTGTTGCAGCACCTGGGTGCCCTGCAACTGGTGCCACTGCAGTCCGGTCCGGTCGGACAGGTACTGGACGTCAACAGCCTGTTGGAGCAGCGGTTGGTGGAGGCGAAGCAGGGAGCCTCTCTGCAGGAGCTGGATACCGAAGTCATCCGCATGGTGGATATGCTGTTTTCCTTCATGCTGGAGGACCGCAACCTGGCCGAGCCGATCAAGGTTCAGCTGATCCGTCTGCAGCTACCATTGCTGAAGCTGGCGGTCGCCGACAAGTCGTTTTTCAGCAAGGGTGGCCACCCTGCGCGCAAATTATTCAACGCGCTGGCGGATGCGGCCATCGGCTGGCAGCCGGGTGAAAACTTCCGCAAGGAACCTTTTTATTGCGAGATCTGCGAAATCGTCGAACGCGTTCTGCAGGACTTTGATCGGGACGAAGAAATCTTCACCGGATTGCTACAGGACTTTGAAGAGTTTGTCGCTCGCGAGCGCCGCCGCGCCCAGGTTCTGGAGCGGCGCACCGTCGACGAGGCACAGGGCAATGCCCGGGTGGAAGCCGCGCGGGCACGCGTGGCGGCAGTTTTCGATGCGCTCACTGCGGAACGCAAGCTGCCCAAAGTCGTTCACGAGTGGCTCAACCGGGTGTGGAACAGCGTCTTGTTCGGAACCTGCCTGAAAGAGGGAACCGATAGTGACAACTGGCGCCGCGCGGTGCTGACCGCGCGGGACCTGGTGTGGAGTGTGGTGGCACCGATGCCGGAGAGCCGTTTCAAAATGCAGCAATTGTTGCCCGGCTTGCGCAAGCGACTCGACGAAGGGGCCCGCTCTCTGTCGCTGGGTGCCGGCGACCGCCAGCGCCTGATGGGAGGGCTCGACCGCCTTTACCGCGAGCGCCAGGCGCTCGGTGAACGGGTGGAATCCGAGCGTGAGCGCCGCACCCGCGAGCGCCTTGTCCAGGAGCTGCGCCGGGAGGCCGACAGTATCGTTGCGATTCCCGAGGTACCGGGCATCTCAGAAGCCGAGGAGGAACTGGCCAGAGACGCCATCGTCGAGCCCGCAGAGGTGGCGGAAATGCCTGGCGTGGAGACCCTTGAGCTGCTGGATCAGGAAACCGATCTGCCGGCGGTGGAAGAGTTGCAGCAGGTCGCACAGTCTGCGCCGCTGGAAAAAGACCACAGCCTGTCGCCCCTGGCCATCAGCGACGAACACTGGCAGCAAACCTATCACCTCAAAGACAGCTGGTTCATGCTGGAGAATTCGGGAAAACCGCCGATGCGCTGCCGTCTGGCGGCGATTATCCGGGATCTCGATCAGTTCATGTTCGTGAATCGTGCCGGTGCTAAGGTAGCTGTCTACGCCCGGCTGGAGCTGGCGCACGCGCTGCGCGATGGTGTGATGAAGCCGCTGGAAAAGGGACCACTGTTCGAGCGCGCGCTGCAGTACGTCGTCGGTAATATCGGCGAGATAAAGATTGCGGTCAGCGTGGATGAATCGAAAGCAGAGGAAGCCGCAGCCGTTTGAGCCGTTGTGGCATTGGTATATCGATCAACGCTTCCATAAAATGGCTCTTGCCAGGCAGGTTCTAGCGGCGTATCCGCTTTATCTGCCCGGCCCGAGTATATGACGGAGTGCAAGAGCGGAGAGATCGCGTGAAATACCAATTGGAATCCGGCTGGCTGTCTGATGTGCGCCGGGTACCCAGCCCGCACTGCAACAGCCGGCCGGAAGGTGAGGCCGTAGACCTGCTGGTGATCCACAGCATCAGCCTGCCGCCCGGTGAATACGGTGGCCCCTATATCGATGCCCTGTTTCTCGGTCAGCTCGACAGCGACGCCCATCCCTACTTTGCCGAGATCGCCGGCCTGCAGGTTTCTGCGCACATCCTGATCGACCGCAACGGCTCCGTTACCCAGTATGTGCCCCTCGACCGTCGTGCCTGGCACGCCGGGCAGTCCGAATTTTGCGGGCGCTGCAACTGCAACGACTTCTCCATAGGTATCGAGCTGGAAGGGCTCGATACCGACACCTATACCGATGCCCAGTACGAGTCGCTGGCGGAAGTGACGGCGGCCATCATGGATGCCTATCCGCTGATCACCAGGGACACCATCACCGGTCACTCCGATATCGCGCCCGGCCGCAAGCTGGATCCGGGTCCCGGATTTGACTGGCAGCGCTACCGCGACATCCTGGATCGGGTACTGGAAGCCCGGGCCTGACCGTCCGGGTTGGCCCCTGTTCCGCAAGCCGCGGAGCCGCAATTGCGTCCCAGTGGTTTTTTCCTGTGCCTGCTGGCGTTATTCTTGCCTACCTAATCCAATTTTTATTCGAGTGTGAACTATGGCACTTCTGACGGTGTTGCTGGCTTTGGGGCTGGTGCAGCTCTGGGGATCCGGGGCGCCCCTGCACCGGGATGACTGGTTTCACTGGTGGCGCCGGCGCCTTGCAGCGCGCGGAGACCTGCAGCGCAATCCGGGCCTGTTGCTGGGGGTGACCATCCTGCCTCCGGTGGTGGCTGTCGCCATCGTCATGGTGCTCGCCGATGCGTTGCTCGGCTGGCTGGGCGCGCTGGTGTGCGGCGTGCCGCTGCTGCTGTACTGCCTCGGACGCGGCAATTTCAACGAAATGCTGTCGAACTACCTGCGCCACTGGTACCAGGGCGATCTGGAGGCGGCGCGGACTGCTGCGGCGCCGCTGTTGCAGGATATCGGCGAGGAGGCCGGCAGCGGCCAGCAATTGCACGAACAGGTGTTTCGCGGTGCGGCCTACTGCGCATTTGAGCGCCTGTTCGCGGTGCTGTTCTGGTTCATTCTGCTGGGAATACCCGGCGCACTGCTCTTTCGCCTCAGCGCCCTGTACGCCGAGCGCGCCAACGAGGGCAATGCGGATGCCACGGCGGCGCGCTGGTTGTGGCTGCTGGAATGGTTGCCGGTGCGGGTCATGGGCTTCACTTTTGCCATTGTGGGAAATTTCGCCGGTTGCTATCGCGCTTGGCGCCAGTGCCTGACCTGCCGCGAGCGCAATACGGCAGAAGTACTGGAAGACTATCTCGAGGGTGCGCTCGGTGGTATCGATGCGGGCGAGTGCAGCGCCGGTTTCGAAGTGGCCGAGGGCCAGAGGGTTTGCGGCGCGCAACTGGAGGGGTTGCAGGCGCTGCTGTCCCGCGCGCTGCTGTTGTGGGTGACGGTACTGGCGCTGGCGGTGCTGTTCGATTCCTAGTCATTCGCCAAGCGGCCAGCACGCTGTTGGTGAACTGGCGCCAAATTTGGAACATTGTTCCAATTGGCGCCTTGACTTGCCCCAGGCTTCCCCGGATATTGCGCGAAAAAACAGGCGCTTGCAGTCACGAAGTCCCTAGTCTGATACCTTATCACTGCAAGTTTGAACTCCAATAACAACGACAAATTCGCGAGAAACACTCGATGGAAGCACCAACGACAGATTCTCCTGTGACCTCGCCCCTGAACGCCGGTGATGGCCTCGATGCGGCGGCGCTGGTCGCGGGATTGCGCACCTACTTCCGCAGCGGCACGACAGCCGATCTGAACTGGCGGCGCCAGCAGTTGGGACAGCTGCGGCGGATGATTCTCGATAACGAATCCCGTTTTCTGCAGGCCCTGGAAAAGGATCTGCACAAAGCGCCCCAGGAGGGTTTCCTGACCGAGGTCGCCGGAGTCTGCGGCGATATCGACCACGCCCTCAAGCACCTGAAAAAATGGGTTCGCCCCCGCCGCGCGTCCACGCCGATTGTCGCGCAGCCGGGCAAGAGTTACATCTTGCCGGAGCCGCTAGGAGTGGTGCTGATTATCGGTGCCTGGAACTACCCGCTGCAGCTGCTGCTGTCTCCGTTGGTTCCGGCCATCGCTGCCGGCAACTGCGCGGTATTGAAGCCGTCGGAGCTGGCGCCGGCCACCTCAAAGCTGGTGGCGGAACTGCTGCCGCGCTACCTGGACAATGATGCTTTCGCCTGTGTCGAAGGGGCGGTGCCGGAAACCACAGCGCTGCTGGAGCAGCGCTGGGATCACATTCTGTACACCGGTGGTGGCCAGGTAGGCAAGATCGTCATGACTGCGGCCGCCCGCCATCTGACGCCGGTTACCCTGGAGCTGGGCGGCAAGAGCCCCTGTATCGTCGCCGACGACGCCAATATCGAAGTCGCCGCGCGGCGGATTGCCTGGGGCAAATTCACCAATGCGGGACAGACCTGCATCGCACCGGATTACCTGCTGTGCACCCGCGCCACGGCGGAGCGGCTGTTGCCGGAGATCGAGAAAGTCGTGCGCGAGATGTTCGGCGCGGATCCGCGCACATCGAGCGATTATGGCCGTATCGTCAATCGGCGCCATGCCGAGCGCGTCGCAGCCTATATTGCCGATGGCGAAGTATTCTTCGGCGGCGAAGTCGACGTGGAAAACCGCTATGTCGCCCCTACGTTGCTGCGCAATGTCGGGCTGGAAACGGCGGTGATGCAGGAAGAAATTTTCGGGCCGGTACTGCCGGTCATTGAACTCGACGAATTCAGCCAGGCTGAGCAGTTCGTCAATGAGCGAGACAAACCCCTGGCGCTCTATGTGTTTACCCAGAATGAGGCGACGGCCGATCGCATTCTCGCCCGCTGCAGTTCCGGTAACGCCTGTATCAACGACTGCATGATGTTTATGGCGGCCCACGACCTGCCATTCGGCGGCGTTGGGCCGAGTGGCATCGGCGCATACCACGGCGAACACGGTTTCCGGACTTTCAGCCATTACAAAGCGGTCATGAAGCGCAGCAATATCTTCGATTTGGATCTTCGCTATGCGCCCTTCAGTGCGCGGAAATTCAAATTGCTGCGACTGTTGCGCTAGGCTGAGTGATCAGAGCAATTGCCGCGGTGGCCCCGCTTCACTGCGGCAGCTTGTAACCCCCTGAAGGGTTGTCCCAAATTCGACAGGCCCAGCGATTTATGCCGACCGACCTCAACGACCTGCCCAGTAGTGCCGATGTCTTCAGTGCTGCGCAGAGAATCTCCGACTTTATCCACTGTACGCCACTGATCAACAGCCGCCAGATCAACGACCTGAGCTGCGCCAGCGTGTGGTTCAAGTGTGAGCATCTGCAGAAAGTCGGTGCATTCAAGGCGCGTGGCGCCTGCAATGCGCTATCACAGCTGCCGGCGGAAACGGCGATGGTCGCCACGCACTCTTCCGGCAACCACGGCGCGGCGCTGGCCTGGGCCGCTGCCGAGCGGGGCCTCGCCTGTACCGTGGTGATGCCCGAGACTGCGCCGCTGGCGAAGCGCGCAGCGGTGGCCGGTTACGGTGCAGAAATCGTAATTTGTGGACCGACACTGGCGGATCGCGAACAGGCATTGCAACGCGTGGTGGAGCAGACCGCTGCCCACGTCGTCCCGCCGTTTGACGACAGCCGTATTATCGCTGGGCAGGGCACCGTGGCGCTGGAAATAGTAAAGCAGTGCCGCGCGCAGGGATTTACGCCCGACATCATTATTGCGCCAGTGGGCGGCGGGGGTTTGCTGGCGGGTATCGGCCTGGCGGTGGCTGCGCTGGCGCCGGAAATCATAGTCATCGGCGCCGAACCTGCGGGTGCCGATGATGCCCAGCGTTCTCTGCGCGGCGGCGTGCACATTACCACGCAGACCCCTGATACCATTGCCGACGGTCTGCGCACGACACTTGGCCAGCGCAACTTTGCAGTGATTCGCAGCACGGTGCGGGATGTGGTGACGGTATCGGAGCAGGGCATTATCCGCGCGATGCAACTGCTGTGGACGCGTACCAAACAGCTGGTGGAGCCCTCTGCAGCGGTGGCCCTGGCTGCAGTACTGGAACACGATGCGCGTTTCCGCAACAAGAATGTCGTTGCGGTGTTGACCGGTGGCAATATGGATCTGAATCGGGTTTCCGAATTATTCGGTGAGGCTGAGGAGGCGCAATGAAACTTTTTCTGCCAAATGACCGCCGCGGGCGTGGCGGCTTTTGTAACGGCTGGGCTGCTAAACTGGTGGCATTCAGTATTCTGTGGGGGCTTGCCGCGGTGTCAAGCGCAGAGGAGTTCACGCTCACTTCCGATACGCTGAAGCCGGGCGGACGCATGCCCAATGCCAATGTGTTTGAGGCCTGTGGAGGCGATAACATTTCGCCACAGTTGAGCTGGAGTGGCGCGCCGGAGGGCACCAAGAGTTTTGCGCTGATGGTCTACGACCCCGACGCGCCCACTGGCAGCGGCTGGTGGCACTGGGTGGTGTTCAATATCCCGGCCGAGACGACCAGTTTGCCGGAAGGGGCAGGGGAGCTGAAAAACGGTTTGATTCCCGAGGCCATTCAGGTTCGCAACGATTACGGTAATCCGGGCTATGGCGGCGCCTGTCCGCCAAAGGGGCACGGTGATCACCGCTACCAGTTCAGGATCTATGCGCTGAAAGTTGAGCAGTTGCCGCTGGATTTCAACGCGACCCCGGCGCAGGTGGGTTTTAACGTCAATGCCAACAAACTGGCGGAGGCGGAGCTGGAAGTGCACTACGGCCGCTAGAAAACGCCCGCGTAAGCGGGCCGACCATAAGGACGCAATACAGCAGCATGCAAGAACAAAAATTAAGCTGGTGGCAGGCGCTCGGGGTTTATCTGAAGCCCCGCGTCATGGCGATGTTCTTCCTCGGCTTCTCGTCGGGCCTCCCCTATCTGCTGGTGTTTTCCACCCTGAGTGCCTGGCTGCGCGACTACGGTGCCAGTCGCACCGTGATCGGTTTCTTCGCCTGGGTGGGCATCATTTTTTCCTTCAAGTTTATCCTCGCCCCTATCATCGACTCACTGCCGGTGCCATATCTGACCCGCTGGCTCGGCAAGCGCCGCAGCTGGATGCTGGTTGCGCAGGCGGGCCTGGTGGGGGGGCTGCTGTATATGTCCCACCTGAACCCGCAGATGTCACTGTTGCCGGTTGCACTGTCGTCCCTGTGGGTCGCCCTGTGCTCCGCTTCCCAGGATGTCGTCATTGACGCCTACCGCATCGAGGCCGTGGATAAGGAGTTGCAGGGGGCCATGGCGGCGAACTATGTATTCGGCTACCGGGTGGCTGTATTGATCTCCGGTGCCGGTGCGCTGCTGATTGCCGACAACGCGAGTTGGGCGGTTTCCTATACCACGATGGCGGCGCTGATGGCGGTGGGTATCGTCACTACATTCCTGATTGCCGAGCCCGACCACAGCAAGGTGAAAAAGCAGGCGGAAGAATTCCAGCACGAATGGGTGGACAAGGTGCTGGGCAGTGGTGAACACGGACCGTTCAAAGAGTGGCTCGTGCGCGCCGTGGCCTGTCCATTCCTCGAGTTCTTCCAGCGCAATGGTCGTTTTTCCTTTGTGTTGTTGCTGTTTATCAGCATTTATCTGCTCAGTGACATCGTCATGGGGATCATGGCGAACCCTTTCTATCTGGACTTGGGCTTTACCAAGACGGATATCGCCGAAATCGGCAAGGTCTTCGGCTTTTTCTGTACGATTATCGGCGCCTATCTCGGCGGTTTGCTGGTGGTGAAATACGGCATCATGCGCCCGCTGATTCTGGGCGCGATACTGTTGTCAGTGGCGAACCTGCTGTTTGCGCATCTTGCCCAGGTCGGTCCCAGCCGGGCCTGGCTGGCTGTGGTGATCAGCGCTGACAATATCAGCGGGGGTATCTCCAATGCGGTGTTTATCGCCTATATGTCGAGTCTGACCAACCAGGCGTATACGGCCACCCAGTACGCCCTGTTCAGTTCATTGATGAAGTTGCCGGGCAAGATCATCGCCGGCTTCTCTGGCGTCGTGGTGGACGCCCAGGGCTATTCACACTTCTTCGTCTACTCGGCCACGCTGGGGATTCCGGCAGTGCTGCTGGCGGCCTACCTGTGGCACAGGAGCCGCGGCGAAGAAGAGTCCGAGCCGGCGGCGGGCTAGCATCCCTGCCGCCTCAGGGCTGCCAGCGATATCTGACCAGGTCGATCCTGCCGTTCAGTAGCGTGATTCCCTCTTTTTCCAGCCTCGCAATCTGCCGCTGTGCAGCCGGTTCCGGCAGTGAGATACGCCCCTGGGCGTTGATGACCCGGTGCCACGGCAATTTGGTCCCGCGCGGTAGCTTGCGCAGCGTCTGACCGGCGAGCCGCGCCGCGCGGGGATATCCCGCCATTTCGGCCAGATCGCCGTAAGTGATCACTCGCCCCTGGGGGATTTCTGCCAGTACACGGCACATCCTGGATATGGCATCATTGCCATCTGTATTTGAGCTTTTCCCCACTTTTAAATCCGCTGTTAAAAAATTCTAAGGTTGCATTCCGTGGTTCGAGGTGTCCGTCAGATCGCAGGTATCTTGCTGGTTTTACTCGCCGTTGTCTCCCTGCCCGCCGCCGCCGGCGTGCTGACACTGACCAACGGCGACCGTGTGCACGGTACCCTGGTGGTGGTGGAGCGCGACCAGGTGACCTGGAATGCGGACAATTTTGGCCAGATCACCATTCCCAAGGATAAGGTCCTGTCGCTGGATACCGATGTCGACCTGAAGATTGCCGGGCATGACGGCCCCTGCGCCCTGGCCGGGCACCTGCGCGAGAAGTGGGAACTGTACTGCGACGAGGGTTCCGGCTGGCTGATCGATTTTCCGGCGATCGACCGCGCAGAGCCCTATATCAATTTTGTCGGCAACCCGGTGGTGTTTCACGGTAACGTCAATGCGGGCGGGGACTTTGAACACGGCAACACCGAGCGCGATGACCTGGATGTCAACGTCAACCTGGATATCCGCAGCGGCGACTTCCACCACCTGGTGAAGACCCTCTACGAAAGCCTGTCCACGCCGGATGCCGATGCACAGGAGAAATACCAGCTGTCCTACAACCTGCGCTGGATCTTCGCCGAGAAGTGGTTCGCCGCAGCCAACAGCGCGCTGGAGCGGGAAGAGGCGCGCAACCTGGATATGGGCACTACACTCGGTCTCGGTATGGGTTACCTGTTCTACGATACCGAGAAAACTGCATTCTCCGTGGAAAGTGGCCTCAGTAGCCTGAGCGAGGATTTCATTAACTCGGACCTGAGCGATAACCAGGACAAGCACTACACGGCGGCGCGGGCCGCGGTGAACTACCGCTATAAATTCGGGCTGGGCCCCGAGGTGTACCTCGACCAGGAGGTGCTGCAATCCGTGGACAGTAGTGACGATTACCAGGCCAATGCCAAACTGGGAGTGCGCACCCCGCTGGTGGAAGGTGTACTGATGGAGATTGCCTACTACTGGCAGTACGACAACACCCCGTCACTGGAAAGCGAAAAAGAAGATACCAAGCTGACCGTCGGGGTCGGTTACCAGTGGTAATTTCCGCGGCGGCTTGCGGCCGCAGTAGTTGGGGACACTGGGTACAAATAGAGAAATAGAAGACGAGGAATTCCCATGCAGATTGCCGACAGTATCGTAGCCATTACCGGTGCCGGGCAGGGGCTCGGCCGTGCGATGGCCGAATACCTGGCCGAGCGCGGCGCCCGCCTGGCGCTGATCGACGTTAATGCAGAGGGCCTGGAAGAGAGTGTCGGGGCCTGCAAGGCACTGGGTGCAGAGGCCCGCAGCTACATGATCAATGTGGCCAGCGAGGAAGAGGTCGACAAAGGGTTCGCACAGATCGCGGCGGATTTCGGCGGCCTGCAGGTACTGGTGAACAATGCCGGTATCATGCGCGACGGGATGCTGATCAAGGTCAAGGACGGCAAACTGACTGACCGTATGTCCCTGTCGCAGTGGCAGTCGGTCATCGACGTCAACCTGACCGGTGTTTTCCTCTGCGGCCGCGCCGCAGCCGGCATTATGGCCGAGAGCGGCAAGGGCGGGGTGATCGTGAATATCTCCAGCCTGTCCCGCGCCGGCAATATGGGCCAGACCAACTACTCCGCGAGTAAGGCCGGGGTAGCCGCGATGACGGTGAGCTGGGCGCGGGAACTGGCGCGCTACGGCGTGCGCGTGGCGGCTATCGCTCCGGGATTCATCAAGACCGACATGGTCGCACAGATGCGTCCGGAGATTCTCGAGGGCCTGGTCAAGCAGGTACCACTGCGCCGCCTGGGGCAGCAGGAAGAGATTGCCTCGACCGTCAGCTTTATCCTGGAAAATGATTTCGTGAGCGGGCGTGTACTGGATATCGATGGCGGCGCGCGCATCTGATTGGTCGGCCGACCGTTAAAAAAGGGCGAACCCAAATGGTTCGCCCTTTTTGTTTCCCGCGGGTGTCAGCAGACGCGCTCAACCCCCCCCGCCAGTCCCTCGGTAAACATCCACTGCCACAACTGGATATGGCGCGCGCGAAAGGCGCCGGCGCAGGAGAGCAGGTAGTAGCGCCACATCCGGTAAAAAGGCTGCCCGTACTGCTCTGCAAACCGCTGCCAGTGCTGCTCGAAATTGTGGTGCCAGGCCATCAGGGTTTTGTCGTAGTCGCTGCCGAAATTGTGCAGGTCCTCGCAAACCAGCAAATTATCGGCGGCATCGCTGATCTGGCCGGCAGAGGGCAGGTCGCCGTTGGGAAAGATGTACTTTTCGATCCACGGGTCGCAAGTGGAGCGGCGCTGGTTCTTGCCGATGGTGTGCAACAGCATCAGGCCGTCGTTCTTCAGGCAGCGCTTCGCCACATCCATGAACGTGCGGTGATTCTTGCGCCCCACGTGTTCGAACATGCCCACGCTGGCAATGCGGTCAAAGGGCTGGTTCAGGCTGCGGTAGTCCTGCAGTTCCACGCTAATGGGCAAGTTGCCGAAGTGTGCGTCGATATAGGCCTTCTGTTCTTTGGATACAGTGACCCCGACGCATTCCACGCCGTAGTTCTCCGCGGCGTAACCCACCAGGCTGCCCCAGCCGCAGCCGATATCCAGCAGGCGCATGCCGGGTTTCAGGCCCAGCTTGCGGCAGATCAGGTCCAGCTTGGCGGTCTGGGCGTCCTCTAGGTTGTCCGCCTCGCGCCAGTAGCCGCAACTGTAGGTCATGCGGCTGTCGAGCATGGCCTGGTAGAAGTCGTTGCCCAGATCGTAGTGGTGTTCGCCAACCTCGAAGGCGCGGCGGCGGCTCTGTAGATTGACCAGGTAGCTGCGCAGGATGCGCCAGGCATTTCGCCACGGCTTGATGTGGCGGGGCAGGTCGGCGCGCAGGATGCGGCAGAAAAACTGGTCCAGTGCCGGCACATCCCAGTCGCCGCGCATGTAGGTCTCCCCGAGTCCGAGGCTGTGGCGGGCGATGATTTCGTCCAGTGCCGCCTCCCGGTGTAACCGCAGATCCCAGGGTCTGTCTCCGTTGATCTGGATATCCGCTTCCGCCAGGATCTCGTCCACGAGATGCCGACTGCGGCTCACTGACGGGGTATCCACCAAATCCTGCTGCTCGCTTGCCATCATTAGCCTCCTTGGCCTTGATCGTATCCGCGGCGCGCCCGGTTGATTAAGGCGCCCTTGAAGAATTGCCTCCGCCCCTCAATTAATACAGCATATCGAAAATACTCAGTTTCGCCTGTCGCAACAAGCGACTGGCCCCGAGGAAGCCTGCCGATGCGCCTATTGCTACTGCTGTTTATCGCCGTTCCCATTTTTGAAATGTGGCTCCTGATCACCGTGGGACGCGCCATCGGCGCATTGCCGACCATCGGCCTGGTACTGCTTACCGCCGTGGTGGGCCTGGCGCTGCTGCGCCGCCAGGGGCTGTCCACGGTACTGCGCGCCCAGCAGAAGATGCAGGCCGGAGAGATGCCGGCCCGCGAAATGGCAGAGGGCATCTTTCTCGCGGTGGGGGGCGCACTGCTGCTGACGCCCGGTTTCTTTACCGATGCGCTGGGCTTCGCCTGCCTGATTCCGGGATTGCGCCAGCTACTCTTAGGACGGATTCTGCGCCACGTGACGGTGGTCCGGGGGCCGGGGTTCACGCCGGGCGGCGATCCGTCGGGTCGCGGCCACCAGGGCCCCCAAAGCCGCGATCACGACGTCATCGAGGGGGATTATTCGCGGGAGGACGAGCGCAACCGCAACCGGCGAGATCCGGACTGATCTGTACAAAATGTGATCTATATCGCCGCTTTACCGTCGATCTCACCCAATCTTCACAGTTTTTTTGATTGCCGCTGTTGAAATTCCCCATGCAGCCCATAGATAGGCTGCACCCCAAGATTTTGCCCCGGCTCTGCCGGCCAGAGCGGGGCACCGAGACCCGAGGCCCCCTGGGCCGACGGTCTCCCGACTTTGAAAACCTTGATAAACGACTCAATGGAGAGCTTATCCATGAAAATTCGTCCTTTACACGACCGCGTCGTAGTGCGCCGTAAGGAAGAAGAAGCGAAATCCGCCGGTGGCATCGTGCTGCCGGGCGCTGCCAAAGAAAAGCCGAATCAGGGCGAAGTTGTCGCCGTAGGCGAAGGCAAGCTGCTGGATAACGGCGACGTGCGCGCGCTGTCCGTGAAAGTTGGCGACACCGTTGTATTCGGCCGCTACGCCGACAGCAACACCCTCAAGGTGGACGGCGAAGAGCTGATCATCATGAGCGAAGGTGACATCTACGGCGTGCTGGAAGGCTAAGCAGCCCAGCGCTCACTTCATCCGCACACACAGAATTTGAGGAACAAGAATCATGGCAGCAAAAGACGTTAAATTTGGTGATGATGCCCGCCAGAAGATGCTGGCTGGTGTAAACATCCTGGCAGACGCCGTAAAAACCACCCTGGGCCCGAAAGGCCGCAACGTGGTACTGGACAAGTCCTTCGGCGCGCCGACCGTAACCAAAGACGGCGTGTCCGTCGCCAAAGAAATCGAGCTGAAAGACAAGTTCGAGAACATGGGCGCGCAGATGGTGAAGGAAGTTGCTTCCAAGGCCTCCGACACCGCCGGTGACGGCACCACCACTGCAACCGTTCTGGCCCAGGCTATCGTGACCGAAGGCCTGAAGTCAGTTGCAGCCGGCTTCAATCCGATGGACCTGAAGCGTGGTATCGACAAGGCCGTTGCCGCCGCTGTCGATCACATCGCCAGCCTGTCCACTCCCTGTGAAGACAGCAAGTCCATTGCCCAGGTAGGCACCATCTCCGCCAACAGCGACGAGAATGTCGGTACCATCATTGCCGAAGCCATGGAAAAAGTTGGCAAAGAAGGCGTGATCACTGTTGAGGAAGGTTCCGGTCTGGAAAACGAGCTGGACGTCGTTGAAGGCATGCAGTTTGATCGCGGCTACCTGTCCCCATACTTCATCACCAACCAGGAAAACATGACTGCCGAGCTGGACAGCCCGTTCATCCTGCTGGTCGACAAGAAGATCTCCAACATCCGCGATCTGCTGCCGCTGCTGGAGCAGGTAGCCAAGGCCTCCAAGCCGCTGCTGATCATCGCCGAAGACGTTGAAGGCGAAGCGCTGGCAACCCTGGTTGTAAACAGCATGCGCGGTATCGTGAAAGTTGCTGCGGTTAAAGCACCGGGCTTCGGCGACCGCCGCAAGGCCATGCTGCAGGATATCGCCATCCTGACCGGTGGTACCGTAATTTCCGAAGAAGTAGGCCTGGAGCTGGAAGCTACCACTCTGGAGCACCTGGGTACCGCCAAGCGCGTAACCCTGTCCAAGGAAAACACCGTAATCGTCGACGGTGCTGGCGAAGTGGCCGACATCGAAGCGCGTGTTAAGCAGATCCGTGCCCAGATCGAAGAATCCTCCTCTGACTACGACAAAGAGAAGCTGCAAGAGCGCGTTGCCAAACTGGCCGGCGGTGTTGCAGTGATCAAGGTTGGCGCTGCCACCGAAGTCGAAATGAAAGAGAAGAAAGCCCGCGTCGAAGACGCACTGCACGCTACCCGCGCCGCAGTTGAAGAGGGCGTGGTACCGGGCGGCGGTACTGCCCTGGTTCGCGCTGTACAGACCGTTGCCGTAATCGGTGACAACGAAGACCAGAACCACGGTATCGCCGCTGCACTGCGCGCGATGGAGATGCCGCTGCGCCAGATCGTAGCCAATGCCGGCGACGAGTCTTCCGTTGTTGTCGACAAGGTCAAGCAGGGCTCTGGTAACTTCGGTTACAACGCTGCTACCGGCGAGTACGGCGACATGCTGGAAATGGGCATCCTGGACCCGGCCAAGGTAACCCGCTCTGCACTGCAGGCGGCTGCCTCCATTGCCGGCCTGATGATCACCACCGAAGCCATGGTTGCCGAGCTGCCGGAAGACAAGCCGGCTGCCCCGGACATGGGTGGTATGGGTGGTATGGGCGGTATGGGCGGCATGATGTAAGCCGGCTTAGCAGCCTTTCCAACGAAAAGCCCCGCAAATGCGGGGCTTTTTTGTATCCACGGATCCCTATTGTCTGATACCCACTGCGAGACGGTACGTGGCTCGGCTCTCCGTAACCAGGTTGTCCGAGCGCAGGCGATCAGATGGGCTGAGCACGCCCCTGCCACCGCGGTTGACGACATGAGTGTAGATTTCTGTCGTGTTGATGTCCGCGTGCCCCAGCAGCTCCTGTATGGTCCGTAGATCGTAACCAGATTCGAGCAAGTGAGTCGCGAAGCTGTGACGAAACGCATGGGTGCGCGCGGGTTTGTGAATCCCGGCCTTACGCACGGCGAGGCGAACATGCTTCGCCAGAGTCGAAGCATGCATGTGATGTCGCCGCTCAACACCGGATCGAGGGTCGGTGCCTATTCCGGCAGCTGGAAACAAAAACTGCCAGCCCAGCTCGCGAGCTGCGGAAGGGTATTTTCGTGCAAGCGCATCCGGCAGATACACCTCCCCAAAGCCATCATTGCAGTCCTGTGCATGAAGTAGCGCTACTCGCCGAATCTGCTGTCTGAGTTCGGGTATCAGCACCTGCGGCAGCATGGTGGTACGGTCCTTATTACCCTTTCCTGCGCGGACGTAAATATTATTACTACCGTAATCGATGTCCTTGACCCTGAGGGACAGCAGCTCTGCACTGCGCAGCCCTGAGCCGTACATCAACTCCACTTGAAGCCTGTAAATACCATCCATTTCCGCGAGAATTGCCTTGATCTCGGCGGGGCTGTAAACAACGGGCAATCGTCGCGGACGCTGGGCCGGATTGAAGTTCAGTGATTCTGTATCCCGTCCGAGAAAGCGTTTGTAGAGATATACCAGTGCATTCAACGCAACGCGCTGCGTGTTTACAGAACAGTCTCTTTCCACAGCGAGCTGGCTCAGAAACCGTTCTACTTCCACGATACCCATTTCTGCAGGGTGGCGTAACTTATAAAAGTGAATAAAGCGCTTGATCCAGTGTGTATAGGTCTGCTCTGTACGATACGATAGTCCCGAATCGCGCATATGAAGTCTCAGCTTCTGCATGAAGCGACTGGACTGAGCTTTTGGGATTCGATGGCGAATGTCATCCATGACTCAAACTCATGCTGTTTTTATATACAGTATTAAGGGCGGTGGACAAGAGTCAAGCCATAGATCACGAGACGCATCGCCTATCTACCTGCATATCACCCTAAGTCATTGACTTTAAAAGGGTTCAGATTATGATCAAACGACGGGAATTCATGTGGTAATAAGTGACGCGTCGCGTTTCGCCGGAAATAATTGCCACATGGGATTGATAAGACATTGAAAAATAAGAACTTTAATTTTTTCTCAGTCAATTTCTGTCGTGGATAGACGACAGCTTGATATAAAGACACGTCTTTTGAATAAACTGTTATGAGCTAATCGAGCATGCTTAAACGGAAGTGCCCAAACTGCTCTCGGAACACACTGAGTGTGCCAGTGCTGAGCAACAACTACGTATGCTCAGAGTGCGTGTCAATATTTCACCAACCATGGTGGGCCAATTTACTAGAGGCAATAATTGCATCAGCATTTGGTACGGCGGCCTTCTTTTATTTATTATTTTACTTTAGTTGGGTCGGGCTTTTTGTCGTGCTTGTAATTCTACCACTATTGGTAGACCAACTATTCAGAAAATTTGGTCCGGTCAAGTTGGGCGGGGTAAAAAGTGTACTTCGTAAGCGCTCATAACCAGGCGCTGCAGCCGACGGCTCACTTTGTGCACTTTACGCGCGGTCGCTGCGCTCCAATTTTCGCGCGTAAAGCGCCCAAAGCAAGCCGCGCCTGAGCGCGGCGTTCAATAAAAAGGAAAATACATATGAAATTGAAGCTAATTGCAGTGTCAATTTTTTTGACCATTTCGTCAGGAGTGGCTGCTTCTGATGTAGAAGATTTAAAATCCTTTCTTCAGGTTTTCTACAAAAATCAGGAGGTGAGAAAGGCGCACGTTGCTCAAGATTTAATCTATACCGAAACTTACTTAGAAGGCGAGGACCAAGTATCGCAAGGAGGTATAGAAATTTTGAAGGGAAAGACCTTTTTCTTTCCGGAATCAATCTCAGGATATTATGAGCACCAATTTCTAGAGATCGATGAGAACAACTATAGAGTTGATATTCAGTCATCAGAAAGCGGTTCGTACGTTGTAAGTTTGTATTTTCGTGTGGTAGATAAAGAATTCGTATTGTACAAAATTGAGAACATGCTTATTTAGCCTGCATGGCGGGGGTGCTGGTGGAAATATTGAACAAGGCGCTGCAACCGACAGCCAACTTTGTGCACTTTATGCGCGGTCGCTGCGCTCCCATTATTACGCATAAAGCGCCCCAAATTGCCCGCGGCTGAGCGCGGCGTTACGTTAAGGAAAATTAAATTGAGAAGTACAATATTTACAATAGCTTTTCTAGTGTTCTATTCGGGAACCATTCACGCCCAGGCAAATGTAACCTTTTACCATTACATGTGTATGGAAGAGCTTTCGTTGTTGACTTTGGATTTTGACTATCTGGTTTTCAATGAACACGTAGATCAAGAACAGAGCAAAGATTTGGTCGGGGAGAAGTATATGATCTACCCCCTAGATGACATTGAAAACGAACAGTGTGAAACGAATGGAAGAATTTGGGAGTTTGGAAAAAATGAGAAAGGGCAAATTTTTCTCAATCGTGATACGAACTTTGAAGTTGTAAAATTCTGGCCGCCAGATTCAGAGAAGGTAAATTTATATGGTTCCCCAAAGGTAAAGTCAATCCGAATATATTTCGATCTCGTCACTATCTGTGCCACAAAGTATGACACCGGAATAAATTGTAAAACATATAATGCCAGTACCTCCGAGTACGCACTGAAGCATAACCATACGGATATACTGGAGCCTTTCGATTTGGAAGCCCTGTTCAAGTGAAAACGTAACAAAGCCAGGCAGTAAAGCTCCGGGCCTTCGGCCCTCCGCGGGACAGCTTACCTTGTGCACGTTTTGCGCAGGTCGCTGCGCTCCCATTTTTGTACAAAACGCGCACAAGGTAAGCTGCCCCTGCTGGCGGCGTTATAGGTCAAAAGTAGTATGAGCTTTACTTTAGATTTAATACTCACAGATGTACCAGATGAAAATGATGCAGCCTGGAAATATATTGAAGAGCTCAGAGAAGAGTACTATGAGGATAAGTCTGGAGCTCATGAGAAGCTCATAGCATTGCATAAAATTCTGACAGATAAATATCCATGCTTGTGTAGCTATGAAGACGATGATCCTGAAATGGAAAATAGTCCGTGGGCCGATGGACCAATGCTAAACAATTTCGCGAGTAAGATGGGGATGCTAGCAATTCTGTATTCAAGAGCTGATGAGCTTTTTCCATTCATCTTAGAAAAAGCATTACTTTTGGATATTACGGTAGCAGATGGGCAAAGTGAAAAAATTTATCGTCCTGGTGAGCCAGTTGCATCTAAAGTCAGGCCTTGGTGGAAACTTTGGTGAAAACCTATAACAAGGCGAGGCATTTCGTTCCGGCCCTACGGGCCTACACCGGACAGCTTACTTTGTGCACTTTATGCGCAGGTAGCTTTGCTCCCATTTTCGCGCATAAAGCGCACAAAGCAAGCTGCCGCTGCTCGCGGCGTTAACTGTAAGCAATGAATAAAGAGTGGTTGGCAATAATAATTCCTTTAGGGCTTTTGACATATGCATTGGCATATTTGTCAGTTCTTGCTTCAATTTACGATTGTGATGAAAACACTGAGCCCGGGCTAGTTCGAAAATTTATTGCTTGGTTGAGAGATGTTGAAGGTGGCTCTAATAGGGTTACTGGAAATTTCATGCTATGGGGATCAATAATAGCTTTCCCTCTGGTCATTCTTGGATGTGCGCTCGGCTACTTCCAAAGGCAAACTACCTCTACAGCGAAAAAGTGGTATTGCAACGTAGTCGCTGTAATGGGGGTTATATTTTTCTGGCTACTGTACAGGTGGCTAGTAACCAACAGTTAACAAGCGTAGGAACGGGGATAAATTTTCCGCTGCGCTCCAAATTTACCCGTGCTACGGGCGTTAAGGTTTCGACATGGCAACGCTTGTAATCGAATCTTGGAGTGAAGGTCGTCGCTGGGCGGGTGAGAATAGTTGGCCGTTAAGTGCGTTTTGCGACCGAATTCAGATGTGTACGAGCCTTCATGCAACAGAGTTAAAGCGAGTCGCTCGACAGTTGATGAAAGGTGAGCTTTTGGCAGTCGAAGGTGTTGATGAAAATAAGGCGTCGGCTTTGATTCATACGCTATAGTCTCTAGGGGCAGTGGTTTCTATTAAGTGAATTCACCTTAACAAGCGTAGGCACAGGGATAAATTTTTCGCTACGCTCCAAATTTACCCGTGCTACGGGCGTTATGAGTAAAGCATGATTCATAATTCTTGCTACGAATCGGAATTAAAAGAACTAACTCCAAGTGAGATCGAAGCTTGCTATGGCCCTTTCGATAACATAGATGAAGTCGATTCATTTGGAGATACACTTTTACTTGCTTCGTGCAAAAACAAGCAAATTGATTATGTGAGGCACTACTTAAAGCTCGGGGCGGACGTGAACTATGTTAATGAGTGTGGTGACTCACCTATTCACGTTTTGATAGATACGGTTCACCATGATGAATCAAAATCAGTTGAAATTGTTAAGGTCCTACTTGATTCAAATGCGGATATTGAGCTCCGAGCGTACATGGATAAAACACCATTCTTGAGAGCTTGCTGTAGACAGTCTCTAAAGATGTTACAGCTATTAGTTAGCGCTGGTTGTAATACGAGTGCGGTAGTTGAAGACGGTGATAAGAGCCTAAATGGTGTCTGGTTTTCTGAATGTTTTCACCTGCCTAAAAACTTACGCCAGTACATTGAGCAGGTGGTAAACTCATAACAATGCCAGGCAGTGAAGCTTCGGGCCTTCGGCCCTCCGCAGGACAGCTTACCTTGTGCACATTTTTGCGCGGGTCGCTACGCTCCCATTTTCGCGCAAAATGTGCACAAGATAAGCTGCCCCTGCTGGCGGCGTTAAGCGAAAATAAGCATGAGCTGGGAACCAATATCAGAAGCTGCTTTGTGGGACGATATAAACGATGCATTTGATCGCATGAGCCCGGAGCAAAGAAAGGTTTGGGAATTGATTAAAGTTCCACCTGAAAAGTGGCAGGAGGCAACTTATGGAGCTGAAGGCGGTGGTTTTTGGGTGGTCGCAATAATTGGAAGTTCTGTTGTCTGGTACAACGATATAGAAGACGGTTACAACCAGTCGAAATATAGCAAGTTCGGAGTTATCGACGAGTATTGGTGTAACCAAGACGAGCTAGAGTGGGCAGTTCAAAATGTTATTAATATGTTAGGTGACGGTTATGATTCAGCTGGTCGTAGTGGCCCTCCACAGCCAGTCGCTTAACAAGTCAAAGCACGCGGACTTGGTAAAGCTGTCACCTTTTTTGTTCCAAAAAAGCCGCCAACTTCACCAAGCCGGTGTTTGAGGCGTTAGGCTATAGACATGAGAAAACTCGCATCATTCATATTTTCACTAACTATTTCCGCTGTCGTCTTTGCTAAAGATGCAGTTGTGCAGCCAGAAGGTAGTAATTGGAAAATTACTAAGCTGAACGAGTGGAAGTTACAAGCAGATGATGATTTATGGTCTTTCTATAAAGACGATGGCGCCGGAGCTTTGCAGATAAGTGTTTATAAATTTACTGAAAAAATTTCAGAGCAACAATTTAAAGAGATTGCTGTGGATAATAATCCAAGTAACGCGATCTTGAGTAAATTTCCAATTCAATCGCTGCCGGCATTAACATCCGAGTATGTTGATTCTGGGGTTTACTGGAAAGTTTGGTACATTGCCGTCGAAAATGAATTTTTGTTAATTACTTATAACTGTGATCTGGAATACAAGGGTTTAGAGGAAAAATCTATTCAAGCCATGGTTCGGTCAGTCCGAAAAGCCTAACAATCACAGATAGTATGCTATGGCCCTTCGGGCCTCCGCGGGACGTCTTACCTTGTGCGCCCTTTGCGCAGGTCGCTACGCTCCCAGTTTTGCGCAAAAGGCGCACAAGGTAAGCCGCCCCTACTGTGGGCGTTAGTTGCTCAAGGATATTTGAGATATGGAAGAGAAAATTCAGATAATTATCGAATACCTGAATAAGGTAAAAACTCGCTGTACCTACGGCGTTGTTGCCGAGATACTTGGCGGAAATTCTCAGTCTGTAGGCTTGCACTTGGGTGAGCGTCGCCCAGAGGTGTCTTGGGTCGTAAATGCTAATACAGGTGAGCCCACGGATTACAAAGACTCCGAGAAGCACCCAGAATTGTACAGAACTGACCGTATTATCAAATCAGCTGAAGTGCTTCGGAGAAACCTTGGTGTCTGAAGCAACTAACAAGCCGCAGCAATCGCTCCCGTTGGTCGCTGGGACAGCCAAAACGCTGCGCTTATTTGCCTGCCCCTGTGCGGGTCGTTATGTGCTGCATCAAAGGAATAGTGATTTGCGAGAAAAACTTAGAGAAAAGATCATTGAAGTATGTGATCAGAAAATTGAGAAAAAAGGCGCGGATGTGGGACTATCCTTCTATGCGTTTTTTAAAAACAAGAACGATCAGTCCGAAGTTCTTATGGAAGCAGCCCGGTGGTGGATTGAAACCCATAAATTAGATCATTTCGAAAAGGCCAGCAAAATTAAAGAAATGGTCAAAGCCGGTGTTTAATGTTATCCACCAACCACATAACAAGTTGCTGTTTTCGCCGCTTCGCGGCCGGGACCTCCGTTCTGCTATGCTTCACTTCGGCCCCAAAGCAAGGCGTTAGGTTTTCGCATGAATCAAGCTTTTGAAGCTTTCGTACAAAATCTAGACAGCGTAGATCTGTTCGGTTCAGTGGGAAAAAATCTGATAGATTATCCTGAACGCATATTGTCTTGGGATGAATGGCAAGGGCCAGAATGTGAGCGTGTAAGCGCCATACATTTTCAGCAACAAGCATACTGCGATAAATTAATATCAGAAGATCAAGACTTGATTGTTTACTGGGATAAGTTATTGGACTTTTGCTTGGAGAAAGCAAAAGAAAGAGTACCATTTGTTGAAGGGGAGGACGTATGGTATGCGCCAAATATAGCTGCATACCATGCGGCATGGACGTTTGCATTACAAGCGATATTTATTTTGGAGGAAATATGTCCTCCAATTGAATTGGAAGCACAGTGGGAATGGTTCGAAAAAGGGCATTGGCCCGCGGAACTCAGCCCTGCTTCGACTCAAGAAAGTCCGCGCTACGTAGTGTTCTAGCAACCTAACAAGCGGTTGTAATCGCCGCGAAATGCGCGGCTGGGACGGCTTACGCTACGCTCCAGCCGCCCCTAAACCGAGCGTTAGGTGTAAATGTGAAATTCCCAGGGCGCACGACACTAGATGAGCTTTCTAGCAACTTTAAAGTCGAGTTTTGTTCGCACGGACCAACTGAAAAGGGTTGGTCGGGTCACTACTTGGAGTGCCCCATCTGTAGAGACCTGTTAGAAAAGGACGGTTGCCACAGTAGCACTTGTGGAAACATATCCATCGACGACGGAATGCTACGAGTAACGGTCGCAAATGGGGATAAAAAGGCAGTAAGAACCTACTATGCCTATAAAAAATAGCTGCAAACCTGAGGGAACACCTAACAAGGCCAGGCACGGCGACGGCTTTTTCGTTGCGGCTTCGCCTCCACTGCAAAGCTGCGCATGCTGGCGGCGTTAGGTTCAAGACTTACCCACGCTTAGTAGACACTCTGTATAGTTAGGTTTCGGCCTAACACGGAGGTGTACCATGGGTAAGAAGAGAACTCAGGCTT
>NZ_JACZCR010000053.1 GCF_014904735.1 Microbulbifer hainanensis | reverse complement strand
TAAGCCTGAGTTCTCTTCTTACCCATGGTACACCTCCGTGTTAGGCCGAAACCTAACTATACAGAGTGTCTACTAAGCGTGGGTAAGTCTTCCGTCTAACGCCGCCAGCAGGGGCGTGATCTGCTACCACTTTTGTGGACACTTTATGCCGCCAGTTTTTCATACTCTGACGGCGATTGGTAATCGAGGCTGGAATGAAGCCGCTCTCGATTATAGAACTCGATGTATTCGATGATATGCGCAACAGCATCGATTTCGTTCTCAAACATCCTCTGATGAACAAGTTCCGTCTTCATGCTATGGAAGAACGATTCTACAATGGCATTATCCAGAGGATTGCCCCTTCGACTCATGCTCCGCGTCATACCTGCCGATTCAACAAGCTCACGATACTCATGTGCTGCATATTCAATTCCCTGATCAGAATGGAAGATGCACCCTGCTTGTGGGCGCTGACGCGCCAAGGCCATCTTAAGTGCGCTTTTCGTCAGCTCGCTATTCCGCTTTCTACTGAATGACCATCCGACTACTGATCTTGTGAATAAGTCGATCACAACGGCATGATATATCCAGCCAGTACCCGTCTTGATATAGGTAAAGTCTCCGGCCCACTGCCGACCCGAGGAATCCGCCGGATCTTCCGCGCCAAGCTGATTGCCCGTAGCAGAATAAAATTCATGCTTGCCAGGATTCCACGTATAGAGGCCTCTACTTGAAGCTTTTATGCCAGCTCCCTTCATAAGACGTGATACACGCCTGACGCTACAGGATAAGCCTCTGCGCTTCAGCTGTTGGTGTACTCGACGCGCTCCGTAAGCCTTTCTGAACCCCTGGTGCAGCTCGACAATGGCGTCTGTAAGGCGGCGATCATGCTTGCGCCGCTCACACTCTTAACGAGTGCGCCAAGCATAGAAACCGCTTTTCGATACACCTAGCAGGTTACACAGTTTTCTGACATCTCGCCCTTTGCGGTTCTTCTCAACCAGCTCGAAGAGCTTTACTTTTTCCGCTGGAAGAACCGCTCGGCCTTTTTTAGCAAATCAATCTCGTCATTACGGTTTGCCAGTTCCCTCTCCAGTTTCTTGATCTTCTTTTCTGCGGAGGCCAATTTCTCCTCAGCTTCTTTTACTGGATCAGCTCTATCAGGACGACGTTTAGGTGATGGCTTGGATGGCTTCATATGCTTATTTTCCTTCAGCTCTCCTCGGCGGCGCTCCATCTGCCACCGATACAGCATCACCGGATGTATGCCGAGAGATTCTGCCACATCCTTTGACCTAACGTCAGGATGATTGGCCAATTTAACGGCCTGAAGTTTGTAAGCCAATGTGTAACGATCGTAGTTACGCTTTTTTGTTTGTCCCATTCTGGACCTCTTTCATGAACAGTGAATACCGTCCACGAAAGTGGTTACAGATCAGCGGCCAAAGCTGTGCACATATTGTGCGAAATTTGGGAGCGTAGCGACCCGCGCAATATGTGCACAGCGTTGGGCGTCCCGCGAAGGGCCAAAGGCCCGTAGCTTACTGCCTGGCTTTGTTATGAGTTTCTATGAGACTGGTAAGCTGTACCTTTTCGGTATGAAGGCAAGCCATACCCCCTTGCACTTGATAACCATTGTCGATTAGCTCAGCTCGAGATTGATGTAAAAAATAAATTCTAGTTCACTATTTTTCAATGCAATTTCAGACAAACAAGCATTGGCAGTTCTATAGCCAGATTCTTCAGATATTGACACCGGAATGCTGGCAAGGAGGCCACCTGAAGGACTCTTTATATTTACCATCATTGCACCTAAGTAATGACCCTCATTAAAAAATTTAGGAGTCAGCAAAAAATTTACATTTCGGCAACCACTAATAATTTCGGTTTTTTCTACCTTTGAATCAGTTACATATTTGTAGATATTAACTTTGTTATCGTTGCAAGCAATAGCTATATTTGAAACTAATATTAAAATTGTAGCCGAAATATTTTTTATCATAGGTAAGTATTACTCATAACGCCCGGCACAGGGGCCCCGTGGAGTGGAGGTAACTTGTGGTAAAGTGAGCGCAGCGAACCACAAGTTGCCGGAACGTAACGGGGTCCCTTGCTGCTGATTGTTAGGCATGTTCTGCTCTTTAATCATGAAGCTAAGCTTTGTATAAGCTAAGCATTGCATTGCGGTCATCGTCATCTTTAGCGGATAAAATATTAATATAAGTATCAAATACATCTGGAATTGGAAGATTAAATTTAATGACCTTCTCCGGATCAACGTTTTTTCCTTCGAGTGAACATAAATATAGTCTTTCGTTCATTGACGGAAATACAGCCTGGCCTGTCAACTCATACGAATTAATTACATCCGAGTCTTTAATATTCTCTTCCAAAACTTCATCATATACCCCGCTACGGTGTTTGTATGGCCCACCTTTGTGATTATTTATATCTATCCTTACCAGATCACCACCGTCACCGATAAAGACGAATTTGCGTTCTTTAGGAGTGCCCTCCCATACCGTTACAAGTCTACTTGCGCTATATCCGTGTATCCATTTATCAGGCAAACTCAAATCATTTTTTGGTGCAGCTACCTTTTGCTTACGAACATTACTAAATTTAAGAAACTGCCTTGTAATTGCTTTGCAAAACAAAACTGGCACTTCATTTAAATCGACATCGCCCCAATTTTGTTCCCGTCTAAAAATATTGAAAAATATCAGATATGGGGATTTCGCCATCTGCGCCAAAGTGAACAAACCCAGTCTAGTTTCAATACTTATTACAGATCCCTCTTTCCACACCACTTTAGACATTCTTTCCTCGTTGTTCATGTACGGCGGCCTAACGCATGGCTCTGCGGCCCGAAATAGTTGGCAGCTTTTGCGCC
>NZ_JACZCR010000052.1 GCF_014904735.1 Microbulbifer hainanensis | reverse complement strand
CGCCATCGTTGGTATGAACTCTGTAATATCGTAATTGGCCAAATCAGCAATATGAAATGGATCTTCTTCTATGATTTTTTCCACTTCATTTAAGTTTGCTGCTTGAACTAATATGATACCTCCAGTACGAGGTACTTTACGACCTGAAACAATAAAATTACCCCTGGCATAATACTTTTCAAGAAAAGCAACATGACCATCAATGTGTTTATCCACTTCAGATAATTCTGTTTTATATGTAAGGGAAACTATAAACAACTAAACTCTCCATTTCTTATAACAGTTTTATTAATAGGCATGGTTATATCTACACATATGGTCAGATATGACCATGGATATCCATATGTAGCCATAAATGGTCATATATAACCATGCCGTATCGGTACAAGTGCGCCACTTAGCTCGTCGCCGGCGTTCCCTCGAGCACCTTTTTTAGGGTCTCCACCTGTTTCTTCAGCTTGCTGTTGGGGAAATGGCGCTGCACAAAAACCACCAGCTGTTTCGCCATATCTTCCCGGTTGAATCCGTCGAGGAATACCTGCGCCAGCAGCAGGTAGGCGGCGTCCAGGTGGCGATAGTCCTTGTCGTCCTTGTGCAGATTGTGCAGCAGGGATGCGGCTTGACGGTACTTTTGCTGGCGGTAGAGGGCGTCGGCCAGCTGGTGGCGGAGGTAGGATTTGTCGATGGTGGGCAGCGGGTCGGTGGCCAGATACAGTTCCGCGGCCTTGTGGGCGCGGTTCATGCGAATGAATTTCTCCAGGAGGTGCGGGCCCAGTTCGCGCAGGGCCTTCTTGTCCTGGGTGGCCAGCAGCAGGCGGTAGTAGCGCTCGTTCAGCGCTGGGTCGTCTGGGAAGCGGCGCAGGGTTTCCACCAGCGCGCGGCGGGCGCCGTTGAAATTACTTTCGCGCAGCAGTATGTGCGCGTGGGCCAGCGCCCGGGCGCGGTCGAACTCTGACTCTTCGAGGAAGCTGTCTTCATCATCACGCTCTGCGCTGATGCCGAGCCGCTGCTGCCGCGACAGGCAGATGTAGCCCATCATCGCACTGGTGACGATATAGAAATAGGTGGTGACGGCGGCGACGACGGGCACGATAGCCAGCGGCGGCAGTTTGTCGGCGATCTCGCCGAGCAGCAGTTCCGGCGCGGCGGATACGGCACTGGTGGCGAGCCACAACAGCCAGTAGGGCCAGCCGATAATGACAGTGAACTGCAGCAACTTCAGCGGGTTGATGGCGGAGCGCAGGCTGTTTTCCAGTGCCAGCACAATCATTGCTGCCGGCGCCAGCAGCGACAGGGCGATGGAGTAGACCTGCAGGGCCCCTTCACCGAGCTGCGCCACGAAGGCGCCGGCGAAGCCGGCCACCAGGATCATGCCGATCACCTTGAGGAAAAGCGGTGCGCTGTTGCCGTCAAGGGCATCGCCGAATGCCGGCGGCTGAAGCTGCCCGCGGGCTAACGTTTCGATAACGAGCAGGTTGTAGCGGGTGACGATCGCGGCCACGGCGATCAGCAGGAATATCGACAGGAAGCCGAGCCCGGTCATCAGCAGTCCCGAGGCAGCGGCGAGCCCGACCAGGGTCAGTGGGCCCGGCTGCAGCGCATAGCGGAAGTAGAAAAGCCCCATCTGCCAGAAAGGTTTGGCGCTGTTGCTGGCGCCAATGTCATCCAGCGCCTTGTGGCACAGCGGGCAATCCGGTCGGCCCTGTGGATAGTTGGCTGCAGCGCCGGGAATGCATTCGCTGCAGTAGTGGCGCTGGCACGGATGGCATTGCCAGCTGGCATCCCTGGCAGAGTGGTAGTGACAGGCATCTGTCATGGTGGCTTCCCTGTGTCTATTTTTATTTCCTGCGGTGAGTTTATCGGCGCGCGCGGGCGCGGCGCAAACTTCCACGTTGGCCGCCGGGGCAGTGCTGCTGGCAGGCTGTTAGAATGTCGCCGTTTTAGTGAAAGAGCTGTTAACTGGCTCTGATTCAGGCAACCCAATACAGATCGGGGTAGATGTATGACAGATGCAATGCAGGTACAACTGGTGCAGACCGCTGCGGGGGATCCCTGGGGCGAGAAGGCGCTGCTGAGCTTTTCCGATAGCGGGGCCACGGTACACGCCACCGCCGCCACCGGGTCACCGCTGGTCGCGGCGCAGCGCGCGGCGCGGCGCCTCGACGGTATGGGTGTGCCCGCGGTGAAGCTGTCCGGCGACGGCTGGGACCTGGAGCGGCGCTGGGCCTTCTGGGCCGGCTACTACAACCCGAACCGCGACAATGACCTCGACTGGGGCGGCGCGAGCGAGGCCGATCTGCGCGAACTGAACGCGCGCAAAGCTGCGGCACTGTGGGTGCGTGAGGTGACCAACGGCACGCCCGAGGACGTATCGCCGGAAGTACTGGCGCAGAGCGCGGCGGACATGCTGCAGAAACTGGATCCCAAGACGGTCAGCTACAAGATCATTGCGGGCGACGACCTGCTCAAAGAGGGTTTTGTCGGTATCCACACCGTCGGCCGCGGTAGCGACCGCGCACCGGCCATGCTGCAGCTGGATTACAACCCGGGCGGCGATGACAGCGCGCCGGTGGATTTCTGCCTGGTGGGCAAGGGCATCACCTTCGATTCCGGCGGTTACAGCATTAAGCCATCGAGCAATATGGCGACAATGAAGTCCGATATGGGCGGTGCGGCGATGGTCACCGGCGGCCTGGCGCTGGCGATTGCACGCGGACTGCAAAAGCGCGTAAAGCTCTACCTGTGCTGTGCGGAAAACCTGATCTCTGGCCGCGCCTTCAAGCTCGGCGACGTGATCCGCTATAAGAACGGTGTCACCGCCGAAATTCTCAATACCGACGCCGAGGGGCGACTGGTACTGGCTGATGGCCTGATCGCCGCGTCCGAACAGGAGCCGCGCTGGATCCTGGATGCCGCCACCCTGACCGGTGCGGCCAAAATGGCCGTTGGTCGCGATTACAACTCGGTGCTGAGTTTCGAGGATGACACCGCGCAAATGGTGCTGAATGCCGCAGCCGGTGAAAACGAAAAAGCCTGGCGCCTGCCACTGGAGACTTTCCACCTGGAGCAGATTCCGTCCGGTTTTGCCGAAATTGCCAACGTCGGCATCGACGGTAGCCCCGGCGCCTCCACCGCGGCAGCCTTCCTCGCCTACTTCGTGCGCGATCGCGGCCGCGACTGGGTGCACATGGACCTGTCCGGTTCCTATCTGCCCAGCGGCAACGATCTGTGGGCGCAGGGTGCCAAGGGGCACGGCCTGCGCACCATCGCCCGGTTCCTGCAGGAAAACTGATCGCAACCATGCGGCACCGCGTCTAGCCCCGCAGGCGCGGTGCCGATCTATTGCCGCGGCAACAGAGCGCACTTTGTGCGCTATGCAAGCGGCCGCGGCGCATTGCCCGCAGTATTTTTCCGGCCAATTTCGCAGTACTATCGGATCAGATGCAGCGTCGCCGTCTGGTGCGGGCGCTGTCGATCCGCTCTAGCAGTACAGCGCCCATTGGATAACTGCAGTTCTCCCGAAATACGACGGAAGCAGTGCGGGCAGAGACAGGAAAAATAATAAGCATGGAAACACTGGAACTGGATTCGCCGGCACAGCGCGAGAGCGCGGCCAAGCCGACCGCGGAATCCCCACCTTCATCGCCGGCGGACTGTTCTAACTGCGGCACGCCATTGCTTGGCCCGCACTGTTATGCCTGTGGGCAGCCCATCAACGGCATGGTGCGACATTTTTCACACATCATCGGCGATTTTCTCGATACGGTTTTTGCCCTCGATTCCCGCATCCTGCGCACGCTCAAACCCCTGCTGCTGCGTCCCGGCTTCCTCACCCAGGAATATCTCGCCGGGCGCCGGGTGCGCTATGTGAGCCCGGTGCGTCTGTTTGTTTTTCTCTGCCTGATTGCGTTCTTCGTTGCGCAGCTGAGTACCGACTGGAGTATCGGCGTCGGAACCTCTCCATCCGGTTCGACACCGGCGACTGTCATGAACGGCGACATGGAGCGCGCACAGACAGTGGAGGAAGTGGAGCGCATTCGCGCCGAGGCACTGGCGAATCTGGAAGAGTCGAGGAAAGACAGTGCCGGTGTACCGGGAGTGGATGGCGCTCTCAGCGGTGTCGAACAGATCGTCAACCAGAGTGCGCGGCTGCGCATTGCCGAACTGCAGGGTAAGGCCCCGCCGCCAACAGTGCCGGCAGAGAGTGACGAGAGCGTAACATCAGCCCTGTTCGGCGATTGGGATCCGGAAGCCGATCCCGTCGACATTGACGGGTTTCCCGAGAGCACCAATGCGTGGTTTACCTATAAATTCGCGCATATCGCGGAGAACGTGAAGCGCATTGAAAAGGATCCCAACCTGTTCAAGGACGCCCTGTTCGGTGCCATTCCGTCGACGCTGTTTGTGCTGCTGCCGATATTCACGCTGCTGCTGAGCCTGCTGTACCTGTTCAAGCGCCGGCTGTACATGGAGCACATGATCGTCGCCCTGCACAGCCATGCCTTCCTCAGCCTGGCGATGTTGCTGACACTGCTGACGATGGACCTGCAGCCCTGGGCGGCAGAGAAACTGCCGCTGCTCGGGACCCTGCTCAATATTCTGTTCGTAGTCCTGCTCGTGTGGATGCCGATTTACCTGCTGTTGATGCAGAAAAGAGTTTACGGCCAGGGCTGGCCGATGACCCTGCTGAAGTTCTTTATTCTCGGCAATGCCTATCTGTTGCTGCTGTCGGTCGGGGCCGTTATCACGGTGCTGGCCAGCCTGGTAACCCTGTAAGCCTGCAAACACTGCGCTGACGCAACAGCGCGGCGGTTGCTCAGGTAGTGGGTGGATGCGGAAAGAATAGCCGCGAGGCGGGAACGCTTCCGCCAGCGGCGCGGTGAATCAGATCACTGCGCCGATACGCCAGGGAGCGAATTCATTGTCGCCGTAGTCGAGCAGCTCGCTGGCACTGCGCTCGCCGGACGCGATGGCGAGTACGCGCTGGAAAATATATTCACCGCGTTCAGCCACCGTGTACTCGCCCTCGATAATCCCGCCGCAGTCGATATCCATATCTTCACGCATGCGTTCGTACAGCAGGGAATTACTCGCCAGTTTGACGCTGGGTACCGGCTTGGCGCCGAACGCTGAACCGCGTCCGGTGGTAAAACAGACCACATTGGCACCGGAGGCGATCTGGCCGGTGACGGAAACCGGGTCGAAACCCGGGCTGTCCATAAACACCAGGCCCTTGCTGCGCACCGGTTCGGCGTAAAGGTAAAAGTCCTGCAGCGCCGTGGTGCCGCCCTTGGCCTGGGCGCCGAGGGATTTCTCCGCGATGGTCGTCAGGCCGCCGGCCTTGTTCCCCGGCGAGGGATTGTTGTTCAGCGTCACGCCGTTGATCTCGGTGTAGTGCTCCCACCAGTGGATGCGATCCACCAGTTTCTGCGCAACCTCAGGGGAAGCCGCGCGGCGGGTGAACAGGTGTTCAGCGCCGTAGATCTCCGGGGTCTCGGAGTAGATCACCGTGCCGCCATGGCGCACCAGCAGGTCTGCGGCTGCACCGAGAGCGGAGTTGGCGGTAATGCCGGAAAAGGCATCGCTGCCGCCGCACTGTACCGCCAGGGTCAGTTCCGATACTGGCACTGTTTCCCGGCGACAGGCATCGGCGGCGGGCAGCATTTCCGTGAGTCTGTCGATACCGGCCTGGATGGCCGCGCGGGTGCCGCCCTGCTGCTGGATCGTCAGTGTCTGGAACAGCGGACCCGGCTCCAGGCCGTACTCGCGCAGCACGCTGCTGATCTGCATGGATTCGCAGCCGAGCCCGATCAGCAGCACGCCGGCAAAATTGGGGTGGCCGATATAGCCATTCAGTGTGCGCAGCAGTGTGCGATAGCCCTCGTCGGCGTTGGACATGCCACAGCCGCTGTCGTGGCCGAGCGCCACCACGCCGTCGATATTGGGAAAGTCGCGCAGCTTGCCGCTGTTCTGGAAGTGCGCGGCCACGGCGCGGGAGACCGTTACCGAGCAGTTGACCGTGGACACCACCGCGAGGAAATTGCGCGTGCCCACGCGGCCGTTGCTGCGGCGGAAGCCTGCAAAGGTTGCGCGCGCAGTTTCTTCCACCATGTCGGCGGGTTGCGTGTCGCTGCAGAAGGCGTAGTCGGCGCGCTGCGCGTCGGCACACATGTTGTGTTCGTGCACGTGCTCACCGGCGGCGATATTCCGCGTCGCCACGCCGATGGGCTGTCCGTACTTGAGCACGGACTCGCCACAGGCAATCGGCGCCACGGACACCTTGTGCATGGCGGGAATCGCTGTCGCCAGCTCGAGCATGCCGCCGCGCCAGTTGACGAGGCTGCCCGCGGGCATTTGCGCGCGGCAGAGGGCGACATTGTCGGCGGTGTGGATATGAATAAGGTCCATCTGTGTACTGACTCCGTACCGGGCAGGCGGTCGAATACATCACCTGCGGCCAGAAATCTTATCGTTGTTAATTTTCTGTCATCGGGCTCTGTGATTGGTTGCAATCTAGCACTATATTGGTAAGGCCGCAATCAGCAGTTTGGTTAATTTTGGTAAGACTGAGGTGGTAGATCTTCTGTTGTGGCGGTTTAACCCCATCTGCTAAACTGCGCCGACACCGTTTCTTACCGCATTTACGGAGACACGCTTCATGCAGGGTGCGCGACTGTATCAACAGGTGGCGGAACAACTGGCCGCCGCCATCGCCGCCGGCGACTATCCGCCCGGCACACGGCTACCGGCAGAGCGCAAGCTGGCCGAGCGCTTTGAAGTCAGCCGCCCCACGGTGCGCGAGGCGATCATCGCGCTGGAGCTGGCCGGCTGTGTAGAAGTGAAGGGCGGCTCGGGCGTCTACGTGGTGGACGCCGAGGCGGGTGCTTTCAAGGCCTCCGAATCCGATATCGGCCCGTTCGAGATCCTGCAGGCCCGCATCATGTTCGAGGGCGAGGCCGCGGGCCTGGCCGCGCGCCAGATGAGCGAGGAGGAGATCGCCGAGCTGGAGGGCATCCTCCAGGAGATGATCGCGGAGAACGCCACCGAGGCCAAGGCCGAGGTCGCCGATGAGAAGTTCCACCTGCATATCGCCCGCGGCACCCACAACGACGCCGTGGTTTCCGTTTGCGAACACCTGTGGCAGCTGCGCAACAGCTCCACCGTGTCCGCGCGGATTCTGGAGAAGGTGCGCCAGGCGGGCTCCAAGCCGCGCATCGAGGAGCACCTGAAGGTCCTCAACGCCATCAAGCAACGCGACGCCGACGCGGCCCGCAACGCCATGCGCGACCACCTGCAGCGTGTGGTACAGCAGCTGTTGGACGCCACCGAAGCCGAGGCATTGGAAGCCGCGCGCCGTGAGGTCAACGCCGCCCGTGAGCGTTTCGCACTGCCCTGATCACAGCAGCCGGCGGGGATATCACTCCGCCGGCTCTATCCTTCCCCGTCGCTTCTCCCGCTTTATTGGCCACTGTATTTCCCGTCGCCTGATCACCGTACGATTCGCGTTATTCGACCCCCGCCGCTATTGCCTCGCCAAAATTGGTATGACAGACTGTTGAAAACCTCCATTCTGGTCTTGCCGCTTTATGGCAAACGGGATCCTGCAATAAAAAAATAAGTTTCGGGAGGCACACGATGAGAGTCGATCGGCGCAACTTCCTGCGTTCAACCCTGGCTGTGGCCGCCGTTCCGGCCGTACTGCCTTCCATTGGGCGGGCCATGAGCCGTCCGCAACTCGGAGACTACCGCGGTGCCTGGAGCGCCGTGCCGGAGATTCTCGAGGCCATCGAACTGCCGCGGATTCCCGTGCGGGAATTCGACCTGAAAGCACTGGGCGCCAGCGGCGATGGCCGCGAGGACGCCAGCCGTTTCTTCGCCGACGCCGTGGCGGCCTGCCGCAAGGCCGGCGGCGGCCGTATCACGGTACCGCCGGGCGACTACCGCACCGGCCCGATTCACCTCGTCTCCAATACCGAACTGCACCTGCAGGAAGGCGCCACCATTTCCTTCATTCCCGAGCCCGAGCGCTACCTACCGGCGGTGAAAACCCGCTGGGAAGGTATGGAGCTGATGGGGTACTCGCCGCTGATCTATGCCTACGGCTGTGAAAACGTCGCGCTGACCGGCAAGGGGCGCATCGATGGCGGTGCGGATTGCGACACCTGGTGGCCGTGGAAAGGCAAGAACACCAAGTGCGCTTTTCGCGACAGCCCGACCCAGAAAGCGGCGCGCGACGCCCTGTTCGCGGATGCGGAAAAGGGCCTGCCGGTGGCGGAGCGCGTCTACGCGGATGGCAGTTACCTGCGGCCGCCGCTGGTGCAGTTCTACGCCTGCCGCAATGTCCTCATTGAAGATGTGACGCTGGAAAATTCCCCGTTCTGGGTCATGCATCCAGTGATGAGCGAGAACGTCACGGTGCGCCGGGTGACCGCGCGCAGCCACGGGCCGAATTCCGACGGCTGCGACCCGGAGTCCTGCCGCAATGTGCTGATCGAGGATTGCCTGTTCGACAACGGCGACGACTGCATCGCGATCAAGTCGGGCCGCAACGCCGATGGTCGCCGCCTGGCCACGCCCAGCGAGAATATCGTCATCCGCAACTGCCGCATGCGCGACGGTCACGGCGGCCTGGTGCTGGGTAGCGAGATTTCCGGCGGTGTGCGCAACGTGTTTCTGGAGAACTGCGTGATGAGCAGCCCCAACCTGGAGCGCGGGCTGCGCATCAAGACCAATGCCATGCGCGGCGGCGAGATACACGATATCTATGTGCGCAATGTCAGTATCGGCCAGGTGAAAGATGTCATCGTGATCAACTTCTTCTATGAGGAGGGCGACGAGGGGCCGTATGACCCGGAGGTGTACAACATCTTCGTCGACAACCTGCGCTGCAAGCGGGCCGAGCGCGCCTTCCATATTCGCGGTTTCGACCGGGCGCCGATTCGCGGCCTGCATTTATCTCACAGCCATATCGAGCGCGCCGGAACCCTCGGTGTGATCGAGGCGGTGACCGGCCTGACCGCCAGAGGCGTCAGTATCAACGGAAAAGACTTTCGTCCCGGCTGAAACAGTGATGGTACGCTGCTGGCGCTCAAATCCACTGGTCCGACGATGGATCGAAGGTAAGCGATAATTGGTCAGCCAGTTTGTTGTTATTTGGTCATCCGTGTGCCATTATCAGCTCGCTTTAATAATAAGTGGTATTACCAATATAGGTTTGCCAACAATAAATGAGAGAAGCGGAGATGAGTGTCATGAAGACTTTCGAGTTCAAACCCCTCACGCTTGCCATAGCCATGATTGCGGTACCGGCTATCGGGCAGGAAGCCAATACGAATACCCGGACCGACGATGCCTCGCTGGAAGAGGTTGTCGTCACCGCCAGTTACCGCGAGAGCCTCGCCCGCGCGCTCGACCAGAAGCGCTACGCAGTGGGCAGCAAGGACGCGATCCTTGCCGAGGATATCGCCGACTTTCCCGACCTGAACCTCGCCGAATCGCTACAGCGTATTCCAGGCGTGGCGATTACCCGCGACGCGGGTGAGGGCCGCAACATCTCCGTGCGCGGCTTGGGGCCGCAGTTCACGCGAGTGCGGGTCAACGGGCTGGAAGCGATTTCCACTACCGGGGGAACCGATTCCTCCGGCGGCGCCAACCGCAGCCGTTCCTTCGATTTCAATACATTCGCCTCCGAGCTCTTTTCCAACCTCACGGTGCACAAGACCTCTTCCGCCGAACTGGACGAAGGTTCCCTCGGTGCCACGGTGGACCTGAATACCGGTAAGCCGCTGGATTACGAAAAATCGTTTACCTTCGCTGCCAACGGTCAGATGGGCTACAACGATCAGGCCGATGATTACGACCCGCGCACTTCCTTTCTGATCGCGGGCAAAAACGAAGCCGAGACTATTGGCTGGATGGCTTCTTATACTTACTCCAAGCGCAATATCCTGGAGCAGGGTTTCTCTACTGTGCGCTGGAGCAACAGCGAAGACTTCGTGAACTGCTCCGCCTGTGCCGACGATGCTGAACTGGCCGCGCTGAACGAAGGTTTCTTCCCGCGTATTCCGCGCTACGGCAACTTCACCCACGAGCAGGAGCGCCAGGGCTTTACCGGAACCCTGCAATTCCGCCCGAGCGACCGCACCGAGATCCTGGTGGATTACCTGACCTCCAACTATGACGCGACCCGTCAGGAAGAGTTTGTCGAAGTCGGTATCAAGGAAAAATTCAACTACCCGGTCGTCGATGTCACCGATTACACCCTGGACGGCAACGGCACCCTGTCGTCCATGACCATGGACAATTACGCCGTCCGTATCGAAAACCGGTTCGACAAACTGGAAACCAAGTTTGACCAGTTCTCCGTCCGCGCTTCCCACGACTTCAGTGACAAGCTGCGTGTGGACGGCATCGTCGGCGCCTCAGAATCAAACTTCACCAACCCGATGCAGACCACCGCGATCATCGATGCCTACGGTATCCCCAGTGCCTTTACCTACACGGCCGGCGGTAAACTGGATTTCGGTGGTTTCAATACGGCCGATGCGCAGAACTTCGACCTGGTGCAGGTTCGCCACCGCCCGAACAGCGTCGACAACACCTTCAATACTGTTGCCTTCAATGTTGAATACGACTTCAACGAAGTGTGGAGTGCCAAGGCCGGTGTTTCGCAGAAGGGCTTCGAGTTCGACGTGCAGGAATACCGCGGCGAGCCCAAATACAGCGATGTGTCCGCAGCGAACTTCGGCGGCAACACCGTCAGCATGAACGGCGTCACCTGGTGGTCCCCGAACGTCAATGAAATTTACAACTGGGCGGCCGGCGACATCGCCGATGCGATCGGTTCAAACCCCTACGAGACGCGGCCGCAGGACAATCGCTCCGTGAGCGAAGACGATACCGGTGTCTACCTGCAGTTGGGTTGGAACAGTGAACTCCTCTCCCTGCCGTTCCGCGGTAACTTCGGTGTTCGCCACGTGACCACCGAGGTGAAGTCCAACGGCTGGACCAAGCGCGCCACTGAAACCGGTTCCGAGATCATTCCGGTTTCCGCCCAGAACGAGTACGACGATGTGCTGCCGTCCCTGAACCTGGCACTGGATGTGCGCGAAGACATGGTGCTGCGTTTCTCCGTGGCGGATGTGATGGCGCGCCCGTCCCTGGGTGACCTGAGTCCCTACGGCAGCATCGACACCTACAACGGTGAAGTGAGTTTCGGTAACCCGAAACTGGATCCGTTCCGCGCCCGCGCCTATGACCTCTCCTACGAGTGGTACTTCGCCGACGACGCAGTACTGGCGGTGGCGTACTTCTACAAAGACGTCAATTCGTTCATCACCAGCGCTTCAGAAGATGGTCGTCCCTGGGCGGACACCGGTCTCGATGCATCTGCCCTGGAAGGTGCCGGAGGCACCTACGGCGTCAACGAGTCGTGGAATATCAACAAGAAAGTCAACGGTGAAGGCGGCGAGTTGAACGGTATCGAAGTGCAGTACCAGCAGCCGATCATGGAAAACTTCGGTGTCATCCTGAACTACACCTACGTGGATTCGGAGATGAATTACGGCACTGCGGAAGAGCCGCTGCTCGACGCCCTGACCGGCATGTCCAAAAACACTTACAACGCGACCGCTTACTACGAGAACGACAAGTTCAGCGCACGTGTCTCGCTGGCCAAGCGCAGCGACTACATGACCCGTTCGCCGGCGTCTACGAGGAACGGCCAGGACTACGAAGGTACCCTGGGCACCACCAACGTCGACTTCGTGGCGAGCTACAACCTGAACGACAACACCACCCTGAGCCTGGAAGGTATCAACCTCACCAATGAGGCGAACGTCCAGGTGGTGGACTTCGATCGTATCGTGGTTGATCACACCACCGGGCGCCAGTTCTACCTCGGCGCGCAGTACAAGTTCTGACGGGGGCGGACAGCGGCGCGCGGCAACCCGTTTGCCGCGCGCCTTTTGTCGTCCGAAGTACAGGTGCGGTGCAGTCCGCCGCAAAAAAGCCGTAAAAAATAACCGAGTTCGAGGAGATGTCCATGAAACTTGTTGGTCGACTCAGTTTAATTTCCCTTGTCGTGGCGTCGCTGGCTGCCTGTAGCGAAAAGCCGAACCCGGCGGCAGAGACTCAGGCTGCACAACCGCAGGCAACCAAAGCGGCAGCGGCGGATATTGCGCAACTGGAACTCTCCAATCCATCCAATTTTGCGCGACGGGATGAATCGGTCTATCTCAGTTTTCTCGAACTCGGCTTGCCTGCGGATCCGCAGGAAGCGCTGGCAGTCTGGCAGGGCGGTGAGCAACTGCCGCTGCAGATTGTCGACCGCGACGCGGACGGCAGCAGCGACGGTATTCTGTTCACGCTGGATATCGCCGCAGCAGCGACTGCACAGCTGCGCATCGCGGAGGCGGAAGACACCCTGGCACCGGCGAATAAGCGCACCCAGGCAGAGCTGTCGCGCAAAACCGGCGGCCAGTGGAAAGGACACGAATACGAAGGCGGCCACTTCGAAAATGTCCAGCAGCTGGAAGTGCCCGAGGAACACACGGACCACTCCTGGTTTATCCGCTATGAAGGACCGGGTATCGAATCCGACCTGGTCGGTTACCGGGTCTACCTGGACTGGCGCAACGGCTTCGATATCTTCGGCAAGCGCACCCCGGCACCGGTGCTGCAGGATGTGGGGCAGGACGGTTTCGATTCCTATCACGAAATGTCCGACTGGGGTATGGATATCCTCAAGGTCGGCGATGCGCTGGGTATCGGCGGATACGGCTACTGGGATGGCGACAAGGCCGTGCGTGTCAGCGACGTGCAGCACTGGTCTGCGCAGGTTGTCGACAACGGCCCGCTGTTCTCCCAGTTTGCGATGAATTATTCCGGTTGGCAGCCTGTCGACGGCGAAAACACCGACCTGCACTCGACCCTGTCGATGCACGCGGGCAGCCGCCTGGTCGAGGTCAATGCACACACCAGCGCACAACTGAAGAATATGGTCACCGGCCTGGTGAAACTGCCGGACACGCAGCTGCTGGTCGGCGATATGAATATCACCGGCAAGGCGTGGACCTATATCGGTACCTACGGCAAACAGAGTCTCGACGGCAGCAAGCTCGGCATGGGACTGCTGCTGCGAAAGCAGGATATCGAAAAGGTCACCGAGGACGACCACAACCAGATCGTGGTACTGGATCCCGCCGGCAAGCAGATCCATTACTATTTTGCCGCCGCCTGGGAGCAGGAAACGCCGAGCGACAAGGGGCCTATCACCGACGCCGCGCAGTTCGAGCAGTACCTGCAGCGCGAAGCGGAAAAGCTCACCATGCCGCTGCGCAAGCGCCTGACCACCCGCGCAACCACCACCCAGGTAGAGCAGCCGCTGACCGCGGAAGCCGCCCTGCAGTGGAGCCAGCGGCTGGCGGATTCCGAACTGCAGCGCAGCGCCTACGACTTGGCATTCGGCGGCTTCGATCCCCATCGCAAACGCCCGGCCTATTTCGAATACACCACCGGACTGCTGATGCAGGCCTTCGACGACCTCTATCAGGTCGCGCCGGAAGCCCGCTACACCGACGTCATTCAGAAAGTCATGGGCTCCTTCGTCAACGACGACGGCAGCATCAACGGCTATGTGCAGTCCAAATACAATATCGACAGCATCAACGCCGGCAAAATGCTGTTGCGCATGTTCGAGCGCAATGAAAAATCCAGTTACAAGGCCGCCGTGGACAAGCTGCACGCGCAGCTAGAGGATCACCCGCGCACTTCCGCCGGTGCCTTCTGGCACAAGAAGCGATATCCCTACCAAGTGTGGCTGGACGGGGTCTACATGGGCATGCCGTTTCTGGCGCACTACGACAAGCTGACCCAGGACCACCCGGACTTCGACGACGTACTGGCGGAATTCAAGGTGGTGCACGAAAAGCTGCGCGATCCAGAAACGGGTCTCTACTACCACGCCTGGGATGAAAAGCGTGCGCAGGACTGGGCCGATCCGGACAGTGGCCTGTCCGCCTATCACTGGTCCCGCGGTATGGGCTGGATGGCGATGGCGCTGGTGGATGTGCTCGACTATATCCCGGCGGAAGAAGCCGACCAGCGCGCCTACCTGAAAGATATGATCCGCGAGCTGGCGCCGGTGCTGAAGAAATACCAGGACGCGAAGTCCGGTACCTGGTTCCAGATTACCGACAAGCCGAATGCGCCGGGCAACTACCGCGAGGCCAGCGGCAGCAGCATGTTCACCTATTTTCTCGCCAAGGCCATCAACAAGGGCTACCTGCCCGAATCTTATGTGCCGCTGGCGAAGAAGTCCTACCGCGGACTGTTGAATGAATTCGTTCAGGTCCACCACGACGGCAGCATCAGCCTCACCAATGTCTGCGAAGTGGCCGGCCTGGGTTACGGCCGCGATGGCAGCTACCGCTATTACATGAGCGAGCCGGTGATCGACGACGACCTGAAGGGCGCAGCGCCGTTCATTATGGCCGGTGTGCAGATGCATGAACTGCTGAAAAAGCGCAGCTGATAGAAGTAACCATGACGACAATTTTTGACGAACGCTTTGCCACACACCCGCGGGATTATGTCGCTTACGATACCGAGCGCCTGCGCGAAGAATTCCTGGTGCCGAAACTGTTCGAAGCGGACACCGTGCACCTGACCTACACCCATGTGGATCGCATGATGGTTGGTGGTGTCATGCCGGTCGACAGGGAAGTATTGCTGGAAACCGTGGATACGCTGAAGGCAGATTATTTCCTCGAGCGCCGCGAGCTGGGCGTAATCAATATTGGCGGCCCCGGCTGTGTCGTGGTCGATGGCACCGTCTACGAAATCGGTACCAAAGAAGCCCTGTACGTAAGCCGCGGCTGCAGGGAAGTCAAATTCAGTAGCAACGTCAAAAGTGCGCCGGCCAAGTTCTATCTCAATTCCACGCCGGCGCACCGCGAGTGCCCGACCCGCAAAGTCGGCCAGGGCGATGCACAGGTGATCGAGCTCGGCGCCAGCGAAACCTGCAACAAGCGCACACTGCGCAAACTGCTGGTCAGCGACGTGCTGGAAACCTGTCAGCTGCAGATGGGTATGACCGAGCTGGCGCCCGGCAGCGTCTGGAACACCATGCCGTGCCACACCCACAGCCGCCGCATGGAAGCCTACATGTATTTCAATCTGCCGGAAGATCAGGCCGTGTGCCACTTCATGGGGCCGCCGCAGCAGACCCGCACCATCTGGATGACCAATGAACAGGCAGTGATCTCGCCGACCTGGTCGCTGCATTCCGGAGTGGGCACCAGTAACTACACCTTTATCTGGGGCATGGCGGGTGAAAACCTGGACTACGGCGATATGGATCACGTGCAGCCCAACCAGCTGCGTTAATGAAAGCGCCGAAGCGTTGA
>NZ_JACZCR010000051.1 GCF_014904735.1 Microbulbifer hainanensis | reverse complement strand
GCGCCTCTGTCGGCAGCCGTTTGTGAAACGATTGCCGATGAGGCTGTAGAGCAAATGGCTGCCGACAGAGGCGCCGCCCCTTGCAGCGAGAGTAATGAACGGAATTTCCGGACGTGCGAAGCCTGGCTCTGGCACAGGCCGAGAAAAAAGAACAAGCGGGAGTAAAAATGTCGAATGCACTGTTTGATCTAACCGGCAAAGTCGCGCTGGTGACCGGCGCCACTCACGGCCTGGGCATGGCCATGGCCGAAGGTCTGGGTAACGCCGGGGCGAAACTGGTGATTACCGGGCACTCGTCACAGGAAAAACTCGACAGCGCGGTGGCTGCGCTGCGAGACAAGGGTCTGGATGCGCACGGCTATCTGTTCGACGTCACTGAAGAGGCCGTAGTGGCCGACATGGTGGGCCTGATCGAACAGGAGCAGGGCCCGATCGATGTGCTGGTGAACAATGCCGGCATTATCCGCCGGGTGCCGCTGCTGGAAATGGAGCTGTCAGAGTGGAACAAGGTCATTGAAACCAATCTGACCGGTGTCTTCACCATGACGCGGCCGGTGGCCAGGCGCATGATCGAGCGCGGTGCGGGCAAGATCATCAACATCTGTTCAATGATGAGTGAGCTGGGCCGGGATTCCGTCTCCGCCTACGCCGCGGCCAAGGGCGGCCTGAAAATGCTGACGCGCAACATGGCAACCGAATGGGCCAGACACAATGTGCAGGTTAACGGCATCGGCCCGGGCTATTTCGCCACCAGCCAGACAGCGCCGATCCGCGTGGATGGCCATCCGTTCAATGAATTTATTTTGAGCCGCACGCCGGCGGGACGCTGGGGCAACCCGGAAGACCTGCAGGGTACGGCCGTCTTTCTGGCCAGTGAAGCGAGCAACTTCGTCACCGGCCAGATCGTATATGTCGATGGTGGAATACTGGCCACCATCGGCAAGCCAGGTAACGAGTAGCTAGCCACTACCCGCAGTCGCACAAAGCAATAACAAATCGGCAAATAGCCAAGTGGTCCCGGCCGCGCGAGCGCAGCTGGAGGGCATCCTGCCGCCTTAAAAAAGATAACAAGGCATCCGCCGCGAGGAGCCGAAGTGATGAGAGAGTGTCGCCGGGCCAGTTCCAGAGCGCCCGTGATTACGCTGGCCATTTTTACCTTTCTGTCTCTGCCGTGCGCAGCGACAGAGACGGATCCTTGGGAGAGCGCCGCGCGTATCCCGGCGGAGGTCCAGCTGCCGCAGATTCCCGCACGCAACTATCCCATCACCGATTTCGATATCTCGGCGGGCGACGGTGCCGATGCGCGCCCGGCCATCCTGCGCGCAATTGCCGCGGCGGTCGCCGATGGCGGCGGGCGGGTAGTGATACCCCGCGGTACCTGGTTGAGCAAGGGCCCGATTATCCTGCACAGCCATATCGAACTGCATCTGCAAGAGGGGGCCACGCTGCGCTTTTCGCCGCGGCCCGAGCACTACCTGCCGGCGGTCAAAACCCGCTGGGAGGGCACAGAGCTGTTTACCTACTCGCCGCTGATCTATGCCGCCGACGTGGAAGACGTGGCGATCACCGGTGCGGGCACCATCGACGGCAACGCCGACAGTGATTTCCATCCGTGGCATGGCCGGGCCCAGGGGGATATGCAGCGCCTGCGCAAGATGGGTGCCAGTGGTGTACCGGTGGAAGAGCGGATATTCGCAGAGGGTACTTTTCTGCGTCCGCCACTGGTGCAGTTCTTTCACGCGCGCCGGGTGCTGCTGCAAGGCTATACAGCAAAGAATTCCCCCTTCTGGGTCAACCATCTGGTCTACACCCGGGACGCCACCGTGCGCGGACTTCGTGTAGAGAGCGACTTCCCTAACAACGACGGCATCGACATCGAGTCCAGTCGCAATGTGCTGGTGGAAAACTGCCGGTTCCGCACCGGCGACGACTCGGTGGTGATCAAGTCCGGCCGCGACCAGGACGGCCGCAACATCGCTATTCCCAGCGAGCGGATTCTCGTGCGCAACAACGATATGGGCGGTGAGGATGGCATCGCGCTGGGCAGCGAAATGTCCGGCGGTATTCGCGATGTCTTCTTCACCGACAATATCCTGCGCGAAGGCGCGTCCGCCTTCCGCTTCAAATCCAACCTCGACCGCGGCGGTCTGGTCGAAAACGTCTACCTGCGCAACCTGCAGGTGGAGTCGTTCAAAAACCTGTTCTGGTTTCAGATGAACTATCCCGGTGAGCTGGGCGGCTTCTTCCCGTCCACTTACCGGGACATCGTTTTCGAAAATATCCGTGTCGGGCAGGTGGATACCTTTCTGGAAGTGCACGCGCCGGCCGCAGCGCCATTGCGCGATGTGCAGTTCAGAAATGTCAGCGTCGAACGGGTCAACACACCCCTGGTGGTGGAGAACGCGGTCAACCTGACTTTTGACGGGGTAACACTCGGTAGCCAGCGCATCGATGGAGTACTCAGCTGGCGCGAACAATAAAAGAAGAGAAGGAGAGCTTGAGATGGTGAGATATCAACTGAAACCGCTTGTGCTGGCCATGGCCGTCGCTGTTCCGGCGATGGCGCAGGAACAGCAAGTCACCGACGCGCCGGCAGCAGATTCGGGCAAGGCTCTGGAGGAGGTCACCGTTACCGGTTTCCGCCAGTCCCTGGAGCGCGCCCTCGATGCCAAGCGCATGAATGCCAACAACACCGACAGTATCGTCGCCGAAGATATCGGCAAGATGCCTGACCTCAACCTGGCGGAATCCCTGCAGCGGGTGCCGGGTGTGGCCATTTCCCGCGAAGGGGGTGAGGGCCGCAACATTACCGTTCGCGGTCTGGGGCCGGGCTTTTCCCGCACTACATTGAACGGCATGGAAGTGCCGGCCAGCACCGGCGGGCTGGACTCCTCCGGCGGTGTGAATCGCGGCCGCGATTTCGACTTCAACGTCTTCGCTTCCGAACTGTTTAACCGCATTACCATCCACAAGTCGCCGGTGGCCTCGGTGGAAGAGGGGGGACTGGCGTCCACCGTCGAACTCTCCACGCCGCATCCGTTCGACAACCCCGGCCAGCAGATGTCGTTCGGCGGCCAGTTGACCGCCGACAGTTTTGCCGGCGAGACAGACCCGCGCATGACCGGCATGTACAGCAACACTTTCCTCGAAGACAAGGTGGGTGTGCTGGTCAGCGCCGCTTATTCCGAGCGTACCGTGCGCCAGGAAGGTTTCGGTTCCGTGCGCTGGACGGCGCCCTACAGCAACGGCGAGCGCAGCTGGGCCAATACCGACGCGGATACCGTCATCAACGGTACCCCGAATCCCGGTGCCAACTATCCCGGCGAAACTTTCGATCAGTCGCAGCTGCTGGACTACATGTGGACACCGCGCCTGCCGCGCATGGATTCGTTCAACCGCTACCAGGAGCGCCTCGGCCTGACCGGCTCACTGCAGTTCCGCCCGAACGATCGCATGGAGTTCTCGCTGGACGTGCTGAATTCGCAGCTGAGTGCGGATGTGACTTCGTACAATTACTTTGCGCAATTCCGTAATACTTACGACCAGATCTCGCCGACCAGTGTGACGCTCGACAGCAGCGGCCGCTATATCGTCGCCGGTGAATTCGACAACGTCACGCCGCGCTCCGAGAGCCGCGGCCAGTTCAGTGATTCCGACTTTACCCAGACAGTGCTGTCGGGCAAGTTCGACCTCGCCGACAATATGCAGCTCGATGTGATGTACGGCAACGCGGTATCCGAGCATGTGGAAGAGCAGTACCGCTACAACCTCACCGCAGCCGAAGGCCACGGTTTTTCCTATTCGTTTGCCAAGGACAGCGATATCGCGGAGATGTCCTACGATTTCGATACGCTCGATCCTGCCAATTATGTCTGGTCCGGGCCGACACTGCGTCACGAGGAAGTGCGCCGCGATAACGATACCTTCCGCGCAGACCTGACCATCAGCGACGACAATGCCTCGAATATCAAGACCGGCCTGATCTGGAACAGTCGCGAAATCGATTCGCAGTTCTGGAATCCCACCGAGGGCACCATCAACACGCCGGCGGTACTCGACGGCACTGTCACCACGCAGCTGGCCAGTGTGGTCAGCGGTTATGCCGACGGCATCGATGCGCCGAACGGATTCCCGACCAACTGGCTGGTGGCGAATTTCAATGCGGCCAATGCGGCCTGGGGTGCGGGTCAGTTCACGCTGGATCCGGACAACTCCAATACCTACGACATTACCGAGGAAACCCTCGGTGGCTACGTGGAAACCAACGTGAACACCGAGCTGATGGGGCGCCCGCTGACGGTCAATGCCGGCCTGCGCGTGGTGGATACCACTGTCACCTCAAAAGGTGTCAGCGGTGACGGTATGGGCGGTTACGTGCCCACCAAACTGGAAGACAGCTACACGGAATGGCTGCCGTCCACCAACCTGTTGTGGGAATTCCAGGACGACCTCTACCTGCGCGTGGGGCTGGCCCGCAATCTGTCGCGCCCGGGGCTCGGCAGTATGGCTGGCACTGTGGACGTGACGCCGATCAACGGCAACGTGTCCGTGGGTAACCCGGGTCTGCAACCCATCCGCGCGAACTCCGCCGATATCGGCCTGGAGTGGTATTTCGACGAGGAATCGCTGCTCGCATTCACTGTGTTCCACAAGCAGATCGAAAGCTTTATTACTGGCACCACGTTGACGGGGCAGGAGCTGCCCAGCGATATCCGCGCTATTGTCGCCGCGCGTCCGGAGTACGACCCGAACAGCCCGTTGTACGATCCGAGTGTGCTGTCGCCGACTTCCGACGACTGGAATATCACCACCAGTGAAAACGGCGACGGTGCCGACCTGGACGGCTATGAAATCTCCTACCAGCAGCCGCTGCGTTTCCTGCCGGGTTGGGCGAGCAATTTCGGTGTGCTGGCCAACTTCACCCACGTGAAGTCCGAGGCGGAGTTCGGCAACGGTATCGTCGGATCGCTGGAGGGACTGTCGGAAAACAGCTACAACTTTGGGCTGTATTACGAAACTGATCTGTTCGGTGGCCGCGTGATGGTCAACAACCGTGACGATTACATCACCGACCAGACCGGGTCCAATGACAACGCGTCGCACGCCACTACCGGCCCGACCCGTGTAGACCTGTCGGCTTTCTACAACGTGACAGACAATATCAAGGTCACGCTGGAGGCGATCAACCTCACCAATGAAACCGAGCGCCTCTACACCACCGGCCCGGAAGGCGACCTGGATCTGGTGCGTGAATACAACAGCACCGGTCGCGAAGTGCTGTTGGGCATGCGCTTGAACTTCTAAGCCGCAGCAAAAACCGCTTCCCCGTCTGGACCGGGGAAGCGGTATCTCCGCGACAATCAATGCGCATTTTCGGCAGGCACAGGCCTGCCTTTTTTATGAATTTCGTGCGCTGGAAATATTTCAGGCAAAGCCCAGGGAAGGTTTTGCCGGAGCGGCGCTGCTCCGCTCCGGCATCATGGAAACGTCGCGGGAAAAATTCAGGCGGGGCAGGATTCCATTTGCATGCGCACGGCGGCGAGTGCGCCATGTTCGATTACGCGTGCCAGCTGTGCAGTCAGTACTTGCTGCAGTTGAGAGCTGTCCCGCAGGTCCTCGCCGAACACCGGGGTGAAATTGAGGAGGCCGCGCGCCAGCTCCGTGGGATCGTTGCCGCAGCGCTCAGCGAGGGCCTTCAGTTCCGCTGCCAGTGGATCGGAAACATCGATCGGGTTGCCGGCGTCGTCGACCGCGGACACGTAGCGGATCCAGCAGGCCAGCGCCAGTGACAGCAGTTCAATGGAGCCGCCGCTGCGTAGCTGGTGACGCAGGGTGCCGAGCCAGCGCTGGGGAATTTTCTGCGAACCGTCCATGGCGATCTGCCAGGTGCGGTGGCGCAGGGCGCGGTTTGCAAAGCGCTGCAGCAGCTGCTGACGGTAGGCGGCCAGATCGAATCCCGCCGGGGCTTCGACCGCTGCACTGGCCTCGCTGGCGAGAAAGCGCTCCGCCAGTGCGGCGTAGGCCGGCTCGCCCATGACGTCGGCAATGGTTTCAAAACCGGCCAGGTAGCCGCTGTAGGCGAGCAGGGAATGACAGCCGTTCAGCAGGCGCAGCTTGATCAGTTCAAAGGGCTCGACGTCTTCGACAAAGGTGGCTCCGGACTCCTGCCACGCGGGGCGGCCGCGCAGGAAGTTGTCTTCCACTACCCATTGCGTGAAGGGTTCCGCCATCACCGCGGCGTTGTCGCGCACACCGAGCCGCTGTTCCAGCGCATCGCGGTCGGCATCGGTTGTCGCCGGTACGATGCGGTCGATCATGGTACTGGGGCAACGCGTATTGTCGGCGATCCAGTCCGCCAGTTCCCCGTCGATCTGGCGGGCGAAAGCCATCACCACGCGCTGCAACAACTGGCCGTTGCTCGGCAGGTTGTCACAGGACAGCAGGGTAAAGCCGGGGAGTCCCGCCGCGCGGCGCTTGCGCAGCGCGTAGACGATAAAGCCCAGCGCGCTTTTGGGCGCGTGGGGGTTGGCCAGGTCGTGCTGTATATCCGGGTGCTGCAGGTTGAGTGTGCCGCTGGCGGGATCGTGGCAGTAGCCCTTCTCGGTGATGGTCAGCGACACGATGCGGATTTCCTCGCGCGCCAGGGTTTCCAGCAGCGCGTGCGGGCTTTCCGGCGCGACAAAAACATCCAGTACGCTGCCGATGACCTGAACGCTTTCCCCCTCGTTGCCTTTGACCACCAGCGAATAGAGATAATTCTGCGGCGCCAGCTGGTCGCGCACTCCGGGCGAACGCAGGCTGGCGCCGATGATGCCCCAGTCGGGCGCAGCGTCGGACAACACCTGCTCGGTGTACCACGCCTGGTGCGCGCGGTGGAAGGCGCCGATACCCAGGTGGACGATACCGGGAGTCAGAGCGTCGCGGTCGTAGCGCGGCGTGGCGACCGCAGCCGGCAGCCCTGTCAGCACCTGGTTGTTCAAAACTTTCTCATTCATCGGGAATTCCTGCATCCGTTTCGGCAGTCAACTGCGGCCGGTGGTCGCGGCCACTGTTTTTTCACAGCTTGTAAGCGCGTTTGGCCAGTGCGTAACTGAGGTCGTGGGCCAGCTCGAAGGCCTCGTCTTCGGCCAGACGGTGGTCCGCCACCAGCTGCGCGAGGAAGCCGCAATCCATGCGCCGGGCGACGTCGTGGCGCGCCGGGATGGACAGGAAGGCCCGCGTGTCATCGTTGAAGCCGACGGTGTTGTAGAAGCCGGCGGTTTCGGTGACCTGCTCGCGGAAGCGGCGCATCCCTTCAGGGCTGTCGTGGAACCACCAGGACGGGCCGAGTTTCAGCGCCGGATAGTGACCCGCCAGCGGCGCCAGCTCGCGGCTGTAACTGGTTTCATCCAGGGTGAAGAGGATGATGGTCAGCTCCGGTTCGTTGCCGACGGCTTCCAGCAGCGGGCGCAGCGCGTGGACATAGTCGGTGCGCGACGGGATATCCGCACCCTTGTCGCGGCCGTAGCGCTCGAATACCACCGCGTTGTGGTTGCGCACCGAGCCCGGGTGAATCTGCATAACGAGACCGTCGTCGAGACTCATGCGTGCCATTTCCGTGAGCATCTGGCCGCGGAACAGCTCCGCGTCCTCGGCACTGGCGCCGCCGTCGCGCACGCGGTTGTACAGGGCTTCCGCCTCTGCGCGGCCCAGGTTGGCCGTGGTTGCGGTCGGGTGGCCGTGGTCGGTGGAGGTGGCCCCCATCTGCCTGAAGAATTCGCGCCGATTGCGCAGCGCTGCCAGGTAGCCGGCAAAATTGCCGGTGTCCTCACCGGTCAGCTCCGCCAGCTGGCGCAGATTGTCGGCGAAGCCCTCGTAGTCGGGATCGAGCACCGGGTCCGGGCGGTAGGCGGTAATCACGCGGCCGCCCCAGCCGCTGTCGAGAATTTTCTGGTGGTGGCGCAGGTCGTCCAGCGGCGACTCGGTGGTGGCGATCACCTCAATATTGAAGCGCTCGAACAGTGCGCGCGGCAGGAATTCCGGCGTTTTCAGGCAGCTGTCGATGCGCTCGTAGTAGAGGTCCGCGGTGCGGCCATCCAGCGCCACGTCGAGATCGAACACATCGTGAAACACGGTATCGAGCCACATCCGCGAGGGTGTGCCGCGGAAGGCGTAGTAGTGTTCCGCAAACAGTTTCCAGATGGCGCGGGGATTGATTTCCACCGCTGTGCCGTCGCGGCTCGGGATACCGAGGCTCTCCAGCGGTACTCCGAGGCTGTAGAGCATGCGGAAGACATAGTGGTCCGGTTTGATCAGCAGGTCGGCGGGATTGCCAAACGGCTGGTTATCGGCAAACCAGGATGGATCCGTGTGGCCGTGCGGGCTGATGATGGGCAGGTCCACAACGCTCTGGTAGAGCTTGCGCGCGATGTCCCGGCTGTAGCTGTCCGCGGGAAACAGGCGATCGGGATGCAGTTGCAGGGGGCGTGTCATAGGGGCATGGCTCTTGTTATTGGTTTGACTCTCAAGCATAACGATATCAATCCAGCGCCGGGAAAAAACCCGCTCCCGCAGGCGGGAGCGGTGGCATGCGCGGCAATGCGATAAACGGCGCGCCGCACCAGGCGTGGAGAAAACCCAGCAGCACTGTTTGGGTGCAGGCACCCACAGGCTGGTGTTGTCATGGTGCCAAAAATTGGTTATACCAGTCAATAAATATGGTAAGACCTAAATGCCGGCGGCGATCCGCCGGCCACACAGAATAAAAATGCAGGGGGCAGCGTGAAACTGGCAGCGTTGGGAGAGGTGATGGTGGAGCTGGCGCCACAGCAGGGGCAGGGTACTGCGGTACCGCTGCTGGCGCAGTCCTACGCCGGGGATACCTACAATACATCCATTTACATGGCCCGCAGCGGCGTCGCCGTCAGTTACGCGACGCTACTGGGGGACGATCCCTACAGCGAACAGATGCTGCACTCCATGGCTGCCGAGGGCATCGACACCGCCGCCATCGAGCAGCTGCCGGGGCGCTGCCCGGGTCTCTACACGATCCGCAACAATGCTGACGGCGAGCGCCAGTTTACCTACTGGCGCGGTGAATCACCGGCGCGGGAGCTGTTCCTCGATGACGCCCGGCGCGAGCGCCTGGCCTCCCGGCTGCGGCAGATGGACTGTCTCTATCTGTCCGGCATCACCCTGGCAATCATGGCGCCGCAAGCGCGTGAGCACTTGCTCGCGTTTCTCGCTGAATTCCGCCGGGGCGGCGGCCGGGTGGCGTTCGACAGCAACTACCGGCCGCGCCTGTGGGGTTCTGCGCGAGATGCACAGCAGGCGGTGGATGCGGTGCTGCAGCAGTCGGATATCGCCCTGTTGACGCTCGAAGACGAGCAGTTGTTGTGGGGGGATCGCACAGCCGGCAAGTGCCTGGAGCGCAACGGCCGCTATCACCTCGGCGAACTGGTACTGAAGCGAGGCCCCGAGCCGGTGCTGCTGCAGTACGACGGCACCCTGAGTGCCCTGGAAGTGCCGCCGGTGTCGGATATCGTCGATACCACCGGCGCTGGCGACGCCTTCAACGCCGGCTACCTGGCGGCGCGCCTGTGCGGCGGGGAGCCGGAGGCAGCTGTCGCTGCCGGCAATCGCTGCGCGGCACAGGTCATTCGCTACCGCGGCGCGATCATCCCCGCAGCACAATTCACGCCCTGCCTGGAAAAGGGGACGGGGCAGGGCGCACTGGCGCGCGCCTGAGCGAGGCGTTAAGTTAAGTTTCCGTGGGCGGCATTGCAGCCGACCACACGTGCCGATAGAATGGTAAGACCAATTTGGGCTTGCCGCTGGCCATTGGCCAGGTACCGGTAATACCTACCTGTAGCAATAATAATAGATAGCAGGTACTCGAGATGATGAAGAGAGCAATACCGCTCCGTCTGGCGGTGCTGGCGGGTCTCTGCCTGCTGCTCACCAGTTGCGGGCTCAAGCAGTCGCAGACGGTGCTGAAGCTGGCCCATACCCTGGACCAGCAACACTCGGTGCACCGCGCCATGGTCTTTATGGACAAGCGCCTGCGGGAGCTGTCCGGCAATACCATGCGCATCGATATCTATCCCGGCGGCCAGCTGGGCAGCGAGCGCGAGCTGATCGAGCTGCTGCAGATCGGCAGCCTGGCAATGACCAAGGTTTCTGCGAGCCCCATGGAGGGCTTTGTACCGGAGCTGAAAGTCTTCAACCTTCCCTACGTGTTCCGCGACAAAGACCACTACTGGAAAGTGCTGCAGAGCGATGTGGGCCACCGCCTGCTGCTCGCCGGCGAAAGCGCGCGCCTGCGCGGGCTCGGCTATTACGATGCGGGCAGCCGCAGTTTCTACGCCAACGACAAGCCGATCCGCACCCCTGCTGACCTGAATGGCCTGAAAATCCGCGTACAGAACAGCCAGACCGCGATCAAGATGGTCAACACCCTCGGCGGCGCGGCGACGCCGGTCAGCTGGGGTGAGCTCTATACCGCCCTGCAGCAGGGCGTAGTCAACGGCGCGGAAAATAATCCCCCCAGTTTTTACCTTTCCAAGCACTACGAGGTTTCCAAGTACTACACCCTCGACGAGCACACCTATGTGCCGGACATGCTGCTGATCAGCACCGAGATCTGGAAA
>NZ_JACZCR010000050.1 GCF_014904735.1 Microbulbifer hainanensis | reverse complement strand
TTCCCTCGCGGCGGTGGAAGCCGCCGGTGTGCAGGTGATCCGTCCGGACAAGGCGCCTTTCGTCAAGGCGGTGCAGCCTCTGCTCGCCAGTTACAAGGGTACAGAAGTCGGAGAACTGCTCGACGAGATCGAACAGATCCACTAGGGCTGTTCACGCTATTAACCCGGCAAAGAAATATTGCCGGGTTAATAGGAAAAATCGTAGACAGCTTTTTTGCGGGCGCGGCCACCGGCAGCGCCCGCTGTAAACCGAAAATAATAAAAGGTAAACCCGCGATGATTGTCACCAAACTGGAGCGGCTGTTGTCGTTCGTCCTCGGCGCTCTGCTGGCGCTGATGGTGCTGGATGTTACCTGGCAGATCCTCACCCGGTTCCTGCCGATGAACCCCAGTTCCTACACGGAAGAGCTGGCCCGCTACCTGCTCGTGTGGATCGGGCTGCTCGGCGGCGCTTACGCGTATCGCAGGAAATCCCACCTGGGGATCGACCTGCTCACCAATGCGCTGCCGGAGCGCGCGCGTCGCGCCACCCGGGTTTTTACCATCGCCCTGTGTTTTGCCTTTGCTGCCGCCGTCATGGTGTTTGGCGGTTTCAGGTTGATGCTGCTCACTTTTGAACTGAACCAGATGTCCGCGGCGTTGGATATCCCGATGGGCTATGTCTACAGCGTGATACCGCTGTCCGGCGCACTGATCTGCCTGTTCAGTATCGATCAGCTGCTGCAGGTGCTCGGCAGTGCGGAGCGGACGGCGGACATCGCGCAGCCCGTCGAAGCGGCGCAGGTCTAGGAGGGCGTTATGGAAATTGCAGTCATCATCTTGCTGGCGAGTTTTGTCATTCTCCTCGCGCTGAATGTGCCGATTTCGATCAGTATCGGAATTGCCACGCTGCTGACGATGCTGGTCACCATCGACCCGGTGCCGGCGCTGATCACCATGGCCCAGCGCATGGCCTCCGGTATCGACAGCTTTGCCCTGCTGGCGATTCCGTTCTTTATTTTTTCCGGCATGCTGATGGGCAGCGGCGGTATTGCGCGGCGCATCATCAATTTTGCCCGGGTACTCGTCGGCATGCTGCCCGGCGGCCTGGCCTTCGTGAACATCATCAGCTGCACACTGTTTGGTTCCATTTCCGGTTCCGCGGTCGCGGCCACTTCGGCGATCGGCGGTTTCATGATCCCGTCGATGAACAAAGAGGGCTACGACAAGAACTTCAATACCGCCGTGACCGTTGCCTCCTCAACGACCGGCCTGCTGATTCCGCCAAGCAATATCCTGATCGTGTTCTCCCTGGCCAGTGGGGGTGTTTCCATCGCCGCGCTGTTTATTGCCGGTTACCTGCCGGGCCTGCTGCTGGCGCTGGGCTTGATGATGGTCTGCGGCGTCTGGGCCAAGGCCAAGGGCTACCCGGTGGGTGAGGTTACGCCCTGGCGCGAGGCGCTGCACAAAACCCTCGATGCCATCCCCAGCCTCTTTTTAGTCGTGCTGGTGATCGGCGGCATCATCAGTGGTTTCTTTACCGCCACCGAGGCCAGCGCCATCGCCGTGCTCTATTCACTGTTGCTGTCGGTGGTGGTCTATCGCGAAGTGAAAGTGAACCAGCTACCCGGCCTGCTCGTGAAGGCGGTGGAGACCACGGCCATCGTGATGTTCCTGATCGCCGCGTCTTCGGCCATGTCGTGGATCCTGTCTTACGAAAATATTCCGCAGACCATCAGCAAGGCCCTGATCACTCTCAGCGACAATCCTTTCCTGATCCTGCTGACCATCAACCTGATCCTGCTGGCGGTGGGCGCCTTCATGGACATGACACCGGCGGTACTGATTTTCACTCCGATCTTTTTGCCGGTGGTCACCGAGCTGGGGATGTCGCCGCTGCAGTTCGGTATCGTGATGATCCTGAACCTGTGTATCGGCCTGTGTACGCCGCCGGTTGGCAGCGTGCTGTTCGTCGGTGCCAGTATTGCGAAGACCTCCATCACCAGCCTGATCCGGCCCCTGTTGCCGATGTACGCGATGATGTTCCTGGTGCTGATTCTCGTGACCTATGTACCCGCCATCAGTGAATACCTGCCGCGCGCGCTGGGCCTGATCGACTGACCGGGTTCCGGCGCAGGCGGCTGCCGCGCCGGATCGCTCCCGCGGCCGCTTTCCTTCGCGGCCCGCGCTCGCTGACTAACGCTGTTTTCTGCAAGGGGCCGCCGCCATGCGTCGAATTCTCATCGCCTGTATTTTCGTACTGATCGCCGGAGTGGCCGCTGCCGGCGAGTATCGCAATCCGATTATCCACGCGGACTATTCGGATCCGGATGCGGTCCGGGTCGGCGACGATTTCTATATGGTGTCGTCCAGCTTAAACCACGCCCCGGCGTTGCCGATTCTGCACTCCCGCGACCTGGTGCACTGGGAACTGATCGGGCATGTACTGCAGCGCCAGGTGCCGGATGCGCGCTACCGGGTGCCGCAGCACGGCAATGGAGTCTGGGCGCCGAGCCTGCGTTACCACGCGGGAAAACTCTGGGTCTTCTATCCGGATCCGGATCAGGGAATATTCGTCACCAGCGCCGAGGATATCCGCGGGCCCTGGTCGCAACCGCACCTGCTGTTGCCGGGCAAGGGCATCATCGATCCGGCGCCGCTGTGGGATGACGATGGCAACGCCTATCTGCTGCACGCCTGGGCGAAGAGCCGCGCCGGCTTCAACAATGTGCTGACACTGCATCGCATGAGTGCGGACGCGCGCAAGATCCTCGATGAAGGCGAGGTGATCATCGACGGCAACCAGCTGCCGGGCTACCGCACGCTGGAGGGCCCGAAGCTGTACAAGCGCGACGGTTACTATTACGTGTTCGCCCCGGCCGGTGGCGTTACCACCGGTTGGCAGTCGGTATTTCGCGCGAAAAACATTAATGGTCCCTATGAGGCGCGCGTGGTGCTCGCCCAGGGCAATACGCCGGTGAACGGTCCACACCAGGGTGCCTGGGTCAGTACCGCCGCGGGTGAAGACTGGTTCCTGCATTTTCAGGATAAGGGCGCCTACGGCCGCATTGTGCATTTGCAGCCGCTGCAGTGGCACGACGACTGGCCGGTAATCGGCCGCGATACCGATGGCGATGGCCGCGGCGAACCGGTGTTGACGTACCGGGCGCCGGAGGTGGCCGAGAATTCGCCGAATTATTTTCCGGCCGTTGCGGACGAATTTTCCACCGCATCACTGCAGCCCCAGTGGCAGTGGAATGCCAACTGGCGGCGCGACTGGTTTTCGCTGACCGCGCACCCGGGCCAACTGCGTCTGTTCGCACAGCCGGCGCCAGCGGCAAAGGAAAACCTGTGGCAGGTACCATCACTGCTGCTGCAGAAATTCCCGGCGGAGTCATTCGCTATTCGCACGCGACTCGACCTGCACGGCAGCGCCAATGCGGCTGGCCTGCTGGTCTACGGCGAAGACTACGCCTGGCTCGGGCTGCGCGAGGACAAGGGGCAGCACCAACTGATATATCGCGTCTGCAGCGGTGCCCGTAGCGGTTGCGAACCGCGCGAGACCGTACTGGCGACCCTCGCAGCACCACAGGCCGAGCTGGGCCTGCGGGTATTTCACGGGGGGCGTGTGATCTTTTCCTTCCGCACGGCGGCAAAGCCGTGGCAGACATTGAACGAAGGCTTTATCGCCAGGCCGGGACGCTGGGTGGGCGCGAGCTTCGGACTGTTTGCCCTGGGCGAGAATGGATACGCAGATTTTGATTACCTGCGTGTCGATTAAGAGCGGGACATCCTCAGCGGACCCCGGCAATAAATTACCGGGCGCGTTGCAGTTTTGCCTGCAGAAAGTCCGCGGTGGCATCCAGCGTCCGGTTGAACCAGGGGTGGACGAGCCAGAACGGGTGCGGCGTGTCGGGGATGGTGATCAGCTGCGCATCAATGTCCAGTGCCCGCAGTCGCGCCTGCATGGCCCTGCGCCCCGGCAGTATCGGGCTTGCCGCGGTGCTGTTGATAAATAGCGTCGGGGCACTCTGGGGGCCGACGTAGTACAGCGGTGAGGCGGCAAGCCAGGTCTTTCGCCGTGCGCTGTAGTCACCGCCGAGAAAGCGGCTCGGTGCACCTTCCCGCTCCCGTTCCTGCCGAATAATCCTGGCATCGGTAAAATCGACGGCCCCGTCGATATCCACCACCGCCTGTACTTCACTGGAAAAATCGCGCTCGGGGCCATCGCCCTCGAGTGTGGCTTCGCGATTGCTCGCCCCCAGTAGTGCCGCCAGATGTCCTCCGGCAGAGCCGCCGACCGCGGCAATGCGCGCGGGATCGATATGGAACTGATGGGCATGGGCGCGCAGCCAGCGCACAGCCGCCTTCAGGTCGAAGACGGCGGCGGGAAAGCGGCCGCTCGTGCCGAGGCGATAGCTGACCGGCACTGCGACAAAACCCCGCGCCGCCAGCCGCTTGGCAAAGGGACGTTCCATGGTGCGGTCGCCGGTTTCCCAGCCACCGCCGTGGATAATCAGCACGGCCGGGAAGAGTCCGTTTCCCTTCGGTTGATAGATATCCAGTTGCAGGATTTCAGATTCCCGCGCGAGGTAGTCGATATTCTCCCGGGCGAGCACATTTGCCGGCAGTGTGTCGTCCACCCGCGCGAGGCCGGGATACTTGCCGGCGAGCTTTTCCAGCACCCGGTCGGTGGTAAAAGGTGCGGCAGACACGCTGTGCACACACAGCGCAGCCAGCAGGGCAGTCGCGGCAATCGATGGGCGCTTCAGATGTTTCATAGAGTGTCACCGGATGCCGTCAGTACTTGAGCGCGAGGTGCTTGGGATCCGGCGTGCGCAGTTTCTGCGCCAGCGGGTGATGCATCTTTTCCAGCTCCTTCAGTACCAGCTGGGCGACTTCCCGCGCGCCCAGGTGATTGAAGTGGGTATCGTCGCGCACGCCCACCGGGTAGTTGGGATGTGTGTTCGGCGGGATATGCATAAAGCGCAGCGCCGAATCGCGGTCGCCCTCCGCCTGGAAATAGGCGCGGGTGATTTCGTCCATATCGATAAACGGCACCTTTTCCGCCTTGGCGACCTCCCTGACCAGTGGCGAATAGGGGTGGGTGTGCTTGATCTTGCCGTGCTCGCCGAAATAGCGGCGGGTCACCGGTGTCATCAGCAGCGGGTGGGCGCCGTGGGCGCGGGTTTCGCGGATAAAGCGCGCGAGGTTGGCCTTGTATTGTTCGGGTGTCGTGTAGCGATCCTTCTTGTGCTCCACCTCATCGTTATGGCCGAACTGGATGATGACGTAATCGCCAGACTGCAGGCTGCCGACGATACTCTGCCAGCGCCCCTCCTCGATAAACGTGCGGGTGCTGCGACCGTTCTTGGCGCGGTTGTCGATGGTTACCGAGTTGCCGAAAAAATACTGGAAGGGCACGCCCCAGCCGGTTTCCGGATAGTCCTTGACGTCCTTGATCGCCATGGTGGAGTCCCCGGCCATATAGACGGTTTCCGCCTGGGCGATCATGGGCAGTGCCAGCGTGAACGACAGTGGCAGGGCGCAGAGAATTTTTTTCATGATATCTACCTCAGTTTTCTTCTGGTTGCGGGCTGCAACGAAACGATGAACGAACGCTGTTAACGGATCACTGGCAGGCGACTTTGCCGAGACCCAGGACGTAGTTCATATCGTTGGCCAGCGGCGAATTGAATGGCATCTCGCCGTATTTTCCCGCGGTAGCGCTGATGTAATCCACCAGCTGCTGCCCGGCCGCTACTTCCTGTGCGGCGATGGTATCGCGGGAGTTCTGTGAATAATCTGCCGGCAGGTCGGCCACTGTGCCCCAGGCACTGGTGATCTCGCGGCTGTCCACGGTATCCAGGTTGCAGGCGCTGTCAGATAGCCACACGAAGGTTCCCTCCGCGCGGAAATTGCCGGTGTCGCCGCTGTAGTTTTCGCGTGCCAGCTCCGCCTGCAGGATATCCAGGGAAACCCCGTTGTCCGCGTTCATCAGCAATACGTTGTCCTGCCACAACAGGCTGGCACCAACGCGGGTGCTGAACGCATCCTTGCGGTAGTTCATGAACAGGTTGTTGAACGCGTGGGAACTGCCGCGGCGGATCAGCGGCACGCGCCGCGCGGTGCCCGCAAAAGTACTGTATTGCGCATCGCGGGTAATGAACGCGTTGTCGTGCATGGTGGTGCGGATCTGTTCGTTGATGGTGCGATCGTCGCTGGAGCCGTGCAGGCTCGCGCGCTTCACATCCGTCAACCGGTTGAACGACATGGTGATATGGTGCGCACCGCGCTTCACATCGAAAGCCGAATCGCCGGTGAGATCGAAGCTGTTCTTGTGGATCCAGATATCCCGCGAACTGCCGGTCGCGCGGATCATGTCCGGATCCAGGGTGTGGTCCTCGGTGTGGCCGGCGCCGCGAAAATCGAGGTGCGTGAGAATCACATTGTCCGACGCATCGCTGTCGGTGCCCACCGAGAAACCGCTGAAGCGGAAATACGCTTTGCTGAGGCGACCATCAATGGTCTTGTTGGCGCCGATCACCGGGTTGCCGATCGGCAGGCCATCCACATTGAGCCGTACATTGAAAAGCTCCGTCAGGCATTCGCTCTCAGTGTTAAAGCCGTTGTCGGCACACCACTGGCGATAGTCGATGCACTGGGCTTCGGTGCCGCCGATGGCATTCTGCACCGCCGCGCTGTCACAGTAATTCCGGTACAGGCCGATTTCAGTTTCATCGGCAAAGTCGAATTTGTCGAAAACGATCCAGTTGTGCGCGTCGCCGCTGATTGCATCGACGATCTGCTGCTCCACCGATTTACTGCCAGCCCTGCTAATGACAGTGAGCTTGCTGTTGCCATCCGGATCGTAGCCGCCCAGCGCATTTTCGCCGTAGCCCACCGCGTGCCCCAGGGTCTGCGACAGACATTCGACAATTTTCTGGTCGGTATCCAGTTCGGCGGAATCCCGCCAGTTGACGTTGGGGTCGGTAGCCAGGGTGCGGCAGGCGTTGCTGATTGAGGCAGAGCCGCCGGACGAACCGGAACTGCCACCGGAGGAACTGGAACTGCCACCGGAGGAACTGGAACTGCTCGACGAGCTGGAAGAGGAGCCGCCACCAGACGAGGATGAACTGGACGAGCTCGACGAAGAGGAGCTGGAAGAACTGCTGCTGGCGGGCGGGATGGTATCGCTGCCGCCGGAACCGCCGCCGCAGGCAGTCAGCAACAGGGCAGTGATGGCGATCAACAGAAAACGGGCACTTTGGCGATGCATACTGAATCCTCCGGCTACCGCAGCTCACAGACTTGTGCCGGAGCGCCGCTCGCGCCGAACAGGGTTATTACGTTGCCGTGCAAAAAGGCCCCGCAAAGCGGGGCAATCAGCTAGGGCATGATGATGCGCAAGGGAGAACCCAACTTATTTGTCGGAGACTGCCGGGCCTCTAGAAATCGACGGTCAGGCCCAGCTGGTAACCGGGGCCGTACTGCTCCACATCGAAGAGCATGCGGCCGCCGGAATACTGGTTTCCGGTGAAGTAATACTGCTCCACACTGTCAGAGACGTTGATGGCATCCAGGTAAACCCGCACGCCGTCCATGACTTTGTAAGTGGCTTTAACGTCCAGCGTGACCGAGTCATCCTTGTACATGTCCGCCCACGACTTACATTCTTCCGGCAGGCCGGACAGTGCATCCGCGGCGATATCCGCTTCGGTACAGCTGCCGATGCGCTTCAGGATGTCGCTGGTGTAGTTGCCGATCAGGCGCAGGGAGAAGTCATCGTTCTCCCAGCCCAGGGTCAGGTTCGCGGCCATATCCGCCTGTTCCGGCAGCTGGATAGTGCCCGCGCGCACGGTATCGCCTACCTTGCCTTCACTGCGCTGTACGGTCAGGTTGGACTGGATGAAAATATTGTCCAGCCAGCGGCCCACGGGGTGCTCTTCCCAGCGGCCGTCGAAGTACTGGCTGTAGCTGAGCTCGGCACCGTAGACGGTGGCCGTCTTGCCGTTCAGGTAGGTGTTGGCATTGGTGATGACCAGATCGTTTGGAATCTGGAACAGGTTCACCTGATCGATCGGCAGCGCGAACGGCATGTCGTTGATCGCGATATCCACACCGGACGCATCGACGATAAAGTCGCTGATGTCTTTGAAGAAGAGGGCACCTTCGAGGAAGGTGTCTTCCCCGTAAAAACTCAGCGACATATCCAGGTTGGTCGCCCGCATCGGATCCAGGTTCGGGTTGCCGATACGCACCGAGTTGTCCGGGGACATGGAGAAATACTGTGCCTGGTAGGCGGTGTCGCCGCGGGTGGAGCCGATATCGTTCGGATCCTCGTTACACTCGCCGTTGAATTCCGAGTTGGGATCGTTGTTACAGAAGATGACCCGGTCGGTGACCTCGAAGAATGCGCGGCTCTTGCCGAAGTCCGGGCGGCTGAAACTGGTCCATAGTGAGGCGCGGGCCAGCAGATTTTCGCTCAGCTCCTGGCGAAAATGCAGTGCCGGCAAAAAGTTGTTGTACTTGTTGCCGGTTTTATCCAGCGGCAGGGCGATGTCGAGGGACTCGAGCCCCTCGCCATTTTCGTTGCGGTCGTTGCGCAGAGCCATATAACCGGTGGATTGGAACTCGGTGCTTTCATAGCGGGCACCGGCAATCAGGGTCGCGTTATCGAGTACCTGGAGTTCCGCCATCAGGTACGCGGCCGAGGTATCTTCACTCAGCTCGTAATCCAGTTTGGTGGAATCCACCTCGCGCTGTTCTGGGTCGTAGTTGTCGCCGATCGCGCGGGTGGCGGCGATCAGGCGCTCGGCTTCGCGCTGGGTAATGAAAGCGTGGTCGAAGTTACTGTTTGCCGGAATATAGGTTTCGAAATCCCCGAGACGCGATCCGGTCAGGTCCTGACAGACTTCATCACCGTTACAGCCGGCGATCCTTCTGTCGAAGGGCACCACGCTCGCGCGGTTCTTGTCATTGCTGCGCTCGCGCTGCTGTATCTTGATACCGCCTTTGACGTAGTTGAGCAGGCCCTGGCCCCAGTCCTTGCGCAGGTTCAGCGCAAACTGGTCCACCGCGTCCTTGCGCAGGCTCTCCTCCAGGAACAGGTTGTCGTAGCCGAGGTTCGGCTGCAAGGCGCTGCCGTACTGGTAGCCGTTGGCACCGGAGACCGCACCGCTGGAAATACTGCCGGTCTCTACCAGCTCGCTGAGTTGCGGGCCGGAAATGATCTGTCCGTTCAGGTAACCCTCGCCGGCCTGCCCCAGGGAATTCAGCTCGCGCAGGCGGAACTGTACGCGGCGGCCATCGGGCTTTTCGTTTTCACTGCGGGAGGATATCAGTTCGTAATCCGCCTCCCAGCCGGCGCCGAAACGGTTTTCACCGCCGACAGCAAAGGTGTTGGTGCTGACTTCGGATTTCTGGATAAAGAACTGCTGCTGCAGGTCGGTGCTGCTGCCGCCAAACACATTGTTGGCCGGATCCAGGTAGGGTACATCTTCGGCATCGCTGTAATTGAAGCGATAGTATTCGCGCAGGGCGATATCTTCATCCGAATAACTGGTGTGATTGAGCTTCAGGTGATAGCGGTTGTTTTCATCCGGCTGGTACTCCAGATTGAGCAAGGCGGCGATGCGTTCGCGCTTGGCGTTTTCCTGCCGGGTTTCAAACTCCCAGGGAATCAGCATGGTCTTGTCGTCCACGGTGATATAGCTGGGCAGCGTGTTGGCGTGATGTCGGGTTTCGTAACCCTGGGTCACGCGTTTCTCCGAAGACACGGTATAGGCCACGCCGACGGTGTCGTCGAATAGCAGGTTGGTGCCCTGCAGCGTGAGCTTGGGGGAATTCTCCTCGGCCTGATCCTGATAATAGTTCTGTGCGCGGATCTTGAAGGAATTCTTGCCGCGGTCCAGGGCGGAGAGAGTCTTCACGTTGATCGAACCACCGATCGCGTCGAGATCCATATCCGGTGTGAGAGATTTGTTGACCACGATGGACTGCAGCACGTCGGAGGGCAGGCTATCCAGCGAGAAGGCGCGATCCTCCAGCGTCTCATCGGTACCGCCGCCGGCATTGGCCATGGTGCCGCCATCCATATGCACGCTGACCATGCCCGGACCCAGGCCGCGCAGCGAGACGAACTTGCCCTCACCCTCACTTTTCTGCAGCGTGATACCCGGCATGCGCTGCAGCAGTTCCGCCGCGTTCTGGTCGGAGAAGTTGCCCGCATCGTCCTGGGTGACAATGGTGCTGAAATTATCTTTATTGCGCTCCGCAGCGCGGGCATTGATATCGGCGCTGCGCACACCCTCTACGTAGACTTCTTCCAGGCTGCTGCTTTCTTTGGAAGTTTCTTTCTTTTCCTGTTCAGCTTCCTGTGCTGCGAGGCTGGCTGAAGCGGCCATGGCGATGGCCACGGCCAGAATCTGTTTCTTGTAAGTCATGCTGACTCTCCCATCATTATTATTCGGCATTCCCTGACATTGCTGAGACTGTCGGCTACCGCTGATGATGTAGCCGGATCCACCACTGATACCCCGTCGCTGCAGGTGGATCCGGGCTGCTTTTTTTATTGGTATACGACTTTGAAATTGTCGATAGTGACCGGCTTATCCGTAGTACCACTGTCACAGCGCATCTGCAGGAAGGATGTCGCCGTACCGATATCACTGCTGATGGTGACCGTGCCGGTGGCGGTGTCGCTATCACTGATCTGGGCCGCGACCTTCTCGAAGATTTTCGAATCGCCGCCGTGGATCGACTTGCTCGAACTGGACGTGTTGTTGTCTACGTACACCTGGCACTTGCCGGAGGTGGTGTCGACATTCGGATTGGCCGTGACATCGAAGGTGATGGTGTAGGGCAGGCTCAGGTCCAGGTCGCCGCGCGTCGACGCATCGGTGTCCGCGGTGTCGGTGCCCGGCACGGCATCGCCGAAGGAGAAACGCGCGTTCTGCAGACTCAGGGTGCCGTCGGTTGCGGTATCGGCAATGGCGATGCGGGAGCCGCCGCTGGTGACGTTGTAGAACGGTTTGGCATCGTCGGAAGACAGCGCCTTGTAGCCGGCGGTAAAGAAGTTACTGCTGGAGCCGTCGCCATCGGTCAGCGCGGGGCCGCTGAAGGTTTCTTCCATTACCAGCGAAGCGTCGGCGCCGGCATAGCTGCCCAGTTCGCCGATACTAGCGGGCAGTTCCCCGACCAGCTGATCGGCAGTCAGGCTTGCCAGCGCATTGTTGTCGCTCCAGACGATCCAGTCCACGTCGGCGTAGAAGGCGCTGCTGGAGCCTTCACCGATACGCATCTGGCTGCTGCCGCTGCCGCCATCGCGTCCGTCGCCGACAAAGCTGCCGGCTTCGACACCGTCGCGGTAGATGGTCGCGGTAATGTTCTCCGCGTTCATGGCCGGATCGGTGACCTCGAAGGTGACCTGGTAGGTATGGAAACCGTCGGACATATCCATATCCACTTCGGCGGTTGCGTCTGCGGCCAGGAATTTCTCCAGCTGGATTTTTCCGGAATCGGGGCGCAGGATCGCTTTCACCCGGCGCGCGTTGGCGTCGCCGAAGGAGGTTTCGATCTCGAAGCCACGCGCACTCTGGGTTGCCGCGTAGGAGGTGTCGATACGGGCGATCCACGTGAAGGTCTTCGGATAAGTCGCGTTGTCGCCGGCGATGACATCGTTCAGGTCGCCGACCGGCTTGGCATCGAAGCCGATGGTGTTCAGAGTCATCACACCCAGGTCGCTGGCGGAGAAGTAGGTTTTTTCGTCATCTGCCAGGTCAAACATAGCGGCGTCGCTGCCATTGATGACCACGGCCCCCAGTTCACCGGGTTCCATACAGCCGTCGTAGACATTCCACAGGATGGCATTGGTCGGCGAGGGGGCGACGCTGGTGGTCGGGACACAGTTGTCACCTACCGGCGCCATCGGTGTCGCGGTGGCCGCCGCGCTCCAGTCGCCGGTGCCGACTGCGTTGGTTACGCGCAGGAAAACGAAGTACTCGCTGCCGTTGTCGAGTCCTTCCAGGGTGGTGCTGGTTTCGGTGAGGCCTTCGATCAGCGTCGCCGTGTCGGGATCGTCGGCGGTGTTATAGGCGATATCGAAACTGATGGCCCCGATCGGGCTGGACCAGCTGGCGGCAATCTGACCATCGCTGGCGAAGAGCCCGGGTGCTTCCGGCGCATCCGGCAGTGTCGCCGGCGTGAAGGTATTACAGGCGGGCAGGTCGGCCTGGCCATTTTCGTCCTGATGCTCGATCAGCAGGTCATCGATGATCACGGTGGCGCCGCTGTCGGCCCGCATCTGCAGGAATGATGTGGCGGTGCCCACCAGTGCCGGGCGGGAATCCACCATTTCTCCCGCGATCAGTGTGTCGCCGGGGATATTGACTTCAACCCGCTCGCCCGGCACCAGCATGTCGGCACTCACGTCGAAAATGCGCGAACCGAGGCTGCCGCCACCGTGGTAGGAATTGGCTTCGCCGGTGGTGTTGTTGTCGGCATAAATCTGTACCTTGCCGCTGCCCTCGGCATCTTTCACGCAGAAAGAAATGCGGTAGTCCTGGCTCAGGTCCAGTTCACCCCAGGTGGTGAGATCATCGGATGTGGTGGAGTTGACCTTGGGGTCTGTCTCGTCGTTGTCCGGCTTGGTCTGTCCCAACGCGAAGCGCGCATTGTGAATCAGCAGTGACGGGTTGCCGCTGTCGTTTTTCAGACCGAGGCGTTCGGCGAGGTCGTCGATATAGCCATCGCCGGCCATGGAAGCGTCGTCGAAGTAGCAACAGGTGGGATAGTAGAAAGAGGGCCATTCATCGCTGTTTTTGACTGCGACCGACTTGTAGTCGGGGCTGAACAGGGCGATGTTGTCGGCGCGATCCATATTCGCAAACTGGTCGTCGCCAAAATTCTCGCTCAGGATGGGGCCGGATGTTTCGCCACCGGAAGATCCGCCACTGGAAGAGCCACCACTTGATGATCCCCCACTGGAAGATCCGTCGCTAATGGACGTTGCGGGCGGGGTATTGACGATGTCGCCCCCGTTATCGGAATCGGCGCCACCGCTGCCGCCGCCACAGGCGGTCAAACTTCCGGAAATACACAGCGCCAATGCTGTCTTGGTCCAGCCTCTCATCGCTACACCTCTCTTCTCGCTAGTTATTGTTATCGAGCTCGAGTACCCAGAGTCCCGGCATATTTCTTATTGGTTAGGCAGTCTAACCAGATTGGTTAGGCATGTTCAAGATTTATGGCTGATTGGTAATGAAGCTTTTACAGGATGGTCAGGCAATAGTGGCGTGTAACTCTTCTTCTTATTGAATTTGCCGGACCATGGCTTAAAAAAGGCGCCCGGTTGGGCGCCTCAAGCGTGGATCAGAGAGAAATTGGTTTTACAAATTGGTACGCGCCGTTATTGGCAGGGCACCTTGCCCAGACCCAGCACGTAATTAATGTCATGGGCCAGCGGCGAGTTGAATGGCAGCTCGCCGCCCTTGCCGGCAGTGGCACTGACGTAGTCCGCCAGGTTCTGGCCAGCGGGCAACCAGTTGGCCGCGATGGTATCCCGCGACGTCTGCGAGTAGTCCTGGGACAGGTCCGCCACCGAACCGGAGGCATCGTTGATCTCGCGCGCAAAGGCCGGATCCAAATTGCACTCGGCATCGGAGAACCACAGCCAGGAGCCGTCGTCGCGGAAGTTGCCGTCGGCCACGTCGCGGGCCATCTGTCCCTGGCGCTCGTCCAGGGCCGCATCCGGATCGGATTTCTCCTGGTGATCGCGATTGATCAGGAAGGCGTTGTTCTCCCACAGCACACTGGCCCCTACGCGCACGCTCAGCACATCCTTGCGGTAGTTCATGAACAGGTTGTTGAACATGTGCGAGGTGCCGCGACGGATCAGCGGTACCCGCCGGCCGGTGTTGCCGAGGACCAGGTAATTCTCGTCGCGGGTGACAAACGCATTGTCGTGCATGGTGGTGCGGATCTGTGCGTTGATCGTGCGGCTATCACTGGATCCGTGCAGTGCCGCGCGCAGTACATCCACCACGCGGTTGAATGACATGGTGATGTTGTAAGCCCCCACTTTCACGTCGAATGCCGAATCACCGGTGTAATCGAAGGTGTTCTTGTGAATCCAGATCTCGTGGGAGGCACCGGTACTGCGGATCATATCCGGATCCAGCTCGTGGTCTTCCACGTGGCCGGCGCCGCGGAAATCCAGACCGGTGAAGATCACGCTCTCCGCCGTCTGCACCGGTGCACCGGAACTGTCCTTGCCGATGGCGAAACCGTTAAACAGGAAGTAGCCGTTGGACAGGCGCCCGTCCAGCGTTTTGTGGGAGCCGACCACGGCGTTGCGGATTGGCAGCGTGCTGTCGTTGAGGCGATCGTTGAAGAACGCATTGTGGCAGTCGTCTCCCTGGGCATAGCCGTTATCGTCACACCACTGGTGGTAGTCGACACACTGCGCCTCGGTACCGCCGATCGCCGCCTGCACCGAGGCATCGCCGCAGAAATTGCGATACATGGCGATCTCGGTTTCGCTGGCGAAATCAAACTTGTCGAACACGATCCAGTTGTAGTCGTCGCCGGTGATGGCGTCGAGGATCTGCGCTTCCACCGAACGCCCCTGCGGATCGTTCTTGGTGATGACCGTCAGTTGGCTGTTGCCATTGGGATCGTAACCGCCGAGCGCATTTTCACCGTAACCGACGGCGCGCCCGAGGGTCTGCGACAGGCACTCGACAATTTCCTGGTCAGTGGTCAGCGTGGCCGAATCGCGCCAGTTGACGTTGGGGTCCGTGGCGAGGATATAGCAGTCATTGCTGATATCGCCGAGGTCGATACCGCCCCTGGAAGAGCTGCCTCCAGACGAACTGCCGCCGGAAGAGCTGGAGCCGCCGCTGGAACTGGACGAACTGCTGCTCGACGTTCCGCCGGAAGACGAGCCGCCCGAGGAGGAACTGCTGGAAGAGCTGCTCGAGGAGCTGCTTGAAGAACTGGAAGAACCGCCGTTACAGTCGCCCTCCACCGGATCGATACCGGTCACTTGCAGTCGATCGATATTGGCCAGGCCCGAGGAACCGGAAGCCTGCAGTGCGATGGTGTTGTAGCCGGCGCTGAGTGCGACCACTACCTGGGTGCTGTCGACGTAAGTGGTCCAGGCGCCGGTGTCGGCCATGGTTACCGAAGCGTCGTTGTTACCGTTGATCACTACGTAGGCCGGGCGATCGCCACCGCCGTTGGCGAAGCGCCACTGCAGCGTGTACAGGCCGGCCTCGGGGACTTCCACCGACCATACGACGGTAGTGTCGGACGCGTTATCAGTATTCGCGTAACCACTGCCGGTATAGCCCGCGTGTTCGCTCTCGATGATGCCATCCACAGAACAGAAGCCCAGCGCATTTTCCTGCAGGGTGAGGGTGGATGTGGTGCCGCCGCCACCGGAGCTGCTGCTCGACGAGGACGAGCCACCACCGGAAGAGGAGCTGGAGCTGCTGGACGAACTGCCGTCTCCCGTTGCGTTGTAGACCTCGAACTCCGCGATCTGCGGCGCGCTGCTGGCGCTGTCGATCATCAGGTCGATCTTGTCCATCGACACATCGCCGAGATAGACCTGCATGGCGGAGCCGATGCCGCTGCCCGCGGTTAGCTCTTCGCCGGTATCGTGATTGACCAGTCGCCAGGCCTGCGCGGCGTTGCCGATTTCACGGATGATCACGGTATTGAAATTGCTGCCGAAATTTTTCACCGAGATGCGCTCGCCGCTCGAGGAACTCGGCTGCCAGTAGGTGGCCAGGTCGCCGTCGATCACGTTGCCGTAACTGGTGCTGTTGCCCTTGCTGCTGCCGTCGGCGTCGCCGCTGAGTGCCAGGTTCGGGCCCAGCTCGGTGGGCGTGCCGCCGCTGGACGAGCCACCGGAACTGCTGCCGCCGGAAGAGCTGGACGAACTCGAACTGCTCGAAGAGCTGGAGGACGAACTGCCGCCCCCGGACGAACTGGAACTGGAAGAACTGCTGGACTGGCAGTTGCCGTCCGACTGCAGCAGCCCGGTATCGGCACCCGCTGTGGCCAGCACGATTTGCGGTACACAGCCGGCATCGTCGAGCGCATAGGCGTAGGGCACGCTGATGGAAGTCGTCGACACCGGATTCGGGCCGGCCGGATGGTTGCTGTCAGCGTCCGCCGTCCAGGTGACATTGGAGAAGATGTTGCCGCTCACATCCCAGTAACCCATATCGTTGGTGTAGAAGGTGCCGATCGGGTCTTTGGAATCCTCGAAATAATTGTTGTCCGCCTTGATCTGCCCGCCGATACGCGGGTTCATGCCGGACTTGTTAAGGCTGCGGTAATAGTTGTTGTACGCGTGCGCGGTGCCGTGGCGCAACAGCGGCGTGCGCGAATCGATGTTGTCGTACAGGTTGTGGTGAAAGGTTACCGGCCCGTTGTTGGCATCGCTGTCGCTGGAGCCGATCAGGCCGCCGCGGCCGGAGTTGCGCAGGATGCTGTACGACAGGGTGACGTACTGGGTTTCCGCCTTCATATCGAAGAGCGCATCGTAGCCGTCGCTCTCGCCGCCGGAGGCCTCGAGGGTCACGTGGTCCACCCACACGTTGTAGACGTTGCTCTCCATGCCGATCGCATCGCCGCCATTGGATGTCGGGGTTCCGGACTTCTTCACGTTGCGCACGTGCAGGTTCTGCAGAATGATGTTCGATGCAGTGCGCAGGTGAATGCCCAGCTCATCGAACAGCGCACCGTTGCCGACACCAATAATCGAAACGTTGCTGACTTCCTTGATTTCGATCTTGTCGTCGGCGGTGTTACAGCTGTCCCCGGAAACCTTGCTGGTATTGCCGTGATTGATGGTGCCTTCGACCTGGATAATGATGGGGGTGTCGCTGGCGGCGCGATTGCACAGCGCCTGGTGGATTTCGGTACCGGTAGTGGCGTAGACCACCTGACCGCCGGCGCCGCCGGTGGTACCGCCATTCTGGGTGGCGTAACCCGTCGCCTGTGCCGACGCCCAGGCCGGCAGCAACAGGCCGCCCAGCAGTGCGCCGAGCACCGCGGGTATTCTTACTTTGGTTTTCATGTGACTTTCCGAATTTATTCTTGTTTGAGGTCTGTTCACACTAAATTCGATGGCCGCGACGGAGACCGTTTTTGCACAAGGCAAGGCGCAGTGAGCGCCGTGTGGTTACTCCACATCAGCGATCTGCAACGCCGCATTGGGGAAAAACGGTCCCGTCCCTTCGGGTTGCGTCCCAAACCGGGCCATGCTGCGTTACTCGTCGCTCATTTAGCGCGCTAAACCACGCTTCTCGCGCCTTGCCTGGCCCAATTTGGGGCGGCAACGCGGCTATCGAATTTAGTGTGAACAGACCTTTGTCGATGATCAGTCACTGCAGGGGGCTGGCGTCCAGCCGACCAATCATCATCGCTGAACTGCTATCCCGCTGTCCGCTACAGCCGGGGCGGGGCTTTTGGTCTGCCAAGTGATTAATTGGCAATACCAAAAGTGGAAAAGAGGTTAGTCAGCACGTTTTTTGTTGTAAAGCCTGTTGGGTGAACTGGTATGGGCGGAGACGCAACCTGTGCGCCATTTCGCATTTAGTGACAGCTTATTAATCGTTTGCGGTCCTGTTACCCGCTGACCGAATGGCGGGTCATGCCACCGCGGTCTAGTCTTTGCCCATGGTGGCGCGCTTTCCGCCCGCCTTTTTGTTGGTACCAATTTGTGAGGTTTGCCATGGGCAAGACGGCGAAAGAAGAGCTGCGCAGCAAAGAGCATGCGCGGCTCAATACTCCTACCGATCTGGGCGACCGTGCGCGCGAGGACATCAGTGGTGCAGTCAATGCACTGCTCGCCGATACCTTTGCGCTGTATATGAAGACGAAGAACTTCCACTGGCACGTGAGCGGGCCGCATTTCCGCGACTATCACCTACTGTTCGATGAGCAGGCCACAGAGATTTTCGCCATGACCGACGAACTGGCGGAGCGGGTGCGCAAGCTGGGCGGTTCCACGCTGCGCTCCATCAGCCAGATCGCCAAATTACAGCGCTCCTCGGACAATGACGCCGAATATGTGGATCCCCAGGATATGCTGGCTGAGCTGCGCGAAGACAACCGCGCGCTGATTGCGCGCATGCGCGAGGCCCACTCGGTCTGCGATGAGCACCGCGATATCGGCACCACCAGCCTGCTGGAGGAATATATCGATCAGGCCGAAAAGCGCGCCTGGTTCCTGTTTGAGACCAGCCGCAGCAGCGGCATGACCCGCCACTGACTGCCCGTTCCGTCTGGCCGCCGGGCGCTGCGGTGCCCGGCGCCCTTATTGTGTATGGCTATTGGCAGTAATGACTTAATCAATTTTTGCATTTGATAATCATTCGCAATAATGCACCTGTAGTCACTCAACGACAGGTGTGTGCCATGCGAAAGACCATCAGCTTTGCCATCGTCCATATGAGCGTCGCGTTTGCCGTCGGCTTTGCGATGACCGGCGATATCCTGGTCGGCAGTGCCCTGGCACTGGTAGAACCGCTCTGTAACACCGTGGCTTATTATTTTCACGAACGCTGGTGGAAGCGCAGGGAAGGATTGGGAGAGAGTCTGGTAGCGGCCTGACTGGCCGCTACCGGTGCGAATCGTCAGGGCGTCAGTACCAGCCGGGCGGAGGACTCCCGCGCCCAGGCACTTTCCACATCCGCCAGCGGTACCGCCTCTGCCTGGACCTGAAAACCGGTGGAGTGCACTGCGGCGAGCATATCGCCGATGGCGCGGACCAGTGCGGTGTGCGAGACGCTGCCGAGTCCACTGCCGAGCAATTCCACACCGCTGCTGCGCAGTGCGCCCGCCGACAGATTGATCTCGGTCCCGCCCAGCGAACCGATATTGACGAAGCTGATACTCGGCGCCGCTTCGCCGGCACCATGGCTGGTGGCCGCGGCGAGAAACGCCTCCGCCGACGGGCCCCATAAATAGTCCAGTACAACATCCACACCCGCGGCAATCGCCGTGCGGAATGCTGCGGTCAGCGCCTCGCGCGGCTGGTTCAGCGGAATAAAGTCATCGGCACCCAGTGCGCGCAGTTCCGGCTCCGTGGCCGGGTTGCGGCCGGTGGCGATGACTTTCGCTGCGCCCAGGTGCTTGGCAATCTGGATGGCGAGGCGCCCGGATGCGCCGGTCGCGCCGTTGACCAGAACCGTTTCGCCTGGCTGCATTGCGACGCGCTCGGTCAGCGCGGCCCAGGACGACATACCCGGGTTGGCGATGGCCGCCGCAGTGATATCGTCGAGGTCGTCCGGCAGCGCCACGGTGTAGGCCGATTTGACCGCGACCCGCTCTGCCATGGCGCCCACCGGCGGGCGCGGAAACGCAAAATAAACCCGCTGCCCGTCCTCGAGCACGCCGACACCGTCGGCACCCGGTACGAACGGCGGTTCGCCACTGGTGTAGTGTTTTCCGCCCGCCTGCAGGCGCACCAGCTGGCTCAGCGCCGCAGCGCGGACATTGACGATGACTTCATCGGCCTGGGCGCTGGGCTCGGCGAAATCGGCATAACGGGGGGCATTGGCAAACGAATCGACAACCGCAGCTTTCATGGATACCTCCGGAATCTATACAGTGAGAACAGGCGGCGCGACTCAGCGCTGCCCCGAGTTCACGAACGGAATGATGTTGTTGGGAAATTCACCCGAGGTCACTTCGCGGGAAAAGTCCCGGGCGACATCGAGAATCGACTGGCTCAAGTGCGCGTACTGTTTGGAAAAGGGCGGCCAGTAGTCGCCGAGCCCAAGCGCGTCGTTGATGACCAGTACCTGGCCGTCGCAGTCGGGCCCGGCACCAATGCCGATCGTCGGAATGCGTAGTTCGGCAGTAATGTCGGTCGCCAGTTCGTAGGGAATATGTTCGAGCACCAGCATGAAAGCGCCGGCGTCCTGGATCGCGCGGGACTCCTCCTTGATGCGCTGCGCCTCACTGTGGGTGCGGCCGACTTTGGCGAAGCTCTTCGCCGTCTGCGGTGTCAGCCCGGTATGGCCCACGACCGGAATATCCTGCGCGACCAGCGCCGCAATGACGTCCAGCTTGGCGCCTTCCAGTTTGATGCTGTCGGCACCGGCACGCAGCAAGCGGTGTGCACTTTCCAGCGCGATATCGGGATTGCGGTCTGTGCGGTAGGGCAGGTCACCGATGATATGGGTGTTGGGTGCACCGCGGCGCACTGCGCCTACGTGGTATTCCATATGTTCAATGGTCACGTCGCGGGTGCTGTCGAAACCCATTTCCACCATGCCGACGGTATCACCGACCAGAATAATCGGGATTCCCGCCTGCTCCACCGCCCGCGCTACCGGGCAGGTGTAGGCGGTCAGCATCGGGATCGGGCGCTGCCCCTTCATTTCGACGAACTCGTGTGCGGAGATTGGCATGGCTAGTCTTTCCCTGTGGCATCAAAGGATAAGGTGGGATTATTCCACACCCGGTTCTTCGGGCGGAATGGATTCGACGAATGGAAGCTGCAGCGCGCCCGATATCCCCGCGTTAGTCTGGCGCAGACGTGGGCGTCCCCTGATGGAAGCGCAATTGCCAGCCGCGCACCGGGTGCCGCTGCCAGATGGAGCTGCGCTGTGCGGCCTGGCCGGTGCCGCGCCGCACTGAGCGGTAAGTGGCCAGCAGGACACTATCTGCGAGCGTTTGTACGGAGAAATCGTGGATGTCCACTACGAGGGGTGTCTCGGCTCCACTCAGCAGCGCGATGATGGCGGTCTTGTCGTAGCGACGCCCGGACTGGCCGAACTCAAGAAAGTCATCTGCCAGCACTCGCCGCAGATAATCGCCATTGCCGCGCGTCTCCGCGCGCAGCAGGCTCTCCTCCAGCTCCAGGATTTCCGCTGTCAGTGTGTCGGTCATAGGCTCTGGGCGCGGTGGCGACTGTCGCCATTACGGCGGTGATTATTTCCAGGAATCCGGGTAGTCGGTGTGGGTCGGCAGTCCGCCGCTGTCACTGTCCCAGGGCGTGCGATCATCCCAGAAAATATGATCCGTAGGCTCGATCGGTGGCGCCTCGTCCAGTGATCCAGCCGGCACCACCACCGCGGTGCCACTGCGCGAAACGCGCGGCAGCGGACTGCCGCAATTGCGGCAGAACCACTTGCCGAAGCTCTTGGCCGAGGGCAGGTCGTAGCGCCCGATGGCATCTTCCCCGGACAGCCACTTCAGCTGTTCCGGCGCCACGATCAGGTTGGTGGCGTGGCCGGTACCGGTGCCCTTGCGGCAGCGCGAACAATGGCAGTGCACCATCTTCTCGAACGGCGGGCTGATCTCGAATTGGACAGTCTGGCAGAGGCAGCTGCCGTGAATAGCCTTTTCGCTCATGTTCGTCCTCCGTGCGATATACCTGTGGATTCAAAATGAACTGTGAAGGCCGAAGTCCCGCTTATTCAGACTCCAGCATCTCCAGAACTTTAGCGCCGATCCAGGTGCAACCGGATAATACCAGTGAAAAAATAGCACCGGTAACCACCGACCCGATCAGGGCCGGAACACCGTGGGCCGCCTCGCCATTGATATTGATGGTATCAAAGCCAAACAGCCCGAAGATGCCCAGCAACAGCCAGAATGCGCCGATACTGCAGCAGCTGGCGAGGAACAGCCGTTTGAATGTCATGGGATTGCCGGGCTCGCTCACCGACAGGCCGGCGGGTGCCGAGCCTTCCAGTTCTGCAATCTGCTTTTTCAGATCAGAAACTTTCGCCTGCTTTTCTCTGAGCTGCTGCTTCAGTTCGGATACCTTGTCCTGATTCTTTTCTTCGTCGATACCGAGGAGCGCTTCGTGGAGTTCCTGAATGGTATAGCTCTGCATCTTGCGGTCAGTCCTTATTCTGGTCGTTATGTTATTTAGCCATGGTGGTAAATGGTCGGCAAGGGCCAGAAAATTCAAGTCACTGTGGAATTTATAGGACTATTGGTTGTCGGCCGCAAAGGCCTTGCCAAGTGATTTTTTTCCCGTACTCAGTTTGGGTTGATTCCGTGACTTCGCGATTAAACTTTAATCAAGGAGTCGTGATGCGGCGCCATCAAAAATCCGAACCTGCCAAAGGTACTCTGGAGCGACTCTTTCAGTAATTCTCTGATCGATTCCCAAGGGGCAATTTCTACTTTGCTACCAGAAGTTCCAGTTTCGATACTGGATCGCTATCACCTTGCTCGAAGCACTCTTCATTCTCTAGTTGAAACGCAATTTCTAGATGCACCGTTGGCAGCGCGTATTCAAATCAATCTTGAGGCACGAGACGACATGGCTTGCCAGGCCACGAGGAGTGGCGCCGGAACTGAAGATAAGACCAGCCAATTTTTTGGCGACATAGGTGGAATGCAGGGTGCACTTCGTGCGATCGGACGACCAGCGGCGGTCCCTTGACGTAAAGCTATCGCTGGGCCTGGGAAAAAGGGGGCTTATTTCTCTCATGATGCAAGAAATTAACTATTTTTATCCGGTGTCCGCCGGCCTTCTACCGGGGTGCCGCCACAAATGCCGCCAGCTGCTTGGCTTAGGGAGAATCAGGATGGGCGATCATGACGACTCACACGGCAATTGCGACGCTCTGAACGCGTCGCGTCGAAAATTTCTCGGAGCCGGGGCCGCCTTGGGTGGCCTTGCGCTTTTTGGACGCAGCGCGCCAGTCGCCGCAGTACAAAAGATGGTCGAGCTGCCCATGACAAACGGCCAGCGGGAACTCGTTACCTACCCGCAGAAGCGTGAGTTAATCCGGATGACCGCCCGCCCAGTGCAACTCGAAACGCCGATGACAGTTTTCAATGAAGGAGTGTTTACGCCGAACGATGCCTTCTTCGTGCGCTGGCACCTTGCGGGTATGCCATCAAGCATCGATGCGGGCACCTTTCGCATCAAGGTTCATGGGCGGGTCAAACAGCCCATCTCCCTGAGTATCGCCGATCTCAAAAACAGCTTCGAAGCCGTCGAAATTGCCGCAGTCTGCCAATGTGCGGGCAACAGCCGCGGCCTGTTCAACCCGCGGGTACCGGGCGGCCAATGGGCCAACGGTGCCATGGGTAACGCCTTGTGGAAAGGCGTTCGGCTTCGCGACATTTTGAACAAAGCCGGCATAGCAAGCGGAGCAGTCCAGGTCAGATTCAACGGCGCTGACCGTCCAGTGCTCCCAGCCACGCCGGATTTCATCAAGTCCCTCGATATGGACATGGCGCTCTCCGATGACGTCATGGTTGCCTACAGTATGAATGGTGCGTCGCTTCCCCTGCTCAATGGCTATCCCGTCCGCCTCGTGGTGCCGGGGTGGTATGCCACCTACTGGGTCAAGATGCTGGAAGACATCGAGGTCATCGGTGAGGTAGACGAGAACTTCTGGATGAAACCTGCCTATCGGATCCCGGATAATCCCTGTGCCTGCTCGGAGCCCGGAAAAAAGGGCGTGAACACGGTTCCTATCAACCGCATGGATGTGCGCTCGTTCATTACCAGCCTGGCCGACGGCGCCAGGCTCCAGGGTGGTCGCAGCCAAGAGGTGAAAGGCATCGCATTCGACGGTGGGTTCGGCATCGCCCGCGTGCTGCTCTCCACCGACGGTGGCAAGACCTGGGCAGAAACCAAGCTCGGCAAGGACAACGGCAACTACAGCTTCCGGGAGTGGCGCAGCGAATTTACGCCAAAGGCAGGAAAACACTATGAACTCGCCAGTATTGCAGTCAACAACATCGGCGAATCGCAACGCTTCACACCGCGTTGGAACCCTTCCGGTTACATGCGCAATGCCGTCGAAACCCTGCGCGTCACTGGGCTTTGAGGACTGCGTCATGAGAAAGCTATCACCGGCGACAATGGCTCTTGCCGCACTCTTTACCCTGGCCGCGCCACCAATGCTTTTTGCCGAGGAAAAATCAGGCGAAGTGAAGATCGATCTGCCCCCGGAGACAGCGCAACTCAAACCGGGGCCAGGCATGGATACCGCCAGTCGCAACTGCAAGACCTGCCATTCGGTTGATTACATCTACATGCAGCCGCCGCTAACCAGGGAACAATGGACCGCCACTGTCATGAAAATGAAGAAAGTGTTTGGCGCGCCGATTCCGGATAACGATGTCGCTATAATCGTGAACTACCTGGTGTCCCAGAATGGCAAGGAATAGCTGGCGTACTCACTGAATAACCGGGAAGGCCCATTCTCCGACCGCGTCAGCGGTTGGTGGTAAAGTTGGTGGCGATAGCGCGGTGTTCGCTCGTGTTGATAAATCCATTTCGTCTTCACCCACTTGATGCTGGATCAGCGATGGAGGCAGGCAGTGGGAAAGATCCGGGGAGCCTTGAAGAACGACGGTAAAATTACGCCGATTTTTCATCAAATTAAACCTGCTCCCCGCGGCTGGGGAAAGCGAATCAGGATACCGGTTACCAGGCCCCAAAAGACCTGCAGAAAGGCACCACTGTTGCAGTTTCTCCAACACCTACAGAGCCCTGCTCCTGCTCCAGTACCACAAAGCAGTTTGCAGCAGCGAGGCCGCTGAGGATGTGGCTGCCCTGTGCGCCTACAGCCTCCACTACCAGGGCTCCGGACGTGTCGTTGCGGAATATGCCGCGCTGGAAATCTGTGCGACCGGGTTTTTTCTTGAGTGGGCTCAAGAGTTTTGCCGGCAGGTTCGCGGGCGGTGACCATTCCGCTCCCTTCATCGCCATCAGCGCCGGCATTACCAGCTGGTGAAAGGTAACCAGCGCGGAAACCGGGTTGCCCGGCAGACCAAAGAAAGGTACACCCCGAATATTGCCGAATGCGAAAGGCTTGCCGGGTTTCATGGCAACTTTCCACAGGTCTATTTCCCCCATCTCTTCCATGACTTCCCGGGTATAGTCGGCCTCGCCGACAGAAACACCACCGGAGGTGATGATTGCGTCCGCTGCATGCGCGGCCTGGCCCAGCGCCTTGGTGATGGCGGCCTTATTGTCTGGGAGGATACCGAGATCGAGAATTTGCAGATCCAGTGCTTCCAGTGCGGCCCGCAGCGCGACTCGGTTACTGTCATAGATGTCGCCATTGCCCAGTGGTTCGCCGGGTTGACGCAACTCATCGCCAGTGGAAAACAGCGCTATCTGTGGGCGCCGCTTTACTGTGACTTCGCCGACGCCGGCGGCAGCCAGCAGTGCGATATGGGGCACCGCGATCTGTTCTCTGGCTTGCGCAAGTACAGTGCCCTCGATCACATCCTCGCCGCGGCGACGGACATGGTCGCCTTGATTGATATCGCAGCGAATGCGAATGCTGTGGCCATCACTGTCGACATTTTCCTGCATCACCACCGTATCGGCATCCGCGGGCATCGCCGCGCCGGTCATGATGCGCACGCAGGTTCCCGGCCATAGCTTTCCCTTAAATGGCGCACCCGCGAAGGATTTGCCGATGATTTCAAGCCGCCCATCGGTTTGGGCGTCGGCCATACGCAGTGCGTAGCCGTCCATTGCGGAGTTATTGCAAGGGGGCAGGTTGACCGCGGATTTCACATCTTCGGCAAGAATTCTGCCGACTGCCATTGCCAGCGGTATGGTTTCGCTGTCGTCTACCGCCTTTATCGCATCCAGCAGGAGTGCCTTGGCAGTTTCAATCGAAACCAGCCCGGGTTGGTTGCAGCAGTCCGCCATGATCGATTACCTCTCTGGGAGCATTTGCGGGGGCTGTTGTGGGAGCCGCTCCGACTTACGATTCGGGTGTGGTGCCGCTAATGCGTTTCTGGTTCACCATCCACACTGCCGCTTCGACACGGGAACGCATACTGAGCTTTTTCAGTAGATGCTTCACATGAACCTTGACCGTCGCATCTGATATGTCGAGTTCCCGCGCAATCAGTTTGTTGCTGAGACCATCGGCGATGAGTTGCAGGATTTCATATTCGCGGCTGGTGAGTGTCGACAGCAGATCCGCTCCGGAGTTGTCCGGCTTGCGCAGTGCGGTAGCGAGAATTTCTGTCAGGCGCTGGCTAATGGCGAGCTTGCCGTGAGTGGCCGCAAGTATCTGCTCCAGAATCTCTTCCGGATCCATATCCTTGAGCAGATACCCATCGGCACCGGCCCGGATACAGGCGACGACGTCGGCATTGTTGTCGGAAACCGTGAGCATGATGATGCGCGCAGTCACATCGGCGGCACGCATAGCGCGCAGGGTATCGAGACCATCCATGCCGCGCATATTGAGGTCGAGCAGGATGATGTCGGGATCGCACTCCTCGACCATGTTGAGTGCCTCTGCACCACCGCTGGCTTCACCGACGACCGCCAACCTGGGCTCGAGCTCGATGAGTTGCAACAGCCCTTTACGAAACAGGGGGTGGTCGTCGACCATCATCACGCGTGCAGTTGAGGCCATGGGTATTACCTTCTATTCGCAATCGTCCGTGCCTGGGCGTTAAAAAATACCTGCGGCGGACGTTGCAGCGCAACCAAAAACAAGGGACCAGTCTAGCACGGGGCGTTGACCGAAACCCCGGCCTAACCCTTAGGGGGTATATGCGCGCCAATGCCGAGCGTAGGGCGTGGGCGTTGTGGCGCAACGCGGAAAAATTTCACGCCGTAAAGCCCCGTTTCGGGGCAATGTAGGTACTTACTGATGGTAATTGAGAACTGGTGGATTTACCCCGAAAGTGGACGCTGAAACAGTTTGTCGATCAGGAGTCGCGAAAGTGTCCGATATCTATGAGTGGTCTCCCGAGAACCGTGAGTTCTGGCAGTCCCGGGGCAAGAAGGTGGCCAACCGCAACCTTTGGATTTCCATTCCCAGTCTACTGAGCGGGTTCGCCGTCTGGTTGTACTGGGGCATTATCACCGTGCAAATGCTGAATCTTGGCTTTCCCTTAGCCAAGGCTGAGCTCTTTACGCTGACCGCAATCGCGGGGCTGACCGGCGCTACGCTGCGAATCCCCAGTAGCTTCTTTATCCGCCTCTGCGGCGGGCGCAATACGATTCTGTTCACGACCGCATTGCTGGTCATACCGGCGCTCGGCACAGGTATCGCGCTACAGAACCAGAATACCCCACTGTGGATGTTCCAGCTGCTGGCGCTGCTGAGTGGTTTTGGTGGTGGCAACTTTGCCTCATCCATGTCCAACATCAGTTTCTTTTTCCCGCGGGAAAAGCAGGGGCTGGCACTTGGCCTGAATGCGGGGCTCGGTAATTTCGGCGTGACCACCATGCAGATTATTGTGCCGCTGTTCATGACCTTCGGCGCGTTTGGCGCATTGGGCGGCGCACCGATGGAGCTGGTGAACAGTTCCGGCTCATTGATTGGCAAAATTCCGGCCGGATCCCTTGCCTGGATCCAGAATGCCGGGTTTGTCTGGCTGCTGCTGCTGATCCCGCTGATCTTTTTCATCTGGTTCGGCATGAACAACATCCGCACCAATGATGTGTCGCCGGATATCGGCAGCCCTATTGGCAGCTATTTCAAAATGACCGGTATGCTGCTGATTGGCCTGATTATGGCGGTGCTGGGCCTGTGGCTGCTGCTGCCAGAGAGTGCCAACGGATCAGGCTGGGGCCTGCCCAAGGAGCTGGTGCTGGTACTGGTTATGCTGGGCACAGTGTACGGAATGAAGTTACTGCCCGGTGAGATCCGCACCAGCCTCAACCGCCAGTACGGTATTTTTCGCCACAAGCACACCTGGGTGATGAGTGTCATTTACACCATGACCTTCGGCAGCTTTATCGGCTTTTCGGCGGCCTTCCCGCTGGCGATCAAGGTGATATTCGGGTACAGCCATGTGATGGTTGATGGTGTGATGACACATGACACCATCAACCCGAATGGTCCGAGTGCGCTGATGTATGCCTGGATGGCACCGTTTATCGGTGCGCTGGTGCGGCCAGTGGGTGGCTGGATCGCCGATCGCCTGGGCGGCGCCCTGGTGACTCAGGTTTGCGCCGTGGTGATGACAGCATGTGCGCTGGTCGCGGCCTATTACATGAAAGCTGCCTACGCGTCGGCGACCCCGGAACAATACTTTGTGCCCTTCTTCCTGGTGTTCCTGCTGCTGTTTGCTGCCACCGGTATCGGTAATGGTTCCACCTTCCGCACCATTGCCATGGTCTTCCCGCGTGAGCAGGCGGGCCCGGTACTGGGATGGACCTCCGCAGTTGCCGCCTATGGTGCATTCTATATCCCGCAGGTGCTGGGCGAGCAGATCGCAGCGACCACACCGGAAATTGCCCTGGTCGGCTTCGCAATTTTCTATGCCGCCTGTATCCTGCTGAACTACTGGTATTACCTGCGCAAAAATGGCGAATACTACAACCCATAAAAATTTGTTTTGTCGTCTTGGGGGGAGTATTCCCCCCTTTTTTGTTTATCCGAGGGAATCGAGCGATGTTGCAGATCACTGATCGGGCGAAGGAGAATGCTCTGGACCCAATCTGGCGTATGCCTTTCCGGCCGTTGTTTCTGGCTGCCGCAATATGGAGTTGTGTAGCCCTGATCCTGTGGTTGATGACCCTGATGGGAAACGGAACGGCGGTGTTCCGCATTGATGTGGCCTGGCATGCCCACGAAATGCTGTTCGGCTTTGCCGGTGCCGTTATAGTCGGCTTCGTCTGCACTGCGTGCCAGACCTGGACGGGACTGCGCGCACCCACCGGTCGTGCACTCGTTTTGCTGAGCAGTTGCTGGTTGCTGGCCCGGCTGGGATACCTGTTCTGGGCGGTGCCGCTGTGGTTCCCCGTGGCCGCCGAAGTGGCATTTTTTGCCGGTGCAGCATTTATGCTGGGCCGCCGGGTGATCGCTGTGCGCCAGTGGCACAACCTGTTTTTGATCCCCGCGCTACTGACGTTTGCGGGACTTTCCGCCTGGCATGCTCTGTCATCGGGTGCCACTCGCCCGGTGGCGCTTTTGACGCTGCTGCTGGTGGCTTCCATGGTGCTGGTGTTTGGAGGGAGGGTGATACCCTTTTTCACCGCGCGGCGCTTTGGACTGACGCCGCGGGCGAAATTGCCGTGGCTGGAATGGTCGGGGCATGGCCTCTGCATCGCGTTGTTACTCAGTATGGCGCTGTCGTTGCCGCGGGAGTGGACAGGCGTGGTGGCGCTGCTGTTGGGGCTGGTGCAGCTGGTGCGCTGTGCTCGCTGGCCGATTGGAAAAATCTTCTCGGAGCCGATGCTCTGGTCACTGCATATCAGTTTTTGGCTGATAGTGGCCGGCGTATTGTTACTGGGGGCCGTGTGGTTGGGTCTTGGCGATCCTGCTGCGGGTACTCCGCTGTTCAGTCCATTTTTCCTGGAAAGCGGAGCCGTCCATCTGATAGGCGTCGGTGGCATCGGCGGGATAATTCTGTCGATGATCAGCCGTGTGACGCTGGGACATACCGGGCGTTCGCCGCTGAATCCGCCGCGAGGGATTGCACTGGCGTTTGCGGCCCTGTTGGCCGCGTCGCTGGTGCGGGTGCTGCTGGCACCGGCACCCATTGCCTACTGGTTGTCGGTGACGCTGTGGCTGTGCGGGTACGGGCTGTTTTTGTGGCGTTTTGCACCGATGTTGCTGGCGCCGCGCACCGATGGGCAGCCCGGATAATTATGGAAAGTTATGGATAGCTCCGGACAGTTACGCCCGCGACCACCGCGTATTCAGACCAATCCGTTGGCAGCGATGGCGCGGTAGATTTTCTGACACAGGCGACCGAACTTGTTGACGTCGCCGAGTGTGGGAACCTCGCCGTCATCGAGCTTTTGCTCCCAGTCCTCAATTTCCCCGTCCAGCAGTTCCAGCAGTTTTTTCGCACAGCCGCGGCAGGGGCCCGCACACAGATCGGCCGCGGGCATGGTAAACGGCAGGGTCTCCCGTGCCTGGGTGATGATCTGGAGCAGCGCGGTGCGGGTGTCGGGTTTTTTATCGGGTCTTGCGTCGGGATTCATCGGCGACTCCAGTCCGGGGCGTCACCCCAGCAGCAGGGCGCGTTTACTGACGGCGGCGGATACGATGAAGAGGAAGCACGCAGCCGCCATGGTGGCAAAAGTGAGACTGCGGGACAGTTGCGCAGGTGAGCTGCGCAGCGCCATGGCTCCGCAGAGCACATACCCCACCAGCGCGGCCAGTTTTGCCTGCAGCCAGGGCTGGGTGAGGGGAGTCCACTGCCACATCCACAGCAAGCCGATCGCGCTTGCCAGCAGTGCCGTGTCGATCAGGTGCGGCACTGTGCGGGCCAACCGATGGCGCACCCAGTCCGCGCCGGAAAGGTGGGCGCCGACTCGCAGGGCGAAGCCGCTGCCGGAAACCATCGCCAGCGTTATATGCAGTAATTTGAGTGTGGGGTAGTCCAAAATAGCCTTCGTCTTTTCGTTTACGCGACGGTTCTTTCCGTGATCATTACCGCCATTGCACCTGCTGTTCGCGGCTATATGCCGGAATAAAACTGAAATGCACTTGTGTCCCACCCTGGGGGCGCGGGCGGATATCCAGTTCGCCGGCGAGATTGTCGGCGCGTTCCCGCATGATAGACATACCGAAGTGATCCCGTTTTTCCGGCGATTCGCCGATGCCCACACCGTTGTCTTCGATTTGCACGAGGATCTGGCCGTGGGAATGCTGGTTAAGGCGAATGGTGATGTGGTCGCCCCGGGAGTGATAAACCGCGTTCTGCGACGCCTCGCGAACCAGCTGCAACAGGTGAATTTCTTCCTGCGGCGTCAGTGGAATCTCGGACAGGTTGTATTCCAGTTCAATACCGATTTCCGGGTGCTGTTCCTGGTAGTGTTCGATCACCTTCAGCAATGTGGCCTTGAGGCCGCTGTCGTCAATTTGCAGGCGGAAAGTGGTGAGCAGCTCGCGCAGCTGCCGGTAGGAGTTCTGCAGGCCCTGTTTCAATTCATCGATGATTTCGCGGATGTCCTCGCGTCCGGTATCGCTGGCATTGTTGCAGCGATTGAGTCGCGCCACCTGGATTTTCAGGTAAGACAGTGACTGCGCCAGGGAATCGTGCAGCTCCCGCGCAATAATACTGCGCTCGTCCATCAGCGCCGCGCGACGTTCCTGTTCGCGGCGATCGCGCAGTGCGCTGGCGGTGGTCAGTGCGCCGACGAAGGTGGACAGTCGCTGGACCTGCTCCCGCGGTAGCGCTTCGTTGTCCGGCAGGGTGCACACCAGCACCCCGTAGTTGCGCCCGTCGGCTTCCAGCGGGAAGCGATAAATGTTCGTGCCGTCGGGACCTTTGACGTCGCAGCCGCGCGCACAGCTCTCACAGCCCACCGTGCGGCAGGCGGTATTGCCGCTTCCCTGAGTGAGGTGCGAAAAGGGGGTGCCTCCCGCCGCCGTCATCAGGCACAGGTCGAGATCCCTGAGCCCGGTGAGCTCACTGAACTCTGCCAGCCAGCGTTCGAGGGCGCTGTGGGAGAGTTCCCCCTCGCTGATAGCGCGCGCCAGGCGAAAGTGGAAATCCAGGACCCGGTGGCTGCTTAACAGTTCGGCGGTCTTGCTTTCCACCCGCTGTGCCAGGTCGCGCTGCGTCTCCTCAATGACCTTGCTCATGCCGCGGATGGTATCGGCGAGTACCCCAAGTTCATCGCCGCTGGTCAGTTCCAGGTTGTAGCGAAAATTGCCGCGGGCGATGTTTGCGCAGCAATCAGTGAGCTGTTTCAGTGGCTGCTCGACCGAGCGCGACAGCGCGAAAAGAGACAGGTAAATCAGGGTGATGGTAGCGAACAGTGACCCCAGCTGCACCAGCCGCAAAAGATCGACTGTGGCCTCGGCGGTGTGCTGGAAGTCGAGCACCAGTGTGTCGACATCTTCCACAAAATTCGCCGCAACGGTCTTGGTGGCCTCGTAGTCGGAAGCCCGCTCCCCGCTGGCCAGGGCCAGGAAGTAAGGACGGATGTCGTTTTCCCACTCGTGCAGCACTTGGGAATACTGCGCGGCCTCTTCGCGGCGGTCTTTGCGGTTGAAGTCGGAGATGTCGTCGATCCGGTCGAGGCGGTCGGACAGTTGGTTGGCGATCGACTGTGCACTGTCCGCGTCTCCACTGACCGCGCTGGCCGCGAGCTTGTAGGTCAGCATGCGCACGGAACCGGACAGGTTCACCGCAGCCGCATCGTTTTCGGCAGCATCGGAAATGATATAGGAGGCGAGCATCGAGGTGACGGCCACCAGCGCCGTCGCCAGCATCAGCGCGCCGATGCGGAACACCACTGACTGTCGGATCCGGTTGAACACTCTTGCTGGCATGTACACACCCCTGCTGGCTACCGCCGCATTGTGCCTTATGACAGCGACGGAGGGAGTACCTCTAATGAGCCGGGAATCGTCCCTGTTGCCGGAAGGGCGGCGCCGGAGGGCGCCAGACGGCGCAGTTGCTGGTGTAGCGGCACTCGCCGTTCATAAACGTCTACCCACTAGGGAGTAGGTCGGTGGCTAGACGCTGGAATTATACCACTTTTGGTGCAGTGCCTCGCTCCGGAGCGAATTTTATAGTCGGCGCCAATACAGCCACTATTGGCCCGTTTGTTCGTTCCGGAGTATCCCATGAGCCACTTTCTGGACCGCCTGAAGTATTTCAAGAAGCGCACAGAGCCATTCGCCCACGGACACGGCGAGAAAACCGATGATGACCGCAGCTGGGAAGACGGTTACCGCCGCCGCTGGCAATTCGACAAGATTGTCCGCTCCACCCACGGCGTCAACTGTACCGGTTCCTGCAGCTGGAAAATCTATGTGAAGGACGGGCTGGTCACCTGGGAAACCCAGCAGACCGATTATCCGCGCACCCGACCCGACCTGCCCAACCACGAGCCGCGCGGCTGCCCCCGCGGTGCCAGCTACTCCTGGTACATGTATTCCGCCAACCGCCTCAAGTACCCGAAAGTGCGCAAGCGCCTCCTGCGCCTGTGGCGCGCGGCCAAGCAGCTGCACAGTGACCCGGTGGAAGCCTGGGCCAGTATCGTCGAGGACCCGGACAAGGCGCACTCCTACAAGGAGCGCCGCGGCATGGGCGGTTTCGTGCGCGCGCGCTGGAATGAGGTGAACGAAATCATCGCCGCCTCCAACGTCTACACCACGAAAAAATACGGCCCCGACCGGGTAACCGGCTTCTCGCCGATCCCGGCCATGTCCATGGTGTCCTACGCCGCTGGTGCCCGCTACCTGTCGCTGATCGGCGGCAACTGCCTGAGCTTCTACGACTGGTACTGCGACCTGCCGCCGGCATCCCCGCAGATCTGGGGTGAGCAGACCGACGTGCCGGAATCCGCCGACTGGTACAACTCCAACTACCTGATCGTGTGGGGCTCCAACGTGCCCCAGACCCGCACCCCGGATGCCCACTTCCTCAGCGAGGTGCGCTACAAGGGCGCCAAGACCTGTGTCATCACCTCGGATTATTCCGAGTGTTCCAAATTCGGCGATACCTGGCTGGCGCCCCGCCAGGGCACCGATGCCGCGCTGGCGATGGCATTCGGCCATGTGATCCTGAAAGAGTTTCACGTGGAGAAGCCCAGCGCCTACTTCACCGAATATGTGCGCAGCACTACCGATATGCCGATGCTGGTCACCCTCGTCGAGCGCGACGGCCAGCTGGTGCAGGATCGCTTCCTGCGCGCCTCCGACCTGGTGGACAACCTGGGCCAGGACAACAACCCGGATTGGAAGACCATCGCCATCAACGACGATGGCCGCCTGGTATCGCCGAACGGCTCCGTGGGCTACCGCTGGGGTGAGAAAGGCAAGTGGAATATCGAACAGCGCGACGGCGGTGACGGTTCCGAGCTGAACCTGAAACTCAGCCTGAAAGACTGCGCCGATGAAGTGCGCGATGTGGCCTTCCCCTATTTCGGGGGCCAGACCCACGAATACGACTACTTCCAGCATACCGAGCACAGCGATGTCATCCAGCACCGGGTGCCGGTGAAGAAAGTCACCGCCGCCGACGGCAGCGAGATCCTGGTGGCCAGCGTGTTTGACTTGACCCTGGCCAACTACGGCGTCGAGCACGGCCTGGACGATCCCAACAGTGCCTCCAGCTACGACGACGACAAACCCTACACGCCGGCCTGGCAGGAAAGGGTCACCGGCGTGCGCCGCGGCGATGTGATTCGCGTAGCCCGTGAATTTGCCACCACCGCAGACAAGACGCGAGGTCGTTCCATGGTCATCGTCGGTGCGGCGCTGAACCACTGGTACCACATGGACATGAACTACCGCGGCCTCATCAACATGCTGATGATGTGCGGCTGTATCGGCCAGAGCGGCGGCGGCTGGGCGCACTATGTGGGGCAGGAAAAACTGCGCCCGCAGACCGGCTGGACCCCGCTGGCATTCGCGCTCGACTGGCAGCGCCCGCCGCGCCACATGAACGGTACCTCCTTCTTCTACAACCACGCCAACCAGTGGCGTTACGAAAAGCTGGAGATGTCCGAGGTAATCTCGCCACTGGCCGACAAGGCCAAGTGGAGCGGTTCCATCATCGACTTCAACAGCCGCGCCGAGCGCATGGGCTGGCTGCCGTCCGCGCCGCAGCTGGGCGTCAACCCGCTGCAGCTGGTCAGGGACGCCGAAGCCGCCGGTATGGATCCGAAAGACTATGCCGTGCAGCAACTCAAGAGTGGCGAACTGCAGTTTGCCAACCAGGATCCGGACAACCCGCAGAACTACCCGCGCAATATGTTTATCTGGCGCTCCAACCTGCTGGGGTCTTCGGGCAAGGGGCACGAGTACATGCTGCGCCACCTGCTGGGCACCCGCCACGGCCTGATGAGCGAAGACCTGGGCGAGTCCGGCGGCCGCAAACCCGAGGACGTGACCTGGCGCGACGAGGCCAGCGAGGGCAAGGTCGACCTGCTGGTGACCCTGGACTTCCGCATGTCCACCACCTGTCTCTACTCGGACATCGTGCTGCCCACGGCCACCTGGTACGAGAAGGACGACATGAACACGTCCGACATGCACCCGTTCATCCACCCGCTGAGCAAGGCGGTGGACCCGGCCTGGGAAGCGCGCAGCGACTGGGACATCTTCAAGGGCATCGCCAAGAAGTTCTCCGAACTGAGCGACGGCCACCTGGGAGTGGAAAAGGATCTGGTGACCCTGCCGATCCACCACGACACGCCCACCGAAATCGCGCAGCCGTTTGGCGTCAAGGCGTGGTGGAAAGGGGAGTGCGACCTGGTGCCCGGCGTCACCGCGCCGAGCATGATTGTGGTGGAGCGGGATTACCCCAACACCTACAACCGCTTCACTTCCATCGGCCCGCTGCTGGAGAAACTCGGCAACGGCGGCAAGGGCATCAGCTGGAATACCGATGCCGAAGTGGACTTCCTCAAGAAACTGAACCGCACCTACAGCGAGGATTCCGAGCGCGACGGTCGCGCGCGCATCGACAGCGCCATCGACGCGGCGGAAATGATCCTGTCGCTGGCGCCGGAAACCAACGGCCAGGTGGCAGTGAAGGCGTGGGACGCACTGGGCCAGATCACCGGGCGCGACCACACCCATCTGGCGAAGCCGAAGGAAGAGGAAAAAATCCGCTTCCGCGACATCGTCGCGCAGCCGCGCAAGATCATCTCCTCGCCCACCTGGTCCGGGCTCGAGGACGAGCATGTGAGCTACAACGCCGGCTACACCAACGTCCACGAACTGATTCCGTGGCGCACGATCACCGGTCGCCAGCAGTTTTACCAGGATCACGAATGGATGCGGGACTTCGGCGAAAACCTGTGCGTGTACAAGCCGCCGATCAACCTGAAAACGGTTGCCCCGGTGCTGAACAAAAAGCCCAACGGCAACAAGGAAATCCTGCTGAACTGGATCACCCCGCACCAGAAGTGGGGCATCCACAGCACCTACTCCGACAACCTGTTGATGCTGACCCTGTCCCGCGGTGGTCCCATCGTGTGGATGAGCGAGACGGACGCAAAACTCGCCGGCGTCGAGGACAACGACTGGATTGAGATCTTCAACGTCAACGGTGCCATCGCCGCGCGCGCGGTGGTGTCCCAGCGGGTGCCGGACGGCATGGCGATGATGTACCACGCCCAGGAGCGGATCGTGAACACCCCGGGGGCGGAAACCACCGGCACCCGCGGCGGTATCCACAACTCCGTGACCCGCGCGGTGATGAAACCCACGCACATGATCGGCGGCTACGCCCAGCAGTCCTACGGCTTCAACTACTACGGCACCGTGGGCTGTAACCGGGACGAATTCGTCATCGTCAGAAAAATGAACAAGGTCGAATGGCACGACGGGGAAGACGCCAAACTGGCCCCGGCTACCGAGGAGGTTGCGCAATGAAAGTAAGAGCCCAGATCGGCATGGTGCTGAATCTCGACAAGTGCATCGGTTGCCATACCTGCTCCGTCACCTGCAAGAACGTATGGACCTCCCGCGAGGGGGTGGAGTACGCCTGGTTCAATAACGTCGAGACCAAGCCCGGCATCGGCTACCCGAAAGACTGGGAAAACCAGGACAAGTACAACGGCGGCTGGGTGCGCAAAAAGAACGGCAAACTGGAGCCGCGCCAGGGCGGCAAGCGCCGCATCCTGGCCAACATTTTCGGCAACCCGAACATGCCGGAAATCGACGACTACTACGAGCCGTTCGATTTCGATTACCAGACCCTGCACAAGGCGCCGGAACAGAAGCACCAGCCGGTGGCCCGGCCGCGCTCGCTGATTACCGGCCAGCGTATGGAGAAGATCGACTGGGGCCCCAACTGGGAGGAAATCCTCGGTACCGAATTCGACAAGCGCAAAAAGGACAAAAACTTCGAGCAGGTGCAGGCGGACATCTACGGTGAGTTCGAAAACACCTTCATGATGTACCTGCCGCGCCTGTGCGAACACTGCCTGAACCCGGCCTGTGTCGCGTCCTGCCCCAGCGGCGCGATCTACAAGCGCGAGGAAGACGGCATCGTGCTGATCGACCAGGACAAGTGCCGCGGCTGGCGCATGTGCGTGTCCGGCTGCCCGTACAAAAAGATCTACTACAACTGGAAGACCGGTAAATCCGAGAAGTGCATCTTCTGTTATCCGCGCATTGAATCCGGCCAGCCCACTGTCTGCTCGGAGACCTGCGTCGGCCGCATCCGCTACCTGGGGGTGTTGCTGTACGACGCCGACCGCATCGACGAAGCCGCTGCGGTGGAAGACGACAAGGCGTTGTACCAGGCCCAGTGCGATATTTTCCTGGATCCCACTGATCCCAAAGTGCAGGAGGCCGCGCGCGCCGAGGGCATTCCCGAAGCGTGGCTCGAAGCCGCACAGAATTCGCCGGTGTACAAAATGGCGATCGACTGGCAGATCGCGCTGCCGCTGCATCCGGAGTACCGCACCCTGCCGATGGTCTGGTACGTGCCGCCGCTGTCACCGATCCAGAACGCGGTGCAGGCCGGCCACGTGGATACCGTCACCGTGGGCAGCAACGCGGAAATTCCGGATCTTTCCAACCTGCGCATTCCGCTCAAATACCTGGCCAACCTGCTCACGGCCGGCGACGAGAAACCGGTGGCGCGCGCGCTGGAGCGCATGATCGTGATGCGCGCCTACATGCGCGGTATCCACGTCGACGGTGTACAGGACCGCGAGCTGCTGGAAGCCGCGGGCATGAGCGTACAGCAGGTAGAAGAAATGTATCGCTACATGGCGCTCGCCAACTACGAGGACCGCTTCGTGGTACCGAGCAGCCACAAGGCCTACGCGGAAAATGCCTACGACATCAAATCCTCCTGCGGCTTCAGCTTCGGCAACGGCTGCAGTACCGGCAACGACAGCGTCAATATCTTCGGCGGCAAGTCCCAGACCGTGCGTCAGGTGATTCCCGCGAAAGTGGTCGACTAAGTGGAGGTGGCTGTGGACAACGATATGAAAATCCTGCGATTGCTGTCGCGACTGCTGGATTACCCGGATGAAAGCCTGTACGGCAACCTGGCTGAAATCGAAAGTTTCCTGCGCTCACAGGAGCTGGAAGACAGGGTGCGGGAGCCACTCCTGCGCTTTGTCGACCATTTTAAAGATTACGACCTGATGGACTGGCAGAGCGAATACGACGGCCTGTTCGAGCGCGGCCGCGCCGTGTCGCTGCACCTGTTCGAACATATCCACGGTGAGTCCCGCGATCGCGGCCAGGCCATGGTGGACCTGATGGCGCAGTACCAGGCGGCCGGCCTGGAACTGGCCGAGCGCGAGCTGCCGGATTACCTGCCCACCTATCTCGAGTTCTGTGCGACCCAGGTGACCCAGGCGCACGGCTGGCTGGCGGATGTGAGCCATGTACTCGCGCTGGTGGCGGCGCGCCTGCAGAAAAAGGATTCCCCTTACGCCGACCCGTTCGAGGCGCTGCTGGCGCTGGCGGACGTGGCGGTGGACATGGAGGCACTCACCATACAGGTCCGCGGCGAGGAGCGGGACGATACCCCCGAGGCCATCGACAAGGTCTGGGAGGAAGAAATGGTGACCTTCACCGCAGGCCAGACCGGCAGTGCCTGCGAACAGTCCATCACGCGCCCGGACCCACTGCAGTACCGCGACGATACTGCCCTCAACTTGGTGGACGCGAGCGATGCATTTGATAACGCCGCCTGCAACTCAGCAGTCCGCACCGGCAGCCTCTAGGAGTAAACGATGAACTACCTCAACACGCTTCTATTCGGTATCTACCCTTTCATCGCGCTGACCGTCTTCCTGCTCGGCAGTCTGGTGCGCTATGACCGCGACCAGTACACCTGGCGCACCGGATCCAGCCAGCTGCTGGAGGCGCGCAAATTGCGCATTGGCAGCATCCTGTTCCACATCGGCGTCATCGCGGTGCTCGCGGGCCACTTCGTCGGCTTGCTGACACCGAAAGCGGTCTGGCACCTGCTGGGCATCGAGGCCTCCACCAAGCAGCTGATCGCGATGGGGGCGGGCGGCTTCTTCGGAGTGATCTGCTTTATCGGCATTTCCATCCTGCTGCACCGCCGCCTCACCAATCCGCGGGTGCGCGCCACTTCCTCGCGCATGGACATCGCCATCCTGTTGCTCATTTTCGTGCAGCTGACCCTCGGCCTGCTCAGTATCTTCGTCTCCGCCGGCCACCTGGACGGTGAGGAAATGCTGAAGCTGATGAGCTGGGCACAGTCCATCGTGACCCTGGATGGCGGGGCAGCCGCAGCAGCCATCGGTAGCGTGCACTGGATCTACAAGCTGCACGTGTTCCTCGGCATGACCCTGTTCCTGCTGTTCCCGTTCAGCCGCCTGGTGCACGTCTGGAGCGTGCCGGTGCAGTACTTCCGCCGCAACTACCAGGTGGTGCGCGCGCGCCGCGTGGAACAGGTGTGACGTTGTATTTGTACGGCAGGGCAGGGATAGCCAGCAGCTGTTCGTGCTGAACGACATTGAGTCTGTATTGATTGTTTCGGACGCACATTACTGGAGGTCCAAGTGAACCCACTTCTGGCAAGCGACAAGACCGTGGAGCAACAGATGTTTCTCGCCCCGGTCACGGTCAATGGGGTCGAGATTCCACACGCGCAGATTTACGCGGAAATGCAGTACTACCCCGCGCCCACACCGCAGGAGGCCGCCTACCGCGCGGCCCGTTCGCTGGTGCTCGGCCACCTGCTGCGCACAGCAGCGGCGGCACAGGGATTGTGTTCCGAAAACGAGGACATCAACGGCGAGGCCTTCGAGGCCGCGGTGGAAGAACTGCTGGAGCAGTCCGTGGAGATCGTGGAAAGCAGCCGCGCGGAGCGCGAGGATTTCTACAAAAACAATCGCCAGTATTTCCTGTCAGCACCACTGGCCGAAGTGCGCCATATTCTGATCCCGGTCAGCCCCGGCGATGAAGCGGTGGATGCGCAGGCAGCAATGGCCGAAAAGCTACTGAAAGAAATTACCAAAGCGGCCGATCCGCTGGTGGCCTTCTGCGATGCCGCGCGCACGCACTCCGCCTGCGACTCGTCAAAAACCGGCGGCAGCCTGGGGCAGGTCAGCGGCGGCGAAATGGTGCGCGCTTTCGACCAGGCCGTGTTCTCCGGCAGCACCGGGCTGGTTCGCGCACCGGTGCGCACCGAGTACGGCTGGCACCTGATCTACGTGGAAGAAGTGCAGCTGGGCCGCCAGCTGGAATTCGACTACGTGGAGGAAAAAATCCGCGAGTACATCGCCGAGCGCAGCCAGCGCACAGCGCTGGATGCCTATATGCACGGCCTGGTGGCCGCGGCGGACATTGAAGGCATCGACATGCTGGCAGAGGTGGGGCGGCCCAACTAGAGCCCCGGCAGCGCTTTTTGCCGGTTGCGGACTGCTGTTAACTGGCCCCCAGGGAGTAGGACATTTTGCCAAGCGATATTGCCATTATCGGTGCGGGCCCGGCCGGGCTCGCCTTTGCCGCCTTTCTTGCCGACCGCGGCTATCGGATCGCGCTGCTGGATCGCCAGCCCCGCGAGGCGCTGGCTGAGCCGCAGGACGATGGGCGCGAGATTGCGCTCACCCACAAGTCGGTGCGCCTGCTGAAGAATATCGGGGCCTGGCAGCGGCTGCGCGCCGACGAGATCAGTGCACTGGATTCGGCCCAGGTGGTAAACGGCCGCTCGCCATACTGCCTGCAGTTCGACGACCGCAGTCGCGGTCCACTCGGCTTTATCGTCCCGAATGCGGCGATTCGCCGCGTCCTCTATGAAGTGGTCTCCACACAGCAGAATGTAAAATTCCTCGACCGCACCAGGGTGGTCGGCACCACGCTGGCTGGTACAGGCCGAGCGCTGCAGTTGGATGAGGGGGAACAACTGGAAGCTGCGCTGGTGGTGGCCGTGGATAGCCGTTTTTCCGACACACGCAGAATGGCCGGAATCGGTGCCGACATGCGCGACTTCGGCCGCGTCGCTGTGGTCGGGCGCGTGCGCACCGCGCAGCCCCACGGAAATGTTGCACGGGAGTGCTTCCGCTACGGCTCCACGCTGGCGCTGCTGCCGCTGGCGGACGCCCACCTGTCCTCGGCGGTGGTGACGGTGCCATCGAGCCTGGGTAACGAAATCATGGCACTTTCCGACAGCGACTTCGCCAGCCATGTGGCGCGGGAAAGTGGCGATGCACCGGGTTCTGTCAGCTGCGTTGGGGAGCGCCACAGCTATCCGCTGGTGGCGGTTTATGCCAAGCGCTTTTACGCCGAGCGCATGGCGCTGATCGGCGATGCGGCAGTGGGCATGCACCCGGTCACGGCGCATGGATTTAACCTGGGGCTGGCCAGTGCGGATACCCTGGCGCGACAGCTGCAGCGATGCGCGAGCCTGCGTGATGCCGCAGTTATGGAGCGGGCGCTGGCGAAGTACCAGCTTATCCACCGGCTGGAATCCCTGCCGATCTACCAGGGCACCAATCGCGTCGTCGGCCTGTTCACCGACGACCGCTGGCCGGCAAAGCTGCTGCGCAAGGCGGTGCTGCATGTGAGCAGCAATTTTGCTCCAATCCGCAGGGCCATCACTTACCAGCTGACCCGCTGAAGGCCGACGGAAATAGCTTGTGACTGTTACCTGGTGATGGCGCTTAGTAGGATCCGCGCGCATTCATCAGGCTTACGCTTGAGCCATAAAATGCCCACCGGCCACCGTTTCTATTTGAAGTCGATTGTACGCTTTTGCCAATGTCTGCACAGTTTCGGAACTCACCAAATAGTCATTGGGCGGCTTCGCTGAGCACCTGTGTCAAACGATCGATGTTCTGCTCGTTGGCAGAGCCAGCCCTCTGCTTGACGGCTTGTGCTGTTTCCGCGTCTTCGAAAACCTGCTCCCAGGTCAGGAGCGTGCCTTCGCTGGCTGGGGTGAGCTCAACAGTAAGCTTGAAGTTTGGCGGGCAGTCATGGTGGATGACAATTTTGGCGTCAGGCACCAGTTCTTCGAAAAAGCTTTCATTGGCATAGTCTTTCCCGTCAGGGCCATGCATCACGAACTGCCAGCGACCGCCGGCAGTAAACTCAAAAACGTCGAATGTGTTGGAGAAGCCCTCGGGCCCCCACCAGGATGCCAATAAATCCGCCGACGCAAAGGCGCCATAGATGTCTTGGGGTGGAAATGGTAGGGTTCTTGAAGTGCGCAGTATCCTGTCTTCTGTCATGGCCGTGACTCCGAGATGTGTGGACTTAGTTTAGAATAATGCTCCTGCACTGGGGCAGCTCTGGAGCTATGGGGCAGTGGAAAAGGCGTTCCAGCCCAGAAGGAGCGGTAACAGCTATCTGTTAAACAATTTTTGGCACTTTTACGCGAAGTGGATTTTTGAATGAATGCTTATCTCCACTGAGCTGTACAGATCCCGCTTTTAGCGCTTTTTCTACTTTCTTCGTTGTAGAGCCACCGAAACCCAGCTTTATGCCAAAGTAACAAAAGATCAACAGGGCACCTACCAATTGGATCTTGTTACTGTCAATGACAATACCTGAGACCAGGATACAAAGAATTAAATAGAGTACCCAGGTAAATACGGAATTGTATTCGTAGGTAACACTTTGATCGTCTTCGGCAATGACTTTATAGGGGTTCATATAGACAGTCCTTGTGTAATTTTCGCCTGGGTGAAAGCAAGAAGCTTGCGATCGCACTAATTGGCGAGGCTGCTAAGTTTTTGAGCTTCAATTTCCGCGCATAACGCATTAAGGCCGAGCTTTAAGGCGTCAGAAATATCCTTGTTTTCTACAATACCCGCAGCATCCAGATCGCTACTTAACAGGGGGATTGTCACACACGCCTTGTCGACCACTATCCCCGACATGGTTTTAATGACTTCCCTTATCGATGCCTGCGCATGGGATGCCCGTGGTGACGTATTGATCAGCATGATGGGTTTATAGGGGAATTCTGTTCCGCTTACCAGCCAGTCAAGCGCATTTTTCATGGGGCCGCTAATGCCATGAGCATACTCCGGGCTTGCGATGACTAACCCATCAGAATTTTTCAGTGAGTCAGTCAGCGCTGCCAGAGATGGGATATGTTCTCCCTCTCGGTCAGGGTTGAAGAGTGGCAGATCACCAATAGAGCCTATCGCAACGTCGATATTGCTAGGAGCCAAAATTTTCAGCGCCTGAATAGCGGCCGTGTTGTACGATGCGGCTCTTAAGCTTCCCGATAAAGCCAATATTTTTGTACTTCTCATTCGCGGTGTACATCCTGATTAAGAAAATTAACCTCCGAAACAGCCGAAAATTTGGAGGGTAGCGAGTAATTATCCCGGCTGCTTGCGCTTGTTATAAGCCGATTACACTGTTGCTAGGCCTTATTTTGGTCAAATGGGATTTCTACAACAACCGGCCTTTCAGACTTAACTACTTTACCGAAAACAACCGCCTGGAGTTTCTTTAGATTTGGAACCATTTCAGCACAACTTGAACCAAACACATTTTTAAGAAAGCTAATACTCGTATCGTCGTAACATGCAAAGCTGACAATGGAGTTACACTGCGTTAGCACAGTTTTACTAACGTTCGCTGTCCTTTGAGCTAAAACAAGTAGCCCGACATTATACTTCCTTCCTTGAAGTGCAATTTGTGCTATTTTGGCAATCAGCCCTTTTGAAGCAAAGTCAGATACGCCCATTGTTGCAGATTCAGGCATTATCGTATGCGCTTCCTCTACTGCAACTAGCACCTTTTTAGAGTCATCGCCAAAAGTCTCTTTGGCAATGTTTAATAAGCAAGACATATAAATTTCAGTGATATATATTGATGCTTGAGAATTTGATATCTCTGGTAGCTGAATTAATCCCAATCTACTTTGTTCATCGTCCATAAATACTCTTAGCCGTGTGTCAACGTCAGATCTTAGCCGATCACTAAAATATTTTAACGCAGCTTTCTCTTTTCCAGCACCGTATTGTCCGGTTTCTACTTCAAAAAGTTTTTGACTTAAATCTATAGATGTTTGCTCTTGGATGGATAGGTCAGTTGGGATTAGGTCGGCTAAGCGCCCTCTATATTGAGAAGTCAGATCAATGCAGATAACTTTAATGCCGCTAGATACTGAATGCCTAATCAAATCAAATGCAAACTCTGTCTTACCTGAACCTGTCACTCCTAATACTGCTGTATGGAAATTGAAATTCCCAACAAAATCGCCAACCACAGGAATATTTGACTTTGGGATTTTTCCAAACTGAAAATCGTTGGGGTCTTGGCCTTCTCCAGCTATATGGTGGTCTTCATCGATTAAAGCAAAGACCGGTGCGTTCATATTTGGAAGCCAGTCAAACTTCCTGAATTCTCCGTGTTCTAAAGTCCCCAGCTGAGCAGCGTAAGCTATTTGATAGCCGTGCTTATCACCGTCTAAATTTTCCTCAATCGTTGTACCCGCTGAGACCTGATAGTAAACCTTTGCTTCATCGATTTTGCACCAAATAAGCATTCCATCTGCACAATAAGTATCTGACTTGACTTCGAACCTAATTCTCCCAATAGATGAATCTTCAGCAACAAAACCAATCAGCCTAGATTGTGTGGTTTCACCTAATAGGCTCATCACGGCATTATGATTTAACTCTTCCTCAGGTTCATAAATATGTCCATCTGATAACCCTTTTTTCGGTTCCTCAATAACACCTAAAAGCATGGCTGTTCCAATTCTTCTCTCGTCATTAAGGTGTGAATATAAAGGCAGTACCCATTGCTGGCTTTTATCTACACGCTGATAGATTAACGGATTACCTTGTTCCCAGTCAGTGCTTTGATTTATCGCAAATCTTAAGACGCCTGGATTATCCAATCTGAGTAATTTACCTATTGGTAATATTTTTTCTTGAGTGCCAAAGCTGATTGAAGATAGCAACTGTGGGAGATTCAGCGGCCATATGGCCATGAATAAACCCCAAAATACTATGAGATAAACAGCCAATTCAGATTGAATTGAGTAAAAAGAATAAACCCCAAATAAAAAGACTATGGAAAAAATAAGCCTAGACCGACCCAGAACAATTGCAGGTCTATAAAGAAGGCTATTTACAATCGACGCAATATCTCCAGAAATCCTCGTCCCAGATGTTGCGACACAAGCGGTTGAGATTAGAAATACAATAAGGCAATAAGAAAAAACCGCCCACCAAGCTAGTGGCGGCGATACATGATATACGCCAAACATTGTTATTCCGGCCATTAGCGAATTGATCATTGAATCGGCGGGCTTTGTAAAAAAGTACTCCAAGATGGCGGAGCCAAGTACAATCAACAGTAAGGCATTCTGGAAAATCAATGAATACTTGGAGTCCTGCGGAAGAGGAGAGCCTGTGAACTTCCATGAGATAAGTAATGCACAGAGCAAACCGATTAACATAATAAAAACACGGATCATGGGCTTTGTGTGACTGTCACTTACTTTTAAAGCCATCTTTTGTTCTTCCTTCTATAGGAGACCTATGGGACTGCCCTTGGCTTATAGCGCCGCGCTTTTCGGCTGGTTTGTAGCGCAGCGGAAAACCTGTCTGACAACATGCGCTTGTTAAGTGTATTGCTAGACTCGGAGCAAATTAGCCGAGGCTTTCAAGCTTCCAGAAATTTCCAGAATCCTTTGGCTCTGTAACTGCCTTTTGCTCTTTGACCAAGGAGGCTTTGATTCCAAAGTTAGCTCCCTTTTCATGTCAATTACCGCAACCCCAGGAACAGCTTCGACATGGTAAAGCCAGAAGAAAATCTTATCTGACATTTTCTTGTCTACTATTTCTTCGGATAGCAATTGTATTTTCTTAAGGTATTCAGTTAGCTCAGCACACTGCTGAACGGGATGTTCTCCTTGAGAAATAGACACCCCGATAGCTTCTATACATTCCGCAATTCTCTCTAGAAGTTCTGAGAATCGAATCTTTTTCGCTCTACCTTCTTCACTCGATAAGGAGAATATCTTGTACGCAGTTTCGGCAAGAAACTTAGGTAGCCAAGACAGAATCTCTAAGTTCATAGAAGCTCAGCCTTCTCTTCAGTACGCAGCAGTTTATTAAAAATCTGTGTCTTTATAACACAGTGCTGTATAGCCCAGAACGATATGCATTCTGTTCCTACCGATTTCCCTTTTAATTCAGATGCTTATCCCGCATGTGAAGAAATAGGTGCCATAGCAGTGCGCATCTATGCTCTGTAACTCCTGTTACTGTTGGACCCCGGGATCCAGTGCATTCTTCGTATTGCACCGCTGCACAGTTAGTTCGGAAATTCCGAGCGCCGCCAGTTTCTCACGTATTTCTGCCAGCTCGCTATCGCTGGTGAGCTGCGGATGGCGTGTGAGGCGGACCTGCAGGGGGACACCGGCCTCGGCCAGTATTGCTGCGCTCTGCCAGGGTGCGGTGCCGCTGCCGGGTACACGGGTGATGGCATCGTAATTTTCCGGCAGCGCCTTGATATCCAGCCCCACCCAGTCCAGTTGCGGCAGCAGCCGCGCGAGCCGCCGCGGGTACATGCCGGCGGTGTGCAGCCCGACCTTGAATCCCATTGCCCGCACCTCGTGCACGGCGTCTTCCAGCGCGCTCTGCGCGGTGGGCTCGCCGCCGGAAAACACCACCGCGTCGAGCAGTCCGCGCCGGGTCTGCAGGTGCTGCAGCAGCTGCTGCCAGTCGTATTTGGATTCCGCCTGTGCTGGCAGCAGTCCGCCATTGTGGCAGTAGCGGCAGCGCCACGGGCAGCCCTGGCAGAACACGACCGCCGACAGGGCGCCGGGAAAGTCGATGGCGGTAAATGGCGTGAAGCCGCCGACGCGCAGTGTTTTATCCATGATGTATTTGTTTTGTGCGGGTTGGGGCGGCGCCGCCGCGGGGCAGCGACGCCGGATGCGGTTTAGTGTTGTTTCGCGGGGGATTCGGTGGCGACAAAATACTGCCGCTCGGCGTGCTCCGACTGCTTGCCGGGATTCCAGAAAGACACCGGGCGGTGGTAGCCCATGACGCGGCTCCAGACTTCACAGGGGGTGCGCTCTGCATCGTTGAGAGTGACGGTTTTGGTTTCCATGGTTTTGGTTCCTCGTTTGATTTCCTGTCGTTGGGGTTATTCAGTGCGCGCAGCAATCGCGTTTCTGCGCGATCAGTTCCTCGTCGCAGCGCGGGCAGAATGGGTGTTCGCCGCTCAGGTAGCCGTGCCGGGGGCAGATGGAAAATGTCGGTGTGACGGTGATGTACGGCAGGCGGAAGTTTTCCAGTGCGCGGCGTACCAGCGTGCGGCAGCTGTCGGCGTCCGGCAGGCGTTCGCCCAGATACAGGTGCAGCACCGTGCCGCCGGTGTACAGGGTCTGCAGCGATTCCTGTCGCGACAGCGCCTCGAACGGGTCGTCGGTAAAGCCCACCGGCAGCTGCGAGGAGTTGGTGTAGTAGGGCGCTTCATCACTGCCGGCCTGCAGGATATCCGGGTAGCGTTTGCGGTCCTCGCGGGCAAAGCGGTAGGTGGTGCCCTCGGCGGGCGTGGCTTCCAGGTTGTAGAGGTGGCCGGTATCTTCCTGGAATTCGGTCATGCGCGCGCGAATATGCTGCAGCAGGCGCTCGGCCATGGCGTGGCCATTTTCACTGGTGATGTCGTCGCTGCCGCGGCTGAAGTTGCGGATCATTTCGTTGATGCCGTTGACGCCGATGGTGGAGAAGTGATTGCGCAGTGTGCCCAGGTAGCGCTTGCTGTAGGGGAAGAGGCCGGCGTCCATGTGGCGCTGGATGACCTTGCGCTTCACTTCCAGCGAGTCGCGCGCGAGTTCCATCAGGCGGTCTAGCGCTTTCATCAGTGCCGCTTCATTGCCGGCGTGCAGGTAGCCGAGGCGCGCACAGTTGACGGTCACCACGCCGAGGGAGCCGGTCTGCTCCGCGGAGCCAAACAGGCCGTTGCCGCGCTTCAACAGTTCGCGCAGGTCCAGCTGCAGCCGGCAGCACATGGAGCGCACCATGTTCGGGCTCAGGTCGGAGTTCAGGAAGTTCTGGAAGTAGGGCAGGCCGTAGCGCGCGGTCATCTCGAACAGGCGCTGGGCATTCTCGCTGTGCCAGGGAAAGTCCGGGGCGATGTTGTAGGTGGGGATGGGAAAGGTGAAGACCCGCCCGCGCGCGTCGCCCTCGCTCATCACCTCGATATAGGCGCGGTTGATCAGGTCCATTTCTGCCTGCAGGTCGCCGTAGGTGAACGGCATTTCCTCGCCGGCGATCACCGGCACCTGTTCGCGCAGGTCTTCGGGGCACACCCAGTCGAAGGTGAGGTTGGTGAACGGTGTCTGGGTGCCCCAGCGCGAGGGCACGTTGAGATTGAAAATCAGCTCCTGCATGCACTGGCGCACCTGCCGGTAGTCGAGTTTGTCCTTGCGCACGAAGGGCGCGAGATAGGTATCGAAGGAGCTGAATGCCTGGGCGCCAGCCCATTCGTTCTGCAGGGTGCCGAGGAAGTTGACGATCTGGCCCACGGCGCTGGAGAGATGTTTGGGCGGGGCAGACTCCACTTTGCCGGGCACGCCGTTCAGGCCCTCGTTCAGCAGCGTGCGCAGGGACCAGCCGGCGCAGTAGCCGGCGAGCATGTCGAGATCGTGGATATGCAGGTCGCCGTCGCGGTGGGCGGCGCCGATCTCCGGTGTGTACACATGGTTGAGCCAGTAGTTGGCGATCATCTTGCCGGCGCTGTTGAGGATCAGGCCGCCGAGGGAATAGCCCTGGTTGGCGTTGGCCGCCACGCGCCAGTCTGCCTGCTGCAGGTATTCGTCGATGGAAGCGCCCACATCCACAAGCGTCTGGCGGTCGGCGCGCAGCTGCTGGTGGCGGCTGCGGTAGGCGATGTAGCGGCGGGCCACGTCCAGGTGGTTGTTACTGATCAGCACCTGCTCGACGATATTCTGGATTTCCTCGATGTCCACCGGGGTATTGCCGTCGAAGCGGTGGCCGATGACCTTGACCACCTGGGCGGTGAGCAGCTCGGCTTCGTCGCTGCCGAAGGCGATGGCGGCCTGGCCAGCGCCGAGGATCGCGCGCGCAATGCGGCTGCGGTCGAGCGCCTGGGTGCGGCCGTCGCGTTTCTGCACCAGATAGTGCGCGCAGTTGTTTGCCGGGGCGGCTGTGGTTTGTGGATCGGGATGGGCGGGGTCGGCTGGAGTAGGCATGGGAGTTCTCGTCAGTTTTCTCCGCATGCTACCGGCCGGGGCTTAATGGCGATTGATCTGGATCACTCTATATTGTGTTTATTTTAAAAATTAACACTACATATTGTGTTTTATTTGAGCGGCTGCCATTTTTCCCTGACCTGGGCGGAGGGACCTATACGGAGGAAAAAAGCGCCAGCAGTGCCAGCAGGGTGACGGCCCACAGGCCACACAGCAGTTTCCAGAACAGCGAAGCGTGCTGGCTGTGCAGATCCGCGGGATCGTCGCGCAGGTAGGCGGGGTTGGGGTTGGCGAGGTCCGCCATGAATTCATCCAGGGTGTGGTAGCGCCGCTCCAGGTCGATGGCACAGCCGCGTTCCAGCGTGCGGTCGAACCAGATGGGAATCACCGGGTTGAACTGGCGGGCATCGCGGTAGCGCAGCCGTTCGTAGTCGCCCAGCGCGTGGCAGTCGTCGATTTCCTCGCCGTAGGGCAGTTCGCCGGTAAAGAGTTCGTAGGCAATGGTGGCGAACGCGTACAGGTCGCCGCGGATGCCGGTGTTGCGCCCGAGCAGGGTGTGCGGATCGGAATAGCTAGCGGTGCCCAGCGCGCCGGGGTGCTGCAGCGGGCGGAAGATTTCCGCGGAGCCGGCCACGTACACCGAACCGAAGTCGACGATTTTCACGTGGCCGTCGCGGTCCACCATGATATTGGCCGGGCGCAGATCCTGGTGCACCGTTTCCTGATCGTGGAACGCCTGCAATCCCGCGGCAATTTCTTTCAGCAATTGGAAAGCGCGCGCGGGTTTGGGGAAACGGTGGTTTTGCATCCACTGTGCCAGGGTTTCGCCGTCGACATACTCCATCACGTAATAGAGTGCGGTGCGCGGGCGCCGCTGGCGATAGATGCGGGTGACGTTTGGATGGCGGATGCGCAGGCCAACCCACTCCTCCTGCACGAAGCGGTCGATGTAGGAAATATCGTCGGCATAATTCTCCGACGGGGTTTTCATGACGACCTGTTCGCCGCTGGCCGTATCGTGCACCAGGTACAGCTGGCTGCGCGGCGAGGAATAGAGTTCGCGCTCGATGCGAAAACCGTCGAGCACCATGCCGGGTTCCAGCGGCGGCGGAAATGGCAGGCGGGTGATCTTGCGGCTGTATTCGTCGAGCGTGGTAGCGGGCAGGGCGTCGACCCCGACCACCACGGCGCTGACATTGTCATCGCTGCCGGCGAGCAGCGCCTGCTGTATCAGCGCGTCGACTTTTTCCTGGGCGCTGGTTTGCGGTCGGCTCAGGATCTCGTGCAGCGTTTCTACCGGCAGAAAGTCGTGCACGCCGTCGCTGGTGAGCAGCAGCAGATCACCGGTCTCCAGCGGGATCTGGCCGTAATCGACCTGCAGCGCGTGATCCATGCCCAGCGCGCGCACCAGCATCTGCCGCTGGTGGCCGAGCACCACCGTATGGTCGCGGCTCACCTGGCGCAGCTCGCCATTGCGCAGATGGTAGATGCGGCTATCGCCAACGTGGAAGTAGTGCGCGGTGCGGCTCTTGATGACGAGTGCGGAGAAGGTGCACAGGTAGCCCTTTTCCTGCTGGGTAAAGGCGTGGCTGAGGCGGTACAGTTTGCTGTTGATCGAGGTCAGCGCCTTTTCACCGGCGCGCGCCACCGGCCAGGTATCCGGCGCATTGAAGTAATCGCTGACGAACTGGCGCGTGGCGGTGGCGCTGGCGTGGGCGCCGGCCTCGGCGGAGCTGACCCCATCCGCCACCGCCGCGACGGCACCCAGGTATTCGCGCCGGTGCTGGTCTTCCGGCCAGTGGACGATGGCCGCATCCTCATTGGTCGGCTTCTTGCCGGCGAGGGTCCCCAGCCCCAGATCGAGTTGCAGGCTGCGGTTGCCGCTAGCGTGAAGTTCATTCTCGTGCGTCATTCCCCACCTCTTCAGAACGCCAACGCCGCACACGGGGTGCGGCCTGGTTGCCTTGTAATGTCGTGGATATTCGGGGCCGGCCGCACTGCGTGTGCCCGGCCCTGTGAATCACTCCACGTTGATCAGATGCACGCTGCCGTCCGGGAGCACCTCGGCGATGGTGCCGGCGGGCTGGTCCAGGAACCAGCAGAGTCCGGCGATGACCGCGGCGGAGCCGGCGATGACCAGGAAGAAAGTGCTGTAGTCGACGTAGGACAAAACGGTGAGGTACACCACCCCGCCCACGTTGCCGTAGGCACCGGCCATGCCGGCAATCTGTCCAGTCATGCGGCGTTTGACCAGGGGCACGATCGCGAACACCGCACCCTCGCCGGCCTGCACGAAGAAGGAGCAGGCCATGGTGGCGAGCACCGCGGCCCAGATCCACCAGTCACCGGTGATCTGGCTGAGCAACAGGTAGCCCACGGAGAGGCCGCTGATCAGGAACATCAGGCTGCGGCGGCGGCCCATCTTGTCACTGAAGTGGCCACCGGTTGGGCGGGATACCAGGTTCATGAAAGCGAAGCCTGAGGCCAGCAGGCCGGCAGTCACTGCAGAGAGTCCCTCGAAAGTCTCGAGGAAGAACAGTGGCAGCATGGACACTACCGCCAGCTCGGAACCGAAGGTAACGAAGTAGGCCACATCCAGAATCGCCACCTGCTTGAACTTGTATTTCTCGAGTTCGGGAACGCCGTTCCTGAGGTGGTCCTTGTTGACGCTCCAGATCTGCCAGGTCTGCAAGGCGAACAGCGCCACTAGCAGGGCCCACAGGGCATAGGTGGTTTGCTGGCTGAGCAGCGCAACGCCGGCCGGGGAGAGTTTGTAGGCCAGCAGCGCCAGTGCCAGGTACATGGGAATATTCATCAGCAGGTAGAAATAGAAATCCCGCTTGCTGGTGACTTCAAGCCCGCCGCTTTTTTTGGGTTTGAAATAGGTTGAGCCCTTGGGGGTGTTGCGCGCGACGCGAAAATAAAGAATCCCGTACACGAAGGTCAGCACGCCGGTCGTAGCCAGTGCATAGCGCCAGCCGTCTTCGCCGCCGAAAACCAGTGCCAGGGTGGGCAGGATCATGGCACCGGCGGCAGAGCCGAAGTTGCCCCAGCCACCGTAGATGCCCTCGGCAAGCCCCACCTGTTTGGCCGGGAACCACTCGCCCACCATGCGGATACCAATCACGAAGCCGGCACCGACAAACCCGAGCAGGAAGCGGAACAGCGCCAGCGCTTCATAGGTGGTGGCGAACGCAAAGCCCATGCACAGGAAGGACGAAATAATCAGTAACAGACTGAAGATATGTCGCGGCCCGAACTTGTCGACCAGTATGCCGATCACGATGCGGGCGGGAATCGTCAACGCCACGTTCAGGATTAACAGCGCCTTGACCTGCTGGCTGCTGAGACCAAACGCTTCCTTGATGAAAACCGTGAGTGGGGCGTGGCTGAACCACACCAGGAATGTCAGAAAGAATGCAAACCAGGTGATATGCAGGGTCTTTATTTTTGGATCGCTCCAGTTAAAAAACTTGAGGCTGTTCTGGGTGCTCATAACAAACTCGCAGAATAGGCGGGAGTTAACCGCGCAGGGTGGAAAGCAAAGACTCGTACTGGATGCTAAATAAGTGGCAGGAAGAGAAAAGCGGGCAAGAGGGGTAACCCCATGTGAATAAATTAAGCCGGGGAGCAGGGTCTACTCCATTTGGGTAACGATTATCTGCGCTGCGATCGCGGCGCATCTGGCAGCCGCTGCGGTAAATACCCTGAATGGCGTATGGCGTTCACACCCCGGACATCGCCGCGCGTTTTTTTGTGGGTACGTGTGGTGAAGATTTGCACTGTCGCTTGCGAAGCTGCGTAAGATAAGACTGGTCAAAGCCAAACGACCGAGAGAGTTTCACCATGCAGTACACGCAACAGCTGGCCGGCCGCGCCCTGGTGGCCGCAACCGCACTGTTCACCGCGAATTTTGCGGTGTGGACCCTGTACGCGGTGATCGGTCTGGACATCGCCGCGCGGCTGTCGCTGTCGGCCACCGAGTTCGGCGTGCTGCTGGCGGCGCCGATGCTGAGTGGCACCCTGCTGCGCTATCCTGCGGGATTGCTCAGTGAGCGATTCTCTGCGCGCACGCTGCTGGTGTGGCAGTCGCTAATGTTGATCCCGGCGTTGCTGCTACTGCGGCATGTGCAGGGCTATGTGCCGCTGCTGTTGATGGGGCTGTGGCTCGGTATTGCCGGCGTCAGTTTTGTATTCGGGGTGCGCTATCTCAGCCCCTGGTTTGAGTCGCGCCAGCAGGGCACTGCGCTGGGGGTGTTTGGTGCTGGTAATGTGGGCGCGGCCATCACCCTGGCGTGTGCGCCGGCGGTGAGCAACTGGCTCGGCGCACCCATGGTGGGCCGGGTGTTCGCGCTTGGGCTGCTGCTGGTGACCGGGCTGTTTGCCCTGTGGGCGCCGGAGGAAACCCCTTACATGCGCAGTCGCCGGCGATCGGAGCTGGCATTTCACCTGCAGCCACTGCGTGATCTGCGCGTGTGGCGCTTCGGGCTCTATTACTATTTCGTGTTCGGCAGCTTTCTCGCTCTGCTGTTGTGGCTGCCGCGCTATTATGTTTCGGCCTACGGTACCAGTACCGAGACCGCCCTGCTGCTGACACTGCTGTTTGTGATTCTCTCCAGTTCGGTGCGCGCCGCCGGTGGCTGGTTTGCGGACCGTTACGGCGCGCGCGCGGTGAACTGGAGTGTGTTCTGGACCTGCCTGGTGTGCCTGTTCTTCCTCAGTTACCCACCCACCAGCATGACCATCCACGGCGTCGAGCGCGACGTGCACCTGAATGTCGAGGTCGGGATCGGCCTGTTTACCCTGCTGATTCTGGTGATCGGTATTGCGCAGGGCTTCGGGCGCGCGTCGGTATACCGCATCGTCTTCGATAAATATCCGCAGCAAATGGGCAGCGCCAGTGGTCTGGTCGCCACCATCGGTGCTTTCGGCGGCTTCAGCCTGCCCGTGGCTTTTGGTCTGGCGCAGGACATTGTGGGTATACACAGCGCCGCGTTCATGGTGCTCTACGGCGTGCTGGCCAGCTGTATGCTGGCCATGTATCTGGTGCTCAAGCGAGAGCGTGCGCGAGAGCGCCTGCACTTTGCCCGCGAACATAATTTCCTGCACGAAGTGCCCTGATCCGAAGTGGGTATTCCAATCTTTCCGCGTGGGGGTAGGGCTGGGCACATCGAGTAGGTATTGAACATTGCAGCTCGCGGGCGGCTGGCACCTATGTGGTAATTGCTCACTGCCTCTACACGGGATAACTTTCCACTACAGGATTTTTTAATTCGTAGAGGAAACCCGAATGAAAGTGTCTGCCCTTGTCCACGCCATCCGCCAATGCCTGCTGGTTGCCGCCGGTACCAGTGTGATAGTCCTGCCGGCCGCGGCAGATACGGTTGAAGCCAAGTCCCTCACCGGCGCGCTCGCCAATGGCGATGTGTCGCTGGACCTGCGTTACCGCTTCGAGGGCGTGGAGCAGGACAACCTCACTGACGACGCGCGCGCGTCTACGCTGCGCTCACGGCTTACCTGGGACAGTGGCAGTTACCTCGGTTTTAGCACCGGGCTGGAGCTGGACGATGTCACCGCGATCGGTGACGACGACTATAACTCCACCGTCAATGGCAACACCGACTTCCCGGTGGTGGCGGACCCGGTGGGCACCGAAGTAAACCGCGTGTTTATCCGCTACTCCAAAGCAGATTTCACGGCCACCGGCGGCCGCCAGCGCATCAACCTGGATAACCAGCGTTTCGTGGGCGGTGTGGGTTGGCGCCAGAACGAGCAGACCTATGACGGCTACCGCTTCCAGTACGGCAGCGAAAAGACGGTCAGCCTCGATTACAGCTACGTCTACAACGTCAACCGCATATTCGGCGAGGACAGTGCCAAGGGTGACCTGGGTGGCGATATCCAGATCTTCCGCGCCAGCTATCCCCTCGCCGAGGGGCACCGCCTGACGGGCTACTTGCTGGACCTGGATCTGGACCAGAGCGTGAACCTGTCCAGTCGCACTTTAGCGCTGAATTACGACGGTACCTTCGGTCCTGTCAAAGCCCGACTGGGTGCCGGCCAACAGCAGGAGGCCGGTGATAGCACCCTCGATTACAGCGCTCCCTATTACCTGGCGGAACTGGCGACTGATCTCGGGCCGGTGAACACCCGTGTCGGCTACGAAGTGCTCGGGTCCGACAACGGCGTCGGCTTTGCCACACCGCTGGCAACCCTGCACGCCTTCCAGGGGTTTGCCGACCAGTTCCTGACTACGCCGGCGGAGGGGGTCGAAGACCGCTATCTCAACCTCTCCTCAGCGCTGCTGGGTGGCAAGGTGGGTCTGGCCTACCACCGCTTTGACGCCGCCGAGGGCTCGGCGCGCTGGGGTAACGAGGTGGATGTCAGCTATGGCCGCGCGCTGACCAAGCAGCTCTCATTTCTGGTCAAGTACGCGAGCTACAGTGCGGACGACTACGGAGTCGATACTGATAAAGTGTGGCTGATGTTGTCCGCCCGTTTCTGATCCGCGCCATCAGGGTTTTCCGCTGCGGCTCCGGGGGAACTACCACCTTTGCCCCCGGCAGGCCGCGGACCGCCCTGTTAGACTGGGCGCCATAGAAAACACCGAGTTCCCAAGCCTAAAACCACCGCGCCAGTGCGGGGGCACGGCGAAGGAACCGTGGCCGGAAGTCTCCGCGCCACCAGGGCCGCCCGGGAAACTGGCCGGCCTCCCGAAATTGGAAAGGCGTTTGATGTTACAAGACAATTTCGGGCGCCGGTTTTATTACCTGCGCCTCTCCGTAACCGACGTATGCAACTTTCGTTGCAACTACTGCCTGCCGGATGGCTACCAATGCGATCCATCCGTTGAACGGGAAAATTCCCTCAGCGTGGCGGAAGTCGGTACAGTGGTCCGCGCCTTTGCCACTCTCGGTACTGAAAAAATTCGCCTCACCGGCGGCGAGCCATCCCTTCGCCGGGACCTCGTTCAACTGATTGAAAAGGTGAGCAGCACCGACGGTATCCGCCGCGTCGCCATCACCACCAACGGTTACAAGTTACCTTCTTGCATCGACGCCTGGCACAGCGCCGGCCTCGACCGTTTGAATGTCAGCATCGATTCGCTCGATCGCGCGCAGTTTCACCGCATCACCGGCCACGACAAGCTGCACAAAGTACTCGCGGGTATCGACCGCGCGCTGGCGCTGGGCATCGACACCAAGGTCAATGCGGTGCTGTTGCGCGAGCACAACCTCGCGAGCCTGTCGCAATTTATGCACTGGGTGCGGGAAACTCCGGTCAGTCTGCGTTTTATCGAACTGATGCGCACCGGCGACAACCGCGATTTTTTTGCCAGCAACCATGTGGCCGGTGCCGACATAGAACGGCATTTACTCGCGGAAGGGTGGGAGCTGGTGCCGCGCGAGCGCGACGCCGGTCCCGCGCGGGAATACGCCCATCGCGATTACGCCGGCCGCATCGGCCTGATCACTCCTTACAGCAAAGATTTCTGCAAATCCTGCAATCGCCTGCGCATGTCTGCGCAGGGAAAAATGCACCTGTGCCTGTTTGCCTCTGCGGGTATCGATCTGCGCGAAGCCATTCGCAGTGGCGATCACGAACTGGTTGCAGCACAGGTCCGCAGCGCGCTGTCCGGAAAGCAGGCCTCTCACTTGCTGGAGAGCGGCTACACCGGGGCCACCCGCAACCTGGCCATGCTCGGAGGTTGAACACCATGTCCGCGCACGAGCAGACCTGTGGCGTAGTACTGGCAGGCGGCCGTTCAAGTCGCATGGGGCGAGACAAGGCCGCTCTGCGCATGCCGGACGGAGAGACCTTCCTCGAACATGCACTGGCGCTGCTCGGCGACCTGCCATTGCAAGAAGTGCGCGTCAGCGGCATGCGGCCCGGCGGCGTGCCGGATCCGGTCGCGGACCTCGGGCCAATCGGCGGCCTGTGTGGGGTGGCCCGGATCACGTCCGCGGACAGCCTGCTGGTAATCCCCGTGGACATGCCGCTGCTGTCGCCGGCGCAGCTGTACCCCCTGTTACAGGCGGGCCGGCAAAGTGGCCGCGCCTGTTACTTCGGGCATTTTTATCTGCCGCTGTGGCTGCCACTCAATGCGCCGGTGTACGACTTTCTCGAAGAGGCCGTCAGTGGTGCCGGCCCCAACTCTATCCGCGCGTTGCTGGCGCGGGCAGACGCGCTGTCGCTGCCGCTCACCGATGGCGATGCAGCCTTTCACAATATCAACACCCCTGCCGACTACGCGCTGCACTGCACCACAGGCCAAAGCGTAACAGCAGTCCCCGGGGGCCATTCATTCATTTCCCTGTAGGAGAGTAACGACCATGTCCGGACACGCCGCGAAAGAATTCGTCCCGCTCAACATCGCCGTGCTCACGGTTTCCGATACCCGCACGGTGGACAACGATACCTCGGGAGCCTACCTGGTCGACGCGTTGCAGACGGTCGGCCACCGGCTGGTGGAAAAACTGATCGCCCCCGACGATGTGTATCAGCTGCGCGCGCTGGTCTCGCGCTGGATCGCAGCGCCGGAAGTCCAGGTCGTACTGGTTACCGGTGGTACCGGCTTCACCGAACGCGACTCCACACCGGAAGCGCTGACGCCGCTGTTCGACAAAAAAGTGGAGGGGTTTGGCGAGCTGTTCCGGCAGATCTCCGCAGCGGAGATCGGCAGTTCCACTGTGCAGTCGCGCGCGTTTGCCGGGCTTGCCAACCGCACCCTGGTGTGCGCCATGCCCGGCTCCACCGGTGCCTGCCGCACCGCCTGGGAGGGCATCCTGCTGCAGCAGCTGGATGCACGGCACCGGCCCTGCAACTTTGTGCCGCACCTGCAATTCGATGAACCGCTGTGCCCGACCCGGGGTTGAGACGATGAGCGAGTTAACCCATCTCAATCAGCGCGGCGAAGCCAGCATGGTGGATGTCACCGGCAAGGACATACAAGACCGCGATGCGCGCGCTGAAAGCCGTATCAGTATGAGTGCAGAAGCCTTTGCACTGCTCAGCCAGGGCGCGCACAAGAAGGGCGATGTGCTGGCGGTAGCCCGTATTGCCGGGATACAGGCGGCGAAGAAAACCGCCGAACTCATCCCGCTGTGTCATCCGCTGATGCTCACCAAGGTGTCACTGGATTTTGAATTACAGCCGCAATCACACAGCGTGCATATTTCTGCGTACTGTCGCCTGGCGGGGCGCACCGGTGTGGAAATGGAGGCGCTCACCGCTGCTTCGGTTGCCGCGCTGGCTATTTACGATATGTGCAAGGCGGTCGATCCGGCGATGGTGATCGGTCCGACCCGCCTGCTGGAAAAACGCGGTGGCAAGCGTGGCCACTGGCAGCTGGCGCAAGCCACAGAAACCGAAGCGGAGTGAACCATGATCAGAGTGCTTTTCTTTGCAAGCCTGCGCGAACAGCTCGGAACCGGCGAAATGCGGCTCGACGATTTCTCCGGCGATATTGCCGCGCTGCGTGAATCCCTGTGCGGAGAGCGCCCGGAGTGGCGCCAATACCTGGCTTCCGACCCCATCCGCACTGCGCTCAACCAGGTGCTGGTTGGCGCTGACGCGACCGTGGCGGATGGTGACGAGGTGGCTTTCTTCCCGCCGGTTACCGGCGGCTGAACAGCGCGAGGGTAATTTCGATGTCGATGAAAACCCGCAACAAGATTCTCGTCTGCAGCGAAGCGTTTGATGCCGCCACAGAATATCGCGCGCTGCAGGGCGGCGCGTGCAGTGACGGCGCCTGCGCCATATTTGTCGGCTCCGTGCGCGACTTTAACGATGGCAATGACATCCGCGGACTTGCGCTGGAACACTATCCGGGCATGACCGAAAAAAGCCTCGACGGAATTGTCGCCGACGCACGCGCGCGCTGGCCACTGGGGCGCGTATCACTGTTGCACCGAGTCGGCAGCATGCAGATCAACGATGAGATTGTATTCGTCGGCGTTACCAGCCCGCACCGACAGGCTGCGTTCGCGGCCTGCCAATACATCATGGACCGCCTCAAGACCGAGGCGCCGTTCTGGAAGCGCGAAACCATCCACAGTGACGGCGTGACGAAAGAGCGCTGGGTCGAAGCCCGGGACAGTGACCGCGAAGCGGCGGGTAGCTGGGCGTGAAGCACCGCTGGCTTGTTGTGAGCCTCGGCTCAGGTTGCCCGTGCCGGTGACTGCCAGTTGCAGGCGGCTGTATACAGGTTGTCCGCCACCTTCTGCCGACACTGCAAAAAATTTTGGAGTTAATACCCCGCGTTGGTTATCTGGATCAGTCATGACTTCATTGAAATCCAGTTACTGACCTCAAACTGCCTGTGGATGGAAAGCGCCCGGCTGGGGCGCGCGGGGCCGGGAGTTTCCTATGCTCAGTAACAAAGACCGTATTCGTTACAGTCGCCAGATCATGCTCCCGCAAATGGGCGAGGTGGCGCAGGAGAGGCTCGCGAACTCCCGGGTGATGATCGTAGGGATGGGCGGTCTCGGCTGCCCGGCCGCCCTCTACCTCGCCGCGGCAGGCGTGGGAGAGCTGATTCTGGTGGATGGTGATACCGTAGATCTTTCCAATCTGCAGCGACAGGTCCTGTATAAAACCAATCACCTGAAGAAACCAAAGGTCTATGTCGCGGCGCAACAGTTACAAGCCGCCAACCCGAATATTCATATAACGCCGCACGCGCAGATGGCGGATGAAGAGTGGCTTGCCAGAAATGTGCAGGGAGTCGATCTGGTGTTGGACTGCACTGACAACCTTGCCATCCGCTACAGCATAAACCGGGTTTGCCGGACATGCCGCGTCCCGGTAATCATGGCCTCCGCACAGGGATTTTCCGGCCAGTTGATCAGTTTTGATTTCCGCAATGACGGAAGCCATTGCTACGAATGCATTTTTCCCGACACCGGAGAATTACCAGTGGCCAACTGCGAGACGCTTGGCGTTATCGGACCTGCGTTGGGTACGGTTGGCAGCGCCCAGGCGCTGGAAGCTATCAAGTTACTGGCGAACCTGCCGCTCGCGAGTTTGAACACGTTGAAGATGTTCGATGCCGCGGCTCTTGAGTGGAGCAGTATTAATCTCGGTGGGAGTCGTTGCAAAACCTGCAAAAAATGACGAAGCGGAAACGATAGTAGTGAGGCGGCAAAAAATTATTTAGTAACTCTCTATTTCTGGCAGATGTTTCATTTATATAGCTATTTTATTGAATGCAATGTAAGCAGATAATGGAAAGGCTTTTGTTTTTTTAAAAGTGATTGTACATATCAAATTAAGTTGTTCGAGTAATTTTAAATCACATGGTAGTGCATATTAAAAAATTAGAATGGAGATTTGGTTATGTCGGAGATGATTGTTCAAGTTAATAAATATGGAATTGAATATCAGCGTAAGGCTAATTACCAAGGTCTGATTAAGTTGCAAGGAACACCGTTTAGGATTGGAGGTGGCGACAATGTATATGTCACAGTTCGCTTCCATGAGTACTTTGACGAGCGAAGAGAAGATCACGGTGAAATTGAGCGTAGGGACGGTAGTACCTATGACTCAATACCGGGCACTGGTCCTATGACGATAAAACCTAGAATTGCGCAGATAAATGATTCTGAAGTCTATGTTGATTTGCCGATGAGAGATTTCTCTCACATGAGACATATGCTTCAGACAGAGTCACCTGTTTTCATAAAATGGCACATGGAAAGTTCTGGGAATCCAGATTATCGGGATTACTTTGGCCTCGCTACTTTCTCTGAAACGCCAGGAGAAGGATTTTCTGATAGCAGCTCATAAAGTTTAAATGTGGATATTGAGGGCGGCTGATGAGTCGCCCTTTTTTTGTTTTCGAAAATTGCCCCGCTACTGATGCCTAGAAGCCTTCCTTTCCTCCTCGCACGTAAAGAATATTTGGGGTCAGAAGAATCTTTTGGCGTTTAATTTCCTATTAAAAGTGCGCGCCACGCAGCCTGTTTGTGACCACATTGTCCATGGGATTTTAGTCAGGAGCAGGGGCGTCGCTAAACCGAAAATATCTTGAAGGAAAGAAGCTTCACGAGAATGGTGAAGAGAAAGCGGGGGAGGAGAATGGTGGGCCCTCCGGGACTTGAAGTCTGCCTCTAACGCATTGATTTTTATGATTTTGTGGCGGAGGATTTGAAGTGTATGCCCCCATAAAGGCCCCCGATAGGGTGCGCTTGGGCCTCTTGGGGTGAGATGTTCTACACCTAAAAGTAGAAATGACACTTTGAGGTCACCGAAAACGGCGATTCAATAGGTTCGCCAATATTCTTTGGTACGATTCTTACTTTGCTGTTAACGAAATGAGAGCGATTACACGGCCGGAGTAATGCGCTTTGCAATCAAACTGATAAATACCGCCACCTACCGTCCCCGCTTCATCGCATTCTCTGGCGGGCTCGCTCCTCCTCATCATTCCGGTATAGGGCGTGGCCTGGATTGTTGTAATCCGCGTTGTGGTGGTTCTCCCAAGCGGGTTTGAATATGGTTCCTGTGGTGGTTATTGGGCCGCTTAACTGTTCCCCATATCAAGATGGGGCTAAGCTTCCCCTTCTATCTTGTTCAGTAATATCTGAAAGCTGCGCAAGGAAATTACCGTTTTCTAGTATCCCTGTATAAAAAATAGAGGGCCAGCTATTTTTGGTTTCATAAAGGTCATCATTGTGATCTCTAAGCCTAACTATTGCTTCTCTGCAAGAATCCAAAGTTACAGGCCCGGGATCTAGCGAGACACGCAATAATTTATATGGTCGCCTGCAGATATCGGCCCAGCTTTTATTCATCCAATTAACGGAATTATTGGCTAAAACTATAGAGCGCAAATGGAAATTAAGCAGTTTTTTTTGAGGATGATTTGGATTTAGTAAAACTATAGAAATTTTCGGGGTGAGAAATTCCTCTTCGAACTCAATTTTAAAAAGCCTATCTCGCAAAAATTCATCGTAGTAAGGGTGAGCTAATCGCTCGTTTTCGTCGACCCCCTTAGTGAGCTCTCCTCTTCTAGTATTGCAGTCACATGCAGGAACTAGGTTCATAGAGAAAACAGACATTTCCGGATATGTCTCTTTTGGAAGGTAGTGATCGATTGTTCCTGTTTTTAGACTGCCGCACATCGGGCATACATCTGGGGACAATTCGTTTCTATATTTTTCTATGAATTCAAGCGTATCCTTTGGCGGATGTTTATAGTGTGATCGGATAGACTTTTTTAGATCATCTGACATTTCTTGTGGTGCGATCCGCCAAGGGTTCCCTTGGTTGGCATAGAAATTTTCATACTGAGACTTGAATATCAAATAATTGTGCATTAACTCCGGATAGCTACCGAGGTTTTCATTTTGCACCAGAGATCGGAGCTCAGCGAGGTCGTCTTGAAGTGGTGGTTGAATTCGCTTCATTATCTGTGGTCCTGATCAAGCTCTCTTTGAAGCTGCATAAATAATTCAGGCGATACTTCCTGTCTCAGTCGTTCCATGCCGGCACTTCTGTCAACCAAATTTCTTAGGCTGTTGGCAATATCGCTGACCGCTATGCTTGATACTTCATCTTCGAAAATAAAGTAGGAAATTGATCCGATATTAGCGCCAAATGTGTTTAGCCTAGGGTTCAGAATGTGAATGTTTCCGTCGCTATCACTTTTGAACACCTGAACCTGCTTTTTGGGTATTTCACGTACTATATATGAGGAGTGAGACGCAACTATCGCAATAGACCCAGTAATTTCAAGGAGATTGTTTAATAAGCTTATGAAGTCTGATATCAAATTTGGGTGCAGATGAGTCTCTGGCTCGTCCAGAAGTACCAGTGTCCCATTCTCGATAAATAGACTCGCTTGTGCGGCAAACTTGATAAAAGATAGCTCGCCACTACTTAAACGGTATGCCTGACCGCTGATGAGCTTGAAGGGGCTTGAATTTGACTGAATCGCCGACCAGAGCTCTAAAGTAGCCTGTTCTCCGCCATCGCTTAGTGAATCTAGTGGTACATAATTCTGGCCGTTAATGGAGATAAGGTTTGCGTTTCTAGCAAACACATTGCTATGAAGTTTTAAACCAATTGTTTGGCCTTTGAATACTTTCGAGATGGTTTTCAAAAAAATCTCCCACCGCAAGTTTCCGCCAATCTGTTCAGTTGAACGTACAAGTTGAACGCAAATTTCTCCGAAATCTCTACTCGGGCCGTTGTTAGTATTCCTCGTTAAGTTCAATCTTCGATATAGCGTTTTTTGTGTAGCGCTTTCTTCAGGGAAGGTATGTGCGGTTTCACCGGGCGTCGCTATAGCTAAAACCCGACTGATCATTGGTCGGCCGTAAGTCGGATCTATTAGGTCATGATTACCATATTGGAGCGATTTAACAATTGCTCCCAAAGCCTGGCTTTTTCCCAATCCGTTTCTGCCAATCAGGACATTCACTCTTCTTGGTAGGGGGTCATCTGAAGAAAACTCAAAATCTATTTGATGATCGTTGTTAAATGCGTCAAGTTTGAATTTTAAATGGAGAGTAGTCGAGATTCTATCTAGGCGCTCTGCCTTTACGCCGTCTAAAATAGATTCGGCATTATGAAAAGTGAAAAATTGATCTGAGCTTCGCATGAAGCCCAATTTAAAAACTTCGGACTCAAGAGCTGTAGAAAGCCACTTTTGAGGCTTTCTTGATTTTCTTGCGTAAACAAGATCATTTAATTCAGACAAAAGTTGCAGTGCGCGGTCAGTTCCTTTTTCATGGATTAACGCTCGGTATGCCTCCATGTCTTGGCGCATTGTAAAGAAAGTCGGCAGCTCTTCTGACGATATTAGGAGTTGTTCGTTCTTGTAAAGTTTCTTCTTAATTTCCCTATCGTTTTCAATGAACCCAAGCAGTATTTTTCCTTCTTGTATGTAGATGTTATCTCTAATGAGGTAATAGCTGGCATAAATTTTGTGTCCAAAATCATCCCAGTCCCGTAAAGATGGGACGATAACAATGGCGGGGGCGCGAGCTTCATTGAACAGTGTGTGGTCATCAGGTTTTCGCGGTGAAAAAAATACCGAAGTCTTATTGTTATTCCTGGGTTCCATATTTTCTTTCTACTGAAAAATACCGTTTTTAGTGACCCATGCTTTTCTCAGCTTGAGAGGCTTAAGTATTAAGTAATGGGTCAAGGGGATCGGGGCTAGGGGAGCGATAACGAAAAATAACATTATATAGTTTCCGTCCGCAATCCAGTTAACAAACCCATCACGTGAATACCATTCGTACTGATCTATGAGAATAAATGCGGCCCAGAATAGTGACACTAACACCCAGTAGCCTTTTGTAATATTTACTGCCGCTTTTATGTATGAAAAATCTTCAGATCGCTTCAGCATAAATATTCCTAGTCCAAGGAGTATCGCCGGAACAATTGCCCACACATTAGCAAGCAGCATTAGTAGGATAAAAATAACTATCTTGGCTTGCTCTCCACTACCGAGAGGTTGATTTTCCATGTGCTCTCTCTTATCGCGCCCTAGCTCGGATTATCTTTTTCTTGGGTGGCTTCGCGACCCGTTCCGCGTGGATGCGCATCAGCAGTGCCGTCGCGCTGTTGTCGCCGCTGATCAGGTGCGGGTTGTCCTCGCGCCACTGCTCGGTGAGTTCGCCGCGGAAGGCTTTGGCGAGGATGGACTGGGTGAGGTACTCGACCCGCGCCAAGGCATTGTTAATCTGTTTCTCAATAGTGTCGGCAAAAGCGAAAAGTTGCTCAATCTGGCGGACGATTTCGGCTTGCTCTTCAATTGGCGGGCAATGAATGGGGTACGCGCTGAGCTTTTTGGCATTGATATTGGATTGACTTACACCGTCTGATTTTACGGCCTTATAGTAATCTTTTGCATAAGGGCTGTTTAAATGGTAGTTGAGAAATTCCGGATTCAGCAGTTCTGAGCATTTGATTTTAATTAGGTATCCAGCATAAATCGCCTCTCTCTCTCCTCGATATATGGAGGTTTTCCCCACTAACTCTGGGCTATTTGTTCGATTAAATAGGACATCACCGGGGGTAAGCTGATACTTCTCTATTTCTGCTAAGTCTGATGAATATACCAAGTCAGACCAGTCTAGTTTTCCGTCTTGCAGGTTTCCCATACGCAGTACAGGTATAAGACCGTCTTTCAGAGACTTTGCAGAGGTCCCGTACTTTGGTTTTTCTATGAAGTCACCAAGTGCACCGGAGGTCCAGTTACCCAAATGGCTGCTGTTACGCCAATCTTTTGTTAGCTCCCCACTTATTGCCACAGTCAGAACAGACTGCCGGAAGCGCTTGAGAATCTGGGGGATGCACTCGAGGCGGGCTTTGGTGTTTTCTACCTGGGCCAGCAGGGTGTCGAGTTTGTCGGCGATGATTTTTTGTTCGGCCAAGGGGGGCAGCGAAAGCTCGACGCCCGTAATGTCGCCCTTTCGTATGTAGGGTATTGTCGAACCACGCTCGCCCTGCGTAATCAGTGAAATGTGACCACGAGTGAGCCAGTATAGAAAGTTCAAGCTAATTTGAATGGGCTCGATTACATACGTACGCTGATACGCATTGAACTTGCCTGAATAGCGCTTAACGCTGAAGGAGCCATTTCCCGCTAGTAATACTGCATCAGTATCAAATGCATAATTGTCGATCCGGGATATTGCCTCAGCACAGGTAAAAAACGGGAACCTCCCCCTATCGACGGCCGCATTTGCGTCTAGCTTACCAGTGCTCAGGTTTACGAGTTCTCCAAGAGTGGCACGTTGCCAGGATTGCGGAGTTGCCGGGGCTTTCACTATTTCGCCTCCCCTAATATCTCGTTGAGCAGTATTTTTTGGGCATCCGCCTCATCCCCAGCGCCCAGCTCACGCATCAGTCTATCCAGCTCTCCCAGTGCCTGCACCAGCTCGCCCATAGCTTGCCCGGCCAGCACACTGGGTTCCGGCAGATTGGCTGCATCCACGCTGTCGGCATCCTTCAGCCAGCTGATATCCAGTGAGTCGCCCTTGTGCTCGGCAATCCACTCGCGGCTGAAGCAGCGCCAGCGGCTATGAGCCAGGCGTTCGTCCACATCCTGATTCTCGTCGGCCTTTTGCGCTTCCGGTGCTAGGTCGATCTCCTCGGCGCCGAAGCTCCATTCGCCTTCGTTGCGTTTGCTGGTGCCATCCGCCTTTTTGCCGTAGACCTTTTCAAACGGTTTCAGGTGCTGCTCGCCGAACGGGGTGCGCTTGCCGAAACTGGGCATGTTGGTACGCAGGTCGTAGACCCACACATTCTCGGTGCAATTCTCTTCCTGCAGCTTGTCTTTGGCCGATCCCTTAGTGAAGAACAGTACATTGGTCTTTACCCCCTGGGCGTAGAAGATACCCGTGGGCAGACGCAGAATGGTGTGCAGGTTGCACTTGTGCATAAGGTCCCGGCGCACCTCAGTACCCACTCCGGTCTCGAACAGTACGTTGTCCGGCAGCACCACCGCGGCGCGGCCGCCAGGCTTAAGGTTGCGGTAGATATGCTGCAGAAATGCCAGCTGCTTGTTGCTGGTCTTGTAGGTGAGGTCATCGCGGGTGATGCTGGCCTCGCCGCCCTTGGCGGTGCCAAATGGTGGATTGGCGAGAATGATATCTGCCTTGGCGAGGCTGGCACCGGCCTGACCGAGGGCATTGCCCAGGTGCACCACCCCCTCGTCGTCACCTTCCATGCCGTGCAGCAGGCAGTTCATCAGCGCCAGGCGGCGGGTACCGGGTACCAGCTCGATACCGACAAAGGCTTGATTCTTCTGGAACGCCTGCTGTTTGGCGGTCAGGTCGAACAGATCGTCGGTCTGCTCCTTGATGTATTGGTCGGCGGCAATCAGGAAGCCGGCGGTACCGGCGGCCGGGTCCTGAATCACCTCGCCGGGCTGTGGCTGAATACAGCGCACCATGGAATTGATCAGCGCGCGCGGGGTGAAGTACTGGCCAGCGCCGGACTTGGTTTCGTTGGCGTTTTTCTGCAACAGGCCCTCGTACAAGTCGCCGAGGCCGTCTTTCTGGGCGCTGAACCAGTCGATCTGGTCCAGGGTTTTGACCATCTGCTCCAGATGGCGGGGTTCCCTAAGGCGGGTTTGAGCGTCGGCATAGACGGCGCTGATCAGCGGGTCTTCGTGCACGATATTGCCATCGCCGTCCTTACCGGTGGAGAGGGTCAACAGGATGCGCTTGTAGTCGTTCAGCAGGTTGATGCCGGATTTGCCGTTAAGGTCGCTCCAGCGGCAGCCCTCCGGCAGCGGGTGCTTCTGCAGGGTGCCGGCCTCGGTGTTCTCGTGCACCATCTTGATAAATAGCAACAGAACCAGCTCGGTGACGTAGTCCGAGTAGTTGATGCCGTCGTCGCGCAGCACGTCGCAGAGGTTCCAGAGTTTCTGTACGATATCGTTATTGGTCATGGTACTTCCTTACATCTAATTCGTTACGCGGTCTGGGTGGAAGGCCAGAGGTCCGCTTTAAATTCTTCCAGTACGGTATCCAGCTGATCGTTCAGTACTTTATCCAGCCGGCGGGCGCCCCCCTCGAAGGCGGGCATCTGGTTGATGGTCTCACGATCAATGACCACCTCGTGGGTCAGCTGCTTGGCGAGACGCTGCAGCCACTTACGTTGAGCAGGGTTCCAAGTGTGTTGGGTAAAAATCCTGTCCATGGCTTTGGCGACCCGCTGCTCGAACGGCACCAGCGCCTCCCCAAGTGCCGCCCGGCGTATATGGCCAATGATACTGGCGGCGATATCCTGGTTGGTCTGGTTGCGCACCGCGCTTTGCAGGTTCGCTTCCGAGTAGCCGTGATTGTCCAGCAGCAGCTTCACTTCTTTCAGTTGCTCGCGGGTGAGGTCGCGGGGCCGGTTTACTACCACTGCTAGGGCGGCGGATTGGTTGAGCTGGTCCTTGATGAACTGGTTGAAGCTATCCAGGTAGTCATCGGGCCGTTTGTGCGTGCCGTAGCTCTGGGTGCGCTCGCGGATCTCGTCCTCGTGGTCCGAGATCAGCGGCATCTTCTCACTGCCGAACAGGGTTTTTACCTCGGACAGCTGGTTCAGCAGCCCCGCGTGCTGGCGGATGAACTCCGCTGCCTGGCTGGGGCCGAGGTCGTGCAGGTGCTTGTGCAGTGACTTGGGTGCGACGCCCCACTGTTGCTCCAGCTCACCCAGCTTTTGCTTGAGCGCCGGTTTGCTGTCGGCCTTGTTGTCCGCCTTGCGCAGCACCCGCATCAGCTTCTGGCTGAGCTGGCTTAGCACCGCGTCGGCATGGGTTTCCCCCTCCTGCTCTCCGGGACTGTTCAGGGCCCGCTCCAGCTGCTCAGGGTCGGTGAGTTCGTCCACCAGTTGCTCGAGGCTGATATTGGGGTCCTTCACCAGCGGTTTCATGGTGTTCACATCCTGCAGCGCCGCATAGATGTCCACCGGGTCATAGATGCGGAAGACGGTCTTGCCGATCTCGTCGCAGCGGCGCGTGGCGCGGCCGATCATCTGCTCGTACAGGATGCGCGAGCGCACCCGGCGCAAGAACACCAGGTTGCAGATCTTGGGTACGTCGATGCCGGTGGTGAGTAGATCCACGGTAATGGCGATATTGGGGTAACGCTCGTTCTTGTACTCGCGGATCAGCTGGTTAACCTTGTCGCTCTGCCCGGTGATCTTGGCCACGGCGGCCTGATTGTACTCGCCGTTGTAGAGCTCTTTGAAGGCGTCATCCAGCAGGCGCTTGATCATGTCGGCGTGCAAATCGGTGGCGCAGAAGATCATGGTCTTCTCATCCCCGAAGGGGTCCAGCTCCTGCACTAGCTGTTCGCAGATCACCCGGTTGAAGTTCTCGTTGATCACGCGGCGGTTAAAAGTTTCCACCTCGAAGTTCAGTTCATCTTCCAGTTCTGCGGTTTCTACGGCACCGGTCTGGGTGTTGATGGCCTGTACCGCAGAACCCTTCTCGAACTGGATACCCTTTTGGGTGAGCAGGGTTTCATAACGGATGGGCGGCTCATGGTCGATCAGCCAGTCATCCGCCACCGCCTCGCGGTAGGAGTATGTGTACACCGGTTTGCCGAAGATTTCGCTGGTGTGTTTGGCCGGCGTCGCGGTGAGTCCCACCTTTACCGCATCGAAGTAGTCCAGTACACGTCGATAGCTGGACAGGTACTGGCTGGCATCGCGGGTGGCCAGTTCGCCCTCGGTCATCTCCTGGTCGAGGGTATAACCGCGGTGGGCCTCATCGATGATGATGCAGTCGAACTGGTCTACTGGCGGTGGCGTGTCGCTCCTGAATACTCGCGCAACCATCGCCTGCACGGTGGCCACCTGTACACGGGTTTCCGCTTCGGCGGCCATATCGCCGAGCTCGGCCACATTGTAAATCTTGGACAGGGTGTGGTTCTGCTCCAGCGGTGCCTCGTTGAAGGCGTCGATAGCCTGCTGGCCCAGGGCGGTGCGGTCCACCAGAAACAGGATGCGCTTGAAACGCTCGGCTTTCAGGAACCGGTACATCAGGCCGATGATGGTGCGGGTCTTGCCGGTGCCGGTGGCCATGGCGAGCAGCGCCTGACGCACACCGGCAACCAGTGCATTCTCGGTAGCGACAATGGCTTTTTGCTGATAGTCGCGCAGTTTTAGGTAGCCGAACGGCTCCTGCTCCAGTTGTTGTTCCGCTTTTTCTTTGCTGCGCTGCAACAGGTCGAGCAGACCGCCCGGGGTATGGAATTTTTGCAGTGCGCGGCGGATATTGCTTGGCTCACGGACATCCCGGAACCAAGTCCCGGATTGTTCCGCCAGTTGCGGGATATAGGGGCGCCCGTTACAGGAATAGACAAACGGCACCTTGAAGTGCCCGTCCGCCTCGTCTGGCCAGGCCACGGTGCGACCAGCGAGTTCCCAGGCGCTGATTAACGGGGCGGCGACCTGAAATCCTCGGCTATAGCGCTCCGCCTGGCGGATCTTGCCGGCGACGTTGGTGTTCTCCTTCTTGGCCTCCACCACTGCGACGGGGGTGAGGCCGGCGAAGAGCACATAGTCCGCGGGACCTCTCTGGGTGGGCCACTCTGCAATAGCGCGGTTGACGCCTTTCTCGGGCCGCGCCCCTTTCTGGTAGGTCAGCTCCTGGCTGTCTGCCTCCCACCCGTTCTCCACCAGTTGCTGGTCGATCAGAATTCGGGTCAGCTCCTCGTTCAGCACGATATGCTGACTAGCGGCCTGGGTCTGCTTAGCGACCTTCTGGCGCTCGGCGCTGACGGTCTTGTCACTCTGTTCGGCCAGTTGCTGCTGTAGGGCCTTGATCTTCTGTTCGTACTCTTGTCGCTGTGCAGTGAGTGCCTGCTCGTGCGTTGCGGCCTCCTCGGCCTTTGCCCGAGATTCCTCATCCATGGCCACTGCGAGGGCCTCAAATTCGGCTTTCTCTTTTGCAACCAGATCGTTGAGCTGTTGGCTGGAGTTCAGCTGTACGTTGGCTTCTTGCAGATCGTGCTTGAGCTTGTCGATCTCGTTTTGCAGCTGACGCAGATGGCTACTGGGGTCTGTAGGGGCGACGAAGGGGCCTGGCTTGAACTTGGTGCCCGCGCCACCGAAGGACTGATGGAACCAGATAGCCAGGGCCCGAGCGACTTTCAGGCCGTCCAGGGCTTCCCGGTGCTGGGTTCTGAACTCGTGCGTAGCCTTGTTGCCTTCAATACGCAGGGTGTGGAACAGCTCCCGCACCGTTGGCTCCAGGCGTAGCTCCCGATTGAGGCGGTAGAGCAGGTCGGCCTGGCCTGTCTGCTCGTCAATCTCCACGCCTACCCGGGCGGCAATATGCTGGGCTAGGGCCTCGCCCAGCTGGCGCAGCTTGATCAGGGTGGTATTGGGGTCGCTTGAAAACGCCTGCTCGGCGGAGGCGGCCAGCTGAAGGAATAGCTGGTCGTGCTCGGCGAGGAAGCCAAAATTTGTCGACTCTAAGGTATCAGTGACCTTCACTACTCCCCCTTTCTTATTCTTGCTGGTTGCCGAGCGGCCTGAGTTGTTGGCGCTCACTCACCTGCTGCGGCTTACATGTGCTAACCAGTTGACCCCAGAAACTCCATTTTCTGGGTGTCAGAGCACTATGTTGGGTTAGCTCAGACAACCGGTTGATTCTACCTAGGAACGTGAGGGAGTTCACGCCATGGCACAGAGGGAAGAGACAGTTTATTTGTAACGGACGGTCGTTATTTGATCAGTTGGATGTCTGCGCTTTGACGCGCCGTCGCAGTTTGACCAGATAAAGTTTTATAAAGTATTCGCTCGATTTGTGGCCGCTGCTTTTCCCGGTTGAGTCGATTGTCTGTGTGCCCATCCTGTTCAGAATGAAGCCACTCCGTTCTTACTGCTCCCTCAACTCAGATAGCTTTTAGCGCGTACTTGATCGGAAGTACCTGGTAGATATCTATAAAGGGGTGCCAAATTTCCCCCAAGAACTAGGTAAAAATGGGTATTTTGTGGAGGCTCTCAGCCCCCATTAGTATGGAGTTCTTCGGTCTTGTGGGGGCGTTGAGCCACCTTAAGTCTGTCCTTTGGGGCGAATCTGGGACCAAAGAAATAGATTCTTGCCTAGCCTAGTTCTTGATACGCAAGGAGCGGCGCTTTGCTCGATAAGCCTCCGGCTCCAGGAAGGGTTTACCTTCCCAGCGGTCTAAGTCTAGCCAGTTAAGACGATAAAGGGTTGGCTCCTTCTTGGCTTGGGGATAGCGTGTAACGGAAATCCATCCCTTTTGCTCTAGCTCTTTCCGGCATCGAAGGGCAGTCTTCTTCTCCCAGCCGTACTTCTCCATGATGGCTGGTGCTGCGCTCAAGTTGCCATTGTTATAGCCGTTGAACTGGCGAGCAAAGTCCCAGAGAAACGCTCTTGCCGTCTTGCTGAGGGCTATATAGTCGGGGTGGTCAAATATAGCGTGCAGGGCGCAGACAAAGGGCATTTTGCCCTTGCCTCGCCCGTTAGGTTTCATGCCCCGGCTGTTAGTCTTCTCGGCGCCCATTAGTCACCCAGTGACTTAACGGAGCGTAGCTTGGGAGGAAGCGGGGTCGGGTCGCCATGATCCTCGACTCCCAGCCCTTCCGTAGAATTACCCTCATCAACCAATGTCCGGACTTCAGCTTCGCTATTAGCCTCGATTATGACGGGAACAATAGTGATGTATTCAAGCTCGGCAAGGTACCTCATGACATTACCTCCGTCTCTCGAAGCCCTGGAGCGAAGGCGTTAAAGCACCGGAAGAGACTCCTGTGGCACGAATCAATCTCTTGGAGAGGCTTTCCCCCCTGCCAGTTTCTGGGTTTGGGACAATGAAGCACCCTCAAACACAACATTTCTGCTTCGTCGCGGGCGGAGTTCACTCGAGACATGTAGAAGGAACTGTGAGCAGGCGAGACGGCCAAGAATTGATCGATATTGAGGGTGGTGGCCAAGGGCTTGGTATGTCTATTTTTGTCTACTTTAGATCGAGAGGCTGGGGCGAAGGTGGTAGAAATATCAGTCATTTCGGCCCCCCAATGCTTGCCCTTCGGCGATAAGTTTTGCTTTCAAATCAAGTAGATAGGAACCTTGCCAGACAGTAGTTTTTGGTCCCAATTTGATGCCGCGCTGGGCTTTGCCGGAATTACACCAATGCCACCAAGTGCTGAGTCCAATTCCGAACAATCGTGCACACTCGGAAGCACGGTACAAGTGAGTGGGGTGTATGGCTGTGGGTGTAATAAGTCGGGTCCGCATGTATCAGCTCTCCTATGGGTTATCTGAGGCTGATACCTATTTTCTACATGTTTTTGCGGCAGACTAGTTGGGGAATTCCTGAGGTGGACTGGTCCTAGTTCTACATTGTATAAATTCACGAAAATTTCGTGCTTAATTCCCCCCCCCTTCTCGTGGGGTGGCTTGTATAGTTTTCCTGATAACCGAGGGGTCAACTTTCTTATCGAAAAACACTTCTACGAGAAGTGATATGTTTTCGTATAAATATTCTCCATAACTCTTCTTGAAAAACATTCCCATATGGCGGATTAGGCGTGTCATATCATTATCTTTCGTTTTAGAGCCTATAACGCTTTCAGAGCCGATAGGGGTGGCGTCCAGTTCTTCGGAAAATCTTTTCAGCAGGGTGCTCAAACTTGGAGTTAGGTATTTTCTTAGTTCATTAACAAGTGACGATTCTGATTCTTGGTTAATGCTAATTGCTGAAAGCTCTTCACCATTAAATAGCGATAGGCATTGAGGGGCAATGTCGTATCTGTCTAGCTCGTTAGCAATCATGAGCAAGGAGGATTTTATTTCATTAGTTTTTTTCTTTCGTGCGGAGGGGGTTAACTCTTCGACAGCAGCGTTATATCCGTAGAGAGCCTTATCAAGCTCGAAGAAAAGTTGGGGGGAGACCCCGAGTTGTAAATTGGAATCTCGCTTAATCAACCTGCGCCACACTAGCTTCATGTTCGGGTGTATTGCGAGCTTTTCAAGGATCTCTCGTCTCTTTGGAGTGACTAAGGGGCTTTGTTCGAGTTGCAGCAGTTCGAGCACGAATGTTGGTGTCCAGTCTGGATATTCATCGAGCTGAGATGCCCGCTCTGGCATGGCTACTCCTCGGCTTTCAAAGCCTCTTTGCTCTGTTGAGTCGCTGTCTTTTATTTTCATCCTGCTTCTCAAAAACTCTTTTGGTCACGGTGATGCGGCATGTTGACGTGCTTTAAAATTGCCCCAAAATGGCTGTTCGAGCGATACTCACAAAACCTTATTCGAACTCTCCAGGAAGGCCTGCTTTCTCAATTTTTCCAGATAATCGGCCCATTTCTGCATCATTGCCGTACGTTGAGAGAGGTGCTTAGTCCGGTTGTAGGCCATGCCATTAGCATCTCGGACTGAGTGCGCTAGCTGATGCTCGATGTGTTCTACCCGCTCGTTTAGAACTTCATCCAGTAGGGTGCGGGCCATTGCGCGGAAGCCGTGGGGCGTGATGGTGTCATTGTCATACCCCATATTGCGTAGGGCAGTTCGTACCGCGTTCTCGGACATGCACCGGCTGGCGCCCTTGGGCGAGGGGAAGACATAGCGGAAGCGCCCGGTCAGGGGTTCCAGCTCGCGCAGGATCGCCAGTGCCTGGTGTGACAGCGGGATGATGTGCGGGTGACGCATTTTCATCTTGCTGGCTGGCAGCTCTATTCGCGCCTGCTCCCAGTCGATTTCCGCCCATTCCAGCGCACGCAGTTCGCCGGGGCGGCAGAACAGCAGCGGGGACAGCTTGAGGGCAGCGCGCACGGTTGGGCTGCCCTGGTAGCTGTCGATGGCTGCCAGCAGCTTGCCCACCTCGGCGGGCTGGGTGATGGTGGGGAAGTGCTTGGTCCGGGTGGGTTGTAACTGGCCTCCCACCACGGCAGCGGGGTCATTGGTGGCGCGGCCCCCGGCAATGGCAAAACGGAATACCATGCTGGCAGTCTGCCTAGCGCGCTTGGCGGTTTCTACCGCGCCGCGGTCTTCGATTCGCTTGAGGATTGTCAGCAGTTCTGGTGGGCTGATGTCAGCAATGGGGCGGTTCCCCAGATAGGGGAACAAGTCACGCTCGAGCATTCGGAGGGTGCGCTTACGATGGCTCTCCGATTTGTCGCCCATCCTTGTCGAATACCACTCGCGGGCGAGAGCTTCAAAGGTGTTGGTGGCGGAATCGTATCGTTCTGCTCGTGTCGCTTTGCGGTGGTCGCTGGGATCGATACCATCCAGCAGCAATTGGCGGGCTTCATCACGGAGCTTGCGCGCTCGCTTGAGGCCGGTTTCAGGGTATACACCGAGCGCGAGCTTGCGCTCTTTCTTGGTGTGGGGGTGACGATATTTTAGGCGCCAGTAGCGGCCGCCGCTTTTGGTCACCAGCAAGAACATGCCCTTTTCATCGGACAGCTTGTAATCCTTATCCCTCGGCTTTGCCTGCTTAACCTGAAGCTCTGTCAACGGCATGGCTCTATCCCTTTAGCAATGCGGGCTGCGGCGGAATTTGGGGGCCTCTATTGGCGCTAATTAGTTAGGGGCCCCCAGATCTGCCCCCATGTGCCCCCAGTTTTGGTTGCACAAATTAGACTTCCTGAGACAAAGAATAACGCGGAAAGTTAGGCGTGTCGCGGGGTGTGAGATTAACTGGGATTTGTGGGGACGGGAGAATGGTGGGCCCTCCGGGACTTGAACCCAGGACCTGCCGATTATGAGTCGGATGCTCTAACCAACTGAGCTAAGGGCCCCCATGAAGCCGTTGGCGGCAGGGCCGCGAACGGTCTGGAAAAGTACTCGATTTTCCCTTGCAAATCAACGCCTTTTGCCGGGTATGCCGGCGTTTCCCGTCACCCGTTACCAGCTCAGGTTGAAACCCAGATTGCCGCTGGCGCCGCGCCAGTCGAGGTAGTCGAGGGACTGCTGGTAGCTTAGATTGAAGTACAGGCTGCCGGCGCCGAGCTGCAGCAGGTCCATGCCGGCGCCCACTTCGCCCCAGGTGGCGCGGCGCTGGTTTTCCAGGAACAGGCGGTTGTCGAACAGCAGTTCGTCGTGGCCGTGCCAGGTGTGCCAGAGATTGCCGAACAGGTAGTACTGGTTGTCGCCCCGAGTGTTGTAGGCGCGAAGGCCGGCGCGGAAGCTCAGTTCCGGGGTCATGTCCAGTTCCACCCAGCTGACACCGTCGTCGATACCGCCGAGGTTGGTGTAGTTGGCGGTGGTCTGCAGCTGGGGTTCCAGGTGGAAGTACTCACTGACCGGCAGGGTGAAGCCCTTTTCGATCGACAGGCTCAATTGCGGGCCGCTGGTGCTGGTGTCGATACCACGGGAGGAGCTGCTCTTCGCGGAGACGAAGGCGACCTTGAACAGCAGGTCGAGATAACTTTGGTCGTTGCGGTAATCGCTGAAATAGAGCCCGATGTAATGACTGTCGATGCTGTTGGTGCCGGCGCGGTAATCGGGCACGCCGCGGGCCAGGCCGGTGACATCGCCGCGGGCGATACTGCTGCCGGCGAACAGGCCCAGTTCCTGGCTGCCGTGGCAGGTGGGGCCGGCGTAGAGATTGCCGTTCAGCTGCAGGCCGCTCATGTAACCGTCGAAACTGGTATCCATGTCTCCGCCCCAGTTCAGCTGGACTGGGCGGTGATAGATCCGCAGCCAGCCGTTGTAGGTGCCGCTGCTGGCATTGCGCTGTTCGCCGCGGCTCTGCTGGTAGCTGCTGATCTGCTGGATCGACAACTGCTGGGCGAGGCTCTTCAACTGGGAGTAGAGGGGGATTTCCGGGCGATACAGCGGGATCGGTTTGCCGTCTGCGGGCACCGCTGCCAGTGCCTGGGCCTGCGCTTGTGCCTGTGGTGCGGCGGTATCCGTCGTCGACAGCAATGTAGTGGTCGCGGCCACGGGCTCGGTGGAGGGCGGCGCGCTGCCCGGCAGCAGGTTCGAGCGGAGGTACCAGTTGTCCGTGTCATCCGAAGCGTCGGAACCGCGAAACAGGTAGTAGTCGTAGGGGCCGGACGAGACGGGTTCCGCCATATAGAAGGCGCCGGCGTCGGTGTTGCCGCCATTGCGGGTTTCCACCACGAGAATTCCACGCTCGGTGGACTGGTCACGTCCGTCGAAGGCGCTGATCACCAGCTCGGTGCTGCCACTGGCGCGACCGCCGTCGATCACCAGGCGATCTGCGAGGCTGTCGTCACCACCGAGCTCCGCGTCCAGATAGATACGGCCGCGGCCGGTGTAATCGCCGCGGATAGTCAGCTGGTTTGCCGTGGTGCCGCGCAGATCGATGATGCCGTTGTTTTCCAGTCGCAGTGCCTGGCCGGCGAGCGTCTCCACGGCGACATTGAATTCCGGTACCAGCAGCTGGCTGCCGTTATCGATGACCAGTTGGGTGGGCAGCGCATCTTCACCGCCCAGGGTGAAACTGTTGTTGAGGGTGAGCAGGCTTTCCTCGCTGAGGCGGATATTTTCCCAGTTGTAGAAGGCGGTGGTGTCGCTGAACTGCTGGTGCACGAACACCAGGCTGTCGTTGCCGTAGCCGGCGTTCACAAAGGCGCCGCCGGCACCGGTGGCACTGCTCAGGGTGGCGCTGTCGTCGCCGTCACCCAGCTGGATACTGTTGCCGACAAAACCGCCGCGCCATTCCAATACGTCGTCGCCGTTGCCGCTGATCAGATAGGTGCCGATACGGCCGCCGTCGAGCTCGATGCGGTTGTCGCCGTTGCCGAGGTGGACTGCGCCGGAGATTGTCCCGTTGTTGAGCAGCTGGTCATTGCCATCGGAGAGCTGCACGGTAAAGGTCACGCCGGAACTGAGTGTGCCGAAATTTTTTACATTGGCGCCGGCGCCCAGCTGGATAGCCGGGGTATCGCTGGTGGTGATGGTGGCGTCGGAATCGATGGTGATACTGACATTTTGCGCTGCGGGGGCGCTTACGCCGCTGGTGTCGCTGCCGGTGCAGAGGATGCTGCTATCACTGGTGGGGAAGTTGCTGCTGCAGTTGGCGAATACAACCTGGGGACAGGAAAAGGCGGCGGCTAACATCAGGCCGGCACCGCGAACCAGCGCCCGCCCTGCGCGTAAATCTGGCATAAACCTTTCCCTGGTTTATTGGTACGTTTGTATCGAGTGGGAAAAGTCTAGACGAGTGATTTGTGAGCAGTGCCGGGGGGAGAGGCTGTGGCGCGAAATAGCGGTGGGAACCGCGCCGGCGAAAAGGATCGCCGGCGGATCGTATTGCGGGTGGCGTCAGTCGGGGATCAGCTAACCCAGCGCGGCAGCAGAATGCAGCCCCAGGTAAACAGCCACAGCAGCAGGGCGAGGGACACAGCAGCGGATCCGGTGTCCTTGGCGATTTTCGACAGCGGGTGCTTTTCCGGCCCGACGCGATCGACCACCGCTTCCACGGCGCTGTTGAGCAATTCCACGATCATGACCAGCAGCGTGGCGCCGACCAGCAGCGCGCGTTCGACGCCCGTCTGGCCGAACCAGATTGCGAACGGAATCAGGAATATGGCCAGGGTCACTTCCTGGCGGAAGGCGGCTTCGTTGCGCCAGGTGGCGAGCAGCCCTTCGCGGGAATAGTTGGTGGCGTCGATCAGTCGGGAGATGCCCGTCTTGCCGGGTTTGTTGACGAATTCGTCTTGCATGGCTGGTTTTTTGCGACCCATTGTTCAGGTTGAGTTCCGCACCATCATTTAAGGTACTACAGCGGATTCTAAGCGGTGGAGTGTCAATAAAATGTCATAAAAAAAGCCCGGCAGAGCCGGGCTTTTTCAGTTACTCGTCGAGGAAGCTCCGCAGGTGCTCGGAGCGCGACGGGTGACGCAGTTTGCGCAGCGCCTTGGCTTCGATCTGGCGGATACGCTCGCGGGTCACATCGAACTGCTTGCCCACCTCTTCCAGCGTGTGGTCGGTGTTCATGTCGATGCCGAAACGCATGCGCAGCACCTTGGCCTCGCGCGCAGTCAGGCCGGACAGCACAGAGCGGGTCGCGTCGTGCAGGCCGGTCTGGGTGGCGGTGTCCACCGGAGAAGACTGGTTCTGGTCTTCGATGAAGTCGCCCAGATGGGAGTCTTCGTCGTCGCCGATCGGAGTTTCCATGGAAATGGGCTCCTTGGCGATTTTCAGTACCTTGCGCACCTTGTCTTCCGGCATTTCCATGCGCTCGCCCAGCTCTTCCGGCGTCGGCTCGCGGCCCATCTCCTGCAGCATCTGGCGGCTGATACGATTGAGCTTGTTGATGGTCTCAATCATGTGCACCGGGATACGGATGGTCCGCGCCTGGTCGGCAATGGAGCGGGTGATCGCCTGGCGAATCCACCAGGTGGCGTAAGTGGAGAACTTGTAGCCACGGCGGTATTCGAACTTGTCCACCGCCTTCATCAGGCCGATGTTGCCCTCCTGGATCAGGTCCAGGAACTGCAGGCCGCGGTTGGTGTACTTCTTGGCGATGGAAATTACCAGGCGCAGGTTGGCCTCGACCATTTCCTTCTTGGCGCGGCGGGAACGGGCCTCACCGATGGACATGCGGCGGTTGATCTCTTTGATCTGGCCGATATCCAGGCCGGCGCGTTCCTGGCACTGGGCCAGTTTGCGCTGGGCGCGGATGATATCTTCGGCAACCTGGCGCAGGGCGTCGGAGTAGTCGCGCTTCTTCTTGACGATCGCCGGGATCCACTCTTCGTTGACTTCGTTGCCGGGGAATTCCTTGATAAAGGTCTTGCGCGGCATCCGAGCACGACGGATACACAGGTTCATGACGGTGCGCTCCTGGGAGCGGACTTCGTCGAGAATGCTGCGCACCTCGTTGTACAGCGGATCGAACTGGCGCGGTGCCAGCTTGAAGAAGCGGAACACGTCGGCGACGGCTTCCATTGCCTCACCGGCCTGCTTGGAGTCGCGGCCGTGCTTCTTGATTGCAGCGTCGGCTTTCTTCTGCGCGGCGATCAGCGCTCTCATGCGCTCGGCGAGCTCTTCCGGATCGATACCGCCGACGTTTTCCTCTTCCTCCTCGGAATCGGAATCGTCGTCATCGCTGTCATCGTCGGAATCTGAGTCGGAAGCGTCGTCCTTGTCCTTGTCGGATTTCGCGGCGGCGTTGTCCTGGCCGGTCTGGGCGCCCGGGGGAACCTCGTCGGCCGGATCGAGCCAGCCGGCAATCACGTCGGGAATGCGGCGCTCTTCTTTTTCGATCAGGTGATATTCTTCGATGATCTGCTGTACGGCGCCGGGCCAGTAGGCCAGGGCGGCCATCAGTTCACGCAGGCCCTCTTCGATACGTTTGGCAATGGCGATTTCGCCCTCGCGCGTGAGCAGCTCAACGGTGCCCATTTCGCGCATATACATGCGTACCGGATCGGTGGTGCGGCCCACGTCGGACTCTACCGCGGCCAGGGCGGCGGCAGCTTCGGCGGCGGCAATTTCATCGGCGGAGCTATCGCCCTCGGCCATCAACAACTCTTCGGCATCCGGTGCGCTTTCGAACACCTTGATACCCATGTCATTGATCATGCCAATGATGTCTTCCACCTGATCGGGATCGGAGATGTCCTCCGGCAGGTGGTCATTCACTTCCGCATAGGTCAGATAGCCCTGTTCTTTACCGCGGGCAATCAATTCCTTGATGCGTGAAGTAGTCTGCTGTTGGGTTTTGTCGGTCATGCACAACCCTGAAAAGTAAGGAGAAAATACGGGACAAAGACGCGGGATTATAGCGTATTTGCGATAGCAATAACCACTCTGGCTGTCAAGCGACCTATGAGTGCGGTGTTCAATGTGCTCGGTTCCCGATCCCGTCCGGGGTGACTGGATATGGTGCTGGCTCTCGGGTTTTCAAGGCCTGCACCGGCGATCTTGGTCCGAAACCTGCCCGGGGCGTCCCGGCCCGGCGGATTTCGGTGGCGAAATCCTGCCGCGCATATACAGATACGCAGCGATTTCGCGGTTGGTGGCACGTTCGGTACCACTAGCGAGTGCCGTAAATTGGCGTCTCAATCCTCTTTGCGCTGCCAGTTGGCGAGCAGGGCGCGCTGTTCCGGGGTCAATTGCCCGTTGTCACTGCGCAGCTGGTCCAGCAGGCCGCGGTTGCGGGCCTTGCGGGCCGCGTTTTCCAGGCGCTGCAGGCAGTCGTTGAACTCGGCCGCTGGGTCGTATTCCAGCTGGGTATCGCCCTGGGCAAGCTGCCGTACACCGCTGACCAGCTGCGAGGCGGCGAGCTTGGCCAGCGTGTCGCAGGAGTCCGCGCCGTGGTGGGCACGCCAGTATCCGAGGAGCTGATTCAGATTGTAGTCCGGGCGCTTTTGCAGCAGGTCTACCAGGTCGGCAAAAAGTTGCAGATCCGCATCCCCGCTGTCGCGGAATCGGCCGCTGTCGTCAATCTGCTGCGCCAGCTGCGGGTGGTGCAGCAGCAGGGCGATCAGCATGCGCTCTGCCGGCAGGCGGTACTGACCGCTGCGGCGTACGGGGATGCCGCTGCTCGGCGGCTGCGCCTCGAACGGTTCGTATTCCGCGGGCGGCGGCATATCGCCGTAATCGTTGTAGTCGCCGGGGTCGCCGAAATCCGCGGCCGGGGACGCAAACTCCGGCGGCGACTCCGGTTTCGATGGCGCGGGTTTGGTCGTCGCGGGGGGCGGTGCCGGGGCTGCCGCTCGCGCCCGGGCTTTTTCCGCGCTGATGACTTCCTGCAGGGTCTCCTTGTCGAGACCGGTGCGCGCCGCCAGTTGCTGGAACATCAGCTGGCGGAATACCCCGTCGGGCAGGCGGTCGAGCAGTGGCGCCGCCAGTTTCGACAGCCGCGCGCGGCCGTCCATGGTCTGCAGGTTGATGCCCTCGCCGAGCAGGTCGAAGAGGAAGTCCTCGAGCGGCCGGGCCTGCTCGTCGAGCATCTGCTCGAAGCGCTCGCCACCCACCTGGCGCACTAGCGTGTCCGGGTCTTCGCCCTCGGGCAGCAGCAGGAAGCGCAGGCTGCGGCCATCCTGCATCTGTGGCAATGCGGCTTCCAGTGCGCGGCGCGCAGCGGTGCGGCCGGCCTGGTCGCCGTCGAAACAGAACACCAGTTCCGCGGTGTGGCGGAAGGCCAGCAGGATGTGGTCCTCGCCGCAGGCGGTGCCGAGGGTGGCGACGGCGCAGCGGATGCCGAACTGCGCCAGCGCCACCACATCCATATAGCCCTCCACCACGATCAGCCGCTTCAGCTCGCGGTTGGCCTGGCGGGCCTCCCACAGGCCGTAGAGTTCGCGGCCCTTGTGGAAGATCGGGGTTTCCGGCGAGTTCAGGTATTTGGGCTTCTCGTCCCCGAGCACTCGTCCGCCGAAGGCGATGGTGCGGCCGCGCTGGTCGCGGATCGGGAACATGATGCGGTTGCGGAAGCGGTCGTAGTGATGCCGCTGTCCGGGCTTGGTGTTGCCGTCGCTGTCCTGGCGGCGGATGGCTAGACCGGCCTGTTCCAGCTGGTCGGCCTTCTGTGCGGTGTCGCCGAGGGCGTTGAGCAGGTTGTCCCAGCCGGGCGGCGCCAGGCCGATAGCGAAGTCCCGGGCGATTTCGCCGGACAGGCCGCGCTGCTTCAGGTAGGTAATGGCACGACCGGCGGCGGGGTGCGCGCGCAGCTGCTGGCGGTAGAAATCCGCCGCCTTGTCGGTGAGCTGGTAGAGGGACTGGCTCTCGCGCTGGCGCTTCTCCTGGCCCGGGGCCAGTTGTTCGCGCGGGACTTCGAGCCCGAGGGAGCCGGCCAGCTTTTCCACCGCCTCGGGGAAGGGCAGGCGGTCGTACTCCATCAGGAAGCCGACGGCATTGCCGTTGGCCCCGCAGCCGAAGCAGTAGTAGAACTGCTTGTCCGGGCTTACCGTGAAAGACGGCGTTTTTTCATCGTGAAACGGGCAGCAAGCGGAATAGTTTTTCCCGGTCTTGCGCAGCTTCACCCGGCTGTCGACCACTTCGACAATATCCGCCCGTGCGAGCAGATCGTCGATAAAGTGCTGTGGAATCTTGCCGGCCATAGGGTCTCGCTAGCGCGTCAGCCGTCAGCTGAATTGCGCTTTAACCAGTTTACTGACGGCGCCCATGTCCGCGCGGCCCTGCACCTGCGGTTTGACCTGGGCCATGACTTTGCCCATGTCGGCCATGCTGCTGGCTCCAGTGTCCTTTACCGCGGCGGCGACAATTTCGGCGATCTCCGCTTCCGACAGCTGTTCCGGGAGGAATTCCTGGATCACGTCGATTTCGGCCTGTTCCACGGCGGCCAGCTCGGCGCGGCCGGCTTTCTCGTACTGGGCGATGGAGTCGCGGCGCTGTTTGGTCATCTTGTCCAGCAGGGCCAGGATGCGGGCGTCGTCCAGCTCAATGCGCTCGTCCACTTCCACGCGTTTGATTTCCGCATTGATCAGGCGCAGGGTGGCCAGGCGCTCTTTGGCGCGGGCTCTCATGGCGTCTTTAGTGGCCTGGGACAGGGTTTCCTTGAGGGTGCTCATGGTCTTATTCCGTGTGTTCCGCTTGGAGTTAATCTGGCGTGTCAGGTGTGGAGGGCCCACTTCTCGGGGCGGATACCTGAAAGCGAAGGGCAAGAATAGCGCTTTGCGGCGCAAACAAAAATCGGCTCGACCGGCGGTATCGCCGGGGCGAGATGCGGTCAGTTGGCCGATTTTCGCTGCGGTAAGCGGCGCGGCGGGGCTGGCAGGGGGCGAAACACAATAAAAAACGGCGCGCGAGTTCAGCTCGCACGCCGTTTTTGAAATCCGCTACGGGCCCTGAGCCCGTCCGGCGACTGCTTAGTACAGGCGCTGGAACTTGCGGTTTTCGCGCTGCAGCTTCTTCGCGTGACGCTTAACAGCGGCAGCAGCCTTGCGCTTACGCACAGCAGTCGGCTTCTCGTAGAATTCGCGACGACGTACTTCAGACAGTACACCGGCTTTCTCACAAGAGCGCTTGAAGCGACGCAGGGCGATATCAAATGGTTCGTTGTCTTTCAGTCGTACTGATGGCATTGGTTTACCTGTAATTCGTTTCTCTCGGCCTATCCGGCAATTGCTCTCGCAGTTGCAATCCGGTGGCCGGTTCACAGCGAGGGCGCAAATTCTAAACACTCGGACCTGCGATCGCAAGCCTCTTTTCAGGTATGATAGCGGCCCTTCAGGCCAGTCCGTAATAGAGAGTACAAGTGCGAGTTCTGGGAATCGAAACTTCCTGCGATGAAACCGGCGTCGCGATCTACGACACCGAAAAAGGGCTGCTCGGTCACGCCCTGTTCAGTCAGGTGGATTTGCACGCCGATTACGGCGGCGTGGTGCCGGAACTGGCCAGTCGCGATCATGTGCGCAAGCTGCTGCCGCTGGTGCGCCAGGTCATGCGCGACAGCGCTACCGAGCCGGCGGATCTGGACGGCATAGCCTATACCGCGGGCCCGGGCCTTGTTGGTGCGCTGATGGTCGGCGCCTGCGCCGGCCGCGCGCTGGCCTACGGCTGGAATCTGCCGGCTGTGGCCGTTCACCATATGGAGGGACACCTGCTGGCCCCGATGCTGGAGGAAAAGCCTCCGGCCTTCCCGTTTGTGGCGCTGCTCGTATCCGGCGGCCATACCCAGCTGGTCGATGTGCGCGGCCTCGGGGATTACGCCCTGATGGGGGAATCCCTCGACGATGCCGCCGGCGAGGCCTTCGACAAGGCGGCCAAGATGCTGGACCTGGACTACCCGGGCGGCCCGCGCCTTGCGGCCCTGGCGGAGCGGGGCGATCCGCAACGCTTTACCTTTCCGCGGCCGATGACCGACCGGCCGGGGCTGGATTTCAGTTTTTCCGGTCTCAAGACCTACACCCTGACCACGGTGCGCGCGCACGCGCTGGAAGACGGCCTGCCGGACGAGCAGACCTGCGCGGATATCGCCGCGGCTTTCCAGGAGGCGGTGGTCGACACGCTGGTGATCAAATGTCGCCGCGCCATCAAGGCGTCGGGTCACAAGACGCTGGTGATTGCCGGCGGAGTCTCGGCGAACAAACTGCTGCGCGAGCGGCTGGAGGCGGCGCTGGTCAAAGACGGCGCCAGCGTCTTCTATCCGCGCCACGAATTCTGCACCGACAACGGTGCGATGATCGCCTACGCCGGTTGCCTGCGCCTGCAGGCGGGGCAGCGCGCGGACCTGGATATAGAAGTGCGGCCGCGCTGGCCGATGACGGAGCTCTGAGAGGCTGCTGCGCCTGGCAGGTTGGCCTCTCAGAGCTCCGCGTTTCGAACAAATTTGGCAAGAGTTAGCGGATGGATATCGTTTATATACGGGATTTGAAGGTGGATACCATCATCGGTATCTACGACTGGGAGCGCGAGGTGCGCCAGACCGTCAGTCTCGATCTCGAAATGGCTTTCAATATTGCCGAGGCCGCGCGCACCGACAATATCGAGTACACCCTCAACTACAAGGCCGTGGCCAAGCGGTTGATCGCCTTTATCGAGGGCAGCGAGTTCCTGCTGGTGGAAACCATGGCGGAACAGGCGGCGGCCATCGTGCGCGATGAATTCAATGTGAGCTGGCTGCGCCTGCGCCTGTCGAAGCCCGGTGCAGTGCGCGGATCCCGCGATGTGGGGGTGATGATTGAGCGCGGCGAGCGTCCGGCCAGCGGCGCCGCTGCGGGAGTGTGACAGTGGCCAGAGTTTTTCTCAGTCTCGGCAGCAATATCGATCGCGAGCGGCATATCCGCGCCGGTCTCGACGCGCTGGCCAAGCGGTTTGGCGGACTGGACGTTTCGCGTGTATTTGAAAGCGAGGCGGTCGGTTTCGACGGCGACAACTTCTACAACCTGGTGGTGGGTATCCATACCGAACTGCCGGTGGGGCGCCTGGCGCTGGGCCTGCGCGAAATCGAGGATGCCAACGGCCGCCTGCGTGCCGGGCCCAAATTCAGCGCGCGGACCCTGGATATCGATATCCTCACCTACGATGCGCTGACCGGTACCGTCGACGGTGTAAAACTGCCGCGGGGCGAAATCCTCAAGAATGCGTTCGTGCTGCTGCCGCTGGCGGAACTGGTGCCGAACGCCATTCACCCGTTGGTGGGCAAGTCTTACCGGGAATTGTGGGAAGAATACGATCAGACTTCGCAAAAGCTCTGGCCGGTGCCGTTTGACTGGCCGGGACACTAGAAGGAAAAGTCACCCAACAAAAAAGCGGCCGAATTCGGCCGCTTTTTTGTGTCCGCGATTTCCGTCGCGTCAGCTCAGGCTGGTCAGCGCTTCCTTGGTAAACGGCACGATTTCATTGTCGCGACCGTCGCGCATTTTCACTAGCCAGTTCGGATCCTGTAGCAGGGCGCGTCCAACGGCGATCAGGTCGAACTCGTTGTTGTCCATGCGGCGGGACAGCTCATCCAGTCCGGTCGGGTTGGCTGTGCCACCCATGCCCTGGTCGTTGCCACCGATAAAGTCATCGTCGAGGCCCACGCTGCCGACGGAAATGACCGGCTTGCCAGTCAGCTCCTTGGTCCACCCGGCCAGGTTGAGGTCGGAGTTTTCAAATTCCGGCACCCAGAAGCGTCTTGTGGACGCGTGGAAAATATCGACGCCGGCGTCGACCAGTGGCGCGAGGAAACGCTGCAGCTCTTCCGGGGTTTGTGCCAGCCTGGCCTTGTAGTCCTGCTGCTTCCACTGGGAGTAGCGCAGCACAATGGCGAAATCCTCGCCCACCGCATCGCGCACCGCCTCGACGATTTCCACCGCAAAGCGGCCGCGGTTCTCGATGGAGCCGCCGTATTCGTCGTCGCGCTGGTTGGTGCCTTCCCAGAAAAACTGGTCGATCAGGTAGCCGTGGGCACCGTGGATTTCGACACCGTCGAAGCCGGCTTCCTTGGCCGCTTTGGCCGAGTCGGCGAAGGCGCGTACGACGTCCTGGATATCGGCTTTGGTCATGGCGTGACCATTCGGTTTGCCCGGCTTGAACAGACCCGACGGGGAGTGTCCCGGTACGGATTTGTCCGGCCCGATACCTTCCTTGCGCACGGAGCCTACATGCCACAGCTGCGGGATGATCTGGCCACCGGCAGCGTGCACTTCGTCCACCACCTTCTTCCAGCCCGCCATGGCTTCGTTGCCGAATATGGCCGGCACATTCTCGTAGCCGTTGGCGGCCTGGTGCCCGACAAAGGTGCCCTCGGTAATGATCAGGCCGACTTCGCCCTCGGCGCGGCGGCGGTAGTAACCCGCCACCTGGTCATTGGCGACATAGCCGGGGGAAAAGGTGCGCGTCATCGGGGCCATGGCCACACGATTACGCAGTTTCAGGGATTTATGCTCGAACGGACGCAGCAGGCTGTCCAGGGAACCACTCATATCACTCTCCCGAATCTCTTCAGTAAACAGCACTTTCAGGTCAGCCGAATGACTGACCCGGTAAATGTGGTTGCGTTATGAAACTTGATTTGGTTTTTTAATGCAACCTCTTTCGCTTATACTGCTCCCATGACACGTAAACGATTTGATGATCTGGGCTGTTCCGTGGCCTGCGCGCTCAATGAGGTGGGTGACTGGTGGTCCCTTCTGGTGATCAAGCAGGCCATGCTGGGTACCCGGCGCTATGTGGATTTCCAGAACAGCCTGGGCATTGCCAAGAACATTCTCTGTGACCGCCTGTCCCGCCTGGTGGATAACGGCGTGATGACCCGCGTCAACGTCGGCGAGCACGGCACCCGTTATGAGTACCGCCTGACCGACAAGGGGCGCGACCTGTTCACGGTCGTCGTGGCCCTGCGCCAGTGGAGCGAGCGCTGGAACGGCAACAAGGATGAAATGCAGCTGGTGGAAGGTGCCACCGGCGAGGCGATCGCGCCGGTGGTTGTGCAGAACGCAGCGGGCGAGACGCTGACGATTCGGGATGTCCTGTTTGTGGATGAAAATGGCCAGCCGCTGGAGCAGGCTGGCTAAACCATTTCCGCTTTTCCCGCGGCCGGGCGGGTTCCCGCGCCGCTGCAATATTCTGCGGATTGCCTCCCCTGCCAGGTTCAGGCCGTGGCCGGCTGCAGTGCCTGCACCCGCGTTTCGCGAATCCGCCAGTGCAGTGCCACCGCCACCAGGCTGAGCGCCACGCCGCTCCACCAGACTGCGTCGTAGTTACCCGTGCGCTCATAGATCCAGCCCCCCAGCCAGACACCGGTAAAGCTGCCCAGCTGATGGCCGAGAAATACCACGCCGTAAAGGGTGGCCATATAGCGGGTGCCGAACATGGTGGCGACGAGGCCTGTGGTGGGCGGCACCGTCGCCAGCCACAGGAAGCCGGTCAGGCAGCTGAAGGTGAGTACCGAGGTGAGCGATAGCGGCAAGAGCAGCAGCCCGACCGTGACGACACCGCGGGCGATGTAAATAAACATCAGCAGTCGCTTCATCGAGACGCGCCCGGAGACATAGCCGGACACCATGGCCCCGACCACGTTGCACAGGCCGATCAGCGCGATGGACCAGGCGGCCACGTCTGGATCAAAGCCGTTGTCGGTGAGATAGCCCGGGAAATGCACGGTGATGAAAGCCAGGTGGAAGCCGCACACAAAAAAGCCGAGGGTCAGCATCCAGTAGGACGCGTGACTGCGGGCGCGGCCGATTACCGCGGCGAAAGGTTCGCTGTCCGCAGCGGCTGCACCCGGCGCGGGTTTCGCCTTCTTCGCCAGTGGCATCACCAGCAGGGTCATGCCCAGCGCCATCAGTGCCATCACATTCAGGGCGCCACTCCAGCCAAACCAGTGGATAAACTGCTGCGCGAGCGGTGCGATCAGGAACTGCCCGAGGGAGCCGGCTGCGGTGCCGACGCCCAGTACCCATTGGCGGTCGTCTTCGCTAACTGCCCTCGCCATCAGTGGCAGCACGATGCCGAAGCCGGTACCGGCGATGCCGGCGCCCACCAGAAGACCCGCGCCCATCTGCAGTGACCAGACCGAATCCACCCCTGAAGTCATCCACAGGCCGAGGGCATACAGCACGGCGCCGGCCACCAGCACGCGCGGATTGCCGAAGCGATCCGCCAGCCCGCCAGCGAGCACGGCGACCAGTCCCCAGGCCAGGTTCTGGATGGCCAGCGCCAGGCCAATCAGGTCGCGACCCCAGTGGTTGGCGTCGGAGATGGGGCCGACAAAGAGCCCGAAGCTGGCGCGAAATCCAAATGCCAGCATCAGCAGGCATGAACCAGCGGCGATGGTGATCCAGGCCGGTGCGGTCAGACGAGGGGGATACATCGGTGACTTCCTTTTGCATTGAGGGGGAATTTCTCTATTCTCTGTGGCCGGGAAAGTTCCTACAAACGACTTTTACTGACACTTTGCAATAGAAAAACTAAATCATGAGCCAGCCGCCCCTCAAAGCGCTGCACTATTTCTGCTGTGCCGCCGGTCACGCCAGTTTCAAGCGCGCGGCGGACGAGCTCGCGGTTACCCCGGGGGCGATCAGCCAGCAGATCAAAACACTGGAGGAGTGGTTGGGCCTGCACCTGTTTGTGCGCAACGCGCGCCAGGTGGAACTGACCGAGGCGGGCAGTACTTTCTACCGGCGTATCAATCCGCTGCTGTCGGAGCTGCTCGATGTCAGCCAGTCGATGCAGCGCATCAACCGTTCGCGCACGGTGCGTATCACGCTGCCGCCGAGCTTCGCCATGATCAGCTTCGGGCCACGACTGGCAGAATTCCGTCGCGATCATCCGGATATCGAACTGCAGGTACACGCGTCGTCGATGCTGTCGCCGCTGGACGGCAGTGACCACGATCTGGCGGTCCGCTTCCTGCCGGAGGCGGATCCGCGCCTGAACTGCACCTGCCTCGCGAATCTCGAAGTATTTGCCGCCTGTAGCCCGGCCTATCTGCAGCAGTACCCGGGGCTCCTTCGTGGAGATCTCGAGGGCTGCACCCTGATTCACGATCACCTGCACCAGGATTGGCGTCGGTTGATCGAGCGGGCCGGCCTGCATGGTGAGCCACGCGACCAACTGTCGTTTGACCAGGCCACCCTTTCGCACCAGGCGGCGCTGGGCGGCCTGGGAATCTGGCTGACGGATTTGGTGCTGAGCGGGCCGGCACTGAGAGCCGGTCAGCTGGTTGCGCTATTTGATGTCGCCATTCCGGCGCGCCGCCATCTCTATCTCGCCCACAGCCGCAGCGCCTCGCTCAGTTCCGCGGTTGTCGACGTCAGGCATTGGCTGTTGGAGAAGTTTGGTGGCGGGGAGCCGCCGGCGGTCAGATATTGAGGTTTCGCCCGCCGTCCACGGCGATGACCTGGCCGTTGATATAGGAGGGATCCGCCAGGAAGCGCACGGTGCGCGCGATATCGCTTTCGCTGCCGGTGCGCGCCAGCGGAATGCGGTTGAGAATCCTGGCGCGGGTGTCGCTGTCGACGTCTTCCTGTTCCGGCCACAATATCGCGCCGGGGGCTACCGCGTTCACCCGCACATTGGGTGCCAGTTCCAGAGCCAGGCTCTTGGTCAGCATCACCAGTCCCGCCTTGGCGGCGCAATAGAGGGTGTGCTGTGGCATGGGCCGTTCGGCGTGTATGTCCACCATATTGATGATACTGCCGTTGTCGCGGGCCAGGCTCGGCGCCAGCGCCTGGCTGAGGAAGAAGGGGGCTTTCAGGTTGCTGCCAAACAGTTCATCCCAGTCTTTCTCGTCGGCGCTGCCAATTGGTGTCGGGTAGAAAGCGGAGGCGTTGTTCACCAGCACTTCGATGCCGCCCCAATGGGCGGTTGCGCGCTGCGCCAGTTGTTCGCACTCGGCTGCCGACGACAAGTCGCTCTGCAGCGTGATGGCGGAGTCCGGTCGGAGCCGGTTCAGTTCATCGGCAAGTTGCTCGGCAGCAGTGGCGGAGCTGCGGTAGTGAATGATGACGCGGTGATCGCGGTGCAGTTCGCGGGCAATGGCGCGGCCGAGGCGGGCGGCGGCGCCGGTGATCAGGGCATTACGCATCGTCGTCGCTCTCGGGGTAATTTTTCTTCACTGCGGCAATGGCCTGAATGCGGGCGCGGTCGAGGGCCTTGCCCAGTTCGGCGCCCTCGTATCCCTGTGCAATCAGTTTGTCGGCGGTGACGGCGGCCGCCGCCGCGCGCACCGCACGCAGGTAACCGACCTGCGGATATTCCCGGTCTTCCAGGCCGGTGCGGCCGCGGGCGTCGGCTTCACAGGACTGCAGGAATTGTTCGAATCGCTCCGGACGCCGCAGTGCATCGAGGGCGCGCAGTACTTTCATCAGGGTCTGTGGGCGCAGCTCGAACGCCTTGTGGCTGTGCAGGTGGTATTCGCACACGCCGGTGGCGAGCGCGGTCAGCTGCTTGGGGGCGCGCCAGCGCCGGCAGACTTCGCGGACCAGCGGCAGGCCGGCGACCTCGTGGCCGCGATGGCTGGGCAGGATTTCTTCCGGTGTCACGCCCTTGCCCAAGTCGTGCAGCAGCGTTGCGAAGCGTACGGGCAAATCCGCCGGCGCGGCGCGCAGGGCCAGCAGCACGTGTTCGCCGGTATCGATTTCCGGGTGGTACTTGGCGGGTTGCGGCACGCCGAACAGGGCGTCGACTTCCGGCAGTAGAACCTTCAAGGCGCCGCACTGGCGCAGCACGCGGATGAAAATATCGGGGTCCGGTTCTGTCAGCGCGCGGCTGACTTCCTTCCACACGCGTTCCGCAACCAGGTGTTCCACCTCCCCGGCGTCCACCATCTGTTTCATCAGCGCCATCGTTTCGTCGGCGATGGAGAATCCGAGATGGTGGTAGCGGGCCGCAAAGCGGGCGACGCGCAGGATTCGCAGTGGATCTTCGGCAAATGCAGGTGATACGTGGCGCAGCAGCCTTGCATCCAGGTCGGCGCGGCCGCCGTAGGGGTCGATCAGCTCGCCGTTTTCATCCTCCGCCATGGCGTTGATGGTGAGGTCGCGGCGCAGCAGATCCTGCTCCAGGGTGACATCGGGGCTGGCGTGTACGGTAAAGCCGCCATAGCCGTGTCCGCTCTTGCGCTCGGTGCGCGCGAGTGCGTACTCCTCACTGGTCTGTGGGTGCAGGAAAACGGGAAAGTCCTTGCCGACCGGGCTGAAACCGAGCTGTTGCATCTGGGCTTCATTGGCGCCGACGACTACCCAGTCGCGCTCGTGCACGGGGCGTCCGAGGAGGTTGTCGCGGACAGCGCCGCCGACGAGGTAGGTCTTCACGGGGTCATCCCCGCACGATAGGGATGGGCTTGCCGGTTTGAGCGTAGCACTGCCATAAGTCCGTTAATTCCGGCGCCGCTCACTGGAGATCAGATGCGGTAGTGGGGAAGGTAAAACAGGCGTTTCGGCAAGATAAAAAAAAGGCCCCGAAAATACAAGGGGGCCCAGGGTCTTAGGGTATTCGCGTTGGGAATATCCATTCGCCATTCAATGTGACCATTCTATGTAACCTGACTTACCTGTCAACTATATCATTCGATGTTTTTTTGAGGAGGTTTGTTGCTTCTTCGTTAATACTTTGAAAAGGCCGGATTTCAGGCTGGTTTTGCTAGTTTGAACAGCATAATTGATAAGGGTACTTCGAAAAGACAGGATATATCCGTATAGGGCGGCGGTGTTCAGCCGCTCCGTGCGAGAAAACGGACTTCGAAAGTATCTGCCAGAGTAACCGCAGGATGTTTGGGGGAATAATAAGATGAACGAACTGCATGTGCTCACCACCGGGGAGGCTGCGAGATATTGTGGGGTCAATTTCCGCACAGTAATTCGCTGGATTGAGCGGGGACAACTCAAGGCTTACAAGCTCCCGGGGCGCGGTGATCACCGTATCTGCGTAGAGGATTTCGTCGGCTTTTTGCGCGACAACGCCATGCCGGTACCCAATGAGCTGGCCGCTGCCAGCCGCAAGGTGCTGATGTTGGCCAGCGATCCGGAACTGACTGCCGGTGGCCGCCAGGCCCTGCAGCAGGTGGGCTGTGAAGTCGATGTGGCCAGTGACAGCTTTATCGCCGGCACCCTGATCGCCGGCTGCAAGCCCGCGTTGCTGGTACTGGATGCGAACCTGGCTGGCGTCAATGGCTTCCAGATCCTGGATCACCTGCGCTCGCGCAGCGAGTACGCCAATGTCCGCATTCTGGTAGTGGCGCCGGCAGGCGAGCGCGATCAGCAGCGCTGGTTGGATGGCGGGGCTGACGCACTGGTGCTCCAGGCGGGCGACCGCACGGAGCTGTCAGCGAAGGCCAAATTGCTACTGGAAATGTAGGTTACTGCCGAATTGGCGGAAGGGTCAGATTGGCTTGGGTACCAGCATCGACTCTTCCTCGCCTTCGGCGCGGTCGCGCCCGACTTCCGGGCAGTGGAAGCTGGCGGTGATTTCGTCACCATTGAGGCTGTGGAGGTGCACGTCGAAACCCCATAGCCGGTGCAGGTGGCGCATGACCTCGTTGGTTTCCTTGCCCAGCGGGCGGCGGCGGTGCTGGGTGTGGTGCAGTGTCATTGAGCGGTCGCCGCGGGTATCCACCGAATACACCTGGATATTGGGTTCGCGATTGCCGAGATTGTATTGCCCGGCCAGGTTGGCGCGCAGTTGCCGATAGCCGTCCTCGTCGTGGATGGCACCGATGGTGATCTCATTTTCGCGGTCGTTGTCACTCACGCTGAAAAGCCGCAATTCGCGCATGACCTTGGGCGACAGGAACTGCAGAATAAAGCTCTCGTCCTTGAAGTCCCGCATTGCAAATTGCAGGGTTTCCTTCCAATTGCTGCCGGCGATGTCCGGAAACCACTGGCGGTCCTCGTCGGTGGGGTTTTCACAGATACGGCGCAGGTCGCTGAAAATACTGAAGCCCAGTGTGTAGGGGTTGATACCGCTGTAGTGGGGGCTGTCGTATGACGGCTGGTAAATCACATTGGTGTGGCTCTGCAGGAACTCCATCATGAAGCCTTCTGTCACCTTACCGCGCTTGTACAGTTCACTCAGCAGCGTGTAGTGCCAGAAGGTTGCCCAGCCCTCATTCATTACCTGGGTTTGGCGCTGTGGATAAAAGTACTGGGCCAGCTTGCGCACGATGCGCACCAGCTCCCGCTGCCAGTTTTCCAGTAGCGGCGCATTCTTCTCGATAAAATAAAGAATGTTTTCCTGCGGTTCCTCGGGAAAGCGCCTGACCGACTTTTCCGCTTCCCCTTCGCCGAGTTTGGGGATGGTGCGCCACAGATCGTTGAGCTGGCGCTGGCGGTATTCCTCCCGCTCCTGCTGGCGGCGTTCCTCTTCCACGGCGGAGATGGGGTAGGGCCGCTTGTAGCGGTCGACCCCGTAATTCATCAGCGCATGGCAGGAGTCCAGAATGGCTTCCACTTCGTCGAGGCCGTGGCGCTCTTCGCAGCGGGCGATGTAGTTCTTGGCAAAGATCAGGTAGTCGATGATGCTGCTGGCGTCGGTCCAGCTGCGGAACAGGTAATTGCCCTTGAAGAAGGAGTTGTGGCCATAACTGGCGTGGGCGATTACCAGCGCCTGCATCGTCATGGTGTTTTCTTCCATCAGGTAGGCGATGCAGGGATTCGAATTGATAACGATCTCGTAGGCCAGTCCCATCAGGCCGCGCTGGTAGTTGCTCTCCACGCTGATGAACTGCTTGCCGAAGGACCAGTGGTTATATCCGACCGGCATGCCTACTGACGAATAGGCATCCATCATCTGTTCGGAGCTGATGACCTCGATCTGGTTCGGGTAGGTGTCGAGCCCGAACTCTTCCGCCAGGGCACCGATTTCGCGATCGTATTCCTGGATCAGCTCAAAGGTCCACTCGGAGGTGGTGGAAATGGGGACGCGGGCCTCGCCGTCGGACGGCGTCGGGTCGCCCGGGCCTGTGGTGTAGGAATCGAGCATCAGGCGGCCACCTTCTGGCTGAACAATTGACGGAATACCGGATAGATATCCTGCACGTCGACGATCTGTTCCATGGCGAAGTGGTCGGGGAAGGCGGCGCGCACGCTCTCGTACTCCTCCCACAGTGCCTGGTGGTCGCGCGGGGTGATTTCCACGTAGGAGTAGTACTGCACGTGGGGCATGATGTCGTCGATCAGGATCTTGTGACAGGTGCTGGAGTCGTCGTTCCAGTTGTCTCCGTCGGACGCCTGGGCGCCGTAGATATTCCACTCGCTGGCCGGGTAGCGTTCGCGCATGATCCGGCGCATCAGTTTGAGCGCGCTGGACACGATGGTGCCACCGGTTTCGCGGGAATAGAAAAACTCTTCTTCGTCGACTTCCTTGGCGCTGGTGTGGTGGCGGATGAACACGACTTCCGTGTACTCATAGCTCCGCTGCAGGAACAGGTAGAGCAGCAGGAAGAAGCGCTTGGCCATATCCTTGGTGGCCTGGTTCATGGAACCGGAGACATCCATCAGACAGAACATCACCGCACGGGATCTCGGCCGCGGCTGGCGCAGCAGCAGGTTGTACTTCAGGTCGAAATCATCGAGGTAGGGCACCCGCGCAATCCGGTTGCGCACATCGGCGATGTTGTCGCGCAGGGCGTCGATCCTGCGCTGGTCGCGCAACGCGGGATCCTTGTTTTCCTCCTGCTCGAGTTCCGCCTCCATCGCGCGGATATTACGGCGCTTACTGCTGGTCAGGGCGATGCGGCGCGCGTTGGCGGCACGCATGGAGCGGATCACATTGAGGCGCCCGGGGGTGCCCTCGTTGCAGATGCCCGCACGCACCACCTGGAAGGACTCGTTGCCGGCCAGCCGGCGCTTGATCATGTTGGGGAGTTGCAGGCCCTCGAACATGAAGTCGAGAAACTCTTCCTGTGAAATCTGGAACACGAAATCGTCTGCGCCTTCACCACTGTCGCTGGCGCCGCTGCCGCCCCCGCCACTGCCGCCCTGTTGTCCCTGACGCGGGATGCGGTCGCCGGTGACGAACTCCCTGTTGCCGGGCAGTACGCGTTCGACGTGTCCGCCGGCACCGTGAGAGAAGATGGGTTCGCCGATATCGCGGGTGGGAATGCTGATGCGTTCCCCCTTGTCCATATCGGTGATGGAACGACTGTTCATCGCCTCGCCCACCGCCTTCTTGATGTGGGCCTTATAGCGCCGCAAAAAACGCTGCCGGTTGACCGTGCTCTTCTTCTTGCCGTTCAGTCGGCGGTCGATGATGTAGCTCATATTACTGCCTCTGACTCAAGCCGTGATGCGACGCGCCGACCCCTTCGAATCGACGTGAGTGAATCCGGGTGCCGGCGGGTTTTCCTATTGCACAGTGTCCTTGCCATGCTTTCGGTTCTCCTCGCCTGCGGACATCAATCAGTCCCGGATCCGTTACTTTTCCATCACATGCCGAGTCGTTATCCCTGCGAATCCATTCCCGTGTTACTGCGACTTGCGAACACGCAGGTACCACTCTGAAAGCAGGCGAACCTGCTTTTCGGTATAGCCGCGCTCCACCATGCGGGCGACGAAGTCGGCGTGTTTCTTCTTGTCGTCCGCGGATGCCTTGGTGTTGAAGGAAATGACTGGAAGCAGATCCTCTGTATTGGAGAACATCTTTTTCTCGATCACTGCGCGCAGTTTTTCATAGGAGCGCCAGTCGGGGTTTTTGCCCTGGTTGTTGGCACGGGCGCGCAGTACGAAATTGACGATCTCGTTGCGGAAGTCCTTCGGGTTGGAAATGCCTGCGGGCTTCTCGGTCTTCTCTAATTCCTCGTTAAGGGCGCCGCGATCGAGAATCTCTCCAGTTTCCGGATCCCGGTATTCCTGGTCCTGAATCCAGAAGTCGGCGTAGGTGACATAGCGGTCAAACAGATTCTGGCCGTATTCGGCGTAGGATTCCAGGTAGGCGGTCTGGATTTCCTTGCCGATGAATTCCACATAGCGGGGGGCCAGGTATTCCTTAATAAAGCCGAGATAGTTTTCCTGAATTTCCGGCGGGAACTGTTCCTGTTCTATCTGCTGCTCCAGCACGTAGAGCAGGTGCACCGGGTTGGCCGCCACCTCTGTGGCATCGAAGTTGAACACCTTGGAAAGGATCTTGAACGCGAAGCGGGTGGAAAGGCCGTTCATGCCCTCATCCACGCCGGCGTTGTCGCGGTATTCCTGGATGGTCTTCGCTTTCGGGTCCGTATCCTTCAGGTTCTCGCCATCGTAGATGCGCATTTTCGAAAAGAGGCTGGAATTATCCGGATTCTTTATCCGTGACAGTACTGAGAACTGCGCCAGCATGCGCAGCGTATCCGGCGCGCAGGGTGCCTTGGACAGCGAGCTGTTTTCCAGCAGCTTCTGGTAGATCTTGATCTCTTCCAGCACCCGTACACAGTAGGGCACCTTGACGATATAGATGCGGTCGAGGAAGGCCTCGTTGTTGCGGTTATTGCGGAAGGTCTGCCACTCGGACTCATTGGAGTGCGCCAGGATGGTGCCGTTGAACGGAATGGAGCCGAGGCCCTCGGTGCTGTTGTAGTTGCCCTCCTGAGTGGCAGTCAGCAACGGGTGCAGCACCTTGATCGGTGCCTTGAACATCTCCACGAATTCCATCAGGCCCTGGTTGGCCCGGCACAGGCTGCCGGAAAAACTGTAGGCGTCCGGGTCGTTCTGGGGGAAGTCCTCCAGCTTGCGGATATCGATCTTGCCCACCAGTGAGGAAATGTCCTGGTTGTTTTCGTCGCCCGGTTCGGTTTTGGAGATGGCAACCTGGTCCAGGATCGATGGGCGGACCTTGACCACGCGGAACTGGCTGATATCGCCCTTGAATTCATGCAGCCGTTTCATCGCCCAGGGCGACATGATGGTATTCACATAGCGCCGCGGAATGCCGTAATCCTCCTCAAGGATCTGGCCGTCTTCTGTCGGTGAGAACAGGCTCAAGGGCGATTCGAAAACTGGCGAACCCTTGATGGCATAGATCGGGATTTTTTCCATCAGTGCCTTGAGGCGCTCGGCCAGGGAGGACTTGCCGCCGCCGACCGGTCCCAGCAGATAGAGGATCTGTTTCTTCTCTTCCAGACCCTGGGCCGCGTGGCGGAAGAAGGAGACGATCTGCTCGATCGCTTCCTCCATGCCGTAGAACTCACTGAATGCCTTGTAACGCTTGATCACCTTGTTGGAAAAGATCCGCGACAGGCGCGGATCGCGGGAGGTGTCTATCAGTTCCGCTTCACCGATGGCCATCAGCATGCGCTCGGCCGGTGAGGCGTAGGCACTGCGGTCTTTCTTGCACAGCTCCAGGTACTCTTGGATGCTGAGCTCTTCTTCCTGGATCGATTCGTATCTCTCCAGGTAGTGATTGAATATCGTCATGATGTACAGCTCCCTGTAGCGTGTCGGACGCCTCCAGTGTCCCGGCCGTTGCGCTGGATAAATCACAATGAGCGGCGTCATTGTGTACTGCTAACCCGTCTGGCTGACGGCCTGGCTACGCGTCCGTTCGGTGGACTGCGCGGTGCTGAAGTGCGCCTGTGCGCGAAATACTATCTTTATTACCAGTGGCTTCGGGTACCCTCCCTGCCACGCGAAAACTGGAGTGAAATCCGCTCCCGCCTTTTCAGCATAGCTTTCCCCTAGGTTGCGGCGTCGATTGCGGCGCCAATATAGCGGTTGAATTGCGCGGCGGTTTTGCGCTCTACTAGGCCGCCTTACTTTGCACTGAAAAGAATCCGGAAAGGAATTTGCTATGGCGATCCTGGTGACCGGCGGCGCCGGTTATATCGGCAGTCACACCTGTGTTGAACTACTGGAGGCGGGTCTGGAGCCCGTCGTCGTCGACAATCTCGTCAACAGCAGCGAGGCCTCGCTGCACCGAGTGGAAGCCATCGCCGGGCGCCAGGTGCCCTTCCACCAGGTGGACGTCGCTGATGCGGAAAAGCTGCGGGAAATTTTTTCCCGTTATGACATCGAGGCGGTGATCCATTTTGCCGGTCTGAAGGCCGTGGGTGAGTCAGTAGCGCAGCCTTTGCGTTATTACCAGAACAATGTTGCCGGTACATTGACCCTCTGCCAGGTCATGGAAGAGTTCGGCGTGCGCCAATTGATCTTCAGTTCTTCCGCCACCGTATATGGCGATCCGGCCAGTGTGCCGATCCGCGAAGATTTCCCCACGGGTGCGACCAACCCCTATGGCGCCAGCAAACTGATGGTGGAAAATATCTTGCGTGATCTGTGCGCGGCGCCGGACAGCCGATGGAAGGTGAGCCTGCTGCGCTACTTCAATCCGATTGGCGCCCACGAAAGTGGCACCATTGGTGAAGACCCGCGCGGTATCCCGAATAACCTGCTGCCCTATGTAGCTCAGGTGGCCGTCGGACGCCTGCCGCAGTTACAGGTATTTGGCGATGACTATGAAACCGTGGATGGTACCGGTGTGCGGGATTACATCCACGTCGTGGATCTGGCGCGCGGCCATCTGGCGGCACTGGAAAAGTTGCGCCGGGATGGCACTGCGGACGGCTGCTACACCTATAACTTGGGGACCGGTCGCGGCAGTTCGGTACTGGAAATTGTGCGCGCATTCGAGCAGGCCAGCGGTCGTCCGGTGCCGTACAGCATAGTCCCGCGCCGTCCCGGCGATATCGCCGAGTGCTACGCCGACCCGGCGGAGGCCGAGCGCGAGTTGGGCTGGAAAGCCGAGTACGGCCTGGAGCGGATGGTGGCGGACACCTGGCGCTGGCAGTCGCAGAATCCGCAGGGCTATGCCGCAGATTAGGTGGCTCTACCAGTGCAATAGAAAGCTCTTTCCTTCTTCTGCAGGTTGCAGTGTCGTGCCCAGGTGCCGGCACTCGCGGCCCAGGGTATTCAGTAACCATTCCCGGTCGCTGTTCTTCACGCCCTGAAGGCGAAAGCGGCACATTTCAAACGGTATCATCTCCAGGCGTCGCAGCGCGCCGCTCTGCCGGTCGAGGTCGACACAGTACAGCAGTCGCAGTTGCGATCTGTACTCCTCGTGGCCGCTGATCCCCTCGTAATCGTTGATGAGATCCCCGCACCCGTACAGGATGGCCCGCTCGCGATACACCTCGGCGCCCTGGGGGTGGTGGGAGGAGTGGCCGAACACCAGATCCACACCTGCGTCGATCAGCCTGTGGGCGAAGCGGCGCCTGTCTCGCGGAATACGGTAGCCCCAGTTGCTGCCCCAGTGAATGGAAACCACCACCAGGTCGCCCCGATGTCGAAACTTCTCAATCTGATACACGAGGTCGGCAGCCGTTTGCGCAGACAGGTCATTGATGAAGTGTACGCCGGCCTTTTCGCCCGACGCCGCCCAGGATTCAGGGACACCGCTGCTGGGATGGCCGCAGGCGAATAACAGCAGGCGTCGATCGCCGAGAGGGAACACCGCCGGGGCGATGGCCGCGGACAGGTTTTCACCGGCACCGGCGGTACTTATCTCCGCTTGCTGCAGGCTGGACAGTGTTTCCGTCAGGCCGCCGTAGCCCCAGTCGAGTACATGATTGTTGGCGAGGCTGCAGATATCGATTTGCGCAGCGCTCAATATCGGGATATTGCCCGGGTGCATCCGGTAGTTGATACCCTTGCCGGGCCAGAAGTCATCGCAGCGGGTAACCGCTGTCTCGAGATTCACCAGTCTGCAGTCCGGCGCGCGCTCCGCAATAATCGCCAGTGCTTCGCCCCAAGGATAATCGAAAGGAACCGGCGTCGAAATCGGACCGTTGCGCGCCTCCGCCAGCGCCACATAGCCCAGCGCCGAGCGCATGTAGGACTCGTAAATCTGCGCATCGCCGGCGCCGGCGAGAATCTGGTCGATACCGCGGCCGGTCATGAGGTCGCCTGCCAGAGTAAGCCGGAGAAGCGATTCTTTACCCATAACCTTTTTAACTTAGATGCTGAAAACTGAGAGTTTTTTCATTTGCTGTTATAGCATGTAATTTCAGTTGCGTTGAATTAGCTGTCGTATGGTGTTATAAAAAAATCAATAAATAATAACTATCGAATCAAAGGGGTTGGCGGTGGCAGAACTGTTTCGCCGGCAAGCAGTAAAAAGACAAGAAGACCGCCTGCACGGCGAGATTCTCCTCCTGCCGCGTCTTTCCCACATGGTTATTATGGCTCTGTTAGCACTATGGGTGCTAGTCGTCATTATCTGGCTTGCCGGCAGCCGCTATGCGCGCAAGGAAACTGTGCAGGGGTGGCTGGAGCCGGCCTCGGGCGTAGTTCGGGTCTACGCCGAACGCTCTGGCATCATCAAACAGGTTTTGGTGCGGGATGGCGATCGAGTCGTCAAGGACCAGCCGCTGCTGGTCGTCAACGGCGATCATATTCTCGTTGACGGCAAACATCTCGAGTCCCTGTTATTGGCGGAGTATGAAAGCAAACACAAGCTGCTCACTGAGCAACTGGAGCGTGGCGAGAAAATCTATCGCCAACAGCAGCAAGATTTTGAACAGCGTATCGCCGCCAGCGAAGAAGACCTGGCACTGCTCGAAAAGCAGATAGAGACCCAGTCCCGCCGTTACGCCCTGGTAGCGGAACAGGCGGAGCGCTACCGCCAGCTTAAGCGGGATGGCCATATTTCCTCGGCGGAGCTGGACTCGGTGATTGCCCAGGAGCTGGAGCTGCAGGCCGAACGTCAAGGCCTGTCGCGCAGCCGGATCAATCTGCAAAACCAAATCCAGCAACTCGAAAGTCAGCGATCTCTGCTTCCCGAAGAGCACGCCAACAGCGCAGACCAGCTGCGCGCACGCCTCTCCGATCTCGCCCAACAAATCACCCAGTTGCACGGCCAGCGTGCCTATATCGTCAAGGCTTCTAGGGCGGGCGTGGTCAGCAATTTGCAAGCGCAGGAGGGTCAGCAGGCCCAGAGCGGCATCCCGGTGCTATCACTGGTGCCCGAAGACCAAGTGCTGACAGTCCAGCTACTGGTGCCAGTGAGATCCGCCGGCTTCCTCGACGCCGGCCAGCCCCTGAATATCCGCTACGACGCCTTTCCCTACCAGAAATTCGGTCTCTACCGCGGTGCCGTGGTGGAAGTGTCCGATACGGTTCTGCTGCCGGAAGAACTGCTGCACGCGCCTGTCGCAGCGCGCGAGCCGGTATTCAAGGTATCCGCCAAGCTGGTGCAGTCGTCGGTCAGGGCCTACGGTAAGAGGTTTTCCCTCAAGCCGGGCATGACGCTGTCTGCCGACGTACAGCTTGCCGAGCGCAGCTTGTTGCAGTGGCTGCTGGAACCCATCTACAGCCTGAAGGGGCGCCTGTAATGGAAGCTGCCGCACAGCAATCCGTTGCGCAAGAACGCCCCGAGCAGCTGCTGCATTTCTCCCCCGGTCGTCGTCTGCCACTGATACTGCAAACCGAGGCCGCCGAATGCGGCCTAGTATGTCTGGCGATGATTGCCGGCTACCACGGCTACGATACGGATCTCGCTGGCCTGCGGCGGCGCTTCAGTATTTCCAGCCACGGCACCAACCTCAAGACCCTGATGGATATGGCCGGGCGGTTGAATCTGGCCGGCCGCGCCCTGCGCCTGGAGTTGGAACATCTGGGTGAATTGCAACTTCCTTGCGTGCTGCACTGGGATATGAGCCATTTCGTGGTACTCAAGTCGGTTGAGCGCGCCAAAGTCATCATTCACGACCCCGCGGTGGGCGAGCGGGTGCTCACCCGGAAAGAGTTCGGGCAGCATTTTACCGGCGTCGCTCTGGAGCTCACGCCCACTGGCGAATTTCAGACAGGCGAAGACCGACAACGCCTCAAACTCAGCCACTTCTGGTCGCGCATCGGCGGGCTCAAGCGCAGTCTGTCTCAGGTGCTGCTACTGTCCCTGCTGCTGCAGCTGTTTGCCGTGGTCACACCTTTCTATGTGCAGACGGTGGTGGACGACGTCATCCTGCGCGGCGACGACAACCTGCTGCTGGTGCTAGCCATCGGCTTTGGCCTGCTGCTGTTGATCCAGACCGGTACCAATGCCCTGAGGGAGTGGGTGATACTGCATATTTCCAGCCGGCTCAACATGCAGATGGCCGCCAATCTCTTCCGCCACCTGATCCGCCTGCCCATGAGCTACTTCTCCACCCGGCACATGGGCGACGTGGTGTCGCGCTTCGGGTCGTTGCAAAAGGTGCGGGAACTGCTCACCACCGGGTTGGTGGCCGCGGTGGTGGACGGCATCATGGCGCTGATCACCCTGGCCGCCATGTTCTTCTACGACGTCAGGCTCACCCTGATAGTGCTACTGGTGGTCGTCCTCTATGCAGCCCTGCGCCTGTTACTCTATCGTCCGCTGCGGTTGCTGACCGAGGAAAAAATTATCGCCCAGGCGAAGCACGACTCTCACTTTATGGAATCGGTCCGCGCCATCCAGACTGTTAAACTGTTCCAGCGTGAAATTGATCGCCAGGGCCAGTGGCACAACCGCCTCGCGGACGCCGTCAACAAGGATATTCGCATAGCGCGCTGGAATATCGGCTACGAAACCATCGAACGCCTGCTGTTCGGGCTGGAAAACTTACTGGTTATTTACTTCGCCGCCACGGCGGTAATGGACAGTACCCTTACTGTCGGCATGCTCTACGCCTTTATCAGCTATAAGACCCGCTTCGTGGAATCCATGGATGCGCTGATCGCAAAGTGGATAGAGCTGAAAATGCTGGGCCTGCACCTAGACCGGCTGTCCGATATCGTCTTCACCAAAGCGGAGGAAATAGGTGGGCCCGACGGGTCGCCGCTGAATGCGGACAAGGCGCAGCCGCTACGGGGAAAAATCGAAGTGTGCAATCTCGGCTTCCGATACGGCGAGGCCGAAGCGCCGGCCTTCCGCAACCTGAACTTCACTATCGAAGCCGGCGAAACAGTGGCCATAGTTGGCCCCAGCGGCTGTGGCAAGACCACTCTGCTCAAATGCTTGATGGGCCTACTGGAACCTACCGAAGGGGAAATCCTGATCGATGGTCAGCCCATCCGGCAGATATCGCAATACCGCAGCCAAATAGCGGGTGTCATGCAGGACGACCAGCTGCTGGCCGGCACCATCGCCGACAATATCGCTTGCTTCGAGCCGCAATTGGATCTTCAGCGTATAGTGACCTGTGCCCGGATGGCCTGCATTCATGAGGAAATACTCAGAATGCCCATGCAATACAACACCTTGGTGGGCGATATGGGTACCAGTCTCAGCGGCGGACAAAAGCAAAGAATCGTGTTGGCGCGCGCTCTCTACCATGCGCCGCGCATACTATTCATGGACGAAGCGACCAGTCACTTGGACGTGGCGAATGAGTCTTTGGTCAGTGACCATATTAGTAGGCTCGCCATTACCCGGGTATTGGTGGCTCATCGACCAGAGACGGTCGAGTCTGCAAGGAGGCAGATTGAACTGGCCTGAGGGCTGTAAATCTTTATAAATAAGGAAAGAAAAATGGATAACCTTCTAATGTCTTCCGCGGAAAAGTCAATCTCAGAGCGAAAAGAAATGTTTGAGCTTGACGACACGCTTCTCGAGCAAGTTTCAGGCGGTATGCAGTGCGAAGAAACCATTGTTGTGACCCCGACTGGGGGGGGTGTTGTAAATGACGGGTAAGGCTATCTAAGATAGCACTATAGGTGCCCTGCATGTTATTGCGGGGCACCTTCTCTTCAAGTATCTATATCTCAAATATTTTTTCTTCCCATGCTAACTAAAATGGGTGCGGGATATTCCAGAATGATCAAAGTACATGAAAACCCAATTATAAGTTTAGTTTTTTCATTATTTTTTTTTCAGCCACTATATGCGAGTGCAAAAGGTGAATCTGCAGTGGCTAGGCATAAAGAATATCTTTCGGCCGGGAATTACTTAGCTGCTTACAATAGCGACGATGAAATAGAAAATAGTCAATTGCGCGCTCTTTTTGAATCTATCGATCTGTCATTCTTGAATCGTGAGCAGGATGCCCAGAGAGTGTTCGAGAAGCGAAAAATCGCTGAAGAAACTGAGAATAAAGACGAAATAGTCGATGTTGAGTCACTTGAAAGATCGGAAGCAATAGCCGAGATTGTTGCTGTTGCGAAAAATAGGAGAGTGGTAATGCTAAATGAGGCGCACCATATCTCTCGGCATAGGTTATTCGCAAAAGATCTTGCGTTGGCATTGAGAAGGGTAGGGTATAATTGCTTAGCTGTTGAGGCCCTATTTAAGCAAGGACTTGATGCTCTCAATAAATTCGGCTTTCCAACCGTTTCAGGTAATGGGTTTTATACGAATGATCCAGAGTTTGCATACTTTATACGGGCGGCTATGCGATCTGGTTATGCGCTTTCTGCGTACGAACCACTAAAATACAAAAGTCAGGCAGAAAGGGAAAGAAAGCAGGCGGAGAATATAAAGAAAATTCTAGATGATGATCCTAGTGCAAAAGTTTTTGTATATGCGGGTTTTGCTCATATACGGGAGACATTTGATAGTGATACACCGAAAATGGCAGCTTTGTTGAAGAATGAGGCGAATATTGATCCTTTGACCATAGATCAAGTTGGTGGAACTCCTCATCTGGACCGATCCCTTGATGATTCCAGTTATCACCAAGTAGAGTCTCTTATTGGTGATGCTCCCTCTATATTCAGAAATAAAAGCGGTGAATGGCTTGTGTCTGGTCGTTACGACGGTGCTGTTGACATGACAGTGTACCACCCAAGAGCGAAGTTTATTGGCGGTAGACCGGGGTGGTTGGTGAGAGATGAGGGAAGGGAAGCTGTATTGGTAAGAAAGCCTGACAAAGAACTGCATGAATGGGTGAATATCAAAGCGGTTGTTGCTAATGAAGAAAATTCTGTCCCTATTGATCAATATTTAATCGCGCCTCACAAAGCCGTGGCAACCCTCTATCTTCCCGAAGGAGAATATCAGTTAATAGCAGAGTTTCAGAATGGCCAGCAGCGCTTTATGAGGCAGATTGAGATTAGATAGAGGTTGTTAGCATGATACTGATTCTTGGCCGTGCTGAGTTTTCTCATGTTCGCAGAGTAGTTTCGCACCTAGATAAAAAAAAGCAAAGTTATACCGTTGTGGACCTTTCAGGAAGTCAGCCGTTTACGATGTCAGGCAGCTCATCGGATGGTCATTTCCAATACGGAGGCCAGGATCTTAGTAGGAGTAAAATTGCTTGGCGTGCGGATAAAGTAGTATTCCCGTATTTTGGACAGACACAGGAGTGGTGCGAAGAGTACATTACAGGGCGCAACCTTAAAAGTGTCTATGGCAATTTGCGGTTAATTGTTCCGTGCGAAATTGTCAATTCTCCTGCGGCGACCCAGCTGTGTTCAAGTAAGCTTTATCAAATGAAGAATATTTCTGATGCAAGAGTAATGCTACCAGAGTATTTATTGTCTAATAGCATTGATGAAATCAGAAGTTGGGTTGGTGATGAGCCGGCGATAGTTAAATCACTTGGAGATCCCCATTTTCCATCATTTGATGGTGGATTAGGTCAAAAGCTTATAATGACTTCTGTTTTGGATGTAGATTATATTGAAAGAAATCCTGGAAAGATTGAAAGCTTCCCGATTTATGTGCAAAAACGTATTCCCAAAAAATATGAGTATAGGTGTGTGGTTATTGGTGATAGGGTGTTTACCTTGCGGATTGATCCGAGTCAGCATGAGATAATGAAAGTTGATTACCGGGCTGGGATTAATATCATTAAATACTTGCCGTGCAGTCTGCCGTATGACATCAACGATTGTTTGGTCGGGATAACAAAAAGCTTTGGCCTCTTTTCAGGATGTATAGACCTTATTGAGACTCCGAGTGGGGAGATCTACTTTCTAGAAATTAATGGAGAGGGGATTTGGGGAAGGCATGACGATATAATGGAGGGCGCGATTTCCGGTGCGGTCGCCGACTATTTGGCGAATGCGAATGGCCTTTAATATTCTGTAAACTCGAAATGTTAGTGAGTGGTAAATTGGATTGTTTAGTTTTTTTGCCAATACTGCCCAAATACCTTAGTGCGATAGGCTGTTTTTATGTCTACAGCTCACAATCCGCACAGAAAAACTCTTCATCACTCAGCCGCATCGCCGTCAGGTATCCCCCCCACACACAACCGGTATCCAACGCGTAGACATTTTTTGTATCGGCGCGGCCTTCCAGTGCGGCCCAGTGGCCGAAAATGATCTTGTCGTTTTTTGTCTTGCGATCGGGAAAGCTAAACCACGGCTGGTATTCCCCGTGGGCAGCCTGGGGCCCCCGTTTGGTGACCAGGTCGAGCGTGCCGTCTGCCCGGCAGAATCGCATGCGGGTAAAGTAGTTGGTGATGGAGCGCAGGCGCTCGACGCCGAGCAGATGTTCGCTCCAGCAGTGCGGTTCATTGCCGTACATGCCGTAGAAAAAGGCTTTGGCCATGGCGTCTTCAGCCAGTGCCTGATGAACTTCGCGGGAAAGTTCCAGCGCTTTGGTGATACTCCAGATCGGCGGTATGCCCGCATGCACCATCGTGAATCCTTTCTTGTGGACGACTAACGGCTGCCCCTGTAGCCAGCCGAGGAGCTTGTCGGCATCCTTGGCGCGCAGCACTGCAGCCAGGTCGTGCTCCTTTTCAGTCAGGCGCTTGGCACCGTGGGCGAGGGCGAGCAGGTGCAGGTCGTGGTTGCCGAGTACCGCGGTAACCTGGTGGCGGTGCTCGTACAGGAAGCGCAGGGTGGCCAGGCTGTCGTGACCGCGATGCACCATATCGCCAGCGAGCCAGAGCTTGTCGCGATCAGGCCGGAAATGGATTTTCTTAAGCAATCGCTGCAGCGGTTCAAAACAGCCTTGAATGTCGCCGATGGCGTAAGTGGCCAAAACGTGAATTCCCGAGAGTTGGTTTTCTTTTTACTTTGCGTCGAGCTCTGCACAGTAGTTTGCCAGTTTGACAAACTCTTCCACACTGAGGGTTTCGGGGCGGCGCCCGGCGTCCACCGGCAATGCGTCGACATCCAATTCAGGGTAAAGGGGTTTCAGCGCATTGCGAAGGGTCTTGCGGCGCTGCTGGAAAGCGACATTGACGATGCGCTCGAGTAGACGCTCGTCCTGTGCGGGGTAGGGCGGCTCGGCATAGGGCGCCAGGCGCACGATGGCCGACTCCACTTTCGGGGCCGGGCGGAAGGACTGCGGCGGCACTGGGAACAGGCCCTGTACCCGGCAGTGGTATTGCACCATGACACTGAGGCGCCCGAAAGACTTGCTCCCGGGTGTGGCACTCAGGCGATCCACGACTTCCTTCTGCAGCATAAAGTGCATGTCCTGAACCTTGCCGGGAAAGCTCAGCAGGTGGAACAGCAGCGGTGTGGAAATGTTGTAGGGCAGATTGCCGACTATGCGCAGTGGCCGCTCGCCGGCAAACTCACCAAAGTCGAACTTGAGTGCGTCTTTTTCGATGATCGTGAATTGCGGGTAGTCGCGAAATTTGAATTCCAGCAGTGGTATCAGGTCCCGGTCCAGCTCAACGGCGGTCAGCGACGGGCAGCGTTGCAGCAGTAGCTGGGTAATCGCACCCTGCCCTGGGCCAATTTCCACCAGGTGGTCGTCTTCCTTGGGACTGATGGCGCGCACGATGCGCTCGATAATATTTTCATCGACCAGAAAATTCTGGCCGAAGCGCTTGCGCGCCTTGTGTTGGAAAAAATTGTCCATGAATTCGGCTTCGTCGGGGTTGGCCGGGGTCGCTGCCCGGATACTAAAGTGCGCGCAGCTCGGCGAGCTGTATGGCCTGGGATATTGCTGCCTGCAAGCTGCCGCAGTCGGCAATGCCGTTGCCGGCGATATTCAGTGCCGTGCCGTGATCCACTGATGTGCGGATAAAGGGCAGCCCGAGGGTTATGTTAACGGCATGGCCAAATCCCTTGAATTTTAACACTGGCAGGCCCTGATCGTGATACATGGCGAGCACGGCGTCGCAACGCGCCAGTTGTGGCGGCGTAAACAGGGTGTCGGCGGGCAGTGGGCCGAGAAGTTGTATACCCAGTGCACGCAGCTTATCCAGTGAGGGTTCGATAATATCGATTTCCTCACGACCCAGGTGGCCACCCTCGCCCGCATGGGGATTGAGGCCGCAGACGCCAATGCGCGGATTCTCGATACGAAACTGATCGCGCAGGCTGCGATGCAGAATGGTGATGACCTGTTCCAGCCGCTCCGGGGTGATGGCGGCGCTGACATCTTTGAGCGGCAGGTGCGTCGTCACCAGGGCGACGCGCAGTTCTTCCGCGGCCAGCATCATCACCACTCGCTCGACACCGGCGCGCTCGGCAAAGAACTCCGTGTGACCACTGAACGGAATGCCGGCATCGTTGATGATGCCCTTGTGCACAGGCCCGGTCACTAGAGCATCGAACTGTCGTCGCAGGCAGCCATCGGCTGCACGGCGCAGGGTGTCGAGGACATAGGGAGCGTTGGCGCTGTTTAACTGGCCGGCTCGGGCGTGTTCGGCCAGGGTCACCGGCTGGATGTAGAGCGCGCCCGGCGGCGTGCCGACGGCGGGAACCGCCACATCGAAAGGCAGCAGTTCTAAGGGAAGGTGCAGGCTCTCCGCAGTCTGCATCAGCAGCTGGGGATCGGCCACGGCGACAATCTGTGCGCGGCTGCCCGATTTGGCGAGCCTGACCGCTAACTCTGGACCTATGCCTGCGGGTTCACCGGGGGTGAAAGCGATTCTGGGAATCATGGTTGTGCCGGTTAGATGGATAAAAAAACGGGCGCATTGCGCCCGGTTCTGTCCGGGCAACGTTTCGTGCCCGACCCTGTGGTTGCTGCGCCAGTCCGCATTCCGCGAAACCAGCGCCGGTAACTGTCAATTTTAGTTCTTCTCAGATTTCGCCGCGTCCTCGGTCTCGTCGCGGAGTTCGGGCAGTTTGATATCCACGTAGGCCTCGTCGCGAATCTCGCGGCGCCAGTTTTGCAGCTCTTCTTCATAGCGGCGGTTGCGCAACAGGTTGGCTGCCTGATTGCGGATGTACTGCTCCGTCATATCCTGCTTGCGGCGCCCTTCAACCTGAAGGATGTGCCAGCCAAACTGGCTGCGGAACGGCATGCTGATCTGGTCCACCGGAGTGTTGTTCATCTCCTGGGTGAATTCCGGCACGAACTGTCCGGGCATGGACCAGCCCAGTTCGCCACCTTTCAGCATGGTGCCGATATCCTCGGAGTTCTCCCGGGCGACTTTGGCGAAATCGGCGCCATCGAGGATTTCCTGGCGCAGTTTGATCAGCTTGTTGTAAGCGTCGTCGTCACTGACGATGGCGGAAGTCTTGATCAGGATATGGCGAACCTTGGTCTGCTCCACTACCTGCTCGGTAGAGCCGCGCTCATCGTGGATTTTCAGGATGTGGAAGCCCGCGTCGCTGCGGAAAGGATTGGTGACGTCGCCCACCTTGAGGCCTTCGAGAGCATCGGAAAACAGTGTCGGCAACTCCACGGTCTTGCGCCAGCCCAGGTCGCCGCCGGACAGCGCGTTCTGACCGGCAGAGTTGGCAATGGCGAGGCGGCGGAAATCCGCGCCCCCGCGAATCTGCTTGACGAGCTGTTCGGCCTTTTCGCGGGCCTTGGTTACGTCGGCGGTAGGGGCGCTGGAGCTGACCGGAATCAGGATGTGGCCGAGCTCGTACTGGGGCGATTTCCAGAATTCGCCTTCCTTGGAGTGCAGGAAGTCGTCGATATCCTGGTCGGTAATCTGGATGCGGCGGTTGACGCTGCCCTGTTCCACGCGGCGAAGCAGCATTTCCTGGCGGATCTGCTGGCGGAAAGCCTTCATGCTGATGCCATCCGCTGCCAGGCGTTTGCGGAACTCTTCCGGGCTGGCGCCGGCGTTCTGCTGTACCCGGGCGATGGCCTGGTCCAGTTCTGCATCGGAAATGGTCACGCCGGCGCGGGCGGCCATCTGCAGCTGCAGGCGCTCGATGATCAGCTGTTCCAGTACCTGGCGGCGCAGGACCTCGATCGGCGGTGCCTGTACCTTCTGCGCCTTAATGTTGGCCATGATGGTGTTCAGGCGCTGCTGCAGTTCGCTGGCCATGACCACATCGTCATCCACGACGGCGACTACTTGGTCGAGCTTTTGTACCTGGGCGCTGGCGATATTTGCGCCGAGGACCAGGAATGCGATCAGCACCAACAGGCTCTGTTTAAAGGTCAAGTTACTCATTATTTTCTTCACTGTTTCAGTACTTCTCTCTGCTCAAAGTTGGCGATGCCCTGACTGAGCATTTGGGAGACCGTGGTGCCCAGGCCGGCCAAGCCTTTCAGCTGTATTTCCAGGTATACGCCTTCGTCATACTTCAGCTCATCCGCAGGTACCACGTCCGCCAGGTCATTGTCCAGGGAACGGCGCCAGACCACACGTGCGCGGTAGCAGCAACTGTCGTATTCGACGCCCGCAAGGTACTCCAGTTCCCGATTGTAGGTCAGATCGTAGTGAGCGCCTGCCACGATAGAGGCGCTGGCGTTGACCGGTAATACCGTCGAAGCCGTGGCTTGCCGGATGGATTTGTCGGTTACTTCGCCATTTTCGAGTACGAGCTCGGTGTCGTTGCGCTGGTAGACGTAGCCCAGATTGAAGATGCGGAAGTCGTCGTCCAGGTAGCGGAGGCTGAAGTTGCCGCGGTTGACATTGTTTTCGCTGTCGTCGTAGACAACCTCGCTAGCGATCCGCAGGGACTGGATAGGACGGCTCTCCAGGCGCGCGGCCAGTTCTGAGCGCGGTGCGGCATTTTCCACAATCTCAAATCGATCGATACGCGTATCGTTGGAATAGAAAATCTGGCCGATGCTGGCGGCCAGCAGATCCCGGCCGCTCGACGGATCGATAATCCGGCTGGTCAGGCCCAGCGCGACCCGGTCGGCATCGTCGATGCGGTCGTTGCCAGTGAAGCGACTGGCACGGAACAGCTGGTCATAGCTGAAAGTGAACAGCGACGTATCGAACAGCAGGTTGTTACTGGCCCGGTCAATTTGGCTGGCGCCGTCGGTGACATCAAAAAAGTCGCTTTGGTCTGCCGTGGTACTGGCCAGCGCGAACAGGTGCGGTTCCAGCGTCTGCACAAAGTCATAGCCCCAGGCGTTGGTGTCCCGCTCGAAGAACAGGCCGGTGTCCAGGGTGAACTGGACGGCGGACGCTTCCGGCGAATCATTGCTCCCCGGTTGCAGGAACTGGTCGTCGACACGATAGCCCAGGTAGCGGGCCGCGATGCCGGGCTTGAAGTAGCCCCACAGCCACTGCTTGTCCCAGTTGAACTCGTAGTCCATGCGGAAGCGGTCGGCATTGACGAAATTCCGCGTCAATTCCCGGACGCTGTCCGGATCGCCGAGGTCGGCGATATAGCGGAGGGTCTGGGTATCGTCGTGATCCCAGCTGGTGACCTCGTGATCCAGGGTCAGTCCCCAGTCACCCCAGCGATAATTGCCGTCGACATTAAAGCGCGGTAGCTGGCTGAAGGTATCGAAGCGATCCTTGACCAGCAGCTGGTATTCCTGCCCGCGAACACTGGCGCGCCAGTGTTCGCCGTTGAGGCCGCCCTCGACTTTCTGGTTGAGGTTGGTCTTTGCGGAAACACTCAGGTTGGCGGTGCTCAAGTCGCGGAAATAGTCCGGATCACTCACCTTTGTGTAGTCGACACTGGAATACCAGAGGCCCCCGTCGCCACCCTGCTGGTCGAGGTTGAGCAGCCAGCGATCCTTGCCTTTGGCCGGCAATACCAGATCCTCGGGAAAGCCCTGCTGGATCAGTTTGCGGGCGTCCTCGTCATCACCACCCTTATCGTTGGGCAGGCCAGCCATGCGCACTTCGGTATTGAACAGCTGGCTCAGGTGGCGGACTTCCACCTCTGCGCCGGTGCCTCGGTACTGGATATAGCGCGGTACGATAGTCGCATCCATCTGCGGCGCGATATTCCAGTAGTAGGGGATAGCGATATCCCAGCCGTTATCGTCGCTGTTACTGATGCCGGGGAAGAGCAGGCCGGACAGGCGTGAATCGCCCACCGGGAAGCGCAGGTACGGGAAGTAAAACACCGGTACATCGAGGATTTCGAGGCGCACATTGCGGGCCACGCCCTGGCGCTCGATATTGTCGATGGTGATCTGCCCGCCGCTGACGCGCCAGACCTCTTCTCCCGGTTCACAGCGGGTATAGCTGCCCTCGGTCAGCGTCAATTCACCGCTGGTCTCGCGTGCGGCATAGTCGGCGCTGCCGTGAATGAATGCCTGGTGCAGGACGTAGGTGGCGTCTTCGATCGCTGCCGCCTTGCTGTCGGTGTGTACCTCAGCGGCCTTGCCACGGACCAGCAAGCCGGGCTCGCGCATCTCGATGGCACCGCGCAGGTGGGCGGTACTGTCTGTACGATTGACATCCACCTGATCGGCGAACAGCTGGCGGGAGCCCTGGGTAATGTGCACATTACCGCGTAACTGCGCGGTACCGTCTTCGAGCCAATCGGACCGATCGGCAATGGCGCGCAGGGGCGCCTCTTCCGGTGGCAGATCGGCATCCCGGTAGTACCGCGGCGGTTCGACAAAAGCGCCACCGCAGGAGGCGTGCATGGCGGCCCGCTGCGCCGGGCTCAGCTGCGATTTGGGGAGCCAGTCCAGGTACAGGTAGGGGTTGTAGTCCGGGGTGGGGGCAGCTTCGGGCTCTGCCGCCTGTACCCACAGCGGCTGCGCGGCGATCAAACCGATGGCAAGCGAGTGCGGACGTGAAATCTGTGCGATCGCCCACGTCAGGCGACGCCACCGGGAAGCTTCCAGCATCAGGTGATATGTTCCGGCTATCTTTGAGTTTCTTCCGTAGAAAGGAACACGGGCGTGCCCGTGCAAAAATCAGCGGACGATTCTACTTGAATGCAGGCCCGGTTAACACTGCCGACGCTGCGAACCACTGTGTGACGGTTGAACCGGCGGCAATGGGGCTAAACTAACTGGCGCGCTTCGGTCGGTGGCCGAAACCGAATAGATGAATCTGCTGTCAAACGGACCTATGGTCCATTTTGGCCAGAATTGATGGTGAAATGTAGGGCTGTCGCTGGACGGCTCCGACGGCCCCGTTACAATGCGGCCCGAACTAGCAGGAGTAGCAGTGGCTCATGACCGAGCTCTCGACAGGCGGAATTGACAAGCGGCGCGAAGAATTGCGTCTCTGGGCCGGGCGTGCGCTTGACGTCGGTGGCAGCCTGACGCTGATGGCGCTGGCGGGAGACGCCGGGTTTCGCCGCTATTTCCGCACCCAGACTGTCCCCAGCATGATCGCCGTGGATTCGCCGCAGGAGCGCACCAACCCCGCGCGGTTTGTCGCCGTGGCTGACTACCTGCGCCGAAACGGTATCCATACCCCCATGGTGGCCGCCGCCGATACCGAGCAGGGGTTTATGCTGCTGGAGGACTTGGGTGACCAGCAACTTTTCGGAGCGCTCGACGACAGCAGTGTGGAGGGGCTGTACGGGGAGGTGCTCAATGAATTGCTGTGCCTGCAGCAGATTCCCCACAGCCCCGATATCTTCCCCCCCTACAACCGTGAACTGCTGCTGGCGGAAATGCGCATCCTGCCGGAATGGCTGGTGCAGAAGCTGCTGGGCTACGAGCTCGGTGAGGCGGAAATAGCGCTGCTGGACAAGACGTTCAACCTGTTGCTGGATTCCGCCGAGGAGCAGCCGCAGGTCCTGGTGCACCGCGATTTCCATAGCCGCAACCTTATGTTGCGCAACGGCGAGCGCCCTGGCGTCGTGGACTTCCAGGACGCGGTGTGGGGGCCGGTGACCTACGACCTGGTGTCATTACTGCGCGATTGCTACATCCGCTGGCCCTGCGAGCAGGTGGAGCGCCTGGCGCTGTGCTATGCGGCGACGGCGGAAGCGGCCGGGATCATGGCACCGGTGCCCCAGGCGCAGTTCCTGCGCTGGTTCGACTGGATGGGCTTGCAGCGTCATATCAAGGTGCTGGGCCTGTTTCCGCGCCTGAATCTCCGCGACGGCAAGAATGGCTATTTGACCGACCTGCCGCTGGTAATCCGTTATACGCTGGAAGTGGCCGGGCGCTACCCCGAACTGGCGCCGTTCGCTGACTGGTTTAAAGAAAAATTACTGCCTCTGGTGGAGCGCCAGAGCTGGTACCGGGATTACCGCACTGCCGGTGATCCGGGTGTGCAACTGCAAAGAATGCCTCAATGACTGATACAGCCAATCGTTCCGTCCCCGCCGCCATGGTACTGGCTGCGGGCTTCGGCAAACGCATGCGTCCGCTGACCGAGAGCGTGCCCAAACCATTGCTGGAAGTGGCCGGCAAACCCCTGATCGAATATGCCCTGGAGCGTCTCGCCGGTATCGGTGTGCAGCGCGTGGTCATCAACCTGGGTCACCTGGGGGACAAGATCAGCAGCCGGCTGGGTGATGGCGAGCGCTGGGGGCTGGATATCCAGTATTCCGTTGAGGGTGAGCCGCTGGAAACCGCCGGCGGAATCGTGCGGGCACTGCCGCTGCTCGGCGAAGAGCCGTTCCTGGTCGTCAATGGCGACGTCTGGTGCGACTTCGATCTGCAGACCTGGCTGGCGCGGCCGCTGCCGGCGGATTGCCCCGGCCGGTTGCTGATGGTGCCCAACCCGCCGCACAATCCCGATGGGGATTTCGGCATCGATGCCGGTTTGCTGTCCGGCACCAGCCGGCCCCGCTATACCTTTTCCGGTATCAGCTGGCTGCGCCCGCAGATGCTGCGCGATTACCCCAGGCTGCGTACCTGTTTCGGCCTCGGTGAAGTTTTCGTGCACTACGAAGACCAGCTGCAGGCGGAGCTCTACGAAGGGGACTGGTGCGACGTGGGCACGCCGGAACGGCTCGAGCGCCTGGATCACCGCCTCGCCGAACAAGACCGTTAAAAGCAGGACATGACCATGCCGGATTATAAAATTGCCCCCTCGATTCTCTCCGCCGACTTTGCCCGCCTGGGCGAAGAAGTGGATGCAGTGCTCGCCGCCGGCGCGGACTGGGTGCATTTCGATGTAATGGACAATCACTACGTGCCCAACCTGACCATCGGCCCGATGGTCTGCCAGGCGCTGCGCAAGCACGGTGTCGAGGCACCCATCGACGTACACCTGATGGTGGAGCCGGTGGATGACATGATCCGCATGTTCGCCGATGCGGGCGCAACTTACATTACATTCCACCCGGAGGCATCGCGCCACGTGGATCGCTCCCTGCAGCTGATTCGCAGCCTCGGCTGCAAGGCCGGCCTGGTGTTCAACCCGGCGACCGGCCTTGATGCCGCCAAGTACGTGCTCGACAAGCTGGATATGATTCTGCTGATGTCCGTGAACCCCGGCTTCGGTGGGCAGAAGTTCATCCCGGCAACGCTGGGTAAGCTCCGCGAGGCGCGCGCGTTGATCGAGGCCTCGGGCGAGGATATTCGCCTGGAGATCGACGGCGGTGTGACCCGCGACAATATCGGCGAGATAGCCGCAGCCGGCGCTGACACATTTGTCGCCGGTTCGGCGATCTTCAACGCCGAGGACTACGCCGAGGCTATTGCCGCGATGCGGTCGCAACTGGCGTAAATGGCCGAGCACATGCTTATGCCGGAAGGGTTTCCGGCATAAGCATGGAACCGGATTTTATAAGGCTGCCGCTGCCCGTGGCGATATCGGTGGCGGGTCTTGCCGGCCCCTGCAGGGATTTGTAAACTAGCCGGCCTAATCGAGGGAATGTCCGTGAACCACACCACCCCCCACATTCAAAGCTGGCGATGGCGCCGCCAGTCCGCTGAGGCCAACAACCGGTAACAATACCGTCTGGCTACCTTTCCCGTGGGCGCTTTCTGTACCTACCCGCCCGCCGACAGAAACTCTGACAATTGACTGGAGTCGCCATGACCCCAAGCGAATACGCCCAACTTGCGTCTGAGGGTTACAACCGCATACCGCTGATCCGCCGCGTGCTGGCGGATATCGAAACGCCGCTGTCTACCTACTTGAAACTGGCCGCCGGCCGCTACAGCTACCTGCTGGAGTCCGTGCAGGGGGGAGAAAAGTGGGGCCGCTATTCGATGATCGGCTTGCCGGCACGCACGCTGCTGCGGGTGCGCGGTCACGAGATTACCGTCGAGCGCGACGGCAGCGTGGTGGAACAGCATCAGGCCGCGGATCCGCTCGCATTCGTCGAGGATTTTCAGCGCCGCTACCGGGTACCGGAACTGCCGGGCCTGCCGCGTTTCAATGGCGGCCTGGTGGGCTATTTCGGCTATGACTGCGTGCGCTATATCGAGCCGCGCCTGGCTGACAGTACGCCCCCGGATACCCTCGGCAATCCGGATATCCTCCTGATGGTCAGCGATGAACTGGTGGTGTTCGACAACCTCGCCGGCGCCGTGATCTTTATCGTGCACGGCAACCCGGAACAGGACGGCGATTACGAGCGCGCTCAGAAGCGCCTCGATCAGTTGGTGGGCAGGCTGGCACAGCCGCTGCCGGATACTGTGCCGCTGGATCTGGACGGCGACGGCATCGACGAGTCCGCCTTTCACTCCCATTTTGGTGAGGCGGCGTTCAAGCGTGCCGTCGACAAGGTCAAGGACTATGTACTCGCTGGCGATGTCATGCAGGTGGTGCCGTCGCAGCGGCTTTCCGCCGATTTCGATGCGCCGCCGCTGAATCTGTACCGCGCCCTGCGTAGCCTCAACCCCTCGCCATACATGTATTTCCTCGATCTTGGCGACCACCAGGTAGTGGGTTCCAGCCCGGAGATCCTGGTGCATCTGGAAGACGGAGACATGACTGTACGCCCCCTCGCGGGCACCCGCCGCCGCGGTGCCACCGAGGAGGAGGACGCGGCGCTGGAGCGCGAGTTACTCGAGGATCCGAAAGAAATTGCCGAGCACCTGATGCTGATTGACCTGGGGCGCAACGATGTCGGTCGCGTGGCCGAAACCGGCAGTGTGAAGGTCACGGAGCAGATGGTGGTCGAGCGTTACTCCCACGTCATGCATATCACTTCCAACGTTACCGGCCGGCTGAAATCCGGTCTCACCGGCATCGATGCACTGCGCGCGGCACTGCCGGCAGGCACTTTGTCCGGCGCGCCGAAAATCCGCGCGATGGAAATCATCGATGAGCTGGAGCCGGAGAAACGCGGCATCTATGGAGGTGCCGTCGGTTACCTGGCCTGGAACGGCAACATGGACACCGCCATCGCCATCCGCACCGCGGTGATCAAGGATGGCAAATTGTATATCCAGGCCGGTGCCGGCCTGGTGGCCGATTCGGATCCGCAGTCCGAGTGGGACGAAACCATGAACAAGGCCCGCGCGCTCTTCCGTGCCGCGGCCATGGCCCTGTCCGCCAGTGGCGACAACCGCAAGAGAGTAAAGATTGCCAGCGATGAACGAAGTTAGTTTTGCGCGGAAGTTTTCCATAGCTGAATCCTGTCAGCGGGTCGTCGAGGCGCCGCTGTTCAACCAGGTCATCATCGGGCTGATCCTGCTCAACGGCGTCGCGGTGGGGCTGGAGACCTCGCAGTGGGTCCTGGCCCGTTTCGGCGATCTGCTGTATGGCATCAACCAGCTGATCCTGCTGGCGTTTGTCGTGGAGGCGGCGATCAAGATGGCGGCCCACGGTGAACGGCCCTGGCGCTATTTCGCCAGCGGCTGGAACTGTTTCGATTTCAGCATCATTGCCCTGAGCCTGATACCGGCGGCCGGGCCGCTGGCAACCCTCGCGCGCCTGGTGCGGGTGTTGCGTGTGCTGCGCCTGGTGTCGGCCTTTCCGGAATTGCGCCTGCTGGTGGACACGCTGTTGCGCAGCCTGCCCAGCATGTTCCACATCTCGCTGCTGATGGGCATCATTTTTTATATTTATGGCGTGGCCGGCTATTTCCTGTTTCACGATATCGACCCGACCCACTGGCGCAGCCTGCCGATCGCGCTGCTGAGCCTGTTTCGCATCGTGACCTTCGAGGACTGGACCGACATTATGTACACGGCGATGGAGACCATGCCCTGGGCCTGGGTCTACTTTGTCAGCTTCGTGGTCATGGGTGCGTTCGTGATGATCAACCTGTTTATCGGTGTCGTGCTGAACAACCTTGAGGAGGCCAAGTTGCGCCGCCTCGATGAGTTGCAACTGCCACCCAGCCAAAATGAAATTCTGCGCGAATTGCGCGCGACCCAGGAGGCCCTGGGCCGCCTGCAGAAACGCATGGAACAGTCTGCCGCGCCAGCGGGCGAAGAGGGAGCCACCCAATGATATTGATGATCGATAACTACGACTCCTTCACTTGGAACGTAGTGCAGTACCTGGCGGAGCTGGGTGCGGAAGTGGTGGTCAAGCGCAACGACGAGATTGCCGTTGAGGATATCGATGCGCTGGAGCCGGAGAAAATCGTTATTTCTCCCGGCCCCTGTACGCCCAATGAGGCGGGTATCTCGCTGGATACTATCCGTCGTTACGCCGGACAGGTGCCGATCCTGGGGATCTGTCTCGGACACCAGAGTATCGGCCAGGTGTTTGGTGGCCGGGTAGTCCGCGCGGGCCGCGTCATGCATGGCAAGACCTCACAGATAGTGCACAACAACCTGGGGGTGTTCCACGGCCTGTCGAATCCGTTCGAGGCCACCCGCTACCACTCCCTGGTGGTGGAAAAGGGGAGCCTGCCGGACTGTCTGGAAATCACCGCCTGGACGGAAACCGAAAGCGGGGAAATAGAGGAAATCATGGGCCTGCGCCACCGCGAGCTGGCGGTGGAGGGAGTGCAGTTTCATCCCGAGTCCATTCTCACGCAGCACGGGCACGACATGCTGCGCAATTTTCTGGAGTCGTGACTCGAAAGCAGGAGCGGCAATGCCGGCCCCTGCAGGTCAGCAAGATACGGATAAGGGGGAAGCGAGATGAATATCCAACAGGCCATCGCCAGGCTGGTGGACGGCGAACACCTGAGCCGCGCGGAAATGCGCGCAGTCATGAGCCAGATCATGCACGGTGAGGCCCAGGAGGCACAGATCGGGGCTCTACTGGTCGCCCTGCGGATGCGCGGTGAGACCGTCGACGAGATCGCCGGGGCGGTCGAGGTAATGCGCGAACTGGCCACCAAGGTGGAACTCGACCTGACCCACGCCGTGGATATCGTCGGTACCGGCGGTGACGGCGCCAATCTGTTCAACGTTTCCAGCGCCGCCAGCTTCGTTGCCGCAGCCGCAGGGGCGCGGGTCGCCAAGCACGGCAACCGCTCGGTGTCGTCGAGCAGTGGCGCAGCTGACCTGCTCGAGCGCGCCGGCATCTTCCTCGAACTGACGCCGGAACAGGTGGCCCGCTGCGTGGACACCATTGGCGTCGGTTTCATGTTTGCGCCCAGCTATCACAGCGCTATGCGCCATGCGATCGGCGCGCGCCGCGCGCTGGGGCTGCGTACCATTTTCAATCTGCTCGGACCGCTGACAAACCCGGCGGGTGTGAGACGCCAGGTGATCGGGGTCTACGACCGCACCTACTGCCGGATAGTGGCGGAAGTGCTGCAGAGCCTTGGCGCTGAACACGCACTGGTCATTCACAGTGAAGACGGTCTCGACGAGGCAAGCCTGGCAGCGGACACCCATGCGGTGGAGCTGAAAGACGGTGTACTGCAGGAGCGCGTCATTCGCCCGGAGGATTTTGGCATCGAACGCCGCAATCTCGAGGGGCTTGCCGTGGCCGGTTCGGAGGAATCCCTCGCGTTGATCAATGCGGCGCTGACAGGAGAGGATAGCGAAGCGGCGCAGAAAGCGGCCGATGTCATCGCGATGAATGCGGGACTGGCGATCTACGTCAGCGGCATCGCCGATAGCGCGGAGCAGGGCGTGGCCATGGCCCAGGATGCCATCTGTACCGGCCTGGCTGCGGAAAAAATCAAGGACCTGGCCGCCTTTACCAGCGCGTTCCGCGCCGAGGAAATACGGCCGTGAGCTCCGAAAAGCGAGTCGCAAGCGCACGCGATAAAATCAGCAGGGCAGAGGAGAATCAGCCATGAGCACGCCGACCATTCTAAAAACCATCGTCGAGCGCAAATGGCAGGAAGTGACCGAGCGACAGCGGCAGTGTTCTCTGCAGGACATGCGCGCGCGGGCGCTGGATCAGCCGCCGGCACGGGGATTTGTTACCGCGATCGAAACCCGAATCAGTGCTGGCGAAGCGGCAGTGATCGCCGAAATCAAGAAGGCTTCACCGAGCAAGGGGGTGATTCGCCCCGATTTCATTCCCGCGGAGATCGCCACCAGCTACGAAAAGGGTAGCGCCGCCTGCCTGTCAGTGCTCACTGACGTGGATTTTTTCCAGGGCAGTGACAGCTACCTGCAGCAGGCGCGCAATGCCGTACGCCTGCCGGTGTTGCGCAAGGATTTCACCGTCGATCCCTACCAGGTATGCGAAGCCCGCGCGATTGGTGCCGACTGCATTCTGCTGATCGCCGCCTGTCTGGAAGACGGCCAGATGCGGGACCTGAACGGGCTGGCACAGGAGCTGGGCCTGGACGTGCTGGTGGAAGTGCACGACCGTGCGGAACTGGAGCGGGCGCTGGCACTGCCGAACCGACTGATCGGAATCAACAATCGCAACCTGCACACGTTCGACGTACAGCTGGAGACGACATTCAAGCTGCTGGATCTAGTGCCGGAGGACCGCATTGTGGTCACCGAGAGCGGTATCCACACCACCGATGATGTGGCGGCGATGCGCGGCCACGACGTCAATGCGTTCCTAGTTGGCGAGGCGTTTATGCGCGAACCGGAACCGGGGCGCAAACTGCTGGAAATGTTCAACTGAGGCGGCAGGGAATTTTCGAATTCGCTTAGTGGCGGAATAAAAAAGGCGACCCAAGGGTCGCCTTTTTTGCAAATCGTGAATGGGCTGTCAGCGGGTGCCGTAGACCACCATTGTCTTGCCTTTCACGGATACCAGCCCCTGTTCCTCCAGGGTCTTCAGTACGCGGCCGACCATCTCCCGCGAGCAGCCGACGATACGGCCGATTTCCTGGCGGGTGATCTTGATCTGCATCCCTTCCGGGTGCGTCATCGCATCGGGTTCGTTGCACAGGTCCAGCAAAGTGCGGGCCACGCGGCCGGTGACGTCGAGGAACGCCAAGTCACCGACTTTGCGCGTGGTGTTGCGCAGGCGACCGGCCATCTGTGTGGCCAGTGCGAACAGGAATTCCGGGTGCTGACGGCTCAGTTCCTGAAACTTGCTGTAGGAGATCTCCGCCACTTCACATTCGGTCTTGGTGCGCACCCAGGCACTGCGGGTATCCTGGTCGAACAGGCCCATTTCACCGAAGAAGTCGCCATCGTTCAGGTAGGCCACGATCATCTCACGGCCTTCGTCGTCCTCGATCAGGACGGTTACGGAGCCGCGCATAATGAAATAGAGGGACTCGCAGCGGTCGCCGGCGTAAATGATCGTGCTTTTAGCCGGATAGCGACGCCGGTGGCAGTGGGCCAGGAAATCTTCGATATTGCCGATAGTCATGGTTTCTTCTGTAGCAACCGTCACGGACCTACTCCTTATAATTTTTACTTGCGTGCCTGATCCCGGCCAGAATGCTCTGTGGCATTGGCGAATTATGGCGCTAAAAGCCTGTCCCCAACAGTGGCTTGCGCCGGGAAACTCCCGCAGTGTGATCTGGAACACTGTTATCTTGCCAAAGCAGGCGGTATACCAAGAAAGACCTTATAGCGATCGAGGAGTTCAGTGGCAACCGACTGCCGTGCTCCTTTTCAGAGCCTGTACTGGGCGGCAATTGATCTGCGACCACTATACCTGAAATCAATGCGCAATAGGTTACCGGGGCGATATGGTAAGCTTCGCGCCATTCATCATTTCATAATGCCCCGACGGGCAATCTGGAGGAGTTTGGCAATGCAGGGCAAGGTAACCTGGGTGGACGGGCTGACGTTTGTCGGCGAGGCCGCTAGTGGCAATTCCGTGGTTATGGAAGGCGGTATCAAGAACAACGGCATCCGCCCGATGGAAATGATACTGCTGGGCGTGGGTGGCTGTGCGTCCTACGACGTCGTCAGTATCCTGCAGAAGGCGCGGCAGGACGTGATTTCCTGCCACTGTGAGCTGAATGGCGAACGTCCCGATACGACGCCGGCGCCTTTTTCCCGCATCGAGATGGAGTTCGTCGTGCGCGGCCGCGGTATCAAGGAAGCCCAGGTGCAGCGGGCGGTGGAGCTGTCGGCCGACAAATACTGCTCGGCTTCCATCATGCTGAAGAATGCCGGGGTGGAAATCGTCCACAGCTACCGCATTGAAGAGCTATAAGGCCAGGCGGGGATTATTCCGGAGGTGAGGCGGCCCCGCTGCTGGGGGCCCGCCGTGTCTGGTTTGACAGGGATTCCTATTCCCGATCAAACTCTGTAGCTGGCCGAGGTCATGGCCTTGGACACCAGCGACATCAGGCCTTTCAGCGGCGCCGGGAAGCGGGCACCGCCAGCGGCCAGCGCGGCGTGACCGTGCTCTTCTTCATCCACCAGCATCTGCTCCACCACGGCACGGCTGCGCTGATCCTCGGCGGGCAAACGCTGCAGGTGGCTCTGCAGGTGCTTGCACACCTGTTCTTCTGTGGCGGCGACAAAGCCGAGGCTGACCCGATCGCTGATCTTGCCGGCGGTGGCACCGAGGCCAAACGACAGGCCGTACCACAGCGGATTCAGCAGGCTGGGACGGCTGTCCAGCTCCCGCAGGCGCTGCTCACACCAGGCCAGGTGGTCGATTTCCTCGTCCGCAGCCTGTTCCATTTCGCCGCGCACTTCCGGCAGCTTGGCGGTCAACGCCTGGCCCTGATAGAGGGCCTGGGCGCAGACTTCGCCGCTGTGGTTAACCCGCATCAGTCCCGCGGCGTGCCGGCGCTCGGCATCGCTGAGTTCCGCCTCCTGCTCGCCCTTCGCCGGCGATGGCCGGGCGTGGCTGGGGGTGCCGGGGCTCAGGGTGCGGAGGGCGCGATCCGCCTGCAATAGCAGGCGGTCGAGGCCGGTCAGTTTGCGCTCACTCATCTGTCGTATTCCTGCAGGGCCCGTTACTACTCGCTAGTGGCGGCTTCCTCGCGCTCGATGGCGCGGTAGCCGATGTCCTTGCGGAAGAATACACCGTCCCAGTGAATGGCGCGCGCGGCTTCGTAGGCGTTGGCCTGGGCCTCGGCCACAGTGTCGCCCAGTGCGGTGGCACAGAGGACGCGGCCACCGCTGGTGACTACACGCTCACCGTCCAGTGCGGTGCCGGCGTGGAAAACCTTGGCATTGTCGCTGTCGGCGCGGTCCAGACCGCTGATGGCGTCGCCCTTGCGGTAGCTGCCGGGATAGCCGTTGGCGGCCAAGACTACGCCGAGTGCCGGGCGGGCATCCCATTCAATTTCCACCTGGTCGAGGCTCTTGTCCACAGCAGCGCGGCACAGTTCAACCAGGTCGGATTTCAGCCGCATCATAATCGGCTGGGTTTCCGGGTCGCCGAAGCGGCAGTTGTATTCGATCACCTTGGGGGCGCCGTCGGCATCGATCATCAGTCCGGCGTACAGGAAGCCGGTATAGGGTATGCCCTCGGCCGCGAGGCCTTTGACTGTCGGTTCGATGACTTCTGCCATGATGCGCTGGTAGACACTGTCGGTGACTACCGGTGCCGGGGAATAGGCGCCCATACCGCCGGTATTCGGGCCTGTGTCGCCGTCGCCGACGCGCTTGTGGTCCTGGCTGGTGGCCATCGGCAAGATATGCTCGCCGTCCACCATGACGATGAAGCTGGCCTCTTCACCGGCGAGGAACTCCTCGATCACTACGCGACAGCCGGCTTCGCCGAAAGCGTTACCGGACAGCATATCGCGCACGGCCAGTTCTGCCTGCTGCTCGGTCTCCGCCACGATGACGCCCTTGCCGGCAGCCAGGCCGTCGGCCTTGACCACGATGGGGGCGCCCATCTTGCGGATGTACTCGACCGCGGGTTCAGTTTCGGTGAAATTTTGGTAGGCGGCGGTCGGAATCTGGTGGCGCTCGAGGAAGTCCTTGGTAAAGGCCTTGGAGCCCTCTAGCTGGGCCGCCGCCTTACTTGGGCCGAAAATCGCCAGGCCGCGGCCGTTAAAGAAGTCGACGATACCGTCTACCAGCGGGGCCTCCGGGCCGACGATGGTCAGCTCGACGCCGTTGTCCTCGGCAAACTCCGCCAGTGCGGAGAAGTTGTCGACACCGATGGCGACATTCTGCAGCTTGGGTTCGCGCGCTGTGCCGGCGTTGCCCGGTGCCACGAAGACGGTGTCGACGGCGGGGTTCTGGGCCGCTTTCCACGCCAGGGCGTGCTCGCGGCCGCCGGCGCCAATTACCAATACGTTCATTCTGTGTTCCCCCTGAATCGGCCGGTGTGTTCCGTTAGATGCGGTATTTTAGCCCGGAATTGTTGCGGGCAAGAAAAAGCCGGCCCAATCGGCGCCGGCTTTTCATTCTGCGTTTGGCTATTCCGGTGTCATAACCGGCATAGCCTCGCGGCACAGGGTTGTGCCGCCGCCGGCAAAGCCGGCGCGAGTCCGTGAATTGTCAGCAGGTTAGCGCACCTGCGTCAGCACTTCACGGGCGACAATCCCATAGATCAAGGATGATCTATGGGATTGCAAGGCGATCAGTGGGCCTCTTAATGACGAAAGTGACGCATACCGGTAAAGACCATGGCCATATCGTGCTCGTCCGCCGCGGCGATGGTTTCCTCGTCGCGCATGGAGCCGCCGGGCTGGATGACTGCGCGAATTCCCACGGCCGCGGCGTTGTCGATGCCGTCGCGGAACGGGAAGAAGGCGTCGGACGCCATTACGGAACCCTTAACTTCCAGGCCGGCGTGCTCGGCCTTGATGGCGGCGATACGCGCGGAGTTGACCCGGCTCATCTGGCCGGCGCCGACACCGATGGTGCGGCCGTCCTTGCCGTAGACGATGGCGTTGGATTTGACGAACTTGGCCACTTTCCAGGTGAATAGCAGGTCGCGGATTTCTTCCTCGCTCGGCTGGCGCTTGCTGACCACCTTCAGATCGCCGGCGGTGACAATACCGTCGTCGCGGTCCTGTACCAGCAGGCCGCCGTTGACGCGTTTGTAGTCCAGCGCCGGGGCGCGATCGGCACTCCACTGGCCGCAGACCAGCAGGCGCACATTTTTCTTTTCGGCAACCGCGGCCTTGGCCTCGGGGGAGACCGACGGGGCGATGATCACTTCGACGAACTGGCGCTCGACGATGGCCTTGGCGGTGGCGCCGTCCAGCTCGCGGTTGAACGCAATGATGCCGCCGAAAGCGGATTCGGTATCGGTGGCGAAAGCCAGGTCGTAGGCATTGCCGATGCTCTCGGCGACGGCCACGCCACAGGGATTGGCATGCTTGACGATGACGCAGGCCGGCTCATCGAAGGCCTTGACGCACTCCAGTGCCGCATCGGTATCGGCAATATTGTTGTAGGAAAGCTCCTTGCCCTGAATCTGCGCGGCGGTGGCAATGCTCGCCTCGGCCGGGTTGGACTCTACGTAGAACGCGCTCTTTTGATGCGGGTTCTCGCCGTAACGCAGATCCAGTTTCTTGATGAACTGGCTGTTGAAGGTGCGCGGGAACGCTTGTTTCTCGCCGTCCTTGATGGCACCCAGGTAGTTGGCGATGGCGCCGTCATAGCCGGCGGTGTGTTCGAAGGCCTTTACGGCCAGGTCGAAGCGGGTCGCCTGGGCGAGGGCGCCGTCGTTGGCCTTCATTTCGGCGATGATGCCGTCGTAATCGCTGGCGTTGACCACGATAGCCACGTCATTGTGGTTCTTGGCCGCGGCGCGGACCATGGTCGGGCCGCCGATATCGATGTTCTCGATCGCATCCGGCAGGGTGCAATCCGGCTTGGCGACAGTCTGGGCGAAGGGGTACAGGTTCACCACCACCATATCGATTGGGGTGATGCCGTGCTCGGACATGACGCTGTCATCGGTGCCGCGGCGACCGAGGATGCCGCCGTGGACTTTCGGGTGCAGGGTTTTGACGCGCCCATCCATCATCTCGGGAAATCCGGTGTAGTCGGAGACTTCCACCACATCGACACCGGCATCCTTCAGCTGGCGGTGGGTGCCACCGGTGGAGAGGATTTCTACGCCCATAGTGGCGAGTTGTTGCGCGAATTCCACGATTCCGCTTTTGTCCGATACGCTGATCAG
>NZ_JACZCR010000049.1 GCF_014904735.1 Microbulbifer hainanensis | reverse complement strand
GCCGGCTGTGCCGGCAACAGAGAGTCGAGATTGCCGCCCGGTTATGAGGTGGCGGTGGCTCCGGTCTCGAGGCGGGCGGCAAAAGCTGCCGCCAGCAAATAGTAAGGGGGGATGAGTGTCCTCATCCCCCCTCGAGTGTTTCGGCTGCTAATGCCGCGGGCGTTTACAGCAGGCCGTAACGCTTCAGCTTTTTACGCAGGGTGCCGCGGTTCAGGCCCAGCAGCTGTGCCGCGCGGGTCTGGTTGTGGCGGGTGTATTTCATCACCACTTCCAGCATAGGCGCTTCGATCTCGGACAGCACCATGTCGTAGACATCGGTGACCATCTGCCCGTCGAGGTGACGGAAGTAGTTTTCCATCGCCTGTTCAACCGCGTCGCGCAGTGATTGTTGCTGCGGCTGCGCGAGTTGCGTCTGCCCCCCAGTGGATACCTCGTCGCTGCCGGTATCCGGAATTAGTGCTTCATTATTCATGCCGCTTGTGCCCCTCTCGTTATTCGGCGTTCAAACCATGTTTGAACGCTGGCATGTTGTGCTTCTGCGCTTTCCAGTTGGAAAAAGGTCTTGCGAAAGGCCTCGCTCCCCGCGAGTGTCTTCAGGTACCAACCCACATGTTTGCGGGCGATACGGACCCCCATCACGTCACCGTAAAAACGGTGCAATTCGCCCAAATGGGCGAGCAATATATCCCTGACTTCTTCCTGTGAGGGTTCGGGCAGCTTTTCCCCCGTGGCGAGGTAGTGGGCTATCTCCCGAAAAATCCATGGCCGTCCCTGTGCTGCACGGCCAATCATGACTGCAGCAGCGCCGGTATAGTCGAGCACCTGGCGGGCCCGCTCTGCACTGGCAATGTCACCATTGGCGAAAACCGGAATTCCCACCCTGGATACGATTTCGGCAATGGTATCGAATTCAGCCTGACCGTGGTAGCCGCAGGCGCGCGTGCGCCCGTGCACTGCCAATGCCGCAATACCAGCCTCTTCGGCCATTCTGGCCACCCGGACCCCGTTGCGTGAATCCGGGCACCAGCCGGTGCGGATCTTCAACGTCACAGGTACTGAGACGGACTGGACCACGGCTTCCAGAATATCCCCGACCAGTTTTTCGTCGCGCAGCAGGGCGGACCCCGCTGCCTTCTTGCAAACTTTCTTTGCAGGGCAACCCATGTTGATATCGATGATCTGCGCACCGCGGCGCACGTTTTCACGCGCCGCTTCGGCCATCATCTCCGGGTCGCCCCCGGCAATCTGCACCGAGATAGGGGCAGATTCGCCGCCGTGATCCAGGCGCAGCCTGGATTTACGGCTGTTCCACAGGCGGGTGTCCGCTGTCACCATTTCAGAGACTACCAGACCGGCTCCCAGGCGCCGGCAAAGCTGGCGAAAAGGGCGGTCGGTCACGCCGGCCATCGGCGCCAAGATTACCGGATTGCCGATAATGTAAGGGCCTATGGCGATCTCGCTGGACAAAGACGGCTCCGCTTTGGCGTGGAAACAAGCCGCCTATGATAGCGGCTGCCCAGGCATTGGAAAAGCGAAAAAGCGGGCAAATTGGTTGTCTGCTGTGCGTTTAGCCTGACGATTGCGCAGTTTTTGCTGATTTAAGCGCCGTATTGGTACGCAATTCTCGCGCAAAGTGTGACTCAGTGCGCAATATGCAGTTCGTAATTTACCGCCTCGCTACCCGGGTCGGCGATCTCAATCGCGATATGCACTGGGTTGCCGCTGGGCATCTGCTTGCGGCCGGCCAGTTCGCCCTGCAGGTATTCCCGCGGCGCAAAACGACGGCTCGCCACCGGATTGTTTTTCAGGTCGCTGAAGTTGAGCAGTAGGCTGGGAAAGGGCTGCGGGTAGGGCGCGGTATTGAGCAGGACGGCGTCTACGACCAGTGCACCGGCAATTTTCGGGTGGCTGCGCACGACCAGGTTGGAGGTGTGGATCGCCTGCAGGTCCGCCAGTGGTGGCAGCTGACAACCCAGGGTCGGGCAGATGCGCGCGTAGATGCTTCGCCAGGGTTGCTGTTTGCTCAGGCTGTCGAAGCGGAAATAGGCGGTCTGGGCGGCGAGTAGCAGCGCGAGCACCAGTGCCAGCATTACCCACAACCAGCCGGGGACGCGTCTGTCCCGTCGGGGTTGCCAGCTCATTTCCAGTGGGGCCGGTTCGATTGCACTGATCAGGTGCTCGCGCGATGCGCTGGCTGAGATATCGGAGTCATTCCGGCGCGTGGCACTGATGGTCTCAATACGCTCCAGTTGCTCTGGAGCCTCGTCCTTGCGCGCTGTGGGAATGTCGTCGTCCCAGCGGGCGGAAAGGGCGGATTCCCGTTTGCGCGGGGGTTCCGGGGATTCGTCGGCCCAGGGGTTCTCGTCCCAGTCAGGTGCGAGGGTGGCGTCGCTATCTTCCTCGTCTTCTTGGAGCGGCGGCGCAGGGACATCGGCGGACATCTCGCGCCACTGGCTGTCGCCGAAGGCTTCGCCGATCATCGGCCGGTCGCTGTCGTCTTCATCTTCGATGACCGCGTCACTGGCGGGCATCGTCGGCGGCACCGGCGCATCCTCGTTCCCCGGCTCACCGTCGAGGTCGATATCGTCGTGAATCAGGAAGTCGTCGTCGTCGAGCAGGGCCTCGAGATCTTTGGAGGCGCCGGGATTGCTTTCGGTAAAGACGATATTTTCGTCCGCACGGAAAACCTGCAGGCAGGAGCCGCAGCGCACGGCGCCGCGGGCGGCCCGCAGCTGCTGTTCGTTGACGTGGAATGAGGTGCTGCAGTGGGGGCAGCAGGTAACCAGTTGCGACATGGAATTCGACAGTTTTTATCCGGTGGTCAAGTCTATCAGTCCGCCGCGCGGGCGCGTAGTCTCTGCGACAGCATCAGCGCGTGCGGGTACCACTCAGGCGCACCCAGTCCTCGCGCTGACCATCCTCATCGAAATCGATCCACTGCCGGTAGGCCGCCTTAACCGCTTCCGCCTGGGAAGCGAGAATGCCGGACAGGCACAGTCGGCCACCGATACGGGTCAGTGCCGTCAGCTGTGGAGCGAGTTCCACCAGCGGGCCGGCGAGGATATTGGCAAGCATGATATCGACCGCTTCCTGGGGCATCTGTTCCGGCAGGTAGACCGGGAAACGGTCGGGATCCAGACCGTTGCGCTGGGCGTTGTCGCGGCTGGCAATCAGCGCCTGGGGATCGATATCCGTCCCCACTGCCCGCTCAGCACCGAGGAGTAGGGCGCCGATACCGAGAATGCCCGAGCCGCAGCCGAAGTCGATTACGCTTTTGCCGGCCAGGTCCTGCTGCGCCAGCCACTGCAGGCACAGGAAGGTGGTGGGGTGGGTGCCGGTGCCGAACGCCAGGCCCGGATCGAGCAACAGGTTGACCGCATCCGGCTCCGGCGGTTCGCACCAGCTGGGGCAGATCCACAGGTTGTCGCCGCACTGGATCGGCTTGTAGTGGCTCATCCACTCCCGCTCCCAGTCCTTGTCCTCGAGCTGTTCCCAGCGCGCGTTCGGCAGGAGTTCGCACAGGAAGGACGCGGCCTTGGCTTCCGCCACGGCGGTGTCGACTTCGGCATCGAACAGTCCGGTGATGCGGGTCTCTTCCCACAGCGGGGTCTCGCCGAGGCCGGGTTCCAGGATTGGCTGATCGGCGTTGTCCTGCAGGGTAACGGACACGGCGCCGGCGAACAGCAGAGCATCTTCGATTTTTTCCGCCAGTTCGCGACTGGTGTCTACGCGGAGTTGAAGCCAGGGCATATCGGTCAGTTTCGCTACTAGTGTGTTCGGTGCGTCTGTTGGCGTGCGCCAATTGTAGAAGCGGCCGCGGGTCGCGAGCGGGCTTAGCCGTCTCCGGAAGCCCGCTCGCGACCCGCGGCCGCAATATGCCGGAATTATCCGGCATGTTCAGCGCTAGAGCCCGAGTTTTTTCTCGAGGTAGTGAATGTTCACTCCGCCTTTGGCAAAGGCCTCGTCGCGCACCAGCTCTTCCTGCAGTGGAATGTTGGTCTTGATGCCATCGACGATCAGTTCCGACAGTGCCACACGCATGCGCGCCAGCGCCGCTTCGCGATCCTCGGCATAGGTGATGACCTTGGCAATCATCGAGTCGTAATTGGCCGGTACCGTGTAGCCGGAGTAGAGGTGCGAGTCGACGCGCACACCCAGGCCTCCGGGAGCGTGGAAGTTGTTGACCTTGCCGGGGCAGGGGAAGAAGGTCTTGGGGTCTTCCGCGTTGATCCGGCACTCGAAGGCGTGGCCGCGAATGACGACGTCTTCCTGTTTGATGGACAGCTTCTGGCCCGCGCAGACACGGATCTGTTCCTTGATCAGGTCGACACCAGTGACCATTTCGGTAACCGGGTGCTCCACCTGGATACGGGTGTTCATCTCGATGAAGTAGAAGCGCTCATCCTCGTACAGGAACTCGAAGGTGCCCGCACCGCGGTAGCCGATATCGATACAGGCCTGTACACAGGATTCATACACCGCCTGGCGCACTTCCTCCGGAATGCCCGGAGCGGGCGCTTCCTCGAGCACCTTCTGGTGGCGGCGCTGCAGGGAGCAGTCGCGATCGCCCAGGTGGATGGCGTTGCCCTGGCCGTCGGACATCACCTGGATTTCCACGTGGCGCGGGTTCTGCAGGAACTTCTCCATGTACACGGTGCTGTCGCCAAAGGCGGCGCCGGCCTCGGACTTGGTGACCGAAATGGCGTTCAGCAATGCCGCTTCGGTGTGCACCACGCGCATGCCGCGACCACCGCCGCCGGCCGCGGCCTTGATGATTACCGGGAAGCCGATCTTCTTGGCAATCTCCAGACAGCGGTCGCCGTCCGCGGGTAGCGGGCCGTCTGAGCCCGGTACCGTGGGCACGCCGGCCTTTTTCATCGCGGCGATGGCGGAGACCTTGTCGCCCATCAGGCGAATGGTGTCGGCGTCGGGGCCGATAAAGGTGAAACCGCTTTTCTGCACCTGTTCGGCAAAATCGGCGTTTTCCGCGAGGAAGCCGTAGCCCGGGTGTACTGCGATGGCATCGGTAATCTCCATCGCGGAGACAATCGCGGGAATATTCAGGTAGCTCTGCGGCGAGGGATTGGGACCGATGCACACGGACTCGTCGGCGAGGCGCACGTGCTTCAGGTCGCGGTCCACCTGGGAGTGTACCGCCACGGTGGCGATGCCCATCTCCTTACAGGCGCGCAGGATGCGCAGGGCGATCTCGCCCCGGTTGGCGATCAGTATCTTGTCAAACATTCCGATTCACCCCGCTCAGACGATGGTCACGAGCGGCTGATCGAACTCTACTGGCTCGCCGTCTTCCACCAGGATCTGGCCGATGGTGCCGGCCTTGTCCGCTTCGATCTGGTTCATCATTTTCATCGCTTCGACGATGCATACCACATCGCCCGCCTTGACCTGCTGGCCGACTTTGACGAAGGGCTCCGCACCGGGGCTGGAAGCCGCGTAGAAGGTGCCGACCATCGGCGACTTGATCGGGTGGCCGGTCAGGGCCGGTACGGCGTCGCCGGATTCGGCGGCGGGTGCGGCCGGCGCCGGAGCCGGGGCTGCCGGTGCGGGGGCCTGGGCCATTGGCGCGGGCATCATCGGCGCTACCGCCTGTGTTGCACCGCTCACGCCGCGGCTGATGCGCACGGACTCTTCACCTTCCTTGATTTCCAGCTCGCCGATATCCGATTCCTCGAGCAGTTCAATCAGTTTCTTAATTTTGCGGATATCCATAGTACTCACTCGCAGTTCTGGTCAGTTATTGATTGGCGCCCGCACCGATCTGGTGAATGGCCGCCTGCAGGGCCAGGGTGTAGCTCTGTGCGCCGAAGCCGCAGATCACACCCCGAGCCAGGTCCGATAAATAAGAGTGGTGGCGAAAAGCTTCCCGCGCGTGGGGGTTGGACAGGTGCAGCTCGATAAACGGGATGGCTACAGCTGCCAGGGCATCGCGCAGGGCCACGCTGGTGTGGGTGAATGCCGCGGGATTGATCACGATAAAATCCACACCTTCGATCGCCGCCACCTGGATACGATCGATCAACTCCGCCTCACTGTTGCTCTGCAGCGTCGCCAGCTCGTGGCCGGCGGCCTCGCACTGCGCACGCGCCGACCGGTCAATTTCGGGCAGCGTGGTGGCACCGTAAATTTCCGGTTCGCGGGTGCCCAGCAGGTTGAGATTGGGGCCGTGTAGCAGCAGAATTTTTGCCATAGCTTACTCTGAAGGAAAAGCGCGAAATGGTCACAAAAACCTGGCGAAAGTTGGCTATCTTGCAGGCAACCGCCGGGTTTGGCTCAAGTTCCCACAAAACCGGGGCGAGTGTGCCGCAAAAGTGACCCCCTGTCCATGCCCCAGCGCACGCTTTATTGACGATAGCCGGAGATAGGACACTTTTCCTGCCTGATTACTGCAAGATAAACGGTGCGATGACGGTTTTGCCCGGTGAGATGGCTATAAAGACGCCCCGGGCGATGGGGACGCGGATCCGGCGCGTTGCGACGTGTTGGTAGTGGGTTGGGCGGCGGCATTGAGAGCTGCCAGCAGGCCATCGCGGGTCAGGACCTGCGGCAGTATCTGCGCTTCGCCACCACCGGCAGGGTACAGCAGGTACAGGGGGACACTGGTGCGGCCGTATTTGGCCAGCAGTGTGCTGATTTCCGGATCCTGGTTGGTCCAGTCTCCTTTCAGGGCGACCACGCCGAGCTGATCGATGGCCTCGCTCACCGCATCGCTGGACAGCACGACTTTTTCATTGGCCAGGCAGGTAATGCACCAGGCCGCAGTCAGGTTGGTCAGGATCGGCCGTCCCTCGCTGCGCGCGCTGTCGAGCCGCGCTGCGGAGTAGGGCTGCCAGTATTCCGATTCCGTTGGCGTCGCCGGCGACAGCGTAGCCAGCCGCGGCAGCAGTGCGAAGGCGAGCGCAATTGCCACCAGTGCCACGCTGCCCTTGCCCCAGTGTCGCTTGCTCCAGGTTTCATGGGGGCGCGGCCATAGCCACAGTGCAAAAGCGATCGCGACGGCCCCGGCCAGCACCAGGGCAACGCCATCGCTGCCAGTCTGGCGGCCGAGCACCCACAGCAGCCACACGGCAGTCAGGTACATGGGGAACGCCAGCAGCTGTTTGAGCCTGTCCATCCACGGACCCGGACGTGGCAGTCGATCAGTGAGTGCGGGGATGTGAGTCAGTAACAGGAAAGGCGCTGCCATCCCGGCTCCCAGTGCAGCAAATACCGCCAGGGCGAGGCCAGCCGGCAAGGTCACCGCATAGCCCAGGGCGGAACCCATCAGCGGTGCGGTGCAGGGACTGGCGACGACGGTCGCCAGTGCGCCGGTGGCCAGGGAGCCGCGCAGCCCCTGCTGTGCGCTGACATTTTGGCCGACCCCCATCAGGCGGCCGCCGAACTCAGTCAGGCCCGACAGGCTGAGCCCCATGGTAAAGAACAGGTATACCAGCGCCGCGACCAGCCATGGCGACTGTAGCTGGAACCCCCAGCCGATCGCCTCGCCGCCGGCGCGCAGGGCCAGCATCAGTGCGGCGATCAGTACGAAACTAGCCACCACACCGGCGCTGTATGCCCAGCCGTGGGCGCGGCGCTGGCCGCCGTGCTGTGCGGCCTGGCTAATTGCCAGTACCTTGATCGACAGCACCGGGAAGACGCAGGGCATCAGGTTCAGCAGCAGACCTCCGATAAAGGCGAGAACCATTGCCAGTGGCAGCGACAGCCCGGCAGTGCGGTTGCCCGGCGCGCTGGATCCGGAAGGGGCGGCGGTAGTCGGTGCGGTCGGGGTGGGTTCGGCCGTGCCCGCGCTCTGGTCGAGGCGGAAGTGGCGGACCTGTGGTGGATAGCAGAGGCCGGCATCGGCGCAGCCCTGGTAGTGCACTTCCAGCTCGATAGGCGTGTCCTCCGCCGGCAGAGACAGAGGGGCCTCCAGCTGCAGGCGGTAGACCTCGGTTTCTTTCTCGTAGTAGTCGTCCCAGGTGGTCTCTCCCTGGGGGAGCGAAACGGATACCGGAGTTTTCTGCCCGCCGTCGACACGGAAGATTGCGAGCTTGTCGCGGTACAGGTAGTAATCCGGTGCAATCTGGAAGATGGCGCTGACGCCCGCCGCAGTGAACAGGAAATCCTGCTGGTAGGCCTGGTCGACCGGCAGGAACTCGTCGTCCTGCGCCGCATCGAGGGACTGGCTGGCGAAGGGATCCTGAGCGGCCTGGGCGGTCCCGCCGATCAACAAAATGAGTGTTGCCAGGGCGGCGAGGAAATTTTTTTGGAAACTGTTGGTCATCACAGCCATGGGAATAAAAATTCTTTATAGTCAGAATGTCTGACTGCCACAGCGCGCAGCGGTTCAGCGGAGTGCCCGAACAAGTTCCGGGCGGCTCTGGCAGCGGATTATCCGCAGTATAGTGGTGCGCGCGGGACAAAAAAACAACAGCAGGGGGATCAGCTTGACGCCGGTTACTCGTCTTTGCTTCTTCGGCGTGTCGCTGTCCGCGGCACTTTGGCTCAGTGGCTGCGTTTCGACGCCCCCGGTTCCTGCGCCGCGCGCGGTGCCGCTGCCGGCGCCGCAGAAACCCGCCGGTCCCACACCGGAGGAAATCCGTCAGCGCAATATCGCCTTCTTTCTCGGCCGCGCCGAGGCCGCGCAGCGCGAGGGCTTCCTGACCCAGCCTGCCGGTGTCAGTGCCTACGACTACTATCTGCGCGTCAAGCAACTGGATCCGGGCAACCAGCGCGCGGCAAGCGGCATACAGATGATCGTCATCGACCTGGTCGGGCGGGCGCGGGACGCACTGCGCCGTCGCTCGTTCGGTGAGGTCAACGCTTACCTGAGTCATGCCGAACAGCTTGCGCCGGGCAATGCGCTGGTAGCCGAGGTGCGCGAGCAGCTGGTGCGCGAACGCCGTCGCGCCAGCGCCGATGTTCCATCCGGCGACAGTGTGCCGCTGCCCGCCGGGCCGCTGGCAGCCAAAGACGCGCAGGTTGTGGCGTTACTGCAGAGCACCGCGCAGAAAATTCGCCGCGAAGGCCTGCGTGTCATTATCGTGGCGCGCAACGATGCCGAGGGGCGCTGGATTTACCAGCAGCTGCGCGAGGCAGTTATGGGTTACCGGGTGCGCGGCGATATACGCCTCGGCAGCCAGCCGCGGTTGATACTGATGCCATCAAACGAAGGGGGCTGACCGTGAAGAAATTGCTTGCGATGCTGGGAATGGCGGCGCTGACCGCGTGGATCAATACCGCGTCGGCCAACGAAGCGGCGTTGACAGTGCAAGGGGTCGCGCGCGAGACACTGCCGGGCGCCGGCATGAGCGCGGCGTACCTGTCGCTGCACAATTCTGCTGCGGCACCGCGTCAGTTGTTGCGAGTGGAGCTGCCCGGGCGTGTGGGGGCGTCGGCAGATCTGCATACCACGGTGACCGACGGCGGCGTCATCCGCATGCGACCGCTGGCGCAATTGACCATCCCGGCGGATGGCAACCTGGCGATGGCACCCGGTGGCATACATCTGATGCTGCACGGCGTCCAGTTGCGCGCCGGCGAAGCGCTGTCCCTGCGTCTGGTTTTCGCCGATGGAGAGGCGCTGGATGTAAGTGTACCCGTGCGCCGCGCTGGTGCCCGCCCCGACAAGGCGGAACATCATCAGCACGGATGATCACAGAGCTTTCGCCAGGTGAGAGCGGCGAAAGAAAATCAAACTCATCGCCGCGGTCGAAATCGGCCGCGGTTCGCGAAAAATATTTGAATACCAACAAAATCATTGGAGGAATCGATGAAAAAACTACTGCTGTTGCTGGGCGTGTGCACGCTGGCGGCCTGCGCCCACAGCCCACTGCAAATTCAGGTGCGTCCGCAGGTAGAGGTAGCTGCGGAAAACATTGGCGCAGGACGTACCATCAGTGTGCGCGGCGTCAACCAATTGCCCGGTGGCGGCTTGGGTTCGCTCGGTGGCGTCTATGCCAACAGCTCCCAGGTGTCGCTCGCGAACGATGTGGAAGGTGCTATGGCGGCTTCCCTGAGCGACGGTTTCGCGAGCTGGAATTTTCGCCCGACCAACGGCAATGCCGATGTTCAGGTGGTAGCGAACCTGACGGGCCTCAAGTACGACAGTCCCAATAAACTGGTAACGAGCACCGTGGACACCGCTGCCGAAGTGCAGCTGGCTGTAACCATTGGCGGTGCTACCTATTACGGCAACTATCGCTCCAAGGGCGAAGACCGCAGCCTGATCAAGCCGTCCCGTGAGGAGGTTGAATCGCGCGTCAATAATCTTCTCAGTGCCACGTTACAGCGCGCATTTGCCGACGAGAAACTGAAAAACTTCTTGCGTACCAATCACTGAATGTGCACTTTAAGGTCCCAGAGAAAGCAGACGAGCAGGGAAAGCTCGGCGCTTTAAGGCTGCATATGGATTTGCGCGATGGAGTTAACAGGTCCACAGTGCGCTCGGCAGGAGAGTGAATGCGGTTTCTAAACTCCGGTCCACTCACTGTGCACAACGCTATTGATGATGCGAGCTTGCAGCTTTGACTGAGTTTGATCCGAAATCTGTCGAGTACCTGGGCCTGCTGGCACAGGTCGAAGAAGAGCTGATGCCGGGCGCGCAACTCAACCTGCGGGCTGCTGAATTGGCGCTGGGGGAAGTCGCCGACGGGGTGATTGTCGCCGATGCGCAGGGGCGGGTCGTCTACAGCAACCCGCTCGTCAGTGAAATGACCGGCGACCTGGTCGGTCTGCTACCGGGCCAGCGGCTGAACGACAATCTCCAGTTCTGTGACGCGAGCGGCGCGCCGCTCGCGCCGGTGTTGCCTGAGGTCGAAGTCGCCGATGCGGCGCTGGAAGTGCCCGGCGCGCGCGAGTTCACAGCCTGCCTGCTGCGTTCCGACAGCGAGGAGCGGCGCGAAGTGAGCGTACAGGTTATGGCGGTGCGCGACGGCGTCAACCTGCAGAATTTCGTTCTGGTATTGCGCGATACCTCCGCGGCGCGCCGTATCTCATCCCGCCTGAGCTGGCAGACCAGTCACGATGCGCTCACCCGTCTCCCCAATCGCCAGTTTTTTGAAAATGAGCTGCAGACGGTGCTGTCGCAATGTGTCGACAAGCGCCAGCACCACGTGTTGCTGTACCTGGATGTCTATCAGTTCAAGGTGATCAACGACACGCTGGGCTACGCCGCCGGTGACCAGCTGCTGATCCAGCTGGTGCAATTACTACAGCGCTGTCTTTCGAGTTCGGATCTGTTCGCGCGAGTGGGCAGTGACGAATTTGCGATACTGCTGCGCGACTGCACCGTTGAAGAAGCCCGCCGCGTGGTGGCGCGGCTGCGTGCGGCGGTGCAGGATTTTGCCTTCCACTGGGACGGCAACGACAGCCGTGTGGCCGTCTCCATCGGTGCGGTAGCAGTGGACCGCCACGCGCCGCCGGCGGGCCAGTTGCTCGCCTCCGCCAACGACGCCTGCTGTGCGGCGCGGGACCAGGGGCGCAACCGGGTAAAACTGTTCAACGATTCCCGCAAGGTACTGGAAAAGCGTCGCCAGACCACCTGGGTGGCGGAGATCCACGCCGCTCTGCGGGAAGACCGCCTGCTGCTCTATCGTCAGCCGGTGGTGGCACTGCAGGACGGTCAGCGTGTGCATCACTACGAAGTCCTGGTGCGTATGCGTGGGCGTGATGGCGATGTGATTTCGCCGGGAATGTTCCTGCCCGCCGCGGAACGCTACGGGCTGATAGAGGAAGTCGATCGCTGGGTGATTCGGAACATCTTCGCCTATATGGCGCTGGAGCAGCGCCAGGGTGTGAGCGGTTGCAGCTATGCGATCAATATCTCCGGCATCAGCCTCGGCGACGAAGCCTTCGCAGACTTCGTGCTGCACGCACTGACCGAGGCGGGGGTTGCACCGTCGCGGGTGCAGTTTGAGATCACCGAAACCAGCGCCATCAATAATCTCGAACGGGCGCTGATCTTTATCCACAAGCTGCGCGCCGCCGGCTGCAGCTTCGCCCTGGATGATTTCGGTCGCGGCGTTTCATCGCTGGCGTACCTGCGCCAGCTGCCAGTGGATTACCTCAAAATTGACGGCAGTTTCGTGCGCAACATGCTCGAGGACGAGATCGACAGCGCCATGGTCAGTACCGTCGATCACCTCGCCAAGCGCATGGGTATCAGCACCATCGCCGAATATGCGGAGACACCGGAGTTGCTGGAAAAGCTGCGCCTGATGGGCGTGGATTTCGCCCAGGGCTTCGGAATCGCCGCGGCCTCCTGCCTGCCGGAAATCGGCGGTCAGCGCCACTTCGAGTCACACCCGTAGCGGCGCCCAGCCCATGACGGTTACTTCCGCCTGATAACTACGGGCTTCAGACCACCGGTGCGAGCAATTCAGAATGCTGCTCGGCGCGCAGGCGCGGGCCATACTGGCTTACCACCTGGGCAGCGGCGCGGCAGGCCAACTCCCCCGCCTCACTGAACGACATCTCCCGATTCAGACCGTAGAGGAAGGCCCCGGCAAACATATCGCCGGCGCCGTTGGTGTCGATGGCGTGCACCTTGGGGGTTTCCACCCGATATTGCTGGCTGCCGTCCCACAGCAGTGCGCCGTCCGCGCCCAGGGTAATGGCGAAACTGCGGCAGTACTGCCGCAGTGCACGCGCGGCGTCGTCGGCATTGTCGGTACCAGTGAAACCCAGTGCTTCATCGCGGTTGCAGAACAGCAGGTCGACACCGCTGCCGATCATTTCCCGCAGGCCGTCGTGGAACAGATGCACCATCGCGGGGTCGGATAGGCTGAGCGCGGTTTTAACGCCAGATTTCTCTGCATTTTCGCGCAGGGCAATGGCGGCGGCCCGGCCGCTGATGGAAGAGACCAGATAGCCCTCGATATAGGCCCAACGCGAGGCGCCGAGCGCCTTCACGTCGAGCTCGTCCACGGACAGCCGCTCGCTGATGCCGAGGAAGGTATTCATGCTGCGCTCGGCATCTGGCGTGACCAGTACCAGGCACTTGCCGGTGGCGCCGTCGTCGGCCTGCTGCAGTGTCGCCGGATAGTCGACGCCGGCGCTGGCCAGGTCCGCGCGGTAGAAATCGCCGTTGTCATCCGCGGCTACTTTGCACGAATAAAAGGTGCGCAGGCCGAAGTAGCTGGCAGCGATCACCGTGTTGGCGCCGGAACCGCCACAGGCCCGCTTGGCGGTGACCAGGTGGTCCCGCAGGTCTTCCACCAGTTGTCGCTGGCGGGCGTCGTCCACCAGGGTCATGACGCCCTTGTCGACGCCGAGTGTCTGCAGGTCGCCGTCGCTGACTTCGATTTCGGTGTCGAGGAGGGCGGCGCCGATGCCGTAGAGATCGTACTGGTGCATAGTTGTCCTTGAATCGTGCCCAATTGCGCGGAGTTACGGGCGCATTATGGCCGGCGTTCGGCCAAGTGCAAGGCGATGGGTTTGACTTGTGCGAAGCAGAGCTTATAAAGGCCCGGCGCGCGGCGTTGTTGATAAACACAGGCGGCCCGCCGGTCAAATGGGCCGCGCGCCAGCGGGCAGCCTATCTATAGTTGATTGAAAACCTCGGTTTAGCATTTATATGGCATCGACAAAGCGCCGGCGCAAGAACGCGCCCAAATCCGGAAGACTGCGCCGCTGGATGGTGCGGCTAGGCCTGCTCGGGCTGGTGGGCTGCCTGGTTCTGGCTGGCTACATGGTCTACCTGGACGTAGAGCTGCGCGAGCGGCTCGACAGCCGTCAGTACCAGTTGCCGGCGCGGGTGTTCGCGCGCCCGCTGGTGCTGAAAGAGGGCATGATCATGCGCCCGGATGAGCTGCAGGCGGAATTTGCCGCGCTCAATTACCGTGAAGTGGAGCGCCTTGCAGAGCCCGGACAGTGGTCCCGTGAGGGGATGGACTATCACGTCTGGCGCCGGGACTTTATCCATGCCGATGGTCGCGAACCGGCGGCTCAGGTCAGTTTTCGCCTGCGCAACGACGAGATCAGAAACTTGCGCGGCGAAAATGGCGAAACGTTGGAAAAATTCCGCCTCGATGCCGCCAATATCGGCACGCTTCTCGGCGGTGGTGACGACCGCAACCCGGTGCGTTTCAAGGATATCCCGCCGCTGCTCGCCAATACCCTGATCGCGGTGGAGGACAAGGAATTCCTGCAGCACCACGGCGTATCCCCGCGGGGGATCGCCCGCGCGATGGTTGCCAATATTCGCGCCGGCCACGTGGTGCAGGGCGGTTCAACCATCACCCAGCAGCTGGTCAAGAATATCTTCTTCGATCACGAGCCGAGCCTGCGGCGTAAATTCAATGAAGCGCTGATGGCCATCCTGATGGAGCTGCACTACGACAAGGCCTATATCCTGCAGGAGTACATGAACGAGGTGTGGCTGGGCCAGCAGGGCAGTCGCGCCATCTACGGGTTCGGTCTCGCCTCCGAGTTCTATTTCCAGAAGCCACTGGACACCCTCGAGCCGCAGGAAGTCGCCCTGCTGGTAGGGCTCGCCAAGGGCGCTTCCTACTACAACCCCTGGCGCAATCCGGAGCGGGCGCTGGAGCGGCGCAACACCGTGCTGGAACTGATGGCCGAGCAGGGGCTGATCACCGAGGAACAGCGCAAAATCTATGCGGCCAAACCGCTGGGTGTCGCCACCGCCGGCGAGTCAGCGCAGAACCCTTACCCGGCCTTCACCGAGCGCCTGCTGGAAGAATTGCGCCCCTACTACTCCTACGAGGAGCTGCGCACTGCGGGCTTGAGGATCTACACCTCCCTGGCGCCGTCGGTGCAGAAGCTGGCCGAAGATGCGGTCAGTGGGGGAGTTACCAGCCTGGAGAAAACGCGCGGCATCCAGAAGGACTCCCTGCAGGCCGCTACCGTGGTGGTGGACAATCACAGCGGCAAAGTACTCGCCATGGTCGGCGATCGCCGCCCCCACTACCCCGGCTTCAATCGGGCCCTCGAAGCGCGGCGCCAGATCGGCTCGCTGATTAAGCCGGCGGTATATCTCACGGCACTGGAACGCCCCTTCGACTACAACCTGGCGACTCTGATTGACGATGCCCCCATCCGCATCGAGGGGGAGAACGGCGAGGTCTGGATGCCGGAAAACTTTGAAAAGGAGGCCCACGGACTGGTACCGCTGTACAAGGCGCTGGAAAAGTCCTACAACCTGGCCACCGCACGCCTGGGTCTCGACCTGGGGCTTGAGAATGTACGCCAGACCATGCGCCGGCTCGGGGTGCAGGCCAACCTGCCGCGGGTACCCTCACTGCTGCTCGGCACGGCGGAACTGACGCCGTTTGAAGTGGCGGGCATGTACCAGACCATGGCCAACGGCGGTGAAGACGTGGAACTGCACACACTGCTGGCGGTATCCGACGCCCACGGCGAGCATGTGCAGCAGTTCCGCCGCCGCGCCGAACGCCACGTGGATCCGGTGCCCGCCTACCTGATTCGCTACGCCCTGGAGCAGGTCATGCGCGAGGGTACTGGCCGCAGCGCATACCGGCGCCTGCCGGGCAGCGTGTCCTTTGCCGGCAAGACCGGTACCACCAACAATTACCGGGACAGCTGGTTTGCGGGTTTCTCGCCGAACCTGACCGCTGTGGTCTGGGTGGGCCGCGACGACAACAAGCGCACCAACCTCACCGGCGCCACCGGTTCGCTGAAGATCTGGACCGAGATCATGCGCCAGCTGCCGCACGAACACGGACGCGTCGAGCCGCCGCGCGGTGTCGAATTCAAACCGGTGAACAGCCGCGGCCAGTACATGAATCCGGAGTATTGCCAGGGCGGGCGTGAGCTGCCGTTCTCCTACGAGAGCAAGCTCGAAACCGCGCCGGAATGTGCCGGGCGCGATCGCTGGCGCTGGTTCCGCGACCTCTTTGACAAGGATAAAGGCGGGGACGAGGCCGCGCCGCGCGAGGACATGACCCCGGGCTGGGGCGTCGATCCACGCGAAGAGGAGCGCCGCCGTGAACGCGAGCGCCAGTTGCAGCAGCAGCTGCAACAGGACGACGAAATGCAGCAGAATCCGGATACGGAGCAGGTGCCGCCTTCGGAGGATGAGCGCCGCGCCCGCGAAGCGCAGCGCGAGCTGCAGGAGCAGTTGCGGCGCGAAGAAGAGCAGCGCCAGCGCCGCGGCGACCAGGGCGGTGTGCCGGTGGAAGAGGCAGAGCCGTGGCCGCCGGATGAAGAGGATCAGTGGCCCTGATGGACCAGGCGCCGCCGCGTGCTCGCACGCGGTTTGGCGCCGCTGCTATCTGTAGTAGCCTGTAGGTTCACACGGAAACAGAGCCCGCGGCGCCAGTGAACCACTTTGCCTTTTCAGCGACTACCGTTCTGCTGGTCGTCACCACCGCGGTCAGCCTGATCGCGCTGTACCTGTCCCCCAAGCTGCTCGCGCAGTGCGCTTTCCAGCCTTACTTTGTCTGGCGCGGTGAAAAGCGCAACTCGATCTACCTCGCCGGTTTTGTCCACGCCAACCTGATGCACCTGCTGGTCAACATGTGGTGCCTGTGGATATTCGGGCCGCCACTCGAGCGGCTGATCGGCGGCACCCGCTTTGTCGTTCTCTACGGCGTTGCACTGGTCGCCAGTCACCTGCCCACGCTGTTCAAGGAGCGGCAGAACCCGAAGTACGCGAGTGTCGGCGCTTCCGGTGCGATTTCAGCGGTGCTGTTTGCCTTTATTGTCTACTACCCGAAATCCGAGCTGTTCCTGCTGTTTCTGCCGATTCCGGTGCAGGCCTGGCTGTTCGGTCTGCTGTATCTGGCCTATAGCGTGTACGCCAGCCGCGACAAAAACAGCCATATCAATCACGACGCGCATTTCTGGGGCGCACTGACCGGGCTGCTGTTTGTGCTGATTGTCGATCCGGGCGCCTGGGCGCGCCTGTTCTGATACGCCGGCATTGACGGCTTTGCCTGATACCAGCGGGTGAGGGATAGTTGCAGGGGGGCATACGCAGTTCGCTCAGGGCTAGGGAGCTGCCGTTAGAGCGGAGATAAACGGGGCGCGGTATAGACGGGTACCGCGCCCGCAGGGGTCAGGTGTCCAGCAGCAATTGCGCGGCTTCAATCGCGAAATAGGTCAGCACGCCGTCGGCACCGGCGCGCTTGAAGCTGAGCAGCGACTCCAGAATGATTGCTTCCCGATTGAGCCAGCCGTTCTCGAATGCGGCGCAGTGCATCGCGTATTCGCCGCTGACCTGATAGGCGAACGTGGGCACGCGCAGCTCGTCTTTGACGCGGCGCACTACGTCCAGGTAGGGCATGCCCGGCTTGACCATAATCATGTCCGCACCTTCCTGAATATCCAGCGCGCACTCGTGCAGGGCCTCGTCGCCATTGGCGGGATCCATCTGGTAGCTGGATTTGTTACCCCCTTTCAGGTTGCCGGCGGACCCGACCGCGTCGCGAAACGGCCCGTAGTAGGCCGAGGCGTATTTGGCGGCGTAAGACATAATCAGCGTGTTAATGTGGCCTTCGCGCTCCATTGCGGTGCGGATTGCACCAATGCGCCCGTCCATCATGTCCGAGGGTGCCACGACATCGGCCCCGGCGGCGGCGTGGGACAGGGCCTGCTGCACCAGCACTTCGACGGTGTCGTCGTTGACGATGTAGCCACTGTCGTCCATCAGGCCGTCCTGCCCATGGCTGGTGAAGGGATCCAGTGCCACATCGGTGATGACACCCAGCTCAGGCGCGGCGTTTTTCAGTTCGCGCACTGCGCGCTGGGCCAGGCCGTCGGCGTCGTAGGCGGCGCGGGCGTCGTCGGACTTGTGCGCCGGATCCACCACCGGGAACAGCGCCACGGCGGGAATACCCAGCTGCACCAGCTCGCGGGCTTTCTGTGCCAGTAGATCCACGGTCAACCGCTCAACCCCCGGCATCGATGCGACGCGCTGGGTTTCATTGCGCCCCTCGATCACGAACAGCGGCAGGATCAGGTCGTCGCAGGTGAGTTGGTGTTCGCGCACCAGGCGGCGGGAGAAATCCTGCGCGCGCAGTCGGCGCAATCGCGTATTGGGATAGGCGCCGCGGTGAAGGCTGATACTCATAGGGATAGTCACTCAGGCTGATAGAAGGGGTTTTGCCGCGACGGTGCCGCAGCGGATAAGCTGGCGGCAATCATATCAAATGGGAGACGGACTGATGGCAGCAGCTTTGTGGTGTCTGCTGGTGGCGGTGCTGATGCCGCCGGGGTTTGCCGCGATTGCCAAGGCGGCCGGCTCGGGCCGCTATAACAATCTGGCGCCGCGGGAATATCTCGAGCAGCAGGACGGTCTGTCGCGCCGGGCCGACTGGGCACAGCGCAACAGTTTCGAGGCATTACCGACGTTCGCCGCTGCGGTGCTCGGGGCCATGGTCGCCGGCGTGCCGGAATTCTGGCTGTCCGGCTTGTCCGTGGCTTTTGTCGTGGCGCGGATACTGTATGGTTTCTGCTACCTGCGGGACTGGGGTTACGCGCGCTCCCTGTTCTGGTTCTGTGGCTTTTTCTGCTGTCTCGGCCTACTGATCATGGCGGCGCTGGCGGCGGCCTGAGTCGCGGCTCAACCGCTGCCCGAGCGCAGGAATGTCACCAGCTGTTGTCCGGCGGCGCCAATATGCTGTTCCAGCAGTGAGGCGGCCGTTTCGCTGTCGCCCCGCTGCAGTGTGTCGACAATCGCGTAGTGTTCACGCTGACTGGTGTCCTGGTAGTTGAGACTGCGGGACTGGTAGCCGATATAGCGCTCACACTGCCGGTGCAGTTGCTCCACTGTGGCAAACAGGGTCGGGCGCGCGGCGGCGCGATACAGGCACGCGTGAAACTCCCAGTTCAGCGCGCCTATCTCGGTTGCCGACAGTGTCCGGTCCGATTCCATGCGGTCGAGAATATCCCGCGCGCGGCCCAGGGTCTCGGCACTGAGGTGCGGCGCCGCCAGTGTCTGCAGCAGCGGTTCCAGACGCATACGCATCAGGTACAGATCCTCCACTTCGAGCACGTCGAAACGCGGCACCGCGACACCGCGCTTGCCGTGTCCGGTAAGCCAGCCCTCACTTTTCAGCTGTTGCAGCGCGTCCCGTACCGGAATGCGACTGACGTCGTAGAGTTCGGCCAGTTCCGCCTGCTTCAGCACGCGGCCGGGGGGGAATCGGCCTTGCTGGAGATCCCTCTTGATACGCTGGTAGAGGTTCACGAATCCCGCCTTCTGAACATCCAGTAACTCGCCAGACCTCCGGCCAGTCCCCAGAAGGCTGCGCCAATACCGAAGAAGCTGGCGCCGGAAGCGGTGATCAGGAAAGTGATCAGCGCCGCTTCGCGGCTTTCGACTTCGGCAGTGGCGCCCGCGAGGCTGGCGCCGATGGTGCCGATCAGGGCCAGCCCGGCCAGGCTCGCGATCAGCGCCTGGGGAAAGGCGCTGAACAGGGCCACGACGCTGGCGCCACAGAGCCCCACGAGCAGGTAGAAAACACCGGCGGCAATGCCGGCGGTGTAGCGGCGCGCGGGGTCTGCGTGCGCCTCCGGCCCGGTGCAGATGGCGGCGGTAATCGCGGCGAGGTTGAAGGCGAAGCCGCCGAATGGCGTCAGTAGCAGCGACGTCAGCCCCGTTCCGCTGATGACCGGCGAAATCGGCACCCGCTCGTAACCGCAGGCTCTGAGGGTGGCAACGCCGGGAATATTCTGCGAAGTCATGGTGACGATAAATAGCGGAAGGCCGACGCCGAGGAGCGTGGACAACTTGAACTCCGGCGCTACCCACACCGGTCGGCTCGGCGTCCAGTGCAACAGCTCGAAATGGACCAGTCCCAGCAGCCAGCTGAGCGGAAAACCAACCGCCAGCACCAGGATAATCGCGTAGCGGGGCAGCCAGCGGCGGCCGACGAGATAGGTCAGCAGCATGGTACCAACCAGCAGCGGGTTGCCCTGCAGCGAGGTGAAGATCGACAGGCCAAATTGCACCAGGATCCCGGCGAGCATGGCGCTGGTGATCGGCATGGGGATTTTCTCCATGACCTTGTCGAAGGTACCAGACAGGCCGATTAGCAAAGTCAGCAGTGCGCTGAACAGAAACGCACCGATGGCCTCGGCCATCGGAATCCCCACCAGACTGGTCGCCAGTAGCGCGGCGCCGGGCGTGGACCAGGCGGTGATTACCGGCGCACGGTAGTACCAGGAAAAGGCGATGCAGGTCAGGCCCATACCGAGGCCCAGGGCGCCGATCCAGGACACCATCATTGCCTCGCTGGCCCCGGCAGCGCGGGCCGCTTCGAAGACGATAGCGACGGAGCTGGCAATGCCGACCAGTACGGCGACGAAGCCGGCGCTGATCGTGGACAGGCTGCTATCCGCCCATAGTGAACGGTTCAAAATGTATACCTTCTAAAAAATGTATACATTTTTATATGGCGCGAGCACGGAAAATGCAATGCTTTTCGCAGGGCACTGTCACGCCGATGGGATTCTGAGGGGAGGGTGGGCGCCCGCTCCATCATGGGAAGGGCGCCAATTGAAGGGGGTCAGTCCAGTCGCGCAAAGACACGACGCGCGGCGGCGATGGTCTGCTCGATGTCGTCATCGCTGTGGGCCGCGGACATAAAGCCGGCTTCGTAGGAGGCCGGCGCAAGATAGACCCCTTCCTCCAACATGCCGTGGAAGAAGCGGTTGAAGCGCTCGGTATCGCAGGCCATGACCTGCTGGTAGTTGGAGACCTGCGGCGCATCGGTGAAGAAGAAACCGAACATGCTGCCGGCCTTGTTGGCCGTCAATGGAATGCCCGCTTCTTTGGCGGCGGCCAGCACACCTTCCACGAGGCGGTCGGTCTTGGCGGTGAGCTGGTCGTACAGCCCTTCCTCCTGAATCAGTTGCAGGGTTTCCAGACCGGCCACCATGGCCATCGGGTTGCCGGACAGAGTGCCGGCCTGGTAGACCGGACCGAGCGGCGCAATTTGCTCCATGATTTCGCGCTTGCCGCCGAAGGCGCCCACCGGCATACCGCCGCCGATCACCTTGCCCAGTGTGGTCAGATCAGCTTCGATACCGTAGTGACCCTGGGCGCCGGTCAGGCTGACGCGGAAGCCGGTCATTACTTCGTCGAGGATCAGCACCGCACCGTGCTGGTCGCAGACTTCCCGCAAAGTTTCCAGAAAGCCCGGTACCGGCGGAATGCAGTTCATATTGCCGGCCACCGGCTCGACGATGATGCAGGCGATCTGATCGCCGATTTCGTCGAAACACTTCCGCACGCCCTCGGCATCGTTGTAGCTCAGCGTAATGGTGTGGTCCGCCAGCGACGCCGGCACGCCGGGGGAAGACGGCACGCCCATGGTCAGGGCGCCGGAACCGGCTTTGACCAGCAGCGAGTCGGAGTGGCCGTGGTAGCACCCCTCGAATTTGACGATCTTGTCGCGGCCGGTGTAGCCGCGCGCCAGGCGGATGGCGCTCATGGTGGCCTCGGTGCCGGAGTTGACGAAGCGCACCAGATCCATGTTCGGCCAAAGGCGGCACAGTTCTTCTGCCAGCTCGGTTTCCAGTTCGGTGGGGGCGCCGAAGCTGAGGCCCGACTGGGCCTGTTCCACAACCGCCTCGATGACGTCCGGATGTGCGTGACCGAGGACCATCGGTCCCCAGGACTGCACATAGTCGATATAGCGCTTGCCGTCGGCGTCATACAGATAGGCGCCTTCGGCGCGTTCAATGAACAGGGGGGTTCCGCCGACTGCGCGGAAGGCTCGCACTGGGGAGTTCACGCCGCCGGGAATGTACTGCTGGGCTTCGGCAAAGAGTTGCTCGGATTTGCTCATATCGACTCGGAATTCGTTGGAGGGGTGGAAAAATTTCGCGCGTATTATCGCGGTAATGGGCAGCGCCTACAAACGGTCGCTGCAGAGGGGACGTCGCGCGGGCAGTGGTGGCTCACCGGCGAATCAGCGCTTGCTCCAGAACAGGCGATTGGGAATCGGGCGGCCCATTCCCAGGCGGCGGCTGTCCGCGATGGCGCTCCAGGTGAATTGCTGACTGCGGCTGACGGCCTCGATGATGGTGAGGCCGTGGGCGATATGGCAGGCGATGGCGGTGGCAAGTGTGCCGCAGGTGCCGTAGGCGGCCGGCGGTAGGCGCTCCCAGTGGAACTGGCGGATCAGGCCGCGCTCATCGTAGAGGCGGTTTTCCAGCCGCTGTTCGCTGGGCACGCCAGTCACCAGCAAGTAGCGGCAGCCGCTCTCCAGTAGTTCCTGCGCCATGGCGTCCAGTACGTCCGCCTCCACCGCCATGGCACAGGCTTCGCGGCGGTTGGGGCAGGTCATGGTGGCGTGGGGCAGCAGCAGGGATGTCATCGCCTCCCACAGCGGCGGTGCCAGCAGGCTCTGTTTGTCGGCGAGGGTAGCGTCGGGATCGATGACGACGGGGATATCCGGATAGTCACGCAGCACGCTGTGCAGTGCGCGCACATTCTCTACCGAGCCGAGGTAGCCCACCTTGATGGCGGCCACCGGCATATCCTCGAGCACCGCGCGGGCCTGTTCCACCAGCAGGCTGTCGTCCACCGGGGCGACACCGAGCAGTTCTCCGGTATCCCCCACGCTGATGGCGGACACTACCGATGTGCAGTGGCAGCCCAGGCTGACGGCGGTTTCGGTGTCCGCAGTGATACCAGCACTGCCACTGGGGTCGTGGTGGGTGACGGTCAGTACGACGGGTTGGCGTGTATCCATGATCGAGTCGTGCGGTTCCGTGGCTGTGTGGAGGTGTCCGGAGGTTCCTTCATTCTAGATGCTGGGCGCGATCTCATCGGAATGATAGCGCGCCAAAATTGGTGTCTTCGGGTACGGCAGGGATCGGGCCTAGAAAGGTTTCACCACGGCCAGAATAGCGATGGCGATCAGCGCGATCACCGGCAATTCGTTGAAAATGCGGAAATAGCGTCCGCTCTTGGTGTTCGTACCCTCGGCAAATTTGCGTACGTAGGCGCCGCACATGTGGTGGTAACCGATCAGCAGTACGACGAACACGAGCTTGGCGTGGAACCAGCCGGCGGTCTTGTAGTACTCCCAGTTAAAGCTGGCGAGCCAGATACCCAGCGCGATGGTGATAATCATTGAAGGCGTGCCGATACCACGATACAGGCGGCGCTCCATGATGCAGAAGCGGTCGCGGCTCACCGCATCGGTCGCATCCACGTGATAGACGAACAGGCGCGGTAGGTAGAAAAGTGCAGCGAACCAGCAGACCACGGCGACCAGGTGAAAAGCCTTAACCCACAGCATTGAGTGCCCCCTTGGCAGAAACAGATTGGATTATTTGCGGTAAAAGTTATCGATGTCCTGAGGCAGGATAATGCCCGCGGCATTGTTGTCCAGTGCGCCACTCTGGCTGCGAATGATATACAGCGCGTCGGCGCCGCTGGACTCCAGCTGCTGCTGGGCTTCCAGTAGCGTAGAGCGCCAGTTCAGCGCGGCTGGTTGATGGCGCTCGCCGGGCAGTTTGAGCAGATCTATGTCCTCGATATCTTCCGGGATGGCCTCCTGTTCGAACTCAACTCGGTTTTCCCGCAGGCGCTCGAGGAAGGTGGCGAGATCGGCTGCCCGCAGGATTTGTGGCGCGGGCTTATCCGGCAGGTCAATCAGGATCCACAGGGGGTGGCGCTCGATCAAACGCCGCGCCTCGGGCTCGCCCACATAGCGCGGCGCTACCACGAAGCGCCGCTCCATCACGCTGGCCACACCGACGCGACTGAGCATCTGCTGGCGCCAGCTGGGGGTGCCACTCTTGTCCTGTGCACGCAGGGTCTCCTGGAATATGCCTTCGGTGCCGAAAACCTGACGGCACACCAGGCACGCAGTGACGATCATCATCATGCCGGCAAACAGCACATTGGGGTTGTAGGTGAGCTCGAGAATGGCCAGCAGCGCGGCCAGGGGCGCGTTGAGCAGTGCCGCCATCATCGCCGCCATGCCCACCATCGCGTAGAAGCCGGGGCTGGCGGTGAACTCCCCCAGCCACAGGTTGGCGAGACCACCGGCGATGCCGCCCAGGCAGGCCCCTAGGAACAGGCTGGGGCCGATGACCCCGCCGGGAATGCCGAGGCCGCTGCCTACCGAAGTGGCGACCAGTTTGGCGGCGACGATGACGATGAGCGCGGTGAAACCGATTTCCCCCATCATTGCCAGGCCCAGGGTGTCGTAGCCGGCACCGAGGATTTCCGGCACCCAGATACCCAGTGTGCCGGTGACGAGGCCGACGGCGAGAAAACGCATGATCGGGGAGCGCCGTTGCAGTGGGGTGAGCTTGCGCTGGGTGCGGATAAACAGGGCGGCCAGTGTGCCGATCACGACCGCGCACAGCAGCAGGATCGGCAGTTCGGTGAGCGAGTTCAGGTGAATGGCTGGCGCGCTGAATGCCGGGCGGCTACCGAAGGTGAGCTGGGTAGTGGCGCTGCCCGCCACCGCTGCCAGCATCACCGGTAGGAATCCGACCACGGAGTACTCCAGCATGACGACTTCCATGGCGAATACCACGCCGGCGAGGGGCGTGTTGAACGAGGCTGCAATCGCCGCGGCCACACCGCATCCGAGTAGGCTGCGTGCGGAATTGTTGGGCAACTTCAACTTCCCCGCGACCCAGCTGCCGCTGGCGGCCCCGAGGTGTACGGCGGGTCCCTCCCGGCCGACTGAATGGCCGCTGATCAGTGTCACTGCCCCGGCAAAAAATTGCAGCAGGGCGTTGGACAGCGGCATTTGCGCCTGGTGGTTGTGCAGGCGGTCGAGCACATGCGCGACACCGACGGCGCGCCGACTGGGGCGCAGCAGCTCAAATACCGCACCCAACACCAGGGCGCCGAAAACCGGCAGCGCAAATCGCCACATCGGCGCCAGGGATTCGAAGTGTCCGGGTGCCGACAGGAAAAACTTAGTCGGCCACTCGCTGGCGAGGCGGAAGGCGACGGTGACGAGGCCCGCGCAGGCGCCGGTCAACAGGGCCAGGGCCAGCAGCGGTGCCAGCGCTTCCTGGGAGGCGAGTTGCAGGCGCAACTTTTCCAGACCGCGCTCGCGCGCGGGCCAGTTGCCCGGCGATTTACTGCTGGTCAGTCGGGAGCGTTGTGACACCACACATCCTTATCTGGCAGAAGCTTGTGGTAGAGTGCTCGCCTGATTATATCGAGGATTGGGCCGCAAACAGCGGCCGCAGTGAGCACAGGAGATTCGTGGCGGTGATCAAGGTAGCAATTGTGGGCGGTACCGGCTACACGGGAGTGGAATTGTTGCGTTTGCTCTCCGCGCACCCGCAGGTAGAGCTGACCGCGATCACTTCCCGGGCCCTTGCGGGCACAGCGGTGGCGGAACTTTTCCCGAGCCTGCGGGGTCACTGCAATCTAGCATTTTGCGAACCGGACCTGGAGCAGCTGGCCGCCTGCGACTTGGTGTTTTTCGCCACGCCACACGGCGTAGCCCAGGCCCAGGTTCCCGAACTGATTCAGCGCGGAGTGCGCGTGATCGACCTGTCGGCAGACTTCCGCTTGCAGGATATTCCCGCCTGGGAACAGTGGTACGGCCAGGCGCACGCGGCACCGGAGCTGGCCGCCGAGGCGGTTTACGGCTTGCCGGAAGTGAATCGCGCCGATATCGCCGGTGCGCAACTGGTGGCCTGCCCCGGTTGCTATCCCACGGCAATCCAGCTGGGCTGGATTCCGCTGTTGGAAGCCGGCGCTGTGGATCCGCAGCACCTGATCGCCAGTGCTGCCAGCGGCGCCAGCGGTGCCGGTCGCCAGGGCAAGACGGAACTGCTGTTCGCCGAAAACAGCGACAACTTCCGCGCCTATGCCGCCGGCGGGCACCGCCACCTGCCGGAGATTGAGCAGGGGCTGCGCCGGGTGCAGCCTGCCGGATCCGAGGCGGCGCGCGTGACCTTTGTGCCGCACCTGCTGCCGATGGTGCGGGGCATCCACGCGACGCTGTTCGGCACCCTCAGCAAAGGGCAGTCCGCGGAGCAACTGCAGGCGCTGTTTGAACAGCGCTACGCCAACGAACCGTTTGTGGATGTACTGCCCGCCGGTAGTCACCCGCAGACACGCAGCGTACGCGGCACCAATATGTGCAGGATCGCACTGATGCAGCCCCAGGGGCGTGAGACCCTGGTAGTCATGTCGGTCATCGACAACCTGGCCAAAGGCGCATCGGCGCAGGCGATACAGAACATGAACATCATGTTCGGGCTAAATGAGACGTTGGGACTGGAGAGCCCCGCTCTGCTGCCTTAAAATCGGCGGCGATTACCACATTCTCGAAATAACCAAATAACAAACCAGCGGAATTCATGGCGAAAAAAGTAAAAGGCAGCAAGCAGTACCGCATGAAAGTGGTGCCCCACCGGCCGTTCTCCGGGACGCTGTCTGTGATCGGAGTGGCGCTGCTGGTGCTGGCGACGTCGGCCGCGGCCTATTACGCCGGCCAGCACCACTTGCGGCAGGGCCTGGACCAGAAGACCCGGGAATACGACACGGCCCAGAAACAGCTCGACAAACTGCGCAGCGAGAACGAGTCTCTGCGCCTGCGGGCAGCGACGGCGGAGCAGTCGTTGACCATCGGTGAACAGGCCGGCGAGAAAGTGCGCGCCGAATTGGTGGCGAAAGACAACCGCATTGCCGAACTCAAGCAGGAAATCACTTTTTACCGCGGCCTGATGGCCCCGGCCGACGGCAGCGATGGCGTATCCATCGGCCGTTTCAGTATTTCGCAGACGTCTGACCAGCGGCGCTACCAGTACAAACTGTTGGTGCAGCAGTCGACGACTCGACACAACGTGGTGAGTGGCAATGCGACCTTCACCGTTGTGGGCAGCCAGGATGGACAGCCAAAACGCTATCCGCTGAGCGCTCTGTCGGCGCAGGTGGATAGTGAGAAGATACCTTTGCGCTTTAAATACTTTCAGAATATCGAGGGCGAGCTACAGTTGCCCGAGGGCTTTGAGCCTGAAGGTGTGGAGCTGTCGCTGAAATCCAGTGGGCGCAAAGGTTTCAATATAGAGCAGCGCTACGGTTGGCTGGTGCAGAAAAGCTAATTGACTGTAGCGTCGAAGCTACGAGGTTTGGGTGAATTATGTTAAGAAAGAAAGAAAAGGCTAACACTATGGCTAGCTCCAGCAGTAACCACACGACTTTGATTGCGCGTCAGACCGAAGTCTCCGGCGATCTCCACTTCCGCGGCAACCTCGTGATCGAGGGCAAAGTGCGCGGTAACGTCAGTGCGCACAGCGACAGCGATGCGCGCCTGCAGATCGTCGATGGCGGTATGGTCGAAGGTGAAATCCGCGTCCCTCACGTGGTGATCAACGGCAATGTTAAGGGCGACGTTTACGCCACGCGCCATCTGGAGCTGTCCTCCAAGGCGATGGTGGAAGGCAATGTCCATTACAAGCTGATCGAGATGGTCAAAGGCGCCCAGGTCAATGGCGCGCTGGTGTCCAATGTCGACGTGGATACTGCCGGCGAGCCGCGCATGATCGAATACTCGGATGAGACGGTCATCGACGCCGAGTAATTCTCTTCCGGCCGCACCGCGGTCGACCGGCGGGTCGGCGCTTCTTGTCGCCCGCCGATTCACTATACTTGACTGATTTCCTTGGTTTTAGCAAGATGGCGGCCACAAGGCTGCGCCTCTGCATAGTTTTTATGCGGGCGCGAATGCCTGTTCTGCCGAGAGAGACCTATGTCAGAAGCTGTTTCCTTTTCCCCAGAGCCGGTTGTGGTCACCGAGCGGGCCGTGGCCAAGGTCAAGAGTCTGCTGGAGGAAGAGGGCAATCCGGAACTGAAACTGCGCGTGTTCGTCACCGGTGGTGGCTGCTCCGGTTTCCAGTATGGTTTTACCTTCGATGAGCTGGTGGCCGAAGACGACGCTGTCGTCGAGAAAGACGGTATACAGGTGCTGGTGGATGCAATGAGCTATCCGTACCTGGTGGGGGCCAGCGTGGACTACGAGGAAGGGCTTTCCGGGTCCCGTTTCGTGGTGCAGAACCCCAACGCCTCTTCCACCTGCGGCTGCGGCTCCTCCTTTTCGATTTGAGCCAGCGGGCGCCTGCCCGCAACGCCACACGCCCTGCCTGCGCTCCGTCAGGCGGGGTAAATCCCTCCCAGGATCGTTTTCTTGCGCGCGCCGGTGACGCCCGGACAGTTGCCCGGCAATCCCAGCAGGGTCTGGCGGGCCAGCCATGCGAATCCCACTGCCTCCAGCCAGTCCGCATCGATACCGTAACTGCCGGTACAGGCGATCGACCAGGTCGGCAGGCGCCGGCGCAGTCGGGCCATTAAATCCTTGTTTCTGGCGCCGCCGCCGCAAACCAGCAGTTCGCCGCCGGAGGCAAACTGGTGTGCGGCATCGGCAATGCTGGCGGCGGTTACTTCTGCCAGCGTTGCCTGGATATCCACCGGGGCGACTTCCAGTCCTGCGCTGGCGCCCTCGAGCCAACTCGCGTTAAAGGTCTCGCGGCCGGTGCTCTTGGGAGGCTTGGCGGCGAAGTACGGGTCGGCCATCAGCCGGTTCAGTAGCTCCGGGTGCACTCGGCCACTGGCAGCCCAGGCGCCGTCTTCGTCGTAGGATTTACCTTTGTGCAGGCCCACCCAGTAGTCGAGTAGAGCGTTGCCGGGGCCGGTGTCGTAGCCGTAGACACTGCCGTCGGCGGACAGCTCGGTAATGTTCGCCATGCCGCCAATGTTGACCACTGCGCGATCGCGGTCAGTGGCGAATGCGGCCTGGTGGAAAGCTGGCATTAGCGGCGCACCCTGGCCGCCGAGGGCCATATCCCGGCGGCGGAAATCGGCGACGGTAGTGATACCGGTTAGCGCAGCAATAGAGTTCGGATCACCCAGTTGCAGGGAAAAGGGCAGGGAGACAGAGCCGGGTGGCCGATGGCGCACGGTCTGGCCGTGGCTGCCGATGGCGGCGACATCCCCGGGCTGCACGCCGGCCCGGTCCAGCAGGCTCAGTACTGCATCGGCGAAGACCTGGCCGATCTCCCGGTCCAGTTGTCCGGCGCGATCGAGCTCCGACGGTCCAGGTGCGCAGAGCGCGAGAATGGCTTCGCGCAGTGCCGGAGAAATCGGGTGGCCGAGGGTAGAGACGATTTTTGTCTGGAGGGTGTCCTTTTCGCCGAAGTCGACCAGCACCGCGTCGATCGAGTCGACGCTGGTGCCGGACATCAGCCCAATATAGAGCTCCGCCATGGAACAGGTATCCGCGGTTTAATTGACGGTATTGTTATCGCTGTTGTCGTCACGCTGGGCTAGGGCCGGGCGCTCGTAGTTTTCCAGTTGTGCCAGCAGCGGCTGGGTCTGGGCCTGGAAGCGCGCCATTTCCGACGCCGGGACGGACTTCGCCTTGGGCAACTTGCGCACGATGGTGGCGGGGTTGCGGTGGTGGCCGTTTACCAGGAATTCATAGTGCAGGTGTGGCCCGGTGGCGTAACCGGTGGAACCGACATTGCCGATCACCTGGCGCTGCTTCACCCGTTGGCCGGTTTTGACCCGGCGCTTGCTCAGGTGCAGGTACCGGGTCACGTAGTGTTCGCCGTGCTGCAGGAAGATGTAATTGCCGTTGGCTTTGCTGTAGCCGGATTTGATTACACGGCCGTCGGCGGTGGCATAGACCGGCGTGCCCGTCGGGGCCGCGTAGTCGGTGCCGTTATGCGGGCGGCGGGTTTTAAAAATCGGGTGCAGTCGGTGCGGGTTGTACCCGGAGCTGATACGGGCGAAATCCACCGGGGTGCGGATAAAAGCCTTGCGCATACTTTTGCCGTCGGGCGTGTAGTAGTTGGCATCACCGTGGACATCGACGTAGCGCACCGCGCTGAAGGTTTTGCCGTGATTGGTGAAACTCACTGCCTGGATGGGGCCGTTACCGATTTTTTCCCCCTCCAGAAACTCTTCTTCGTACATGACGCTGAAGCTATCGCCCTTGCGGATGTCCAGTGCGAAGTCGATGTCGGAACTGAATACGTCCGCCATTTCCATGATCAGGTTGCCGCTCAGGCCGGCATCGCTGCCGGCAACAAAGAGTGAGCTGTCGATCTTGGCGTGGCGATAAGCGGTATAACTGTCGGCCTTGCGCTGGTGCAGGGCGTACTTGAAGTCTCCGCTATCGCCGCGGCTGAATTCTTCCAGGTTCAGTCGATCGCGGTGCAGCTCGAGGCTCTTCAGGGCACCCTGGTCATCCGTGCGGAAGGTAAGCTCTTCGCCCGGGGCCAGCTTTGCCAGCTGCCGCGCTTCTTTACCGCTGGCCAGCAGCTGGTACATCTCGGCGGCACTGACACCGGCGCGCTCAAACAGGTCGGACAGGGTGTCACCCTGCTTGACCTTCAGTGTGTGGGCGCGCAACGTCTCCTCGGCTTCCGGCGCGGCGGCGTGATGTGTGGCCGCGGTACCGGCAGTGGCTTCGACCGCTGTCGTGCTGGAGAGGTTTACCTCCAGGGGCAGTCGCTTGGCCTCTACTTCAGGTGTGGACATGAACATGGTGAGCGCCAGTGCGAAACTGGCCGCGCCGGCTGCGAGGGCATGGGTGCGGGGAAAGTGCTGGCGCACTGCGCCCAGCAGGCGCTTCGGCGTCTGTTTGCTTTGATCGTACATGGTCTTATCGGCTGGCGCTGCTAGTGCTTGTTATCTGGGTTACTGGTGACCGGTGCCTAAAAAACGAACACCGAGGCGGCTTTATAACAAAATTCCCGCCGTGGTTCACGGAGTAATTGACCTGTCTGTCCATGATTGAGTTCCTCTGCGTTTATTCCCTGGCAGTGGTTTGCACGTATTGTACGCGCTTGTATTTACCGCAGACTTCGGTAATGTTGCAGCCCGCTTTGCCGCCGTCCGGCGGCCCGATTCAACCGAAAAGTATTTTGAAGGGGAAACCATGGCCGGGGTCGATGGGACACTGCTTAAAGACTTGGACCGCCGCGGACTGATCAATCAGGCGACAGGCGACGGCGAGCTGACACAGCATCTGGCGGAGCCAAGAACCCTCTATTGCGGTTTCGACCCCACCGCGGATTCCCTGCATATAGGCAGTCTAGTCCCGCTACTGACTTTGAAGAGGTTTCAGGCGGCAGGACACAAACCGATTGCGCTGGTTGGCGGCGCAACCGGCCTGATTGGCGACCCTTCCTTCAAAACACAGGAGCGCAGTCTCAATACTCCGGATGTGGTTTCTGGCTGGGTGGAAAAACTGAAGGCGCAGGTTTCACGCTTTGTCGATTTTGATTGTGGCGACAACAGCGCCATCGTCGCCAATAACCTCGACTGGACGCAGAACCTCAATGTGCTCGATTTTCTGCGCGACGTGGGAAAACATTTCTCCGTCAACAATATGATTAACAAGGAATCCGTCAAGCAGCGGATTCAGCGGGAAGGTGAGGGAATTTCCTTCACTGAGTTCTCCTACATGCTGCTGCAGTCGATGGATTTTTCCGAGCTGTACAAGCGCGAAGGGTGCACCCTGCAGATCGGCGGTTCGGACCAGTGGGGCAATATCACCGGTGGCGTCGATCTGACGCGCCGCCAACACCGCGGCAAGGTATTCGGCCTGACACTGCCGCTGGTGACCAAAGCCGACGGCACCAAATTCGGCAAAACCGAAAGCGGCACCATCTGGCTGGACGCCAACCGCACTTCGCCGTACGCCTTCTATCAGTTCTGGCTGAACACGGCCGATGCGGACGTCTACAAATTCCTGCGTTACTTCACTTTCCTTAGTGTCGATGAGATCGATGCGATCGAAGCCGCGGACCGCGAGCGCGCCGGCAAGCCGGAGGCGCAGGGTATCCTTGCGCGGGAAGTGACACAGCTGGTGCACGGAGCGGATGGTCTCGCCGCAGCGGAGCGGATTTCCCGTGCGCTGTTTTCCGGAGATATTGCCGAGTTGTCTGCGAGCGATCTCGAGCAGTTGCGCCTCGACGGCCTGCCCAGCTCCGATCTCCCAGCGGATTTCGGCGGGCAGAGCCTGATCAACCTACTGGTGGATGCGGGCATGGCGCCTTCCGGCAAGCCGGTTAAAGATGCGCTGGGTCGCAATGCCGTGCTGGTGAACGGCCAGGCCGTCGGCATGGAAAGTAATGGGGATCCCGCCAGCGTGTTCGCCGCAGACAAGGCGCTGAGCGACCGCTTCTATATCGTCCGGCTCGGCAAGAAGAAGTACCACCTGTTTGCACTGGCAAATTGATGGCTTTTTGAGCGTTTTTTCGCCGAAAAAGCATTTTTTACAGTTTTGTCACAAAAGAGCTTGCAGCGGGCTGAGCCAGCTCGTATAGTTCGCGCCCTCGCTGCTTGAGAAGCAGTGAGGAGGCAGCTCCAAGTGATTGATTTTCTTAAGAAAGTTTCTCCAAGAAAGAGCTTGCCAAGGTCGAAGAGGTCGCTATAATGCGCGCCACTTCAAGGGTCACCGGAGACGGTGGTCGAGGGTTTCAAAAGCGCTGTTAAGCAGCTGCGAAAACCTCAAAAAAGTCTGCCAGAAAGCGCTTGCTAAAGCAGACCGGATGTGTAGAA
>NZ_JACZCR010000048.1 GCF_014904735.1 Microbulbifer hainanensis | reverse complement strand
CGTAGGCACTCTACACTGGGTTACATAAGCCCAGATGAGTATGAGCGCAAATGCGCATAGTTAGAGCGTCTACTTTTTGTGGGTAAGACCAGTTCGAATAAGACTTTCAATAAAAACTGAAGACGGAAAGCTACGGATGGTGATAAAGCTACCTGAAATTAAAACCGCAGTCGTTGCATTTGGGTTGAGTGTGATTTTTACTGTTCTGCACGCCTTGGAAAGGGATGTTGGTATATTAAAATTAATATTACATTTAGTCTTAGTGACTTCAGTAATTTATTTGGTTACAGCAATTCAAATAGTATTTGCAACTATTCCATACTGGTTTTTCTCTGGTAAAACATTCAAAGTATCATATGTTCAGTTGCTGCGTTTATTTTGCTCTATATATAGTGTGCTATTTGTATGCCTAACAATCTATTCCGTAAGCCAACAGCAATGAAGAACCTAACAAGGCCAGGCAGTACAACTCCGGGCCTTCGGCCCTCCGTGGGACAGCTTGCCTTGTGCACGTTTTGCGCAGTCGCTACGCTCCCATTTTCGCGCAAAACATGCACAAGGTAAGCTGCCCCTGCTGGCGGCGTTAACTGCGAAAGACATATGAAAGCGCTTATTCTATTGATTTCTATAATTCCGAGTTTTGCGTTTGCCTGCTACTGCGGGGATGAACCAGTTGAGCGAAAAGTGGCCGATTCAGATTTTATTTTCATTGGTGTGATCGTGGAGTCTTACATAGATTCAGAGAAGACGATTCATAACAAATTGGAGATTCAAGATAAGATTAAAGGGGAGGCGGATTCTATCTGGCTTACAAATGAAACACTTGAAACAAGTACCTGCGGTCAATTGACATCTGTAGGAATGCGTTACCTTGTATTTGGAGAAAAAGGTACCCCACTTAGTCTATCCTCATGCACCTATACACAAGCGTTACATGTATATGGGCTTAAGGGACTTAACGAAGTGCAGGAGGCAGTTAACAAGGCCAGGCAGTAAAGCTCCGGGCCTTCGGCCCTCCGCGGGACAGCTTACCTTGTGTACGTTTTACGCGGGTCGCTGCGCTCCCATTATCGCGCAAAACGCGCACAAGGTAGGCTGCCCCTGCTGGCGGCGTTAACTTAGAAGAGTCGCATGATTCGAAGATTAATAAATTTCGCTATAATTTTTCCGGCATTTTCATTCGCAAATGAAATTCCTGATATCTCCAAAGAGTGGAATAATCGAGTAGAAAGATTTCAAGAATACCTGGTGAGCAATAATTGCTCAGAAGCAATTCAAGAATCAGAGACGCTACTGGAAATAGATCCCGCAAGCACTGAAGCCATGTTTTACCTGTACTACGCCAGCAAGAAATGTGGAAGTGAGCTACCTGAATGGCTCGGCAAGCCTTCTAGCTGGCCGAATGGCTCAGTTGAGGATCGGTACTATATAGATCTGGCCCAGGCACTTGGCAGTGAAAGAAGTTAACAAGGCCAGGCAATTTGCTCCGGGCCTTCGGGCCTCCGCGGGACGGCCTACGCTGCGCTTCGGCCGCCCCTGCTGGCAACGTTAAGCATAAAAAGTATGAAAAAAGATTCTGGGTTGTTCTTGGTTGGCGTTGCCCTCTTAGTTGGAGGGCTCATTGCAGGCTTCAAAGGTAAAAGTGGCGAGGCAATACGCACTTATGATCAGCGAAGTAGCGATTTTCACGCCTACGAACACTCTTCTGAACAAACATTCCTGTTTGGGTTTCTTATGATAGGAGCCGGAGTTGTTTGTGTTTACTATTCCGGCGTATTACGCCGTAGAAAGTAGCTATTGAATTTTGGTGAGTGGCGCTATGGAATTCTGCCTAAATTTCTGTGCAGTCCATGCTTAACAAGTGCAAGCAGGATGCTCCAGGCCTTCGGCCCTCCGCGGGATGCCCAACGCTATGCACATTTTGTGCGGGTCTCTGCGCTCCCAGTTTCGCACAAATTGTGCATAGCATTAGTCGCGCCTGTTGCGGGCGTTATGCATAAACACTATGTTTGAAATATTAAAGCAATACCAAATAATTTCTACTGGCTTACTTGGATTCATTGGAGTAATAGCAACAATAGCGGCCAATGGTTACTGGGCTAGGAAGCAAAGAATTTCTGAAATTGAAAATAGGGCTAAATCTATTCGCTCAGCGCTGAAAGCAGAATTAGAGATTAACAAGTCTACGTTTGAAGCGCGCGTTGAAAGTCTTGAGAGCTCTACATCACCGAACTCAAGGGTACCAATAAGAACATACCTAGATGTTTACCACAGTGCCTTAAGTGATATAGGAATCCTTGGATCTAAAGAAGTTAAGTCAATTGTGAATGCGTACCTCCTTATAGAAGAATTGCCAACTTATATGGAGTTCCACGCAAACGACAGAGATGGTAAAGCTCTCGTTATCCCACAAAAGAACCGGCGAGCAGTAGCAGACCTTCATAGCGGGCGCTTAGCGGCCATCGATAAAGCAATAACCACTTTAAGTGATCAAGATGCATAACAAACAGCAGCACGTTAGCCCGGCAAAAGGCGCCGGGCCGGACGGCTTACATTACGCTTCGCTTCATTTCAGCCGCCCGTGTGCTGGGCGTTATCAGGCTGTAGAAAATCATCAAGCCTGAGGCTGTTATCAGGGCCCGCGCTACCAAAGGCGAAATCCCGACCGCTCCAGTCTTTAAAATACGCGAGGAAAATCAGGATTACATGGTTATATTTGCGTGCCAGGAGCGATCGTGGCCAGGCCCTTCGGTTGCACCCTCTATCGTGCTTGTCTCCATTGGCAATCTTGCCGATCTGTTTGTCCTTCCTGAAAAATACAAAATGTTGACACCTTTCCTGTCGTCGAATATCGGGCCACGCTTAGCTGTTTTGGCATCATATCGAACCAAAAGACTCGCTATGAAGGTGCGTCGGTGAGTGCGTGCTATAACGTGCCGCCGCGCTGTATTGCAGGGCATTAGGGGGGGCTATTGGTAGAAAGCTCCGTCTTTGTCCCGTCTGTAGTCGTACTTACAGCTAACATGAATCGACGGGCAGGGCGTGTCTCCTGCCAGGCGCGCCGTTCGCCTGCCTGCCGCGCTAGCCGGGTAGGGTAGACTGGCGTGGATTTTCAGCCTCCAACGATGCTTTGGCGAGGCGATAAGGGGTACGTTCAATAAGTTGAAGCGGAAGAGCAGGCTGTATCAGTCTGAAAATCGATGGGTTCATAATTCATATGGTTTTGTCCCTTGTGGGAAAATTTCAATTTGCTTCGCTCGTGCTGGGTTCTGCCTGCTCGATATGCTCTAGTACACGGTATTTTGCGGTTCTATCACCGTGGGGCTTGCTGCTGTGTGCGCTCGTATGCCTGCATGCCTTTGCTGATGATGAAGTCGCAGTGGTGTCCGATCCGGACAAGGTGGCAGAGTCTGCCGCCGACGAGCAAGCTGAAGAAGAAGACAAGGAAATAAGGTTTGGCCCGGTCACTTTAGGCGGCGCTATGCGGGTCAATTACATCCACGGGGACTACGTCGTGGTTGGCAAGGCGCCGCAGCGCGGGGGCAACGGCGGCAATGTGGAGCTGGATACCTTCCGCATCAATGCGTCGCTTGAAAGCGGCCACCTGAGGGGTGCGCTGGAGTACCGCTGGTACGATGGTTACAACTTTCTGCATACCGGCTGGCTGGGGTACGAGTTTGACGAGGCCGGTCAAATTCAGGTCGGTGTGACGAGGGTACCATTTGGGCCCGGGCCGTACGGAGTGTCGCAGAGCTGGTTCTTCGATCAGCATTATTATGTGGGTCTCTCTGACGATATGGACCTGGGGATCAAGTACCTGACTGAACAGGGGGACTGGGACCTGGCACTTGCCTATTTCGAGGGCAGCGAGGGAAACTGGAAAGGGGCCAGCGCGGACAGTGCGCGGTACAGTTACGATGTGGTGAGGTGGCGCTCCGCGATACTGGATGACGGCAGTGTCGTCCCGGCCATTGAAAATGGTTACAGTGAGCGCAGCCAGGTAAATGGCCGTGTAATACGCCACTTCCGGAATGCGAAAATTACCACGGACCTCGGTTTGTCCGTACAGCGGGGCAGACTTCGCGGAAGGGATGCCGATAATGGCGACCACTGGGCGGCTTCTGTGCATATGGTCAATAAGGTGTGTGGATTTACGCTGGCGAGCCAGCTCACCCGCTACAAGATCGATATCGGCGCGGATAATCTCCTGGGTACGAGCGAGCTGGTCCCAATGGGTGCCTAAGACTTTGCCTGGCCGGTTGCCACAGACGCCTGGATACCGGCGATTTCGTTGAGCTACAAATACACCACCGAGACTATTTCCTGGCTGGATTATGTGCTCCCGTATATTGAATACAGCGCTATCCGAAAAGAGAGCGAACATATCGGTGACAGTGAGCTGGTCACCATCGGCGCCGCCTGGGCCAACGGCGGTTGGTACATATATACAGATTATGTGCGCTCAAACGGAAACCTGTTTGTCGGCAATGAGGGTGACGACTACTCAAATATTTTTGATGGCGTTGGGGATTTGGGATCGATGGCAATGACCGCTGGAACTCTCGGCTGAATATTAATTTTGGCTATTACTTTTAGGCAGTGCTGGGGAGGCCGGTTTCGGCACGGCTTTTCGTGTATCTGCGGGTTGACAAAAATGGCGAGGGTGCCGTTCAAGTGCCGCCAAGGTGCTCCTTCAGAAACGCAATCCTGTCATTCAGGGTGGCCGGCGCGTCTTGGTCGAAACAGTTACCCAGGAATTCATTGCAGCCGGTGTCGAGGAAGGCGTGGCGCTTGCCCGGGTAGACCTTGAACTCGAAAGGGAGAGCTTCCTTATCATTGCACGATGGGATTCCAATTTGGAGCTTCCTATCCCTATCTGCTGGGGAGCATTATGTCCCCGAGGAGGCAAGGCTCCATCCCTGTAGCGGCAGATAAAAAGCGGCTGTTGCCGCCCCTGTGGGGGCTGGGATTTTCTTTCCGCTGCTTCGCAGCTCCAAGTCCGCCCCAAAGCCGGGCGTTAAGCCAACAAGGGGAGTTTTGTGAAAGTTGTTCTAGCTATAGTTTTATTGCTCAGTATGTCGACCATTGCTGTGGGAAAAGAAACTCTTTCCGAAGCAGTACTTAAGCAAAAAGCAGAAGCATTCATTCAGGCGAAAAATGCGAGGCAGCAACCCGGTACTACTGAGAAAGATATTGACCACTTTATATCATTCTTAGCGGATGATTTCATGGATGAGCATGTAAAGTTTAATGTCACCGTCACAGATAAGGCTGAACTTCGTAAGGGCATGATCTTCAAAATGAAAGATAAAGTGTTCTTCTCTGATATTAAGATTGATCAGATGATGTTTGGTCGTAATGTCGTGTTTGTGAAGTATACCGAGCATGCCAAGGTAAAGCCCAGTCACATGGACAAGGTTGTTGAATACACAGCCACCAACGTTATGTCTCTGGAGTTTAATGACGAAGGGCTTATTAAGCACATCCGTAGACACCATGGTTAGATTTTGGCTTAACTAGTTGCATATGTTTGCTATAAACGGCGCGGCTGGGAGAATAGCTCGCCGGACTCGAATTTGGCCCTTCGTGAAGCGTTATGTATCTAAGTTGGATATTTAGATGCTTAGGATCGTGGGTTCAATTGAGCTGCTAATATCAATTTTGGCTCTTGCATTGGCCTTGTGGTCTCTATCTGGCCTTTGTACAAGCAGACCCTATGGATTCGATTGTGAAAGTTGGTTCATATTTGGAGTGAACATTTTTGGACCTTTGGGTCTATTGTTTCTTTTATGTTCTATCTTTTCTCTAAGGATGAGGTCATTGCTTCCGCAGTATGTTCTGGTGTCAGGCTCTTTGATTTTTGTGATTTACTGGGTGTTTTATGTCGTATCTTGATATACATAAAATCACCAGCACGCTGCGTCGTATGAAGGTAGGGCCTGCCACTTTGTGGATAGCCTCTGCGGTAAGCATTTTATATCTAAAATAATAAAGTGGAGTTTTTATGCCTATTAGGAAATGGATATTCCAATATTTGATAATGTCTTCGCTATTGTTTGCTCTTTTTTCGTTTGTTCAATATTGGAAAGGTAGAGAGCTTGAGTACGCATTGGAGTTTGGCGTCCTTTGGGCATTGATAAGTTCAACTATTTTCTTTGTTGTTCGTATCAGAAATTACAGGAATCAGGTTGCCTGTAAATTGTGCGATGATCTTCCTGAGCAATAGGTAGTGCCCTGTAAGTCGATAGATAAAAGGCGGGGCAACCTGCTCATCCATAGTTTGGGTTGAAAGCCCAACGCTACACATCGGCACCTCCACTTTTAGAGTCAGGAGAACACATGAAAAGAGTAACAGTGCTGTTTTTCATATTTTTATCTTCCATAACGTCTGTTTTTGTCGTTCAAATGATGATTACGAAAATATGGAATATATATGGGGTGAGCTGGGGGCCGGGTAACCTGCCTGTCGAGCCTAATCAGCAGATAGCAATGCTCAGCACCACATTTGTCGCAGGGCTATTTGCTCCGATTGTCGCAATAGTGATCTACCGTAAAATCCCGTTGTCCGTAATTTCGGCTATTTGTGCGTTTGGAATGGCAATCGATCTGTATGCCGCACTGGTACCATTGGCCAGCTTGCCTGTTTGGTTCAAATTTGCGTTTGTCATGTCGGTGCCGTTACAAGTACTCGCGGGCACAAAAATTGGTGTTTCTTTGCTCGCATTAGCGCAGAGCAGCGCCAAGCTATCCTAGCTGACGCAGGTAATTTGCTTTGTGTCATCGGACCTTTGCGAGAGGAATTGCGCTAATCATCAGTCCCCCTTTTTGCTTTTAGGTGACAGCCATGTATCTGACTCTGGCAGTGGGTGTTCATTCCGGGCATACAAACCGTAAGAATCGCCGTTAGAATATGGAAACTGTTCTAGCCTGTTGGCGAGCGCCAATAAAAGCGGGAGTGACGCTGGTGGATACGGAAGAGATCATCTCGCAGTCTTACGATTACGGCGAATTTGATGCCGCTACTGTGGTTACCAGCCAGGCGCTTGCCGAGGAGGCAGCGGTGGCGATCAGCTATAACGGCATTAATCACGCGGTGATGATGGCGACGCCGGCGGACCTGGAGGACTTCATGTTGGGGTTCAGTCTCAGCGGCGGCCTGATCGAATCCATAGATGATGTCCGCGATATCGAAATGCAGGAAGAGGGCGATGCCATCAGTGTCGAGGTGACCCTCGGTAGCCGTGCCTTTGCGTCTTTCAGGGCGCAGCGCCGGACCCTCGTGGGTATCAGCGGATGTGGTTTGTGCGGGGTGGCGGCGCTGGAGCAGGTATTTTCTGACCTTCCCATGCGACACCCGCGGGCCATGCCGCCGGCAATGCACCTGCGGGGACTACGTGATCGCTTTGCCGCCGCGCAGACACTGGTACAGAGAAGCGGTGCCATGCACGGCGCCCTGTACGTGGATAGCCAAGGCGAGACCCGCGTCTGTCGTGAGGATATCGGCCGCCATAATGCGCTGGATAAATTGCTGGGAGCCTGCCATCGGCAGGGTCTCGATCTGGACGATGGCTTTATCGCCCTGACCAGCCGCTGCAGTTTGGAATTGATTCACAAGGCGGTGCGCTCCGGCGTGGCCAGCCTGGTGAGCCTATCCGCGCCCACGACCATGAGCGTGCGCTGGGCGCGGCAATACAATCTGAATCTTATCCACCAGCCGCAACACAGTCCGGCGCGTTATTACAGCCCGGCGCCCTGCCGGCTGACTGGGGAGTAAACCAATGAAACCACCCGCCGACCGCTTCCGCTTCGAGCCGTACGATTGCCCTGCGGCGGGTTGGGGAGCGCTGCGTAGCGTGGCGCATTTCTGGCTCGACAGTAAGCAGCCATTCAAAAACCTGCGCGCCATGTTGCAGACCAATCAGCATGGCGGCTTCGATTGTCCCAGCTGCGCCTGGGGGGACTCTCCCGAGGATGGCCGGATCAGGTTCTGTGAAAACGGTGCCAAGGCGGTGAACTGGGAGGCGACCAGCCGGAGTGTGGGTGCGGCTTTTTTTGCCGAATACAGCATCCCGGAACTGCGCAAGTACGACGATTACTGGCTGGAGTACCAGGGCCGCCTGACGGAACCGATGTTCTATGACGGGGAGGGGGAGCACTACCGGCCCGTTTCCTGGGATGAGGCCTTCGACATTGTCGGCAGCCAGTTGCAGGCGCTGGACTCGCCGCACCAGGCGGAATTCTACACTTCCGGCCGCGCGAGCAACGAGGCCGCCTATCTCTATCAGCTCTTCGGGCGCGCATTCGGCACCAATAATTTCCCCGACTGTTCCAACATGTGCCACGAGGCCAGTGGGGTGGCGCTGAAACAGAGTATCGGCAGCGGCAAGGGCACCGTGACCTTCGAGGATTTTGCCAAGGCCGATGCGATTTTCGTTATCGGGCAGAATCCTGGCACCAATCACCCGCGCATGCTCGAACCGCTGCGCGATGCGGTCAAGCGCGGCGCCCGGGTGGTTTGTTTCAACCCACTCAAGGAGCGCGGCCTGGAGCGCTTCCAGGCGCCGCAAGATCCCGTGCAGATGGTTGCCCAGGGAGATTCGCCACTGAACACCGATTATTTCCGCCCGGCCCTGGGCGGCGATATGGCGGCTGTGCGTGGTATCGTCAAATGGCTGCTGCAGTGGCAGCGCGATGCCGAGGCGCGCGGTGACACGGGCCCGTTTGATAAGCCGTTTGTCGACCAGCACTGCGATGGGCTGGACGACTACCTGGCCCAGGTGGATGCCACGACCTGGGAGGCGATCGAGGCGCAGTCGGGCCTCAGCCGTGCCGAGCTGGAGCGGGCCGCGGATATTCACCGGCGCAGTGACCGGGTCATCATCTGCTGGGCCATGGGCATTACCCAGCATCGCCATTCAGTGCAGACCATCCGGGAAATCGCCAACCTGCAATTACTGCGCGGCCAGATCGGGCTGGAAGGCGCGGGTCTCTGTCCGGTGCGCGGGCACAGCAATGTGCAGGGCGACCGCACCATGGGCATCAACGATAATCCACCGGAGGCGTTCCTGGATGCGCTGGAAATCCGCTTTGGTTTCCACCCACCCCGCGAGCCCGGGCACAATGTCGTGCGGGCGATAGAGGCGATGCTGGCCGGCGACATCAAAGTCTTTATCGGTCTCGGCGGCAATTTCGCCCAGGCCACGCCGGACCGGCAGCGCACTTACAGTGCCCTGCGTAACTGCGAACTGACGGTGCAGGTCAGCACCAAGCTGAACCGCAGCCACCTGATCACCGGGCGCCGCGCACTGATTCTGCCGTGTCTCGGCAGGACCGATATCGACCAGCAGGCGGCGGGCCCGCAGGCGGTAACGGTGGAGGACTCGTTCAGCATGGTGCACGAATCCTTCGGCCAGTTGCGCCCACTGTCGAAAGATATGCGCTCTGAACCCGCGATCGTTGCCGGCATGGCCAGGGCGACGCTGGGCGACGCTCCGGTGAAATGGCTGGAACTGGTGGAGGACTACGGGCGCATCCGCGACCTGATTGCCGATACCATACCGGGCTTTGCGGGCTTCAATCAGCGCATCAAGCATCGCGGCGGTTTTTACCTGCAAAACGACGCGGCATTGCGCCGCTGGAATACGCCCTCGCGGCGCGCCCAGCTGAGTAATCATCCGCTGCCGGAATCGCTGGTGCACGAGGATATTGTCCGCAAGGGGAGGAAGCCTGACCTGATCCTGCAGACGCTGCGCTCTCACGATCAGTTCAATACCACGATTTACGGATTGAACGACCGCTACCGGGGCGTGCACGGTGGGCGCGAAGTACTGCTGGCCAACGAAGCCGATATTCAGCGCCTCGGTTTTAGCGCCGGTGACAATGTAGATATCGTCTCGCTGTGGGCGGATGAGGTGGAGCGGCGGGTCAGAGGCTTTACGCTGCTGACTTACGATGTTCCCGCGGGTCAGGCCGTCGCCTACTACCCGGAAGCCAATCCGCTGGTTCCCCTGGAGAGCTACGGTGAAGGCAGCTTTACCCCGACGTCCAAGTTCATCGCGGTGCGTCTCGAGAAGAGCACGCGCCCGGAGCGAATCGCGTAGGGCGGGGCGTTTTATTAGCCGCGAGCAGGCTATGCAGTCCGGAGTAAATCGGTGAAACTGTGGGCCTGTCTTCAGGAGATCCCGCCTTCATGCAGCGCGCCGACGACTTTATCGACCTACTCAAATCCCTGATCCGCAACCCGAGCGTGGTGGGCGCGGAGCATTCGTTCTTTCGCGTGCTGCAGCGGGAGCTCGAGGAGCGCGGAGCGCGGGTTACCTGGTACGAGGGCCTGCTGGTGGCGCAGGGGCGCAATCCGGACGCGGCGATGTTCTCCGCGCATATCGATCGGCACGGCCTGATCTGCACCGGCCCCAACGAATTCCAGTACGCCGCTTTCGTGACCGGCAATCGCTCCGATCTGCTCGGCAATTCGGTGTCGGAAAAGCTGATGATGAAGATCGTCGATCGCTTCCAGGGCGTATCGGTCATGGCCTATGAGCCCTGGTCCGGATCCTATCGCGGTTCCGGGGTGATCAAGCGCGCCTACGTCTGTGAGTTCCGCAATAACCTGATCTTCGAAGTCGATGGCCTGGCCCACCTGGTGGCGGGGACTCCGGTGGCCTTTACCGATCATCTCACCATCGAAGACGATATCCTCAGCGCGCAGCTCGACAATGTACTGACCGCGGCGCACCTGGTGCACCTGTTTGCGCTCGGCTTTCAGGGCACCGCGTTTTTCACCGCGCAGGAAGAGGCGGGCAGTAGCTGGCGCTATTTGCTGGAGTGGTTTCGGCGATTTAATGACGGTACTGAAAGGTTGATCGTCGTGGATACCAGCCCCTACCCCGACCGCGATACGGCGGATCAACAGGAAGTGGTTTTGCGCCGGCGCGACGTCAATGCGGAGTTCCATCCGCAAACCACGACCATGCTGGAGGGGCTGTGTCGGGAGCACGGCATCCCGTTTGGCTACAAGGACACCTACATCGACGCGCAGAATCGTATCGCCGTGGAGCGCGGTCTCGAGACGCAGTCCCTCGGCAGTACCGAACTGGGTCGGATCGTCGCTGCGTCGAATGGTTTTGTGCAGGGCACCACGCTGCAGATCCCAACCACCAATTACCACACGATGGAAGAGTCCTCGACCATGGCCGCCAACGATGCGTTCAGTCGGCTGTTGGTGCTGATGGCCGAGCGCGCCGGTGGTCTTGAACCATAGCGCAGTGGCCCTGCTTTAGCGGCGGTAGGGGCGATCGGATAGCACGCGACCGGTATTCTCCTCCACTTCCAGGCGGCGCTTGTCGCCCTGCCAGTAGGCGGTGACTTTCCAGCGTCCGCCGACAAAGCGCATTTCGGTGATTGGATTAAAACCGAGGCTCCGCAAACGGTTGCGCACGGCCGAGGGCTCCATGGCAATAACCGAGGGTTCGGCACCATACAGGTCGGGGCTGTCGTAGATGGCTGGGCCTTGGGATAGGCCGGTATCGGGCGGGATTGGAAAGGTGAGAGACTGTGCAATGAGGACCGTGGCAAACAGGTTCATAAACCGCTTCCTGAGCACTGCCAAATCTTATTGATAATGTCGGCTGTGCGCACTTCCCAATTATTTTTTACGTCGCGGGGGTTAATTGAATGCTCGGGATTTCCTCCATACCTTTTTCTGCATCTTCGGCGCGAGACAGTTTCGATGCGAGGCATTGGACAGGCAATAAAAAACCGGCCAGTGGCCGGTTTTCCTGAAAATAGTATTTGGGAGCTTGCTACTGCGCCGATATACGCGGCGAAACAGGGTCAGTCGTCATCAGGTTCATCGGACAAGACCTCACCGGAATTGGGGTCGACTTGTAGTTCTCGTTTTTCGCCGGTCTTGTAGGCTTCAATTTCCCAGTGCCCGTTTTCCAGCGTGACTTCGATAATCGGCGTGTAGCCCTGCTGTTCTAAATGCGTCAGCACAGTAGACAGTGCCATGGCGCCGGGCGGTGGCTTATCATCGGCGAGTGCAGACGGCATCAAGGCGGCGACCGGAATTGCGAGGATCAATTTCGCTAGCGGGCGCATGGGTACCTCCTCCGTTGGAGCCTCCCGGGAAGCCCGCTAATGAGCGGGCTTCCCGGGGGGAGCAGTTACTGACCGTCGTCTGTCGAGGATTTGCCGAGGCGCTGTTGGATCATGTTGCACCACTCCTCGCTGCCACCGTCGGGGCCGTGAGCGCCATCGCCGCCGGTGAGTTTGTCCACGGCGATAAACCACTCGTCAGTGCCAACCTCCGGCAGCCCGTTGGGGTAGAGCTCCGTCATTTTGCCATCCTGCTGACCGATGACCTGTTGGTGCACCCAGGCGAACCACTCGGGGGTGCAGATAGTGGTATCGGTTCCGGTATCGCCGCCCATGTGTGAACCCATTTCATCCGACTCCATGCCGGAGCCCGATTCCATTTCGGATCCCATGCCGGAATCCATTTGCGATTCGGATTCTTTTCCGGTGCCGTTTTCCTCGGTGGGCGCGGGGACCGGTTCACGCATGGATTCGGTCGCTGTGTCTCCGGCGGCTGGCTTGGCAGCATCCGGTTCATTGGTGTCACTGTGGCGGCCGCAACCGCCGAGTGTCAGGGCGAGGACTATCGCCGTCAAAGTAAATAAGCGGTACATAACAACTCCGCAATTGGCTGTGTCGCTTGTCAGTATAGGCAGCATTTGGCGGTTGTGTGATCTCGCGCCAATCGCGGCCGACTTAGCGGTCGCCGAGCACATCCACCATGGCCCCGGTAAGCTGGCTCAGGTCCTCTGCTGACATCACATAGGGAGGCATTGCATACACCAGTTTGCCGAAGGGGCGCAGCCATACACCGTGGGCGATCAGCGCTTCCTGTACTCGCTGCATGTCGACCGGCTCGCGCATTTCCACTACGCCGATGGCGCCGAGCGCGCGCACGTCGGCGACAGTGCTGGCTTCTTTCAGGGGGGCCAGTTCGCGCTTCAGCTGGGCCTCGATGGCGGCGACGCGCTGTTGCCAGGGGCTGCCCAGCAACAGGTCGATACTGGCGCTGGACACGGCGCAGGCGAGGGGATTGCCCATAAAGGTTGGCCCGTGCATGAACACTCCGGCTTCGCCGCGGCAGATACCTTCGGCCACGCGGTCAGTGCAGAGCGTCGCTGCCAGTGTCATGGTGCCACCGGTGAGTGCTTTGCCCACTGTGAGAATATCGGGGCTGATTCCGGCGTGCTCGCAGGCAAACAGTTTGCCGGTGCGACCGAAGCCGGTGGCAATTTCGTCGGCGATCAGCAGCAGGTCGTTCTCATCGCACAGCGCCCGCACCCGCCGCAGGTATTCGGGCGAGTAAAAGCGCATGCCGCCGGCGCCCTGAACGATGGGTTCGAGTATCACCCCGGCCAGCTGGTCCCGGTGTTGTTCGATCAGTGATTGCAGTTCGGCGAAATCGGCATCGCTGCACGGCTTGTCGAATTTCGGGCGCGGCGCCGGGGCAAAAAAATGCTGGGTCAGCTGGCTGGCAAACAGGTGGTGCATGCCGGTGACCGGATCGCAGGTGGCCATGGCACCGAAGGTGTCACCGTGGTAGCCATTGCGCAGGGCGAGCAATTTGTTTTTCTGCGCGCGTCCCTGGGATTGCCAGAACTGCAGCGCCATCTTGATGGCGACTTCCACGGAAACGGAACCGGAATCGGCCAGAAAAACGCGCTGCAAAGGTTCCGGCGTGATCTCCACCAGTTTTTTACTCAGCGTGATAGCGGGCTCGTGGGTCAGGCCGCCGAACATCACGTGGGACATTTTCTCCATCTGTTCCCGCGCGGCGCGGTTCAGTTCCGGCACGTTGTAACCGTGCAGCGCGCACCACCAGGAAGACATGCCGTCGATCAGCGTGCGGCCGTCTTCTAGATGGAGGCGTACACCGTCGGCGCGCGCCACCGGGTAGACGGGCGGGGGATTGATCAGCGAGGAGTAGGGGTGCCAGATATGATCGCGGTCGAATTCTAAATCCATAGGGCTCTGTTTGATTTGGTGTTCGAGTGTCGTTGCGCGAGCGGCGCCGGCCGCCCGCGCAGGGAGATATTGCTCAACTGTCGCTGTGCTGCCTAGGCGAGTTCCCGCAGCACTTTTAGCGGCGGCTGGCTGACCGAGCTGCGGCAGGCCAGGGTGCCGGCGATACCCACCAGCAGCGCGCCGCACAGCGGCCCCAGGATCCACAGCATCGGGTGGAGGTTGAACGGCAGGTCGAAGACCCGCTGCGCCAAAACCAGCAGGGTAGCTTCGGCCCCGGCGGCGGCCAGCAGGCCCGCGGCGACGCCCAGCAACCCGAATTCCAGCAGCAGGCTTTGCAGCAGCAGGCGCCGGCGGCCGCCCAGTGTGCGGATTATCGCGGCCTCCTGCAAACGCTCGGCGATACTGGCGCGCACGCCGGCGATCAGCACGAGTACGCCGGCAATCAGCATCAGTACCATGACCGACTCGATCGCCAGGGAGACCTGGTCGATGGTGTCGCGGATGCGCGCGATGATACGGTCGAGCTCAATCACGGTGACGCTCGGGTAGGCGCGCACCAGATCGTTGATCAGCAGTTTCTGCTCCGGCGGCAGGTAAAAACTGGTGATGTAGGTGGCCGGGAAATCCTCCAGCGCGCCGGGAGCGAAGATCATGTAAAAATTTGGCCGCATGCTGTTCCAGTCGAGGGAGCGCAGGCTGGTAATTGGCGCTTCCACTTCCAGGCCGCCGATGGAGAAGCGCAACAGATCGCCGAGCTTGAGGTTGAGGCGCGCGGCCAGCTCTACTTCCACGGAAACGCCGCGATCGACCTTGTCCCACCAGGCGCCTTCGAGAATTTTGTTGTCGGCGGGGAGCGTATCGGTCCAGCTCAGGTTGAGCTCGCGGCGTAGCGCGCCGTCCTGTTTCTTGCGCTCCTTGGCCGGGGTGCCGTTGATGGCGACCAGGCGCCCGCGCACCATCGGGTAAAACTCGGTGCTGGTCACACCGTTGTCGGCGAGCAACTGGTGCAGGCTTTCCACATCGCCCGGTGCGACATTGACGAGAAAGTGGTTGGGGGCCTTTTCGGGCAGCTGCATGCGCCATTCATCGATCAGAGCGGTGCGCGCAAAGACCAGGGCCAGCATGGCCAGCAGGCCGGTACCGAATGCGGCAATCAGCAGCGTATTGAATGCGGCGCGCCGCTGCAGGCTGCCGATGGCAATGCGCCAGCTGCCGCCCAGTGCGGACAGGCGGCCGCGCACCAGTAGTTGATTTACCAGCGCGCTGCCGCCCACGAGCAGCGCCATGCCGGTGCACAGCGCCAGCGTGATGGCGAGGCTGCCGGACAGCCACCAGATCAGGGCCAGCATCGACGTCGGTCCCAGGATCAGGCCCAGCCACTCGCGCCGGTCCGGGTTGCTCCAGTCGCGGCGCAGTGTCTGCATCGGGTCGGTGCGGGCGAGGCGGAACAGCGGCGGCAGGGCGAATCCCAGTGCGCAAGCGAAACCGGTGACGGCGCCCACCAGCAGCGGCTGCCAGTGACTGGGGGGCGGATCCACCGGGAAGAAATCCGCCATCATGGCCACCGCCTGGGCCTGTACCAGTGTGCCGATGGCGAGGCCGGCGAGGGTGGCGAGCAGCGTCAGTGCCGCCAGCTGGCCGAGATAGATGCGCAGAACCTTGCCGCGACCGGCGCCGAGGCTTTTCATGACGGCGACATAGCTGGTGTGGCGCAGGCTGTAGCGGCGCGCGGCGAGCCCCACGGCGACACTGGCGAGCAGTACTGCGAGACTGCCGGCGAGAAACAGGAAGCGCTCGGCGCGATCCAGTGCGGAGGCCACGCGCGGCTGGCCCTCGCGCAGATCAATTACGCGCTGGTGATCGGTCAGGCGCGGTTTCAGCCATTTGAAATAGGCGTCCAGCGCCGCGTCGTCACCGGCGAACAGGTAGCGGTAGCGCACGCGGCTCCCGGGCTGGATGATATTGGCGGCATTCAGGTCGGCCGCATTCATCAATACCCGCGCACCCATGGAAAACAGGTTGTTGCTGCTGTCGGGTTCGTAGTCGAGCAGGCCGGTGACCTTGAGATGGGAGTCCCCCAGCTGCACGCGGTCGCCGATTGCGAGCCCGAGCAGGGGCAGTAGCCGCGGTTCCAACCACACCTCGCCGGAGGGCGGTCCGCCGTGCACGACCCGGCTACTGTCCGCGCTGTTGGGCCGCATTTCCAGGTGGCCCACCAGTGGATAGCCTTCGCTGGCCGCCTTGACCGAGGCGAACTGGAATTGGTCGCCGGTGGACAGCATCGAGGCGAACTGTACTGTCTGCGCCTGTTGCAGTCCCTGTTTGCGGGCTTCGTCGAGCCAGGTGGCATTCACCGGCCGGCTGCTGCTGATGACGCGCTCGGCGGCAAGGAAAGTCTGCGACTGGATATGCATGGCGCGGTTCAGACGGTCGCTGAAATGCGCGATGGCGGTCACGCAGGCCACCGCCAGCACCAGCGCAGTGGCCACCAGGGCCAGTTCGCCGCCGCGCCAGTCCCGCGCGAGCAGCCGCAGTGGCAGCATCGTGAATCGGGTCATCAGGCGGTCGCTCCCGGGTTGCCACTGGAGAGGACATCGGCGGAACTGGCGCTATCGGCGGCGGTGATTTCACCGGCCACCATGCGCAGGTGTGCCTGGCAGCGCCCCGCGAGGCGCTGCTCGTGGGTAACCAGTACCAGCGTGGTGCCGGATTCGGCGTTGAGATTGAACAGCAGGTCGATGATTTTTTCGCCGTTGCCGGCGTCGAGGCTGCCGGTGGGTTCATCGGCGAACAGGATGCCGTCACTGTGCTCGCTGCCGGTATTGCTGATACTGCAGAAGGCCCGCGCGATGGCGACTCGCTGCTGCTCGCCACCGGACAGTTGGCGCGGGTAGTGATGCAGGCGGTGTTCGAGACCGACGCGGCTGAGGAATTCTGCGGCGCGTTTGTCCGCACCGCGCTCGCCGCGCAATTCGCTGGGCAGCATGACGTTTTCCAGCGCCGTCAGCCCCGGTAGCAGCTGGAAGGTCTGGAACACAAAACCCACGCAGCGGGCGCGCACGGCCGCGCGCTGCTCTTCGTCCATTGCAGTGATCTCCTCGCCGGCGAGCCAGATGCGGCCGTCACTGGGCTTGTCCAGTCCGGCCAGCAGGCCGAGCAGCGTGGACTTGCCTGAGCCCGAGGCTCCGGTGATGGCGAGGCTTTCGCCGCGGGCGAGTTGCAGGGAAATATTATTTAATAGGGTCAGTGGGCCCTCGCTGGTGGCGACTCGGTGGTGAATGTTTTCGGCCTTGAGCATGGCGGGCATACACTGTTCCTTATTTTCGGGGGCTGCGAACCGGGACACGCGCCGGTATGTATACGCAAGAAGCAGTGGAGAGTATGACATGACGACAAAAATTTTCCGGTGCCGGCTGGCGCATTTCGGCCTGTGTTTGCTGCTGTTTGTCCCGCTGGCGCAGGCGAATGAAGCCGACACCCTGCTGGTACTCGGCGACAGCATCAGCGCCGGTTACGGGATCGACGAGGCGCAGGGCTGGGTACAACTATTGCGCGAGCGCCTGGATCACGGTGACAGCCCGGTAGCGGTGGTCAATGCGAGTATCAGTGGCGAGACCACGTCGGGTGGCCTGGCGCGGTTGCCGCGCTTGCTGAAAGAACACCAGCCGCGCTGGCTGATCGTGGAGCTGGGTGGCAACGACGGCCTGCGCGGCTATCCGCCCCAGGCGCTGCAGCGCAATTTGCAACAGATGGTGCAACTGGCGGAAAGGCAGGGCGCGGAGGTGCTACTGCTGGGCATGCGCATTCCGCCGAATTACGGCCGCGCCTATACCGAGGCCTTTGCCGCTGTGTACCCCAAGGTGGCGGAGGCGGAGAAAGTGTCGCTGGTGCCGTTTTTCCTGGAGCCGGTGGCCCTGCAGCAGGGCGCGATGCAGGATGACGGTATTCACCCCACTGCCAGTGCCCAGCCGGCGCTGCTCGAGCATATCTGGCCGTGCGTCAAGGTTCTGCTGGACAAGGAAGTGGCTGATCAGTCGTGTACTCCGTGATCGAAATGCGTACAATCGCGGCCTGATTGGCGGGGCTCCGAACGAGTCCCGGGGCGGCTGTCCCGCCGGTGGTCTTTTGCGGGACACGCTTCGAGTACGTCCCTGTAGGCTCGGCTGCGGCCGTCCATGGCCGCAGACGGTCCCGCAAAAGGCCACCGGCAGCACCGCCTTCGCATTAACCTGTTGTTTTGGGTCCCTACTCCCGTAGTAAGAGAAGCACCATGTCCGAACTGGAAAACCGCCGCGAACGGCTGGAATTCAACAAGCTGCAAAAGCGCCTGCGCCGCAATGTGGGCCGCGCGATCGCCGACTTCAACATGATTGAAGAGGGCGACAAGATTATGGTGTGCCTGTCCGGCGGCAAGGATTCCTACGCCATGCTGGATATTCTGCTGAACCTGCAGAAAACCGCGCCGGTACATTTCGAGCTGGTGGCGGTCAATATGGACCAGAAGCAGCCGGGCTTCCCGGAGCATGTACTGCCCGAATACCTGCAGTCGCTGGGCGTGCCGCATCACATCGTGGAGAAAGACACCTATTCGGTGGTCAAGGAAGTGGTGCCGGAGGGCAAGACGACCTGCGGACTCTGTTCGCGCCTGCGCCGCGGCACCCTTTACGGGTTCGCCGAGGAAATCGGCGCGACCAAGGTGGCGCTCGGCCACCACAAGGACGATATCGTCGAGACGCTGTTCCTGAATATGTTCTACGGCGGTCGCCTGAAGGCAATGCCGCCGAAACTGCGCGCCGACGACGGTCGCAATATCGTGATTCGCCCGCTGGCCTATTGTCGCGAGGAAGACCTGGAGCGCTTCGCCGAGCACAAGGCGTTCCCGATCATTCCCTGCAACCTGTGCGGCAGTCAGGAAAACCTGCAGCGCCAGGCTATCAAGCAGATGTTGCGGGAGTGGGATAGCAAGTTTCCGGGGCGCAGCGAGAATATCTTCGCGGCGCTGTCGCGGGTGTCGCCGTCACAGCTGGCGGACCGGGATCTGTACGATTTTGAAAGCCTGGAGCTGGACCGGTCTACACCAGCGGCTGCCGGGCGGGATGAGCATTCAGTTCAACGGCACGTGAGCTCCTGGATTCCCGAGGGGGAGGCGGAGGAACCACCCCAGTATATCGAGGCGCTGAATCTGTAGGGTCGGCGGCGCTGACCAGTCGCGCGTAACTGTATTCGAAGTCGCGCGCAGTGGCGGTGGGGCCGTGGTGGAAGTGCTGGTGCCACAGCCGCGCCATATTGGCCACGTCGGTTTCATCGACCTTGTACACGTGCGCAGAGCGGTAAATCAGCCAGGCGATGGCGGTGGCGTAGCGCAGGTTGGTGGCCAGCTCACTGTGGGGGTGGTCGAGGAAATCGCGCTGGCTGGCGAGGCCGCGCACCTTGGAGGCGAGTGCCGGGAAATCGATCAGGTATTCGTCCCAGATCTCCCGGTGTGTGTGGGGCTGGATTTGATAGATACCCAGACCGTGGCGCCGCCCCTGCTTGAGGTGGAAGCCGAGCTGTGACTCCTGTGCGGCGGTACCCAGCAGCAGGTTTTCCATACCCTGCGACCAGGATCTCAGATGCTTGAGGGTCGGACGAATGACCAGTTGACGCAGCTCGTCCAAACAAATGCCCATAGTGTTGTCAGTTTTTCCATGTGTTTCCCAATATGTAGTTTGTGGATTGAGCTGCTGCCAGCTAATTAGTAGATTTACGCGCAATAAACACAATAATTGGTTGCCGCGCCTATTCTGCGGGCCGCACTTGCACTAAATAGAAGCAAATACAGGCGGCCCTCACTGGCGATCTCGGCGCCACACTTAAAAAAACAAGGATTCTCCATGTCCGCACAATGGCTCGTCGCACTGACTTTCATTGCCTATCTGGCGTTTATTCTGTTGATCGGTGTCTACGCCTACCAGCGCACCAAGGATGCCAGTGACTACTTCCTCGGTGGCCGTTCGTTGCCGCCGGCAGTGGCGGCGCTCTCCGCCGGTGCCTCGGACATGAGTGGCTGGCTACTGTTGGGACTGCCCGGCGCGGCCTACGCAGCCGGTCTGTCGTCGGGCTGGATCGCGATCGGCCTGTTTTCCGGAATTGTGCTGAGCTGGACCACCATGGCGCGGCGACTGCGGATCTATTCCTTTGAACTGGAAGACGCGCTGACATTGCCGGCCTACCTGCACCGCCGCTTCAACCTCAGTCATCCATACCTGCGCACCATCTGCGCGATTTTCATCCTGCTATTTTTCCTGTTTTACGTCGCCTCGGGCCTGATCGCGGGCGGCAAGCTGTTCGAGTCGGTGTTCGGCTGGAACTATCAGGTGGCCGTGATCATCGGTGCACTGGCGGTGATTTCCTACACCCTGTTCGGCGGGTTTCTGGCGGTGTCCTGGACCGATGTTTTCCAGGGGCTGCTGATGAGCCTGGCGCTGGTGATCGTTCCCTACGTCGTGATTCAAGACGAGGGCGGCTTTGCCGCCAGCTGGCGCCAGCTCCAGGAGCGGGCACCGGAACTGACTCACTGGATGACCGACAACACCGGCCAGGCGCTGGGGGTGGCGGCGATATTGAGTTCGCTGGCCTGGGGGCTGGGCTATTTCGGCCAGCCGCACATTCTCGCCCGCTTCAAGGCCGTGCGCAGTCCCGACGACGTGCCGGCGGCGGCCTCGGTAGCGGCGGTGTGGTCGCTGGCGGGCTTTCTCGGGGCCATGGCGGTGGGTTTGTTCGGTCGTCTGGAGCTGCAGCAGGTGCTGCCGGACGGCGAGCGCATCTTCATTGAACTGGTGGGTGCGCTGTTCCATCCGCTGGTGGCCGGTGTGCTGCTGGCGGCCATCCTGTCGGCCATTATGAGTACCGCGGATTCCCAGCTGCTGGTGTCCTCGGCGGCGCTGGCGGAGGATATTTATCACGTTTGGCTGGGGCGCGAGACCACCCCCGAGGCGATGGTCAAGGTGGGGCGCTGGGCGGTGGTGGCGCTGTCACTGATCGCGGTGTGGGTGGCACTGGATCCGGAATCCAAAGTGCTGGACGTGGTGGCCTATGCCTGGGCCGGACTCGGCGCGGCCTTTGGCCCGGCGATCCTGATCAGCCTGTTCTGGTCGCGCATGACCGGCGCTGGCGCCATTGCCGGCGTCGTGGTCGGTGGACTCACGGTGGTGATCTGGAAGCAGTTGTCCGGTGGCATATTCGATGTTTACGAGTTGCTGCCGGGCTTCGTTTTCTCCGCAGCTGCTATCGTCATAGTAAGCGCAATGACGAAATGCCCCGTGGCCGTCTCGTCGCGCCACCGCGAACTGATGGGGTGATCCCGCGGTTTCGCAGGCGGACAGGCGCCCCATCGACGTGGGCAGAGCGGGAGGCAGAGCTGTCGCCTTGCGCATGTGCCGCCGAGGCCTGAATCCGCAGAGGCCGGTTGTGGCACTACTGTCGCGACGCGAAACGGATTTCCATCCGCAGTGATGCAAGCAAAAACGCGGTTGGAGAAACTGAGTGATCGAAGTCCATGTCGGTGATATCACTCGATTACACGTCGATGTTATCGTTAATGCCGCCAACCAGCACCTGGCCGGCGGTGGCGGTGTAGACGGGGCCATTCACCGCGCAGCGGGGCCCCGCTTGCTCGAAGCCTGTCGCGAGATTGGCGGCTGTCCTGTCGGCGAGGTGCGTGCGACACCCGCCTTTTCCATTCCCGTCAAACGTATCTACCACACGGTCGGGCCGGTATGGCGCGGCGGCAATCTCGGCGAGCCCGAGTTGCTGGCCAGCTGTTACCGCCAGTGCCTGGCCCTGGCGCGGCGCGAGAACATGCGCAGTATCGCCTTCCCGGCGATCAGTTGCGGCGTCTACGACTACCCGCCGGAACTAGCGGTGGAAATCGCCGTGGAGGAGGTGCAGGCGCACTTCGACCGGGATACCCAACCGCAGACGGTCATCTTTTGCTGCTTTGACGAGGCGATGGCGGAGCTGTACCGGCAGCAGCTGGATGCCTATGTGCGCCGGTGAATACACATTGATAATTGGTCACTGTTCGCTGATTATTGGGCCCGAGAGACAATAACAATATTGAGGTCGAGAGCATGCGCAGCGCCCAGCAGTGGTTTGCCGAGTACGGCGAGAGCCACCAGAATCCGATCAACAAGGGCATTCACTGGATCGCCGTACCGGTCATCTACGCCACCGTAGTGGGCCTTCTCTGGTCGATTCCCCAGCCGGCCTTTATGGCGTCCATCCCCTGGCTCAACTGGGCCGTGGTGGCACTGGTGCCGACGCTGCTGTTCTACCTGCTGATGTCTTTCCCGCTGGCGCTGGGCATGACCGCGATTAGCGTGGTTTGCTTGTGGGGCTGGTCCATTGTGGACCGGCTCGGCTATTCGGTTTGGATAGTGTCGCTGGTGCTGTTCGTGATCATGTGGGTCTTCCAGTTTGTCGGGCATCATATCGAGGGCAAGAAACCCTCTTTCTTCAAGGACCTGCAGTTCCTGCTGATTGGCCCGGCCTGGGTGATCGGTTTTATCTATCGGAAACTCGGTATCCGCTACTGAGGCGCAGCCTGCGCTCCCCCAAATATCCGGGTCAGCGGCTGCCAGCCGCTGTTACCTCTTGCCGGCCGTGTCAGCGGTTGTAGTGTACCGGCACTTCCAGCGTCTCCTTCACCTGCTCCATGACCACGTAACTGGTGCACTCCTGCACTTCCGGCAGGGTCAGTAGGGTCTCCCCATAGAATTTGCGGTAGGCGTTCATGTCTGCCACCCGCGCCTTGATCAGGTAATCGAAGTTGCCCGATACCAGGTAGCACTCCTGCACTTCCGGCAGGGCGGCCACGGCGTTGCGGAATTCCTCGAAGGCGTCCTGGGCGGAGCGGTTCAGGCGGATCTGCACGAACACCACCAGTGCCGCGTCGAGAAACTCCGGGTTGATCAGGGCCGTGTAGCCCTGGATAACCCCGTCGTTCTCCAGGCGCTTGACCCGCTCCACGCAGGGGGTCGCAGTCAGGCCCACATTTCGGGCCAGCTCGGCGAAACTGGTGCGCCCGTTCTTTTGCAGCACGCGCAGAATGTTGCGGTCGATAGTACTCAGTTCACTGGCGCGCTTGCGCATAGGGTGCTCCCAGGAGGTTGTTTTGCTCGAAAAATAGGCTCTCTAATGCCATTAATAGTGGATTCCACTAGTTATGTATGAAATCTAACATAAATTCACTTCAAGGGCGGTCCTATACTGGGTGAAATCGCAGAAACGGGTCGAGTGGCCCCGATCTGGAATGACGGCGCATCTGCCATAAAACGAGGAGTAGAAAAAATGTTGATAGGTGTCCCGAAAGAGATCAAGAACCACGAGTACCGCATCGGCCTGACGCCGGCGAGTGTTCGTGAGCTCGTTGGCCACGGTCATGAGGTCATCGTGCAAAAAGACGGCGGCTCTGCCATCGGCTTTACTGACGAAATGTACGAGCAGGCGGGTGCCAAAATCATCGATACACCGGAAGAGATCTTCGCCACTGCCGAGATGATCGTCAAGGTGAAAGAGCCGCAGCCCCACGAATGTGAAATGCTGCGTCCGGGCCAACTGCTGTACACCTACCTGCACCTGGCGCCCGATCCCAAGCAGACCGAACTGCTGGTGAAATCCGGTGCTACCTGCATCGCTTACGAAACCGTTACTGATCGCTTTGGCGGCCTGCCGCTGCTGGCGCCGATGTCCGAGGTTGCCGGTCGTATGTCCGTACAGTGCGGCGCGCACCACCTGGAAAAAGCCCAGGGTGGTCTCGGTGTTCTGCTGGGCGGCGTTCCCGGTGTTGCCCCGGCCAAGGTACTGGTTATCGGCGGCGGTGTTGTAGGTACCAATGCAGCCAAGATGGCGCTGGGTATGGGTGCTGACGTCACCATTCTGGATCGCTCCCTGCCGCGTCTGCGCCAGCTGGACGATATCTTCGGCGGCGCCGTGCGCACCGAGTACTCCACCAACGACGCCATCGAGAAACACGCGCTGGAATCCGATCTGGTGATCGGTGCGGTACTGATCCCGGGCGCTGCGGCACCGAAGCTGCTGACCCGCGACCATATCAGCCGCATGAAGAAGGGCGCTGTGGTTGTGGACGTGGCCATCGACCAGGGCGGTTGCTTCGAAACCTCCAAGGCGACCACGCACCAGGAGCCGACTTACGTTGTCGACGGCGTTGTGCACTACTGCGTAGCCAACATGCCCGGCGGTGTCGCGCGGACTTCCACCATGGCCCTGAACAACGCCACCCTGCCGTTTGCCGTGGCACTGGCCAACAAGGGTGCCAAGCAGGCGCTGCTGGACGATGCCAACCTGTTGGAAGGCCTGAACGTCCACGCCGGCATGGTGACCTACGAAGCCGTGGCCGATGTACTGGGTTACGAGTACGTGGATCCGAAACTGGCGCTGCAGAAATCCGCCGTGGCGGAAGGTGCTGCAGCCTGATGACCTGCGGCCGCATTGCGGCCGCGTGGGATTTGTCTGAAACAGAACATCGGTAACGCGCTTGTCGTCTGTTCCAGTCTTTCTCCCCAGGGGCGCTCCCCCGCGCCCCGCTCTGTGAGACCCGGTGGCGGGAGCCACCTATTTTTAGCCGCGTCTTTACGCGGCTTTTTTATTGCCCGCAAAAAATGGCTGTTCAGCGCCCGGGATACAGGCGGCTCAGCAATACCGGCAGCGCCGTCTCCACGCGCAGGATGCGCGGGCCCAGATGCACCGCGGCAAAGCCCTGCTCCTGTAGCTTTTCCACTTCATAGGGGATGAATCCCCCCTCGGGACCTATGGCCAGGGTGGCGGGTTCGGGCAGATCCACGGGGCAGGGCGCTTCCGTGACCGGATGGGCGACGAGTTTCAGTGAGTTGGCAGCGACTTCCGGAAGCTCGTCCTCCACAAAGGGTTTGAAGCGTTTGCGCAGCTCGATCTGCGGCATACGCGTATCCACGGCCTGTTCCAGCCCCAGTAGGCACTGCTCGCGCAGTTTGTCTTCCGCCAGCCATGGGGTCTGCCAATAAGACTTTTCCACCCGATAGGCGTTGATCAGGTAGAGCTTCTTTACGCCGAGGGCGGTGGCGTGCTGGATGACTCGCTTCAGCATCTTGGGGCGTGGCAGCGCCAGGATCAGTGTCAGGGGCAGGGCAGCGGGAGGGGCGGACTGAAACTCTACCTGCAACTCGATACCGCTTTCGCTCAGGTCAGAAATCTGGCCGCTGCCGATGTCGCCGTCGAGCAGCCCTACGCGCAGGGTATCGCCGATAGCGGCCCGGTGAACCTGCTGTATGTGTTGTTGGCGGCGTCCGCTGAGGCGCACCCGCCCCGGTGCGACGAAATCGCCCGGCTCGAGGATGATCAGGTTCAAGGTGTCACTTCTGTCGCTACTCGGATTTCACTGTTCGGGCGCCGCCATGGCCTGCGATGGGCCCGGCCGAGCGAAGAGTGCCCGGCTTATGTGTGCCGCGCATAGGCGATGGCGCCCTTGCCGATGCCTTCGTAAGCTCGCACACAGACTTTGCGGTGGGATTCCACCGCGGCGATCTGGTCGGCGATGTACTGGGCCAGCTGTTCAACCGTGGTGTCGCAGTCCACCAGTTCACAGCGGTCGGCGGGGATACTGAGGGTAAATTGCCCCTGCTGCGCCCGGTAGGCGAACGCCAGGTCGGCGCCTGCCGCTGCGGTCAGGTCCTCGCGGGTGCCCAGGTAGATATCCCGCCAGCGCCTGGCCCACTGCTCCTCCCAACGGCTGCTGCGCTCTCCATCCAGGAATATCTGGATGCGGGAGCGGTGCCCATGGGCAATGCGCTGGCAGTTGCCGTCGTGCTTTTTCAGTCCGTGACTGTAGTGGTAAAACGCATCGGCTATTTCCTCGCAGTCGAATGAGAGCTGCAGTCGCTCGACACTGGTGGGGAAGGCGCTGGCCAGCTGCTGCACACTCCAGCGGGCGACGCTGTCCATGTCGATGGATTCGGCCTCTACCAGGGCGAATGCCTGCGCCGGTCCGCTGACCTGAATTTGGCCGCCGTTATCCAGCTGCCAGCGCAGTTCGATGGCGTCCTCGCTCTGTGCGAGTTGCAGGTGCGGGGATCGGCTGGGGACGAGGAGCCGGTGATCGAGCTGGTCGTCCAGCCAGTGGCGCAGGGTTTTTTTCACAATGCCAAAATCACACACCATACCCTGCTCGTCGAGCGCGCCGTCGAGAACGGCGTTGGCCAACCAGGTTTCGCCCACCAGGCCGCGCCGGTGGTCGAGGTAGCTGAAATCGACATTAGTGAGGTTATCGACAAACAGGTGCATGGGTAACTCTGGGTCTGGAAATGGCGAATGCGTTGCGGGGCACAGTATAACCCGAAGGACTGTCCCATAGAGGACTTGTGGTCACACAGACCGCTGCCGATATTTCGCGCTGCTGAAGTCTGGAAATCCCGACAGTGTAGAGAAGTGCGGATGGGGCTGGAACTCGCGCCGCTGAGTCTCTATAATCGCGCCCTCTTCGATGCTACCGCTTGCCGGTTCGGATCGAAGGATGTTGTGGCGGCCCTTCCGGTCCCCTCGCAATGAACAGCTGTGAACCCCGCCAGGCCCGGAAGGGAGCAACGGTAGCAGTGGTATCATGTGCCGAGGGTGTTGCTGGTTGGGCTGCCTCCTTAATTCCCTCCCCCCCCTTGTTCGATTCCTTGATTCCTGCGCTGTGTGCCCGGTTTGCATGCGCTGAAAGCAATTTCGCCATATTGAGCGATTCGACCTGATTTTGCTGAAACCTGTGCCATCCTTCCCGGATTTCTGGCGCCGTAAATCCGCTATCAGCGCGGATATGCTATAAACGACGACATAATTCCCTGAATCTAATAACGACAAGAGAAATCTGATGAAAAAGATTGCCCTGGCCATCGCCGCAACTGTGGCCCTCGCCGGCTGCGACTCCAAGCCGCCCGAACAGGAGTCTGCCCAGTCAGCGACTGCTACCGCTGAAGTGAATAGCTCGGCCAAGCCCGCGGGGGAGGCTGTCGCGAAGGATAGTTCTGAGCTGACGGCAGCAGACGCCAAGGCATTCCTGCAGGATGCACAGGAGCGTCTCGCGAAGATGTCCGAAGAGGCAAGTCACGCGAGCTGGCTGGCATCCACTTACATCATTATGGATTCCCAGTACGTCGAGTCACTGGCTTCCGAACGCTATACCGCGATGGCGGTGGAACTCGCCTCTGAAGCGGCCAAGTTCGACGATGTCGACCTGGACCCGGAAACCCGCCGCCAGCTCACCATGCTCAAGCAGGGCCTGGTATTGCCGGCCCCGAAAGATCCGAAACTGACCGCGGAACTGGCGCAGATTGGCTCCAAACTGCAGGGCATGTACGGCGCTGGCAAATTCTGCAAGGGCGAGGGCGACGACGAGAAGTGCTTAACCCTGACTGAAATGGGCCAGATCATGGCGAAGAGCCGCGATCCGGAAGAGCTCAAGTCGCTGTGGGTCGGCTGGCGCAAAGTGGCGCCGCCGATGAAGCCGCTGTATGAGCGCGAAGTCGAAATCGCCAATGCCGGCGCCAAAGAGCTGGGTTACGACAACCTGAGCGTTATGTGGCGCTCCAAGTACGACATGGATCCGGATGCCTTCGCCGCGGATATGGATGCGCAGTGGAACAAGGTGAAGCCGCTGTACAAGGCGCTGCACTGTCACGTGCGTGCAAAGCTCAACGAGTACTACGGCGATAACGTGGTGCCGCCGCACGGCAAGATTCCCGCCCACCTGCTCGGCAACATGTGGGCGCAGGAGTGGGGCAATATCTATGACATCGTCAAAGACGACGATATGCAGGCGCCCTATGACCTGACCGAGCTGGTCGTCGATTCCGGCATGAACGAACAGGATATGGTGAAAGTGGGTGAGCGCTTCTTCACCTCGCTGGGCTTCAAACCGCTGCCGGAGACTTTCTGGGAGCGCTCCCAGTTTACGCAGCCGCGGGACCGCGATGTCGTGTGTCACGCGAGCGCGTGGGACCTGGACGGCAAGAATGATGTGCGCATCAAAATGTGCATCAACAAGACCGGTGAAGATCTGGTGACCATTCACCACGAGCTGGGGCACAACTTCTACCAGCGCATTTACCAGGATCAGCCATTCCTGTATCGCGATGGCGCCAATGACGGATTTCACGAGGCGGTGGGCGATACCATCGCACTGTCCATCACGCCGAAATACCTGAAGCAAATTGGCCTGCTCGACAAAGTGCCGGACGAGAGCAAGGATATCGGTTTCCTGATGCAGCAGGCGCTGGACAAGATTGCCTTCCTGCCGTTCGGTCTGCTGGTGGACAAATGGCGCTGGCAGGTTTTCAACGGCGAAGTACAGCCGGGTGACTACAACAAGGCCTGGTGGAAGCTGCGCGAGGAATACCAGGGCATTGCGCCGCCGGTAGCGCGCACCGAGGCCAATTTCGATCCCGGCGCCAAATACCATATTCCGGGCAACACCCCATACGCACGCTATTTCCTGGCGCGCATCCAGCAGTTCCAGTTCCACCGCGCGCTGTGTGAAGCCGCCGGTGAAACCGGCCCGCTGCACCGCTGCTCTATCTACAAGAATGACGCGGCGGGCAAAAAACTGCGCAAGATGCTGGCCATGGGCGCCAGCAAGCCCTGGCCGGATGCGATGGAGGCCCTGACGGGACAGCGCGAGCTGGATGCCTCCGCGATCATCGATTACTTCCAGCCCCTGATGGATTACCTGGAAGTGCAAAACAAAGACCGCGACTGCGGCTGGGCAGAGTCGGACGCCTAGCGAGCGAAGCT
>NZ_JACZCR010000047.1 GCF_014904735.1 Microbulbifer hainanensis | reverse complement strand
GGACAGCGAAGCTGTCCGGCCTTTTTCGTTTCTGCAGCTGGGAAATCAGAACTTGTAGTTGACTGATACACCCGCCAGCCAGGCTTCGATGTTGGTAGTGCCACCGTTGAAGTAAGTGGGAACCGGAATACGGGTGTATTCCTGGATGGTTTCGTCATCACCCCACAGGTAGGCGAAGCCACCGTCGACACTCAGGTGCTGGTCAAACTTGTAGGTGCCGCCGAAAGTGATCCACTGGCGATCGGTATCCGGGATGGACAGGGTGCGCCAGGTAACCGGCAGGGCAATGCCCAGATCCTGTTGGGTTTCCGCCACGCCGTCCGGGTTCAGGCCGTCGCGCGCGGCGCCTTCATCGTAGGCGTAGCCGATGCGCCAGGTAACTTCTTCACACGGATAGTATTCGGCAGCCAGGCTGTAACGCCAGCCGCTCTGGAAGTTTTCTTCCTTGATCAGCAGCGGGTTAAACGGCTCCGGCTCGACGCCGAGTCTGGCGCTGGGGATGTTGACTTCCAGGCGCTGGAAGTCGTTCCAGTCGGTCCAGGTTGCGCCCAGAGCAACGCCCCAGTTCTTGTTGAACTTGTGGTAGAGACCCAGTTCTGCGGTATCCGGCAGATCCAGTTCCAGGTTTGCCTTCGCATTGTGGAACGGCGGCAGGCTGGGTACCAGCGCGGTGGGCAGCAGGTCGGAGTCGACGTCCCCTTCCAGTTTGGGTTTCAGCTCGGCGTGGTAGGAAAAACCGAAACGGGTGCGGTCGTTGATATTCCACAGGGCGCCGATGGACCAGCTTGTATCCCAGTCATCGCCATCGAGTTTCAGCACATTGGCGCCCGACAGGTTTCTGCCCACAACGGGGGCCAGTATCGGGTCCAGCGGGAAGTCGTTGGGCACGTCAGTGCGCAGGGTCGCATCTGCGTACAGGAAGTTCGCCGCCACGCCGATCATGAAAATGTCGTTGTAGTTGTACGCTACAGACGGCGCGATGTTGACCGTGGTGAGCTCGGTTTTGTTGGCAATGGTGGTGACCAGGAAATCGTTGCTGAAATCGGTTTCCAGGCCGTAGTTGGTGAACATGGCCAGTCCGAAAGACCAGCAGGGATTGATGGGCACGGCCAGGGAGGCGTTGGGTACCCAGGCGCTGCTGGCGTAATCGTTGTCTTTCTGGTTGAGGAAGGTCGCGGTTTGTCCGGTGGGCAGGAAGTAAGTGACGTCGCCCGCAGCATCGATTTCCGGATTCACATAAATGGCACCGCCGGTTATGTTGATCTCGTCGAACAGGGCCGAGCCCGCCGGGTTGCGTCCCAGGATTGAGGCGTTGTCACCGATGGTATTTTCCGCCGCGAAAGCGCGGCCGAGGCCGGTACTGCTGGTTTCCTGCAGGAAAAATCCCGAGGCCATGGAGCCGCTGGAGGCGGTACTGATTGCGGCAGCGAGGACTGCGCGTCGCAGATGCATTTTATTCATGAGATCCCACTCTGGATTGCGTTTATTTCGTTGCCACGGGCGACATCGAGGTCACGCAGTGGCGGGAAAGCGTTTACAGCGCCTTCACTCTTTGCAACTAATTCCCTGATGGAAAATTTTAGCAGCGCCAACCTACCACATCAGGGGAATCGGGCGACTTTATAAAGACAAAAACGCGGAAAATCCATCGAGCGACGTAATTTTTTTTCGTTTTTTAGATGAGTTGAGAAATATTACTGATGAGTGCCGGCGTTTTTTCCAGCGATGGTCAATTCGGTCAATGCGATCTGGTAGGTATTGCCATCTTCCTGCTGCATTAATTTTACCAGCGCGTAGTCCCACTGCGGCGCAAACCAGATAGTGGTTTCACGGTCGGAATCATCGTCGCGGACCCGTTCAACCTTGACCGTTTCTATCACCCCAAGTGGCGTTTTCAATGATTCCCGCCCGGCAATCGCAAAACGGTATTCCTGGATTCGCTTGCCGTCGGCGACACGGTAAAACAATTCTTTTTTTCCCGCGGCGATATCCAGCGCCAACTGCAACTGGTAGGTGAGCTTGTCATGAGTATCTTCGGGGACATGCTCGAGCGTGCGTTTGGAATTGTTCAGGTTGACCACGCGCTGCGTCGCGTGTTCGAAATTCAGCACGGTGTGCCTGTCCCGGCCGAGGCCGGTTTTGTGGTATTCGTAGTGCTGCGGCGTGAGCTGGTTGCCGGCGCGAGTGAAGCGGGAAAACTCGCGAATTTTCGCGAACATGGAATCGACATTGAAATCGAGGCGCCAGTTGTTGCCGCTGCCGGATAATTCCCGTGTTGCGGAGACGCCGATACCGCTGTAGCGGGCCTCGTAGGTGGCGGTAAAGGGCTTGAGTTGTGGCTCGGACGCGTGCGCAGGCGCCACAATGATCAGTAAGGCGAAGAAGGGGGCGAAAAAACGAAACGGCACTGCGACCTCCTGTTGTCCATGCCCCGCACCGGTGCGCGAAAAACGCCCCGGTGCGGCGAAAGATTCGTCGGGATACTTCGACCGCACTTTAACGGCAAAAGTGCCGCGGATTCAGTCGGCGATTCTATGGCCGCCGCGGGGCAGCAGTTCGCCGTCCAGCTCGGCCCGATCGTCGAGCATCCGCAGGCGTCCCTGGGAAAACCAGGATACTGCCAGAGGATAGATGAAGTGTTCCTGAACCTGCACCCGGGCCGCGAGCTGCTCGGCTGTGTCGCCGGGTTCGACGGGAACTACGGCCTGGATGATGGCGGGGCCGCCATCCAGTTCCTCGGTGACAAAGTGTACGGTGACACCGTGCTCGCGATCGCCGGCATCCAACGCGCGCTGGTGCGTGTGCAGCCCCTGATATTTTGGCAGCAGGGAAGGGTGGATATTCAGCAGGCGCCCGCCGTAGTGGCGCACGAACTCCGGCGTCAGGATGCGCATAAAACCGGCCAGCACGACCAGATCCGGCTGGTGGCGGTCGATTTCTTCCATCAGGGCGCCATCGAAGGTCTCCCTGTCCGGGTAGTCCCGGTGGCTGACGGCGAAGGCGTCGATGCCGGCCTCACGGGCACGGGTGAGGCCGTAGGCGTCCGCCTTGTTGCTGATGACCGCGGAGATGGAAAAGTCCGCTTCGTCAGACTGGGCGGCATCGATCAGTGCCTGCAGGTTGGTGCCGCTTCCCGAGATCAGCACCACCACTCTACATTTTTCCCGCGACATCAGAGGCCCGCCAATTCCACGGCTTCGGCGCCGTCGGTGGCGGGTTCGATGCTGCCAATGATGAAGGCGTCCTCACCCAGCTGGCGCAGGGTGGCCAGTGCGGCGTCGGCACCGTCTGCGGGCACGCAGATCACCATGCCTACACCGCAGTTGAAGGTGCGGTACATTTCGCGGCGGTCGATGTTGCCGCTCTCGCGCAGCCAGCGGAATACCGGCGGCATTTCCCAGCTGTTGACGTCGATGCGCGCGGAAGTGCCTTCCGGCAGTACCCGCGGCAGGTTCTCCAGCAGGCCACCGCCAGTGATATGGCTCAGCGCGTTGACCTGGCTGGACTTCATCAGGTCCAGCAGGTTTTTCACGTAGATGCGTGTGGGGGCCATCAGGGCTTCGGCCAGGGACTTGCCGCCCCCCGAGTCCTTTTCCAGAGGTTGTTGCAGATCGGCACCGCTGACCTCGATTACCTTGCGGATCAGTGAGTAGCCATTCGAGTGGGGGCCGCTGGCGCCGAGGCCGATCAGTTTGTCGCCGGCTTTGACTTTGCTGCCGTCGATGATTTCGGACTTTTCCACCACGCCGACACAGAAGCCGGCCAGGTCGTAATCGTCGCCCTCATACATGCCGGGCATTTCCGCGGTCTCACCGCCAACCAGGGCACAGCCGGCCTGGGCGCAGCCTTCGCCGATGCCTGTCACCACCTGGGCGGCGACGTCCACATTCAGCTTGCCGGTGGCGTAGTAATCCAGGAAGAACAGCGGCTCGGCGCCGGCAACCACCAGGTCGTTGACACACATGGCCACCAGGTCGATACCGATGGTGTCGTGGATGCCCAGGTCCATGGCCAGGCGCAGCTTGGTGCCGACGCCATCGGTTCCGGAAACCAGCACAGGCTCCTTGTAGCCTGTCGGCAGCTCGCACAGGGCGCCGAAACCGCCCAGCCCGCCCATCACTTCCGGGCGCGCCGTGCGCTTGGCGACGTGCTTGATGCGCTCGACCAGGGCATTGCCTGCGTCGATGTCGACACCGGCATCTTTATAGGAAAGGGACTGGGGCTTGGAATCGCTCATGATTCATCCTGCAGTGGGCATTGAGAGGGCGCGTATTCTAGAGGAAAACTGACCAATTGTGCGAATGGACCTGCATTTCCCGCAAGTCTCCTGCTGCGCCGGCTCCAGAGTAGATCCTGAATGCCTTTCTCTCCCCTTCAGTACTCAGCGTGCGGCAAGACACGCCTATGCGCTCCCCCTGTTGCGAAGGCAGTCATACCGCTCCCTGGGACCGCCTCTTGGCGGATCTTTGCGAGAAATGCGGGCCAGGTACTGGGAGAAAGAGCCGACACTGATACAATAGTCGCTATTCGAGCCTTTTCCCCCGCATTTGGCGGGTCGGGCCGCTTCCACAGATAAGAAGTTTTGGGGAGAAATCCAATGGTTCAGCTGCTTCGGCACCGTCGCGCATCCGGATTGCTGGCGCTGTTGCTGTGCGTCCTGGTTCTGCCGGCGCAGGCGCGCGTGATTCCGGACCTATACGAGGCGGTGGAAGCTGTGCCCAGTCGCGGCGCGACAGACCGCGCCAATGCCAGCAGCCGGGGGCTGGAGCGCATTTTTGTGCGGGTGACCGGCGATGCCGCCATCGGCAGCAACCCGCAATTGCAGCCGGTGCTGAAGAAGGCCCAGCAGTATGTGCAGAGCTACCGCTACGAAATGGAAGACAACCAGCTCTACCTGCATCTCTCCTTTGATCCCCAGGCGGTCGCGGAGCAGGTGCACGCGCGCCAGTTGCCGATGTGGCCGAACAATCGCCCGGGCACACTGGTCTGGCTGGCGGTAGACACACTGCAGGGAGGGCGCAGTGCGCTATCCGAGAAGGATGCTCCAGAGCTTTTCGCGGCGTTGGATGCGGCGGCCATGAACCGCGGCCTGCCAGTAGATTTTCCCGCGATGGACGACAGTGACCGTCGCAACATGCCGCTCGGTAACCTGTGGGCCCTGGACGAACAGTCGGCGGAACGCGCCGGCGTGCGCTACCGCCCGGATGCCACCCTGATGGGGCGGCTCCTGCAGGTATCCGGTGAGCGCTGGCAGGCCAACTGGCTGCTGATTCAGGGCGGGCGCAGTTATGCCTTCGATGCCAGCGGCACCTCCCTGGAGGATGTGGCCGCGCGCGGCGTCGATGAGGCTGCCAACCTGCTGGCGCAGCGCTATGCGGTGCGCCCGGGAGACGGCAGCGGCCAGCAGAGCGCCGTGATTGTCGAACTCTCCGGGGTCGACAGCTTTGCGGCTTATTCCAAGGTCTCTGCCTACCTGCAGGGGCTGGCCCAGGTCAACAATGCCGAATTGCTCTCCGTCGATCACGACCGGCTGCGCTTTGCGCTGACAAGCTCTGTGCCGATGCAGAACCTGCGCGATGCCATGGCGCTGAACCGCAACTTGCGGCAGCAGGCCGATGAGGGTCCCATTGACCTGAGCGGTTACCGCGCCCCCCTGGGCAGTGCGGAAAACCCGCTGCGCTATCGCTGGCACTGATAATGACCAGGAACAAGGGCGTTCCGCAGCAGCTTTCGCTGGGAGTTTCCCTGCGGGACGACGCCACCTTCGATAACTACTATCTGTCGCCTGAGGACTCCAACCGGCAGGTAGTTGCCGCACTGCAGCAGTTTGCCGGTGGAGAGTTGGTAGAACAGGTGATCTACCTGTGGGGCGAGGCCGGCAGCGGTGTCAGCCACCTGTTGCAGTCTGCATGCCAGCGGGCCGATGCCTGTGGCCGCAGCTTTCAATATCTGCCTCTGGCCGAGCTGTTGCCGATGGACCCTGCGGTGGCGCTCGATGGGCTGGAGCAGCTCGACCTGGTCTGTCTCGACGACCTCCATTTGCTCGAGGGCCAGCCGCAGTGGCAGACGGCGCTGTTCCATCTCTATAACCGCGTGCGGGATGGCGGCGGACAAATGCTGCTGGGGGCGCGCAAGTCTCCCCGCAATCTGTCCCTCGAACTGGCCGACCTGCACTCCCGATTGCAGTGGGGCCTGACCTTCCAGCTGCGCGCCCTCGATGACCGGGACAAGCTCGCGGCACTGCGTCGCCGGAGCCGCCTGCGCGGCTTTGACCTGCCGGAGGATGTGGCCCAGTACATATTGCACCGCGCGCCGCGGGATACCCGCGCGCTGTTCAACTTGCTCGAACAGCTGGATCGCGCCTCGCTGGTAGCGCAGCGCAAAATTACCATTCCCTTTGTCAAACAAGTGCTCGATATCTGATAGCGGATAAGGGGCCCCGGTCCCGAGCTCGGATGCCGGGCAGCTCGTGACACAGAAATTGCCATGTGCGATACACAGATAATAAGAACCGCCACGGAAACCTGGTTCGCCAAGAACAGCGATCGCGAGCCGAGTGAGGCACAGCTCGTCTGCTATCTGCCACCGGTCCGGAACGATACCGCCGCCGAGGTGGCGACTACTTATATCAGCATTCCCCAGGTACCCGATCGCCACGGTGTCATCTTGTCCAGGCCCGCGTGGATCTGGGGCGCCGAAATGGGCGTCAACGACCGGGGTGTCGTCATCGGTAACGAGGCCGTATTCACGCGGCTGGTCGACAGGAAAGGCCGGGCACTGCTGGGCATGGACCTGCTGCGCCTGGCGCTGGAGCGGGCGGTTACTGCCCGGGAGGCGCTGGAGTGCATCACCGGTCTGCTGCAGGCCCACGGTCAGGGCGGGCCGGCCGGCTACCGCGACAAATCATTCCGCTACGACAACAGCTTTCTCATTGCCGATGGCCGCGAGGCCTGGATTCTGGAAACGGCGGGTCGCCACTGGGCCGCAAAACGGGTCGGGACACTGGCGGCTATTTCCAATGCGCACACCATCGGCACCGAGTTTGATCTCTGCTCTGCGGGGCTGGTCGACTGTGCAAGGGAGAGCGGCTTGTATCGCGGCAGGGGACAATTCGATTTTGCCGCGACTTTCGATACGCGTTTTATGAAGTTCATGGGCTGTGCCGCACAGCGTCGCCAGAGCAGCCTGGATTCCCTCGCAGGCATGGCGCGCCCGTCGGTGCCCGCCATGGCAGCGAGCCTGCGCCGGCATCACCGCGAAAGTGGCGGCTTCAGCGGGCACGGCAATCGGGATGTGTGCATGCATGCCGGCGGCCTTACCCGGCCCAGCCAGACTTGCGGATCGATGATCGTAAAGCTGGCAGAGGGGGAAGTACCGCAAGTGTGGGTGACCGGCACTTCGGCGCCCTGCCTGTCACTGTTCCAGCCGGTGGATTTTTCCGGCGCGAGCGCGGCGATTTGCGCAGAGCACGGCGATGCGCAGCAGAGTTTGTGGGCACAATTCGAGCCGGTGCACCGGCGGGCGCTGCGGGATAGCAGCTTCCGTAACCAGCTGCGCTCACACCGGGATCGAATCGAGGCCGAGGTGCTCGCGGCGGCCGCGCAGGGCACTCCCATCGGGGAGATCAGCGACATCGCCGAGTCCTGGCACCGGCACTGGCACGATCAGGCCGCCATTCGGGCGCCGCACTTTCGCTGGTATTCCGCCTATGAGCGCTACTGGAAAAAGCTCGACCGGCTCGACACCATTTAATAGCTGGTCTTTAGACTGCTGAACTCTTCTAAAGGTGCAGCACCTGCCGGTACTCGGCGACGACCGGGTGAAATTCGGTGTTTTCTTTCAGGTAAAAGCGCAGCGCGTCTGCGGCATCCGGTTCACCGTGGACCAGCTGGATCGGTGTGCCCGGACGCAGTTGTGACTGTTGCAGCCAGGCGCAGAGTTCGCGGTAATCCGCGTGTGCGGAAAGCCCCTGAATCATCTCGATGCTCGCCCTGCAGGGTACCCGCTCGCCGTGAATTTTTACCGACGTCCCTCCTCCCGTCAGCAACGCACCGCGGGTGCCGCCTGCCTGATATCCGGTAAACAACAGCGTGGTGCGGTGGTTGGGGAGCAGCCGCTTCATGTGGTGCAGTATGCGCCCCCCGGTGGCCATGCCGCTGCCGGCAATAATGATATGCGGGTACTGGATGTTCTCCAGGGCCTTGGATTCGTTCACGCTGTGGGTGTAGGTGATGCCGCGGTGCATGTGCTGGCACTCTTCAGGGCTCAAGCGATGCTGGTCGGCATAGCGGCAGTAGACATCGGTGACATCGATGGCCATGGGACTGTCGAGGAAGATCGGCAGCTCCGGGATGTCGCCGCGGTCCATCAGCGTGACCAGCAGATACTGCAGGGCCTGGGCGCGCCCAACGGCAAAACTCGGTATCAACAGAATACCGCCGCGGCTCACCGTATCGTTCACCACCCGCGCCAGATCCTCGCGGGGATGAACCTCCGGGTGCAGGCGATTGCCATAGGTCGACTCCATCAGCAACAGGTCCAGTTCCGGCAGCGGTTGCGGTGGTCGCATGAGCAGGTCGTGAGGGCGGCCGACGTCGCCGGAAAATCCGACGCGAACGCCGTTGTTGTCGAGAATGGCACTGCCTGCGCCGAGAATATGTCCCGCCGGTTGGAGGTGGATACGGCTGTTGCCGATCGAAAATTCCTGGCCGAAATCCACCGGTTGAAACAGTTCCATGCAGCGCTCCGCGGTCTCCCCGTCGTAAAGCGGTTCGGGATGTGCGTGCTTACTCAGCTTGTGGCGCGCGTAGAAGAGCGCATCCTCTTCCTGGATATGACCGCTGTCCGGCAAAAGAATACTGCACAGATCGCGCGTGGCATGGTGGCAGTAGACCGGGCCGCGATAGCCCTGCTTGTATAGCCGCGGAATATAGCCGGAATGGTCGATATGCGCATGGGTAAGTACGATCCCATCCAGCTTATCGATATCGAATGCCTGTGGTTGCCAGTTGCGCTCGCGCAGCCATTTGTACCCCTGGTAGAGGCCGCAGTCGACGAGAAAACTGCTTTGATCGTCCTCTACCAGAAACTTGGAGCCGGTCACGGTTTGCGTGGCGCCGAGAAAGATAAGTTTCATGTGGTCAGTCTCCGTTGACGGTAGTGGGCGAGCCCCCGGCGCCCGCCAGTAGTTCCCGGATCGGTTCGGCCAGTAGCGGACTCAAGTCGATCTTCGCCGAGCTGCCGGGAATGCTGTTGCTGGTAACCAGTTGCCGCAGCCCGCTGCCGCGCACAAGCACCTCTGCATTGCCGGCGAAGACCCCGTGTACGGCGATACAGTCAATCGTTTCGATACCCACCGAGCGCAGGGACGCAATCGTTTGCAGGATGGTATGGCCGCTGGCAATCACGTCGTCGACGATGACCGCGCTCTTTATCGCCGTCTGTTCGGGGGGAATTGCTGGCAGAGTCACAACCACATCGCGATCACCGCGGCGCTCCTTGTGCCCGACAATAAACGGCAATCCGGTTTGTGCGGCGATTTCTGCCACCCACTGGCGGCTTTCCGCATCCGGCCCCACCAGCAGGCAGGTTTCGCCGCGCTGCCTGAGCCAGTCCGCAAGCAGCGGCACACCGGTCAGGGTCCGGGCTGGAATCGTGTAAATCTCGTCGAGTGAGTGATAGCGATGTAGGTGCGGATCCACAGTGACGAGCCAGTCCAGTTCCCGCGACAGGTGCTGGGCAAAAATCCGCGACGTCAGCGCCTCGCCGGGCTGGAAGCGGCGGTCCTGTCGCATGTAGCAAAGGTACGGGGCCACCAGGCCCACGGAGGCGGCGCCGAGTTCCCGCAGTGTGGCGACGAGGAACAGCAGTGGCAGGAATTTGGGGTCGGGATGGCTCAGGTCGGCAAGCAGGACGCAGTGTCTTCCCGTGACCGGAGCGGGAATACGCAGGTAGCTCTCGCCATCTGGAAATTGCCGGGATTCCAGTTCGCCGATCTCCGCCGCCAACTGGCGACAGAGCGGCTGGAACAGTGGCAGCCCGGCTTCCAGCGTGAATAGTAGTGGCTTCACGGTGAGGCTCCGATTTCGAACAGATCGCGGTTTTCGCGAAAATAGTCCCGCGCGTAGGCCAGTTCGCCGACGGTATCCGCGTAGAGCGTGGCGAGTGGCTGGCCGCTGGTGATGGTGGTGCCGACCTTGACCCGCAGGCGCAGGCCGGCCGCCGCAGAGGAGGGGGCACCGGCCAGCTTGGCCAGTTGTGCCAGACGGCGGTTGTCCATCGACAGTAACTGTCCGCTGCGATTGGAGCGCAACTCTACGTGGTGCGGTGCCTCGATAATCTCTTTCAGCCCACCCTGGGCGATGCAGATGCGCCGGAACTGCTCCCAGGCCCGACCGGAAGTGAGGATTTCCCGCGCCCGTGCTGTGGCTTCAGTGGTACTTTCCACTTCTCCAGAATGCATCGACAGTAATTCGCCGGCGAGAAAAAGTGCGCGCTCGGCGAGATCCGCCGGGGCATCCGCGCGGTTTTGCAGAACGGCGAGAACGTCGCGGGCCTCTTCCGTAGGGCCTATGCCGTCGCCGATGGCCTGGGTACCGTCGGTGATGACGCAGCGCAGCTGCAGTTGCAGTGCTGCGGCGACAGCGTGAAACAGGCCGGTCAGGCGCTCCGCCTGGGCACGGCTACGCAATTTGGCAGTAGGGCCCACGGGCATATCGATAAGGATATGATTGGCGCCCGCGGCAATTTTTTTCGACAGTACCGAGGCCACCAACTGTCCCTCGCTGTCCAGATCGAGTGCGCGCTCAATTCGGATCAGAAGCTCGTCGGTCGGACTGAGTCCGACGCGACCGCCGGCCGCCAGGCTGGCGCCGGTTTTATTGACGACATCCTGTAGCTGTTCCAGTGTCAGGTCGACTTCGGTCAACACCTCCATGGTGTCGGCAGTGCCGGCCGGCGAGGTGATCGCGCGCGAGGAGGTTTTCGGGATCACGAGACCGGCGGCACTCACGATGGCAATCACGATCGGCGTCGTGCGATTACCCGGCAGGCCGCCGATGCAGTGTTTATCGAAAATCCGGGTGTAATTGGGCCAGTGGATGGTCTTGCCTGCGCCGACCATGGCCCGGGTCAGCGCGATCACCTCGGCGGTATTCAGGCGCTCGCCGGCACAGGCGGTCAGGAAGCTGGCAATTTCTATGTCCGCATACAGGCGGTGATTGATATCGCGAATGATGGATTGGATTTCCATCGCATTCAGCTCGTGACCATAGATCTTTTTGCGCAGCGCGCTGAGGGAATGGACGATCGGTGTATGGCGTACCCGTACCCGCTGTTCCGCTTCCAGCCGTAAAAACTGCCAGCTGCTCTCGGAAAAGCCGATGGCGCCTTCCGGAAGCATCGATGCGCTGACCATGTTCAACGTGGCGATCAGGCTGCGATCGCCGGCGCGGATCTGCAGGCGGGTATTGGCGGTGAAACCCTCGGCGTGGCAGATGGCGCAATCGTCGCGCATAAACACGATCGGTTCCTCGTGAGTATCAATACCCATACGGAAAGCGCGCAGTTGTCCGAATGCCACGATATTCCTTCCCTAGACCGGCTGGCTCTGCGGGCAGATTGCTGAGCCACTGAAACAATTGTGGCAGCTAGAGTTAAAAGTGGATGCCGGGAAAGTTTTTAATTCATTGGAATATTGGCTTCAGGGTTTTGTTATGCGGAATTTTCATAACATTTTGTTTGTCAGCCACGGGGTTGGCGATGAGAGCGACGGCTTGATGCAGGCTGCCGCTGTGGCAGATTACAGTGGCGCCACGCTGGAAGTCGAAGTCGTGTGCCCGAGCCTGCCCGGTGAATTCGAAGAGTACCGGGGGGCCTATATCGAAGGCCTGAAAAACCATGTCGAGGACACGCTGCGTAAAGTGCGGGTCAATCTGGAACTCAGCGAAGAGGGGCTGCCCGTGTCGATCTCCGTGAATTGCGGCAGCACACCGGCTGAGCGCGTCATCCGGCGGGTACAGCGCGAGGGATTCGACCTGGTCGTCAAACAAGTCGAGGGCAAACAACGTCGCAGTGGCTTTCGCGCCATGGATATGGAGTTACTGCGCAAGTGCCCGAGCCCGGTGTGGCTATGTCGCCCGATTCGTCGCCCTCGCGCCGAGATCAATGTGGTGGTGGCGATCGACCCGGAGAGCGAGAGTGTCGAAGACCGCAACCTTTCCATTCGGCTGTTGCGGTTGTCCCGGGATCTGGCGGACACCTGCAGTGGCACGCTGCACGTGGTTTCTTGCTGGGAATACGACGTAGATGCATACCTGCGCCACCATGTGCCGATCAATGTTTCCGATGAAGAACTGGAACGGATTATCGAACGCGCCGGCTCCAGCCATCGCAGCAAGCTGGATGCACTGATTCAGGAGGCGGGTATCGGCGGCGCCATGGAAATCCACCACGCCATCGCCCAGGCGGAGCGGTTTATCCCCCAGCTGATCGAGGAACGCCACTTCGACATCCTGGTCATGGGCACGTTAGCGCGCACGGGGATACCCGGGTTCATCATGGGCAATACGGCGGAAAATATCCTGCAGAAGGTGAGCTGTTCACTACTGGCATTAAAACCGGATGAATTCGTTTCACCGGTCAAGCCCTGAAGGGCTGCCAGGGCAGCTGTCACACATCAGTGTCAAAATAAGAAAGGGCCGCAATGCGGCCCTTTTAAACGGTCGATAACGTCAGTTTATGCCTGCTGAGTTTTGACCTCGGCGATCCACTTGTCCACCAGTTCTTCCAGTACATCCAGCGGTACCGCACCGTTGGCCAGAATCGTGTCGTGGAAGGCCCGGATATCGAACTGGTCACCCAACTCATTTTTGGCTTTCTTGCGCAATTCGAGAATCTTCAGCATGCCGATCTTGTAGGCGGTCGCCTGGGAGGGCATGACGATGTAGCGCTCGATGGCCTTGACCACATCCCCTTTGGGGTTGGGGGTGTTTTCGGACAGCCAGTCGATCGCCTGTTCGCGCGTCCACTTCTTGTGGTGAATACCTGTGTCTACGACCAGGCGGGCGGCCCGCCACAGTTCCATCGCGAGGCGGCCGAAGTCCGAATACGGATCCTTGTAGAAGCCGATTTCCTTCGGTGTCAGCTCTGAATAAAGCCCCCAACCCTCTACATAGGCCGTGTATCCGCCGAATTTGCGAAACTTCGGAATATCCTTCAGTTCCTGGGCGATGGAAATCTGCATATGGTGGCCGGGAATACCCTCGTGATAGGCGAGCGCCTCCATCTGGTAGGTGGGCATATCCTTCATGTTGTAGAGATTGGCGTAGTAGATACCGGGACGGGAACCGTCCGGGGCGGGGCGCTCGTAGAACGCTTTGCCGGCAGATTTTTCCCGGTAGGGCTCTACCGCTTTGACCACCAGATCGGCTTTGGGCTTGGTAATGAAAAGCTCATCGAGGTGCGCCTTCATATCGTCAATCACCGCGGTGGCTTCTTTCAGGTAGCGTTTGCGGCCCTCGTCGGTGTTCGGGTAGTAAAATTGCGCGTCGGTGCGCATGAACTTGAAGAAGTCCTGCAGACTGCCGTCAAAATTCACCTCCTTCATGATGCCACGCATCTCATCGTGAATGCGCTTGACTTCCTTGAGGCCGATCTCGTGAATCTGTTCGGCGGTCAGGTCGGTCGTGGTGGTGCGCTTCAGGGCAAAATTATAGAAGTCGTTGCCGTCGGGGAATTTCCAGGCGCCATCGTCAGTGGTGGCCTGTTTTTGCAGCTCGCCGAGATAGGCAATCAGGCTTTCATAAGCGGGTTGCATGCTTTCCTGCAGCGCTTTTTTGCCATCGGCGATCAGCTGCTCTTTCTGTTTCGCGTCGATATTGAGCTTGTCCACCTTGCCCTTGAAGTCGGCAAACAGGGTACTGTCTTCGCCGTCGTCAAACGGTGCGCCGCGGATCAGGTTTTTGCTGTCGCTGATGACATAGGGAAAAACGAATTTGGGGGCAATGATGCCCTTGTCCGCGCGTTCCTTGATGCCGGCAATCAACTGGTCGAAGTGCTGGGGCAGGGCGTTCAGGCGGGCGATATAGGCCTGGGCATCGCTGACATCGTCGACGCGGTGCTGGTTGATCAGCAGTGACGGCACGTCGGAGTGGGTACCGAACATCTGGTTGACCGGATAGTTGTACAGCCGCCACTTGTAACCCGCGATATCCATCTTCAGGTTGTCTTTGGCCAGTTCGAGGCTCAGGCGCGTGGGGGCGTCCAGCTTGGCTGGATCGAGTTTCTCCAGCTCTGTCAGTTGACGCTGCTTGATCTGGTGCGTTTCCGCGGAGAATTCGTCCGACAGGTCGTCCCACTTGCCGTAGTTTTTCTTGATTCCCAGAGCTGTTTCGAATTCCGGACTGCGCGCGAGCAGCTCCTGGAACTGGTCTTCAAACAGCTGGTTGGCCTGGGCAATGACCTGGGGATCGCCAGTACTGGTTGCTGCCTCTGTTTGGCTGGCGCTCTCACCGGCCTGGGACTGGGCGCTTTTCTCCCCCGCTTTGACCTGTGGCTCGTTGGCTGCCTTGTCCTGCCCCTGGTCACAGCCGGCCAGCAGCAGCGAGCCGAACAGGGCGGCGAGCAGCGTTAAACGAAATTTTTTAATGTCCATTCTTCTTCTCCACGATCTCAACAAAAAAGCGGGCCAGAGGCCCGCTTTTTTGTGCTTTGCACTAGATATTAGGCGAAATTCTGGTTCACGAAGTCCCAGTTCACCAGTGCCCAGAAGGCCTCCATGTACTTCGGCCGCGCGTTGCGGTAGTCGATGTAGTAGGCGTGTTCCCAGATGTCGCAGGTCAGCAGCGGCGTCTGGTCCGCTTCAGTCAGCGGCGTTCCGGCATTGGAGGTGTTGACGATGGCCACGGAGCCGTCGCCCTTCTTGACCAGCCAGGTCCAGCCGGAGCCGAAGTTGTTCACGGCACTGTTGGTGAACTCTTCCTTGAACTTGTCGAAAGAACCGAAAGCGGCGTTGATGGCCTCGGCCACGGCACCGGTCGCTTCGCCGCCGCCGTTGGGGCTCAGGCAGTTCCAGTAAAAGGTGTGGTTCCAGATCTGGGCCGCGTTGTTGAATACGCCACCAGAGGAGGACTTGATGACTTCCTCGAGGGACTTGTCGGCATCCGGGGTGCCTTCCAGCAGGCCGTTCAGTTTGTCCACATAGGTCTTGTGGTGTTTGCCGTAGTGGTACTGCAGGGTCTCTTCGGAGATGTGCGGCTGCAGGGCATCCATCGCGTAGGGAAGTTCGGGGAGAACGTGAGCCATGGTGTCTTCCTTCCTTTGTCTTGTCACGGGTTTATTTGGTGAGGGCATTCTACACGCGCGGGTTGCCTTAATTAACCCGCGGCGGGGTTGAATACAGCGTAGTGGGGCCTATTTCTGAAAACGCAAGAGCGCGGCTGTCATTTGTGGTCGGAATTTGATCGATTTATTGCGCCAGAGCGGGGAAACGGCACTTTTATGCACACTGAAACTCCAATGACCCATAGAGGCGACGCCTGGTGCCACCTGCTAGGCTTAGGCGGAAACCGATTACTTTTTCGTCAGTTTTTGGTATAACTGCCGCTGAATTCGACCAACCACAAGCCCGCCAGCAGTGCGCGGGCCCTTTAAAAATATCGGGTATTTTTAAACATGCAACGCAGAGAGCCCACATTGGACGGCAGCAGTGCCGCTCTTGAGCCGCAACTGGACAACAAGCCGATTGGCCGCAGTGCCCCGGTGCGGGAGCCCGTGGCGGGCCCCGTTGGCGAGGAGCGCAGTGGTGGCGGTGGTTCCTCCGCGCTGGCCGCGGTGGCGCTGATCATTGCGCTGGCAGGCGTCGGTGCGGCGGCCTTTCTCTACAACCAGTGGCAGGCGACCCGGGTGAAGCTGGTTGACGCCGACAGCCGCATCGCCGAGCTGGAAAAGCGTTTTGAAATGTCGGACGAGGAGTCTTCGGCATCAGTGGAAGTGCTCAATGCCAAGGTCAAGGACAACGCGTCTGAAATCCGCAAGCTGTGGGGCGTGTCCTACGATACCAACCGCAAGGATATTGCCTCGAACAAGAGCGCTGCGGCCTCTGCGGCCAAGAGTGCCGCCGCGGTCAAGAAAGAGCTGGCGACCCTGTCTGGCAAGGTCAATGGCCTGAGCGCGAGCGTCAACAAGATCGCCGCGGTGGAATCGGCCCTGGCAGAACTGCGCAAGTCCAATACCACCAGCCAGCGCGATACCAAAGATGCGCTGGCCAAGATGGAGCGCCAGCTGGCCTCTGTACGCACGGAGCTGACCGCGCGCGTCGGCGCCAACGAGGAGGCCGTGGAGTCTATCGACGCCTATCGCCGTTCAGTGAACAAGGACATAGTGCAGCTGCGCGAGGCTATCCGCAGCCTGCAGGGTGGTTCCACCGCCTCGTCCATGTAACCTCTAACAGGTAGTAACTCTAACTGCCTGTAACGTGAGGGCGTCACGTGACGCCCTCCGTTCATTTCCCGCCTCCGCCATCACTATCCACCCATCCTGTCTTAGCGTTCGAGTCTTAGATCGCCGGCGTTCTGTTGTCGGAATCCGGTCCGAGCAAACCATCCTTGCATTGGCGGACGACGCTTGGCCGTCTTCGTCGACAACATTTCTCTCCAGCTGCGGGGCTGCGGGTAACATTACCGGGCTACAACAACTATGCTGAATTTCGTCTATCGGCCGCATTTCAACGGCGATTGATAACCGGGTAACGTTGCCGCCGGCGGGCGGCCGTCGAATTCACTGTTAACAGGCCCTAGATGTACGAAGTGGCGATGCAATGACAGATTCCCGCCAATCCCACAGTCCCGAAGAAGTGCTGCGTGAGCTCGAAACCGACCGCAAGGACGGACTCACCGATGCGGAAGTGAAAAGCCGCCGCGAGCGCTACGGCCCCAATGCAATCACCGAAGAAGCGGAGCCCGCCTGGAAGAAGTTGCTGTCTTTCCTGTGGGGGCCGATTCCCTGGATGATCGAGGTTGCGGCGATCCTGTCGGCGGTCGTGCGCCACTGGGCAGACTTCTTCATCATTTTCGCAATGCTGGTGATTAACGCAGGTGTCGGCTTCTGGCAGGAGCACAAGGCCGACAACGCCATTGCGATGCTCAAGCGCCAGCTGGCTCTGAAAGCGCGGGTGCTGCGCGGTGGCAAGTGGGCGGATATCCCTGCCGATCAACTGGTTCCCGGTGACATCGTGCGGGTCAAACTCGGCGACATACTGCCGGCCGATGTGGTGCTGATCGACGGCGAATACCTGAGTGTCGATCAGTCGGCGCTGACCGGGGAATCTCTACCGGTGGACCGCGCAGTGGGCGATGAGGCCTATTCCGGCTCGATTGCCCGCCAGGGCGAGATGACCGCAGTTGTCACGGCCATCGGCATGAATACGCTGTTTGGCAAGACGGCGGGGCTGGTGGAGCAGGCCGGGGCGACGTCGCACTTCCAGCGCGCGGTGCTGCGCATCGGTAACTTCCTGATCCTCGTCACCCTGGCACTGGTCTCGCTGATCCTGGTCATCGCCCTGTTCCGCCACGACCCGTTGATCGACACCGTGTTGTTTGCGCTGGTGCTGACGGTTGCCGCGATTCCGGTGGCACTGCCGGCGGTGCTGTCGGTGACCATGGCGGTCGGTGCCGAGCGGCTTGCACGCATGAAGGCGATCGTCGCGCGGCTGGTGTCGATCGAAGAGATGGCCGGCATGGATGTGCTCTTCTCCGACAAGACCGGCACTCTGACGCAGAACCGCCTGACGCTCGGCGAGCCGGCCCTGTTCGAAGACATAGATGCCGCCGAATTGATCCGCGTCGCGGCGCTGGCGAGCGACCGCGAATCCCCCGATGCCATCGACCAGGCGATACTCGATGGCCTCGCCGACGCCAGTGTCCTGGACGGTTGCGAGATCCGGCACTTCCACCCCTTCGACCCGGTGGGCAAGCGCACGGAGGCGAGCGTCGCTGGCCCCGATGGCGAATTCCAGGTCAGTAAGGGCGCACCGCAAGCGATTGCCGAGCTGTGCAACATAGATGCGGATCTGGAGAAGCGCTTGACGCAGGCGGTCGACGAACAGGCCGGTCACGGTTTCCGCACCCTCGGCGTGGCGCGCACCGACGCTGCAGGGCAGTGGCACTACCTCGGGCTGTTGGCGCTGTTCGATCCGCCGCGCGAGGATTCTGCCGCGACGATCGCCAGCGCGCGCGAGCGCGGCATCGACGTCAAGATGGTTACCGGTGACCACCTTGCGATTGCCCGTGAGATTGCCTCGACACTGAAACTCGGCAACTGCATCTTAAAGGCGCAGGACGTATTTCAAGACGAGACCCGAGAGATCGATGCGGCCGCCATTGCCCGCGCCGATGGCTTCGCCCAGGTCTATCCCGAGCACAAGTTCCGACTGGTCAAGGCAGCGCAGAGTGCGGGGCACATCGCCGGTATGACCGGCGATGGTGTCAACGATGCCCCCGCGCTGAAACAGGCGGATGTCGGTATCGCGGTCAGCGGTGCCACCGAAGCGGCCCGCGCCGCCGCCGATCTGGTGCTGACCGCACCGGGACTGTCGGTGATCACCGCGGCAATCGAGGAAGCGCGGCGTATTTTCGAGCGTATGAACAGCTATGCGATCTACCGCATCGCCGAGACCATTCGGGTTCTCTTGTTCATGACGCTGTCGATCATCATTTTCAATTTTTATCCCGTCACGGCGGTGATGATCGTGATCATCGCACTACTCAACGATTTTCCCATCATGATGATCGCCTATGACAGGGCACCGGTTGCTCCGCGGCCCGTGCGCTGGCAGATGCAGCGAGTGCTGGTGGTATCGGCGGTGCTCGGCACACTGGGCGTCATCGCGAGCTTTGGCCTGTTCTGGTATGCGGAGGAGGGGCTGCGGCTGCCGCGGGAGACTATCCAGTCGCTGATCTTTCTCAAGTTACTGGTCGCGGGTCACTTGACGATATTCGTGACCCGCAATTCCGGCGCACTGTGGCAGCGACCGTGGCCGGACTGGAAATTCTTCTCGGTCACCTTTGCCACCAAGATTATCGGTACCCTGGCAGCTGTGTACGGCTGGTTCGTCGAGCCCATTGGTTGGAAGTACGCGCTGGCGGTGTGGGGCTACGCGCTGGCCTGGCTGGTGGTCAACAACCGCGCGAAAATCCTGACCTACCGGCTGCTCGCCCATCAGTCGGGGTTCCAGCAGCGTCACCTGGCGCGCGCGGAGAGGGACGTGGCCCAGCACCGTTAAGCCGGCTCGCCGGCGACTGGGCGCGGCTTCCGTCATCGCGGCGGTGACCTGAGTCCCGCCGGTGACTCTTGTTTAAGTTGCCGCGATAGCCCCCTGCGCGGCACCATTCCTGTTTGTTCTGGCGAAGCACCACAAGGGATACGCATAACGCGCGCCAAATCGTGTAAAATCGCCCGCCTCGAGACGTAAACCGGAGCCGGCTATGACCACTATCCGCCAGGATGACCTGATCGACAGCGTCGCCGACGCGTTGCAATTCATCTCCTACTATCACCCGCAGGACTTCATCCAGGCCCTCAACCAGGCCTATGAGAAGGAAGCCAACCCGGCGGCCAAGGACGCCATGGCGCAGATCCTGATCAACTCCCGCATGTGTGCCCAGGGCCACCGTCCGATCTGCCAGGATACCGGCATCGTGACCGTGAAGCTGAAAGTGGGCATGAATGTGCAGTGGGAAGCGGACATGAGTGTGACCGACATGGTCAACGAAGGTGTGCGCCGCGCCTACATGAATCCGGACAACGTGCTGCGCGCCTCAATCCTGGCGGACCCGGACGGCGCCCGCAAAAACACCGGCGACAATACCCCGGCGGTCATCCATTACGAAATCGTGCCCGGCGATACTGTCGAGGTGTACGTGGCGGCCAAGGGCGGCGGTTCCGAGGCCAAGAGCAAGTTCGCGATGCTGAATCCGTCCGATTCGGTGGTCGACTGGGTACTGAAGATGGTGCCGCAGATGGGCGCCGGTTGGTGCCCGCCGGGCATGCTGGGCATCGGTGTCGGCGGTACCGCCGAGAAGGCAATGCTGCTGGCAAAGGAATCCCTGCTGGATCCGATCGATATCCAGGAGCTGCAGGAACGCGGTGCATCCAATCGCGCCGAGGAACTGCGCCTGGAGCTGTACGACAAGGTCAACAAACTGGGTATCGGTGCCCAGGGTCTCGGTGGCCTGACGACCGTGCTGGATGTGAAGGTCAAGGACTACCCGACCCACGCCGCCAACAAGGCGGTGGCAATCATCCCCAACTGCGCCGCCACCCGCCACACCCACTTTACCCTGGACGGTTCCGGTGCCGCGCGCCAGACTCCGCCGAAGCTGGAAGACTGGCCGGAAATCACCCGCGAGGCCGGCGGCAACACCCGCCGTGTGAACCTCGACGAAGTGACCCGCGAAGACGTGCTGAGCTGGCAGCCGGGCGAAACCCTGCTGTTGAATGGCAAGATGCTGACCGGTCGCGATGCGGCGCACAAAAAAATGGTCGATATCCTGGCCAGTGGCGAGAAGTTGCCGGTGGACCTGTCTGGCCGCTTTATCTATTACGTGGGCCCGGTGGATCCGGTGCGCGAGGAAGTGGTCGGTCCAGCTGGCCCCACCACTGCCACGCGCATGGACAAGTTCACCCGCACCATGCTGGAAGAGACCGGCCTGCTGGGCATGATCGGCAAGGCCGAGCGCGGCCCCGTTGCCATCGAGGCGATCCGCGACAATAAGGCGGTCTACCTGATGGCTGTCGGCGGTGCCGCCTACCTGGTGGCCCAGGCGATCAAAGACGCGAAAGTGGTGGCCTTCCCGGAGCTGGGAATGGAAGCCATCTATGAGTTTGATGTCGAGGATATGCCGGTGACTGTGGCTGTCGACAGCCAGGGCGACTCGGTGCATGAAACCGGGCCGCTGATCTGGAAAGCAAAGATCGAAGAGGGTGCGGTTTAACCGACTGCAATTAAATCGTAGTTCTTTGGGGGCGAACCTTTGTGTTCGCCCTTTTTTGTATCCGGATCTGATGCGTATGGGTTCGGTTCAGTGGTACCCCTGCCATCCGTGGTTTTCGCGAAAGACTATTCGATCACTTTCCCTCACGTCACTAATGCTAAATCACTATGATCTAGTTAGTAGTTATCTAAGTTTTTCGGTAAGAGTATTTTGGGACGGGTTCGCTTTCCCCGGCGAATTGATTTGGTAGATGGTGGCAATGTTGACGCCGGCGGAGGGCTGATAATTAAAGAAAGAAAATCCATATTGAATGTAATTGCAGCCAGTCAGGAAGTGTAAAATAGTGCGGCCGTGTTTGCGGCATCGTTATCGTTGAATATGGAAAGGAGTTCTCTATGCCCCACTTTGTGATTGACTGTTCAGATGATGTGTTAACGGTTCAACCCGAGGAATTTATTATCGAGCAAGTGCATGTGACCGCACATGCTTCGGGGTTGTTTGAAGAAAACGATATAAAAGTACGTGTCAGACCTTTCGGCAAGTATGCAGTGGGTAATAGAAAGGTGAGCTTTATCCACGTGTTTGCCGATATCATGGAGGGCCGCACCACCGAACAGAAGGCGCAGTTGTCGAATTCCATCGTTCGCAAGCTGACGAGTTTGTTTCCAGATACTGCTTATATCGCTATGAATGTCCGTGACTTCGAGCAGGCAACTTACTGCAACCGGAGCATGGTGGATTAGTTCGATCGGAATTGCGGCCGCTGCCGAACATACGGCAGGGCCGCTATCTACCAGGATAAAAATACACGGCAGAAAATCGGCCGGCTGCGCCCGCAGTGGTCGCGCAGCCTCTGTGGCTTTTAAATTGCTAGGAGTGCGGCAGCAGGCGCTGCAGGCGCCAGTTCAGAATCTCTGACAAGTAGACGGTGCCCTGTGGGGAAACCGCGATCCCGTGCACAAAACCAAACTGCTTCTCTCCCCGGCCGGGTGTACCCTGGTAGGCGCCGAGGACTTTCCCTTCCCGATCCAGTTTCAATACACGCTCTGCGCGGGCATCGGTTACCCACAAGTGATCCTTAGTATCCCAGCTGAGCGTGTACGGGTAACCGATGTGATCCCAGGTCTCCAGCAAGTCGCCTTCAGGACCGAATACCTGTATCCGCCGATTTTCCCGGTCAGCGACGAACACGCGGTTGTCTGGGTCGATACGGATGGAGTGCGGAAAATTGAATTCGCCCGGTGCGTCGCCCTGTCTGCCCCAATGCGTGAGGACCTGACCCTTTGCATTGAATTTCACTACGCGCGCGTTGCCCTTGTCGGTGACATAAATATTCCCCTTACTGTCCAGTGCGACATCGGTGGGCTGGTCGAACAGGGTCAGGTTGTAGTCGCGGTCAAACCACCCTGTGCCGGCTTTGCCGCGCATGCCCAACACCATAGTGACTTTCCCCGCTGGTGAGAAACGCAATACCAGGTGGGTGCCCGTATCGGTGGTCCAGATGCCGTCGCCTTCCAGACGCAGCCCGTGAGGATTTTCGAACAGGCCGGCGCCAATCTCACGCAACAGCCTGCCCCGGGCGTCGAATTCCAGCAGCGGGTGGGGGCCGCGGTTGAATACGAACAGGTGGCCCCGCTGATCAATCTCCACTCCGGCCGCTTCACCGAGGACCCAGCCTTGGGGCAGCGACAGAGCCAGAGGTTCGAGATCCGCCTCCAGTGACGGCCAGGAGGAGGCTGACAGTGGGGGCGAAATCAGTAGCAGTAAAGAAAAGAGTGCTTGTACTGCCGGTAGGGCAAGCTTGTGCATGACGGTCTCCTCGCGAAGTGATGAAGAGACCAGTGTAATTTTGCGCCGTATAGGAAATAATTGGGGCGTTTTCGAAATGTATTTTTCTTTTAAGGAAAGAGTCAATGTCCCGTGCGGTCGATCGGTTCCAGTTGATGCGGGTTTTCCAGCAAGTGGCGCGACTCGGGTCCTTCACCAAAGCTGCCGCGGCACTGGATATGACGACCTCATCGGTGAGCAAGTCAGTATCCCAGTTGGAAGCCTTGCTCTCGGTGAAGCTGCTATACCGCACGACTCGCCAGCAAAGCCTGACAGACAGTGGTCGCCTATACCTGACGCAGGCGGAGCAGATTCTGGCGCAGCTGCTTTCTCTGGAGGAGCAGGTCGCGGCCAGCAGCCACCGTCCATCGGGTCGTTTGCGAATTACCGCCCCCACCGCGCTGGGGCAGTTTGCCCTGGGGCCGCAACTGCCACGGTTCAAGCGAGACTATCCCGATATAGGGTTAGACCTGATTCTCAGTGACAGCATGCTGGACATGACCGGTGAGGGGATTGATGTTGCTATTCGCTCCGTGCCACCGGCGGAGGATGCCGGAGTCTACGCGCTGAGACTGGGCAGCCAGCAGCGGTTGCTGGTGGCTGCGCCAGAGTTTTTGAATAAAAGGGGAGTGCCCAGAGATCCGGCTGAACTGGACTGCGGGAACAGTTCGCCGTATCCGGCACTGCTCTACAGTGGGCGTTCGGGCGACCAGCGCTGGCACCTGTGGCGCGATGGGGAGTGCCACACCGTCGCCCCTCACAGCGACTTCCGCGCGGACAACTACCAGGTGCTGCTGGCGGCGGCGTTGGGAGGCCTGGGTGTTGCCAATCTCTATGATTATATGGTGGCCGCAGAGCTAGAACGGGGCACCCTGCTGCGAGTGCTGCCAGACTGGCAGCAGTCCCCGCGACCGCGCTTTGCGGTCTACGGGCAGCGACGCGACCTGTCACCTAAACTGGACGCCTTTCTGGCTTTTCTCGAAGGGGCCTTCTGAGCAAGTCCGGATTATTTCTCAACTGGCAGTGTGTTGGTGCCCGGATCGCCATGCTGCCGCAGTCGCTCGATCCACAGTGCCGTACCGCCGGCCACCGCTGCGGGCATGACGAAGATGTTCAGGATTGGAACCATATTCGCCAGCATCACGGTACCGCCGAAGCTGAGCGTCGTCAGTTTGCGCCGCAGCAGCACACTTTTCAGCTCATCGAAGGGACGCTGGTGGTTGTCCAGTGGGTAGTCGATATATTGAATCGCCATACACCAGGCGCCCCACAGGGCGCTCATGACGGCGGGTACGAATACAGTCCAGCTGGTGAAGAGGCCGAGGACAAAAATCAGTAACCCCCAGCCGATAAAATAGCGCAACTTGCGCAGTTCGCGCCCCAGGGTACGCCACACCATGCGCCCCAGCGATTCCGCCGGCGGTGCCTGGCCCGTCAGCATTGTTTCGACTTTCTCAGCGAGGAAGCCGTTGAAAGGCGCAGCAATGATGTTGGTGATGATGCTGAAGATGTAGCCGTATACGAACAGAAACAGCAGGGCGACGGCAACGGCTATCAACCAGGCCAGCCAGTGGAATACTGCGGCAGCCCAGGCGGCACCCTTGGCCATGATCGCCCGCCACCAGGACATGTGTTCAGTATTGACCGGGGTGTTGGAAACCAGGCTGCTGAGGTAGTCGACCAGGCCATCGAGCTGCGACAGCATCACCACGGTGAGCGCGATAAACAGTACCAGGTTGATCAGCAACGGAATGATTACGAAGCGGCGCAGCTCCGGTCGGGTCAGCAGGCGGGCGCCATTCACCAGTGCGTCGACACCGTGTATCGGGTTGGAAGTCATGATCCGGCTCCGCTCAAGCGTGGGCGCCGGCCGCTTTCAGTACATCGGCGTAGTCACCGCCCTGCCGGTGTTCCTCGATACGGGCGAGCAGGGTTTTGCCGTCGGGGCCGGTGCTGTTCACGTCGAGGTTCTGTTCCTGAAAAAGGCGTACGAAAGTGGCAAAGTTTTCCACCTTCATACCGCGGTAGGCGCGTTCCAGCAGGTAGAAGTCCCGCTCCATGCCGTCTGGCGCTTCGCCGATCAGAAAGCCTGAAATACGCTCATCGTCGAAGACTTCACCAAGTACTTTCTGCTTGTCTTTTTTCAGGCTCACAATCTTTTCCTTTCATTGTCGATGGTTGCAGTAGTGGCCCACCATCACTGCAACACGGGTTGTCCGGTTTAGTTCGGGTCGCCGGCCAGAAATTCAGGCGCGCGGCGCTGCTGGCTGGCCTGCTCGTAATTGTACGCAGCGCGGATCAGTCTGTCCTCCTGCCGTGCGCCGGCAAAAAACGAGATGCCCACCGGCAGGTGTCCGACAAACCCCATGGGCACGGTGATGTGCGGGTAGCCGGCTACAGCGGCGGGGGTGGTGGCGGAGCCCAGGTAGTGATCGCCATTGATGTGATCGATCTTCCAGGCGGGGCCGACGGTGGGCGCCACCAGAATATCCACGTTGTATTTTTTCATGGTCGCGTCGATACCATCGGCGCCGGCGAGTTTCTTCAGTCGCGCCACCTGTACCGCGTATTCCGGCTCCGCACGCCCGCGGGATGCCTGGGCCTGCAGGAAGATTTCCTGATCGAAATAGGGCATTTCGGCGCCGGCTTTTTCGCGATTGCCGCGGATCAGTGATTGCAGAGTCTTGTAGTCGCCGGTGGTGCCGGCCAGGTACTCGTTCAATGCGTCCTTGAAGTCCCAGGCCAGTAGCTCGAATTCCTTTTCTTCGATGGCGTCCATGGTGTCGATATTGGTGTTGTCGACGACGGTGGCACCCTGGGTGCGCAGAGTCTGCAGGGCCTTTTCAAATTCTGCATCGGTCTGGGGGCTGTAGCCCATCAGGTTGCGCACGACGCCGACACGCAGGCCTTTCAGGCCGCCGCTCACCAGCTGATCGGCGTAGCGCCCGCTGGGGGCAATGCTGTCGGGGTCATTCTTATCGCGGCCGGTCATCGCATCCAGCAGCAGTACTGCGCCGGTGACCGTAGTGGCCATTGGGCCCGCAGTATCCTGGTGAATGGAAATGGGGATGATACCGGAGCGGCTGATAAGGCCGAGGGTGGGCTTGATGCCGACAATACCGTTGATGGCTGCAGGGCAGGTCACCGAGCCGTCGGTCTCGGTGCCGACCGCGAGAGGCACCAGTCCGGCGGCGACGGCGATGGCGGAACCGGAGCTGGAGCCGCAGGGGGAGCGACTCAGGTCATAGGGGTTGCGGGCCTGGCCACCGGTGCCGCTCCAGCCGCTGGAGGAGTGTGTCGAGCGGAAATTGGCCCACTCGCTCAGGTTGGCCTTGCCCAGGATAATTGCGCCGGCAGAGCGCAGCTTGGCAGCGAGAAAGGCATCCCGCTGTGGAATATTGTCTTTGAGCAGTACTGAACCCGCGGTATTGGCGAGGCCGTCGCCGGTGTCGATATTGTCCTTCAGTAGCACGGGGATGCCGTGCAGGGGGCCGAGCAACGTGCCTTCGGCGCGCAGCCGGTCGAGGCGCCGGGCATCCTCGAGTGCGTGGGGATTGAGCTGGGTGACCGCGTGCAGTGACTTGTTGCGCGCTTCGATGCGACTCAGGTAATCGTTGACCAGCTGAACGGAGGTTGTCTGGCCTGCGGTCAGGGCCGCGCGCAGTTCACTGGTAGTGGTGAAGTCTTTTTTGTGGTCGGCGGCGAGTACTGCCGTACTGAACAGCAGCGCCATGGCACTGTAGGCAAGCATTTTTATTGTTTTCATGGTTATCCTTGTTCAATTCATGGAGGTCGAACGATTTCCATACTGCCATACTACCGAATTCTGCAACGAATTCTCGTCTGCGGCGTGACCAGCGGGCGCACAACCGTGTTGTACGCCCGCCCGACTCATTAATCCTCCAGTCCGAGTTCGGCGATGGATATTTCACGCATTCGGAATTTCTGGATTTTCCCGGTGACTGTCATCGGGAAATCGTCGACGAACTTGAAGTAGCGGGGAATCTTGTAGTGGGCGATCTCTCCCTTGCAGAATGCGCGCAGGTCTTCTTCAGTGACATCTGCGCTGTTTGTGCGCAGTTTGACCCACGCGATCAGTTCCTCGCCGTACTTCTTGTCCGGCACACCGGTGACCTGTACATCGGAAACGGCCGGGTGTGTGTAGAGGAACTCCTCGATTTCCTTCGGGTAAATATTTTCGCCACCGCGAATCACCATATCCTTGATGCGCCCGACGATCTGCACATAGCCCTCTTCATCCATGGTGGCGAGATCGCCCGTGTGCATCCAGCCCTCGCTGTCGATTGCATTGTGAGTGGCTTCCTCGTTATTCCAGTAGCCGAGCATGACGCTGTAACCGCGGGTGCAAAGCTCGCCGATGGTGCCCCGCGGCACCGAATCGCCGGTGGCGGGATCGACCACTTTCGATTCCAGGTGTGGCTGGGTGCGGCCGACGGTGGTAACGCGTTTCTCGAATGGGTCGTCGGCGCCGGTCTGGGTCGAGACCGGGCTGGTCTCGGTCATGCCGTAGGCGATCTGCACTCCGTGCATATGCATTTTTCCGGTGACGGCCTTCATGACTTCCGCGGGGCAGATGGAACCGGCCATGATACCGGTGCGCAGTGAGCTGAGGTCGTGATCGGCAAAGCGCGGATGATCCAGCTCTGCGATAAACATCGTCGGTACGCCGTAGAGGGCTGTGGCGCGCTCGCTGGCCACGGTCTCCAGTACCGCCTCGGGATCAAAGCCCTCGCCCGGATAGATCATGGTGGCACCGTGGGTGACACAACCGAGGTTGCCCATCACCATGCCGAAACAGTGGTAGAGCGGTACCGGGATAACCATGCGATCCTTTTCCGTCAGACCGATGCTTTCGGCAACGAAGAAACCGTTATTGAGAATATTGTGGTGGGAGAGGGTGGCGCCTTTCGGGAAGCCGGTGGTGCCGGAGGTGTACTGGATATTGATGGGGTCGGAATAATGCAGGCCGGACTGCACTGCGGCGAGTTGCGCGGGATCGGTGTGGCGCGCCTCCTCGAGCAGGTCATTCCAGCGCCACATGCCTGGGTAGTCCCGCTCAGCCAGGTTCACCACCGTTTCCAGTCCAGGTAGCTTGGCCGCCTGCAGCTGCCCCTTTTGCGATTGCTCCAGTTCCGGGGCCAGTTCGTAGAGCATCTGCGTGTAATCGGACTGCTTGAATCGCTCAGCGATTACCAGCATGCGCGTGCCCGAGTGGTTGAGCGCATATTCCAGTTCGTGCAGCCGGTAGGATGGATTGATGTTGACGAGGATGGCGCCGATCTTGGCCGTGGCGAATTGCAGCGTGGTCCACTGGGCGTTGTTGGGCGACCAGATGCCGATGCGGTCGCCCTTGCGCAGGCCGAGGGACAGCAGGGCGCGGGCGCAGGTATCCACCTGCTGGCGGAATTCCCGGTAGCTCCAGCGGAGCCCCTGGTGGCGAACAATTAGGGCGTCGTTGTCCGGGTAGGCGGCGACAATCTGGTCGAACTTGTCGCCGATGGTCATGCTGATCAGAGCTGGACTGGTTTCACCGCGGGTATGACTGAGCAGGGCTTCGGACATTGCGTAGACCTCTTATCGTTATCTGTGGCTGGCAATCAGGCAGCGCGCCTTGTTACAGGTTATTGGAGGTTACTGTCCTGTCATTCGTTCCGTTTGTCCAGTCGTCTTTGTCGGAGGAAAGGTGGCAGCAGTATGCCGGAGAGGGGAGTGCGGCGAGGTATGGAGGGCGGGGGAAGGCGGGAGCGCCGCGGCGCTCCCGTCAAAGTGGCGATTACAGTAGTTCGTCCAGCTTCTTCTTGAGAATCTGGTTGATGAGCTGCGGGTTGGCCTGGCCCTTGGAGGCCTTCATGATCTGGCCGACGAAATAGCCCATCATTTTCGGGCGCTTGGCCTCGTCGGCATTGCGGTAGTTTTCTACCTGGGCGCCGCTGGCGGCGATCACGTCGTCCACCATTTTCTCGATGGCGCCGGTATCGGATACCTGCTTGAGACCGCGTTTCTCGATGACGGTATCCGCATCGCCCTCACCGTTGGCGATGGCCTCGAACACCTGTTTGGCGATCTTGCTGGAAATGGTGTTGTCCTTGATGCGCGCGATCAGGCCGGCCAGTTGCTCCGCCGACACCGGTGACTGCGCGATGGACAGTTCCTCGCGGTTCAGCAGCGCGGCCAGTTCACCGGTGATCCAGTTGGCGGCCAGCTTGGCTTCGCCGGAAGACCTGGCCGCTGTCTCGAAGTAATCGGCCAGGGCGCGCTCCTGGGTCAGTTGCTCGGCGTCGTAGGCGGAAAGGCCGTAGTCGCTCTGGAAGCGTGCGCTCTTGGCGTCCGGGAGTTCCGGCAACTCGCCGCGCAGTTTTTCCACATAGTCATCCGTCAGTACGACTGGCAGCAGGTCGGGGCAGGGGAAATAGCGATAGTCATTGGCCACTTCCTTGCTGCGCATCGAGCGGGTTTCGTTCTTGTCGGCGTCGTAGAGGCGGGTTTCCTGCGCGATGCTGCCGCCGTCCTCGAGAATATCGATCTGGCGTTCGGCTTCCACCTTGATGGCGCGCTCGACGAAACGGAAGGAGTTGATGTTTTTCAGCTCGGTGCGGGTGCCGAGTTTTTCCTCGCCCTTCAGACGCACGGATACGTTGGCATCGCAGCGCATGGAGCCCTGGGACATGTCCCCGTCGGAAATTCCCAGGTAGGTGACGATACTGTGGATTTTTTTCAGGTAGGCAACCGCTTCCGCCGCGCTGCGCATATCCGGCTCCGAGACGATCTCAATCAGCGGGGTGCCGGCACGGTTCAGGTCGATGCCGGACATACCGTGAAAGTCTTCGTGCAACGATTTCCCCGCGTCCTCTTCGAGGTGTGCGTGGTGCAGTCGCACGGTCTTGCTGCTGCCGTCCTCCAGGTGGATTTCGATTTTGCCCGGGCCGACAATCGGTTCCGCAAGCTGGGTAGTCTGGTAGCCTTTGGGCAGGTCGGGGTAAAAATAGTTTTTGCGCTCGAAGACGGAGCGCTTGCCGATTTCCGCGTTCATCGCCAGACCAAACATGGTCGCGAAACGAAAGGCCTCTTCGTTCGGTACCGGCAAGGTGCCCGGCATGGCCAGGTCGATGGCGCAGGCCTGGGTATTGGGTGCAGCGCCAAACTGGGTGCTGGCGCCGGAAAACAGTTTTGATTGGGTGGCGAGCTGTACGTGGACTTCCAGCCCGATCACGATTTCCCATTCCACAGTGATACTCTCCTAATTCGGCGCTGGTTAGACGGCGCTGGCCAAGTCCGGGTGCTGTTGGTGCCAGTCGGTTACCTGCTGGTACTGGTGCGCAACGTTGAGCATGCGCGCCTCGTCCAGGTAGTTGCCGATAATCTGCAGGCCGACGGGCAGGTTGTCGACCTGTCCGCAGGGCAGGGACATGCCCGGGAGCCCCGCCAGGTTGGTGGCGATGGTGTAGATGTCCTCGAGATACATGGCGACCGGATCGGCTGCCTTGGCGCCGATTGCGAACGCCGGCGACGGCGCTGTGGGGCCCATGATCACGTCGACTTTTTCGAAGGCCTGCACAAAGTCCTGCTTGATCAGGCGGCGCACCTGCTGGGCCTTGTTGTAGTAAGCGTCGTAGTAGCCAGCGGACAGCGCGTAGGTGCCGACAAGGATACGGCGCTGTACCTCGTCGCCGAAGCCCTCGCCGCGGGAGCGCATATACAGATCGCGCAGGTCGGCGGGGTTTTCACAGCGGTAGCCGTAGCGCACGCCGTCGAAGCGCGACAGGTTGGCGGATGCCTCTGCCGGCGCGATAACGTAATAGGCCGGTACCGCGAGACCGGTATGTGGCAAGCTGACCTCCACCAGTTTCGCGCCCAGTTTTTCGTATTCCTTCAGGGCGTCCTGCACGCGCGCGGCGGTTTCCGGGTTGAGGCCCTCGCCGAAGTATTCCTTTGGAACACCTATCTTCAGGCCGGCGACAGGGTTGTCCAGGTCGGCGGTATAGTCCTGCGGTGCCCGCCTCAGGTTGGTGGAATCGCGTTCGTCGCTGCCGGCCATCACCGACAGCATATGGGCGACGTCCTCGGCGTTGCGGGCAATGGGGCCGGCCTGGTCGAGGCTCGAGGCAAAGGCGATCATGCCCCAGCGGGACACGCGTCCATAGGTGGGCTTGAGGCCGGTGGTATTGGTTAGCGCCGCCGGCTGGCGAATGGATCCGCCGGTATCGGTGGCGGTGGCGCCCGGGGCCAGCTGCGCCGCAACGGCGGCAGCGGAGCCGCCGGAAGAGCCGCCGGAGACGCGCGCGGTGTCCCACGGATTTTTCACCGGGCCATAGAAACTGGTCTCGTTGGAAGAGCCCATGGCGAACTCGTCCATATTGGTCTTGCCCAGGGAGATGGCGCCGGCGCGCTGGAAATTTTCCACGACCGCCGCATCGTAGGGCGGAACGAAGTTGTCCAGCATCTTCGATCCGCAGCTGGTGCGCACACCATTCGTGCAGAAGATATCCTTGTGTGCGATGGGCACGCCGCACATGGCCGGGGCATCGCCGCGGGCGAGGCGCTCGTCGGCCGCAGCGGCCTGCTGCAGGGCCTGCTCGCCAGTGACGGTAATGAAACTGTTGTAGTTGCTGTCGTGTTGCGCGATGCGCTCGAGCAGGTGCCGGGTGAGTTCGACACTGGAGAACTGCTTGTCGCGCAGTCCTCGAATAATTTCGGCGATGGTTAACTGGTGCATGAATTTCCCGCGTTATTCTTGAGCGTTGGGGCGAAGTTTGGTCAGTCGATGACTTTCGGGACCAGGTACAGCCCCTCTTCGGTTTGCGGAGCGAGGGCCAGGAAATCCTCGCGCTGGTCGGCTTCTGTCACGGTGTCGGACCGCAGTACCTGGACTTCGTCCAGGGGATGGGCCATCGGCGATACGCCTTCGGTATTGACTGACTGCAGCTGGTCGACCAGCTGCAGGACATCCCCCAACCGGCTGCTGACTTCCTCAATGGTTTCCTCGGAGATGGCAATGCGGGCCAGCTCCGCCAGTTTTTCGACAGTTTGCTCGTCTACGGCCATGACGACAGGGCTCCAGCTTGGGTGGCGATGAAGAATTGTCCCCTTCGGGTGCGGGGCAGGAGGGCCGCAAATTTAGCACAGAAGGCCGGAATTCTCATAAATCTACGCGGCGCGTTGCTCACTCCGGGCTCAAAGGCGGTGTCGGCGACCGCGGCTTGCGCGACTGTCCCAGATGCCGGGTGCGGGTGTACGGTGGACAGCTTGCCGGGCATTGTGTGAATTTCGCGCATTCTTCCTTGCCCTGAACCTGCACCGTTGTTAGAGTTTGCCGATTCTGGCCGGGGTCTGTGCGCCATCGGCCGCGAAGCCGCAAAATGCGCTTCGGAACTCAGAATTTATTGTGTGGACTAACTAGGCTTTGGTCTGCCAATGCCGCGCCCGCCCGGGGCGCAGTAAAAAATTAGTACAAGGTAATCGAATTCCATGTTTAAACGTTTGCGGGGCATGTTCTCCAGTGACCTCTCCATTGATCTGGGAACCGCCAACACGCTGATCTACGTGCGCGATCGCGGCGTAGTTCTGGATGAACCCTCTGTCGTCGCCATCCGCCACTACAACGGCCAGAAGATCGTCGAGGCCGTTGGTGTCGAAGCCAAGCGTATGCTGGGCCGTACACCGGGCAATATCACGGCTATCCGCCCCCTGAAAGACGGCGTCATCGCCGATTTCCAGGTTACCGAAAAGATGCTCCAGCACTTCATCAAGAAAGTGCACGAAAACAGCTGGATGCGCCCGAGCCCGCGCGTGCTGGTGTGTGTCCCCTGCCAGTCCACCGAAGTGGAGCGCCGCGCGATCCGCGAATCCGCCATGGGCGCAGGTGCCCGCGAAGTGTGGCTGATCGAGGAGCCCATGGCCGCGGCCATCGGTGCCGGCCTGAAGGTCGAAGAGGCCAGCGGTTCCATGGTCGTGGATATCGGTGGCGGTACTACCGAGATCGCCATCATCTCCCTGAACGGCGTGGTTTACTCGGATTCCGTGCGTATTGGCGGTGACCGCTTCGACGAGGCCATCGTCAACTATGTGCGTCGCAACTATGGCAGCGTGATCGGCGACGCGACCGCCGAGCGAATCAAAGAAGAGATCGGCTGTGCCTACGCCGGCAGCGAAGTGCGCGAAATCGACGTGCGCGGGCGCAACCTGGCCGAAGGTGTGCCGCGCAGCTTTACCCTCAATTCCGACGAGATTCTCGAGGCGCTGCAGGAGCCGCTGACCGGCATTGTGCAGGCAGTGAAGAGCGCACTGGAGCAGTCTCCCCCCGAACTGGCATCCGACATCGCCGAGCGCGGCATGGTGCTGACCGGTGGCGGTGCGCTGCTGCGCGATCTGGACCGCCTGCTGATGGAAGAGTCCGGTCTGCCGGTCATCGTTGCCGACGACCCGCTGACCTGTGTGGCCCGCGGCGGCGGCAAGGCCCTGGACATGATGGACAAGAGCCGTCTGTACCTGGTGTCCAATTAAGCGAATGTCCCGATCTGCAGGCGCCGCGGCGCCTGCAGTCACTTGCGATAACAACTATTCACTGGCTGACCTGGTAATGGGGGTTTCCCATTAAACCGCTGTTTACTCGCGGCCCTTCCCCGGAATCCCGCATCCTCGTGCTGGGTCTGGCGGCGGCCGTCCTGATTGTCATCAATATCTATACAGACTGGCTTCAGCCGTTGCGCGAGAAAGCCGCCAGTCTGGTGGCTCCGTTCTACTGGGTTACCGGAACGCCCGGCCGCGTCGGCGACTGGGCAGAAGAGCAGTTCCGCACCCGCGAAGAGCTGCTGGACGAAAACAGCCGCCTCAAACGCCAGGTCCTGTTGCTGGAACAGCGCAGCCAGTTGCTGGCGGCGGCCAAGGCAGAAAATACCCAGCTCAAGGAGCTGATGAATTCCGCCGAGACCCTCGACGAAAAAGTCCTGGTGGCCCAGGTAATCGGCGTTTCGCCGGACCCGCTCGAGCATGTACTGATGATCGATAAGGGTCGCGACGACGGCGTGCACCTTGGAACGCCAATCATGGACGCCAGCGGCCTGCTGGGGCAGGTGATCGAGGCGGGGGCATCCTCCAGCCGCGTGCTGCTGATCACCGACGCCAGTCACGCGATACCGGTACAGGTACTGCGCAACAGTGTGCGCGCCGTCGCCGAAGGTACCGGGGATCTCTATCGACTCAAGCTGCGTCACCTGGCCAATACCAGTGATATCCGCGTGGGCGACCTGCTGCTCAGTTCCGGCCTCGGCGGGCGCTTCCCGGCGGGTTACCCGGTGGGCGAAGTCATTTCCGTGCAGCGCGATCCGGGCCACGCTTTTGTCGAGGCGGACGTTCAGCCCCGCGGGCGTATGAATCGCAGCCGTTTCGTGCTCGCCGTCCTCGATAGCGACAATGCGGGAGAGGCGAGCGTTGGAACCCCATAATCGCTGGTTTATCGCCGTCACCATCCTGCTGTCATTGCTGCTGGCAGTGATGCCATTGCCCTATAACTGGCTGTGGTTTCGCCCCGCCTTTACGGCACTGCTGGTCATATTCTGGATTACGCGCATGCCGCAGAGCCTCGGCGTTGGCTTCGCGTGGCTGGTGGGGGTGCTGGAAGATCTGGTGACCGGCGCGACCCTGGGTACCCACGCGTTGGCGCTGGCGGTGCTCGCCTATTTCAGTCTGCTCACCTATCAACGCACGCGCGCGTTCAATCCTGCCCAGCAGCTAATGTGGGTTTTCGTGCTGGTGGGTATCAATCAGGTGGTGGGCAACTGGGTGCACAGCCTGTCGGGCAAACCGGTTCCCGGGCTGACTTTCCTGTGGCCCGCCATCACCAGCGCGCTGCTGTGGCCCTGGGTCGTTCCCTGGCTGAACTCGGTGGCGGGGCGCCTGCAGGTCCGCTGATTGTCTGAGTGCTCAATTCTGAGAAATATGTGCTAATAAATGTCGGCAAAAGGCGTTAAAGTCACTGCCCGCCGCAGTCGATGTAAAGCCGCGTAAAGGGCGATCATTTTTCGACCTGTCCGGCTATAATCGGTCGCTGATCCACAAAGAAAATAAGTAGTACCGTGCCTAACTCCTCTGCCGACAGCCGCCTACTGCTCGCCTCCGGCTCGCCGCGCCGCGCGGAGCTGCTGGCGCAGATCCGTGTGCCCTTCACCCGCATTACTCCTTCAGTGCCGGAACAGCAGCGCGCCGGCGAAACCCCGCAGGACTATATCCGCCGCCTGGCCCAGGAAAAGGCCGAGGCCGGGTTGTCTATGGCCGGGGATTCCGGTGACGAACTCTGGGCACTGGGCGCGGATACGCTGGTACTCGCAGGCGACAAGGTGCTGGAAAAGCCGGAGAATTTCGCCGACTTCGAATCCATGATGCACAGCCTGTCCGGCGGCGAGCATTCGGTGCTGACCGCGCTCTGCCTGCGCGGTAGTGGACGCCAGTTCAGCCAGGTGGTCGAAACCCGCGTGCGCTTTCGCCATCTCAATAAGCGTGTGATTGAATCCTACTGGCGCACCGGCGAGCCCGCCGACAAGGCCGGTGGCTACGGCATTCAAGGGCTGGGCGCGGCGCTGGTGGAATCCATCAGTGGCAGTTACAGCAATGTGGTGGGGCTACCGCTGGAGGCGCTGGTACCGATGCTGGAAAACGCCGGAATCCGCTATTGGGTCGGCGCGGAGGATATCACTTGAGCGAAGAACTACTGATCAACGTGGCGCCGATGGAAACCCGCGTGGCGCTGGTCGAAAACGGCGTGCTGCAGGAAGTCTACCTGGAGCGCAGTGCGCGCCGCGGCATTGTCGGCAATATCTATAAAGGCAAGGTGGTACGGGTGCTGCCGGGCATGCAGGCGGCGTTTGTGGATATCGGCCTTGAGCGGGCCGGTTTCATCCACGCCTCGGATATCGCGCCGCTGGATGAAGAGGGCATGGAATCCCGCGAACCGACGGAAGTCGCGGATATCCGCGCGCTGGTACGCGAGGGGCAGTCGCTGCTGGTCCAGGTGGTGAAAGACCCGATCAGCAGCAAGGGTGCCCGCTTGACCACACACCTGTCCGTGTCCGCGCGCTACCTGGTGTATATGCCGCAGACCCGTCATATCGGCATCTCCAACCGCATCGAGGACGAGGGCGAGCGCGAACGCCTGCGCGAACTGGTCGAGCAGGCGTCGGCCAAACTGGCGGACGAAGGGCAGTCCGGGGATGGCGGATTCATCCTGCGCACTGTCGCCGAGGGCGTCAGCGAGGAAGAGCTGCTGCGGGACATTCCCTTCCTGTACAAGCTGTGGGGCGAACTGGAACAGCGCATCAAGAGTCGCCCGCTGCCGTCGATCATCTACGAGGACTTGCCGCTGTTCATGCGTGCGCTGCGGGACCTGGCACGGCCGCACACGGAGAAAATCCGCATCGACTCCCGCGAGGCCCACGGTCGTGCCGCGGAGTTTTCCGGCAAATACGCCCCGGAAATTGCCGGCCGCCTGGAGCACTATCCGGGAGAGCGCCCGCTGTTCGACCTTTACGGCGTCGAGGAGGAAATCCGCAAGGCGCTGCACAACAAGGTGACGCTGAAGTCAGGCGGTTACCTGATCGTCGAGCAGACCGAGGCCATGAGCACCATCGATGTGAACACCGGTGCCTTTGTCGGGCACCGCAACCTCGAAGAGACTATTTTCAAGACCAACCTCGAGGCGGCCACCGCCATCGCGCGCCAACTGCGCCTGCGTAACCTGGGTGGCATCATCATCATCGATTTCATCGACATGAAAGATCCCGAGCACCAGCGCCAGGTGCTGCGGACGCTGGAAAAGACCCTGGAACGCGACCACGCCAAGACCAGCATCACCGGTGTGTCCGAACTGGGGCTGGTGGAAATGACGCGCAAACGCACGCGGGAGTCCCTCGGACAGTTCCTGTGCGAACCCTGTTCAGTGTGCGGTGGGCGCGGCACGCTGAAGAGTGCCGAGACCGTCTGCTACGAAATCTTCCGCGAGATCATCCGCGAAGCCCGTGCCTACGACAGCGAGAAGATCATGGTGCTGGCCAGCCAAGTGGTGATCGACTTGCTGCTGGACGAGGAATCGGCCAATGTGGCGGATCTCGAAGAATTTATCGGCCGGCCGATCCAGTTCCAGGTCGAGCCCATTTACAACCAGGAGCAGTACGACATTGTTCTGGTCTGAACGCCGTAGCGTCGTCGTGTTCCGGTCGCGCACCCAGTGTCCGCGACCCGCAGTGCCGCGTCCGCGGGGAGTGCGGTGATGATCGGCGCCCTGCGCTGGCTGGCGCGTAAGTTCTGGCTGCTGGTGATCTCCCTGGTCATCGGTCTGGCGATCCTGGTACAGACCGGCCGTATCCTGTCGCCGCAGGTGGAGCAGTACCGCCCGGAAATCAGCCGGTTGCTGTCCTCGCGCCTCGGTGTACCGGTCCAGATGGACGGCCTGTCGCTGCGCTGGAAGGCCCTCGAGGTGGCGCTGCAGCTGGACGGCCTGCGCCTTGGCGATCACGGCCAGGTGAAGATGGGATACGGCCTGTTTCACCTGGACCTGCTAGCCAGTCTGTGGAACCGCGAACTGGTGTGGAAAAACCTGCAGGTACACGATTTTTCCGCGGAACTGAGTCGCACGGCCAGCGGCGACTGGCATATCGAAGGCTTCCCGGTGGCAGAGGATGCGGCGCCTGCAGACAGTGCAGAGGGCGGCCTGCGCCTCGGGGATCCCGCGCGTATTTTCCAGCTGGGCCCAAAGGTGCAGGTGCGCAATGCCAGTATCACCCTGCGCCTGCCAGACGGTCCGGCCGCGCAGATGAACCTGCCACAGATATTGCTGGAAAACAGCGGCGGCTTTCACCGCCTGACCGCACGCGCCTTCCTGTCGCGGGAATTGCCCGGTGAGCCTGGTGCCGCTGCGGAGGCCACGCCCCATGCGGAGACATTGCGCCTGGTATTGGAGGGCAGTGGCAATCCCCGCGACAAATCCCGCTTTGCCATCAACGGCTATGTTCAGCTCAACGAGCTGCTGCTGGATGGAGATATTGTCTCACTGCTACAGCAGATGCTGCCGCTACCGCAGAAATACCACTGGAACGGACCGAAGCTGGCGCGGGGCAGCCTGTGGCTGCAGAGCGACGCAAAAGAGGGCTACCGCCTGCGCGGCCGCCTGGATCTGGCCAGCGCGCCAGCCGGCACCGACGCGGCCGAGAACGCGGTCGACGGTGATACTGTCGATCAGCCGGCGGAGCCGTCGCTGATGGCACCGCTGGAATCCGTTTCCGGCGATATTTCCGGACACTGGCAGCCGGGCGAGCAGTGGCGGCTGGCGCTGCAGAATGTCCAGCTCGGCTGGCACGACCTGCCGATGCCACCACTCAACCTGCAGGCCCGAAATGGCACTGCCACCGGCCTGCAACTGGCGGTCGACCGCGTTGATCTCGGAGCCTGGAGTCATATTCTGGAGCGCATGGCACTGCTCAAGGGGCCTGCCGCTGACTGGCTGCAGGCGCTGCAGCCGACCGGCAGTCTCGAGCGGATTCAGTTTGCCCGCGATCCTGAAGGCCAGATCACTCTAAGTGCCAATGTGCGCGATCTGGTGGCGGAGGCCTATCGCGGGGCGCCGGCAGTAACGGGACTGAACGGTTACCTGGAAGTGCACGGAGCCAATGGCCGCGTGGAATTCGGCGGCGGTCAGGATTTCAGTGTGCATTTTCCCAATCTGTACGACGAGGCATTCCATTTCACGCGAGCCAGCGGCACAGTCGCCTGGTCGGTAGATCGGGACGCCAATGCGGTCGACATCTATTCGGGGCCGCTGCAATTACGCGGCGAGATGGGCGAGGTCAACGGGCAGTTCCTGCTGGACCTACCGTTCCATCCGCACACAAGGGCGGCGGATCTGACTCTGGCGCTGGGGCTGCGCGATGCGCCGGTTACCGCGCAGCGGAACCTGATCCCGACCACCGTCAGTGAGGACCTGCGCAGCTGGCTGAACCACGGCCTGGGTAAAAAGAATCCCGGACGGGTGTCCCGCGCCGGGTTTATCTACCGCGGTTCCAATTACCACGAGGGCGACAACGCCCGCCTGCTGGCGCTCGGCGAACGCCCGGATCGCCAGACAGTGCAGCTGGCTGCAGATGTCGAAGATGGCGCGCTCGATTACGCTCCCGGCTGGCCGGCGGCGCGCGACATTGCGGCGCGATTGCTGATCAACGACGGCGATGTGCAGGTCAACGCCAGCACCGCGAAGCTTTGGAATATCGATGCGCATTCCATTGAGGTCGGGGTCACACCAAATCCGGCCGGTGATGGATCCATTCTCGGTGTGCGCGCCCAGTTGAGTGGCCCGGCGGCGGACGGTCTCAAACTGTTGCGCGAGTCGCCGCTGCGCGAGCGACTCGGCAGCGCCTTTGACGACTGGCAGCTGGGTGGGCGTATGGACGGCAGCCTGACCCTGTCACAGCCCCTCGGCGGCGCAAACGTGGCGCCTCGCCAGAATGTACAGGTGTCACTGCGCGGCGGCGAGCTGAAGCTGCAGAACCTGCGTCTCGATATCGACGGCCTGGACGGGCAGGTGCACTACGACAGTGAGCGTGGCCTCGCCGGCACCAAGCTTACCGGGGACCTCTGGGGACGGCGCCTGCAGGCGCACATCCAGCACATGGGCGAGGGAGATTTGCGCGATACCCAGGTGGTGATCGACGGCAGCAGCAGTGCTGAATCGGTGCAACAGTGGAGCGGCCGGCCGGAACTGGCCTGGCTCGATGGCGTCTTTGATTATCACGCCCTGGTGACAATTCCCGCGTCGGCCAAGCAGAAACCCTATGCGGCGATATTCGAGCTGTCTTCCGACCTGAAAGGCGTCGCTGTGGACCTGCCCGCGCCGTTTGGCAAGGCGCGGGACGTCAGCACCGAATACGTACTGCGGGCGCCGATTGGCGAGCAGGGCACGCTGTTCCACATGAATTACGGCGAACACTTGCAGGGGTTGTTCTGGCAGGTAGACGGTGTGGTCGACCGGGCTGCTATCGGCCTCAACGCCCAGGCGGTGCTACCGGAAGAGCGCGGCCTGAAGATCTCCGGCGACCTGTCGCAAGTCGATGTGCCGCACTGGCTGGATCGACTGAAAGTCTTTAGTAGCGATGGCCACTCTGCTCCGGCCTCCGGCAGTCCTGAAGTTGATAGCGGTGTAGGGTTGCCGGCGGAAGAAAATCCCCTGCCGATTTCCCTGGACCTGAGCACCGATCACCTGCAACTCGGTGCTGCCGATATCGATCACATTCACGTCAAGGGGCGGGGGCTCGGCGCCGACTGGCGGCTGCAGTTTGACAGCGAAATGGCTTCCGGCGAGCTGGACGGCGTGATGAATTCCGAAACGCCACTGCAGTTGCATCTGAGTCATCTCTATCTGCCGGCGCGGGAAAAGGCCCAGCCTGCGGAGGGCGAGTCGGACAGTAGCGACACAGAGAAGCCCGCGGTGGATCCCTGGGCCGGCTTCGATTTTACCCAGTTGCCTCACGTGGATTTCAGTACCGACAAATTGCGCGTTGGCGACGAGGATCTGGGGCGCTGGTCCTTCCGTGTGCGCCCGTCTGCGCAGCGCTTGGTGGTCAGCGATATTCGGGGTGTCGCGCGCGGCGTGCGCGTCGAGGGGCGCGGTGAAGGCGAGAACAAGCTGGGCGCGCAACTGATGTGGCTGCGCAATGCCGACGGCACTGAATCCTCGCAGTTTATCGGGCGTCTGGCGGCTGCGGACCTCGCAGATATCCAGCGAGCCTGGGGGCAGGAGCCGGCCATCGAGAGCGAATACGCCACATTTGATACCGCGCTGCGCTGGGATGGCTCCCCGGCCCAGATGTCTGCGGACCGTCTCTCCGGCGACCTGAAAATCGATATTCGCAAGGGGCGTTTCCTGCGCGCCAGCGATACCGCCGGTTCGGCGTTTTTGCGGCTGCTGTCGCTGTTCAATTTCGATACCTGGGCGCGCCGCCTGCGCCTGGATTTCTCCGATCTGTACCAGAGTGGCATGGCTTTCGACCAGGTGCGCGGAGAAGTCTATTTCGAGGGGGATGGCAAACTGCTGATTTCGGTACCGATCCAGGTGGAAGGTCCCACCAGCGAGCTGCAGATGGCCGGGCGCGTGAACCTGAAGCGCGAGGACCTCAACCTGACCCTGGTGGCGACGCTGCCGGTGGGCAATAACCTGGCGCTCGTCGCGGCACTGGCCGGCGGGCTGCCGGCCGCCGCCGGGGTCTACCTGATCAGCAAGGCGTTCAAGAAACAGGTCAACAAGATGGCCAGCGTCAGTTACCGCATTAGCGGTGACTGGGATGAACCGCAGGTTCGCTTCGATAAGCTCTTCGATGATGAGGGCGCCCAGAGGGAGGGATCGGAAGCGGAGGCGCAGAGCCGGCCGCCGCCGGACGATAGGCCCGCAACCGATGTGCCCGACCGACTGCTGCCGCAACCGCAAAAGCTGCAGGAGACCGGCAGCGCCGCCGGAGCAGCGATGGGAGCGTCCGCATTTTGAATCGCCACCGGGACTCCGCTAACCCTATAACAATGTAGAGGTAGGGGAGGGAGTGTACTAATGAACAGTATTGTGAAACTGGTCACTCTGAGTCTGATGCTGGCGCTGGTTCCCGCCTGTGGCGAGGCCGACGAGCGCGGCGATCAGAGCATGACCGTCGAACAGGCCAAGGCCAACATTGCCGCGGGCACCAACCTGTCGACAATTCCCGATTCGGTGTGGCGCCAGCTGCTGCCGAAAGAGCAGTACCGGATCCTGTGGGAAAAGGGGACTGAGCGCGCCTACACCGGGAAGTTGCTGCACAATAAGGCAGAAGGTACCTACGTGACTGCGGGCTGCCGCCTGCCGGTATTCAGTTCAAAACACAAATACGATTCGGGCACGGGCTGGCCCAGCTTCTGGGACGTTGCTTACCCGCAGAATATCGTACTAAAGGCCGATTACAGCCTGGGTATGAAACGCACGGAGGTGCTGTCGGCCTGCGGTGAACATCTCGGCCATGTGTTCCGGGATGGGCCCCAGCCCACGGGTCTGCGCTACTGCCTGAACTCGCTGGCTCTGGATTTTATCCCGGCAGTTGCAAAAACCGAATAATTATTCGATATTTGTGTCTGCGGCACTAGGGTGACCGCTGCGCAGAGGTAAAACAATAATCAACAGAGGTCCATACAGATGTCTGAAGCGGCCACATTGCCAGGTGCGCCCGCGAACCGCTACATGCTGTTCCGGGTATTCAAATACGCTGTTTACCTGTTACTCGCTTACAACGTTTATGCGTTCTTTACCGAAAACCATGCTGCCGCGGGTGCCGTCTTTGCCGATGGTATGCAGCTCGGCAAGCTAATCGAAGCCTACAACGATTCTATCGACACGCTTTCCTGGGTGCTGCTACTGCTGGTTTTCGAGCTGGAGACCTTTATCCTGGCCGATGACAAGATCCACGGCTGGGTGAAGTGGGCCCTGAATATCGTTTCCGGTTTCTGTTACCTGTTTATTCTCTATTCGTTTTACGGTTATGTGGCCGAAATGGCTTCCCTGACCCATCTGCTGCCACTGTCGCAGCCGGTTTGTGACCTGGCCAATCAGGGCGGTTGGCTACTGGCGGTGGGGCAGGACGACTATGTGCCGCTGGCGGCAAACAACTGCGCGGCGCTGGCAGATGCCCATATACTGCGCCAGGCCGACATTCATGTGCTGGCAACGGTGGGTACCTGGAACGAGATCAAATGGCTGGCGGCAACAGACGTGGTGAATGCCGGCGCCTGGTTGCTGGTGGTGGTCATCCTGGCATTCGATGTGTGGCTACAGCTACGGCATGAACTGTCCAATTCAATGATGCGCTACTCCCAGGTGATCAAGGTGCTGCTGTATTCCACGCTGCTGTTGTGTGCCATCTACTGGGGCATCAACGGCAGCTTCCTGGACTTCTGGGATGCCTTCCTGTGGCTGGTGGCCTTCTTCTTTATCGAAATGAACCTGTTCGAGTGGCAGGCGGAGACCAGTGCCGAGTAGTCACAGCTACAAGTGTTTTTCGATGTAGGGGCGAACTTTGTGTTCGCCCTCTTTCGTTTAGCGTACTTTAGATGACTTCGAATGCGGCCTTGTTGCCGGAGGCCTTAGAGTAAGCCGCAATGGCCCCGTAACCTTGGCCTTCACAGAGCCGGAGCAAAGCGCGCAAAGACCAGCCTCAGGGCCCAAAATAAAAGGGCGAACACAAAGTTCGCCCCTGTCACCCGTCGTTGCTGAATATCTATTCCGCTTCCTGGATAAAGAAGTCCCGCAGGAAACGGAACAGCTTGCGCCGGTTGGTGGGTGGCTTGTTGTTTTTGATTTCCCTGTGCGAATCCCGGATCAGCTGGCGCAACTGCTGGTGATCTGCATTCGGGTAGCGATTAAAGAATTCGCTCTGTGCGGTATTGCCCTCGTCCAGCAGCCGGCTGCGCCAGTCCTCGGCCATTTTGTCGAAGCGCAGGTGTTGCTGGTCGCGCTCCTTGAACCGGGTCATGACCGCTTCAATCGCTTCGCTGTCTTCACTGCGCATCAGCCGGCCGATGTACTGGTGTTGGCGGCGTCGCGCCTCGTTCGATTTGATGCGGTGCAGCGTCGCGATCGCCTCGCGCAGATCGTCGCTGATCGGCACTTCGGCTAGTTGTGCGGCCCCCAGCTCGGTCAGCTGGGTGCCAAGGGCCTGCAGCTCGTGCATCTCCTGTTTGACCCGGGTCTTGCTCTTCGGTAATTCGTTGTCGAAATCTTCAAATTCTTCCACAGTGACTTCCTGTTGATGGCTAGCTACCGAAATACCAGGTGGCCAGTCCGAGAAATGACATAAAGCCTACCACGTCGGTGACGGTGGTCAGGGCGACGCCACCGGCCAGGGCGGGGTCGATGCGCATGGTACGCAGCATTACCGGCAGTATGGCACCGGCCAGCGCCGCGGTGATCAGGTTGATGACCATGGCGGCGACGATGATAAGCGCGATGCGGCTGTCGTCGAACCACAACCCGGCGATCAGGCCCATCACCAGGGCCCACAGCAGCGCATTGAGCGCACCGGCCCCAAGTTCGCGGTTCAACAGCCAGCTCAAGTTGCTGCGCCCGATCTGGCCGAGCGCCATGCCGCGGATGACCACGGTCAGGGTCTGGCTGCCGGCCACGCCGCCCATGCTGGCGACGATGGGCATCAGAATCGCCAGCGCCACCACTTTGTCCAGGGTGCCCTCGAACAGGCTGATGACCCAGGAGGCGAGCAGCGCGGTCAGCAGGTTGATTCCCAGCCACAGGGCGCGGCGGCGCGCAGTGCGCCGCACCGGTGCGAAGGTATCCTCTTCCTCGTCGAGGCCGGCAAGACTCATCAGCGAGTGATCGGCGTCCTCGCGGATTACGTCCACAACGTCGTCGATGGTGATCCGGCCCAGCAGGCGATTGTCTTCATCCACAACCGGCGCGGAAATCCAGTCGTACTTGGTGAACAGGCGCGCGACTTCAGTGTCGGGCATATCCGCCGGAATCGGTTCCACGTCGGTGTTGACCACTTCCCTGACCGTCACCGACGGATCGGTGGTAAGCAGCCGCGACAGCGGCAGCAGGCCGATATACTGGCCCTTGCGGTTGACGACGAACAGGCAATCCGTCGATTCTGGCAGGTGTTCGTGGCGGCGGAGATAGCGCAGTACCACATCCAGAGTCAGGTTGGGCCGCACGGAAATGGTATCCGTGTCCATCAACCCGCCGGCGGTTTCTTCGTCGTAGGACAGTACGCTTTCCACCCGCGCGCGGTCCGTTGCGCTCATCGCCGCGAGCACTTCAGCCATCACCCGCTCGGGCAGCTGCTGCAGGATATCCGCTACGTCGTCAGCGTCGAGGCCCTCCATCACCGCGACCATTTCCTCGGTATCCATGGTGGCGAGGATCTGGCTCTGGACCTCGTCGGGCAGTTCCTGCAGGACCTCACCCTCGACCTCGCGGTCGATCAGTTTCCACAGGACCTGGCGGATACGCGGCGGCGAACTTTCCAGCAGCTGGGCGATGCTCTGCGGCGACAGGGTGCTGAGCATGCGCCGGACTTCGCGGCCGGTGCCGCTGTCGAGGGCGGCGAACAACTCGCTCAGCTGCTTCTGTGCGCGGAATTTGATTTCAGCTGGAGATTGGCTGGGCACGGCGGTTCCCTGACTGCGGGGTGGTAAATAGCGCGATTATACTTGCGACAGCCGCCTCCAGCGATCATTGATGATTGGGGCGCCTATGGTCAGGAGTTGGGGGATCACTCGGTCTCGCCGAAACGATCCTCAACGAGTTCGCAGATTGCGTTAAGCGCTGCCTCTTCATCTCTTCCTTCGACTTCCAGCTCAAGTTCCGTGCCCTTGCCCGCGGCCAGCAGCATCAGCGCCATGACACTCTTGCCGTCCACGGATTTGCCGCCGCAGTGAACCTTGATGTCCGCGGAAAATCGCGCTGAGGTCTGCGCGAGCTTGCTCGCCGCGCGGGCGTGCAGGCCCAGCTTGTTGATGATGAGGAGACGGGATTTTTGCATGGGCGCTGTTTTCTGTCTGGCTAGCTGGTTACCTGGCTGGTCGGGTGGAGTTTACAGCTGCTGTTCGCGGTGGCGAATCTGTACATTGTCGAACTCCCCGGAGAATACCCTGGCCAGCTGTTCCACCATGTATACGGAGCGGTGACGTCCGCCGGTGCAACCAATGGAGACGCAGGTATAACTGCGGTTGCTGCGCTGGTAAGCCGGTAGCCAGCGCTGCAGGAACTGGGTAATGTCCCGCTGCATTTCCGCTGTTTCCGGGTGGTTGCGCAAGTACTCGATCACTTCCGGGTCCCGGCCGGTCTTCTGGCGCAACTCCGCTACCCAGTAGGGGTTCGGCAGGCAGCGCAGGTCAAAGACCAGGTCTGCGTCCACCGGTACACCATGTTTGAAACCGAAAGACTGGAACAGGATTGCCATACCCGGCGTCTCGTGGCCGACAACGCGGTTTTTCACCAGGTCGCGCAGCTGGTGCAGGCTCAGGCTGCTGGTATCGATCACCAGGTCGGCCATTGCCGCAACCGGCGCCAGCAACTCTTTCTCCCGGTTGAGGGCTTCCAGCAGGTGGGTGCGATTATCGCTCAGCGGGTGTTTGCGGCGGGTTTCGCTGAAGCGCTGCACCAGTACCGGCGAGCGCGCGTCCAGGTAGATGACATCGCACTGTACACCACTCTCGCGCAGGGTGTTGATTACCCGCGGGGCCTGCTGCACGTCCTGCCACAGGTTGCGGGCGTCGATGCCAAGCGCCAGCCGTGTGTTTTCCAGGGGCTGCTCGTTTACCCGATTGACCAGCTCGGGCAGGAGGCTTGCCGGGAGGTTGTCGATGCAGTTGAAGCCGACATCCTCGAGCAGTTGCAGGGCGGAGCTTTTACCGGAGCCGGATCGGCCGCTGATAATCACCAGGCGCATGGATCAAATACCGGGGTTTGCTGAAAGTGAACAATGATCGGGGTTTCGCGTTGGCGGCTCAACCGTAATTGTTCACTATGACTGAATTATTGTGGGGGTTCCGCCGGTTTAGGCCACGGCGGCGCTGTCGATAGCAAGGGCGTAGAGCTCATCACCGCTCTGCGCCTGGCGCAGCTTTTCCCTTACCCGGCTGTCGGAAAACAGCGCGGCGATCTCCGCGAGGGTTTCCAGGTGCTCCTGCTCCGCATCTTCCGGAACCAGCAAGGCAAACAGCAGGTCGACCGGCTGGCGGTCGACGGCGTCAAAATCAACGGCGGGGTCGGTGGTGCAGAGCACGCCGATCGGGTGCTCGCAGCCCGGCAGGCGGCAGTGAGGAATCGCCACGCCCTCGCCGATTCCGGTGGATCCGAGGCGCTCGCGGGCGATCAACTGATTGAAAATCGTATCCGCATCGAGTTGCGGGTACTGTTCGGCAATGGCCTGGGCAATATTGAGCAGCAATTTCTTTTTGCTGCTCCCCGCCAGGTGGCACAGACTCAGGCGGGGAGAGAGTAATGCTTCCAATGTCATAGTTTATCGGTGTTTCTGCAACTTCTCTTTGTGTTTCTTCAGCTGGCGATCCAGCTTGTCGGAAACGGCATCGATGGCCGCGTACATGTCTTCGTCTTCGGAGCCTGCACACAGGTCGTGCCCGTTGATGTGTACCCGGGCTTCCGCTTTCTGCACCAGCTTCTCGACCGAAAGAATGACCTGGGCATTGGTTATGTTATCGTAATGTCGGGAGAGTTTTTCCAGCTTGCTTTCGCAGTAGTCGCGAATGGGCGGTGTCAGTTCAACATGGTGGCCACTGATATTAATCTGCATGGATATCTCCTCCGCGAGAGCATCTTATGACTGGTGTGTCACTGGCGCCCTCCGTCAGGGCGGCAACCCTACTAGGAAGTTCGCCAGAATGGAAGGATACACTCAAAGTTCGAGGTTTGGTTGTGCGTGGGGTGGAATGGCGCGCCCTGGCAAAAATGACCAGGGCGCTTGATGTGGTCGGGAAGTGGAGGGCGTCAGGCCGGGTTCAGACCAGGCGTTTGCGCTCGCTGGAGGAGGGTATTCCCATGGATTCGCGGTACTTTGCCACGGTGCGGCGCGCCACCTTGATGCCCTGTTGATCCAGTTCCTGCGTGATCTTGTTGTCGGACAGCGGCTTGCGTGGCTGTTCGGCATCGATCAGTTTGCGGATCATGGCGCGGATGGCGGTGGAGGAGGCGTCCTCACCAGAGTCGGTACTCACGTGGCTGGAAAAGAAGTATTTCAGCTCGAATACGCCGCGGGGAGTGAGCATGTACTTCTGGGTGGTCACGCGGGAAATGGTGGATTCGTGCATGCTGATGGTTTCGGCGATATCCGCCAGCACCATGGGTTTCATTGCCTCTGGACCCAGTTCGAAGAAGGCCTGTTGTTTCTCGACAATGCTGGAAGCTACCTTTAACAGCGTTTCGTTGCGGCTCTGCAGGCTCTTCAGGAACCAGCGCGCCTCCTGCAGGTGATCTCGCAGGAAGTTGTTATCGCTGGAATTGTCGGCGCGTTTGATCAGCGCCGCGTAGTCGCCATTGATGCGCAGGCGCGGGGTGGTTTCCGGATTGAGCTCCACCACCCAGCGTTGCTGCCGCCGGCTGACGATGATATCCGGTATGACGTAATGTGGGTCTTCGCCCCCGAACGCCTCTCCGGGGTAGGGCGTCAGCGTCTGGATCAGGCGCACCACGTCCCCGAGTTGTGCTTCGCTCAGGCGTGTGCGCCGGCTGAGCTGGCGGAAGTCGCGTTTGCCGAGCAGGTCGAGATGACGATCCACCACCAGGCGGGCCTGATCCAGCCAGGGTGTGGAAGCAGGTAGCTGGTGCAGTTGCAACAGCAGGCACTCGCGCAGATCCCGGGCCCCGCAACCGGCGGGCTCAAATTGCTGGATAGTCTTCAGCACTGCGAGCACTTCATCTTCGTCTACATCGAGTGCCGCGGCGATTTCGCGGGGGCAGGCTTCGAGAAACCCGCTCGGCACGATGCCGTCGATCAGATTTTCTCCGATCTGCTTATCCTGCAGGGACAGGGTGGTGAGGTTCAGCTGCCAGGCAAGATGCCCTTGCAGGCTGTCCGTCGTCGTATTGCGGTCCAGAGTCGATTCGTCACCCTCGCCACCGCTGTAGCTGCCATTGCTGTAGATGTCATCCCAGCGCGTGTCGACTGGCAGGTCGTCGGGGATATTTTGATCCTCCCAGTTCCGCTCAGTGTCGCCTTCGCTGGCAGTATCGTTGCTGGCAGCAGTGGGGTCGCTGGACTGGGTGTGCTGTTCGGCGGGCGCTTCGCCATGATCGTCGCCCTCCACCTCCAGAAGAGGGTTGCTGTCGAGCGCGGACTGGACTTCCTGTTGCAGATCCAGTGTCGACAGTTGCAGCAGGCGAATGGCCTGTTGCAACTGAGGCGTCATGGTCAGCTGGGTGCCGAGTTTTAACTGGAGAGACTGCTTCATAGAGGGCTTTCAGGCCAAATCGGCGGATGAATCGTCTAAATATCAGAGACGATGCAGACTAACCCTCTGTTTGGCCGATTACAAGCAATAACTATGCCGAAAACGCCGATCGCGATTCGGGTCGGAAATGATGCTGTTGGGGGGAGCCGCCCGGAGGCGGCATCAGATGGTGAAGTCGTGCCCGAGATAGACTTCGCGTACTTGCTGGTTGTTCATAACTTCGTCGGGAGTGCCGGATGCAATGATATGCCCCTCACTGACGATATAGGCGGTCTCACAGATATCCAGGGTCTCACGCACATTGTGGTCGGTGATCAGTACGCCGATGCCGCGGTCGCGCAGGTGGCGGATGATCTGCTTGATGTCGTTGACCGAAATGGGGTCGACCCCGGCAAAGGGCTCGTCCAGCAACACGAAGGCCGGGTCGGTGGCCAGGGCGCGGGCGATTTCCACGCGGCGGCGCTCACCGCCCGACAGTGCCATGCCGAGGCTGTTCTCGATATGGGTGATGTTGAATTCCTGCAGCAGGTTCTGCAATTGTTGCTGGCGCTCGCCGCGGGACAGGTCCTTGCGGGTTTCCAGGATTGCGAGAATGTTGTCGCGAACCGAAAGGCGTCGGAATACCGATGCTTCCTGCGGCAGGTAACCAATCCCCTTGCGCGCGCGTCCGTGCATCGACAGTCGTGTGATGTCCTCCTGGTCGATCAGGACCTGGCCGGCATCCGCCTGTACCAGGCCTGCGATCATGTAGAAGCAGGTGGTTTTGCCGGCGCCGTTGGGGCCGAGCAGGCCGACCACCTGGCCGCTGGTAACCTGCACGGAAACGTCCTGGACTACCTTGCGTTTTTTGTACTGCTTGGCGAGATGTAACGCCTGTAGCGTTGGCATAGTGTGTTCCGAAATTCAATCCATCGGGCTGCCGGAAGGATGCCGGGCCCGCTGCGAAGGGCGGTAGAGTCCGCTGTCCGCTACTGCTGCTGTTGTTGCTGTTGCTGTTGCTGTTCGTTTTCCGCCGGTTGATCGCCCGTCGTCTTTTTCTCCGGCTTCCAGATCATTTCCACGCGGCCGTCGCCGGACTGTCCCTGGGCCTGCATCTGTTCGCTGTTCATGTCGTAGTCGATGCGCTCCGCCGCCAGCGTGTTGCCATCGCGATCCACATGGGCATTGCCGCTGAGGTGCAGTTCGTCGGAGCTGACGGTAAATTCGATGCGCTGGGCCTTGGCCTTCACCGGGTTTTCGCTCTGCTGTACCTGCTGCTGGAAGTGGGCGGGCTTGCCGGTGGCCACTACGCGCTTGATCTCACCGCTGGGACTGCCGTGGACTTCAACGCGGTCGGCGCGGATCTGTAGTGATCCCTGTGTGATGACCACATTGCCGCTGTAGACGGACAGGTTCTTGCCTCGGTTGGCTTCGAGCTTTTGCGCCTGCACCTTGATCGGCTGGTTGCGGTCGTCGGGCAGGGCGGAAACCTGGGCGCTCAGGGACAGCAGGCAGAGCGCGACAATGCCAGTCAGCCGCTGCAGTAGGTCAATTCGGTTCATAGCTACTTTCCACATCGGAGAGGATTTCCACCCGGTCCTGTTTCAGGAACGCGCGCAGGCCTTTGCCCTGGGTGCGGTTGGGGCCGGCGGTAATGGTAACAAGTTTGTCGGTTTCGGCGTATTCCTGCCGCGGTTTGATGGTGATTTGTTGGGTTTCCAGGCGGACGCCACCGGGTTCCGGTTGTTCGGTAATCTCGACGTCGCCCCTCAAAACGACGCGCTGGCCATTGTTGTGGGCGACACCGGTACGGGACACGGTGCGCCACTTGGGCTGGTCGCCTTGATAAAAAAGTATGCGCGGCTCGGTCAGGTCGGCGCGGTCGCGGCGGGCGAACTGGAAAAAGGTGATTTTGTCCGCGTCGACCCGGTAGGCGAGAGTACCCTCCTGGTTGAAGTGGCGGGTTTTGGCATCGCGGATCACCAGATCGGGAGCGCGGTTTTGCTCCTGTGGCGTGGGCCGCTTGCCGACCAGTTGTTCCGGTGGGCTCTCCATGAACCAGAGGCCGGCGCTGATAAGGGCCACGACGATGACCAGTGGCAGCCAGGTGCGCATTTGAATTCTCCATCAATCTCAATGGCGGCTAATTAATTGGCCGCGTGCAGGTCCACTGTGCCGGTCTGTTTCTACTAGCTGTCGCCCAGGTAGGGCGCCAGGGCTGCGTCAAAAGTGCCCTGTGCCCGCATGATGCGATCGCACACTTCGCGAACTGCGCCTTCGCCGCCGCGGGCATCGGTAATCCATAGCGCCCTTTCTCGCACAGGGGGCGCGGCGTTGGGGACCGATATGGGGCAGCCGATACGGGTCATTACCAGCAGGTCTGGATAGTCGTCGCCGACGTAGGCGATGTCCTCGAGCCGGCAGCTGTCCTGCTCGAGAAGTTCCTGCAACGCCACGTACTTGTCCTCACGGCCCTGGATCAACTTGTGGATTCCGAGGTCGTGGGCACGACGTTCCACGACGCTGCTGCGGCGGCCGGTAATGATAGCGACCTGTACACCGGATTTCTGCAGCATTTTGATGCCGTGGCCGTCCAGGGTGTTAAAGGTCTTCAATTCATTGCCGTTATTGTCGAAGTAGAGGCGGCCATCGGTCAGCACGCCGTCGACGTCCAGTACCAGCCAGCGTACGCGCTGCAGGGCGCTGTCGAGCTTTTCTTCCAAAGTCACAGGTTTTCAATCCTTAATATAGCGGGCACCCCGCCAGCGCTCGGCGGGGATGTCGATTCAAGCCTGGATGCAGTGAACCGGAGCTGAATCAGATCACTCCGGCGCGCAGTATATCGTGCATATGCAGGAGGCCGACCGGGTGGCGGGCGTCGTCTTCGACGACCAGGGCGGTGATCTTGTTATCTTCCATAATGCGGAGCGCCTCGGCGGCCAGGGTTTCCGCCGATACTGTTTTCGGGCGGCGGCTCATGACCTCTTCCATGGTGGCGGTATCGAGTTCCACGCGGTGGTCGATCACCCGGCGCAGGTCGCCGTCGGTGAAGACGCCGAGCAGAGTGCCCTTGCTGTCGACAACAGTGGTCATGCCGAAGCCCTTGCTGGTCATTTCCAGCAGTGCCTTGGATAGCAGCGTCTGCGGCTCTACCTGCGGCAGCTCGTCGCCGGCGTGCATGACATCCTCCACTTTCAGCAGGAGGCGCCGGCCGAGGGCGCCGCCCGGGTGTGAGAAGGCGAAATCTTCGGCGGTAAAGCCGCGGGCTTCGAGCAGGGCTACAGCCAGGGCATCGCCCATTACGAGCGTTACTGTGGTGGATGAGGTCGGTGCCAGGTTCAGTGGACAGGCTTCCGTCTCCACGGCGATATCCAGATTCACGTCCGCCGCCTGTGCCAGCGGCGAGTCGGACTTGCCGGCCATGCTGATCATCGGGATGCCCAGTCGCTTCAGCAGCGGCAGCAGGGTAAGTACTTCGGCAGAGGAGCCAGAGTTGGAAATGGCGATTACCAGGTCGTCGCGGGTAATCATACCCAGGTCGCCGTGGCTGGCTTCACCTGGGTGGACAAAAAAGCTGGGGGTGCCTGTGCTGGCCAGGGTGGCGGCAATCTTGCGGCCAATATGGCCGGATTTGCCCATACCGGTGACGATGGCGCGGCCGCGGCACTGCAGAATCAGTTCGCAGGCGCGTTTGAAATCATCATTGATGCGGTTTTCCAGGGCTGCGACGGCCTCGGTTTCCATCAGTACCGTGCGGCGCCCCGCTTGTAATATCAGATCCTGAGTCATGGACTATCTCTGTTCAGGTTTCTTTTGAGTGTAGGAACTCTTCTGCCAACGCCGTCTGGCGGCGAAAAAGGATAGCTGTCAGCGCGGAAACGTCCGGGGGCAATCCGGATGCCGCGGGTCGGATCGCCGGCATGCTAACCTTTTATATGGAAAATGCGGTGCCCGGTGGCCTGAGCGCGACAGTTCACTGTGTGATAGTGACGTGTGGCCACACCGGTGGGCGCGGCCATGGTATAGTCTGCCGCCGCCGCTGTCAGCTCCAGCGATTAACGGATGATCGGCAGCTCGACAGTCTACCGCGCGGCGATTTGCCGCGGACAGTGGCGTTGCTGCGGCACTATTTGGCGCCGCAAGCGTCCAAGGAACGATTTGCCAATGGGAGATAATTAGTGAACACATCGTCAATATTTGGCCGTACCGGTTTTGCACAGTGGGCTAAAGCGGCCTGCTGCGCGTTGCTGGTTTCCGCCTGGGCCCCCTTTGCCAGCGCTGCCCAGAACCCCTACACGATGATTGAAGGGGTGTCCCAGAACCTGCTGGGTGTGATTCGCACCAACGCCCAATACCTGAATTCAGACCCACAGCGCTACTACAGCGCCGTGGAGAGCGTGTTGACCCCGGTTGTGGATTTCGACTTCATCGCCCGCGGTGTAATGGGGCGCTATGCCAAACAGGCGACTGCGGAGCAGCGCTCGCGCTTTTCCCATACCTTCCGCCGCGACCTGGTAGCCACATTTGCCCGCGGAGTCGCCTCCTTTGGCACTATGGATGTGAAAGTCGTCAATCCGGGCTCCATGCCGAGCGGTAATCGCGTAAATGTCCTGCAGGAAGTACGCAGTCAGGAGGGGATTACCAAGGTTTCCTATACCCTGGTGCGCAACCGCGCGGGGCAGTGGAAGCTGATCAACGTGATTCTGAATGGGGTAAACCTGGGCAAGACCTTCCGCAGTCAGTTTGCCCAGTCCATGCAGACACACGGCGACATCGACAAGGTGATCGCCAACTGGTCGGCCGGCGACGCAGCTGACAAAGTGAGCTGATGGTATCCACCGGTCGCGCCATGCAGCTGCGCGACCGGTGGGTTTCCAGTACAATCGCCCGCTATTTTCAACTCAACGCTTTCCCCGCCTATGCAACCCGAACAAATCAAGTCCCTGATCGAGGGGCATATACCCGATAGCCAGGCCGATGTGGCCTTTGAAGGCAGCCACCTGATGGTCACCGTCGTGAGTAGCGCCTTCGAGGGACTGAGCCGGCTTAAAAAACAGCAGCTGGTCTACGCGGCGCTCGGCGACAAAATTGCCGACGGTACTCTGCACGCGGTACAGATGCAGACGCTCACTCCGGAAGAGGCCGGCCGATAAGGCCGCACAGCGAGACTGAATGGACAAATTAATGATTGAGGGCGGAAGCCCGATTTCCGGCACCCTGAAAATTTCCGGTGCCAAAAACGCGGCTCTGCCGATCTTGGCTGCCGCGCTGCTGGCGGATGGCCCTGTGCATATCCACAATCTGCCGCACCTGAACGATATCACCACCATGATCACGCTGCTGCGTTGCATGGGGTGCGATGTCACTATCGACGAAAAGCTCGGGGTGGAGATTGATCCGCGCTCGGTCAATGAATTGACCGCTCCCTACGAGCTGGTGAAAACCATGCGCGCGTCGATTCTGGTGCTGGGGCCGTTGCTGGCGCGCCACGGCGTCGCCAACGTGTCCTTCCCCGGCGGTTGTGCGATTGGCAGCCGGCCGGTGGATATCCACCTCAAGGGGCTCGAGGCGATGGGTGCCGAGATCACCATCGATGAGGGCTTTATCCGCGCGCGGTCCAACGGGCGTCTGAAAGGCGCCAATATTGTGATGGAGAAAGTCACAGTAGGTGGCACCGAGAACCTGCTGATGGCCGCCGTGCTGGCCGAGGGTACCACTGTACTGCACAACGCGGCGCGCGAGCCGGAAATCGTCGACCTGGCGGAATTCCTGATCGCGATGGGCGCACAGATCGAGGGGGTCGGGACCGATACCCTGCGTGTGCACGGTGTAACGCGCCTGAATCCGTGTACTTTTTCCGTGATGCCGGATCGTATTGAAACCGGTACTTTCCTCGCAGCGGGGGCGGCAGCCCGCGGCAAAGTGCGCCTCACTCACACGCGCGCCGATATTCTCGACGCGGTACTGGTGAAGTTCGAAGAGGCCGGCGCGCACCTGTCTACCGGGCCGGATTGGATCGAGCTGGATATGAAGGGGAACCGTCCGAAAGCTGTCAGCTTCCGCACCGCGCCCTATCCGGCGTTTCCCACCGATATGCAGTCACAGTTTATGGCGATGAACGCCGTTGCCGAGGGCAAGGGTGCGGTGGTGGAAACCATTTTCGAAAACCGCTTGATCCAGGTGCATGAGCTGAACCGCATGGGCGCCAATATCCTGCTGGAGGGCAACACAGCCATTGTTACCGGTGTGGAGAAACTGAAAGGTGCACCGGTTATGGCATCAGACTTGCGCGCTTCGGCGAGCCTGGTGATTGCCGGTATGATCGCCGAGGGGACGACGGTTGTGGATCGCATCTACCATATCGACCGCGGTTACGAATGTATCGAAGAGAAACTGCAACAGTTGGGAGCGAATATCCGCCGTATCGCGGGTTAATGGTCGCCGGGGCGGGTCAGCTGCCCCGGTGATATCGCTCTGTTGGAGTCGAGCCTTGCCCGTACAGCTTTGTTCCGGGTATCTACGCATAAACTGATAATGACCATGCAAATCACCATCGCGCTGACCAAGGGGAGAATCCTCAAGGAAACCCTGCCGCTACTCGCAGCGGCGGGACTCGAGCCGCGGGAAGACATTTTCAAGAGTCGCAAACTGATTTTCCCCACCAATCAGGAGGGTGTACGCCTGCTGATTCTGCGCGGCGTCGACGTGCCCACTTATGTGCAGCACGGCGCGGCCGACCTGGGCGTCGCCGGCAAGGATACGCTGCTCGAACACGGGAGTGACGGCATTTACGAGCCGCTCGATCTGGGTATTGCCCGCTGTCGGTTGATGACGGCGGGTGTGAAGGGGGCTGAACTACCGCGTGGTCGCATCAAAGTGGCGACAAAGTTTGTGCAGAGTGCCAAGCGCTACTACGCCGCCCAGGGGCGCCAGGCGGACATCATTAAGCTGTACGGCGCGATGGAATTGGCACCGCTGATGGATCTGGCCGATGAGATTGTGGATATCGTCGATACCGGCAATACGCTCAAAGCGAATGGGCTGGAGGCCCGGGAAACCATTGCCCAGGTCAGCAGCCGCCTGATCGTTAACAAGGCGTCGATGAAAATGAAATACGGCCCAATCAATGCCCTGATTGAAAAACTCGCCGCCGCTGTAACTACCGACTGAACCACCGACGACCTATGACCAAGGAAAGTATTCGCCGGCTGAACGCCGCGGACCAGGACTTCGATTCGCAACTGGATGCGCTACTGGCGTGGGAATCCGTCGCCGACACCGTCGTGGAAGATACGGTTGCGGAAATCCTGCAGCAGGTGCGCGAACGCGGCGATGAGGCCGTGGTGGAGTACACCAACCGCTTCGATCGCCGTCAGTTGCAAAGCGCAGAAGATTTCACCCTTTCGGCAACTGCGCTCACCTCTGCACTGGAACGTATTCCCGAAGCGGAGCGTAAGGCCCTGGAGGTAGCGGCTGCGCGCGTGCGCGACTACCACCAGCACCAGTTACAGGAATCCTGGCAATACCGCGAATCCGATGGCACGGTACTCGGCCAGCAGATTACGCCGATGGAGCGCGTGGGCATTTACGTGCCCGGCGGCAAGGCGAGTTATCCGTCATCCGTACTGATGAACGCGATCCCGGCCAAAGTGGCGGGGGTGGATTGTGTCACCATGGTGGTGCCGGCGCCGGACGGCCAACTGAATGACCTGGTGCTCGCTGCTGCGGCAATCGCCGGTGTCGATCAGGTCTACACCATTGGTGGTGCCCAGGCGGTGGCTGCACTGGCGTGGGGGACGAAATCCATCGCGCGGGTGGACAAGATTGTCGGGCCCGGCAACGTTTTTGTCGCTGCGGCCAAGCGCGCGGTGTTCGGCCGTGTTGCCATCGATATGATCGCCGGGCCGTCGGAGATCCTCGTGATCTGCGATGGCAAAACCGATCCCGACTGGATTGCGATGGATCTGCTGTCCCAGGCGGAGCACGACCAGCAGGCGCAATCGATCCTGCTGAGCTCGGATGCGGCGTTTCTCGATGCGGTATCGGCCTCGCTCGGAAAACTGCTGGACGACCTGCCGCGCCGCGATATTGCCGCGCAGTCACTGGCGGACAGGGGAGCGTTGATTCAGGTGAAATCGATCGAGGAGGCGATTACCGTCAGCAATCGTATCGCGCCGGAGCACCTGGAAGTTTCGGTCGATCAGCCGGAAAACTATTTGCCGAAAATTCGCCACGCCGGTGCCATTTTTCTTGGCCGCCACACCGCCGAGGCGCTCGGTGACTACTGTGCCGGCCCCAACCACGTGCTGCCGACCAGTGGCACCGCCCGCTTTTCCTCACCGCTGGGTGTTTACGATTTCCAGAAGCGCAGTTCGATCATTTACTGTTCGCCGGAAGGTGCCGATCGGCTCGGTCGCGTTGCCACCACGCTGGCGCGCGGTGAGGGGCTGGATGCCCACGCGCGCTCGGCGGAATATCGGGTGACGGGCGACTGACTGCGCTGTTCCCTCAGGTGTGTTTCTGGGGCTTTGGTACCTCGGACACGGTTGCATTGACCGTGCGCACTTCCCCCTTGCGACTGTAGGTAATCGACACGGTATCTCCCGGGCGCAATGTGGCCATGGCGGCGACACCGCGCTTGCCGTCATTGATTGGCAGTCCGTCGATATGGGTAATGACGTCACCGGGTTTCAGGCCGGCCTGGAACGCGGGGCCCTGGTCGTAAATCGCGGTGATCAGTACGCCGTGGTTGGAGTTCAGCCGGAAAGCGCGGGCGAGGTATGGGGTTACGGCTCTGGCTTCGATGCCGAGCCAGCCCGGCACGACGCGACCGTATTCAATGATGTCGTTCATCACTTTGAAGGCGATATTGGCCGGAATAGCGAAACTGATGCCGCCACGGTTGGTGCTTTCCGTCACTTTTTCCGTATTGATGCCGACCAGGCGGCCGCGGGTGTCCACCAGTGCGCCGCCGGAATTACCGGGGTTGATAGCGGCATCCGTTTGCAGGAAGTTCTGCATAAAACTGGGGCCGTCATTCGGCAGGTAGCGACCGGTGGCACTGATGATGCCCTGGGTGACTGTCTGGCTGAGGCCGAAGGGATTGCCGATGGCCAGAACCACGTCGCCGACCTGGACCTTGTCGGTTTCGCCCACCTCGATCGGCGTGAGGTTGGGGAGATCCACCTTCAGCACTGCGAGATCGAAATCCGCATCGCTGCCCACAACCTGTGCTTGCGCCTCGCGTCCGTCGGACAGGAGTACCACGATGGCATCGGCCTGATCGATGACGTGATGATTGGTGAGGATGTAGCCTTTCTTGCTGACGATAACGCCGGATCCCAGGTTGAACTGCACGCGTCCCTGTTGCTGCGGCGTTGTCCTGTGACCGAAGAAGTTACTCAGCGAGTCATTAAGCTGGGGCTGGCGGCGCAGCACATTGCGCGTATAGATGTTTACTACGGAGGGGGCGGCGTGGTTCACCGCGTCCGCATAGGAGACGGGTCCCCGCCAGCCCTCTGTCGCCATGCCATCGGCAGGACCGCCCCGCAATTGGGGAAAGAGCAGCAGCATGGCGGCGGCAACGACTAGACCGATACCAATGGGCCCGGCCCAGTCTTGTAGGAAACGTTTCAACGACACTCGGAACTCCTCAATTTGCGGCCATTATACGGTTTTCGATAATGGTTTTCTCACTCTCTGTTCTGTCGATCCCCTTGGGCGGTGGGGCGTAATCCGTATAATGGCGGATCCGCAAATCTAAGAAGCCATTGTTTTCCCTGATTGGAGACCCCTATGTCCCTGGTTCGTCCTCACGGCAGCGTGGAGCTGCAGCCCCGATTTGTCTACGACAGCGAGCGTCATCACCAGTTGATGCACGAGGCGGAGTCACTGCCGTCGATCGTTGTCAGCTCCGCCGCTGCTGCCAATGCGGTGATGCTTGGGGCGGGCTACTTCAATCCACTGCACGGCTACATGAACCTGGCCGACGCATTGAGCGTGGCAGATTCACTGCGGACTGTGGATGGTCTCTTCTGGCCGGTACCGGTCCTCAATATGGTCGAGGATACCAGTGCGATTGCCGGCGCTTCCCGCATCGCGCTGCGTGATCCGAACGTCGAGGGCAACCCGGTGCTCGCGATCATGGACGTGCAGGCGATCGAAACCGTAACCGATGCCCAGATGGACACCATGGCGCAGCAGGTGTTCGGTACCCTGGATGAAAAGCATCCGGGTGTGGCCACATTTAAGGCCGCTGGACGCCAGCTGATTTCCGGTTCCATCGAAGTGCTGAATTTCAGCTACTTCCAGAGCGACTTCCCGGATACTTTCCGCACCGCTGTGGAAATCCGCCACGAATTTGCCGAGCGTGGCTGGAACAAGGTCGTAGCCTTCCAGACCCGCAACCCAATGCACCGCGCCCACGAAGAGCTGTGCAAGATGGCACTGGAAGCAGTAGATGCCGATGGTGTGCTGATTCACATGCTGCTGGGTCAGCTGAAACCTGGTGATATTCCCGCACCGGTGCGCGATGCCTCCATTCGCAAGATGGTGGAACTGTACTTCCCGGCCAACACGGTCATGGTGACCGGCTATGGTTTCGATATGCTGTATGCGGGTCCGCGCGAGGCTGTGCTGCACGCGGTATTCCGCCAGAACTGTGGCTGCAGCCACCTGATTGTCGGTCGCGACCACGCCGGCGTCGGTGACTACTACGGCGCCTTTGATGCGCAGACCATCTTCGACGAGAAGGTTCCGGAGGGGGCGCTGGAGATCGAGATCTTCCGCGCGGACCACACGGCCTACTCAAAAAAGCTGAATAGGGTGGTCATGATGCGGGATGTGCCGGATCACACCAAGGAAGACTTTATCCTGCTGTCCGGTACCAAGGTACGCGAAATGCTGGGTGATGGTATTGCGCCCCCGGCTGAGTTCTCCCGCCCTGAAGTGGCGCAGATCCTGATGGATTACTACCAGTCACTGTAAAGGGGTTGGGTTCTCCGGGCACAAAAAAGGCGGGTCGCAACCCGCCTTTTTTGTGCCCGCAATATGCGGTCCTGTTTTTAGCGGCTGACGGCGTTTTCAGTACCGTTCAGCGGCTCCTTGTCGAGACCGAAATCCTCGGAGAGGGTGCCCTTGGCGCCGGGCTCTTTCGGTGCCCAGTCCCGCGGTGGCGTGATTTCCTGGAGCTGCTCGTCATTTTCGCTCAGTTTGCCGCTGCCCGCGTCGAGCATCTGCCGGCCGATATCTTGGCTGGACAGGCGCATGGCGCTGTTGGCCAGGTATTCGTGTACTTCGCGGTAACTCTCAGTCAGGTTGTGAACCAGCTGGGCAGTCTGGTCAAAATGCTCGTTGACCTGCAGCTGGAAGTCCTCGAGCTTGTTGTTGGCCTCGCGCAGGCGCAGTTCCAGCTCCTGGGTCCGGTCCACGTTGTTGCGGCCGCGCACAGCCAGAAAGGCCAGCAGGGCGCCCAGCGCCAGGCCGAATACGCCAACCAGAATCAATACCGATGTAGAGTGCACGAATAACTCCTCCTCAACTGTTTTATGGCACCGACCATCCATGACGGTGCCACCAGTATACTCAATTCAGACCGGATCGTCGGCATTACCTGACTCGCGAAAAAATGCCGCGACTTTGGTAGAGTGGCGCCCTTCGCAACCAGTAGCCGGTTTCATTTCCCGTTATGTCCCCCTCGCAAAGCCCGTTGCTCTCTCCCGTAGAACGCTATCAGCGCGACCTGCAGCGCCCAGACTTCGTTGCCGATGCAGCGCAAAAGGCCGCCGTCGACGAGCTGCAGGATCTGTATCTGCGCCTGCTGGATCGCGGCGATGGCGGCCTGTGGGGCCGGGTGAGCCGGCTGTGGCGCACCGCGCTGGAACCGGAGCGTGGCCTCTATTTCTGGGGTGGGGTAGGGCGCGGCAAGACCTACCTGATGGATGCCTTTTACGAGTCGCTGCCATTTGCACAGAAGCAGCGCACGCATTTCCACCGCTTTATGCGCGAGGTGCACCGGGAGCTGAAATCCCTGGCGGGGGAGAAAAACCCCCTGGAGCAGGTGGCGGACCGCATTGCTGCCAAGGCGCGGGTGCTGTGTTTTGATGAATTTTTCGTATCGGATATCACCGATGCGATGATCCTGGCCAACCTGCTCGATGCACTGTTCCGGCGTGGAGTCACGCTGGTGGCGACCTCGAATATAGTGCCTGAGGGGTTATATAAAGATGGCTTGCAGCGGGCCCGCTTCTTACCGGCGATTAATTTGTTGAAACAGCACACCAAAGTCGTAAACGTAGATAGTGGTACCGACTACCGCTTGCGTGCCCTGGAAATGGCCGAGCTCTATCACTCACCACTGGGTGCGCAGGCGGATGCCAGCCTGGCGCGGAGCTTTGAACGGCTGATCGTGGAGGGGTGCGAGGTGCGTTCGCGGGTGGATCTGGATATCGAAGGGCGCCGAATCCGTGCGCTCAAAGAGGCCGACGATGTGGTCTGGTTCGATTTCAGCGACCTCTGCGATGGCCCGCGCTCCCAGAATGACTATATCGAGCTGGCGCGGGAGTATCACACGGTGTTGTTGGCCGAGGTGCCGCGCTTCAATGAGCGTATGGAGAGTCAGGCGCGCCGATTCATCAATCTGGTGGACGAGTTTTACGACCGCTGCGTCAAGTTGGTGATTTCGGCCGAAGTGCCGGCTGATCAGCTGTATGCCGGCCGACACCTGCGCTTTGAATTTGAGCGGACGGTCAGTCGCCTGCTGGAGATGCAGTCGCATGAGTATCTGGCGCGGCCGCATCGGGCAGATTAGGCTGTTACAGGAGGGTTAAAAAGTGAGCGAAATATCGCTTGAAAAGCCCTTTGCGCTTATGTAGTATTCGCGCTCTTTTGTGGGAAGGCCTCATTTCATCGGGGCCATATTGCAGGTTTTATAACATGAAGACATACAGTGCCAAGCCGGAAGCGGTAAAACGCGACTGGTATATTGTTGACGCTGCAGACAAGACTCTCGGACGTATTTCCGCCGAGATCGCTTCCCGTCTGCGCGGCAAGCACAAGCCTGAGTACACGCCCCACGTTGACACTGGTGATTACATCGTTGTGATCAACGCGGAAAAAGTGCGTGTAACTGGCAACAAAGCCAAAGACAAGATCTACCACAGCCACTCTGGCTACCCGGGTGGTCTGAAGTCCATCAGCTTTGAAAAGCTGATCGAGAAAGCGCCCGAGCGCACCATTCAAAGCGCCGTAAAAGGTATGCTGCCGAAGGGTCCTTTGGGTCGCGCCATGTTCAAGAAGCTGAAAGTATACAGCGGCAGCGAACATCCTCACGCGGCGCAACAGCCGATTGAACTGGCGATCTAAACGGAAATATTCTCATGGCAACTACTCAATATTACGGTACCGGCCGTCGCAAGACCTCCACTGCGCGCGTATTCATCGCTGCGGGTGAAGGCAAAATTACCGTTAACGGCCGCTCCCTGGATGAATACTTCGGCCGCGAAGTGGCGCGCATGATCGTGCGTCAGCCGCTGGAAAAGGTCGATATGGTGGAAAAATTCGATATTAACGTCACTGTTAAAGGTGGTGGTTCCTTCGGTCAGGCGGGTGCAATCCGTCACGGCCTGACCCGCGCCCTGATGCAGTACGACGAAGCTCTGCGCCAGCCGCTGCGTGCCGAGGGTTACGTTACCCGCGACGCCCGCGCTGTGGAACGGAAAAAGGTGGGTCTGCGCAAAGCGCGGAAGAAGCCGCAGTTCTCCAAGCGTTAAGCGATTCTTTCAAAACCCGGCAGCTGCCGGGTTTTTTTATTGGGCGCGCAATGCGCCCAGATCGGACAGATTCCGCGGCACAAACTGCGTGGGAAATGGCTGCAGGCAGGGAGTTCGCAGCGGATGGCGCCGAATGCTTCTTGCTGCTTTTGTCTATTTTCTCGCCAGTTCGCAGCGGGATTCCCGACGTTCCCTTCCGCTACTACCTTGTATCAAATTGGCATTTTCTTTAACATTGCGCGAATTTGTATCCGCTTGATTTATGGGGTTTATTTGTACAGGCAGATTGCCGGGCGGGAGTTTTCTGTAAGTACAACTTTTGGGATTGGGTCAGCGAATCTCTTGCTTTCAAGGGACGCTGTGATGGGAGATATACGTCATGAGTGATGACGGAGTAAACGCAGGACGGCGCCGTTTTCTGACCGCCGCTACCTCGGTTGTCGGTGGCGCAGGCGCGGTTGGAATTGCCGTACCCTTTGTCGCATCCTGGAATCCGAGTGCCAAGGCCAAAGCCGCCGGTGCACCGGTCAAATACAATATCAGCAAGCTCGAACCGGGCCAGATGGTGACTGTGGAGTGGCGTGGTAAGCCGGTCTACGTGCTTCGCCGTACAGACGAGACACTGGAGAATCTGCCCAAGGTGGATCCGCTGCTGCGGGATCCTATGTCCAAGGAGCCCCAGCAACCCGACTACGTCGATCCCGAAAATCGCGCGATCAAACCGCACCTGCTGGTGCTGGTAGGGCTTTGCACACACCTGGGGTGTGCGCCCATGTTCCGGCCGGAGGTGGGGGCTTCCGACCTGTCTGTGGAAGGCCACGAATGGCTGGGCGGGTTCTTCTGTCCCTGTCATGGTTCCAAATACGATCTCGCAGGTCGTGTGTTCAAGGGCGTTCCCGCACCGCTGAATCTGGAAGTGCCGCCTTACTCCTATGAGAGTGAGGCCGTAATCGTGATAGGCGTGGATCAGGAGGGCAGCGCATGAACTGGTTAACCGCACTGGGAGATTGGGTCGATCAGCGTCTGCCGATCTATCGCGCGTGGGATACCCACATGGGCAAGTACTACGCGCCCAAGAACTTCAACCTCTGGTACTTCTTCGGCGTACTGTCGATGCTGGTACTGGTAAACCAGCTGATCACCGGTATCTGGCTGGTCATGAGCTACAACCCCTCCGCGGAGGGTGCCTTTGCTTCCGTCGAGTACATCATGCGCGACGTGGACATGGGCTGGATTATCCGCTACATGCACTCCACGGGCGCCTCTGCGTTCTTCGTGGTGGTGTACCTGCACATGTTCCGCGGTCTTATGTATGGCTCCTACAAGCCGCCGCGCGAACTGGTGTGGATCTTCGGCATGTGTATCTACCTGGTGCTGATGGCCGAAGCCTTCATGGGTTACGTGCTGCCCTGGGGCCAGATGTCTTACTGGGGCGCCCAGGTGATCGTCTCCCTGTTCGGGGCGATACCGGGGATTGGTGAAGACCTGGTGCAGTGGATTCGCGGTGACTACCTGATTTCGGGTATTACCCTGACCCGGTTCTTCTCCCTGCACGTCATTGCGCTGCCGCTGGTACTGGTGCTATTGGTGGTGCTGCATATCCTCGCGCTGCACGAAGTGGGTTCCAACAACCCCGACGGCATCGAGATCAAGAAGAACAAGGACGAGAACGGTATTCCGAAAGATGGCGTGGCGTTCCACCCGTATTACACCGTGCACGACCTGGTGGGCGTGGCCGTATTCCTATTCATCTTCTGTGTAGTGGTGTTCTTCTTCCCGGAAATGGGCGGGTTCTTCCTTGAACACGCAAACTTCGAAGAGGCCAACCCGCTGAAGACTCCGCCGCATATTGCGCCGGTCTGGTACTTCACGCCGTTCTACGCGGTCCTGCGCGCGGTCACCATCGACATAGGTCCGCTGACCGCCAAGTTCCTGGGCCTGGTGGCCATGGGCGCGGCCATTGCGATCCTATTTGTGCTGCCATGGCTCGACAAGAGCCCGGTGAAGTCGATTCGCTACAAGGGATTCCTGCCCAAGGCCCTGCTGCTGGTTTTTGCGGCGGTATTTATCATCCTGGGTTACCTGGGTGTGCAGGCGCCGACTCCGGGTCGCAACTTCCTGGCCCAGATCGCCACGCTGTTCTATTTCGCGTTCTTCGTCACCATGCCGATCTGGAGTAACCCGGTCGAGCGCAAGGGCATTGCTTCGTGGATCGTCAGCGGCATCTTCGCACTGCTGTTCCTGTGGATGGCGGCGGGCAGTTTCATGGCCAGCCCGTTTGTGGGTGTCGTCGGGTTGCTGTTGGCGGCATTCTTTGCGGTGTTGCCGTGGCTGACCGGGCGCGACCAGGTACATCCGGAGCCGGAACGCGTGACCAGCCCCTCCGGCACCAAGACTTTCGTGACGCTGTTTGGTGGCCTGATCGTCGTCGGCCTGCTGGCACTGCTGCCAATCAAGGCGGTTGGTGCGGAAAGTGAGGTCGAACTGGACCACATCAAGATCGACCTGAACGATCAGGCGTCCCTGCAGCGTGGCGCCAAGTACTTCGTCAATTACTGCATGGGCTGTCACAGCGCCAACTTTTCCCGTTGGGAGCGTGTGGCTACCGACCTGGGCATCCCCAATGAATTGATGATGCAGAACCTGGTGCTGGGCGACGAAAAAATCGGAAGCCTGATGCAGATTGCCATGCGTCCGGAGGACTCCAAGACCTGGTTCGGCGCCGCGCCGCCGGACCTGACCCTGATCGCCCGCGCCCGCTCGCCGGAATACCTCTACACTTACCTGCGCAGTTTCTATAAGGACGACAGCCGTCCCACTGGTGTGAACAACAAAGTGTTCCCCAACGTGGGTATGCCGCATGTGCTAATGGAGCTGCAGGGGCTGCCAGAGTGTGCCCCGGGTCCGAAGCGCGAGCACGGCCATACACTGCGCGACGATATGGGCAACCCGATCATGGATGCCGACTGTGGCAGTCTGCAGGTCAAGGATGTCAAAGGCTCGATGACCGAGGAGGAATTCGACCAGGCGGTGTACGACCTGGTGAATTTCATGGAATACGTCGCCGAGCCAATAAAAGAGCACCGTAAGAACCTGGGTTTCTATGTGCTGGCATTTATTCTGGTGTTCCTGATCTTTGCACTGCTGCTAAACCGCGAATACTGGAAAGACGTTCACCACTGAGTCCTCGCGGCGCAATGATTTTCTTCGGGTGGTGGAGCTGCTCCTCCACCCTTTTATGTTTTTTGACAGATGGCTGGCACCGGCGCCGGCCACTTAGTTTGAGGTAGTTAGAACATGGGTGTGCCGACCAACAAGCGCTCCTCTATGACCTTCTTTTCCGATGGTCGCAGTCATTACAGTCACCGAGTACGCATTGTGCTCGCAGAAAAGGGCGTCTCCGTCGATATCATCGACGTCGATCCTGACGATAAGCCCGCGGAGCTGGCTGACCTCAACCCCTACAACTCTCTGCCGACCCTGGTGGATCGGGACCTGGTGTTGTTCGAAACCAAGGTGATGATGGAATACCTGGACGAGCGTTTCCCGCACCCGCCGCTGTTGCCGGTCTACCCGGTGGCGCGTGCGCAGAGCCGCCAGATCATGTATCGCATTGAGCGCGACTGGTGTCCGATGGTGGACAAGATCCTTGCCGGCGGTAAAGACGCCGCGGCGGCGCGCAAAGACCTGCGCGACAGCTTTGTCGGTATTGCGCCGCTGTTCAATGATCTGCCGTATTTCTTCAATGAAGAGTTTTCACTGGTTGATTGCTGTATGGCCCCGCTGCTGTGGCGCTTGGAGCAGTTCGAGATCAGTCTCCCGAAAACCAAGCAGGCCAAGCCGTTGCTGGACTACATGGATCGCCTGTTTAACCGCGAAGCCTTTCAGCAGAGTCTGACCGAATACGAACGCGAAATGCGCTGAAATGCTGTTTATGAGGGGAGACTGCGTTGAGTAAGCCGGATATGACATCCAACCGTCCGTATATTCTGCGGGCGTTTTACGAGTGGATAACCGATAACCGGTGCACTCCCTATATCCTTGTGGATACGCACCTGCCCGGAGTGCTGGTACCCCAGCAGCATGTCAACGAAGATGGCCAGATAGTGCTGAATATCTCCGAGACCGCTGTTGCCGGGCTGACGATGGATAATTACGCCATCCGCTTCAATGCCCGCTTCGGCGGCGTACCCACCGATATCCAGGTGCCGGTGGGCGCGGTAGTCGGAATTTATGCCCGGGAAAACGGCCAGGGAATGGTATTCGAAGCGGAGGAAACGCCAGAGCCGCCGGAGCCGACGCCCCCGACGAGTCTGGGCAAAAAAACCAGCAAGAAACCCTCTCTGCGAGTGGTGAAGTAATACGAACGGCGCCTAAGGGCGCCGTTTTTGTATCTGCCCGTGCCAATCGCCTCCTCCCAGACAACTTGCTTTACCGCCTTCAGGCGCCGAAAATCGTGACCTGACAGTATTTCCCGGTTGCGAAAAAGCCTATGCGTATTCTGGTGGTTGAAGACAATGTGGATATCCTGACCAACGTGCTCGACTACCTGGAGCTCAAGGGCTATAGCGTCGACTGCGCGCAAGATGGACTCAGCGGCCTGCACCTGGCTGCCACTCACCACTATGACCTGATTGTCCTCGATATCATGCTGCCGGGTATCGACGGCTTCCAGCTCTGCCAGCGGTTGCGGGAAGACGCCCGCCGCGATACACCGATCCTGATGCTAACCGCTCGCGACACCCTGGAAGACCGGCTGCAGGGGCTGCACGCCGGTGCTGACGACTATCTGGTAAAACCCTTCTCGCTGGCCGAGCTGGTGGCGCGGATCGAGGCGATCACACGTCGCAGTCGCGGTGCCGGTGTGGCTGAACTGCAAGTCGGCGACCTGGTATTCAACCCCGCAACCCACCAGGCGACTCGCGCCGGGCAACCGCTCAAGCTGAATCCCATGGGCACCAAGCTATTGGTGCTGATGATGCAGAGGAGCCCAGCCGTGGTAAAGCGCGAGGTATTGGAAATGGCTATGTGGGGTGAAGACACTCCGGATCGGGACAGTCTGCGCAGCCATATCCACCAGCTACGCCAGGTGGTGGATAAACCCTTTGCGCGGCCGCTGATTCACACGGTGCACGGCATCGGTTATCGCCTTGCGGAGCTGGACGAGTGAAGGTCAGGCAGCCGCTTAAGCAGCGGATCATTAGTGCCTTCGTTCTGATGACGCTGTTGATCAGTGGTGCTTTCTCGATCGGCATTGTACTGATCGTACACCAGGTGGAGCAGCACCTGGTCTCGGAGGATATGCACGCGGAACTGCAGGCGGCCATGGATGCGCTGGGCACCGGCAGGCCGTTGCTTCTCGACAAGGACAAACGCCTGTTCACCAATGCCGGGCCCCAATTCGCCCCACCGGCAGAATTCGCCCGGGCCAGTGATGGCTTCTCCGAAGTGGTACAGGGGGAGCGGGCGTATTATGTTTTCAAACAGCGCCGCGACGGCTTCGACTACATACTGGTGCAGGACCAGCTTGATTTCGAGACGCGCGAGCAGTTGTTGTACAACGTGGTACTGGCCTGTTTCCTGGCCAGTGTGGTTATCGCCTGGGTACTCGGGGCCCTACTGGCCAAACACGTGATGCAGCCAGTGACACTGCTGGCCGACGAAGTCCGCTCGGGGGCACGCCCCCGCGGCGCGGAACAGCTGGCGAACAACTACGCGGACGATGAGGTCGGTCGCCTGGCCGAGGCCTTCGATACTACTTTCGAGCAGCTGCGCCGCTCGCTGGAGCGGGAGAAGCTGTTCACCAGCGACGTCAGCCATGAATTGCGTACACCATTGATGGTAATAGGCTCCTCCTGTGAACTTTTGACCCAGTCGCCGGGACTGGAGCCGAAACAGTGTGAGCAGCTCGATCGCATCCACCGCGCCAGTGCCGAGATGCTCGAGCTGGTGGAAACCCTGCTGTTACTGGCCCGCGAACGCGGCACCGAAGCGGACCAGGGTGGGAGCCTGTCTCTGTCCGAGGTCGCCACCGAGCAGAGCGATGTCTGGGGAGAGCAGTTTGCCGAGCGCGGTATCGACTTCGCCTGTACCGTGGAGTCGCCGGACAGCGGGCGCTACCAGCCCGCTTTTCTTCGCACCGTCATGTCCAACCTGCTGCGCAATGCCCTGCACTACACAGAGCAGGGGCGGGTCGATCTGGTGCTCTTCGACAGCGGATTTCGGGTGGAAGATACCGGTCCGGGTATTGCGCCGGAGCAGCAGTCACAGTTGTTCCAGCCGTTTCAGCGCGGCTCCCACGGTCGCGGTGAGGGACTTGGTCTGGGGCTGTCACTGGTGAAGCGTATCTGCGAGCACCAGGGTTGGTCGGTCAGCATGGTGGCCGCACAGCCGCGTGGCTGCGTCTTCCGGGTCGATCTCGCCGCGGACTGACGTATTCCCCGAGAGACCGCATCTGCCAAAACGTTCCTTTCCGGTCGATCTTCGTTTTTGACAAATTTTTGACAATTTATTGACGCCCGTTTGATGCCCCGGCGCTTAGTCTCGCTGCTGCGAAACTCGCTGGAGGTATGCGCATCGTGAATCGGGTGTTTCAACGTCAATTTTCGGCCGGGACTGTCATTGTGGCGGTCGCGGTGTGGATGGTGCTTTTCTGCAACTATTCCTTCTTTTCCAATGTGCTGGGCGTTTACCCGCTGTCGCTGGGCAATGTCGGCTTTATCGTGTCATTGGGCCTGCTGTTGGTCGCAGTAACGGTATTGCTGCTGGCACCCTTCGCCGCCGGTCGACTGCTGAAACCGCTATTGATTGCGATGTTGCTGGTCGCCTCGATGAGTGCCTATTTCATGGACTCCTACAATCTCATCGTCAGTACTGAATTGATCGAGAGTGCAATGCAGACTGACTCCTCAGAGACAATGGGGTTGTTGAGCCTGAAGCTGGTGGTATACCTGGGCCTGTTCGGGATTCTGCCGGCCGTGTTGGTTTACCGGGCGCGCATTCGCCCCCGGCCGTTCCGTGCCGGGCTGCTTTCCCGAGTGAAACTGCTGGGTGTCTCACTGGTGGCAATCGTCGCCATCATCGGGGTTTTCAATAGCGCTTATGCTTCGTTTTTTCGCGAGCACAAATCGGTTCGTTTCTACACCAATCCCGTAACGCCGGTGTATACCGCGATCAAATATGCCGATGAAAAATTGGTCGGCAATACGACCCTGCCATATCAACAGATCGGGCTGGATGCCCAGCAGCAGCCCAGTGCAGGAAAGCGTCGGCTAATGGTCCTGGTTGTGGGAGAGACGGCGCGCGAGGACCACTTTTCTCTGAACGGCTACGGTCGCGATACCAATCCGCTATTGGCCGAGCGTCAGGTAACCAGTTTCGACAATGTCTGGTCCTGCGGTACCGCTACGGCTATTTCAGTGCCCTGTATGTTTTCCGTGCTGGATCGGGCGCACTATGGCGAACAGCAAGCCAAAAGCACTGACAATGTTCTGGATATTCTCCAGCGCGCCGGCGTCAACGTTGCGTGGCTGGACAACAATTCCGATTCCAAGGGCGTTGCCCTGCGCGTTCCCTATGTCAGCTACCGCAGCAGCGATGTGAATCCTATCTGCGATGCCGAGTGTCGCGACGAGGGTATGCTCGAGGGCGTCAGGAAATATGTCAAAGAGCATCCCACCGGCGATATCCTGATAGTCCTGCACCAGATGGGCAGCCATGGTCCGGAATATGCCAAGCGCTATCCGAGCAAGTTTGCGCACTTTTCTCCCAGCTGCCAGAGCAACTTGTTAGAGGACTGTTCAGAGGCTGAAATCAACAATGCTTACGATAATTCGATCCGCTACACGGACTACTTCCTGAGCCGGGTGATCGACTATCTGAAAGACGAGTCGGCTGACTTTTCCCCGGCAATGCTCTACCTGAGCGATCACGGGGAGTCCCTCGGCGAAAACGGTATCTACCTGCACGGCTTTCCTTATGCGCTGGCACCGGATGACCAGAAGCATGTGCCGATGGTCTTCTGGTCCGGCGACGGGTATACCCGTGTGCAGAACAAGTTGGCGCAGAAGGATTTTGTCCACAGAAAATTCTCCCAGGATAACCTGTTCCACACACTGCTGGGTCTGATGGATGTCAAAACTTCTGTCTACCAGCCGGCACTGGATATGTTTGCCAATGGATAAGCGTTTTTTACTCCACCAGGCTCTGATTGCGATCGGCTGCCTGCTGTTTGTCGTATTGTTGTTTGATTTCACCAACATCGATATGTGGGTGCAGAACAAGCTGTACCAGTTTGGGGCAGGGCAGTGGGTGCTGGACAAGCACAACGAAACACTAAAGCTATTCTTTTATGATGGGCCGAAGAAGCTGCTGACTCTTTTGGCCAAGATCGTACTGTTGATTCTGATTGTGTTTCGCCGCAATAGTCGCGTTGAAAAATACAGTCAGGGACTGGCGATTGTCCTGATTTCAACGATCATTACGGTGGCGCTGGTCGGTGGCCTGAAGTCGCTGACCAATGTGCCCTGCCCGAAGGACCTGAGTCACTTCGGTGGTGCCTATCCCTACGTCACCTTCTTGCACCGTATCCCGCTCGCAGAGCATTTGGATCGTGTGCGCTGTTTCCCGGCAGGACACGCCAGTGGCGGTTTCGCTCTGCTGTCTCTGTTCTTTCTATTCCGGCGCCGGCGCAACCAGTGGATTGGCTTTGGTGTCGGCATGGCGTGCGGGTGGACCTTTGGTATTTACAAAATGCTGATTGGCGACCACTTCCTGAGCCATACCCTGGTGACCATGTGTCTGGCGTGGCTGGTCTCGGTACTGGTGGCGGCCTGTGTCTACCGGCTTTCGGGGAACAAATCGGTGGAGGCCGCGGCAGGCCCGGTGGCCAGCGGGACGACATGACTGTCGGGATATGAGCACCTATTGATGGTTGGGGAAATGAAAACGGAAGTTCTCAGTGTAAATCCGGCAGAGTCGCTCACAGCGAGTAAAGTACCGGAAGTCGTGGCCGGTTTCTGGTTGATAAAAATACTGGCAACCACCCTGGGCGAAACCGGCGGCGATTCGATTTCGATGACGCTGCACGCCGGCTACGCTGCGGCGAGTCTGATCTTCCTGCTCTTTTTCATCGCTGCGTTGAGCTTTCAGTTGCGATCTAGGCGTTTTACGCCATCGATATACTGGTTTGCGGTAGTGACGACAACGACCCTGGGAACGACGGTTTCCGATTTCCTCGATCGTAGCCTCGGCCTCGGTTATATACACTCGTCAATGATTCTCACTGTGCTGCTGGTCTCCGTACTGGCGGCCTGGTATTGGGTCAGGGGCCGGATAGCCTGTCAGGATATCGCGGATATCCGCGATGAGAGCTTCTATTGGGTAGCGATACTGATTGCCAACACGCTCGGCACGGCGGTAGGAGACTATGCCTCGGACGACCTCGGCTTGGGCTTTGGCGGTGGTTCTCTGCTGTTTGGCGGGCTGTTGCTAACCGTTGCCATTTTCTACTTCGCCACCAATGTGCCGCGGGCGAGACTCTTCTGGGTTGCGTTCGTCCTGACCCGACCGCTCGGTGCGACGCTGGGTGACATACTGACAAAGTCCCGGGAAGACGGCGGGCTGGCAGTGGGGACAATAGAGACCTCTCTGTTTATTCTCTCCTCAATGGTACTGGCCATATTGCTTGTCGGCGAGTTCAGCCGCCTGAGAAAATCCTACAGTTGAGCGCTACTGTACTGATTTGCGACTCACTCCCGGCAATACTGTGATATCGCACGTATAATCGCGACAAATTTCACACTTTGCCGCGCTATGCCATCGTATTTTTTCTGGCTGCGTTACGGCTGGTCGCCAGGGTTGCTCCTGGCCGGATTTGCCGCGCAGTACTTTTCCTGGTTCGATTTCCGCCCGCTTCTCAACGATCAACTGCCGCTCGTGCTTTTAGGCGGCGCCACGGCGCTCGGAACCTTTTTCAAATCCAGTCGCACTGCCTACGCGGCTGCATTGTTGCTGACGACCTGGCTGGCGATGGGACACCTGGACTGGCTGCAGCCGGGGCCGCTGAAGGCCGTGTCGCTGGGACTGGTGGCGCTGAACCTGGCGTTGGTCGCTGGCACCCGCGATCGCAGTCCGCTGAGCGGCTTCGGGCTGGCGCTGGGCTGTGCGATTGCAGTGCAGGGGGTGGCGCTCTATCTGTTGGGCGATTGCTGCACAGACTTACTCGCCACCAGCTGGCATCTGCCAATCCACACAGGTCTACCGCTTTCCGCGGCAAAACTGCTGTTTGCGTCGGCGCTGCTGCTGGCGAGCTTCAGGGCCATCTTTCGCCCCGATCATACGGCGTTCGCCATGCTGGCGTGCATTGTCGTGTTGTTCTGGCTGTTTAATCGCGGGGTCGACGATTGGGGGCTGACCCTGTCAATGACGGGCGCCGGGATACTGCTAGTACTGTTAGTGTTGCGCAGTGCCTATGAACTGGCATTTCGCGATGAGTTGACGGGGATCCCCTCGCGGCGCGCGTACAGTCGCTATCTGCTGACACTGGGGCGCAACTACAGTATTGCGGTCATCGATATCGATCACTTCAAGAAACTCAACGACCGCCACGGCCACCAGGTCGGTGACGAGGCGCTGCGTATGGTAGCGGGCCAGATTGCGCGCTTTGGCGGCGGCCGGGCCTTTCGCTACGGCGGCGAGGAGTTTGTTGTGGTCATGCGCGGGAGTGACCGGGAGCGGGCAGAGCGTTCCCTCGAGCACATGCGGGAAAAAATTGCCGGCTATTCCCTGCGACTCCGGTCGCCGAACCGAATGGCCGGAAATAGTCCCAAGGTGCGCCGCAGTCGGGGGCAGGGCGGTAAAGGCAAGGTAATCAAGACGACGGTCAGTGTCGGTGTCGCGGTGGCCGGCGACAAGCTGAAAACACCGGATGACGTGCTGCAGGCGGCGGACCGTGCGCTTTACAAAGCCAAGCGCAGCGGGCGTAACCGCGTTTGTGTGCAGAATGGCTAGTAGTTTTTAGTTGTTAAAAACGGCGCCTTATTACCGAATTCGATTGGTTAATTGGCGCTACGCCCCCGATACTGCTAGACAACAGCAGTGAAGGGAGACTCAGCGTGCGCTTACTCAGTCATACCATTGGGATATTCACCCACCCAGATAGGGAGTGGGCGGCAATTCGCGCCGACAAGCACTCCTTCAAGCAGGTTTTTCTCAGTCATGTGCCATTTCTGGCGCTCATTCCTTGCATAGCAGGCTATATCGGTGTGACCCGCTTCGGCTTCGAACTGGGCGGTCATCTGACCAGACTTACGCCGCCAAGTGCCGCAGTGCTGGCCGTAGTGACTTACTTCGCAATGCTGATCGGCGTTTACCTGTTGGGTGAGTTCATCAATTGGATGGCCAGGTCCTACGGTGTCGAAGGTGACGAACCGACGCGGCACTACGAAGGGACAGCATTGGCGGTGTTCGTGACTACACCGATATTCCTGGCCAGCATCGTGGTCCTCTATCCCCACCTGTGGCTGACCGTCACCGTGATCGGGCTGGCGGGACTCTATTCCATTTACCTGATGTACGAGGGTATCCCGATCCTGATGAATATGGATAAGGACCGGGCCTTCCTCTATGCGAGCGCCGTGGTCACGGTAGCGCTGATCATGATGGTGACGGTGCTAATCGGTTCGGTGCTGCTGTGGAGTATGGGCTTGGGGCCCATCTATCAGCACTGAGTAAAAAAAGGTGACGTAAAAAGCCGGCGTTAACGCCGGCTTTTTTATGCGCGTCAGTTGGCTATGGTGGTTTCCCCGGCGCGGTCACTATGGCCCTGTCTCACGGCGGGCAGTGGCGTGGTCGACAGTTGCATGGTTGCGAGACCGCTTTCAAAAGTGCGCTTGGCGGGCAGGTAGTTGGCCCCGCCGGCGTGCACGACGCCAGCGAAGACAAATTCGGCTGCATCCCTATTGGCCGGGTTAGTCCCGACCTTTTATCTGGTGCTTCTGCAGTAGCGCAATATGACATGTCTTCAGATCGTCGAGGCTGCGCTTGCCCAGGCGCGGGCCCTGGGTGATCACCAGAGACAAACCGAAGTGCCCCTGATTGAGTAACAATTCGCTGAGACGCACCCGTTCCGTCCTGGTCTCGCCCACCCCGAGACGCTTTAACAAGCGTGTGAGGAAGCGCACCACGAAGCGGTCGTGCTCCTCGTCCAGCGCCCTCAACTCCGGAACTTCCATGATTGTCTGCAGGAGTCGAACAAGACCGCTCTGTGCCCGATAGACTTCGGTCATCCTGTCCAGAAAGGGCACGACAAAGTTTTCCACTTCTGTGGTCTCCAGGGGCCAGTGCGCGATTTCTTCCAGTGCAGCGCGGTTGGCGGCCAGCCACTGTTCGGCCAGGGTGTGGAGTATGGCCTGCTTGTTGGGGAAATACCGGTACAGGGAGCCGACGGAAATACCCAGCTTCTCGCTGATGGCGGCGGTGTTGAGTTTCTCCAGCCCGTCCTGCTGCAATATCTCGATACTGGTGTCCAGTATTTGCTGCCGACGCCGGCGCGATCTCTCTTGTTGCGGCTGCTTTCTGCTGTTTACTTCTGCGCTCATTGTGAGGCGCCTTTTTGTTTGCGTGCGCCAAATTCAAACAATCCTTACAGGATTTTTCAACTCGGATATCGCTGCCGCGGCACTCTGAATTTTCCGCGGAACCGGCGGGACACATCCCTGTGTCCGCAGCAGTTATCATCCGTTTGCGCGGCTGTCCCTTTCCATCAGACTGTTGGCGATCGCGTGCATTATCTGTGGTCCGTCCACCTCGTTGCTGATGCTCTCTGCCTCGGGGTGTGAGGACTGCTTGACGATCACTACCTGGGCCTCCGGGTCTATATAGATAAACTGCCCGTGCACGCCAATAGCGCTGACCGCTTTGTGGGAATTGTTAAAGGTCCACCACTGATCGTGGTAGGCGTAGCCGATCTGCTCGTACCAGGGGTCCTGGTAAAAACGATTGAAGGGAACCGGATCACCTTTTTGCAGTACTCGGCTGGCGACTTTCCGGGGGACTATCTGGCTGCCGTTGTAGCGGCCCTGCTGCAGTATCATCTGCCCCAAGCGCGCACCATCCCTGAGGGTGATATTGAGGCCGCCACCGGCCATCTCCGTGGCGCCGTGGTCCAGCCAGTAGAAGGCGTCGTGCTCCGCTCCCAGTTTCGACCAGATGCGCGCGGAGAAAAACTGCGACAGATTCTGCCCGCTGACGCGGCGCACTATCCAGCCGAGCACATCCGTGTCCGGGGTGACGTAGTGGAAAGCTTCGCCGTGTTGGCCGCGCTTTTTCAGGGTCACCAGGTAGTCGTGGATATTCAGCGGCCCGCGGTAATTTCCCGGTGCCTTGCCGATGCCGAACACAAAACCGTATTTCCAGATATCCGCGTTCGGGTCTGTATACGCCTCGCTGTATTGAACGCCCACCGTCATATCCAGCACCTGCTGCACACTGGCGTCGCCGTAGGCGCTGCTTTTCAACTCCGGCAGGTATTCACGCACCGGCGACTGCAGGTCCACCTTGCCCTCGTCGGCCAGCATCAGCAGCATGGTGCCGGTAAAGGATTTGGTGGCGGAGAACATCTGGTGGTGACTGCCCGGTGTCTGGCCGTTGAAGTAGCGCTCGTACACCAGTTTGCCCCGATGAAGTACCAGGAAGCCATCGGTATAGGATTCCTGCAACCAGCGTTTAACACTGAGGTTGCGGCCCGAGGCAAGCGGCACGGTGAAATCGTCCAGGTCTTGGCCGTTGTCTTCGAGCGGTGTCGGTGCGCCGCTGCCGCGGGGCACCTCACGGGTGGGGACTAGTTCGCGCATATGCTGCAGTGCCCAGCGGTTGTAGGGCGCTTGCATAAAGTTGCTCTGGTCGACGCGCTTTTCCAGCGGCGGTGGTTCGCCCTGCATCAGGCCCAGTTCCGCAGCTGTTTTCGGCGGTGTGTAGTCGCCGGCACAGGTGCCGGCGGCTACCAGACAGAGACCGAGACAGCCGATGCGTATAGTGGCGGTTGCCAACATCGATTATTCCTCGCTTGTTGTGCGTTATTTTTGGGAATCGGCCCGATAGACGGCTTTGCCGCCGAACCAGGTCTGCAGTACCCGGGTTTCGCCGATGCGCCCGGCCTGGTCATTTTTCGCCAGTGTCAATATGTCGCGGTCGACGACGATAAAGTCGGCCTTCTTACCTACTTCCAGGGATCCGGTGATGTCGTCCTGGTTCAACATGCGCGCGCCGTTGATGGTGTAGGCATCGATGGCGTCGAAGATCGACAACCCCTGCGCAGGATTGAAAGCGCCAGCGCCGGCATCGCGGGTAACCGCCCGCTCGATATTGAGGAAGGGGCGAGGATCATCGGAGTCCACTGGCGCGTCCGAACCTGCGGTGACGATGCCGCCGGCGTGCAGAATTGAATTGGCGGGATAGAAGTTGCGGTAGTAGTAGCTATCTTCCCGGTAGATGTCCTCCTGCGAGTCGAGCCGCTCGATAAAGGGAATTACGGTCATATCGTAGGGAGGATTCATCGCCGCCCAGGCGAACGTAAAGTTGACCGGGATCTTCAGCTTGGCGATGCGCGCGATATCCTCATCGGAAGCAAGCTGCACATGGGCAAGGCTGAAACGATTGATCGGGTCCTTGCCGTTGGAAACCGCGGCGATAGCATCCACGGCGGTGTGCACGGCCCTGTCGCCGATCGCGTGGAAGTGCACCGCGAAGCCGTTTTCTTTGGCGCGCTTTACGAACTCTTTTACCACTGCTGGGCTGGCCATCAGCTTGCCGTTGCTCCGCTGGCACTGGGCGGGGTGGAATCCGTTGTGCTGGATAAAGGCCTGTACCCGTTGGTCGTCGGCAAGGGTGTCGCGGCTGGCACGCACCTCATTACAGGCGTTCGAATCCAGATCCACATAGCCGCTGAGCGTCAGTTGATCTCCGTCCAGCTGAAACAACGGCTGCTGGTAGTCGTGCAGCATGGCCGCATTGGGCAGAGTAGGCGGGGAGGCGAGCGGGTTACCCTCGAGCACACCGTCGACGAAGAACTTGAGGGTATCCGCCTTGACGTTGGGCAGGGAGCGATATTTTTCCCGGGTCTGTTCCGCATCGGCGAAGAGACGGTCGAAGTCCACTGCGCCGTTATTGTCCCGGTAGTGATCGGGTTTCAGCAACTGCGCCAGGTTGATGCGCAGGGGCACCGACGACTGTTTGAGCAGCTCGTCATAGAGTGCCTGCAGCTTCGGTTCCAAAGCGGCGTCCTGAATCGAGGTTATGCCCAGGCTGTTCAGTCGCTCCGGAATCTGATTGGCGTGTTTGATGTACAGGGGCAGGTCCGCGGTGAGGATCCATGGGCCGCCGAGGACTTCGATCACATGCTCGTTAATGGCCCCATTGGGTTCGCCGCGCTCGTCGACGCCGACAAAGGGTTGCAGTTCGGCAAAAGCCGATTGCAGCGTCTTTGCGGAAAGCCCGAGCATGTGTCCATCGCGAGTGCTGGCGCGGGCAAGTCCCGCACTATTGGTGGCGTTGTGGTGGCCGTCGTTGCCGAGTAGCACTATGGGGGTACTTTGCGAGGCCGCGTCCAGGGCCTGGCGCAGCGTCCGTATTTGTTCGCCAGGTAAATTGTTTTCGGCGAAATTCCACTGGCGCACCGCCAGCCAGTCGCCGTCCGCGGGTTTAAAACGCTCGACGCAGTCTTTTACGAAGTCGGCAATCTGCGTCAGGTTTTTGGCCTCGCTTTGCAGGTTGCAGCCCTCGTAGCGAATAATGCCGGCCGGGTGTATATGGGTGTCGTGCAGGCCGGGCAGCACCAGTTTGCCGCCCAGGTCCACGACCTTGGTGTCCGGTCCTATCAGCGTTTCCGCAGCGTCGTCGCCGCCGGCGTAGACCAGCGTGTCGCCGCGCACCGCCAGCGCCTGCACCACTTGCCGGCCGGCGTCGGCGGTGTAGACCTTGCCGTGCAGCAGCACCGTGTCCGCTGGCGATTCCGGTTTTGCTCCACAGCCGCTCAGCTGGGCGCCCAAGAGGCCGGCCAGCAGGCCGGCGATCATTTTTTTATTCGTCATTGGTAATCCTTATTCCCAGCGATAGCTGGCTTCCAGTGCCCAGCTGCGCGGTCGGCCGGGGATCTGCATAAAGCTGCCCAGGTCGTCGCCAGTGGCGGTGGCCAGGTAGGCCTCATTGGTGAGGTTCTTGCCCACCAGCGCCAGCTCCCAGCGCTCGCCCGCTGGCAGCAGCGACAGGCGCGCGTTTACCACCTGATAGCCGTCATAGCCGTAGGCTGCGTAATCGAGCGGGCTGGTAAAGGCGTCGCGCGGAGCCAAGTCGTCGCGCCAGCTGTAGTCCAGCTGCAGTGCGGAGTTCAGGTCTGCGCCCACAGCGAACTCGTAGCGCAGTTGCGCAGAGGTGCTCCACTGGGGAGCGAAAGCGCGGGGGCGCCCCTCGATCGGCGCAGCCTGTCCGGCCGGGTCCAGGGCAATGGTGTCGGAGTCGGAGATTTTGACGTCCAGCCACGCCAGGCCCAATTGCAGGCTGAGTCCCTCTACGGCCTGTGGCAGCCAGACCATCTCCAGTTCGGCACCCTTGTGCTCCGCATCGCCCAGATTACCCAGGCGGGTGATTGGCAGGCCGGTAGTGTCGCTCAATGCCTGGGTAAAGCCCTGCACATCGCGGTAGTCGTAGTAATAGAGGGCGCCGTTCAGCTGCAGGCTGCGTCCGAGCCAATCGCTCTTGAAGCCCGTCTCGTAGGACCACACTGTCTCCTCGCCGTAAGCCTGCAGTTCGTCCGCAGAAAAGGCGAAACCACCGAAGAAGCCGCCGGACTTGAAGCCTTTGGTGGCCTTGGCGTAGATCAGCGCATTCTCGCTGGGCTTCCAGTCGAGGCCGATATGGCCGGACCAGTTGGCGCCGAGCGAGTAGTCCTTGTCGACGCCCTGGATGTAGTAGAAGTCGCCGATGGTGTCGTAGTGGTAGTCATTGCGCAGGGCGCGGTCTTCCGATGTATATCGCAGCGAACTGCTCAGCCGCCAGTCCTCGGCCAGGTATTGTTCCCACTGGCCGTAGACTGCCCAGGACTTGCTGTCCTGATTGAAGCCGCGCTTGGTCATGCCGGGGAATACCAGCCAGTTGTCGCTGAGGTCGGCGAGGCGCAGCTCGTCGATGGTGTCGCGGGCGACGGTGGCGCCGAGCAACCAGTTGCTGTCGCCGTCGCCGTTGGAGACCAGGCGGAATTCCTGCGACCAGGATTTCAGATCGGCGCGGCCGTCCTCGTGGAAAAGATGCAGGGACTGACCGTCGTAGTCGAACACCTGGTTGTTCTGGTACGCCAGGTAGGCGCTGATAGAGGTGAAGGTGGCGAAGCCCAGGTCCCAATTCAACTGGCCGTTGAAGCCACGCCAGTCGTTGTCCAGCGCGTTGATCGGGTTGCTGAGTACCACGCTGCCGTCGGCTTTCTGCTGCGAGGGCAGCAGGCCCGGGTCGCCGGGTGTCAGCACCCAGGCGTTGGTCAGGTTGGCCAGGGTGGCGCACTGGCTGGAATCGGCGCGGCCGGCCCAGGCAGATGCGCAGAAGTCGCCGGTATTCGGATCGTAGAGAGCGCGGGTCAGGCCCAGGGTGGTCTCGGATTGATCGCGGCCGGTCTCCAGTTTCAGCAGCAGCTCCACTCCGTCGCTGGGAGCGAAGAGCCACTGGGCGCGCAGCGCCGAGAAGTCGCGGTCGCCATACTCGTCGTCCTTTTCAGTCGCCAGGCTGTCCTGCCAGCCGCCGCCCTGCTCGGTCATCGCGGAAATGCGGAAGGCGCTGGATTCGCCCAGCGAGGCGCCGGCGGCGGCCTCCAGCGTGGCCCGGCCCCAGCTGCCGTAGGAGGTGGAAACATAGCCGTTGGCGTCGCCGCCCAGCTCCGGCCGTGCGGACACCACACGCACGGCACCGCCGCTGGTATTGCGTCCGTAGAGGCCGCCCTGTGGGCCCTTCAGTACTTCCACCCGGTCGATATCGAACATGCCGATACCGCCCATCACGTTGGAGGGCAGGTATTGCTCGTCGTAGTAAATCGCGGCGGTGGGGGTGTTGTTGGAGTTGAAGTCCGCCAGGCCGACGCCGCGGATCACCCAGGTAGGCTGGCCGGCGCCGCGATCGTCGAACAGCTCGGCGCCGGCGATATGTTCGGTCAGTTCCTGCAGATTGGAGGTCCCGAGGGAGTCCAGTGCATCGCCGCTGAAGGCTGAGATGGCTATAGGAACATCTTGTACGCTTTCGGCGCGTTTCTGCGCCGTTACAGTGACTTCTTCGATTTCGTTTGCGCGAGCGCCGCCGACTAATGCCGTAGCGACCGCCACGCTCAATACCGCCCTGGAAAATTCGATGGCCCGCATGGTCTTGGCCCCTCTAGTGGTTGTGATTATTTGGATTTATTACAACTCCACCAATAAACCGAATATTTGTTCGGTTATCTCTACAGTAAGTTTTGTCGTGAGATAAAGTCAAACATAGATTTTTTGATATTTATAACTAATTGTTTTTATTGGGTTTTGTTGTTTATAAATGTGAGGGATTATTCATGTTTTGTGGGTGAGGTGTGATTTGGGCTGGGTGGCAGACAAAAAAGCCCGGCGAATGCCGGGCTTTGGGGGAGCGATTAGATCTGTGAGTCTTACGAAGTCAGTGTGTGCTCGGTCTGAGTGGTGCCGGTGGCATTTGAGGGCGCGCCGCCCAGCACCGGTGGCATAGGGCAGTCGAGACTGTCCGCGACAGCGCGCAGCAGTTCGATTTCCTCCGCTTCCACGACGCCGTCATGGGTCATGGTGGCGGCCATGGCCTTGAGCAGCGCCGGCTTCTGCAGTGGGCGCAGGGTGGCGGCGATGGCGATGGCCTTGTCCAGCCGCTGCAGGGTGATGTCTCCCGCGGCGGGCAGTGGCGTGATCGGCAGTTGCATGGCCGAGAGACCGCTTTCGAATGCGCGCTTGGCGGGCAGGTAGTCTGCCTGTCCGGCGTGCGCCACGGCGGCGAGGATAAATCGGGCTGCGTCGTTGTGCGCTGCACTTTTCGACGACAGGCGCTGGCGGTCCGGACTGCCCTCAATCGCGTGCATCAATACGCGGTACAGTGCCCATTCCCACAAATCCACGCGACCGTCGCTGCGCAGCAGTTTGATCAGGTTGCGTTTGAATACCTGGTATTGCTGTGGCACCAGCTCTTTTAGCGCCGGCACACACAGATCCAGCAGTGGCAGGCGCGCGCAGGACGGCAGCGCTGCTACCTGCGCATCCAGGTTCTGTAGCTCCCGGTAAACCGCCGGGTGGGCGATCTGCTGCAGCAATTGGCGCTGCTGTTCCTGCTCGCCGGCGTCACTGTGGAACAGGAGGCGGTAAACCAGCGCGCGGGCCGCGAAGGGATCGCGCGCGGCCGCCTGCAGCGCGGCGGGCACACTCGCCAGTAACTGCTGTCCGTAGCGCACCTGTTGCTCGCTGGGGTTGCCGATACGGTTGTCCACCGCATCCGCTACAGCTTCGAAAGGCACCGCAGCGGCGAACCCCGCGACCTGGGCGTCCTGCTCCCGCGTCACTGCAATTCCGGCCCCGCTGTCGCTCACGGTGGGGAAGCGGCCGTTCCACTGGGGATCCAGGCGCGTGATGCGCTCGTTCAGTGGGGGGTGTGTGGCAAACAGGTTGGCGAAGGATTTTTTCAGCCCGCTGGCAAAATACATATGGCTGAATTCCGCCGCCTGGCTGGAAGCCAGCTGCGAGCCGCCACTGTAGCCGCCGATTTTTTTCAGCGCACCGGCAATACCGGTGTTGTTGCGGGTGAATTGCACCGCGGAGGCGTCGGCGAGAAATTCCCGCTGGCGGCTGACCGCAGACTTGATCAGGTTGCCAAAAAAGGTGCCGGTGTAGCCGATGACCATCAGGCCCGCGCCGATACCGAACAGCGCCGCGCGCCCGCGGTTGTCGCGCCCGGAGCTGAAATGACTGCCGCGGAGTAGCCAGTAGCCGAGCATGCCGATGATCAGGATACCGTTGAGGAGCCCGACGATGCGGATGTTCAGGCGCATATCGCCGTTGAAAATGTGGCTGAATTCGTGGGCCACGACGCCCTGCAGTTCGTCGCGGTTGAGCTTCTCGATACAGCCGCGGGTCAGGCCCACCACCGCATCGGTGGGTTTGTATCCGGCGGCAAAGGCATTGATGGCATCGTCGTCCAGTACATAGACATCTGGTACCGGAGTACCGGAGGCGATGGCCATCTCCTCCACCACGTTGAGCGCGCGCCGTTCTGCATCATTCTGCGGGGCAATATTGATCTTGCGCCCGCCCAGTGATTCCGCCACCGCGCGCCCGCCGGCCGCCAGCTGGCGCAGCTTGTACAGGCTGCCGAGGGCAATCACGGCGGCAATGGTCAGCGCGATGGTGGCGACGGTATCCCAGCCCAGCAGCGGGCCTATCTGGGCGACATTGAAGGGCTGGCCGCGGGACCAGCCCACCGCCGCGGCGGCAAGCAGCGTGGTAATCGCAATCAGCAATACGACCGCGGTGAAGAACAGGCCCACCAGCAGGCCGGTATTGCGGCGCGCTTTGTCCTGGTATTCGAAGAAGTTCATCTAGCGCCCTCAGAACTCGACGCGCGGCGCTGCCTGGAAAGCTTCGGAATCGGCAAATTCCAGCAGCTTGCCGTCGTCGCGATGGCCGAAGAATCCGGCGAAGAACACCGGCGGGAAGCTCTGCTTGTAGATGTTGTAGGACATTACCGAATCGTTGAAGGCCTGGCGGGCGAACGCAACCTTGTTCTCGGTGCTGGTCAGCTCCTCGGTGAGCTGCATCATATTCTGGTTGGCTTTCAGGTCCGGGTAGGCTTCCATCACCACATTGAGGCGACCGAGGGCATTGGCCAGCGCACCTTCGGCGTGGCCGAGATCGGCGATGGCGCCGGCGCTGCCCGGATTGGCCGCGGCGGTTTTGAGACCGGCGAGCGCGGTGTTGCGGGCACTGATCACGGCTTCCAGGGTCTCGCGTTCGTGCTTGAGGTAGCCCTTGGCGGTGTCCACCAGGTTGGGGATCAGGTCGTAGCGGCGTTTCAGCTGTACCTCAATCTGCGCAAACGCGTTCTCATAACGGTTCTTAAGTGAAACCAGCTTGTTGTATATACCGACAACGTAGAACAGCAGGGCGGCAATCGCCACCAGCCAGACGATGGTTGAAATTTCCATATGACTTCTCGCCTTTTTTGTGAATGGTCTGGCGCCGATAGTATCACGGCGACACCGGGTGTCTGTGTCTGCGGCTACTGCCAAGGGTGGATGGGGCGGGAGCGGGCGCTTCGGTTATAATGCCGCCGCAATAAATACACAGCCGGCGCCAGACGTCGCGGCGGCACAGATTTTGGGAGCAGCCAGAATGAGCGATGTAACGACAGATCCCGTAGTAATCGTGGGTATGGCACGTACGCCAATGGGCGCCATGCAGGGCGCCTTGTCCTCCGCCAGCGCGCCGGAACTGGGCGCCGTGGCGATCCGCGCCGCCCTCGAGGATGCGGGCGTGGCCCCCGCCGATGTGGACGAAGTGCTGATGGGTTGCGTTCTGCCCGCTGGCGTCGGCCAGGCACCGGCGCGTCAGGCCGCCCTGGGGGCGGGCATTCCGGAGGGTACGCCCGCCAGCACCGTGAACAAGGTGTGTGGATCCGGTATGAAGACCGTGATGATGGGCCGCGATGCACTGCTGGTCGGCGATGCCAAGGTGGTTGTGGCTGGCGGTATGGAGAGCATGAGCAATGCGCCCTACCTGCTGCCGAAGGCGCGCGGTGGCATGCGTCTCGGCCACGGCGAAGTCAAGGACCACATGTTCCTGGACGGCCTCGAGAACGCCTACGACGGCAAGCTGATGGGCACCTTTGCCGAGTGTACCGCCGACAAGTACAGCTTCACCCGCGAGGAACAGGATACGTTCGCGCTGGAATCCCTGGCGCGGGCCAACGCCGCCATCGAGAGCGGTGCCTTTGAGCGCGAGATCGCGCCGGTAACCATTTCCTCCCGCCGCGGCGACGTGGAAGTCAGCGTCGACGAGGGCCCGGGCAGTGCCCGTCCGGACAAAATCCCGCAGCTGAAGCCCGCCTTCCGCAAAGACGGCACCGTTACCGCGGCCAACGCCAGCTCCATTTCCGACGGCGCCGCCGCCCTGGTGCTGATGCGCGAGAGCGAGGCCAAGGCGCGCGGCCTGAAGGTGTTGGCGGTGCTGCGCGGCCAGACCCAGTACGCCCAGGCGCCGGAGTGGTTCACCACCGCACCGGTTGGCGCGATGCAGAAACTGCTGGAGCAAACCGGCTGGTCGGCCGGGGACGTGGATCTGTTCGAGATCAACGAGGCCTTTGCCGTGGTCACCATGTCCGCAATGCGCGAACTGGATCTGCCCCACGATAAAGTCAACGTGAACGGCGGCGCCTGCGCGCTGGGCCACCCGCTGGGTGCCAGTGGGGCGCGTATCCTGGTGACCCTGCTCGGCGCGCTGGAAAAACGTGGCCTGCACAAGGGTATTGCCAGCCTGTGTATCGGTGGCGGGGAAGCCACTGCCGTGGCGATCGAACGCGTCTGAGCCGGCGATAAACCGGAGCGGCCATAAAAAACGGAGGCAGCAATGCCTCCGTTTTCGGTTGTCGACAAAGCGGGTGCCCGGTAGGGACCCGCTTTTTTATTACTGGCTCTTCGGCAAGTCCTCCAGCATCAACTTGCGAATGACCGGTATCGGCGCACTGCCGTAACTCAGAAACTTCTCGTGGAAGGCTTTCAGGTCGAACTTGTCGCCGAGCTTCTGTTTCACTTCCTCCCGCAGCGCGAGAATATCGGCAAAGCCCGCAAAGTAACTGGTGAGCTGTACCTGGCTCAGGGTTGCGCGGCGCCACTTGCCCATGGCCTCGGCCTTCTGCTGGAAAGCGTCCTTGACCATCAGTTCCATGGCCCTTTGCTCATCGATGCCCTTCACCTGGATCTCGTAGTCGAGAATGGTGTTGGTCACGGTGCGCAGGTTCCACTTGTAGTACATCAACCACAGTTCCGGAGAAAAGTCGCCGTAGCCGGCCTCCAGCATCATGCGTTCGGCGTAGACGGCCCAGCCCTCGATCATGGCGCCGTTGCCGAGAATACTCTTGATCAGGCTGGGGGATCTGTTGGCGTAGACCAGCTGTGTGTAGTGCCCGGGGATGGCCTCGTGAATACACAGGATCTGCATCAGGTAACTGTTGTATTCGCGCAGGAAACTCTCGGCTTCCTCGTCGCTGAAGTCCGCGATCGGCATGACGTTAAAGTAGGTGTTAGCGCCCTTGTCATAGGGGCCGGGGGCATTGATCGAGGCCACGGCGAAACCGCGCATGTAAGGCGGTGTCGTACGAACGACCAGCGGTTTTTCCGCATCCAGTGACAGCAGGTTGTGCTCGGTTACGAAGGCCGCCAGCTCGGGAATCTGCTTTTCGACATCCGCCTTGAAGCTTTCCTTGGTGGCGTGGTGCAGCGAGAGCTTTTCCAGCATGGCGGAAATGCGCTCCAGCCGATCCTCCGGCGGTTGCTGGTCGGGGAAATATTTGGGCCACAGTTTGTCCGCGAGCTCGGTCATCTTGTCGTGCAGCCTGGCTTTTTCCTTTAGCGCGCGTTCGTAGAGCTCCCTGGCACCCATGCCAATCTGGATATCGTATTTGAATTTTTCCTCGTAGAGTTTTTCACCGATACGGAAGTTCTTGTACTTCTGTGTTTTCTCGAGTTCCGCGTGACGGGTCTGCAGGAAAGTAATGTAGTCCTCGATCGCCTCGCGGGTGGCAATCAGCCGCTGGGTAAATTTCGTTTTTTCGTCCTTGCTGAGTCCGCTTGCGGCCAGCTTGTCTTCCAGCTCCTGGCCGAACACACTGAGTGCTCCCTCGTTCTGCTTTATGGCGAGCACCAGCTGCGGTGAAGCGGGTGTGCGCAGGGATTGTTCGGCGGCTTCATAGTAAGCCGGCACCTTCTCCATCCGGCGACTGAATGTGCGCAGCCGCTCGTCCAGCGGGGCGTAGTCGGTATTGAGAATCAATGCGAAGGTTGCCGAAACATTGTATTCCGCGGGATTCCACTGGTAGGCCTTGAACTTCTCTATTTGCCACTGCAGGCGGTCGAGATAGTTGCGGATCATCGACAGGTCGCTGCTGGCGCCGGAATCGAGCTGGCTCGCGTCGATTTTTCGGAACAGGCCGCGGTACTGCTTCACAAAGTCGAGGACCTGCTTGCGGTAGTTGTCATCCGGCACCTGCAGCTGATCGGCGACAGCGTAGTACCCCTCGCTGACCGCCCAGGACGGGAACAGCTTCCACAGGTCGTCCACCATCTGCGCCGACAGCTGTTCGAACCCGGCGTTCTTTACTTCGCTGCTGGCGGCTGTCGCTTCGGGTTTCGTGGGCGCGGGGCTGGAGGCCGGGCGCTCGTCGCAGGCGCCGAGCGCCAATAACAGGGCCAGGGCGGGCAGGGCGGTGGCTTTCATGGGATTCCTTATTCCGTATCTGCTGCAGTGGCAAAGCTATCACAAGTGCGATGGTACCGATATCAGCGTCCGCGGGGCGGCTGCCACTGCAGCCTGATCGAACCGGTACGAGCGCAGAATGCTCTGCTGATTTTTAGCACTCTGTCCCATTAAGACGAGGGAAAACCACATAAAATTGGTTTTTCTTCGGTGCGCTTGTTTCCTCAATTGGCGGCGGGTAGAGTGAGGCGAAACTCAAAAGAGTCCATAATAATTTAAATTTTTTGAGGAATTCTTCATGACTGAACTTGCCCAACAACAATGCGAAGCCTGTCGCGCCGATGCACCGCTGGTAAGCGATGAGGAGCTGGCCGAGCTGCTGCGGGAAATCCCCGACTGGACCCCGGTAGCCCGCGACGGAATCATGCAACTGGAGCGTGTGTTCAAGTTTCGCAACTTCAAGCAGGCGCTGGCATTTACCAACCGCGTCGGCGCCATTGCGGAAGAAGTCGGTCACCATCCGGCTCTGCTCACAGAGTGGGGCAAGGTGACAGTAACCTGGTGGAGCCACGAGGCAAAAGGGTTGCACAAGAACGACTTTATTATGGCCGCGCGCACTGACCAGCAACTCGAGGCGGAGTAACGGGACGTTGCAGTAACCCGCCTCTGTCGAGTTGGCGGTCCTGCCGGAACAGGATTCCGGAGGGGCCGCTGAATTTGGCGTGAGACATCGCCGTAACAGATGGAGATCTACGGGGCTGCCATGTTGAAAATGAAGCCGACTTGCGAGCGCTGCAGCGCGCCGCTGGCACTGGCCGACGAGGCCTATATCTGCTCTTTCGAGTGTACCTATTGTCCCCAGTGCGCCGAGCAACTGGCGCGGAGCTGCCCCAATTGCCAGGGGCAGCTGGTCATGCGCCCGACCCGCACCCGCTCCCCGACCGAAGTGCCCAGCCATCGTTTCAAGGCCAAGCTGGAAAAACTGCTTTCCTGATCTGAGAGGTCTCGTGTCCGAGTATTTTTCCACCGTTCTCTGGTGTCGCGACGGCGCCGCTTTTACCGATAACCAATACAGCCGCGCGCACAAGTGGCTGTTCGATGGCGGCGCTGAAGTGGCCGCCTCGTCCTCACCTCATATTGTCCCCATCCCGTATTCCGTGTCCGACAACGTCGATCCCGAGGAGGCCTTTGTCGCGGCGCTGTCCAGCTGCCATATGTTGTTTTTCCTGGCTATAGCGGCGAAGCGTGGCTGGGTGGTTGACGAGTATCGCGATGAGGCGGTGGGGGTGATGTCTAAAGACGCAGACGGGCGTATGGCCATGACCCGGGTGATATTGCGCCCGCAGGTGGTTTTTAGCGGCGACAAACAGCCCACCCGCGAGCAGCTGGAGCGGGTTCACCACCAGTCCCACGAACAGTGCTTTATCGCCAATTCAGTAAAGACCGAGGTGGTGACGGAAATCCGCTGAACCGCGCCCGGTTGTTCCGGAATAGGGCGCTGCAGCGAAACTAATTTGTGGGGTTATCGAGTACCGCCCACAGCAGAAATTCGCGATTGCCGTCTCCGCCCCGGATCGGGCTATCGATATATTCCCGCACCTGCAGGTTCAGCGAGGCGCACAATGCGGTAATACTCTCCTGCACCTTCGGGTAGAGCCCACTATCGCGTACCAGTCCGCCCTTGCCGATATGTTCCGGGCCCACTTCGAACTGGGGTTTTACCAGGCTCAGCAGCTGCCCGCCGGGTTTCAGCAGCGGTGGCAGCTGCGGCAATATCAGCGTCTGGGAAATAAACGACACATCCATCACGATCGCGTCAAAACCTTCGTCGCCGAATGGCGCCAGCTGCGCGGCTTCCAGATGGCGGGCGTTGACGCCTTCAAACAGGTGCATGCGCGGATCCTCGCGCAGGCTGGGTGCCAGCTGGTCGCGCCCGACGTCCACACCCACTACCAGCTCGGCACCGCGCTGTAACAGGCAGTCGCTGAAGCCTCCGGTGGAGCAGCCTACGTCGAGTGCGTGCCAGCCGCTCGGATCCAGCCCGGTGTGGTCGAGAATAGCCGCGAGCTTGAGTCCGGCGCGGGACACATAGCGGTCTTCCGGCAGTGGTTCCACCCGCAGCTCCCAGTCTTCACCGACTGGCTGGCCGGCTTTGCGGGCCTGCTCCCAGTTGCCGCCGGCACCGATCTGTACCCGACCCGCCTCAATCAGTTTCTTGGCGTGAGTCCGGGAGTTGGCGAGTTGGCGTTCGACAAGAAGGAGGTCCAGGCGCGTCATGGCAGGCTAATAGTGTAGTGGTCAACGATGGTGGCGGAACTGGGTGCCATGCTACCCTCTGCTTCAAATTGATAGAAGCACTATGGGCACCTCTCGATATCTGACGCGCGCGCTGGCGGTGGCCGGCAGCGGATACACGCGGGCCACGATGTTGAGCGGTGCCCTATTCTTAAGGAAGGAGGTCCGCTGTCGATGCCGAAGAGCGTTTTGGACAAATTTAGAATCCGCAAGGGCAAGGTGTTCGAAGCGCCACTGGAAAGCGCATTCGGCCGGCTGGTAACGCCGTTCGAAGAGTTTATCCACCGCCAGAGTAGTGGCGGTATCGTCTTGATGATCTGCGCCCTGCTGGCGCTGATCATCGCCAATTCCCCTCTGCAGGAAGCCTACGAACACCTGTTGCACCTGCCGGTCAGCCTGGGCGTCGGCGATTGGTCGTTCTCCCTGAGCCTGCACCACTGGATCAACGATGGCCTGATGGCCGTGTTCTTTTTTCTCGTCGGACTCGAACTGAAGCGGGAGTTCCTCGTCGGTGAACTGTCGGACCTGAAACAGGCGGTGTTGCCGGTGATGGCGGCCATTGGCGGCATGGTGGTACCGGCGCTGATTTATTCCGGTCTCAACGGCGACGGTATCGCAGCGCGCGGCTGGGGTATCCCGATGGCGACGGATATCGCCTTCGCGGTGGGCTGTATCGCCCTGCTCGGCAACCGCGTGCCCCGCGCCGTGGTCACATTCCTCGTGGCGCTGGCGATTGTCGACGACCTGGGTGCGATCCTGGTGATTGCCATCTGGTATACCGAGAGCGTCAATACTGTTGCGTTGATGGGCGCCGGACTGCTGGTGGTGATCCTGTGGCTGCTCAAGTTCGCCGGGGTGCGCCGTGCACCGGCCTACATTTTTGTCGGCCTGCTGCTGTGGTACGAATTTTACCTGAGCGGTGTGCATGCAACCCTGGCGGGCGTTATTACCGCCATGGCGATGCCCGCGCGGCCCAAGTACGATCCGGTCGCGTTCAGCACCTTCGTGAAAGATATCATTCGCAGCTTCGACCGCTGTTTCCGCCCTGGCGACAAGATCATCGCCAACGATGCGCTGCGCGCGCGGGTGATGGCGCTGGATAACGGTGTCCACATGGCGCAGTCGCCGCTGCAGCGCATGGAGACACGCCTGCATACCCCGGTGGCCTTCCTGGTGGTACCGATTTTTGCCCTGGCCAATGCCGGCATTCCGATCGACAGCTTTACCAGCAGTGCGGCGGTGCTCAACCCGGTGACCCTCGGCGTGATTACCGGACTGGTTTTCGGCAAGCTCGTCGGCATCGTCGGTGCCACCTGGCTGGGGTGGAAACTGGGCCTCGGCAGACTGCCCAAATCTGCCAATTTTCACCATATTTTCGGTGTGGCGCTGCTTGGCGGTATCGGTTTCACCATGTCGATCTTTATTTCGGAACTGGCGTTTGCCGGCGAGGGGGATCTACTGATTCAGGCCAAGGCCGGGGTCCTGCTGGCATCGGTTATCGCTGGTATCTGCGGTTTTCTCGTGTTGCGCCGGGCACCGGCGGTTGAAGAGATCGATGCCATCGACGAAGACGTATTTCCCATGGCCGATGAGGACGACGAAGGCCGAACGGAATAACGACTGGCAATCAGTGGTGATCGCGGTCGCGCGATTCACCGGCTGGTGATCACCGCTACTGTCGTGATCGCCAGCCAGGCTGCTACAGCGAGGGTCAGCTGCAGCGGGTGGGACATTCGGCGCAGAATACCGCAGCCATAGACAACGCCCGTGCAGAGCCCGAGTATTATCGCGATGGTCGTACCGTGTCCCGGTGCGGCCTCTTCTCCATACAGCAGCGGCGGCCAGAAGGTGATGCCGAGGCTGACCAGCAGTGCCGCGGCGAAGGTCAGGCGGCGCAACCACTTCATGCGCCGCCGGTTCCTTCCCGCCGCCGCTCTTCCTCGGCTTCCAGCCGGTCCATGTTTTCCGTGTTTTCCAGCCAGAGCGCATTGACGATGGCAAATGCGCAGGCCAGCAGTACGCCCAGAATCCAGGTGAAATACCACATAAAAGTGTTTCCGTTATTCAGTAACTGCTCAGTAGCTACTGTGTGAATTGTCTTCGATGTACTGCTTGCTGACGCGCCCGAACATACGGCGGTAACACCAGGCGGTATAGAGCAGGATGATGGGCACGAACACCGCGGCGGCCACTAGCATCAGGCCCAGGGTGAGTTTGCTGGAGGTGGCGTCCCACATTGTCAGGCTGATATCCGGATTGACTGATGACGGCATCACGAATGGGAACAGTGCGACGGCCGGGGTCAGGATGATCGCGGTCAGACAAATCGAGCTGGCGACGAAGACCAGGTTACTCTCGCGGCGGCTCAAGAGGGCGGTGGCCAGTGCCGCGATGATACCCAGCAGCGGTATGGCATAAAGTGCGGGCTGCGCGCGGAAATTCGCCTGCCAGCCGCTATTGCCGGCGGCCACGGTTTTCATCAGTGGTGTGATGGCCTCATCGGCCGGTCTGCCCTCCACGATATGCAGGCCGTCCACGCCAAGCAACAGCCAGATACCGGCCAGTATGAACAGTCCGATCACTGCCCAGGCGGTGATTTCTGTAATCCGTCGCGCGCGGGAGAGCAGCAGGCCTTCGGTTTTGAGCTGTAGCCAGGCGCCCCCCTGCATTGCCAGCATGGCGACCGACAGCAGGCCGCACACCAGGGCGAAGGGGTGCAGCAGTGCCCAGAAGGAACCCTCGTAACTCGGGCGCAACAGATCGTCCAGATTGAACGGCAGGCCCAGCAACAGGTTGCCGAAGGCCACTCCGAAGATCAGCGCCGGTACCACGCCGCCGATGGTCAGTCCCCAGTCCCAAGCTTCGCGCCAGCGCCAATCCCCGATTTTCGAGCGGTAATCAAAGCCGACGGGACGGAAGAACAGGGCGAGCAGGGTGATGATCAGAGCGGCGTAGAGACCGGAAAATGCCGCCGCATACACCATCGGCCAGGCAGCGAAAATGGCGCCGCCGGCAGTGATCAGCCACACCTGGTTGCCCTCCCAGTGCGGCCCCACGGTATTGATCATCACGCGCCGCTCGATGTCCGTGCGCGCGATGACGCGCAGCAGCATCCCGACACCCATGTCGAAGCCATCGGTAATGGCAAAACCGATCAGCAGGACGCCGATCAGCGCCCACCAGATCAGCTTCAGTGTTTCGTAATCCATGATGCTGCCCTCAGGTTCTCTGCGCAGTGTGTTCGGCGGCCAGTTCGAAGTGATAGCGACCGGTGCCGAGGCTCGATGGCCCTTTGCGGATAAAGCGCTGCATCAGGTAGACCTCCACCACCAGCAGGAAAGTGTAAAACGCGATGATGGCCGCCAGGCTGCCGATCACCTCGCCGCGGGTGATGGAAGAGGCGGAGAGATAAGTGGGCAGCACTTCGGCGATTGACCAGGGCTGGCGGCCGCTCTCCGCGACCACCCAGCCGCACTCGGCCGCGATCCACGGCAGGGGTAGCGACCACATACACAGCCGCAACAACCGCTTGCTGGCGGCGCTGTGATGCCGGGCGGATTCGATGAAGGCAGCGGCAAACACGAATAGCATGAGCAGGCCGCAGCCCACCATGATGCGGAAAGTCCAGAACAACAGGGGCACCGATGGGATGGAGTCCTGCGCCGCCCGCTTGATCTGCTCTTCGGTGGCCGCACTGATATTGTCGGTTTGGCGCTTCAGTAGCAGGCCGAAGCCGAGGTCGGCGCGCAGGTCGGCAAACTGCCGCCGGGTCTCGTCGCTGGTATCACCGGCGCGCAGCTGTTCGAGTGTTTCGTAGGCGAGGATGCCGTTGCGAATGCGTTGCTCGTGTTGAGGGATCAGCTTGTCAAACCCCAGCACTGGTTCATCGATCGAGCGGGTCGCGATCAGGCCCATCACCCAGGGGATTTCCACTGCGTAGTGATTGGTCTGATTTTCCCGGTCGGGAATCGCAAACAGGGTGAATGAGGCCGGGGGATCTTCGGTTTCCCAGGCGGCCTCGATCGCCGCCAGCTTGGTTTTCTGGATATCGCCGACGGTGTAACCGCTCTCGTCGCCGAGCACGATCACCGACAGTGCAGACGCGAGTCCAAAGCTCGACGCAATGGCGAAAGAGCGGCGCGCGAAGGGCAGGTCGCGATTGCGCAGCAGGTAATAGGCGGACACGCTGAGTACGAACATGGCGCCGGTGGTGTAGCCGGCCGCTACCGTATGCACGAACTTGACCTGGGCCACCGGGTTGAACAGTACGTCGGCAAAACTGTCCAGTTCCATACGCATGGATTCATAGTTGAATTCCGCTCCTGTCGGATACTGCATCCAGCCATTGGCAATCAGTATCCACAGCGCCGACAGGTTGGAGCCAATGGCCACCAGCCAGGTCACCACCAGGTGTTGCACTTTCGTCAGTCGGTCCCAACCGAAAAAAAACAGCCCCACGAAGGTGGACTCGAGGAAGAATGCCATCAGTCCTTCAATGGCCAGCGGTACGCCGAAGATATCCCCCACGTAGTGGGAGTAATAACTCCAGTTGGTGCCGAACTGAAATTCCAGCGTGATACCCGTGGTCACGCCCATGGCGAAATTGATGCCGAACAGCTTGCCCCAGAACTTGGTCATGTCCTTGTAGATTTCCTTGCCGGACATGACATAGCAGGATTCCATGATCGCGAGGATGAACGACAATCCCAGCGTCAGCGGCACAAACAGGAAGTGGTAGAGGGCGGTCAGGGCAAACTGCAGCCGGGACAGGTCGACGACGGCTTCATCAATCACTTAGTTCTCCTTCTCTGCAGCGGCGGCAGCCTCCGCGGCGGAGGATTGAAATAACTCACTGGCGGTGGTTCGTTTCCCGGAATCAACCGCCAGCGGATGCCACTGGTCCACCGGCGCCGGGCTAAAGAATTGGATCTTGAGAAAGACAATAATCGCGAGCTTGATCGCCAGAATGATGCCGAGTTCGATCAGCAGGCGACGGTCACCTGGATTCATGGCCGCACAGTTTCCATGGCTGAATTCGAAGTATCAGTCTTGCAGGAAAATCACGCGGTTAAAGTCGGGGTGGTGCTTTGGACGCAATTCTGGCGGGGGATTGTCCGTGTACCGCGCCTAAGCGCGGCATTGGGTGCGGTGTAAGGGATTGGGCCTGGGCCTGGGGCGTAAGTGTTGCGGGCCTGGGCGCGTTTCAGTCGAGCGGGCGCCAGTCGCCGAGTACTGCGACCGGAGTGAACTGTTCTGCGCGGGGTTCATCCAGCTGACGGCGCGCGGGGTTATTGGCAGCGCCGGGACCGCGGCTGCGGTACTCGAAAAAGCGGGAATTATCGGGACGAAAGACGGTGCTTTTACTGCCGTCGCGGCTGGTGCCGCGCATCGTGGTCCAGCCATCGGCCACGATGTGATCGTCCATATAGGTGTCGATAAATACGCTGGCGCCAATCGCATCGGGATCGGCATAGCGACCGTCATTAAAGTCCGTGGTGGGATGCCAGGGACGGCCGAGCGCCACCGAGCCAGCCTTTACGCCCGTCTCCTTGAGCAGGCGGCAGCGCACGAACACCAGGCCGAAAGGTCGCTCGATATCGGTACTGGGCGCGGTGACGTAGCCGCTGAACTTGCCATCTGTGCGGGCGCGCTTGCGGCTGACGATGTCGCTATCGAGGAACAGCGCGGTACCGGCGCCGAAGATAAAATCCACATTGCCCTCAACGACGCTGTTCACAAAGGCGCTGCGCCCGGCGTTGACATACAGGGTGTCCTGGTAGCCGGACAGGCGTACATCGCGAAACAGCGCGCGGTCGCTGCCGGTATCGGTCATCAATGCTACGGCCTGACTGTGGTGGACTTTCTGCGGGTCGTCCGCGGCGAGCGCATCGTTGCCGAGGAAATCAAAACTGTTCTCGATCGTCAGGTGTTCGGCGCGGAAATTCGTCGCGCGCACGATGAGCGTGGCGGAGCCGGACGTGCGCCAGGTCTCCTCTGTGCCGGGGATCCGGGCGCCGGAATAGGCGTCGTAACTGATCACGGTTTTATCCCGTCCTGCACCGCGCAGGGTTACGTTGGGGCGGGTAATGACGAGTTTTTCCCGGTAGTGGCCGCCGCGCACGAATATCAGAAAGGGCGTATCGCCGTCCGCCGGTGCCGCCGCAAGGGCGGCGCCGATCGACCGATAAACCGGCCGTCCGGTCTCTACCGCCCGCCCGCCCGCGTCGACGATGGCATCGACGCTTTGTGTATCGGTATCTGCACTATACGCGGTGCCCACGAGCAGGGAACACAGTGTCAGTGCGAGCAAGCGGGCGGTATTGGCGATGGATAGACGCATGGGGATCCCTCTCCGGTCAGTGGCGCCACCATCATATCGGTTAATTGGTCTGTCCAAAAGCTATTCAAAAGAAAAATTGGTATGGTAATATCGCCAGATAAACGTATTGGTAAGGCCAATAATATTGGTCGAAGGGGTGATTTTGCCTGGCACCCGCATTGCGGGCGGCGGTGATCACGCCGGCGGAATTTGGCGCAGCGACTGCACCAGCGATTGCATGCGATCGTAGTGGCTACCCTTCCAGTAGACTCGCAGGCAGTCGCTGCACTGATAGAAGGAATCGAAGTATTGGCGGGTTCTGGCCGGTAGGCGATCGAGAACCTGCTCTCTGGACACCGGCTGCAAGTGACCGTTGCAGGCAATGCAGCGGCTGAACGGACGCATCGCCGGCTGTAATTGCAGGCGCTCCACCACCTCCGCTATCTGCAGGCGCGGCTTTGTCGCGCGCACAAAGTAGCCACGCTGCAGTTGACGCCGCTTCAGCAGGCCGCGGTCACGGGACAGCAGTATGCGCTGCTCATCGATCGAGATGCGCAGCAGAGTGTCGTCATCATAATCAGTGCGAAACAACGTGTCGAAACCGAGCAAGCGCAGATAGCGGGCCAGTCGCCCGAGGTGGCAGTCGAGAACAAAACGCGGAATTCGCAGGGGTTGCGGCCGCAACCGGACCAGCGGCGTGATATCCAGTGCTTCAAACATCGGGTAGACGGTGATGCGATCTCCGTCGCGCAGGCGGTAAGAAAAATCCACTGAGCGGCCGTTGGCGAGTATCAGGTCCACCTCGGTGTGAGGCACACCGAGATTTTCGATGGCGTCCTTGACCGACCCGGGCAGCAAATATTCGCGCGGCAAGTCCCGCTGCCGCCATTTGCGCGGCAGGAAATCGTTGAGCTCCCGGTAAAAGCGAAAAGTCACACTGAGCATGGGGCGACGGCCGAATATTCAGACACAGTATCAGTGTAGGTTCGCGGGGCGGGCGAGCGTCTGCGACCAGAGCGGGCCAATAGATCGGGGGAGGGGAACATGCAGGTCGACGATTGGAATCACGTGCAGTACGCACTGGCAGTAGCGCGAGCCGGTACTCTGTCTGGTGCCGCACAGCAGCTGGGTGTTTCCCACTCGACGGTGCTGCGCCGGGTGGACGCCCTGGAGAAAAACCTGCGCACGCAACTTTTTTATCGCCACGCCCGCGGTTATGTGCCCACGGAAGCTGGCCGCCGGTTGGCGCACGCGGCGGAGTCCATGCAGGATCAGCTGAACCTGCTGGTCGAACGGGTACACGGCCCCGCAGAGCTGCTGCGCGGCAACCTGGCTATTCACACCGATGCGGAACTGGTATCTCCGTTACTGCCATTGCTACAGCGGTTTCAGCGGCGACACCCGGAACTGCGCCTGCAAATGGAAGAGAGCACAGATTGGCCGGGTTCCCACCGTGGAGAAGTTCGGGTCGGTCTGCGTGTGAGCGCACGCCCCAACGAAGCCGGCTGCGCCGTGCAATCTTTGCCGCCACTTGGTTACAGCCTCTATGCCTCGGACAGCTACCTGCGTAATCACGGTGAACTGCACAGCCTGGACGCAATTGATGGCCACCGTTTTATTAGCTGTGCTGACAACGACGATTGCCCGGCGTTTAAATGGCTACGGGAGTCGGTGCCCGAACGGCAGATAAAGTTGCACTGTGGCAGTCAGGGACAGTTGCTGGAGGCGGCGAGAGCCGGCTTTGGCATAGCGCCGTTGTGTGCCTGGCGTGCGCGTGGCGACGACGGACTGCGCCGGTTGCTGCCACCGCCGAATGAATGGCGGCGGAACCTGTGGCTGTACTGTCGTCAGGAACAGTATGCAGCGGGTGAGTTGCGCGCATTCAGTGATTTTATCGGCGAATATCTGGCGCGCCTGCAACGCATGCGCCCGGTCGGCCGGGGTGCGAGATGATATTTTCGGATTTGTGAGGGGAAAATTTTCGCTGCCGGGGGAACTCACTTATCATCCCCCGGTCACTGCTTAAAATAAAAAATGCGAATTTGAAATGCCACACCCCGATGCATCCCGTCGCCTGTACGGATTGGACGCCCTCCGCGCCATCGCCATTCTGATCGTTCTGATTTACCACTACCGCGTCATCGTCAGCAGAGAACCCCTGTTCGGCTTTATGAGCCAACTCGGCTGGACCGGGGTGGATCTGTTCTTTGTGCTGAGTGGCTATCTGATCGGCAACCAGGTGGTGGGCGCACTGGCCCGGCGCGAGGACTTTTCCCTGCGACGCTTCTATGCGCGCCGGTTTTTCCGCACCCTGCCGAATTATATCGTGGTGTTGGCATTGTGCCTGCTGGTTCCGATGTTGAACGGCAAGGACACGGCGCCGCTATGGTCTTTCCTGACCTTTACCCAGAACCTGGCGATGCGCCCCGGCGAAACCTTTACTCACTCCTGGTCGCTGTGTATTGAAGAGCAGTTCTACCTGCTGTTCCCGCTCGCCGCACTGCTGCTGTTGCGCCGCTACCGCTCGCCGGTATCTGCCTGGTGGCTACTGGCAGGTTGCAGCCTGGCGGCAATGGCGATTCGTGCGGTGATGCTGAGCCATCACGGCGGCGCCGATATCGGTGCGCTGGATTACTACCAGTATATCTACTACACCAGCGTGACCCGCTTTGATGAACTGCTGCCGGGCATTGCCATTGCGCTGTTGAAAAACTTCCATCGCGAAACCTTCGAGCGTCTGCTGGCCCACGGGCAGAAGTTATTCCTGGCCGGGTTGGCCTTGGTGGGCTTTACATTTTATGGGTTCGAGACCTACTGGTACCGCAGTGGCATCGGCGTGGATTATTTCTGGACCGCCTGCGGCTACAGCTTGTTGGCCTGGGGGTTTGCACTGCTGGTGCTGTCCGCGCTGTCTCCCGCATCCTGGCTGCACCGCGTGCGCGTTCCCGGTGCAGCCAGTGTGGCGCTGTGGTCCTATGCGATCTACCTGATCCACAAGCCACTTTTCAAGCTGCTGAAGGTGCCAGTGGCGAAGGCGGGTGTCGACGTCGACGGTTATACCGGCATGGCGATCATCATGCTGGCCGGTATCGCTGCCGGCTGGTTGCTGTGCCGCGCCGTGGAAACCCCGTTTATGCAGATGCGCGCGCGACTGTTCCCATCCAATATCCGCAGTGCGGCACCCGTCGCGGTCGCGGCGCAGGGTTAACAGCGTTGGGATACTCGCGGTCAGATTCCTGCAGCATAGGGCCGGCTTGTTCGAGACAAATGCTTGTGGACGTGGTCGGGTCGATGTGGACTCAGTCAGTGCTGTGCCCGCCCTGAGGCTGGCAGGCGTCGTCTGCCGATCGCTGCCGGGATGCGGGGAGCAAGCGGGTGCGGTAAAGTTGACCCATCAATAATGGGCATCGCTCCCTCCCGGCCAGATAATGATAAGAAAAATATGCTATTTACTGCTTGCGCTGCTGCTTTTTACCGCTCTGTTGGTGTCGGTTCTGGTGCAGCGTCCGCTGCCGGCGACGGCAGTCGCGGCCACAGAACCTGAGGTACTGCTCGAGCCGCTGAATCCGCCCCAGCCGAATGCGGCGAATCTGCTGTCCATCCAGCCCTATCTGGTTGCCGCTGACTATGCCAGCGCGGATCGCCTGTACCGCAAACTGGATGGCTATATGGCACGCGCCCGCGATGCTGGCTGGCTCAACGACCGCACCCTGGTGGTGTTTCCCGAACATATCGGCACCTGGCTGGTGGCGGAGGGCGAGAGCTTCCTGGCCTACCGCGCGGAAACCACCAGTGGTGCGCTGCTCTGGGCCGCGCTCGGTAACCTGCCGGCCTTCGGCCAGCACCTGCTCGGCGAAGAGGCAGCGGACCCTTTCGCCGCGGCAATGTTCAAAACCAAGGCCGCGGCCATGGCGCACGACTACCAGCGGGTTTTCGCCACCCTGGCTGGCCGCTACGGCGTGACCCTGGTGGCCGGTTCCATCGCGTTGCCGGATCCACAGCTGCAGGACGGTGAAATCCGTGCGGGCAGCGGACCCATTTATAACAGCAGTTTTGTTTTCTACGCGGATGGTTCTGTCGCTGGACCGGTGCGCAAGATGCACCCGATCGCCAGCGAACTGCCGTTTACCGAGCCGGCCGCGCAAGCGCTGCCGCTGTTCGACACGCCGCTGGGCAAACTGGGAATCCTGATCTGCGCTGACAGCTGGTACCCGGATACCTGGCGGCAGCTGCGCGACGCCGACCTGGTGGCCGTGCCGTCTTTCTCGACGCCGGAGGGTATCTGGGCCCGGTCCTGGGGTGGCTACAACGGCGCCGCGGCGCCGGCCGATGTCGACCCCGCCGATGTGGGGCAACTCACCGAAGGCGAGGCCTGGAGAAAATATGCCCTGGGTGGACGCGGCGGCCAGCTGCGCGCGGGCATCAATACCTTTCTGCGCGGCGACCTGTGGGATCTCGGTGACGACGGCCAGACCACTGCCGTGTTGCGCGGTACGGTGATTCAGGGTCAGCGCCGCGACGGCGCGGTGATTACCAGTCTGTGGCTGCCGACAGCGGATTACGACTGAAAAATACAAAAACGCCAACGATAAAAAACAGTAACGGATGAGAGCACCATGTCACTGGACCAGGTTCAGGTAGCGATAGTCGGCGCGGGTATTTCCGGTTTGCAGGCAGCGCGGTTGCTGCAGAAGAAATATCGAGTGCGCGTACTGGAGGCCCGCGAGCGCGTCGGCGGACGCCTCTGTAATCACCAGTTCACCAACGGCGATACTGTGGATGTCGGTGGCCAGTGGGTGGGGCCGGGCCAGGATCGTATGTACCGGTTGATCGAGGAGCTGGGGGCGAGCACCTGGCCACTGTACGACAGCGGTGACAACCTGCTCTGCCTGAACAGCAAGCTGCGCCGCTACCGCGGCACTATCCCCAGGATCAATCCCCTGGCCCTGGCAGATCTGGGTATCGCCATGGCGCGCTTTGAAGCCATGGCCAAATCGATCGATCCAACCGCGCCCTGGGAATATAAGAAAGCGCGGCAGTGGGACGCCACAACGCTCGATACCTGGCTGCACAAGAACTGCCGCACGCGCCTAGGACGGGAACTGTTCGAAGTGGGTATCGGTGCAGTATTTGCCGGTGAGGCGAAAGATTTGTCGCTACTGCACGCACTTTTCTATGCCCGTTCCGGCCACTCGCTCGAGACTCTGTTGGCGGTCACCGGCGGTGCCCAGCAGGACCGGGTGCACGGTGGCACCGCGGGCCTGTGTGAGCGCATGGCCGCGGAACTGGGGCAGGCAGTGCAATTAAACGCGGCGGTGGAAGCGGTAGAGCAGTTGCCCGATGGCCGCCTGCGGGTGCGTCACCAGTCGGGATCGGTGGTGTGCGAGCGGGTGATCGTGGCGCTGCCGCCCAACCAGGCACTGCGCATCCGCTTTGAGCCGGAATTGCCTGCCTGGCGCGACCAGCTGTTGCAGCGCATGCCCGCCGGTGCCTGCATCAAATGTATCGCCCGCTACGATAAACCCTTCTGGCGCGAGGAAGGGTTGTCCGGTCAGGTTGCGAGTCCCGCCGGCCCGGTGCGGGTCACTTTCGACAACTCCGAGGCTGGTCGCGAGTCGGGTTTGCTGATGGGGTTCCTCGAAGGGGACGTGGCGCGCTATTACAGCAATGTCGATCCCGAGCAGCGCCGCGCGGCGGTTCTGGACTGCTTCGCCCAGTATTTCGGCGAGCGCGCGCGGCAACCACTGGAATACGTGGATAAAGACTGGAGTAGCGAACCCTGGACTCGCGGCTGTTATGCGGCACACCTGGCGCCGGGTACCTGGACCAGCTACGGCCCCAGAATGCGTGAGACCAACGGCCCGGTGCACTGGGCCGGTACCGAATTTGCGACGGAGTGGTTTGGCTATATGGAGGGTGCGCTGGAGGCGGCCGAACGTGCCGCGGACGAAGTGGCCGGCGCACTGGCGCGCACCAGCGGACGGCTGGAACTGGTGACGGCCTGAGGGCGCGCGGTTACACCGGTGGTGATTTTCGCTAGCATAGCGCTTTGCTTCCCCGCATCCGCACGGATCTGAATAAAGAACAACAGGAATGACTATGATCACTTTCCGTAAACTGCCCAAATTGATGCCCCTCGCGGCGATGCTGCTGGCGCTCGGCGCCTGCGGAGACCGGAGCGAGTCGCCCGACAAGGCACCTTCGCCGGCCAGCTCGGCGGCGGTAACGGCGAAGCCGGATACCGAGCGTGCGGAAGATACGAAAATGGACCAACTGGCCCGGGACTATGTACTGCTGGTGCTGGAGCTCGGCAATCACGACAAAAGTTATGTCGATGCCTATTACGGTCCCGAGGCCCTGAAAGACAAGGCGGCGGCGAGCCAGGCTACTCCGGCTGAAATCGCCCAGCGGGCAAAACAGTTACTGCAGCAACTGCCGGAGACCATCGCGCCCGGCAGTGATCTCGAAACATTGCGCCAGCACTACCTGAAAACCCAGCTGCGCGCTGTTGTCGCCCATGCGGAAAGCCTGGCCGGTGTTGGCGAGCGCAGTTTCGAGCGCGAAGCGCAGCTCCTTTACGATACGCAGCCGCCAAAACAGAGCTACGCCGAATTTGAACCGGTGCTGGCGGAACTGGACAAATTATTGCCCGGCGACAAGCCGCTGCATCTGCGGGTGCAGGAATTCAGGAAGCAGTTTGAAATCCCGTCAGAAAAACTTGACGATGTCTTCAAGGCCGCCATCGATGCCTGTCGTGAGCGCACGAAAAAACATATTCAGCTTCCGGCGGATGAAAATTTCAAACTCGAATACGTCACCGATAAACCCTGGAGCGGCTACAACTGGTACCAGGGCCACGCGCAGAGCCTGATCCAGGTCAATACCGAACTGCCGATCATGATCGACCGCGCGATTGATCTGGGTTGCCATGAGGGTTATCCGGGACACCACACTTACAATGCACTGTTGGAAAGTGAACTGGTCGATAAGCACGGCTGGCTTGAATACAGTGTCTATCCGCTGTTCAGTCCCCAGTCCCTGATTGCCGAGGGCAGTGCCAACTACGGAATTGAACTGGCATTTCCCGGCAAGGAAAAGGCGGAGTTCGAAAAAACCGTGCTCTATCCGCTGGCCGGCCTGAACCCCGCCGATGCGGAAAAATACGATCGCGTCCTGGAGCTGGTCGAAAAGCTCAGCTTTGCCGGCAACGAAATCGCCCGCCAGTATATCGATGGTGAAATCGATGGGGACAAGGTCGTCGAGCTGTTCCAGAAATACACCGTGATGAGCCCGGAGAAAGCCAAACAGCGTCTGCGTTTTGTGGACACTTACGGTGCCTACGTCATCAATTACAATTGGGGCAAACAGCTGGTGGCCAACTACGTCGAAAAGGGCGATGCTACTGACGAGCAGCGCTGGGAACGATTCAGCAAGCTGCTGTCCTCACCGCGCCTGCCGTCGTCGCTGGACTGGTAGGCGGTCGCAATGGACTACCGGGTCGCGCGCGACTATCTGCTCTCTCGGCCCGAAGCGGTCGAGGACTTCCCGTTTGGCCCGCAGGTGGCGGTTTTCAAGGTGAAAGGCAGGATGTATGCCACTCTCACCGTTGAAAACGGCGTGGCGCGCACCAATCTCAAGTGCGACCCGGATGAGGCGCAGGCGCTGCGGGATATCTTCACCGGGGTGTTGCCCGGTTATCATATGAACAAGAAGCACTGGAATACGGTGCTGCTGGACGGCAGTGTGCCGGACTATGAAATCGAGCGGATGATGGACCGCTCGTACGGACTGGTGGTGAAAGGCCTGCGCAAAGTGGAGCGCGAGGCGCTGGAGCTTGCCTATGGCAGCGACACCATTTATCGATAGATTTCTGAATCAGGAGTGGTTGTGAACGAATTTATTGTCGACGTAACGGCGGAAAATGCCCAGCAGGTGCTGATTGAGGAATCCATGCAGCGCCCGGTGGTGGTGGATTTCTGGGCCGACTGGTGCGAGCCGTGCAAGCAATTGATGCCGGTTCTGGAGAAACTGGCACAAGAATACGCCGGGCAGTTCCTGCTGGCCAAGGTCAATGCCGATACCGAACAGATGCTGGCCGGCCAACTGGGTGTGCGCAGTCTGCCGACGGTCATGGTGCTCAAAGAAGGGCAGCCGGTGGATGGTTTCGCCGGAGTGCAGCCGGAACAGCAGATCCGTGAAATGCTGGACAAGTACCTGCCCAAGCCCTGTGACCTGAAACTGGAGCAGGGCCAGAAGCTTGTGGCGGAAGGCAAGCTCGATGAGGCACTGCCAGTGCTGCGCCAGGCTTACACCGAGTCCGAGGAACGGGCGGATATCGCCAAGCAGCTGGCGGCGGTGCTACTGGAACTGAACCGGGCCCAGGAGGCGGAAACCGTATTGGGCAAGATTTTGCTGGCGGACCAGGACAGTGATTACCAACAGCTGATGTCACAGCTGGAACTGAAACAACAGGCTGCCGATTCCCCTGAAATTCAGGCGCTGCAGCAGGCAGTTGCGCAGAACCCGGACGACTACAAGTCCGCGATGGACCTGGCCGTGCAGTACAGCCAGAGCCATCGCCACCAGGAGGCCCTGGACCTGCTGCTGAATATCCTGCGGTCTGACCTCAACTACGCAGACGGAGCGGCGAAACAGGCCTACCTGGATATCGTCAAGAGCCTCGGCGGCGGCGACCCCATCGCCACCCAGTATCAGCGCAAGCTGATGACACTGCTGTACTGACCAGCCAGCAGTCTGCCATGTACAAGCTCTGTATCTATATTCCTGAATCCCATGTCGAGCCAGTAAAGCAGGCGCTGTTTGCCGCCGGTGCCGGGCGCATCGGCGACTACGACGCCTGCTGCTGGCAGGTAAAGGGCACGGGCCAGTTCCGTCCACTGGAAGGCAGCCAGCCATTTATCGGCGAGACCGGCACCGTGGAGCAGGTGGCCGAATACCGGGTGGAAATGGTCTGTGCCGATGAGTGTGTGGATGCTGCATTGGCCGCTTTGCGGACGGCGCATCCGTACGAGGAACCGGCGTTTGATCTGTGGAAGCTGGACGAGCGCTGCGGTTAGCGAAATTGCATTGTCGATAGGTTTTTAAAGCCGGGTGTTGCCCGGCTTTTTTGTGTCGGCGACTGCGATGTTCAGCGCTGAGAATCGGATTTCAAACGCTTTGGCAGCAGCGCGGTCAGCGGATAGAGCGTCTGGCCGAGCACCGTGCGCGGAAGCCGTTTGGTGGTTCCGTATTCGGCGGGCCAGTGTTCCTCCGGCATATGGAAAGTATTGAACAGCCGATCGAACAAGACGGTGTGAGCCGAGTAATTGGTGTCGATAGCGGGCTTTTCCGAACTGTGGTGCCAGTGGTGAAACTGTGGCGTGACAAAAATCGCTTTCAGTGGCCCGAAGGAAAAGCGCAGGTTGCTGTGAATCAATACCGCCTGTAGGGCGGCGAAAACAACGTAGATATCCAGCGCCGCCTGGGAGGGGCCGAGCAGGTAGAGGGGGACCAGTACCAGAGCCCGCTCGGAAAAGACCTGCAGGAAATGCCCGCGAGAACCCGCCAGCCAGTCCATATGCTCCACCGAGTGATGGACCGCATGAATCGGCCACAGCCAGCTCGTTTCGTGATACAGGCGGTGTTCCCAGTAAAGAACGAAATCGGCGCAGATAATGATCAGCGCTACCTGCAGGGCCAGCGGCGCCGACTGCACCAGTTGCTGCAGGGCGGGGCTCACCGCCCAGTGAAAGTGGGTCGCGTGGTAATTGCCGTAGATCAAAATGGCCGAGATCAGCAGGTGATTGAGACAGAAGTAAAACAGGTCCACGTCCCACTCCGGCCGCATGATCACCTGGTTGCGATATTTGGGAAACAGCTTTTCCAGGGTCATGAAGATGAAAATGGAACCGAGTAGGGCGAGGATCAGCCAGTCCACCCCGAGTGACAGCCTGCGGGGCTCCACTGGGCCAACCGGTATCGAGTAGCCGCCGAGGGCAAAGGCGAGCAGCGTCAGTGCCATGCCCAGTGCGCCGAGACGTTTGTAGCGGTTGAGTAGCAGAGTGAGGGCGCCGAAGAAGAGCGAAAAGTACATGCCGTATTTCAGCAACTTCTGCAGGGCTACAGCGTCGTAAGCCTGACGCAACTCGACGGTTGTCAGGTAGGAGGGGTAAAGGTAAGCCAGTACGGCCAGCAGGCTCAATGTGCCCAGTAGAACGGAGCTGATACCGCTGATCCTACCTTCGCCGAGACGGAGCTCCCGCGCCCTGTCGAGTTTTACCCGGCGCTTACGATATTCATAGTTTGAAGTTTCGCTACTCATAATCCCTGGGATTTGCCGACCTGATCTTTGCGCGATGATTGTGCTGAATCGTCTCATCGCCCCTGCGGTTACAGCTTGCGTTGAATAACCCCTCGGTGCAGTGGGTAACTGTTCTTTTTGCGATCCTCGAAATAGTGTTCGAGCGTTTCCTGCATTATCGGAAAGGCGATTTCCTCCCACGGAATTTCCGCTTCGGTAAACAGCTCGACTTCCAGAGACTCCGGGCCCGGGCCGAAACCGGTGTCGGCGAGTTCGCCGCGGTACATCAGGTACACTTGGTTGATATGCGGAATATCGTACACGCTGTAGAGTCCGTCGACGCGGATATTGGCCCGCGCCTCTTCCCAGGATTCCCGCAGGGCACCCTCTTCACTAGTCTCGCCGTTCTCCATAAATCCCGCCGGCAGTGTCCACAGGCCCAGGCGCGGCTCGATGGCGCGCTTGCACAGCAGCACCTTGTCGCCGAGATAGGGCAGTACGCCGACGATCACGCGCGGGTTGATATAGTGAATGGCGCCACAGCCGCCGCACAGGTGGCGCGGGCGGTCGTCGCCTTCGGGAATGGCAAATGTAACGGCGTCGCTGCCGCAATGACTGCAGTATTTCATCGCGCCAGTATACCCGTGCGGGGGCGTGGCGTCAGTGCCGGAGGTGCCGGTTAGCGGGATTCGGTTTCGGGGGCCCCGGCGTGTTCGAGCCGCACCACCCTGAAGCCGGTGAACCCGTAAAACACACTGAGCAGAGGGCTGGCGATATTGAAGAAACAGAATGGCAGGTAGAGCAGGGTCGATACCCCCAGTACTGCAGACATGAAGGCGCCGCAGGAATTCCACGGTACCAGGGGCGATGTCACTGTACCGCTGTCGGCGACCAGGCGTGACAGGTTTTGCGGTGCCAATCCCCGTTTGGTGAATTCAGCCCGGTAGATGCGGGTGGGTAGTACCACCGCGATATATTGATCGCCAGCGACGACGTTGAGGCCGAGCGCCGTGGCAGACACAGTGAGGAAGAGTCCCCCGGTGGATTTGGCTCGCTGGATCAGCGGATTGAGCAGCCGCGCGATCAGGCCGAACTCATCGAGCAGGGCGCCGAAGGTCACCGCACCGATGATCAGCCAGACGGTCAGTAACATACTCGACATACCGCCACGGGATAACAGGTTGTCCACATCCGCGATGCCGGAGTTCATGGAGAAACCATTTGCCATGGCCTGCCACACCGCCGTTACGGCACCACTGAGCGTCAGGCTGTCTTCACCGGCAAAGGTGGCGTACACCTGCGGCTGCAGAAAAGCGCCCAGCACGCCGGCGAATAACGCGGAGACTAACAGGGCGAGCGACGGCGGGCGTTTGCGAACCGAGAACCACACCAGCATCCCAAGGGGCAGCAGGTTGAAGGCAGTAATGTGGTAGATGCCGTTCAGCTCCCCCAATTCCACTGCCGTTTGCATGTCACTCTGTCCGGCGGCGTCGACTCGGCCCAGCCCGAGTAGGGTGAACAGGATAAGGGCGATCAGGAACGCCGGTAGCGAGGTCCACAGCTGATTGCGGATATGGGTATAGACATCCACCTCGACCATCTGTGCGGCGATGATGGTGGTTTCGGATAGCGGTGAGGACTTGTCTCCGAGATAGGCTCCGGAGACAACCGCGCCGGCGGTGATCACGGTGGATACTTCGAGCATCGCGGCGATACCGACGAGCCCCACGCCAATCGTGCCGGCAGTGGTCCAGGAGCTGCCGATTGACATCGCGATCACTCCGCAAATCAGTGCGGTGGCCACGTAATACCAGGATGGAGACAGTACTTGAATGCCGTAGTAGACAAGTGTGGGGATGGTGCCCGACAGATTCCAGGCACCGATCAACGCCCCCACGGCGAGCAGGATAAAAATAGCACTGGTGATCGAAGCCAGGGCGCCGCGACCGGTTTCATGCATCGCACTCCAGCTGTGGCCGTTTTTTCGCGCGATGAGCGCCGTCACCATACAGCAGACAATCAGTGCCGTCTGGATCGGTCCATCCAGCGCATCCATACCAAACAACCACAGCGCCGCGCCAATCAGCAATACCAGAGTGAAAAGCGGAATCAGCGCATCCACAAGCGAGGGCGCTTTGATCTCGCCTTCCACCTCTGTCGGGGAGTTATCTTCGTTGCTCATCGTGTTCTCGGCTGGTCTGTCTGACTGCCGGAATATGTTGCGTCAGCATGGGGGCATGCGGATGTGCCGGGGTAACACGCTGGGTGCAAGATTTGCCTACCACTCTGGTTCAGACTGGTTCAGAAATCGACCGGGTCGCGAACAATCGGGCAGGTCATACAGTGGCCACCGCCGCGGCCGCGACCGAGTTCCGCACCGACGATGGTCACGACTTCGATCCCCTCCTTGCGCAGGTGGGTATTCGTAGTGGTATTGCGATCATAGGCAAAAACCACCCCGGGCTTCGCGGCGACCAGGTTGTTGCCGCTGTCCCACTGCTGGCGCTCTGAGGCATAGGCGTCGCCGCCGGTTTCCACCACCCGCAGTTTCTTCAGGTTGAGTGCCTTGGCCACCACATCCACGAATGGTTTGTTTTCAAGAGTGACATGCAGCGGCCCCTTGCTATCGCCGGGCCGCATGATCACAGGCTGCACCCTGTCCATGATCTCCGGGTACAGCGTGACGAGGTCGCGGTCGGCAAAGGTGAACACGGTATCCAGGTGCATGGCGGAGCGCAGTTTGGGCATCGCGGCAACAATGATTTGCTGCGCCGCTTCCTTCTCGAATAGTGCCACGGCCACTTGCGATATTGCCTGGCGCGAGCTGCGCTCACTCATACCGATCAAGACCACACCGTTGCCGACCGGCATCACATCGCCACCCTCGAGCGTTGCAGCACCGAAGTTGATGTCCGGGTCTCCCCACCAGACCTCAAAGGTTTCCTGGGTAAAGCTGGGATGGAACTTGTAGATGGCCGTGGTGAGAAACGTCTCTTCTTTGCGTGCCGGCCAGTAGAGTGGGTTGAGGGTGACACCGCCATAAATCCAGCAGGTGGTGTCGCGGGTATAGAGAGTGTTGGGAAGAGGTGGCAGCAGGTACTCGGTGGCGCCGTGGGCCTCGTGGGCGAGTTCCATAAATTCCGATTTTGAGTACTCGTCCGGGATATCCGCCACCGACATTCCGCCGATCAGGAATTCCGCCAGCTTGCGCGGATCCAGGCTCTCCAGATAGGCGCGGGTCTCCGTCATCAAACCGAGCCCCACATTGTTCGGGGTCACTTTCCGGTCCAGCAACCACTTCTTGGCTTCGGGTATAGCCACGGTTTCCGCCAGCAGGTTGTGCATCTCCAGAACTTCGATATCAAATTCCCGCATCTTGGTCATGAAGTCGAAGTGGTCGCGTTTGGCGTTCTGTACCCATAGCACATCGTCGAACAGCAGGTCGTCACAGTTGGTCGGCGTCAGGCGCGAATGGGCGAGGCTTGGCGCGCACACCATGACTTTGCGCAGTTGGCCAACTTCGCTGTAAACACCGAGAGTGGCGGTGGAGTTCGATTTGGCTTTGGCCATGACGGGTCTCCCGTTACAGAGTGATGGCACCGGTTGCGAGTGAGTAGATTCCGATAATGGCGCCGAGAAGAATGGCGCAGAACAGGATCAGCTCCACTTTGTTGAAGGTCGACAACTTCAGCTCGCGCCGTGCGAAGATAAACAGCAGAGTGCCCGGTGCAAACAGGATGCAGGCGAGCAGCACGTGCCCCAGGCCCCCGGCGATAATCATAAAAATGGCGTAAACAGTGGCGATCAGGGCGAACAGCAATTCCCGGTTGCGCAGCCGGCGCGGATCCTTCTCATAAGTCTCATTGGTCAGCGCCAGTTTTAGCCCGAAGGCCGCGACCAGCAGGTAGGGAATCAGCGTCATGGCGCTGGTCAATTCCAGCGTCAGGTCGAAGGCGTACTGGGCAAATATCGTCATGATCAGGAATAGCTGCACCAGGCCATTGGTGAGCCACAGGGCGATATGCGGCACGCCGTTTTGGTTTTCTCGCCCGAACACTTTCGGCACCAGGTCGTATTTTGAGGCCGTAAACAGCGCCTCCGCGCAGAGCAGAGTCCAGGCCAGGTAGGCACCGAGCACCGATACGATGAGCCCGGCGCTGACAAATACGGCGCCCCAGGTCCCGACCACATGCTGCAACACGCCGGCCATGGAAGGCTGGCGCAAGTCGGCGATTTCCGAGCGTAACATGACACCATAGGGCAGCAGCGTGACCAGGATCATCAGGCACAGCACACCGAGAAAACCCATTACCGTGGCCCAGCCGACATCCGCGCGGTTCTTCGCATAGCGGGAGAAAACGCTGGCCCCTTCCACGCCGATAAACACGAATACGGTCACCAGCATGGTGCGTCGTACCTGTGCCATCACATCCGTGAAGCTGTAATCGGCGCCGCCCCAGAAATTGTCGGCGAACAGGTCTTTCTTGAAGGCGAACGCGACGATGATGATGAAGATAAGGATCGGCACAATTTTCGCGACGGTGACCAGCTTATTGATACCGGCGGCCTGCTTAACGCCGCGCAATATCATGAAGTGAATACTCCAGAGAATCACCGAGGAAACGGCTACCGCCGGAACCGTGTTGCCTTCGCCGAATGCGGGAATAGCGGCGCCAAGTGTGGACTTGATCAGGATGAAATAGGTGGTATTGCCGAGACAGCTACCGGCCCAGAATCCGAAGGCGGCGATAAAGCCGAGATAGTCGCCGAATCCCTCCTTGGCGTAGGTAAAGATGCCGGCATCCAGATCGGGTTTGCGCACGGCCAGAAACTGGAATACGAACGCGAGCATCAACATGCCGGTGCCGGCAATTGACCACGCAATCAGGGCACCAAAAGGACCGGTGGCATTGCCGAAGGTCGCAGGCAGGGAAAAAATGCCTGCGCCGACCATGGAGCCAACCACCATGCCCATCATGGTCGTGCGGTTCAGGGTCTTCTGTGCCTCGACTGTCATGGTGTCTACTTGGATTACCCGCAGTGTCAGTACAGTGTAGACAGCTTATTCGACAGACCCGGCGCGTTTACACTTCCGTGGTCCGTGGTCCGTGGTCCGTGGTCCGTGGTCCGTGGTCCGTGGTCCGTGGTCCGTGGTCCGCGGGCAAGAGCGGCGTGTCTGTTCGCATTCCGCGTCGCAATCCGGAAATCCCTTCCCGAATATGGATGCGCTATTTCTCCTCGAAATATGCAGGTCGATTTCTATTCTTTTAGTCCGAGGTCCCTGAGTATCGGACTGCCTTTCCTATTGTGGGCCCTTTGGGCGTTTCGCTCCCCCGATGGCTTAGCATCTATAGTTTCCAATGAGTCCTGCTCCCCCTGGCTGAGAAGTAACCCGATGATCTGGCGTTTCTTATTTGCTGCGATCGTAATTTCCGCGCCGCTGTTGCTCGCTGTCGGCTGTGGCGATCGCGGGGCAGAGGAGCCAGAACAAAAACCTCCTCCCGTGGAGGTGCTCGCAGTACGTGAACAGCCGGTAATTCCCCGTTACGAGTATGTGGGACGCGTAGAAGCCACCGATGAGCTCGCCGTGCGTCCGCGGGTGGAGGGGTACATCATGCGCCGCCTGTTCGAGGAGGGTTCCATGGTGGAGAAGGGCCAGCTACTTTACGAGATAGATCCGCAGCCTTTCATTGCCACTCTGGACAATCGCCGAGCGGCTCTGGAGCAGGCCCGTGCGGGATTACAGGTAGCGGAGCGCAATTTTCGGCGGGGGCGGCAACTGGTTGGTCAGGGTTTTATCAGCAAGAAGACCATGGACGAGCTACAGGGGACTTACGAACAGGCCCAGGCGGGCCTGCAGGCAGCGCAGGCAGACGTAGAGAGTGCCAAACTAAATCTGTCGTACACCAAGATATATGCGCCATTGACCGGACGTATCGGCCGCTCGGCGTTTACCGAAGGTTCTCTGGTCGGGCCCCAGTCAGAGCCGCTGACGACAGTTCTGAACCTCAATCCCACATTTGTGCTGTTTGAGGTCCCGCAAGACCAGCTGTTAGCGGTGCAAATTCGCGAGGCGCGTCGGCTGCGTGAAGGAAGGGCCCCCAGCTCGCGGGATATTCGCATTGAGCTGCCCGACGATACCTTCTATCCGTATCCCGGCTCAATCGCGTTTGTCGACAACCAGATTAATCTCAATACCGGTTCGGTGGCGGTCCGAGCAGAGTTTCCCAACCCGGATCAACTGCTGGTACAGGGGCAGTTTGTGCGTGTCTCGATCCGGGTCATGTCCGGTGACGAGAATATATTGCCCCTGGTGCCGCAATCCTCGGTGCTCGAGGACATGCAAGGGCGCTATGTATTTGTCGTGGACGAGAATGATGTCGCCCACCGCCGCTATTTGGAGCTGGGGCAGCGGGAAGGGGAATTGTGGGCCGTGGAAAAGGGGTTGCAGGCAGGCGAGCGAGTGATCGTCAATGGTCTCCAGCGGGTAGTGGCGGATCGGCCAGTGGCGCCACAAACTTCGGCGCGTAACCCGTATTCCAAGGACAAGTCTCAGCGGGGCCCGAAAGCCCGGCCGGAGCAGGAAAGCAAACAGGGGAGCGGTTCAGCCTCCGTCACACAACAGCAGGAGTCGAGACGCGAGGCGCCGGCAACGGACAGCAAATAGCTGACAGGGAGTAGGTTTTTTTGATCAGCGCATTCTTTATTCGCCGACCGCGCTTTGCCTTTGTGGTATCGATTTTGATTACCCTTGCGGGATTGCTGACGCTGCCGATCCTGCCCGTCGCCCAGTTTCCCGACATTACCCCCCCCACCATCACTGCCACCGCCCGCTTCACCGGCGCGAGCGCCGAAGTAATGCGCGACAGTGTCGCCGTGCCGATCGAAGCGGAAGTGAATGGTGTGGAAGACATGCTGTATATGGATTCCGTCAGCGGTAACGACGGCAGTTACAGCCTCACGGTCACCTTCGAGACGGGGACTGACGACAATATCGCTCAGGTGAATGTGCAGAACCGGGTTCAGGAGGCAATACCGGGGCTGCCGGAGGATGTGCGCCGTAACGGTGTCGTCGTGCGCAAGAAGTCAAACACCATGTTGCTGGTGGTGAACCTGCTGTCACCGGATGAAAAGTTCGACGAACTGTTTTTGGCCAACTATGCGCAGATCTTCATTCGCGACGAGCTGGCGCGGGTGCCAGGTGTCAGTGATGTAGAGATTCTCGGTTCCCTCAACTATGCCATGCGCATCTGGCTCAATCCGGATCGTATGACCGCACTGGATGTGACGACCCAGGATGTCATCAGCGCAATCCAGTCGCAGAATATGCAGGTGGCAGCGGGGCAGATCGGTTCGCCGCCCATCGGCAAGGACCAGCAGTTCCAGTACAACATCCTCGCTCAGGGCCGACTGGTCGATGCGGAGCAATTCAAGGAAATCAGTATTCGCGCCGATCCCTCCGGCGGCATGGTTCGCATGAAGGATGTCGCGCGTGTGGAGCTGGGCAGCGAGTTTTACAGTGCCTACGGCCGTCTGGACGGCAAACCAGCAGCGGTTATCGCCGTATACCAGTTGCCGGATGCCAACGCCCTCAGTGTCGCTGAAGGTATCGCGGAGCGTGTAGATGAATTGTCCCAGCGCTTTCCTGAAGGCCTCAAGGCAGAAATTCTCTACGACACGACAGACTTCGTGCGCGCATCGATCGCGGAGGTGATTACGACGCTATTGATTGCGCTGCTGCTCGTCATTCTGGTGGTATTCGTATTCTTGCAAGATGTGCGTTCCACCCTGATCCCCGCCATTGCCATTCCCGTCTCGCTGATTGGCACTTTTGCCCTGATGTTTGCCTTTGGTATGACCATCAACACGGTCACACTGTTTGCCTTGATCCTCGCGATCGGCATCGTAGTGGACGACGCCATTATTGTCGTAGAAAACACTCAGCGTTTGATGAGTGAGGGTCTGGCGCCGCGGCAGGCGGCACTGAAATCGATGGAGGAGGTGACCGGTCCAGTGATTGCCACGACGTTGGTCTTACTGGCGGTGTTCGTGCCGGTGATGCTGATGCCGGGTCTGACCGGCAGGATGTACCAGCAGTTTGCAGTGACGATTAGTTTTGCGGTGATTATCTCCTCCATTAATGCCCTCACTTTAAGCCCGGCCCTTTGCGCAACACTGCTCAAGAAAAGTGAAGGCGACCAAATCGCCGGGGTCAAAGAGACCGGTGCATTTGGCTGGTTCAACAAAGCACTGCATAAACTCACGCATTTTTATACGGGCATGGTGCGCTTCTGGGTGGCTCGCCCTCTGTTCGGATTATTATCCATAGCCGGCATGGTGGGCCTTTGTGCCTGGCTATTTACCAGTGTGCCCACCGGTTTTATTCCCGATGAGGATCAGGGGTTCTTCCTGGTCCATGTGCAGCTGGCTGAGGGGGCTTCGCTGACTCGCACGGGACCCGTGGTGGCGCGCCTCAGTGAAATCATGCGAGAGGACCCGGATATTTCCCATGTCATGGCGGTGCCCGGGTTCAACGTGCTGTCGGGCAGTGTCAGCTCCAACTCGGCCTTCATGATAGGCATTTTGCCGCCATGGGACGAGCGGCCCAATGCCGACCAGCATCAGATGGCGGTCATGCAGCGAATACAGGAGAAGGCTGCGGGCATAGCGGAGGCCCGGGTGATGGTCTTCCCGACTCCACCCCTGCCGGGAGTCGGCACCATTGGCGGCTTTGAATTTATCCTCAAGGATCTGATGGGGCGCGATCCCGCTGAACTGGCACAGGTGATGTACGGACTCCTCGGCGCGGCGAATCAGCGACCGGAGATTGCACAGGCATTCACTACCTTTCAGGCCACAACACCGCAACTGGAACTGACGGTGGACCGGGACAAGGCGCACACGCTGGGTTTGCGGCTCACCGATGTCTACAACACCTTGCAGACCCAGCTCGGCGGATTTTACGTCAACGATTTCAATTTATTCGGCAAGGTGTTTCGCGTGATGGTGCAGGGGGACCAGCAGTTTCGCAGTAACGAGCAGGATCTGACGGGCTTTTTTGTGCGCGCCAACAGTGGCGAGCTCGTGCCGATTACCGCAGTGGTGAATATCGAGCCGACGGTGGCCCCACAGACCATAGACCGTTACAACCTCTACAACAGCGTTACCATCAATGGCTCGCCGGCGCCCGGTTATTCCAGTGGCCAGGCTATGCGGGCAATGGAGGAGCTGGCCGCGCAATTGCCGGAGGGCTACAGCTATGACTGGACCGGTTCCAGTCTGCAGGAAATCAGTTCCGGCAATATGGCGCCGATTCTGTTTTCTCTCGCCATTGTGTTTGTCTACCTGTTTCTGGTGGCGCAGTACGAGAGCTGGATGATTCCCATCGCGGTGATGCTGTGTGTGCCCATTGCCATCGCCGGTGCTCTTTTCGTGGTCTGGCTGGTGGGCTCGATCAACAATCTCTATACGCAAATCGGGCTGGTGTTGCTGATCGGTATGGCGGCGAAGAGCGCCATTTTGATTGTGGAGTTTGCCTGCCTGGAGCGCGACAGCGGAAAATCAGTGCTGGAAGCGGCGGTCAGCGCAACCCAGTTGCGTTTCCGCGCCGTGCTGATGACCGCACTGTCGTTCGTGCTGGGGGTGATCCCCCTTTTGGTGGCCACCGGAGCCGGCGCCGCCAGCCGCATCTCGCTGGGTTTGGCGGTATTCGGTGGAATGACCGCAGCGGCAATCTTCGCCACATTGCTGGTGCCGGTGTATTACGCGCTGGTGCAGTCGCTGCGGGAGAAGATCAAGGGAGGCCATACGCCGATGAAACAGCGGGATGCAGCCGCGTCCGATAGCTGAGTGGCCGATCGAATATAGAGGAAATCGGTGTCTTTGGCGTATAGTGGCAGATAATAAGGCGAAGTCGCCGCGCCATGCGGTGCAGTGGTAAGTAAACGGGCAATGCTGGACGTTATCGAGCAAAAAATATCGCAGTTGCGGCAGGACCTGCTGGCGAAAGTGCCAGAGGGGCCGGACCTGCGTGGCCACGCCGCAGTGCTGCTGGCCCTGACCGATGAGCCGGATCCGGAAGTGATACTTACCCTGCGCTCCGCGAACCTGTCGACCCACTCAGGCGAAGTCTCGCTGCCTGGCGGCCGCTGGGACGCTACCGATCCCTCCCTGGAATACACCGCCCTGCGCGAGACCGAAGAGGAGATCGGCCTGCACCCGGACGAGATCCGTGTGCTGGGTCCCCTGTGGACCCGCGCTACGCGCTGGAAAGTACAGGTGACGCCCTGGCTCGGTGTGGTATCGCCGGATGTTGAACTGACGCCGAATCCCGGCGAGCTGGATGCGATCTTCCGCGTGCCACTGTCGTTTTTTCTCGCCGATCCGCGCATTCGCACGGACCGGATCACCATCGACCAGAGCACCGTTTATCTGCCGGCCTACCAGTTTCGCGAGTACGAAATCTGGGGCTTTACCGCTGGAATATTGACCGAGTTCATGGTCCGGATCCTCGGTGCCGAGATTGTCCATCGCGAGGATGTGCCGCTGCGGGCGCTGAAGTGACGGACGCTGTTTCAGTCCTTCATTATCAAAAGAAAGCGCCTGGCCGGGGCCATGCACTTGATCTCAAGTTAACTTCATCTTTTACCCTCCCGCAATAAATGGCGCCTAGCGCTTATAATTCCGTTGTATTTATCGCGAGTGATCTATGCCCAGACCAAAATCCGCAGTTGCCCTGGATGAAGTGCATTGGGGCGCACTGAAAACCCTGTTCCCGTATCTGCTGGAATTCAAGCGCGCGGTGATTTTCGCGCTGCTGTGTCTGGTGGGAGCCAAGCTGGCCGGGGTGGGGCTGCCGTTTATCCTCAAGCACATTGTTGACGCCCTCGACAGCTCCGGTGGCACGGCCGCGGCTATCGCACTGCCCCTTGGATTACTGCTGGCCTACGGGGCAGTGCGCTTTTCCAGCGTTCTGTTCGGTGAATTGCGCGACACGATTTTCGGCCGCGTAACCGAGCGCGCCCAGCGCCGGGTGGGGCTGGAAGTATTCCGGCACCTGCACCGGCTGGATATGGATTTTCACCTGAATCGCCGCACCGGGGGGCTGTCGCGGGATATTGAACGGGGCAATTCCGGCATCGGGTTCCTGATGCGCTTTATGGTGTTCAACATCGTGCCGACCCTGGTGGAAATCGCGATGGTGGCGGGGCTGTTGTGGTGGAACTACAGCGCCGCCTTCGCCCTGCTGGTGCTGGGCGCGGTGGTGATCTATATCGGCTTCTCCGTGGTCGCCACCGAGTGGCGCACGCGTTTTGTCCGCGAGCTGAATCAGGCGGAATCCCAGAGCAGTAGCCGCGCGGTGGACAGCCTGCTCAACTACGAAACGGTCAAGTATTTCGGCAACGAACAGCACGAGGCGAGCCATTACGATCGCGAGCTGGCGTTCTGGGAGCAGGCGCGGCGCAAGAACCGCCTGTCCCTGTTCGGCCTCAATGCCGGACAGGCGCTGATCATTGCCAGCGCCATGTGCGGCGCCATGGTGTTGGCTGCGGTGAATGTCACCAGGGGTGCGATGACCATTGGTGACTTTGTGCTGATCAATGCCTTCATGATGCAGATCTTTATTCCGCTGAATTTCCTCGGTTTTGTCTACCGGGAGATGAAGGGCGCAATGGCGAATATCGAGAAGATGTTTTCCCTGCTGCTGGTAGAGCCGGCGGTGCGGGATGACGATTCGGCGGGCATATTGGAGGTGCACAGCGGGCGCATCGTGTTCGACGATGTGCATTTCGGTTACCGGCCCGAGCGGGAAATCCTCAAAGGCATCAGTTTTACCGTGGAGCCACAGCAGAAGGTGGCGATCGTCGGCGCCAGCGGCGCGGGTAAATCGACGCTGTTCAAGCTGCTGTTCCGTTTCTACGACGCTACCGGCGGACGAATTTTGATTGACGGGCAGGATATCCGCAGCGTCAGCCAGGATTCCCTGCGCTCTGTTATCGGTGTGGTGCCGCAGGACGCGGTGCTGTTCAACCAGTCGATCCTCGAAAACGTGCGCTACGGCCGTGTGAATGCCAGTGATGAAGAGGTCATGGAGGCGATCAGGCACGCGCAGCTGGCGGATTTCGTGCAGCAGCTGCCGGAAGGCGTTCACACGCTGGTGGGCGAGCGCGGCCTGAAACTTTCCGGCGGCGAAAAACAGCGCGTAGCCATTGCCCGCGCACTGCTCAAACATCCGCCAATCATGGTATTCGACGAGGCCACTTCATCGCTCGACAGCAAGTCCGAGCGCGGTATTCTCGAATCCCTGCGGGATATCGCCCGGGAGCAGACCACCCTGGTGATCGCCCACCGCCTGTCCACCGTGGTGGATGCGGACGTGATCCTGGTGCTGGAGCAGGGCGAGATCGTCGAACGCGGCAGCCACGCCCAGTTACTGGCGGAGGGGGGGCATTACGCCGCCCTGTGGCGCCTGCAGCAGCAGGAGCGCAGCGCCGAGGTGGTATAACTGCGGATTCTGTCGCGGCAGCCTCTGCCCGTCTTGATAAATGCCCGGCGCCGGACTAATGTGGCGCCGGACAAAAGATAACGATAGGCAGGCTCCTATGACTACCCCTTTCAAGTTCGCCCGATTGACTGCGATGCTACTGGCACTGGCGCTGACCACCGCCTGTTCGCCGCGCGACAACAAAAGCGAAACGACTGAATCGACTCAGGCCCCGGCCGCGGAATCCAGCGCCGCCGAGTCAACCGCAGCGAAATCGACCTCCGAAACGGCGGCCAAACCCGAAAAGCTGGAGTCCAGCGCCGATTTCGAGATTTACGTCCCGGTCGAGCTCAATGCCGATCTTTCCGACCTCTCCGACAACCAGCGCCAGATGATTGGCAAGCTGATCGACGCGAGCAAGGTCATGGATCGCCTGTTCTGGTTGCAGGCCTACGGTCCGGCGGAAGAGCTGCTGTCGAGCATCGAAGACAGCACCAAACGTGACTTCGCCAAGATCAACTACGGCCCCTGGGATCGCCTGAACGATAACGAACCGTTTATCGCGGGATATGGTGCCAAACCCCTGGGTGCGCAGTTTTATCCGGAAGACATGACCAAGGCCGAGTTCGAATCCTGGAACCAGCCGGGCAAGGACGGCCTCTATACCCTGGTGCGGCGCAACCAGGAAGGCAAGCTGGAACTGGTGCCGTATCACGTGGCCTACAAGGAAGATCTGCAGAAGGCCGCCGAGCTGCTGCGCGAAGCCGCGAAGCTGGCCGACGACGAGGAGTTTGCCGGCTACCTGAACCTGCGTGCGAAGGCCCTGGTCAGCGACGACTTCCGTCCCAGCGACATGGCCTGGATGGACATGAAGAACAACCCGATCGATGTAGTCATTGGCCCGATCGAGAACTACGAAGACCAGCTGTTCGGCTACCGCACCGCCTATGAGGCCTATGTACTGCTGAAGGACAAGGAGTGGAGTGAGAAGCTGGCCAAGTTCGCCGCCTTCCTGCCGGAGCTGCAGCGCGGCCTGCCCGTGGATGAAAAATACAAGGCAGAAAAGCCGGGAACCGACTCCGACCTGAATGCCTACGACGTGCTGTATTACGCCGGCCACTCCAATGCCGGTGGCAAGACCATCGCCATCAATCTGCCGAACGATGAGGAAGTTCAGCTGGCCAAGGGGACCCGTCGCCTGCAGCTGAAAAACGCCATGCGCGCCAAGTTTGACAAGATCCTGGTACCCATCGGCGATGTCCTGATCGCGGAAGACCAGCGTGAGAACATCACCTTCCCGGCTTTCTTCCAGAACACCATGTTCCACGAGGTAGCCCACGGCCTGGGTATCAAGAAAACCCTGACCGACGGCAGCAATGTGCGCCAGGCGCTGAAGGAAAATGCCTCGGCGCTCGAAGAGGGCAAGGCAGATATCCTCGGCCTGTACATGGTCACCAAGTTGCACGAGAAAGGCGAGCTGCCCGACAGCGAGCTGATGGACAACTACGTTACCTTCCTCGCCAGTATTTTCCGCAGCGTGCGCTTCGGTGCTGCCGATGCCCACGGTACTGCGAATATGGTGCGCTTCAATTTCTTTGAAGAGGAAGGCGCCTTTAGTCGCGATGCCGATACCGGCCTGTACCGGGTGAACTTTGACAAGATGCAGCAGGCGATGACGGATCTGTCCCGCCTGATTCTCACCATCCAGGGTGATGGCGACTATGCGCGCGCCAAGGAACTGCTCGAGAGCAAGGGCGTGATCAACGCACAGCTGCAGAAAGACCTGGACCGCCTGGCGGCTGCCAGTATCCCGGTCGATGTTACTTTCGTGCAGGGCAGGGAAGTACTGGGTATCAAGTAAGCCCCGGTTTTCTCCGTCCGATAAAAACCCCGGCATTGGCCGGGGTTTTTTTATGGGAACAAGGCCCGTCTTGTGCGCCGGTACATAGCGATAGCCATTTACCGAGAGAGGTAGTAACGAGAGAAATAGCTGCCGCTAGCGAATCGCGCTTCTCCTTTGCCACCGGCTGCCCGCCACCAATCTCTGTCGTTCTGCTGCCTGAGCACCTTCCTCCTGCACTGGCAGAAAAAACTCTGACTGTACGAAAAATAAACAGCCTTATCCAAATTCAAATTCTGGCGACAGTGCTGGCACGTTCACGCTCCTACTGGTGGATAAAAGCGCTGAAACTGTGAAATGTCGCACGCTTTCTGTGCAGAATTGTATGTTTTTTGAACGGCAATTTTGATGGGGGAAATTCAAGCAGTGCGATGCCCGGAATTGCGGTGAGTAACGCATGGACGGAATGAGGCAGGCAGTGCCGGCAGCACAGCGTATTCCCCATTAAAAAAGCCCCGGGCTGGTGCCGGGGCTTTGCATGTTCCGCTGCAGTGACAGTTGTCAGCCGTACTGCACCGGGGGGATGGTCAGGGATCGAGAGGGGCCAGGCAGGCCATATAAACATCCAGCGTATTGACCTCGTACGGCAGGCTGCCGAGGCTCAGGCGCACGCGGTTAAAGTCGTGTATGGAGACGATAGTGATCACCCGCTGGTTCACCGCGCCGTCCACGTCAAACACCACCAGTGAACTGCCGCTGCCACTGTCGCCAGTGGGCGTATCGTCCATCCAGGTGCTGATGGTCACAGTCTGCAGCATCACCAGGTCCAGTAGCGATTCCGGTTTTTCCACCAGATACCCGATGACGTAGCGACCGTTCAAGACCGTCGTCTTGGTGACATCGATGTACACCGAGCCGCTGGCGCCCGCGGTGACCTGCATCCGCGACGCATCGGTGATCACGCTGTTGGTAATGAGTCCGGGACTGCTGACACTGCAACCTTCACAGGAGCCTTCGGTACCGATAGAGCGGAAGGACTCACTGGTGGTGATCGGCAGCAGGTCGCCGAGGGATTCGCAGCTCGCGGCGAGGCCGTTGTCGCAGGCGTCGCCGATACCATCACCGTCAAAGTCCACCTGGTCCGGATTCGGGGTCTGCGGACAGTTGTCGAGTTCGTTGGCAACGCCGTCGTCGTCGACATCGGTATCGCAGGCATCGCCGATACCATCACCGTCGGAATCCAGCTGGTCGGGATTGGAGACGGACGGGCAGTTGTCCGGGCCGTTGTCGATGCCGTCGCCGTCCTGATCCTGGTCGCAGGCGTCACCGATACCGTCGCCGTCGCTGTCCGCCTGGCTGGGATTGGCGTCCAGCGGACAGTTGTCCACGGCGTCGTCCGTGCCATCGCCATCCAGATCATCGTCGCAGGCGTCGCCGATGCCGTCGCCGTCGCTGTCGCTCTGGTCGTTGGCGGTCATCGGGCAGTTGTCACTGCCGTTGTCAGTTCCGTCACCATCGACGTCGCTGTCACACAGATCGCCAATGCCGTCACCATCGGAATCGAGCTGATCCGGGTTCGGCTGGGCCGGGCAGTTGTCTTCGCCGTCGTCCAGGCCGTCGTTATCGGTGTCGCTGTCGGTATCACACAGGTCGCCGATGCCGTCACCGTCCTGGTCCGCCTGATCCTGGTTAGCGACGTTGGGGCAGTTGTCAGCATCGTTGGCGACGGTGTCGCCGTCGAGATCCGTATCGCAGACATCGCCGGTACCGTCATTGTCGAGATCGGCCTGGTCGGCGTTGGCGGAGACCGGGCAGTTATCGACGTCGTCGCCGGTGCCGTCGTTGTCGTCGTCGTCGTCACAGGCATCGCCGATACTGTCACCGTCCAGATCGTCCTGGCCGGCATTGGCAACGGCCGGACAGTTGTCCGCGTCGTCGTCGAGGCCGTCACCATCGTCGTCCGCATCGCAGACATCGCCGAAGGCGTCGCCATCCAGGTTGGCCTGGTCGGCGTTGTCGATCAGCGGGCAATTGTCCGCGGTGTCTTCGACACCGTCGTTGTCGTCATCGCTGTCACAGGCGTCGCCGAACCCGTCGCTGTCGGTATCCGCCTGCGATGGGTTGGCTGTCACCGGACAGTTGTCCACGTCGTTGGCGTCGCCGTCTCCGTCGACATCCTCATCGCAGGCATCGCCGATGCCGTCGCCGTCCAGATCCGCCTGGTCGAGGTTGGCGGCGTTTGCACAGTTGTCTGCATCGTCCGGAACGCTGTCACCATCGCTGTCGGTGTTGTCGTCACAGGCATCGCCGAACCCGTCACTGTCCGTATCCGCCTGGTCCGGGTTTTCCACCAGCGGACAGTTGTCTGCGGTATCGTCCACTCCGTCGCCATCGCGGTCGCCATCACAGGCGTCACCGATGCCGTCGCTGTCCTGGTCCGCCTGATCGGCATTGGCAGTAGTCGGGCAGTTGTCGACGGCGTCATTCAGGCCGTCGTCATCGTCATCGTCGTCACAGGCATCGCCGAGACCGTCGCTGTCGCTGTCCGTCTGGTCGTTGGCAATTACCGGGCAGTTGTCGCTGTCATTAGCGGTGGAGTCTCCATCCACATCGGTGTCGCAGCTATCGCCAATACCGTCGTTGTCCTGGTCGGCCTGATCCGGGTTGGGCTGGCTGGGGCAATTGTCGGCATCGTCACCGGCGCCGTCGCCATCACTATCGGTCAGCGGGTCGCAGGCATCGCCGGTGTCGTCGCCATCGGCGTTCTCCTGGCCGGGATTGGCGATGGCGGGGCAGTTGTCCTCGGGGTTGTCGACGCCGTCGCCGTCACGATCTGTGTCGCAGATATCGCCGATGCCGTCGCCGTCCAGGTCGCTCTGTCCGACATTGCCGTCCGTAGGGCAGTTGTCGGTGTTGTCGCTGATACTGTCGCCGTCGTCATCGTCATCGCAGGCATCGCCCAAGCCGTCGCCGTCGGTATCGATCTGATCGGCATTGGCGATGGCTGGGCAGTTGTCCTCGCCGTCGTCCAGTCCGTCGTTATCGGTGTCGCTGTCTTGATCGCAGGCGTCGCCGATATTGTCGTTGTCCTGATCCGCCTGATCTGGATTGGCCACCGCCGGGCAGTTGTCGAGGCTGTCGGTGATGTCGTCGCCATCGCGATCGTTGTCGCAAGCGTCGCCGATACCATCGCCGTCGAGGTCGCCCTGCTCGCTGTTGGCAACGGCGGGGCAGTTGTCGCTTTCGTTGTCGACGTTATCGCCATCCAGATCTTCATCGCAGGCATCGCCGAGGCCATCGCCATCGCCGTCGGCCTGATCGCTATTGGACAATTGCGGACAGTTGTCGCTGTTGTCGGCAGTGCCGTCACCGTCGTCGTCACTGTCACAGGCATCGCCGATGCCGTCTTTATCCAAGTCTTCCTGGTTTGCGTTGGCAATTGCGGGGCAGTTGTCGCTGGCGTCGCCGACTCCGTCGCTATCGCCGTCGACCACTGTTTCCGTGTCGCTCGACGTGGACGTTGTCGCTGCTGTCAGCAGTGCGTCCGTGGACTGGCGGCGGCCGTGTTTGACATCCGCGGAGCATCCGGCGAGCAGCACCAGCAGGGCGCACAGGGTCAGGGTAGAAATACGAATCATGAGTGACAGCTCCAGGCAACAGGCATTCTTGTTGGCGTTATTGGCCGCACGGCCCGGGGAGCATGGTTATGACGGGGTAAGACCCGCCCTCTGCGCGGAGACGGCAGAAACTGGCGCTGTCATCTAAACAACGATTGCGGCGCACTCACAACATACTTCCCTGTATGACCGTTACCCGCTGCAAGTTGGTACAGCGGCCGGACGAATTCCATTCGTTGCGAACGCAGGTGTTCGTGTTGCGTTTCTAATTGAAATTGTGACCTGTGTCTAATTGTTGGCGGACAATGAATCTAGTTGTTATCTACTGGCCTGACTAACCATTCAAGTCTTTCTTTTGTTGCGTGGAGACTGCGGCGGGAGTCCCGTCTACTGTCAGTTCCGAATCTGACTAGTCGAGGATTCTGCGGGCGATTACACTGGCGCCGTTCATCAGGAGAATACCTTGCAGCTTGACGCCGAAATCTGTTCCAGTGCCCGCCTCGCCCGAGATCGCCGTTTCGATGGCCGGTTCTTTACGGCGGTGAAGACGACCGGCATTTTCTGCCGGCCCATCTGTCCCGCGCGGGCGCCGCTGGAGCGCAATGTCACCTATTACGCCACTGCCGCCGAAGCGGTCGAAGCGGGTTTTCGCCCGTGCCTGCGCTGCCGCCCGGACGCGGCGCCAGGCAGCCCAGCCTGGGGGCTGGTATCGACAACGGTGCGGCGGGCTCTGCAGCTGATGCGTAGCGAGCGCGAGGCCCAGTCCCTTGAAACCCTCGCGGATCGCCTCGGAGTCAGCAGCCGCTACCTGCGCCGCCTGTTTGCCGAGCACCTGGGGGTGAGTCCGCTGGCAGTGTGGCAGGCGGAGCGGGCGTTGTTCGCGTTCGGCCTGCTGCGCGACACGGATCTGCCGATTGCCGCGATTGCCTATGAATCCGGCTTTAACAGCCTGCGCCGCTTCAATGGCGTGTTCAAACAGATTTACCGGCGCACGCCGTCAGAAGTGCGCCGCGAAAAGTCGCCGGGCCGGACGCCATCGCCCAGTTCCGGCAGCGATCTGGGTGCCCGGCTGTACCTGCACTACCGCCCGCCATTTCACTGGCGGAAATTACTGGAGTTTTTTCGCGCCCGGGCGCTTGCCGGGGTTGAGCAGGTAGATGGCGATACCTACCAGCGCAGCTTCGCGCTCGACGGCCTGCGCGGCGTGCTTCGTGTCCGTGACGACAGTGCCCGCAACTGCCTGGTCGTAGACGTGATCGGCGAGGGTGGGGTGGGGCTGTACCGGGTGAATCAGCGGCTGCGGCGGCTGTTCGACCTGGATGCCGATACCGAGGAAATCACCGGCGTGCTGGCGGCGGATCCGCTGCTCGCGCGGGAAATCGAGCGGTCGCCGGGCGTGCGCCTGCCGGGCGCGTGGGACCCGTTCGAGTATGCGCTGAGGGCAATCCTCGGCCAGCAGATCTCGGTAGCGGCGGCCACCACCATCGCCGGGCGCATCGTCGATCGCTACGGGGAATCCTTTACTGGCGCCGATGGCGTCGCCCACCGGCTGTTCCCGACTGCGGAGCAACTGGCCGGTGTCGATTTCGCCGGGCTCGGTGTTACCCGGGCGCGGGCGCAGACGTTGCGCACTTTCGTCGAGGCTGTGCTCGATGAGCGTGTGGATTTCACCGAACCGGAGCTGGACAGCTGGTGCGCCCGGGTCACTGAACTGCCGGGTATCGGCGACTGGACCGCCCACTACATCGCCATGCGCGGCCTGTCGATGCCGGACGCGTTTCCGGCGTCGGATCTGGGGATACTGCAGGCCCTGGGTGGCGGTGGGGAGAAGGCCAAACCCAAACAGGCCCTTCAGCGTGCGGAACACTGGCGCCCCTGGCGGGCCTACGGCGCACTGCTGTTGTGGCAGTCGCTCAAATCGGGAGCAGAAGAATGATTCACTACGCAATTTACAGTACCCGCTTTGGCGATGTAGTCATCGCGGCGAACGACGCAGGGCTGGTGGCGCTCGCATTTCACGGGGTAGAGCGGCCCTCCAGCATAAGCCCTGAATGGCAGGAGGGGGCGACGGCGCTGACCGACATGGCGGCGGGGCAGCTTGAGGAATACTTTGCCGGTACACGCCGCGCGTTTGACCTGCCGCTGGATCCGCAGGGCACCGAATTCCAGCGCCGCGTCTGGGACGCGTTGTTGCGCATACCCTACGGCGAGACCCGCAGTTACCGGGAGCAGGCGGAGTCCCTCGGCAATCCGCGGGCGATCCGCGCGGTAGCGCGGGCCAACGGCGCCAACCGGATAGCCATTATTATTCCCTGTCACCGCGTGATCGGCGCCGATGGGACCCTGACTGGCTACGCCGGCGGCCTGGAGCGGAAGGCGCAGCTGCTGACACTCGAGGGGGCTCACTTCATCCAGCAACCGGAGCTGCTGTGACCCGGGGCGGGCGCCGGCAAAAGCGCAAGGTCCATCCGCTAGCCATAGGCCGCTCCTGGCGGGATAATAGCCGGCTTGCCAAAAAGAGAAGCCGGAGGCCATATGCTGTACAAACTGGGTGATCAACAGCCTGTCCTCGAAGGCGAGGGCCACTACATCGCGCCCGGCGCCCATGTAATCGGCAATGTGCGAATGCTCAGTCACAGCTCTGTCTGGTTCAATGCCGTGGTGCGTGGCGATTGCGATCGCATTACGATCGGCGAAAACAGCAATGTCCAGGACGGCTCGGTCCTGCATACCGACCCGGGCGTGCCGCTGACCATTGGCACCGGCGTGACCATCGGCCACAAGGTGATGCTGCACGGCTGCACCATCGGCGACTACAGCCTGATCGGCATCAACGCGGTGGTGCTGAATGGAGCCAAAATCGGCAAGTGCTGCATCATTGGCGCCAACGCGCTGGTGACCGAAAACACTGAAATTCCCGACTACTCGATGGTGCTGGGCAGCCCCGGCAAAGTGGTCAAAACCCTCGACGAAGCCACCTTCGAAATACTCAAGTACAGTAGTGATCACTACGTGGCCAACGGCCAGCGCTTTGCCGAGCAGCTGGTGCCTGTGGCTGGAACGTAAACGGAATAAGTCGAAGCGCGATGTCTGATAAAACTGCCGAAACCGAGCGCCCGGTAAAATCCCCCTGTGTTTCCGTCTGTGCGCTGAATGCGCAGGATGTCTGCGAGGGCTGCTTCCGGACCGGGTCGGAAATTACCCGCTGGACGGCGCTGAACAACGATGAGCGCCGCAGTGTATTGCGCAGCTGCCTGGAGCGCGCGCGGCAGATGGGCCGCCTGCTGTAGCGGGCGGGCGCAACTGGCTACTTGTAGAACAATACTCGCGGGTGCTCTAGCGCCTGCGGGCCAAAACAGTTTCGATAACGAAAAAATATGACCCAATCTTTTGTCCACTTAAGAGTCCACTCGGAATTTTCCCTGATCGACGGGCTGGTACGGATCAAGCCGCTGGTGGCGCGCGCGGCCGAGCTGGAAATGCCGGCGCTGGCGCTCACCGACCAGACCAATTACTACGGCCAGATCAAGTTCTATAAAGCCTGTCTCGGCGCCGGCATCAAGCCGCTGACCGGCACGGATTTCTGGCTGAGTGAAGGGGGCGAAGACAACCCGACGCTGATCTCGCTGTTCGCGATGAATGCCGATGGCTATCGCAATATCACCGAGCTGATCTCGCGCGCGTGGATGGAGGGGCAGTACCACGGTCACGCCTATATCCGCCGGGAATGGGTGCAGGAATACGCCGACGGAGTATTGATGCTGTCCGGCGCCAAGTACGGCGACGTGGGTCGCGCCCTGATAGCGGGGCGTCGCGCCCAGGCGCAGGAGCTGGCCAGCGAGTGGGCGCGGATTTTTCCCGGACGCTACTACCTGGAACTGCAGCGCACCGGCCGCCCCGGTGACGAGGAATACCTGCACGAGGCAGTCAAGCTGGCACAGCTGCTGGCGTTGCCGGTAGTGGCCACCAACGATGTGCGCTTTCTCGAGGAGAGCGAGTTCGAGGCGCACGAAGTGCGCGTCTGTATCCACGAGGGTCGCGCCCTGGATGACCCCCGGCGCGAGCGCCGCTATTCGCCGCAGCAGTATTTCCGCACGCCCGAGGAAATGTGCGAGCTCTTCAGCGATATCCCCGAGGCCCTGCAGAACACGGTGGAGATCGCCAGGCGCTGCTCCGCGCCGATCCAGCTGGGTAAATACTTCCTGCCGGAATTCCCGATTCCCGAGGGAATGACGGAAAACGAATTTTTCGAGAAAGTCTCCTTCGATGGACTCGAGCGGCGCCTGGAGAAAATTCTCGACAAGGCGGCGCCGGACTACCAGCAGCGCCGCGCCGACTACGAGGCACGCCTGCGCTTCGAGCTGGATATCATCATCCAGATGGGATTCCCCGGTTACTTCCTGATCGTGATGGACTTTATCCAGTGGGCCAAGGACCACGATATCCCGGTGGGGCCGGGGCGGGGTTCCGGTGCCGGCTCACTGGTGGCCTATGTGCTGGATATTACCGATTTGGACCCGCTGCAGTACGACCTGCTGTTCGAGCGATTCCTGAACCCGGAGCGGGTATCCATGCCCGACTTCGACGTCGACTTCTGTATGGAAAAGCGCGATCGGGTGATCGGCTATGTGGCCGATAACTACGGCCGCAACGCGGTGAGCCAGATCATCACTTTCGGCACCATGGCCGCGAAGGCGGTGGTGCGCGACGTGGCGCGGGTGCAGGGCAAGTCCTACGGCCTCGCCGACAAGCTGTCGAAAATGATTCCGCCGGACGTGGGCATGACCCTGCAGAAGGCCTACGACCAGGAAGACGTGCTGCGCGAATTCCTGGAGAGCGACGAAGAGGGCCAGGAAATCTGGGAGATGGCCCTGCAGCTTGAAGGTGTGGCCAGAAACGTCGGCAAGCACGCTGGCGGCGTGGTAATCGCGCCGACCAAGCTCACGGATTTTGCGCCGCTCTACTGTGACGAGACTGGCGCCGGCCTGGTGACCCAGTTCGACAAAAACGATGTGGAAGACGCCGGTCTGGTGAAGTTCGACTTCCTCGGCCTGCGCACACTTACCATCATCGACTGGGCCAAGCGCATGGTCGATGAGCAGCGCGCGCTCGAGGGCAAAGAGCCGCTGGTCATCGAGGCGCTGCCGCTGGACGATGACGAAACCTTCAAAATGATCAAGCGGGCCGAGACCACTGCGGTGTTCCAGCTGGAATCCCGCGGTATGAAGGACCTGATCAAGCGTCTGCAGCCGGACAACCTCGAGGACATGATCGCCCTGGTGGCCCTGTTCCGCCCGGGTCCGCTGCAGTCGGGCATGGTGGACGACTTCATCAACCGGAAGCACGGCCGCGCGCAGGTGGCCTACCCCGATGCCAAGTACCAGCACGAGAAACTCAAGCCGATCCTGGAACCCACCTACGGGGTTATCGTCTACCAGGAACAGGTAATGCAGATTGCCCAGGAACTGGCGGGCTACACCCTCGGCGGCGCGGACATGCTGCGTCGGGCCATGGGTAAGAAAAAGCCCGAGGAGATGGCCAAGCAGCGCAGCACCTTCGAGCAGGGGGCGAAAGAGCAGGGCGTAGACCCGGATCTCGCGATCAAGATCTTCGACCTGGTGGAAAAGTTCGCCGGCTACGGCTTCAACAAATCCCACTCGGCCGCCTATGCCCTGGTTTCCTACCAGACCGCGTGGCTCAAGGCCCACTACCCGGCGCAGTTCATGGCCGCCACCATGTCTTCCGACATGGACAAGACCGACAAGGTAGTAACGTTTATTGAAGAGTGCCGGGCCATGGGGCTGGAGCTGGTGCCGCCGGATGTGAATCTCGGCAGCTACCAGTTCTCGGTGCCTGTCTCCGAGAATGGCGACAACCGCATCATCTACGGCCTCGGTGCCATCAAGGGACTGGGTGAAGGCCCGATTGAAAATATCATTGCAGTGCGCAAAGAGGGCGGTCCCTTTACCGACCTGTTTGATTTTTGTTCCCGTATCGATCCGCGCAAGGTCAACAAGCGCGCGCTGGAAGCGCTGGTGCGATCCGGCGCGCTGGACAGTATCGGCCCCGATATCCACGGTGCCGACGGCCTCGATTATTCCCGCGCGGTGTTGTTTAACGCAGTGGACGAAGCGGTCAAGGCAGCCGAACAGCAGGCGGCCAACGCCAATGCCGGCATGATGGACCTGTTCGGCGAGGTTGTGCCCCAGGCCGCCGATGGCGATGTCTACGCCGAATTCCGCCGCGCCCGCCCGTGGAGCATCCGCGAGCGCCTGGAAGGCGAGAAGAACACGCTCGGCCTCTATCTCACCGGCCACCCGATTGACGAATACGAAGATGAGTTGAAGCACCTGGTGAAGGCGCGTATCGCCGACCTGAAGCCCGGTCGCGAAGGGCAGAAGGTCGCCGGCCTGGTGGTGGCGATGCGGGTGATGAAGACCAAGCGCGGTGATTCCATGGCCATTGTGACCCTGGATGACCGCAGCGGTCGCATCGAGGCAGCGGTGTTCAGTGAGGCGTTCGGCGAGCATCGCGAGAAGCTGGTCAAAGACTCGCTGCTGGTGCTGGATGGGCCCGTGGCCCACGACGATTACAGCGGCGGCCTGAAAATGACCGTCAACGGCGTTTCGACCCTCGACGATTTACGCCAGGGCAGTGTGACAGGGGTGCGCCTGCAGCTGGACAGTGCCACGGCCCCGCCCGGGCTGGCCAAACGCCTGGCGGCCTGCCTGCAGCCGTATACCGGCGGCGCCGGCAGCACCTGCGGCGTGACACTGGAAGTGGCGCGCAGCGATGCCCGCGGCACCTTCCGGTTGCCGACGGCGTGGAAAGTGGAGCCAAACGATCAGTTGGTGCAGTCCCTGCGTGAGCTTCTCGGGCGCGAGCAGGTCGCGCTCAACTACACTGAGCGGCGATAGCCCTCATCAGGCTCGACTGCCCGGTTCTGTACAGGTAAGCTATGCCGCCATTATTGCCCTGTGGCCCGGCGGCATTGGAAAAGATTTAAAGGCGCGGATTTCATGAATTTCAATTTTCTCGAGTTTGAACAGCCGATTGCTGAACTGGAAAGCAAGATCAAAGAGCTGCAGCACGTGGGCGATGACAATGAGCTGAACATCGCCGACGAAGTTGCCCGCCTGCGGGAAAAAAGCAAGAACCTGACCGAATCTATCTATTCCGACCTGTCCCCATGGCAGGTGGTCCAGGTGGCGCGCCATCCGCAGCGCCCCTACTCGAAGGACTATATCGAGCGCATCTTCACCGACTGGGATGAGCTGCACGGCGACCGCCATTTCGGCGACGACAAGGCCATCATTTCCGGTATCGCCCGCCTGGACGGCAAACCGGTTGCCGTCATTGGCGAAGAGAAGGGTCGCTCGGTCAATGACAAGGTGGCGCGCAACTTCGGCATGCCCAAGCCCGAGGGGTACCGCAAGGCACTGCGTATCATGGAGATGGCCGAGCGCTTCAAGATGCCGGTGTTGACCCTGATCGACACCCCCGGAGCCTATCCGGGGATCGACAGTGAAGAGCGCGGTATCAGTGAGGCCATTGCGCAGAACCTGGCGGTAATGTCCCGCCTGCGTACGCCGATCATCTGCACCGTCATTGGCGAGGGCTCGTCCGGCGGCGCGCTGGCGATCGGCGTCGGCGACCAGCTGAATATGCTGCAGTACTCCACTTATTTCGTGATCTCCCCGGAGGGCTGCGCCAATATCATCTGGAAAACCGTGGAGAAGGCGCCGCTGGCCGCCGAGGCCATGGGGGTGACCTCCAGTGTGCTGGAAGAGCTGGGTATCGTCGACGAGACCATCCCGGAACCGCTCGGTGGGGCCCACCGTGATCCGGATACCATGGCCGCCCGTCTGCAGGAACGCCTGTCGGCCCAGCTGGACCAGCTGCGCAACGTGCCTATTGATGAATTGCTGGAAAAGCGCTTCCAGCGTCTGATGAGCTACGGCAACATCACTTCCTGAGTAGCTGTGACTTAGAAAAAAGGCGAACCAATCGGTTCGCCTTTTTTGTTTGCCGGGTGCTGGCCACGCTGTAGTCGCGCCCCGAGCTTGTCCCGCTTAATCTCTGGCGGCAAATGCCATGCCGATTGTTCCCGGGCCAAGATTGATACCGCCTGACAGGCTCATGACCGAGCGATAGATCTTCACGCCCTTTTCCTGGGCCAGTTTTTCCAGCGCATTGAATCCCGGTGTCCGCGACAGGTCTTCGAGGCGGCCGGCAATACTCACGGCAATCATCGGAACCTGCAGGTCACCGGCCCGAATTCTTTCCGCAGCCAGCGCGAACAGGGTTTCAGTGCACTGGTCGAACCCGCGAACTGTCTCGGTCACCGAGCTGCCGCTGTATTTCATCGACAATATCGGATGCAGGTCGAGGGTCTGGGCGGCCATCGCCTTGAGCCAGCTGATGCTGTTTTCGTTTTTGAGGCGCCCGCGCTCGCGCACATAGTAGACGTCCTTGATGGCGGCAAAGGCCTGGATACGGCGACCGAAATCCTCCGCCTTGTCTTTGATCTCCGCACCGCTGAGTCCACGCTGGATCAATGACAGTGTATATAGCGCGAGCAGCCCCTGGCCCGAGAACAGGGTATGTGAGTCCACCGTGTGGATCTCGACATCGCCGCTTGATTCGGCGAGCAATTTACTGGCCGCAGTTTGGGCGTTTTGGTAGGTAGGGCTGTTGGAACCGTTGATGGTCTGCACGACGATATCCTTGCTGCCCCTGGCCACCAGGCGTTGCAGAATCGCGCCGATCTCCCCACTTTCTGCCGGGCCGCTGACAATCTGCCGGGAGCGGTCCACCAGCGAAAGCGTATAGAAGTGGGCCATCTGGGCCGGGTTGCGCTGGTCGCCAAAGGTATCCTTGCCGACGCTGACCGTGTGGGGCAGGACGGGGATGGCATATTTGCGCAGAAACTCATCCGGCAGGTCACATCCGGAATCTACAACTAACTGGACCATGAAAAACTCGTGTACATCGTCGTCTAACTTGGGGCTGAAATTTATCATTTGCCGCCGAGTAGCAACAGGCTAAAAGGGAACCTTTTACTTGATCGAATTGACATAATTGCAGCGCGGATAAAGTGACTCGGGCGTTTTCTAAATGGTCCAAGTTTGTCTACGCCGCCGGGAAACCAGGTGGGATGATTGGGTCACGGAATGCGAGAGGGAAACGCGATCAGTTTATTGTCCACAGGCGGTCTCGGCGGTATGTGGACGCGCGGTCGCGAAGGCGACACCGCGCAGTGCGACCCGGTAGTTTTCCGGGCCGACACTTTGGTGAATGAGCGCTCGGCGTCAGCCGCGCATCTCCTCCAGTTCCAATCCCTTGGTTTCGTGCACCAGATAAATCACGAAAGCGACAGACAGAATGGCAAACAGCATGTAAATGCCATAGGCCCCGGCCAGTCCAATACCGGTCAGCATGATCGGGAACGTCATCGTGATGGCGAAGTTGGCCACCCACTGGGACAGGCCGGAGATAGCGAGACCGGAGCCGCGGATTTTGTTGGGGAACATTTCTCCGAGCATGGTCCACATGGCCGGGCCCCAGGAACCGTTGAAAAAGAAAACATAGGCATTGGCTGCGATCAGTGCCATTAGCCCCATGTTTTGTGACAGTACAAGCTTGCCGGTTGTATCCGCAGAGGCGCTCGTAAAGGCCGCTGCCACCATTCCGAGGGTGATGGCCATACCGATGGAACCTACTAAGAGCAGCGGTTTGCGACCGATTCGGTCAATCAGTGCAATCGTGATCAGGCAGGCGCCGATACTGACTGCGCCAGAAATGATATTGATCAACAGGGCATCGCTCTCTGAAAAGCCGACGGCCTGCCAGAGAACGGCACCGTAGTAAAACACTACATTAATACCCACCAGCTGCTGGAATACGGCCAGGCCAATACCGACCCAGACGATCTTGCGCGGGCGGGCGCGCCCATCGAGCAGATCGCTGAACTTGGGGTGGCGATCACCGGCAACCGATGCCCGAATATCACTGAGCTTTTGTGCAACCTCGCTTTCCCCGTAAAGGCGACGCAAAACCTGGGTCGCTTTCGATATCTGGCGGGACAGAACCAGGTAGCGAGGGCTTTCCGGAATCAGCAACAGGGCGAGAAAGAACATGAGGGCAGGAGCAATTTCGATCCAGAACATCCAGCGCCAGGCGCTGTATCCCATCCACCATTCATTGACCGCGGAACCGGCGATGTCGGCGAGAAAGTAGTTGCTGACGAAGGCGGCGAAGAGCCCGGAGATGATCGCGATCTGGTTAGTGGTGATCAAGCGACCGCGCCAAGCCGCCGGCGCGACTTCGCTGATATAGGCTGGCGACATCACACTGGCGGCCCCCACGGCGAGGCCACCGAGGATGCGGTAGAACACAAATTCCGGTGAATTGGCGGCAATACCTGATCCCCAGGCGCTGACTACAAAAAAGACCGAGGCGATCAGCAGCAACTGCCTGCGCCCCCAGATATCGGCGAGGCGGCCGGCGAAAAAGGCACCCGCGGCGCAGCCGAGCAGCATCGAGGCGACGTTGAAGCCGGTTCCGGCGGTGTCGGAATGAAAGGCCTGCTGTAGGCCCGTGACGGTCCCATTGATGACGCCGCTGTCGAAGCCGAAAAGGAAGCCGCCGATGGTGGCGACGCTGCAGATCAGAATCACAAAGGCCAGGGGAGGGGAGTCCGGTGTGCCCGTCACCAGGGCATCCGGAGAGTTCTCAATCGCTTGCATGATGTACCTACCGGTTTTTATTGTTGAGCCTTTGGGCGGCGTTTTGGGCGTGCGCAGCACTGCCACCCTGTGAGTCGATGGTGGAGCATAAGCCGGTCGATAATCGTCCTACTTTGCCATTTGCCGCAAAGTTGGACATGGTCGGGTGTCCCACTTTGTTCGTGGCGGGCCGGGATGCCGGGAAAGCTGGCGGCAACGGTTCGGCCGGCCACAAACCGGCGTAGTGAATGCTTCAGTGCAAGTGGAATGCGCCTCCTGGGCCGGCTTGGGCGCTGGGGCAATCAAGACCAGAGGCGGCTGTCGTATACTGCCGCCAGAGAGAGTCGGGAGCCGGAGCGGGCGTGTCTGTGGAATTGCCGGAAATTGTTGCCGCGGCGTTGTCGCGCCACCCCTGTGCGGGTGTGCGCTGGGTCGCCTATTCCGGCGGGCTGGATTCCAGTGTATTACTGCACATCCTCGCCCGCCTTCGATTACCCGTGCGCGCAATACACGTTCATCACGGGCTGTCGGCCAATGCGGATGCCTGGCAAGAGCACTGTGTATCGACTGCGGAATCGCTGGGCATTCCGATCGAAGTGCGCCGCGTAGCGGTCGACTCCGGGGACGGGGGCCTGGAGCAGGGGGCCCGGCGGGCCCGCTACCATGTGTTTGCGGAACTGCTGCAACCCGGGGATCAGTTGTTACTGGCCCAACACGGCGACGACCAGGCTGAGACGTTTCTGCTGCGGCTGCTGCGCGGCAGTGGTGCTCTGGGCCTGGCGGCGATGGCGGAGAGCCGGCAGCTCGAATGTGAAGGTGGGTCGACGGCAACGCTGTTGCGGCCTCTACTCGGTACAGGTCGCGATCAGCTCGAATCCTACGCCCGGGCCGAAGGCCTGAGCTGGATTGAAGACGAGAGCAACCGGGACTTATCTCTCGAGCGAAATTTCCTGCGCGCGCGCGTCCTGCCCCCGCTGCGCGAGCGCTGGCCGGTGCGCGAGCGGGTGGCGCGGGCGGCATCCAACCTGCGCGAAGCCGCCGATCTGTTACAGGATTTGGGCGATGTAGACCTTTTGGCCTGCGACCGGCGTGAGGAGCGGTTTGGTGAAAGTATCGACCTGAAACTCCTGTGCCAGTTACCGCCGCGGCGCCGCAAGAATTTGCTGCGTACCTGGCTCACCCGACTCGGTGGCGATATGCCAGCGGCAGTGCACTTGGAGGAAGCCCTGGACCAGGCCATGGCGGCGGCGGAGGACAGCGAACTGGCGGTCTCCCTGGTTGGGCGGGTGGTGCGCCGCTATCGCAATCGGCTCTACCTCACGCCACAATTACCGCAGGCTTTGGCAACCGGTGACTGGTCATGGCGCGGAGATCGGACCCTACTATTGCCTCAGGGCTGGGAGCTGAGGCCCGGCGCAGCCTGGCCGGCCGGTGACTATCGGGTTCACTTCCGCCGCGGTGGCGAGCGGGCGCAGCCGCTGGGCCGCGCGCATTCTCAGCGCCTGAAGAAACTCCTGCAGGAAACCGGTCTCGAGCCCTGGCTGCGGGATCGGGTGCCGCTCGTGTATCGCGCGGATGCCCCGGAATCCCTGCTGGCGGTGGGCGACCTGTTCCGCTGCGAGGAGGGCCTGCCGGACGCGCTCGAGTGGCGATATTGCGGGCTTCCGACCGCGATTTGAGATTGAGCGGAAAACCGCTTTCTGGTAGTCTGGCGTCCCATCTCAAAGGCTCCGGGATAAGTGGGATTCGTCCCCAGGACGGCTTGCCCGGGCCAGCCCCGCATCCCCGATTCCATCGGGTTTTCAACTGACCAAGGTTTTGCATGACGCGCTATATTTTTGTCACTGGTGGCGTGGTTTCCTCGTTGGGGAAAGGTATCGCTTCCGCCTCCCTGGCCGCCATTCTCGAGGCCCGTGGCCTCAAGGTCACCATCCTGAAACTGGATCCGTACATTAACGTGGATCCGGGTACCATGAGCCCCTTCCAGCACGGCGAGGTCTATGTGACCGAAGATGGCGCCGAGACGGACCTGGACCTGGGACACTACGAGCGCTTCATTCGCACGCGCATGTCCAAGCGTAACAATTTCACCACCGGCCGGGTGTACGAAACCGTGCTGCGCAAAGAGCGCCGCGGCGATTACCTGGGCGGGACGGTACAGGTGATTCCGCATATCACCGACGAGATCAAGCGCCGCGTGATTGAAGGTGGCCGCGATGTCGATGTTGCCATCGTCGAGATCGGCGGAACCGTGGGGGATATTGAATCCCAGCCGTTCCTCGAATCCGTGCGCCAGCTGCGCGTGGAGATGGGCCTGAACCGCGCCCTGCTGATCCACCTGAGCTACGTGCCCTTTATTGCCACTGCCGGCGAGACCAAGACCAAGCCGACCCAGCACTCGGTGAAAGAACTGCGCTCCATCGGTCTGCAGCCGGACATCCTGCTGTGCCGCTCCGAGCGTGAAATCGACGAGGACTCCCGTCGCAAGATTGCGCTGTTTACCAACGTGGAAGAGCGCGCGGTCGTGCCGCTGCCGGATGCGAAGACCATCTACAGTGTGCCGCGCATGCTGCACAGCCACGGCCTCGACGATATCGTGGTGGAGAAACTGCAGCTCGAATGTGCCGCACCGGACCTGTCCGAGTGGGACGCGGTGGTCGATGGCAAGCTGAACCCGCAGCACGAAGTGAAAATTGCCATGGTCGGCAAGTACATGGAGCTGCTGGACGCCTACAAATCCCTGATCGAGTCGCTGACCCATGCCGGTATCAAGCATCGCTGCAAAGTGGATATCGACTTTATCAATGCCGAAGACGTGGAAGGCGAGAACGGCCTCGACCTGATCAAGGGTGCCGATGCCATTCTTGTACCGGGCGGCTTTGGCGAGCGCGGCCTGGAAGGCAAGCTGGAATCGGTGCGCTACGCGCGCGAGAACAATATCCCGTTCCTGGGCATCTGCCTGGGCCTGCAGTCGGTCGTCATCGAGTACGCCCGCAATGTGCTGGGCCTGAAAGATGCCAACAGTACAGAATTCGACGTGAATACCTCCAACCCGGTGATTGGCCTGATTACTGAGTGGATCGACAGCGAAGGTAAAGTCGAGAAGCGCGACGAGCAGTCCGATCTGGGCGGCACCATGCGCCTTGGCGGCCAGGAGTGTCGTCTGTCCAAAGACAGCAAGGCGCGCGAGATTTACGGCTCCGACGTAATTGTCGAGCGCCACCGCCACCGCTATGAGGTCAACAACAACTATGTCGACCGCCTGCAGAAAGCCGGCCTGAAAGTCGGTGGCTGGTCTGCGGACGACACCCTGGTGGAAATGGTTGAATTGCCGGAGCACTCGTGGTTCGTGGCCTGTCAGTTCCACCCGGAGTTCACCTCCACGCCGCGCGACGGTCACCCGCTGTTCGAAAGCTTTATCGCCGCGGCGATGAAGCAGCACGACAAGCAGGGCTAAACAATTAAGGGCCTGTACGCAGGCAATTGATGAACCCCGCCTATTCCTGAGTGAAAGGGCGGGGCAGAGGGAAACTATGAAAACCATCGAAGTCGGAAAAGTCCAGGTTGCCAACGACAAGCCGTTCACGCTGTTTGGCGGCATGAACGTACTGGAATCCCGCGATATGGCCATGCAGGTGGCAGAGCACTACGTCAAGGTCACCGAGAAGCTGGGCATTCCCTACGTCTTCAAGGCGTCCTTCGACAAGGCGAACCGCTCTTCCATCCATTCCTATCGCGGACCGGGCATGGAAGAAGGGCTGAAGATCTTTGAAGAGATCAAGAGCACCTTCAATGTGCCGCTGATTACCGATGTGCACGAGCCCGACCAGGCAGCGCCGGTGGCCGAGGTGGTCGACGTGATCCAGCTGCCCGCGTTTTTGGCTCGCCAGACCGACCTGGTCAAGGCAATGGCCGCGACCGGTGCCGTCATCAATGTGAAAAAGCCGCAATTCATGAGCCCGCCGCAGGTCAAGAACGTGGTGGAGAAGTTTGCCGAGGGCGGCAATGACAAAATCATCCTGTGCGAGCGTGGCGCCTGCTTCGGCTACGACAACCTGGTCGTGGACATGCTCGGTTTCCGCACCATGATCGACGCCTCCGGCGGTGCGCCACTGATTTTCGATGTGACCCACTCGCTGCAGATGCGCGATCCGTCCGGTGCCGCTTCCGGCGGTCGCCGTGCCCAGGTCACTGAACTGGGCCGCGCCGGTCTGGCCATCGGTATCGCCGGCCTGTTCCTGGAAGCGCACCCGAATCCGGACAAAGCCCTGTGCGATGGCCCCAGCGCACTGCCGCTGGAGAAGCTGGAGCCGTTCCTGGCGCAAATGAAAGCCGTGGACGACCTGGTGAAGAGCTTCGCGCCGCTGGATACCAAATAACGACGATAGAAAAGTCGGCGGAGCTGGCACCAACCAACCTCCGCCAAAACCAAAATTCAATTTGCCATTCACCAACATGGAGCCCTTGTTAATGAGCAAGATTGTTGCCGTAAAAGCTTATGAAGTGCTGGATTCCCGCGGAAACCCGACGGTTGAAGCCGATGTGATTCTGGAAGACGGATCCGTAGGTTCTGCCTGCGCGCCATCCGGTGCCTCCACCGGTTCCCGCGAAGCGCTGGAACTGCGCGACGGTGACAAGAGCCGCTACCTGGGCAAGGGCGTGCTGAAAGCCGTCGAAAACATCAACACCACCATCGCCGACCTGTTGAAAGGTATGGACGCGACCGATCAGCGCGGGCTGGACAAGGCGATGATCGATGCCGACGGCACCGAGAACAAATCCAAGTTTGGCGCCAACGCGATTCTGGCGGTTTCCCTGGCTGCGGCCAAGGCAGCTGCGGCTTCCAAGAAAATCCCGCTGTACCAGCACATTGCTGAAGTGAACGGCACTCCCGGCCAGTACAGCATGCCGATCCCCATGATGAATATCCTCAACGGCGGTGAGCACGCCGACAACAACGTCGATATCCAGGAGTTCATGGTCCAGCCGGTCAAGGCAACCAGCTTCGCCGAAGCGCTGCGCCAGGGTGCAGAAATTTTCCACTCCCTGAAAAAAGTACTTTCCGCGCAGGGACTGAACACCGCTGTGGGCGATGAGGGCGGCTTTGCCCCCAACCTGCCGTCCAACGAAGCCGCTCTGACCATGATTGCCGAGGCGGTGGAAAAAGCCGGTTACAAACTGGGCGAAGATATCACCCTGGCACTGGATTGCGCTTCCTCTGAATTCTACAAGGGTGGCAAGTACGACCTGTCGGGCGAAGGCAAGCAATTCGACAGCGAAGGTTTCGCTGACTACCTGGCAGACCTGTCCGCCAACTACCCGATCCTGTCCATCGAAGACGGTATGGACGAAAGCGACTGGGACGGCTGGAAGGTGTTGACCGACAAGATCGGCGACAAGGTGCAGCTGGTGGGTGACGACCTGTTCGTGACCAATACCAAGATCCTGAAAGAGGGCATCGAGAAGGGCGTGGCCAATTCCATCCTGATCAAGTTCAACCAGATCGGCTCCCTGTCCGAGACCCTGGACGCGATCAAAATGGCCAAGGACGCCGGTTACACTGCGGTGATTTCCCACCGTTCCGGTGAGACTGAAGACACCACCATTGCGGACCTGGCCGTGGCCACTGCCGCGGGCCAGATCAAGACCGGTTCCCTGTGCCGCTCTGACCGCGTGGCCAAGTACAACCGTCTGCTGCGTATCGAAGCCGAGCTGAACGGCGCTGCGCCGTACCGCGGCCGCGCAGAATTCAAGTAATTTATGTAACGAGAGTAGCGGGGGGTGGAGTCAGGGAGCTTCAGTTCAATTGAACAACCCGAACCCCTCCTCCGCACTTTTCGTATTGCGTGAAGCCTGGATAAATCAGAATGAGATGGCTGCTGGCAATTCTCACCATTATTCTGCTGGTTACCCAGTACCGCCTCTGGGTGGGTGAGGGGAGCCTGGCAGAAGTCACGCGCCTGAAGCGCGAGCTGGCACAGCAGCAGGAAAAGAACTCGGCACTCGAACGGCGCAATCGCCAGTTGCTGCGCGAAGTGCGCAGCCTCAAAGTGGGTACCGACGGTGTAGAGGCCAAGGCCCGATACGATCTGGGCCTGATCAAGGATGGTGAAACCCTGTTTATTTTTATGGATCCGGATAAAGCGGAGAACGGTAAACCGTGATCAGTGATTTCTGGGTCGTCGTCCCCGCCGCCGGCGTGGGCAAGCGTATGGGCGCAGACAGACCGAAGCAGTACCTACCGCTGCTGGGCCGCCCCATGTTGTCGTTGACGTTGCGCAATATTCTGACCTGGCCAGGCTTGGCCGGTGTGGTTGTCGCGGTATCTGATGACGACAGCTACTTTCCCCATCTGGCGGAGGCCAGCGATCCAAGAGTGCACCGGGTCACCGGTGGCGCCGAGCGCGCGGATTCAGTGCTCGCTGCGCTGAATACCCTGATAACCCGGGTCCCCGCGGAAACTCCTGTACTCGTGCACGACGCGGCGCGTCCCTGCGTGGCGCTGGAAGATATCGCCGCATTGCTCGACGAAAACACGTCGCCACAAGCCCTGCTGGCGCAGCCCGCCAGCGATACGGTGAAATCCAGTCGCCGTGAGGGTGACCGCGATCTGGTCGACCGAACACTGGATCGGGACAGTATCTGGCTGGCGCAAACGCCCCAGCGGGCCCCACTGGGTCTACTGCAGGACTGCCTGCGCCGCGCGCTCGAACAGGGAGCCCCCATTACCGACGAGGCCAGTGCCCTGGAGCTGTTTGGCCACGCGCCGCAACTGGTGCCGGGCCGGCGGGATAACCTCAAAGTGACCCATCCATCCGACATTATTGTGGCAGAGGCAATTTTGCGTCTGCGTTTTGCGCCCACAGAGGATAAGAGATAGTGAGTTTCCGAATTGGCCAGGGCTTTGATGTGCACGCCTTTGGCGAGGGCGATCACGTGGTGCTCGGCGGCGTAAAGATACCCCATGAGCGCGGATTGAAAGCGCATTCCGATGGCGACGTACTGCTGCATGCGCTGGCGGACGCTTTGCTGGGAGCACTGGCGCTCGGCGATATCGGTCATCATTTTCCAGACAACGATGCCCGTTTTGCCGGAGCGGACAGCCGCGCACTGCTGCGGCACGTGGTGGAGCTGGTCGCGGAGCGAGGCTATCGGTTGGTCAATGCGGACTGCACACTGATCGCCCAGGCACCGAAAATGGCACCGTATATCGATGCCATGCGGGAAAATATCGCCACCGATTGCGGTGTCGAGATCGGCGCAGCCAGCATCAAGGCGACCACCAGTGAGCGCCTGGGATTTACCGGCCGCGGTGAAGGTATTGCCGCACAGGCAACGGTTCTCGTAGAGCGTTTGAATGACTGAGCAGAATTCCTCTAGCGCATGGGCGCTCGACTGGCCGCGCGCACTGGGCGGCACGGCGATCTCCGCCGATTTCCGTTCCGAACCGGAAGACTTCGTCGTGGACGAGATGGCCGCACCGGCGTTTGCCGAGGGAGAGCATGTTTACCTGCAGGTTCGCAAGCGCGGTGCCAATACCGGTTGGGTGGCACAGCAACTGGCGCAGCTGGCCGGCGTGCGGACCCAGGATATTGGTTTCTACGGGCTCAAGGACCGCCACGCGGTTACTACGCAGTGGTTCAGTGTCTGGCTCGGACAGAAGGCTGAGCCGGACTGGTCTCCTCTGAACAACGGCGAAGTCGAGGTGCTGCAGCACCACCGCGGTCCGCGCAAACTGCGCCGCGGAGAGCATGCAGGCAACCGCTTCGTCATCCGCCTACGCAATGTGCGCGGCGACCGCGACAGCGCGGAACAAGTACTGGGGAGGTTTGGCGGCGGAGTACCCAATTACTTCGGCGAGCAGCGTTTCGGCCGCGAAGGCGGCAATCTGTCACTGGCGCGCCGGCTGGCAGAGGAGGGGGGACGCTGTCGCAAGAGCGAAAAGGCGTTCGCCATGTCGGCGGCGCGCAGCTGGCTGTTCAACGAGGTGCTCGCTGCGCGCGTGCGCGCCGACAACTGGCGCCAGCCTCTGCCCGGGGAGCCGGAATCCGAGCCCACGGGCCCACTCTGGGGCCGTGGCAGGAACCCTGCCAGCGAAGCGGTGGCGGCGCTGGAGGAAAGCACTGTTGCACCTTGGCTCGCCTGGTGTGACTGGCTTGAGCACTGCGGGTTGAAGCAGGAGCGGCGCCCGCTGGTGTTGCAGCCGGCGGCATTTACCCACGAATGGTCGGGAGACGACCTTATTCTGCAATTTGCCCTGCCAGTGGGTACGTTTGCCACCGCGTTGTTGCGGGAAGTAGCGGAACTGGTCAACGTTTCCGACGCCACATAGAATCTGTGCCATGGGGGCGGTCCTTGTGGACCAGCCATTGGGGGCTGGCGGAAGAATCGCCAGGTTGTGACGTCCGGTTCTGCTGCATGCGGAAGATACCGGAGAGGTTGAAATAAGAAAAAGATGGATCATCTGAAACGTGAAGGTCTGGGAATGACCTCCCAGAGAACCCGCAATCGCCTGATACAGCGGCTACGGGAAGAGGGTATTGAGAGCGAGCAAGTGCTGGATGTCATGGCCTCCACACCACGCCACCTGTTTCTCGATGAAGCCCTTTCCGTGCGCGCTTACGAAGATACCTCACTGCCTATCGGCTATGGCCAGACCATATCCCAGCCCTATATTGTCGCGCGGATGACCGAGCTGCTGCTCAGCCGCGCGAAATCCCTGCACCGGGTCCTGGAGGTCGGAACCGGATCCGGTTACCAGACCGCGATACTCGCCCGCCTGGTCGACCAGCTTTACTCCGTGGAACGAATAGGGCCACTGCTGGATAAAGCGCGACGCCGTCTGCGGGAGCTGGAGCTGTACAACGTCGAAGTGAAATTGAGCAGTGGCGGGTTTGGCTGGCCGGAAAAGGGGCCTTTCGATGCCATTCTGGCCGCGGCCGCCCCGGCGTCGATACCGGCGGAACTCAAGCAGCAGCTGGCGCCCAACGGCGTTCTGGTGATCCCGGTCGGGAGTGACAGCCAGTATCTGCACCTGGTGACCCGACGCGAGGATTCCGATCAGTTTGACGTGGAGCGCCTGGAGGCCGTGCGCTTTGTGCCATTGCTAGGGGGGGTAGTGCGATGAAGTGGTTGCGCGGGCGCTACTGGGGCGTTGCATTGCGGGGCATGGCCATGGGCGCGGCGGACGTAGTCCCCGGCGTTTCGGGCGGCACCATTGCCTTCATTACCGGCATTTACCAGGAACTGCTCGACTCCCTGAGCCGAATCGGACCGCACTGTCTGACGGTCCTGCGCCGCAGCGGCGTGGTCGCTGCCTGGCAATATATCAATGGCAGTTTTCTACTGGCACTTTTCGGCGGAATACTCGTCAGTATTTTCAGTCTGGCGAGGCTGATCAGCTACCTGTTGAGTACCTATCCGATTGTTGTGTGGGCCTTCTTTTTCGGCCTGATCTTCGCGTCCTGTTTCCCAATAATCAAGCGGATTCCCCGCTGGTCGGTATCGGTAGTCGTTTGCCTGGTACTCGGCGCGCTGGTCGCCATCGCTGTCAGCGAAATGCGTCCGGCGGAGATCGCAGCCACCCCGCTGAACCTGTTCCTGTCCGGGGCCCTCGCCATCTGCGCGATGATCCTTCCGGGTATTTCGGGGGCCTTCATTTTGTTGATGATCGGTATCTATCCGCGGGTGCTGGATGCAGTCCACGACCTGCAGATCTTCAGCCTCGCCTGCTTCGCCAGCGGAGCAGCAGTGGGGCTTATGCTGTTCAGTCGCCTGCTTTCCTGGCTCATGCATACCTATGTCGCGAGAACCCTGGCATTCCTCGCGGGTATTCTGCTGGGCAGTCTGAAAATCGTCTGGCCATGGAAACTGGCTGTCGAGGGGGCCGCCGATGCCGGTGACAAACTGGCGCCGCTGATGTCCAACAGCTGGCCCTCTACTTACGCGGCCAGCACTGGCCACGACGCATTTCTGGGCGCGGCAATTGGCGCATCCATTGCCGCTGTGTTGCTGGTACTGGTCGTCGATTATTTCGGTGGGCGCGCGGGAGCGCACGATTAGTGGGCAAGAATTTCGCGCCACCGGTAATTGCGCTGCATAAGCTCGGTATGGCAGCTTTTTCTAAAGGGAAATGGCGCAATTCCCAGATATTTTTTTAGACACTTTTTCCATAAATGCGGCCGTGTGATGTAAAAAGAGAATAATGAAATGTCGTCTTTTCCAACATTTTGAAGCCCCCTCCTGGCGGAGTAATCGTTCCGAATCCGCCGGGATGCTTTTCCGGGTGTTCAATATATTTACCATGGTACTGCTGGTGCTATTGGTGGGCGCCTGTGCCAGTAACCGGGCCCCCACCAGCTCCCTGCAGCAGCCGCCGAGCCAGCGGATCAAATACCATGTTGTCTCTCGCGGCGAGACCCTCTATTCCATCGCCTGGCGGTATGGCAAGGATTTTCGCCAGCTGGCGGCAACCAACGGCATAGCACCTCCCTACCAGATCTTTCCCGGGCAGCGCCTGAATCTGGCCGGCCGGGTCGTTGCTGCGGCGCCGGTGGCGGCGCCCAAAAAGAAATATACAGCGCCGCGTAAGCCCTCCCGGCCGACCACCAGGCCAGTCGCAAAAACAGCAAAATCCTTAACACCCAGTAAGCCAAAGAAGACAGTTACGCGTATTTCGTCTTCGGGAATTCGGTGGCGCTGGCCCGCCAGGGGAAAAGTGATCAGCAGCTTCCAGGCCAGGAACCCGTTGCGCAAGGGTGTTGATATCGCCGGGGAAAAGGGGGACTCTGTACTCGCAGCAGCCAATGGCACCGTGATCTACGCGGGAAGTGCGCTGAGAGGCTACGGAAAATTACTGATCGTTAAGCACAACGACGAATTTCTGAGTGCTTACGCCCACAACGACAAACTACTTGTCGGCGAGGGCAGCGAAGTGAAGGCGGGGCAAAGGATAGCGGAACTGGGTTCTAGTGGTACCGACCGCAATAAGCTCCACTTCGAAATTCGCCACAACGGTCAACCGGTTGACCCTCTTGCCTATTTGCCATAACCCGAGTGGGGAGCCGTGAGCTTCTGCAAATAAAAATGGATTTTTAATTTGTACCACTTGAGGTAGTCACCGGTGACGTGACCATCGCAAGGTCAGCCGATCCGGCGACTGTCGCACTGACAGCTTTCGAGCCGGCCCAGGTCGAAAACTGAAGTGCGGCTGACAATGGCAAAGTACAAGGAGTTGGGGAAATGGAAGCACAACGGCAAGACCAGGTTGTAGCCGCCCAGGCAGATCTTCCTCCAGAGTTGGCAGCAGATCGCAATGAGCATCAAATAGAACGGAAAGAGGACACTTCAAAAGGCCGCACCCGGAGAACTACGGCAAAAAAAAACTCCGAACCTACCCCCCTGAAGGCACGGGCACGCAAGCCGGAAACTGACGGATACTTGCAGAAGAATCTCGATGCCACCCAGTTATACCTGAATGAAATCGGTTTCTCTCCGCTTTTGACCGCAGAAGAAGAGGTCTACTACGCGCGGAAAGCGTTGCGCGGTGACGCGGCATCGAGAAAACGAATGATCGAAAGTAACCTGCGCCTCGTCGTGAAGATTGCGCGTCGCTATGTCAGTCGCGGTCTGGCGCTACTCGACCTGATCGAAGAGGGTAATCTCGGTCTGATTCGCGCGGTGGAGAAGTTCGATCCGGAGCGCGGTTTCCGGTTTTCGACCTACGCCACCTGGTGGATTCGTCAGACCATCGAACGGGCGATCATGAATCAGACGCGCACCATCCGTCTGCCGATTCACGTCGTCAAAGAGCTTAATGTGTATCTGCGCGCCTCGCGCGAGCTGGCACAGAAACTCGATCACGAGCCGTCCGCGGAAGAAATCGCCAATCTGCTGGAAAAACCGGTTGAAGATGTCGAGCGTATGCTGGGGCTGAACGAGCGTGTCACCTCAGTGGACACACCGATCGGCCCTTCTTCCGAAAAGACACTGGTAGACACCATTCCGGATCAGCAGGAATCCGATCCCGCCGAGCTACTGCAGGACAGCGACCTGTTCGACAGTATCAATCGCTGGCTGGGTGAGTTACCCGACAAGCAGTGCGAAGTGGTATCCCGCCGTTTTGGCTTGCGCGGCTTCGAGGCCAGTACTCTGGAAGAAGTTGGTCGCGAAATCGGGCTGACCCGTGAGCGTGTTCGCCAGATCCAGGTAGATGCCCTCAAGCGCCTGCGTGAAGTGATGGAGAAACAGGGGCTCGACGGCCTGTCGCTGTTCGGCAATCTTTAATTAAGCTTCAAAAAAAGGCCGCGGAGAAGTGATTCTCCGCGGCCTTTTTTGTGTCCCGTTGGGGTCACTAATTACTTCTGTACCCAGCGTCCACGGGAATCCTGGTAGTAGGCCCCTGCAGGCAACCTGGCCTCCAGCTTTTCCGCGGCACGGGCGGCAACCTGGGCAATATCGATTTTGTTGCGCTTGGCGATTCGCGCGTATTCGGCCTTGCGCTTGGCGTTGACCTCGGCCACCAGTTTTTCCAGCTCCGGAGTGCTCTGGTTGACCACGGCGATGTAGCCGCTGTTGGCTTCACCCACCAATCCCTGGCTGCGTGCGGCGTCCAGGGTGATCGCCATTACCGGCAAGGCAATGGCGAGACCGAGGCTGATCAGGGTCATTTTTAAAAATTTCATCATTCGCCTCCTTAGAAAATGCCTTCTTTGTCTTCGAACAGGTTGTCCAGTTCCTTGTCGACTTTTATGCGGATCTCGTGCTGAATTTTCACGTTGAGATTGACGGTAATCGGCTCACTCGGTGCCTGAACCGCGACTGTCGGTGTGCACCCCGCTATAACGACAAAGGCCGTCAGCACTAGCGGAAGCAATCGGGTGGTTGTCATCTGACGCTCCTACATCGTTAACGATAGTCAGGGAATCTCTGAAATCCACAGGGGCTGTGGAGTTGCTTCGAGTACCCTCATATTAATCGCCCTAGCTTAACCCAATCTGAATCGGGATGGGATTTATCGTGTCACATCCCCGAGATGGCGGCCAAACCTTTGGCCGGCGGCGAGTGCCGGGCTGTTATTGCAGTTTCTTCTCCAGCGCTTCGGTTAAATCGCGGCTTGCCTGGAGGGAGCGGAGGGTGTCCGGAACGTTGTTTTCCAGGTTCAGGTTGATTATCAGATCCCTGTCCGCCGCGACAGAATTGCTGCGTCCAACCAGTTTCAGTGCCATCTGCATGTCGCCGCTCGGGGGGTATTCGACGGTGCCACTCAATTCGCGGTAGTTGTAATCCTCCAGCGCCCCCGCTACCAGTTTCAACGATGGGTTGCTCGCCAGTACCTCGGGAGAAAAGGCGCCGTAATAACGCAGGCGGCCACCGGGGGGGCGCGCCTGTACTTTGCCCTGTTCGACAGTAATGCCGTCTTTTCCCGTTATCAGTGGTACCTGCAGGTCGAGGGTGCCGCTGGCAGCGAAGTTTTCCGCGTCCATTTCGTCGGCCAGGTTGCGGAGGGAAATACCCTCGATATCGACTTCACTGCGGCGTTCCTCGCCGGCCAGGTTCCACACGACGGCCTTCGAGTGCAGCTTGCCATCCAGCAGCTCGGCGCTGATGTTGCCGAGAGTCAGGTCCTGATCGCCGTTGAGGCCGATGGTAAAGCGGATCTTTTCGATGGGGAGGCCCACGTCCAGGGTGTCCAGTCGCATCGGCTGGGGTTCGGGCGTCAACCAGTGGCCGTCGCGGTGAGTGGCGGCCAGTTGTCCACTGGCACCCACCGCAAATATGTCACCGTGGGTGGCGGCGACCTGGTCGAGGGTTGCCCGCAGCTGGTCGCCATCCAGCTGGGGCCAGGAAACGTTCCCACCCGCAGTCAGGGTTCCAGCGACGATATCCACGGGCAATCCTGCGATTGACTGGCTCAGGGGGGAGCCCTGGCTGAATGTGACCGCTGGCATATCCAGCTGTGCCGATCCGCGATTCTTCTGCAGGTCGTGCTGCCACGCCGCTTTCAGCGTGACAGCGCCGGACTGCACTTCACTGTCGCCGTGCACGCGATCGCCAGTCAATGCCAACTGTCCGCTGATACTGACATCGGCTTTATATTTTCCCTGCAGGCGCAGTTGCAGCGGGTCTGTGTGGAAGCGGGCGGAAGCCCGATTCTCCAGATTCTCGCGGCTGAACTGCACGTCGGTAAAGCCAACCGTGCCGCCAACTTCAAAATCATCGCCTTTGAGCGTGGCGACACTCGCATCCACTGACGGGCTGTGGCAGGTCGGCGCACCGCTATCGACGCACACTATTTTACCTGCCCGGAATGCGATGTTGTCCGCACTGACGGTTTCGAGGGCAAGTCTGTCTGCCGTTACGGCGAGCTGTTGCAGCTGCCAGCGCTGTTCGGTGTCGGTGAGCTTCAGTGTCAGGTGTGAATCGAGCGCAAGATCTTTCACTGTGATGTTGTCGGCCGGGATCGACAATTCGGGAAGCTGTGCACTGGCAGACAGCGTACACCGGTAGTCATCGGTCAACTCGCAGGACAATGCGGAAAGCGCTATATCGGCGAGCGGCGTTCCGCGTTGCTCTTGCAGGTGCAGTTTTATCTTTCCACCCTCCAGCTGGAGCTTGCCGGGCAAGGTCGGTGCGGTGACGGTCAGTGGTTCCGTCAGTTGCACCTGTGCCGTGCCGCTGCGCCAGTTGAATGGCGCCAGAAGAGGCTCAACCTTGCCGGGTTGCCCCTTTTCTGTCACCGATACCTTCAGCGTACTCGCGGGAAGCAGAGTGACGGCAATATCGCGCAGCGCGGCGGTGTCCCTGTCGATCTGATTGAGTGCGGGCAGACTGGCCGAGCCGTGGAGGCGCGCCGAGCCACTCGGAGTGTCTAGCACCAGCGGCGACAGGGCGTCTTGCAGCGGCGGTGCCTTGAGTACGCCGGATGCCGCGGCGAAATCCAGCGTGCCGTCGACCGTGATCTTCGCTTGCCCGGCAGAGTCATCGGCGCTGATCGTGGCCCAGAGTAGCGGCGCACTTTCGTTTTCCGCAGTGATTTCGAGGTCGCCGCGACCGGCGATCTCTTCAGGTTGTAACGGTCTGACGGAGGCGAGGCGCACGGTGAATGGCGCTACCGTCTTCAAGGAAAGTTCCAGCGGCACGCCCAGCGTCGAATCCGGTACCGGCAGCCGGGCGGATTCAGTGCGGACTTCGGCGGCAATATCGCGATATTCATCGAGTTGCAGCAAACGGTCCGGTAATTGGCCGCTCACTGTCATTGTTACATCGCCGCGGGCGCCGGCCAGCCGGGCGACTGCATCCGGTGGAATGGGCAGGGTCTTGAACTGGTCGAGTCTGGCGGTGGCGGTCAGCTCGCCGCGCCAGTGCTGGGGTGCCGGCGATTGTGCGGAGTCTCTATTTAAGGCTCCGTTCAGCGTGGCGATCGACTCACCATTGGCGGCAACTATCTGCGCGCCGAACTGGAATTGCTCCCCGCGCCATCTCACGTCCAGTTTCAGTTGTCGTCCATCTGCGGATATTTGTACCTTGGCGGATTCATCGGCGTTATTGCGCTGTGCCTGCAGTTCGCCGGTAATGGGCTCGGCCCCTCGCCACTGCCATTGCCGGATCTGCATCGCATTGGGCAGGTAGCGCTGCAGCTGTTGCAGAAGGTCATGCAGTGACAGGTCCGGGGTGCCGATCGCGCGTGCATTTTTCTGGGGAGCGGTGTCATCCGGGGCCGGGGTCCAGATTAGTTGGCTGGCGCTGAGCCGGCTGCGGTTATTGCGGGAGCCAAACAGCAGGTCCAGCGGGTTGTGCAATTGCAGATCCTGTACCTGCAACGTGGCGCCATCCGCCAACACCAGGGTGAGTGTTTTTGCACCGATCTTTCGCGGAGCCAAGTGCAGTTCCTGCAATTCCTGGATACGACTGCCCTGCAGAAACGGATTGAGCAGCGTCGGTGTCATGCGATCGCGATCCAGCCACAACCAGAGCAGTACGGCTAAAAGCACGGCCAGTGCGGTGGAAAATACGATGGATTTGCGCAACTTGAGATTCATTCGACTGACTTGCGATCGCCGGGTAAATATGGAGACTGGATGTTCTATCCGGATTTCAGTGTAACCGGCCGGGAAAAATAATGAGAGGGGCACGCCGCGTGAAAGGCATATTGCGAAATTTTTCTGTTTTGTTGTCGACCTGTCTGCTAATGGGAGGAACCGTTATGGCGAATGGGTATGACCGGGTCAATGGCGAGGGCTTTGCCAGCCGTTCCCAGGTACTGGCCACCCACGGTATGGCGGCCACCAGCCAGCCGCTGGCGACGCAGGTAGCGCTGGATATTCTCAAACGCGGCGGCAGTGCCGTGGACGCGGCGATTGCCGCCAACGCCGCGCAGGGCCTGATGGAGCCCACCGGCAGCGGTGTAGGCGGCGACCTGTTTGCCATCGTCTGGAGTGCCGAAGACCAAAAACTATACGGCCTGAATGCGAGCGGCCGCTCGCCAAAGTCCCTGCCATTTGAATACTTTGCCCAGCACAACTTGACCAGTATTCCCGCTCACGGGCCGTTGCCGGTATCGGTACCCGGCGCCGTAGACGGCTGGTTTGAGCTGCACAAGAAGTTCGGTCGCCTGCCGATGAAAGACGTGCTGGCGCCGGCGATCGATTATGCCGAACAGGGGTTCCCGGTAACACAACTGGTGGCCTATTACTGGAACCGCTCGGTGCCGCTGCTGGAAAAATATCCGGGTTTCCGTGAGACCTTCATGCCCGGCGGCAAGGCGCCGCAGGAGGGGGATATTTTCCGTAACCCGCGTCTGGCCAAGACCTATCGTGCCATCGCGGAGGGCGGCCGCGACGCCTTCTACAAGGGTGAGATCGCCAGGAAAATCGCTGCCTACATGAAAAAGAATGGTGGTTTCCTCTCCTATGAGGACCTGGCGACGCATCACTCCGATTGGGTGCAGCCGGTATCCACCAATTACCGCGGTTTCGACATCTGGGAGCTGCCGCCCAATGGCCAGGGCATCGCCGCGCTGCAGATCCTCAACATTCTGGAGGGCTACGACCTGGCCAAGATGGGCCGCACCAGTCCCGAGTATGTGCACCTGTTTGCCGAGGCCAAGAAGCTCGCCTTCGAGGATCGCGCCAAATATTACGCCGACCCGGATTTCAACCAGATACCGGTGAAGCAGTTGATTTCCAAGAAATACGCGGCGGAGCGACGCAAGCAGATCGACCGGCACCGGGCCGCCAAACGCTACGACGCGGGGAATGTCGCTCTGCGACACGGCGACACCATCTACCTGACGGTGGCGGACAAGAACGGCAACATGGTGTCGCTGATCCAGAGTAATTACCGGGGGATGGGTTCCGGAATGACTCCCGGCGACCTCGGATTCATCCTGCAGGATCGCGGCGAGATGTTCAGCCTGAAAGAGGGGCATTTCAATCAGTACCAACCGGGCAAACGCCCGTTTCACACCATTATTCCCGGATTCATCACCAGAGATGGCGAGCCGTATATGAGTTTCGGCGTGATGGGTGGGGCGACACAGCCGCAAATGCATGCGCAAATTGTCGTCAACATGGTCGATTTTGGATTGAACGTGCAGGAAGCCGGCGATGCCCCGCGAATTCTGCACAGCGGCTCCAGCCAGCCCACCGACGAAGTTATGCTCGACGGGGGCTACCTGAGCCTTGAAGACGGTTTCCCGATGGAGACCCGTCGCGCCCTGGTGCAGATGGGGCACCAGGTGCGTTTCGAAAGCGGCCCTTACGGGGGTTACCAGGGGATCATGCGCGACAGCCAGGGTGTCTACCACGGGGCCTCGGAAAGTCGCAAAGACGGACAGGCCGCCGGCTACTGAAGTCGCTGGCGCGGGGCCTTGGCACTGCGGATGAAATCTATATAGTGGGGCGCTCCGGCCCCCCTAAATGAGCTTGAGAGACGCGTTGGATAGACGCCCTCGGGAAACGCCTAGTAGCGTCATGGGCGCCGAACCGTCTGTCAGCAGTCTATTGGATTTTGTCATGAAAGATGCCCAGCCCCGTACCGTCTACCTGAAGGATTACCGCGTACCCGACTATCTCGTCGACAGTACGCGGCTGCGCTTCGAGCTGCAGCCCAGGTCCACGCTGGTCAGGTCGGAGCTGCATATCCGCCGCAACCCTGCCGCGGGGACCGATTTGCCACCTCTGGTTCTGGATGGGGTGGAACTGGAGCTGCTGTCGGTGTCCATCGATGGCGAACTGGTCCCGGCCAGCCGCTACCAGGAGCTGCCGGAAGGGCTGTCGATCCCGGTGGACAAGCCGGAATTCGTGCTGGAGATCCACAACCGCATCAATCCGGAGGAGAACACCTCGCTGGAGGGGCTCTACCTCTCCAACGGCATGTACTGCACCCAGTGCGAGGCGGAGGGTTTCCGCAAGATCACCTTCTATCCGGACCGTCCGGACGTCATGTCCACCTTCACGACCACCATTGTCGCGCCGAAGCAGTACCCGGTGCTGCTGTCGAACGGCAATGAAATCGAGCGCGGCACCACCGAAGACGGGCGGCAGTTCGTCACCTGGGAGGACCCCTTTGCCAAGCCGTCCTACCTGTTTGCCCTGGTGGCCGGTGACCTGCAGCATGTGGAAGACACGTTTACCACGGCCAGCGGCCGCGCGGTGAAGCTACAGATCTTCACCGAGGCCAAGAATATCGGCAAATGCGATCACGCCATGCGCTCGCTGAAAAAGTCGATGCGTTGGGACGAGGAGGTATACGGACGCGAGTACGACCTGGACATTTTCATGGTGGTCGCCGTCGATCACTTCAATATGGGCGCAATGGAAAACAAGGGGCTGAACATCTTCAACTCGGCCTGTGTACTGGCGAGCCCCAAGACTGCCACGGACGCGAGCTACCAGCGTATCGAAGCGATCGTCGCGCACGAGTATTTCCACAACTGGTCCGGCAACCGCGTTACCTGCCGCGACTGGTTTCAGTTGAGCCTGAAAGAGGGCTTTACCGTATTTCGCGACGCGGAATTTTCCGCCGATATGAACTCCCGCGCGGTCAAGCGCATTGAAGATGTTTCCATGCTGCGCACCACGCAGTTCGCCGAGGATGCCGGGCCCATGTCTCACCCGGTGCGGCCGGACTCCTACATGGAAATCTCCAACTTCTACACCCTGACGGTTTACGAAAAGGGTGCGGAAGTCGTGCGCATGATCCACACGCTGCTGGGGGCCGATGGTTTCCGCAAGGGCAGCGACCTCTATTTTGAGCGCCATGACGGACAGGCGGTGACCTGCGAGGATTTCGTCAAGGCGATGGAGGACGCCAACGGTGTCGACTTTTCCCAGTTCCGCCGCTGGTATAGCCAGGCGGGCACACCGGTGCTCGATGTGAGCGATGAGTTTGATGCGGCCAGCGGCACTTATTCCCTGACAATCAGGCAATCCTGCCCGGCGACACCGGGACAGCAGGAAAAACTGCCTTTCCATATTCCATTTGCGCTCGGTTTGCTGGGCCGCGATGGTGAGGCGCTGCCGCTGGATACCGCAGGCAACACCGAGCAGGTGCTGGAAATCACCGAGAGTGAGCAGACGTTCCGGTTCCATGGATTTGCACAAAAACCGCTGCCGTCATTGCTGCGCGGTTTTTCTGCGCCGGTGAAAGTGCGCTATGAATACAGCAGCGAGGATTTGCTGTTCCTGATGCGCTGCGACAGCGACGAATTCAATCGCTGGGATGCTGGCCAGCGTCTGGCCTTTATGGCGCTGGAAAAACTGCAGGAAGATTTTCGCCAGCAGCGCCCGCTGGAACTGCCTCCGGCACTAGTGAACGCCTATCGCAGTGTGCTGCAAAACCGCGAGCTGGATCCGGCCCTGGTGGCGGAGATACTGGCGCTGCCTAGTGCGCAGACACTGGCGGAGCACGCGGAAACCATCGATGCGGAAGCCATTATCGCCGCGCGCGAATTCGCGCGGCGCGAGCTGGCACTGGCCTTGAAAGACGATCTGCTCGCCTGTTACCAGCGATTCCACGACGACCGCGAATACAGCCCCAGCGCCGCCGATATCGCCGCGCGCAGCCTGAAGAATACCTGCCTCAGTTATCTGTGTGTCACGGAGGAAACGGAACAGCTGGCGCTGGCGGAAGCGCAATTTGCCGCCGCCGGCAATATGACCGACAGCGCAGTGGCGCTGGCGGCACTGGTCAATCACGCGCCGGAACAGGTCGCCCAGAGCGCCCTGGAATCCTTCTACCAGCGCTGGCAGCAGGATACGCAGGTGGTGGAACTCTGGCTCGGCCTGCAAAGCAGCAGTGCCCAGCGCGGCACACTGGAGAATGTGCGCGGCCTGATGCAGCACCCTGCCTTCGAACTGAAAAACCCGAACAAGGTTCGTGCTGTCATTGGTGGTTTTGCCAATCGCAATTTCAATCAGTTCCACCGTGCGGATGGCAGCGGCTTCGATTTTCTCGCGGAGCAGGTAATCGCACTTGATAAACTCAATCCGCAGATCGCCGCGCGCCTGGTAACACCCATCACGCGATGGAAGAAGTACACGGCGGATCTGGGAGATAAGATGCGGGCTGCACTGCAGTCAGTAATGGACTCCGGCAAGCTGTCGCGGGATCTCTACGAGGTGGTGAGCAAAAGCCTCGCCTGACCGCCGTATTGGCGGATTGCTGCAAGATCGAAGTGAAAGAGGGGCCAACCATTGCGGTTTGCCCCTTTTTTTATTGGCGGTGGTTTATCGGTTTTCTAGAGGATCCGACTGTCACGGATCTTGCCCAGGGTTACCAGCTCGAGGGTGTCACCCTCGAGGTATAGCTCCGTCACCGAGGTGTAGTCGGGTCGGAACTGTTGAACACTGGCGTCGTCGCGAATATGTGCAACCACTGAATTGATGACCATAAAGTGGCAGAACACTGCGGTGTCCTGTTCCAGCCCTTTCAGGTAGTCCAGGGTTTTACTGCGCCATTCGGACTGTTCCCGGTTTGCAAAATCCCATTCACTGTTGAGCAAACTCCGCAGCCAGTCGCCCCGATTGCTCAGGGTTACGCCTGCCGGCGACGGGATTTCAATCATCGCTTCCTCGATAATGACCGGGCACTGCCAGAGATCCGCCAGCGGTTGCGCCGTCTGTCGCGTCCGCGCCTTGGGGCTGCTGACCAGTTCGAAGCGCGGCGCTTCGGCGAAGTGTTCCGCCAGTTTTCTTGCCTGCAGATTGCCCAGTTCGGTCAGGCCCGGATCCGGGTCTTTGGGAGACTTCGCCGCTTCGCCGTGGCGGATCAGTAATATTTTTGTCATTCCCTATAGATATCGCTGCAACCATTCATGCGGCACATGTTGCCACAGTGCGGCCACTTCTGCCGCATCGAAGGCGCGATCCTCCGGGTGATCGCCGAACCGGCGACTGTGCCCCTCACTGAATGCCGGCCAGTCTTTACCGGGATCTCCGCTTTCGGCAAAGTTCAGCCAGGCATCGCGCATCACATCACTGAGCTGGTGCGGCTCAGTTTCGGCACCGTAGAGATCCTGAACAGCGCTTTCCCCATGGGTGCCAAATACGTAACCGAGTTCCACCGCGTGGCAGGCCCCGAGTAGCGGTTGCGACGCCAGGGGCTGGGCAAAGTGGTAGTGGAAATTACGGCCGCCATGGGCTTGCAGCAGGCGCATGCCGGGCAGGGTGAATATCATATCGGTCAGCATCAGGTTCCAGGCGCGGCTCCACTCCGGCCAGGGATTGCCTGTCAGGGTCACGGCTTTGCGATAGTAGTGTTCGAGTAATGGATCCAGCACATTGCCCGGCAGCATCCACTCGAGGCGCGCACGGATCTGATCGCTATCTAGGGTAAAGCTGTCCGGTGCGGTTGCGCTGAACAGGTTCCACTCGTCCAGGTTGTAGCCGAGTAAAAGGGATAAGTCGGCGGCGCTGCCATCCTGCATTGCGGTGACGGGTTCCGCGTGCAGCAACGCGCCGTCGATTACCGGTTTGAACGGCAGTTGCCCCCAGTGCTGTTCCATACGCGGATCGGACAGCACCGCCAGTTGAGCCTGTAAGATTTCCCGGGTGCTGGCGCCGGCCGGATCGTCGACATCTCTCAGTTGTGCCAGGTGTTCGAGAAATCCCCGGCCCAGGTCGTTGGCCCGATCGCGGGAGTGCACGGTGCTCGGGTTACCGCTCTGTACAATCGCGCGATGAAACAGACCGCGGCAGTTGCGCGCAGCCATCAAATTGACGATGCACATGGCGCCAGCGGATTCGCCAAACAGGGTGACGTTGTCAGGATCGCCGCCGAATGCAGCGACGTTTTCCTGTACCCATTGCAGTGCAGCAATCTGGTCTTGCAGGCCTTCGTTGCCGGTCGCCGGAATATCGCTGATGTCGTCGAGGCGCAGAAAACCGAGGGCGCCGAGGCGGTAATTGAAGGTGACCACGATGGCCCGGCCGCTGGCAGCCAGGTAACGGCCGTCGTAAATTTCCTGTGAGCCGGATCCCAGGTAAAAAGAACCACCGTGAATCCAGACCATCACCGGCAGTTTGGTCGAACTCCGCCTGTCCTGTGGCGGCGCATAGATATTGAGGTACAGGCAGTCCTCCCCCTCTGGATGCTCGCCGTTGGGGCCGAGCACCTTGAACAGTAGCGAGGGGTTCTGTGCCGCGGGCATACCGAATCGGGTGGCCTGCAAAGGTGCCCGCCACGGCGCCATCTTCTGTGGGGCGCGCCAGCGCAGCTCACCCACCGGTGGCGCAGCAAAGGGAACACCGAGAAAACACTGTACTCCGGTTTTGGGATCTATCTTCCCGAGAAGTGGGCCGGCGGGGGTGGCTATCATCTCAGTCTGCCGCGCGGCGGTATCGTCAATATTCTGGGGAATATTTGCGTCACTGGTCATGGGCGGGTCCAATCCTTGGTGGGTCTCCGGTCCGCAGAAATGTTTCCAGTATAGTCGGCCATGCCCCTTTGATTACCGCGTTGAAATATTTGCTGCGGCGATGAGAACAACTCGAAAAAATAATGCAACTTTTTCCTTGCAAACGCTGACTGCTCAGATACTATTAACGCCATAGCGTCAACTTAAGAATTTAATTCGATGAACCCGCAAACCCTACAATTTTCGCCGCGACTGCGCTCCGCCCTGCAGCACCTGCTGTCGGCCTCTGTGCATCTGCGTTCGGCGTTCGGGTTTGTGACCTGGTGTGGCGGTGCGCGTAAAGTCTGCGCCCAGCGCAATACTTATAAGATGCGCCCGGTGACCGTCGTGATCACCTAGCACACCTGACAAAGCTACTGGCGATGGAAGGTGAAAAAGCCTTCCTCCCAACAGAAAACCCGGAAGGCACGCCTCCCGGGTTTTTTTTTGCCAAAAATTTCGCGCAGAAGAGTGTCTGTGCGTTCTGGTTATTTACGAGAGAAAGATCATCGACAAGGAGTAATTCCAATGGACAGGCAGTGGTGGCAGAGGCTGCATAACTTTCCGCCTTTGATATGGATCATTCTGATCGGCAGCTTCTTCGGACGCGGCACCTATTTCATGGTGTGGCCGTTTCTGGCGATTCTGTTGTATGAAAAATTCCAGTTGGGTGCGGCGCAAATCGGTCTGATTCTGAGTGCCTCCGCGGTGGGGGCGGCCCTGCTCGGGTTTTATGTCGGGGCACTGTCAGACCGTTACGGCCGACGCAATATTCTGCTGGCCGGAACCGGAATTAATTTCCTCGCTTTTGCTCTGCTGGCAGTGGCAGACACGCTGCCGCTGTTTGTCCTGTCGATAACCTTCTGCTCGATCGGCCGCGCGGTATGGGAGCCGCCCGCCAGTGCGTTGATGGGCGACCTGATTCGGGACAAGCAGAGCCGGGAGCTGGCGTTGCAGTTCCGTTATTTCCTGGTCAACGTCGGGGCGGCGCTCGGTCCTATTGTCGGGGTGTGGGCAGGGCTTAGTGCGCAGCAGTCCACGTTCGGCCTGACCGCACTCAGTTATTTACTGCTGAGCCTCGGTTTTCTCTGGGGATTTGCGCGGACCGCCACCGGCCGCCTCGCGCACAAAAAACGCGATGCGGGAGCTACGTTTGCCAGTACGCTTGCAGTGTTGAAACGCGACCACGTTTTTCTCGTTGTTATTGTTGCGAATGTGCTGACCATGTTTATCTACGCCCATATGGATTCGAGTCTGGTCCAGTACCTGACTCGCGCTGAGGCGCCGGATCTGGTGCAGCTGATTTCCAGTATGATCCTGGTGAATGCATCGACCATCGTACTGCTGCAGTTTCCGATGCTGCAGATGATGCGCGATATCAGCGTAAACAGGCGTATTGCGATCGGGCTGCTGATTCTGGCCGCGGGACAGATTTGGTATGCGACCAATCCGGTGGACTGGTTCGCCGGGTGGATGGGCGCGACCTTTGTCGTCAGTCTCGCAGAGGCGATTCTGTTCCCGACCATGAGTGTGCAGATAGACCGGATGGCGCCGGATCATCTGCGCGGTAGTTACTTCGGCGCTTCGTCGTTCTATTCGCTGGGCTGGTCCGCGGCGCCGTTTGTCGGCGGACTGGTGATCGAGTGGTTGGGCGGGCCGGCGCTGTACTGGGCAATGTTTGCACTCTGTGGCCTGGTATTTGTGCTCTACCGCCTGACCGGATATCTCTCGCGGCCCCAGTGGCAGCCGGAGAGTGAAGCGGCGCTGGCTGTGCCGCCCCACCCAAATTGATTGTCGCTTGTCTTATGACCCTGAGCTCGGCCCCATTACGGGGCCTTTTTTTACCTGGAAATTCCTGCCGGATGCGGACGGCATCCGGCGCCTATACTGACTACCTGCCCGAATAGTTAGATCTCGGCCGCAAGGCGTGAACCCTGGTCGATCGCGCGCTTGGCGTCCAACTCGGCGGCCTCGTCTGCGCCGCCGATCAGGTGCGTGGTCACTCCATTTTCCTGCAATGCATCGTACAGAGCGCGCGCCGGTTCCTGCCCCGCACAGATCACGATGTTGTCGACGTCCAGAACCTGCTGCTCGTCGCCGATGCGCAGGTGCAGGCCCTGATCGTCGATCTTTTCGTACTGCACACCGGGAATCATCTGAACATTGCGGTGCTTGAGGCTGGTGCGGTGAATCCAGCCGGTGGTCTTGCCGAGACCGGCGCCGACTTTGGATGTCTTGCGCTGCAGCAGCGTAACCTGGCGGGGAGCGGAAACCGCGCTTGCGGACTTCAGGCCCGCGCGGTTTTCCAGCTGAATGTCCACGCCCCACTCGTCGAAGAACTCGGACTTGCTGCTGGCGATGAGTTCGGCCTGCGGATCCACCTCGTGGGTCAGGTATTCCGCCACGTCAAAGCCAATACCACCAGCGCCGATGACGGCGACTTTCTGCCCGACCGCGTTCTTGTGTTTCAGTACGTCCAGGTAGCTCAATACCTTTTCGTGCTCGACGCCGGGGATCGGCGGTGTGCGCGGTTCGATGCCGGTGGCGATGATCACTTCATCGAATTCCCGCAGGTCCGCCGCTTCCACACGTGTGTTCAGCTTCACCGTTACACCAGTGAGCTCCAGTTTGCGCTTGAAGTAACGCAGCGTTTCCTCGAACTCCGCCTTGCCGGGAATCTGCTTGGCAATATTGAACTGGCCGCCGACGCGACCGTCCGCTTCAAACAGCGTGACCTCGTGGCCGCGCTCGGCGGCCACAGTCGCTGCAGCCAGGCCGGCCGGACCGGCGCCGACGACAGCGATCTTCTTCGCCTTATCCGTCGGCTGGTATTGCAGTTCGGTTTCGTGGCAGGCACGCGGGTTGACCAGGCAGGAGGTCAGCTTCAGTTCGAAGGTGTGGTCCAGGCAGGCCTGGTTACAGCCGATACAGGTATTGATCTCATCCGTGCGGTTTTCTGCGGCCTTATTGACGAAGTCGGGGTCGGCGAGGAACGGACGCGCCATGGACACCATGTCGGCGTGGCCTGCTGCCAGTACGTCTTCGCCCACCTGCGGCATATTGATGCGGTTACTGGTCACCACTGGTACGCTCAGGTGCTGTTTTACCTTGGCAGTGATTTCGGTAAATGCCGCGCGGGGGACGCTGGTAGCGATGGTGGGCACACGGGCTTCATGCCAGCCGATGCCGGTATTGATGATGGTGGCGCCGGCTTTTTCGATCGCCTTGCCCAGGGCAACGACTTCGTCAAAGGTGCTGCCGTCTTCTACCAGGTCCAGCATCGACAGGCGGTAGATGATGATGAAGTCTTCGCCGACCGCCTCGCGCACGCGGCGCACGATTTCCAGCGGCAGGCGGATGCGATTTTCGAAGCTGCCGCCCCACTCGTCGGTGCGCTTGTTGGTGCGCGACACGATGAACTGGTTGATGAAGTAGCCTTCGGAGCCCATGATCTCGACGCCGTCGTAACCCGCCTCGCGGGCCAGGGTGGCGCAGCGCACGTAATCGTCAATCTGGCCTTCGATTTCTTCGCCAGTCAGTTCACGCGGCGTGAACGGGTTGATCGGCGCCTGAATCGCGGAAGGGGCAACCAGATTCTGGTTATAGGCGTAGCGGCCCGCGTGCAGAATCTGCATACAGATTTTGCCACCCTCCGAATGGACCGCGTCGGTGATCTCCCGGTGCTGCTGGGCCTCTTCCGGGGTCGTCATTTTGGCGGAGCCCATAAAGACGCCGCCCTCTTCATTGGGGCCGATACCGCCAGTCACAATCAGGCCTACACCGCCCCGGGCGCGCTCCGCATAGAAAGCTGCCAGCCGGGTAAAGCCACCGGCGTGTTCCTCCAGGTTGGTGTGCATCGAGCCCATCAGCACCCGATTTTTCAGCGTGGTAAAGCCCAGGTCCAGCGGGGCCAGCAGGTGGGGGTAGGCGTGGGACATGGCAATAATCTCTTCTTCTTGACCTAGATGTGACCGGTTTCGGTCGATTCGTATATGCAAAGAGTTGCATATTGTTGGGCGCAGAATAGCAATGGCGGGAGCGGTGGGCAGTGACCGATCCGGTCGAAATCAGTGATCAATCTCCGACGTGCACCGCATGGCTGCGGAAGAATCCGCATTCCAGCGGCTGGCAATGGCCTGAGGTGACTCTTTCGCCGATACGGCCTGCGGGGCACAGATCCTTGCCTATTGAGCGGTTGCGAACATATCCAGTATCAGCTCGCGCAACCAGCGGTTGGCCGGATCGTCATGTTGATTGTTGTGCCACAACAGGTGCCAGTCCAGCTGTGGGATCTGGAATGGCAGTTCGAACAGGCGCGCGGGGTACTGGTTGGCGAGACTGGCCGGTACTGTCAGAGCCAGGTCTGTACGCAATACCACGAGCGGGGCAACCCGGTAGTGCTGTACCCGCAACTTGATATTGCGGCGGCGCCCGAGCTTATTCAGGCCGATATCCACGACCCCGGGGCCGCTGCGCCGGCTGGAAACGTGAATATGTTCCAGCTGTAGATACTGTTCCAGGGTCAGACTGGTCTGCTGTGCCAGTGGATGGTCTGTGCGCACCATACACAGATAGCGATCGTGGACCAGGCGGTGCTGCTGCAATTGCGTGGTGGTGGCGAGGGAAATATCCAGGCCGAAATCCAGCATATTGGCCGAAAGCTCCTTAACCAGCTGGTTCCTGGGCACATAGTAGGACTCGACGGAAATACCGGGCGCAGTCTGTTGCAGCTGTTCCAGCAGGCGTGGCAACAGCAGGGTTTCGGCCATGTCGTTCATCGACAGGCGCAGCGTCATTTCCGCGCTGGCCGGATCAAATTGACGCTGCTCTCTCAGGCTGCCGCCGAGCAGCACCAGGGCCTCATGCACCTTGGGCATGATGCGTTCGGTGAGCGGTGTCGGACTCATGCCGCCTGTGGTTCGCGTGAACAGAGGGTCATCCAGTGTGCGGCGCAAGCGGGCGAGGGCATTACTCACCGCCGGTTGGGTGATGTGCAGCTGCTCCGCAGCGCGGGTCAGATTGCGCTCGTTGTAGATTGCTTCCAGGACCAGGAAGAGATTCATGTCCATCTGTTGCAGATTCACTTCGATCACCCAAGTTTGATGCTGTGAATGGTGCGATATTCGCATAATAAATTTGGATGATCTATGGGGGCGAGCTAGGGTAGTGGGCAATCCGAGGGGAGATACAAATTGGCTGAGTTTTATATCGTTCGCCATGGCCAGGCGTCATTTGGCGCCGCCGACTACGACAAGCTATCCGATCTTGGCTGGCGCCAGGCGCGCTGGCTGGGAGAGCACTGGCGTGATGCCCGCATGCAGTTTGATCGGGTCCTTTGCGGGGACCTGTTGCGCCACCGGGAGACGGCGCAGGGGATCTGCGAGGGACTGGACCTGGATGTCTCCCGGGTCGAGCTGGTGCCGCACCTGAATGAATTCGATTTCCACAGCATGATGCGCAGTTACGGAGAGCGCGATCCGCACTCCGTGCCTGCTAAGGACGCCGGCCGGGCCGATTATTACCGCTTCCTGAAAAAAGCCATGCTCGCCTGGGCCAACGGAGAAATTACTCCAACCGAGACATGGCGGGCGTTCGAACAGCGTATTGAGGACGGACTGAAAGTGATCGGCAGTGGACCCAAAGGCAGTACCACTCTGGTCGTCAGTTCCGGCGGCGCCATTGCGATGATGGTACGCCAGGTGCTCGGCGCCCATGCGGAGACGGTCACCAAGCTCAATATGCAGATCAAGAACACGTCAGTCAGTCAGTTTTTCTCCAGTGCTGACAGCGTCAGTCTGCACAGTTTCAATCACGTGCCACATCTCGAAAGCGAGGAGCGGCAGGAATTTATTACCTACAGCTAAAGGTAGCGAATAATGGATTTTGAATATTCAGACAAAGTAAAACAGCTACTCGAACGCCTGCAGCAGTTTATGCAGGAACATGTCTATCCGGCTGAAGACACCTACTTCCAGCAGCTGCAGGAAGATCGCTGGGGCGAACCGGCGATCATGGAGGAACTGAAAGCCAAGGCGAAGAGTGCCGAGCTGTGGAACCTGTTTATGCCGGACTCCCGCTTCGGCGCGGGCCTGACCAATCTCGAGTACGCGCCGCTGGCCGAAGAAATGGGCAAGGTGCTCTTTTCCTCGGAGATTTTCAACTGCAGCGCCCCCGACACCGGCAATATGGAAGTGCTGGCACAGTACGGCAGCCCCGAGCAGCAGGCGCAGTGGCTGACACCATTGCTCGCCGGAGAGATCCGCTCCGCATTTGCAATGACGGAGCCGAAGGTGGCGTCATCCGATGCTACCAATATCGAAACCTCGATCGTGCGCGATGGCGATGACTACGTTATCAATGGCCACAAGTTCTATATCAGTGGGTTGATGAACAAGCGCTGCAAAATCATGATCGTGATGGGCAAGTCCGATCCGGAAAACCCGAACCGCCATCAGCAGCAGTCGCAGATTCTCGTACCCACCGATACCCCCGGAGTGAAAATTCTGCGCCCGATGACGGTGTTTGGCTACGACGACGCACCGGAAGGCCACGCGGAGGTGATATTCGACAATGTGCGCGTGCCGGCGTCCAACCTGATTCTCGGCGAGGGGCGGGGCTTTGAAATCGCCCAGGGCCGTCTCGGGCCGGGGCGCATTCACCACTGCATGCGCCTGATCGGCCAGGCACAGCGCGCGCTGGAAATGATGTCCCGTCGTGCCGAACAGCGCGTGGTATTCGGTCGTCCGATGAGCAAGCAGCAATCGGTGCGCGAGGATATCGCCAAGTCCGCCTGTGAAATCGAACAGGCGCGACTGTTGACCCTGAAAGCGGCGCAGCAGATGGATAAGTATGGTAACAAGTCGGCGAAAGACCTGATCGCAATGATCAAAATCGTGGCGCCGCAAATGGCCTGCAATGTGATTGACCGGGCGATACAGATTCACGGCGCCGCGGGCCTCAGCCAGGATTTCAACCTTGCACAGCACTACGCCTATGCGCGCACCATCCGCCTGGCGGATGGACCCGACCAGGTGCATATGATGCAGCTGGGACGCAACCTCGCGGCGCGTTACGGTGCTGAAACCGAATAAAAAAATCGAGCGATAAGGTGATGACAACGTGACCACGGAAACAATGGAATCCGGCAAGAAAACGGCGGTGGAGCAGTTGCCCACCGAAAAACTGGCCGCGTACCTGGCTACACATATCGAAGGCTTCCGCGGGCCGATCCAGGTCGAAAAGTTCTCCGGCGGCCAGTCGAACCCGACGTTCAAAGTCCAGGCGGAATCCGGTACCTACGTATTGCGCCGCCAGCCCCCGGGCAAACTGCTGAAATCTGCCCACGCGGTGGATCGAGAATTTCGCGTGATGCGCGCGTTGGCGGATACCGATGTGCCGGTGCCGCGTGTACTGCACCTGTGTGAAGATCGGGAACTGATCGGCTCGATGTTCTACGTGATGGAATACTGCGACGGCCGGATTTTCTGGGATGCGGCGTTGCCGGAACTCGACAACGCCCAACGCAGCGGCTTTTACGAAGAAATGAATCGGGTACTGGCTGCCCTGCACAGCGTCGATCTGGAGGCCTGTGGGCTGACCGATTACGGCAAGCCGGGGAATTACTTCGAGCGCCAGCTGGAGCGCTGGCAGGGGCAATACCGGGCCTCGGAGCTGCAGCCGATTGCGGCGATGGATCAGTTGATGGACTGGCTCGGAACCGCTCTGCCTGCAGATGACGGCCGCGCAACGCTGGTGCACGGCGACTACCGTCTCGACAACATCGTATTTCACCCCACCGAGAGCCGCGCTATCGCGGTGCTCGACTGGGAACTGTCGACGCTCGGTCACCCCTTTGCCGACCTGGCCTATCAGTGCATGCAGCTGCGCATGCCCGCGGGCGCGGGCAATATCTCCGGACTGATGGGGATGGACCGGCACGCGCTGGGCATTCCCTCGGAACGGGAATACGTCGCCAGTTACTGCGCTCGCATGGGAATCGATAAAATCGACAACTGGGCCTTCTATCTGGCCTTCAGCTTTTTCCGTCTCGCGGCAATCGTACAGGGTGTCGCCAAGCGCGCGCAGGACGGGAATGCTTCCAGCAAGAGCGCAGCCAAACTGGGCGCCTTTGTAGAGCCGCTGGCACAGATGGCCCTGGATGTGATCGACAAAGAATCCTGAAACCAAATTAAAAATTTACGTATTGGAGAAATGTATGGCGACTAATCTTTTTGACCTGAAAGGCAAGATTGCTCTGGTGACCGGTGCGAGCCGGGGTATCGGCGAAGCCATTGCCAAGCTGCTGGCAGAGCAGGGCGCCCACGTGCTGGTGTCCAGCCGGAAGATCGAGGGCTGCCAGGCAGTCGCCGATGCCATTGTCGACGCCGGTGGCAAGGCCGAAGCGGTACCCTGCCATATCGGCAATATGGAGGACATCGAGCGGGTCTTCGGCGAGATTCGCCAGAAATACGGTCGCCTGGATATCCTGGTGAACAATGCGGCAACGAACCCGTACTTCGGCCATATTCTCGATACGGACCTGGGTGCCTTCCAGAAAACCGTCGACGTAAATATTCGCGGTTATTTCTTTATGTCCGTCGAGGCCGGCAAGCTGATGCGCGAGCAGGGCGGTGGTTGTATTGTCAATACTGCCTCGATCAATGCGCTGCAGCCCGGGGTGGGCCAGGGCATCTACTCCATCACCAAGGCGGCGGTAGTGAATATGACCAAGGCATTTGCCAAGGAGTGTGCGCAGTTCAATATCCGCGTCAATGCGCTGTTGCCGGGGTTGACCAAGACCAAGTTCGCCGGCGCGCTGTTCACCCACGAGGATATCTACAAGACGGCCGTCGACCATATTCCTATGCACCGTCACGCGGAGCCGGAGGAAATGGCCGGTACCGTGCTCTATCTCGTCTCCGATGCGTCCAGCTACACCACCGGTGAATGTGTAGTGGTCGACGGCGGCATGACTTCCTGTGGGGGTATCTGATATGGCTACCGATCCGATTCTCGATTTCAGCGGCCAGGTGGCGCTGATTACCGGTGCTTCCAGCGGATTTGGCAAGCTACTCGCCCGCGAGTTGGGCGAGCGTGGAACAAAGCTGGTATTGGGCGATATCAATGAAGCGGATCTGATGACACTGGCCGACGAGCTGGGTGGAGCAGGTATCGAAGTCCGCGCGCGGCGTTGCGACGTGTCGTCAGAAAAAGACTGCGCGGCACTGGTGGAATTGGCACAGGACGCATTCGGGCAGCTGGATATTGCGGTCAACAATGCCGGTATTGCCCCGCCGATGATGCTGGTTGAAGAGACTGACGAGGCGGAGATGGACCGTCAGTACAACGTTAACCTGAAGGGTGTCCTGTTCGGCCTCAAGCACCAGCTGCCGCTGATGAAAAAGCGCGGCAGCGGTGTGGTGCTCAATGTGTCGTCAATGGCTGGTCTGGGCGGCGCCCCCAAGATTGCCTCCTATTCGGCGGCAAAACATGCGGTCATCGGCCTGACAAAGACCGCTGCAGTGGAAACTGCCAAATACGGCGTGCGCGTCAATGCGATCTGCCCCTTCTTTACCCTGACGCCGATGGTGACAGGTATCGAAACACCCGGTGTTAGCCAGCAGGATTTCCAGGGTTTCCTCGCTTCCGGGTGTCCGATGAAGCGCCTGGGGCAGCCGGAGGAAGTGGTGACGGCGATGCTGATGTTGCTGTCGCCTAAAATGACCTATGTCACGGGGCAGGCGCTGGCGGTAGACGGCGGACTTTCCGCCTACTGACGCGCAACGCCTTTTGTGAATTGACTCCAATGAACAGATAACAACAGGAGTACACCATGACGACATTGATTCCCCGCGACCAGATCCAGGCATTCATCGGGTTTGAAAGTGAGGCCACCGACTGGCTGAAAATAGATCAGCACCGTATTGATACCTTTGCCGAGTGCACCCTCGATCGCCAGTTTATCCATGTGGATCCCGAGGCGGCCAAACAGACCCCGTTCGGCGGGACTATTGCCCACGGCTTCCTGACTCTGTCACTGCTGTCCTATTTTGCGGAACAACTGCAAATTGGTATCGAGGGCGTGCAGATGGGGGTTAACTATGGCCTGGATAAAGTGCGCTTTATCAATCCCGTCAAGGTCGACAGCAATGTCCGCGTGCGGGCGAAGGTTCTGGATATCCAGGAGAAAAGCCCGAACCAGTTTCAGTTGAAGCTGGAAGTCACCATGGAGATTGAGGGGCAGGAGAAACCGGCGTTGATTGCCGAGTGGCTGTTTATGCAATTCGTCTAAAAAATCGGTTTTGAGAGAGTCAGCGATATGAGCATTCGATTTGATGGGCAGGTCGCCATTGTGACCGGCGCCGGCAACGGCCTTGGAAAATCCCACGCGCTGGAACTGGCGCGACGCGGAGCGCGTGTCGTCGTCAACGATCTGGGCGGCGCGCGGGACGGTTCCGGCGCATCTCTGTCCGCGGCGGAGCAGGTGGTGGCAGAGATTCGCGGTTTCGGGGGCGAGGCCATCGCCAACGGCGCCAATGTGACCCGTTACGGTGAAGTGGAAGCCATGGTCAAAGAGGCCGTGGATCAATGGGGTCGCGTGGATATTCTGGTGAACAATGCCGGTATATTGAGGGACAAATCCTTCGCCAAGGCGGATCTGGACGATTTTAAACTTGTGATGGAAGTGCACCTGATGGGCTCGGTCAACTGCACCAAGGCGGTTTGGGGCCTGATGCGTGAGCAGAATTACGGCCGTATTGTCATGACCACTTCCTCTTCCGGGCTTTACGGTAACTTCGGCCAGTCCAACTACGGTGCCGCCAAGATGGCGCTGGTGGGGCTGATGAACACCCTGTATCTGGAGGGTGAAAAGTACGGTATCAAGATCAACTGCCTGTCGCCGACTGCGCGTACCCGAATGACGGAAGACATTATTACCGATGAGAAAATTCTCGATCTGATGACGCCGGAATCGGTTACCGCGGGCCTGGTCGCTCTGGTGGCAGAAGATGCGCCCAATCGCTTTATTCTGGGTGCCGGCGCCGGTGCATTTGCCCGCGCCAGGATTGTGGAAACCGATGGTGTCTATCTGCCACCGGAACGGCAGACAGCGGAAGATGTACTTGCCAACCTGGACGCAATCTCGGATGAGAGTGCCCAGAAAGAACTGGTCGGCGGCCTGAATCAGACCGTCAAATTTGTGCAGAAAGCCGCAGCTGCGCTGGATGTGGAATTGAGCTGAATATCAATTCGCGACTGAATTGAGGAAACCATCATGAAAGAAGCCGTTATCGTCTCTACCGCACGCACGCCGATCGGCAAGGCCTATCGCGGTGCATTCAATAATCTCGAGGGCCCCAGCCTCGCCGCGCACGCGGTCAGCGCCGCAGTCGAGCGCGCTGGAATCGAAGCGGCAGAAGTCGACGACTGTATTTTCGGCGTGGCCATGCAGCAGGGCACCACGGGTCTGAATGCGGCGCGCCAGATCGCGCTGCGCGCAGGGCTGCCGGTCAGCGTTGCCGGCATGACCATCGATCGCCAGTGTTCGTCGGGCCTGATGGCGGTGGCGACGGCGGCCAAGCAGATTGTGCAGGATGGTTGCCCGGTTGCTGTGGCGGGCGGACTGGAGCAGATCTCCCTAGTGCAGAACGAGCACATGAACAGTTTCCGGGCGACGGATCCGGGGCTGCTCGAAATGCACAAGGCGATCTATATGCCGATGATCGACACGGCGGAGGTGGTTGCCGAGCGCTACGGTATTGGGCGCGAGCGCCAGGATGAATATGCGTTGCAGTCGCAGATGCGCACCGCGGCCGCGCAGCAGGCCAATCTATTCAAAGACGAAATCATCCCGGTAACCTGCACCAAGGGCGTATTCGACAAAGAGAGCGGCGAGATTTCCTATGAGGAAGTCACGCTGGCCCAGGACGAGGGCAACCGGCCGCAGACGACGCTCGAAGGGTTGCAGGGGTTAAAGCCGGTGCGCGAGGGCGGCATCATCACCGCTGGCAACGCGTCGCAGTTGTCCGATGGTGCGGCGGCGATGGTGCTGATGGATCGCGCGCTTGCAGAGCAGCGCAACCTGCAGCCGCTGGGTATCTACCGGGGAATGGCAGTGGCCGGTTGCGAGCCGGACGAAATGGGTATCGGCCCCGTCTATGCCATTCCCAAGCTGCTCAAGCGGACAGGGCTCTCCATGGACGATATCGGCCTGTGGGAACTGAACGAAGCCTTTGCGGTACAGGTACTCTACTGCCGTGACAAGTTGGGAATCGATAACGACCGACTCAATGTCAACGGCGGGGCCATTTCCATCGGCCACCCGTATGGCATGAGTGGTGCGCGCATGGTCGGGCACGCACTGCTGGAAGGCAAACGCCGCGGGGTCAAGTATGTCGTGGTTACCATGTGCGTGGGCGGCGGCATGGGGGCGGCCGGGCTGTTTGAAGTGGTGTGATCTTTTCGTCGCCGTCAAACTTGGTTTAGATTGAAGAATTGGAGAAATGTATGCGCGCTCTGGTGTGCGAGGAATACGGTACTGCGGAAACGCTGGTCATTGCCGAGCGGGAACTTCCGGAACTGAAAGAAAGCGAGGTGCGTATTGATGTGCGTGCCGCGGGCATCAATTTCCCGGATTCGCTGATCATTGCCGGAAAATACCAGGTGAAACCACCACTACCGTTTGTGCCCGGTGGCGAATGTGCCGGTGTAATCAGTGCTGTGGGCAGCGCGGTGAAAAACTTCAAGGTTGGCGACCGCGTGATCGCCATGCCGGGCATGTCCGCATTTGCAGAGCAGGTTAACGTGGACCAGAAACTGCTGGTGCCGATGCCGGAAAAACTCAGTTTCGAACAGGCTGCCGGATTCTGTATCACCTATGCCACTTCCTATTACGCGCTCAAGCAACGCGCAGCCCTGGAACCGGGCGAAACCCTGGTGGTGCTGGGAGCAGCGGGTGGTGTCGGTGTGACTGCCATCCAGTTGGGTAAGTCTCTCGGGGCCCGGGTGATTGCCTGCGCATCCAGTGCGGAAAAGCTGGAGTTTTGCCGCGAGGTGGGTGCGGATGAGCTGATCAATTACTCAGAGGAAAACCTCAAGGATCGCATCAAGGAACTGACCGGTGGCAAGGGTGCTGATGTTATCTACGATCCGGTCGGTGGCGACTACACGGAAGAAGCCTACCGTTCTATCGCCTGGTGTGGGCGTTACCTGGTCATTGGTTTCGCTTCGGGGGATATTCCCAGGTTGCCGCTGAACCTGCCACTGCTTAAAGCGGGCGATATTATGGGAATTTTCTGGGGCAGCTGGGCGCAGAGAGATCCCAAAGCCAACCTGCAGAATTTTGCCGAGCTGTTGCAGATGGTCGAGGAGGGAAAACTGAACCCGCTGACAACCGAAGTTTATCGGTTTGAAGAGTATGTACAGGCCTTCGCGTCGATCACCGAACGTCGCGCACGGGGTAAAGTGATACTGACACTGAAGTAAGCGGTAGCGGCGCAGCAGAGTGCCGCCCCGCCACGGGTGGTTAATGCGTGGGCAGTAAGCGGCAGTGTTTACGCGCTTTGTTGGCGAGGTCGCGGGGCAGCTTATCCGCGGTGATGCCACGTTGTTCGTGGCGCCACTGCTGGCAGAGGCGCATATAATTTCCCGCCTGTACTTCGCTGCGGAGTTCGAACCAGGGATCTGTACCGGTTGCCGGTAAGGGTTTCTGTAGCTGCCAGTTTGTCAGCGAACTGCTTTCGTTACTCTGTGCGCCGCGCTGTTTCGGTGTCAGGGCGCCAAGATATTGCGCCGGATGGACCAGCAGCACGATGACTGCCACAGCTGCACAACTGCCAGCCGCTTTGGACAGCCAGCGGTTTTCCTGCTTGACCGGCTTGAACTGGCGGGCCTGCAGCAGGATTTTTTCATCGAGAGTTCCCGGGGAAGTGATTTCTGCTACTGCGTCCCGGTATTGATGCTCCCATACGCTCATACAGTTACCTCTACCTCTTCGATACGCCAAGGTTTCCTTTTGGAACCGTGTAAAAATTCGTCCAGTTTATCCTTGCCGCTGCGATAGTGTTCGCGGCAGGATTTAAGGGAAATTTTTTCGATATCGGCAACTGTGGCGAGCGGCAACTCGCATTCCAGGTGGAGCAGCAGAATATTGCGCTCAGTCCGGGAAAGTTGCTGAATGCCCTGCAGGAGTTGGCTGTCAGGGAGGAGAGAATTCTGTTTGGCATCCGGATCTGCGCCGGCATAGTTGCGCAACAGTTTGTTGACGCGAATAAATAACCAGCTGCGCAGCAGGCGGCCGCAGAGCTGTGGTGGGCGCTCGAGCAGCCCCCTCCAGAGTTCCTCCAGCACGCTCGCTGCGCCCGCAAAATTCATTTGCGTGCAGTAGCGATAAAGGCAGTCTTTATGGCGGGCGTAAAGCTGGCGGAACGCCTTGATATTGCGCGTGGAGTGGTAGTAATCGAGCAGGGCCTCGTCACTCAGGTGCTGAAAGTCTTTCCAGGACATTTATCGCGCCTCCATGCGCTGTACACCTTTTTGAACGATTGGCAGCGATAACGCCATCGAAGCGTTTCGCTGGCTGGCGGCCCTTCTGACGCAGGTCAGAATTTATGGCGTTCCCCGGTCTGCGGCTCTTCCTTGACCCGCTCACCTCTGCCACTACCTACTGTTTTTTCACCGGACTGGTCTGGCGCTTTCTTCTGGCGGGCCAGATAAAGGGCAACCATTCCCAGCAGCAGTTCGTCTACAAGTGGTACCGGGTCGGGGATAAACAGATTCACCAGAAATATGGCGCAAATCCACTTGAACAGCTGCGGATGTTCCAGCTTCCTGGCGTAATTCAGGAACCAACTTACAGCGGCGCTGGGGAGTACTTTTTTCATCGGCCCGCACCTTGCCGGTAGTCTGGGGAGTATAGTTCGCGGCTTTGCAGTCCTGTCTGTAGTGAGTGTCTGGCGGCGCCAAATTTACTGACTGGTACGTGCCAGGCGGTAGCCGTTACCCGGCCGGATTTGCGTGCAGGGCCCGAATCAAGCGGACAGGCTGTTTACCGCTGGCAGGGGTAGGGGGAGTTGCTCGGGTCCAAATTCGGCACGTAAATCCTTGAGTTTTACTCCCACGCCGAGCAGGCGGATGGGCTCCGGACGCCTGTCCCAACTCTGTTGTAGCAGGTGTTTAAACTCGGAGATTCGCGCAGCGTGACTGGCGCGCTCCTGGGTGGCGGTGGAAAAGTCGCCGTACTTCACTTTTACCGACGCGCCACTAATCTGATAGCGCTCGTCCAGGTTGTCGAGCCGTTCCAGCAGGCGCATGTAGAGTCCTGTGAGCTGCTCCTGCCAGTCTTCCAGGGTCGGCAGGTCCTCGCTGAATGTATGCTCGACACTGACGCTCTTGCGCGCACCGTCACCACTGACTGGGCGTTCGTCGATACCCCGGCACAGTTCATAGAGGCGCTGGCCAAATTTGCCGAAGTCCCGGGTCAGCTCGACCTGCGAATAGCCGCGCAGATCGGCACAGGTGCGGATGCCGCGGCGCAGCATCTTTTCCGCCGTTACGCGACCGACGCCGTGAATCTTGTTGACCGGCAGCCGCAGGACGAACTGGTCGACTGCGTCTGGCACGATCACCGTCAGCCCGTCGGGTTTGCGCCAGTCGCTGGCGATCTTGGCGAGAAACTTGTTCGGTGCTACCCCGGCGGAGATGGTGATACCCAGCTCTTCGCGTACCCGCCGGCGGATCTCCTCGGCGATCAGCGTGGCACTGCCTTGGCAGTGGCCGCTGCCAGTGACATCCAGAAAGGCTTCATCGAGGGATAGCGGTTCTATAGCGTCGCTATAATCCAGGAAAATATCCCGGATTTGGCCGCTGATCTCTCGATATTTTTTCATGTTGCCCGGTACTACAATCAGGTCAGGGCAAAGTTTTTTTGCCTGGGCGCTGGGCATGGCGGAACGCACGCCATAGCTGCGCGCCTCGTAATTACAGGTGGAAATGACACCGCGCCGGTCACTGGCGCCGCCCACTGCGAGAGGACGGCCGCGGAGGTTCGGGTCGTCGCGCATTTCGACTGAAGCGTAAAAGCAGTCGCAGTCGCAGTGGATGATCTTTCGCATGCTGGGATTATATACAGTATGTGGTCAGCGCGAAAAGCGAATTTGGAAGCAATGGAATCGGGTAGGTGAACAGAGAGCTGCAGGCAGCTCGGGCAGGTGAACTATGAGTCGTATACCCCTGGTGGAGGGACCCGCGGACGAGCGGGTGCAGAAAGTCTTTGAAGAGATGGAAAGTGAATTGGGGAGTGTGCCCAATCTGTTCCGCGCCTTTGCCCAGCACCCAGCCTTGCTGCAAGCCAACTGGGAAAAATTCAAAACGTTGATGCTGCACGGGTGCCTGTCGGCACAGCTCAAGGAGGGCATCGCCCTGGTGGTTTCAGCTGATAACAACTGCGACTATGGTATCTACCACCACAGCGCCATGTTGCAGGAGCTGGGCGTGGATCCGAAGGAAGTGCTGCATATTCGCACCGACCCCAAGCACGTGCACTATCCCCCCAAGGAGCACGCTCTGTTTGACCTCGCGCGCCACGCCAACCTGGCGCCCTTCGACCACGGCGAGCACCTGATTGCCAAGGCCCACCAGGTCGGTGCGAGTGATGACGAAATCGTCGAGGCGCTGGGGGTCATGGAAATGGTGACCGGATTCAACAACTTTGCGGATGTACTGGGGCTGGAGAACTAGGTTCTGCAGTCGCAGTTCCTGCACCAGTGCCGTTGGTGCGGGCTCCTTTATCCTGAATTTGGCGAGAAGATATCCTCAATCCGGCAGGCAAACAGCGCGGCGAGGCGAAATGCCACCGGCAGACTCGGATCGAACTTCCCTTTTTCAATCGCATTTACGGTCTGCCGGCTGACCCCCAGCGCGTCGGCCAGTTGCTGCTGCGTCCAGCGCCGTTCGGCGCGCAAAGCTTTCAGGCAGTTCTTCATCGCCCGGGGTTACCTGTAGCGCCTGCGCACAATATTCCCGGTCATGATCCAGCTCACCAGAATCAGCAGTGCGGTCCATGTGGCGTTGAGGCTGGGAAAACCCGCACGGGATTCCAACAAACCGTAGGTAAGCGTGAAAGTCACGGTGATCAACAGCGACACGGTGGCGGCAATCATCTGTACCCGCTGTTCCAGTTCGTCGCGTGCGAGCAGGTAGCGGGTTGCAATGATCACCAGGCCAGCCGCCGGGACGATTGGCCCCAGTAGCAACGGGAAGCGCCACATCGAGTCTTCGGGCACCGTGCTCAACGCCAGGCCGGCGCAGAGTGTTGTCAGGGAAAACAGGCCGGTAATGAGAGGAAAGGAATACCGGTGAAGTGGGCGTCTGGGCCGTCTGGACATAGTACCTCCATGTAAAGTTAGCTTGTCATCTGATTGGACTGCGCGGCAGCACCTTATGTCAAGTGTGCTTTACAAATTGGGCGTGGAAATCTCCCTTTGATTGACTCGCTGGCGGCTATCACCGGGAAGATCATTCCCGTCGCTGGAAGAGGTTGCGCAGAGAGTGGACACCGTGGAGGTTTTAACGGTGCGGCCTGTAAGGCGGAGGATGATTCAGAGGCGGGCGGGGGACAGCAAAAGCCGGCGGCCTGAGCCGCCGGTTTTGATTCGTGAGCGAAGCTATTTGGGCGGTCCGCGACGGCCGAAAATAAGTGCCAGCACGAACAGTGCAATAAATACGAAGAAGAGCACTTTAGCCGCACCTGAGGCTGCGGAAGCGACGCCGCCGAAACCGAAGAATGCCGCGATCAGTGCGATCACAAAGAAGATAATGGCCCAGCGCAACATGGTAATACTCCTGTTGTGTCAGGAAAAAACCGCTAGCGGCGGCTCTCAGTTCACCGTCTCACCGCCGACCACACCGGTAGGGGCATGATGTGCCGTGAGTCGATGGTTCTAATTTATAGGGTTACCTTGCGTCGACCACCACTTTAATCGCGTGAAAATTAGATCAAGGGATGTGTCCTGTCCGTGTTCACTGGTTGGGCCAGGCAAGTCTCGCGACGAGCTGTTGGTTCGGAGGATGGGGAAATAGCGATAAATACGCGCGCAGTTTGTCGAGGCGTTTTCATGCGGCGTTGAATGCCGGACAGATCGCGCCGCCGACCAGGCGGATCCGGTCGATGCGATACGCTGTGGGAGAAGTCCGCGAGCTGAACGGTCGCGGCGCCGGTTCAATCGGCGTCGAGTAACATTTCCGACAGGGTGGCAAACTCGTAGCCCCTGTCGCGGAGCTGTTCGCTGATCAGCGGCAGGGCCTCCAGTACTTGGCGGCGCTGGCCGTACATCGGATGCAGCAGCACTATGGCGCCGGGGAAGGCGTTGTCCGCAACATAGTCGGCGACGGCCTGCGGATCGTCCATATCGGTTTTCGCTTCCGGCAACAGGTCCCAGCGTGCCACCGGGGTGCCCTCGCGAGTCAGTTCGCGCTCCAGCGGCTGTGGCAGTAGCCCGAAGGGCGGGCGGAACATCAGCGGATCCTCGTAGCCCAGTTCACGCAGGATACGCGTCGCTCCGGCAATTTCCTTTTTCGCCTGGGGGGTTGCCAGCTCCGCCAGATTGGCGTGGGAGTAAGTGTGATTGCCGACGCTGTGGCCGGCGTCAATGATCGCCTTGGTCTGCTCGGGAAACTTTTCCATTTCGCTGCCGACCGGGAAAAAGGTTGCCTTGATCTGCAGGCGATCCAATTCGTCGAGCAGGGCTTCGGTGGCGCCGGGCAGGGGCCCGTCGTCAAAGGTCAGGGCGATCTTCTTGTCGTCGTTGGCCAGTACTTCGGCGGGAATACTCAGCAGTGCGATCGCGAGGGTGCGTCGCAGGAGAACACGCAGCGTTTTCATGGTAGGGACTGTCTTAATACTACTTGGTCGATAGCGGGGATACCCGGATCGGCAATAAAAAAAGCCGTCGGGACGGCTTTTGCGCGGGTAAATTCAGCGTTCCAGTTGATCCAGTTTGCCTTTTTTACCATCCCACTCCGCCGCGTCGGGCAGGGGATCTTTCTTCTCGGTGATATTCGGCCAGACTTCGGACAGTTCCGCGTTGAGCTCGATGAACTGCAGCTGGTCCTCGGGGACCTCGTCTTCGGAAAAGATGGCGTTCGCCGGGCACTCCGGCTCGCACAGGGCGCAGTCGATGCATTCGTCCGGGTGGATCACGAGGAAGTTGGGGCCTTCATAGAAGCAGTCCACCGGGCAAACTTCCACACAGTCGGTGTATTTGCACTTGATGCAGTTTTCCCCAATTACGAATGTCATGCTTGTCCCTCGAAAGTACCCAGATCGGTGAAGCAGCGGATTTTAGCAATTACTGGCGCGAATTGTAGTGGCTTTTCAGTCAAATTGGTTGGGTTCTTATAACTGCCGGGCACGCGGGGCACCAGTCCCGCGCTGTCGATGTGGCAGTGAGTCACAGGAGCTTGCGTAGGGCATAGAGCTGCTCCAGTGCCTGGCGCGGACTCAGGTCGTCCGGATCTAGTGCTTCAAGGGCGTCGACCGCAGGGTGACTGGGGGCCCCAAAAAGGTCCACCTGGCGAGGGGATTCGCCCGTGGCCACCGGTGCCTGCGCGGACGCCGGTGGCGGCTCCGCGGCGACGGCGGGTTGCGCACTGAAATTGTCGCTGTCGCCAGATTCGAGCGCGTGCAAGCGCTGGCGTGCCTCCACCAGGACGTCGCCGGGGATTCCCGCCAGTTTGGCCACCTGCAGTCCGTAGCTCTTGGATGCTGGCCCCTCCTGGATGCGGTGCAGGAAGACGATGTCGTCGCCGTGCTCAGTGGCATTCAAGTGGATATTGGCGGATTCCGGGCACTGGTTCGGCAGGTCGGTCAGTTCGAAGTAGTGGGTCGCGAACAGCGTGAAAGCACGTACCTGGTCCGCCAGGTAGTGCGCGCAGGCCCAGGCCAGTGACAGGCCGTCGTAGGTGCTGGTGCCGCGGCCGATCTCGTCCATCAGCACCAGGCTGTGCTCGCTGGCGTTGCGCAGGATATTCGCCGTCTCGGTCATTTCCACCATAAAGGTGGAGCGGCCTCCGGCCAGGTCGTCGGCGCTGCCGATACGGGTGAAGATACGGTCCAGCAGGCCGATTTTGGCGGAGTCTGCCGGCACATAGCTGCCGCAGTGGGCGAGCAGGGCAATCAGTGCGGTCTGGCGCATATAAGTGGACTTACCGCCCATGTTCGGGCCGGTGATCACCAGCATGCGGCGGTCGTCGCGCAGTTCGATATCGTTGGCCACGAAGGGTTCGTCCAGCACCTGCTCCACCACCGGGTGGCGGCCGGCGCCGATGTGCAGGCCGGGCTCGGTGCCGAGCTCCGGGCGGCACAGGCGCAGGTTGTCGGCCCGCTCGGCGAGACACGCCAGTACGTCCAGCTGGGACACCGCCGCCGCGGCAGTCTGTAGCTGCGCGAGGAACTCATTGAGTTTTGTGATCAGCTCCTCGTACAGGGCCTTTTCCCGCGCCAGGGCGCGGCTCTTGGCGGATAGCGCCTTGTCCTCGAACTCTTTCAGTTCCGGGGTAATGAAGCGCTCGGCGTTTTTCAGGGTCTGGCGGCGGATATAGTCCGCCGGCGCCTTGTCGCTCTGGCCGCGGCTGATCTCGATAAAGTAGCCGTGCACGCGGTTGTAGCCCACCTTCAGGGTGGGAATGCCGGTACGCTCTTTTTCGCGCACTTCCAGCTGCACCAGGTAGTCGCCGGCGTTTTCGCTGATCGCGCGGAGCTCGTCCAGCTCGCTGTCGTAGCCAGTGGCAATAACACCGCCTTCGCGGATCACCACCGGCGGGTTTTCCACCAGCGCGCGCTCGAGGAGTTCTACAGTTTCCGGCCACTCGCCGATTTCCCGCAGCAGTTCTTTCAGCAGCACGGATTCGGTTTCGGCCAGCTCGCGCTGGATTTCCGGAAACTGTGCCAGCGACTGGCCGAGCCGCGCCAGGTCCCGCGGGCGCGCCGAGCGCAGGGCCAGGCGGCCGAGAATGCGCTCCATATCGCCAACCGGCTTGAGCGCATCGCGCAGCGGTTCGAACTGATAGCCGTCGATCAGCGCGGCAATGGCGTCCTGGCGGTTGTTCAGTGCGGTGAGCTGGCGCAGCGGGTTGTTCAGCCAGCGGCGCAGCAGGCGGCTGCCCATCGCGGTCTTGCAGCTGTCGAGGACCGACAGCAGGGTGTTGTCGTCGCCTCCGGAAAGGTTCAGGTCGATTTCCAGGTTGCGGCGGCTGGCGCCATCCAGTGCCACGGTGTCGTCGCTGCTCTCCGTCTGCAGGCTGCGGATGTGCGGAAGTTCGGTGCGCTGTGTGTCGCGGGCGTACTGCAGCAGGCAGCCGGCGGCCACGACGGCAGCGTGCATGTGGCTGCAGCCGAAGGCCTCAAGATTGAGGGTGCCGAACTGCTGGTTCAGCAGGCGCAGGGCCGTTTCCAGCTCGAATTCCCACGGCGCGCGGCGGCGCAGGCCTGCACGGCGCTCGATGTCCGCGGGCAGGGCCAGGTCTTCCGGCACCAGCAGCTCCGCTGGGCTGTGGCGCTGCACCTGTTCCGCGAGCGCTTCGGCGGATTCCATTTCCTGCACCACGAAGCGGCCGGTGGCCAAGTCTAGCAGGGCCAGGCCAAACTGGTCGCCCAGCGGGGCCGCAGCGGCCAGCAGGTTGTCGCGGCGCTCGTTCAGCAGCGCCTCGTCGGTGACGGTACCCGGTGTGACGATGCGCATCACCTTGCGTTCTACCGGCCCTTTGCTGGTGGCTGGATCGCCGATCTGCTCGCAGATGGCCACGGACACGCCCTGCTTGATCAGCCGCGCCAGGTAGCCTTCGGCGGCGTGGTAAGGGATTCCCGCCATTGGGATCGGCTCTCCGCCGGATTTGCCGCGGGCAGTCAGGGTCACGTCCAGGAGCTCGGCAGCGCGCTTGGCGTCGTCGTAGAACAGCTCGTAGAAGTCGCCCATGCGGTAGAACACCAGCTCCTGGGGGTGCTGGGCCTTGATCTTTAAGTACTGCTGCATCATCGGGGTGTGCTGGGTACTGGTCTTGCTGGCGGTCGCGGCTTGCGGCATGGACAGGCTACTTCTTGTTGTCAGATTTAAGGATGGAAGGGGCGCTATTGTAGCGGGTCAGGCGGGTGATGAAACCGGGTATCGGCGAGTTGCCCGGGCGCGCGTGGTTATATTTACCGGAGTGCCGCCACCAGTTGCCCGGTGATTCTGCAGGTCAGATTGATTTTTGACCTATTCTGCCGTGAATGACCTGGAAAGTTCAATAAAATCAATTGGTTATTGTGGCCTGTCCGTTTCCGGTTTTCGCACTGACTGCCCTCGATGCGTTGGTTTGCTGGCGGCCAGCGAGGCTCAGCTTTCAGTCCGCGCCGATTCTGTAGCAGGCAACGTACTCCTTACCGGGCAGTTTCATCCTCTGCTGTTTGGCAAAGGAATCCAGCAGGGTATCGATACTGTGCATGAGGGTTGCGTCGCCGTTCAGTTCGTAGGGGCCATTTCTGGCGACATTGCGAATACCTGCGTCTTTTACGTTGCCGGACACAATTCCGGAAAATGCCCGGCGCAGATTGGCGGCGAGCAGGTAGGGTTCCTGATTGGTATGCAGTGCGAGGTCGCGCATGTTTTCGTGCGTGGGCACAAACGGGCGCTGGAATTCTGTCGAGACTTTCAGTTGCCAATTGAAGTAGTAGGCATCGCCGGTTTCCTTGCGGTATTGCTGCACCCTCTGGATACCGGCTGTCATCTGTCGCGCGACTTCCTGTGGGTCGTCGATGATGATCTGGTATCGCGACCGCGCTGCCTCTCCGAGTGTCTGGCCAATAAACTGGTCGATGCGGATGAAATAATCCGCCGCGCTGTGTGGGCCGGTAAAGATCAGGGGGAAAGGCTGCTGTTTGTTGTCCTCATGCAGGAGTATTCCCAGTAGATAGAGGATTTCCTCGGCCGTGCCCGCACCGCCTGGAAATACGACAATGCCGTGCCCGGTTCGCACAAACGCCTCCAGGCGCTTCTCGATATCCGGCATGATGACCAGCTGGTTGACGATGGGGTTCGGCGCCTCTGCGGCGATGATCCCGGGCTCGGAAACACCGAGATACTGCCCGTGCTGGTAACGCTGCTTGGCATGCCCGATAGTCGCGCCTTTCATTGGCCCTTTCATTGCACCCGGACCGCAGCCGGTGCAGATGTCGAGGTGTCGCAGGGCCAGCTCGTAGCCAACTACCTTGGTGTAATCGTATTCCTCGCGCGAAATCGAGTGCCCGCCCCAGCACACTACCAGCCTCGGTGAGCGGTGCCGGTCAAACGTGCCGGCGTTGCGCAGGATATGGAATACCGCGTCGGTGACGCCCTGCGCGGAAACCAGGTCGTAGCGCGGATCGCCGGTGATTTCGCTGTTGACGTAGATAATGTCCCGCAGCACCGCAAAGAGGTGCTCGGCGATACCGCGGATCATCTTGCCATCTACAAAGGCGCTGGCGGGCGCGTTGGTTACCTTGAGCTTGACGCTGCGTTCCGTTGGGACGACGGCAATGTCAAAGCCGGCGTATTTTTCCAGCAACTCTTTGCCATCGTCCATGTAGTTTCCACAGTTGAGTACTGCGAGGGCGCAGTTGCGGAACAGTTGGTATTGGGGGCCGCGACTGTCGTCCGTGAGCTTGTGAATTTCGTACTTGGACAGGATATCGAACTGGCCGGTTGGCGAGACTTCCGCATCAATGACTTCGGTGGACATGCACCCTCCCGCTAATGCTAGAAGCTTTTACAGTACAAGAAATATCGCAGGGTGGATATAGATTCATGTTCGGGCCCACAAGTCGTACAGTGGAGCTGAGACCCGAGTGGCGAACTCTCGGCTGACGGCAGATTTCCCGTTGTTTCGGCGCCACCTTATGCTGAAAGTATGTCATCGCAAAGGCGTGCGCCGCGAGTGCCGAAGGAGGGAACGTGAACCTACAGATACTCTCCCTGGAGGGACATATTTATCTCGTCGAGACAATCGATGAGGAAGGATCTCATCTCCTCACCGATCGTAAGCGTCGGCCACGCAAGTTTCACTGCCTGGAAGAAATCCATGACCATTTTCTGACGCAGGAGTTAGGCGAGGTCTGGCTCGAGCAGCAGACGCCCTATGAGGAAATGTGTGGGCTACCAGACGACACTTTGCCACTGAGGATCAGGCTTCATTGGTAAGGGGCAAGATATCGATTTGGCCGGTCGCTTGGCAGCGGCGTGGGATAAGTAGCATCGAAAAATATTGTTGACTGATGTGCTGGTCAAGGGACACAAAACAGCGGACAGGAACTGCGATTGAAGTCGCATTGACTCGCATAATGTAGTGCCATCCTTGGCGTTACGTTTCTCCATTTCCACGAAGAACCCATTGGCGGAAAGAGTGCTGAGCCAATACAGTTCCCCCCGAGGCGAGATCATAACCGTAGCAGTGGGTGAGCGGCTTGTCCCGGTTTCTCTTGGCCCATTCCGCTGGGTATTTGATAACCGGCTTTTCTCCGTGCGGATAGAGCGGTTTGGAGGGGAGCTCTGTGCGGTCAGCAGGCATAGTTCGCGGACCTGTTTCAGGTAAGCTTATACGTTCATCATCGTCCTCTTCTTATCTTGTTTATCCGCGTCGAAGGTTGGTGTTCCTTGCTGTTTACTTCACTTTGCCGGCTACTAGCCCATCCATTGCTATTCAACCGGCGTACCGCACTTTCCTGATTGCTGAGTAAGTACCGAATTTTGATGGATGGTACCGAACCGTTAGTCGGCTGCCCATTAGTGACACTCCCCGGTTTGTCGTTGCCCCGCTCGTTCGCTGCAGGGTGATCGGGCGCTGCAATAAACTGGAATCCGAGGCGGTACGGAGCACAAAAAATGCAGCTGCTGTAAAATATGCCAGTCCAAATGTTACAGCTACTGTAGTATTGTGGTGGCATCTGTTGAACGATGGCTCGTCACGCAGCTTTCAACGACCATGGCAGCCGCTTTGTTACCCCTCCATTGGACAGGCTCTCGCGGAAGGTGACTGACGGTTGCACATGCTGTCAGTTTTGCGAAGTGGCCGAATCATCAAGGGCCTTGGATCATCTATTTTTTAGGTTGGGACAATGAGTTTACGCGAGCGCAAGAAACAGCAGACCCGGATACGATTGCTGGAGATAGCCGAACAACTGTTTTCAGAGTTGCCTTACGAAGAGGTGATGGTTGACGAAATCGTTGCCAGGGCGGAAATCAGTCAAAAGACTTTTTTCAATTATTTCCCCAGTAAGGCTTACTTGCTCGAAGAGCTGCTGCTGAGTTTGTTGCGGGAGATCAATGCCTGGAGCTTTGAGAGCGAGCCGGAACTAAACCTGAGGTCGGCAATAGTGCCGCCGAACATAGAAGAGATTCAGGACTGGATCATCAAGCACCGCCGCATATTACAGATGATCATGTATCACACGGACCTGTTTTCCTCCGTTTATTTTTCCGGGGCGGCCCCGACCGGGAAGAATCTGCTATTCCCCGCGACCTACCGGAAACCGCGAATGGAGCGGGTGATTAAGGCCCAATCCCAAGGCGTTATCCGCACTGATATTTCCGCAGAGTTGGTCTGCGATATGTACGACTGGCTGCGAATCGATGTCGTGCAACGGTGGCTGGCATTACCGGATGAGCAGGCGTCGGCAGAGAATTACAAGAAAAGTTACGACGAGATGGTCGATGTGCTTTGCCGGGGATTCGAACCCCTGCCGTTGCTTGATTGAGTGGGGCCGGTCACGTGACCACGCGCAGCACTGCTACTGTGTCGCGTAACCGGCCACATGGCCGCTTAAGATAGAAAGCTGCGGCCATTGCGATGTCGACCCGAGCGGCGATGATTGAGATGAGTGCCGACATGATGAAGATGTCCTTTTAGGACTCGTTATGTTTCGAACCCATGATGGCCAGGACGGCGATTACTCCATTAGAATGCGGCAGTGAATCCGGGCCACCGGAAGCCATCGCTGCCACCCGATGCAGCGCATCGGTCTGGATACCCAGGCGTGGGTAGGACTGTCGCATGATCTTCTGGCAGCCCGAAGAGGAGCCGATGATGCCGGCAATCACACTGACCGAACTCAGCAGTGCCAGTAGCGGCGACATATCCAGGCTGAGCATGGTGTCGACAAACTGCTGGAAGCCCTTGGTCTGCGAACATTATTCGTTTTAGCTGAGTGTTATCGGCTCCAGGCAGCCCGGTATGTCCAGATGTGGAACCTGATTGAAGCCGTTCATACAGGTGTTTCAAAGGAGGCAGGTAAATGGCTGAGGAGCTGCATATCTCGGCGCTGGCGGAGTCGCTCGGAGAGGAACTGCACAAGCGGAAATGGTTCTGTACCGCGGCTGAGTCCTGCACCGGTGGCGGCATCGCCGCAGCGATCACCGCCGTAGCGGGAGCCTCGAACTGGTTCGAGGGTTCCGTGGTCAGCTATGCCAATCGCATCAAACGCGATTTGTTGACGGTGGACGGGGACGACCTGGAGACCTTCGGTGCGGTCAGCGAGCCGGTGGTGCGGCAGATGGCCAGCGGAGTGCTGGCGTTGATGGACGCACAGGTAGCGGTGGCGGTCAGCGGTATCGCCGGCCCGGACGGTGGCACCGCGGAGAAACCGGTGGGCACCGTCTGGATTGCCTGGGCGCACTCGGTGGGGCAAGAGCCCGTGTATATCGATGCCCAGTGCTTCCGTTTCAGTGGCGATCGCGCGGCGGTGCAGGCCCAGACGGTCGCCGAGGCACTGCGCGGGGTATTGGAATTGGTGCGGGAGCATCCGGAATAGGGGGTAGCCCGCAGTTTCCCCAAAGCGACCGCTGCGTCGTTAGCGGGCGCTTTCTCACCATCTCCAATCACTGGTTGCTTATACAGTAATCCTTCGATAAGCTTGCCCCCAATCAACAATGCTTAAACACACGGGAAGGGTCATGGATTCCAACAAAGACAAGGCACTGCAGGCGGCGCTGTCACAGATCGAACGCCAGTTCGGCAAAGGTACGGTTATGCGCATGGGGGACAAGGAGCGCGAGCAGATTCCCGCCATCTCCACCGGTTCCCTCGGCCTGGATGTGGCCCTAGGCATTGGCGGTCTGCCCCGCGGCCGTATCGTTGAAATTTACGGTCCGGAATCTTCCGGTAAAACCACCCTGACCCTGCAGGTGATTGCCGAAGCCCAGCGCAAGGGCGGCACCTGTGCGTTTGTCGACGCCGAACACGCGCTGGACCCGATCTACGCCGAGAAGCTGGGTGTGAATGTCGACGAGCTGATCGTCTCCCAGCCGGATACAGGTGAGCAGGCGCTGGAAGTGGCCGATATGCTGGTGCGCTCCGGCGCGGTAGACGTGCTGGTCGTCGACTCGGTAGCGGCCCTGACCCCGCGCGCCGAGATCGAGGGCGAGATGGGCGATTCCCACGTGGGCCTGCAGGCGCGTTTGATGTCCCAGGCTCTGCGCAAGCTGACCGGTAACATCAAGAACACCAATACCCTGTGTGTGTTTATTAACCAGATCCGCATGAAGATCGGCGTGATGTTCGGCTCCCCGGAAACCACCACCGGCGGTAACGCGCTGAAGTTCTACTCCTCCGTACGCCTGGATATCCGCCGTATCGGTTCGGTGAAAGAGGGCGATGAAGTGGTGGGCAACGAGACCCGCGTGAAAGTCGTCAAGAACAAGGTGGCCCCGCCGTTCAAGCAGACCGAGTTCCAGATCATGTACGGCCAGGGTATCAACCTTCTGGGTGAGATCGTCGACTACGGCGTCAAGCTGGGTCTGGTGGACAAGGCCGGTGCCTGGTACAGCTACAAGGGCGACAAGATCGGCCAGGGCAAGGCCAACGCGGTCAAATTCCTGAAGGAGAACCAGGATATCCGCGACGAAATCGAAGGCCTGCTGCGCGCCCAGCTGCTGGGTGACCTGGTGCCCGCCAAGCCCGAAGAGGTTGCAGAGACCCCGGAAGACTAAGTGTTTTCCGAGCAGGATCCAGCTCAGGCGCTCTTCGGTGCGGCGCTTGAGCTGCTCTCCCGCCGCGAGCATTCGCGTCTCGAACTGAGGCAGAAGCTCGCGGACAAATTCCCCGGTGCCGACTTCGACGCGCTTTTCACGCGCCTGCAGGAACTCAACTACCAGTCCGACCAGCGCTTTGCCGAAGTCTTTGCCCGCTCACGGGTGCAGCGCGGCCAGGGGCCGCTGCGCATTCGCCGCGAGCTGCAGCAGCGCGGCATCGGCAGTGACCTTATCGCCAGCGCGCTGGAGCAGGCGGACACCGACTGGTTTGCGCTGGCTGCCGAGTTACTGCAGCGCAAATTCCGCGGAGCTGTCAGCGACGCGCTGCCCCGCGAACAGCAGCTGAAAGAGCGCGCGCGGCGCAGTCGTTACCTCGCCTATCGCGGATTTTCCAGCGATGCCATTCACTGGGCGCTGGACGCGGCAGATGCATTTGAGGACGGCGGCTCCCCGTGAGCGCCGGTCTGGCATAACCTTTCCCTCCCTGCCCACATCCTCCCATCCCGATTCAGCGTCGCCGGTCGGTTGCGCAGTGTTCTTTCCCTGTGGCAGAACTGGCCGGTGGGCCGCAGTTCCCGGTTAGCGGAGCTGAATCAATTCCGCCATAATGGCGCTGCAGCCATCCTTTCGGGGCTGTACATTCCAGGGGGGAGTGTCTGATTGCGGGCCCAGCTGGAATATCACGGAGCTCCAAAACTCAAAAAAGACAGGACTCCCCTATGGATACTGTTTCCTACTTGCCCCTGATCGGGGTACTGGTCGTTATTGTCGGCTTTGCTTTTCGCTTTAATCCGCTGTTGGTGGTGACGCTGGCCGGCGTAATCACCGGGCTGGCCGATGCGCTACCCATTACCAAAATCCTCGAGGCTCTCGGCGAGGGCTTCAACCATACCCGCACCCTGTCGTTGATCCTGGTGCTGCCGCTGGCGGTGGTCGGGCTGCTGGAGCGCAACGGCCTGCGCGAGCAGGCGGCAAACTGGATCGCCGGTTTCAAACGTATTTCCGCCGGGCGCCTGCTGGCCCTGTACTTACTGCTGCGCGAGCTCAGCGCCGCCCTGGGGCTGACCAGCCTGGGTGGCCACCCGCAGATGGTGCGACCGCTGCTCGCCCCCATGGCCGAGGGTTCGGCTGGCCGCGCGCTGGGGCCGCTCACCGATGATGAATGTCAGCGCCTGCGCGCGATGGCGGCGGCCACCGACAATGTGGGCCTCTTTTTCGGTGAGGATATTTTTGTGGCTTTCGGCGCGGTAATGCTGATGTACAGTTTCCTCAGCGAGCGGGGCTATGAAGTGGAGCCGATGCACATCGCCCTGTGGGGTATTCCCACCGCCCTCTGTGCGCTGGTCATTCACGGTGCCCGGGTGCTGTACCTGGATCGCCAGCTGGCCCGCGCGCGCGCAGCGGTCGATCAGGCTGCGGCGGAGGCGACCCATGCTAACAATTGAGTTCTTTTACGTCGTTGCCGGCCTGTTGCTGTTGGCCAATGCGCTGCTTTCAGCGCTCGACCGGACTAATCCCAGGCGCTGGCCATCGGCGCTCTTCTGGGGGCTGTTCGGAATCCTGTTCCTGGTCGGTAGCTGGTTGCCCCCGGTCGTCAGTGGTGTACTGGTGCTGGCTATGTGCGCGCTGGGTGGATTCAACCTGGTCGCGGCCAAGCCGACCGCCAAGCCGGATAAACAGCGCGCCCGCGATGGCGCCGAGAGGCTCGGTATCAAGCTGTTCTGGCCGTCCCTGGCGATACCCGGATTTACCCTGGTCGGGGCCCTGGGCTTCCCCTTCCTGGCCAAGCACGGATTGACGCTGGTGGATCCCGCCAAATCCACCCTGGTGAGCCTCGGTATCGCCTGTGTGCTCGCCTTTGTGCTCGCCTGTCGGTATACGCGGGAAGCCCCGGTGCAGGGGCTGCGCGAAAGTGCCCGCCTGATGGATTCCATTGGCTGGGCGATGTTGCTGCCGCAGATGTTGGCGACACTGGGTATCCTGTTTGCGCAGGCGGGTGTCGGCGACGCGGTGGCCGATATTGTCGGGCAGATACTGCCGGAAGGTCAGCGCTTATGGGCCATCGTGGCCTTCGCCCTGGGCATGGCGCTGTTTACCGTGATTATGGGCAATGCCTTTGCCGCTTTCCCGGTGATTACCGCGGGCATCGGTATTCCCTTCCTGGTTGAGGAATACCACAGCAACATCGCGGTCATGGCCGCCATTGGCATGTTCTGCGGTTATTGTGGGACGCTGATAACGCCCATGGCCGCCAATTTCAATGTCGTGCCGGCGGCGCTGCTGGAATTGCACGACAGGAATGCCGTGATCAAGGCGCAGATACCCACGGCGCTGATGGTTCTTGTGGCGAATATCGCTCTGCTCTGGTGGCTGCTATGAAGATACTGCTCACGGGTTTCGAACCCTTCGGTGGCGAACCCATTAACCCTTCCTGGGAGGCGGTCAAAACCCTGCACGGTTATCGGGGTAGGGTCGAGGCTCTGCAGTTGCCCTGCGTCTTCGATCTGTGCCTAGAGCAGCTAGGCAGTCGTGTCAGGGAAGTGGGGCCGGATGTCATTCTGGCCGTCGGGCAGGCCGGCGGGCGCGCCGCGATAAGCCTGGAAAAGGTCGCCATCAATCTCAACGAGGCGCGCATCCCGGATAACGCCGGTGGCCAGCCGCGCGGCACCCCGGTCGTGCCCGGTGGCCCCACCGCCTATTTCAGTGGCCTGCCACTCAAGCGCCTGACAGCCAGGCTGCAGGACAGCGGTATCCCGGCGGAGCTGTCCTACACGGCGGGCACTTTCGTCTGCAATCACCTTTTTTACGGCGCCAGCCACCTGGCCGAACAGCTGCCCCGGCCGCCGCGGGTCGGCTTCGTCCATATTCCCTATCTGCCGGAACAGGCTGCGCGCCATCCCGGCAGTCCGCACATGGCCCTGTCCATGCTGACCGAGGGGCTCAAGGGGATCTGCGACGAGCTGATTGCCGGCGGCGAAGAAATGGAAGAGATTGACGCCATCGCCGGTACCACCCACTGACTTCGGGGCGCGCGCCGGCGGCAAGAAATTGCGAATCGCAGATTTTCCGCCGGCGTGTCCATCGGGTGCTGGACGCGGGAGAATCCGACTTATACTCTGACCGGCAGGAGTGACTAAAGGTCGCTTCTGCGAGATGAAGAGGTTGAGAATAATAAGCGCGAGCAGCTTCCATGATCTTGTCTATCGATCAGGGCACCACCGGCACCACTGCCTTTGTCTTTGATTCCAGCGGCGCATTGCGCGGCCGCAGCTATTCCGAATTCCCCCAATATTACCCGCATCCTGGCTGGGTCGAGCACGACGCCAGTGAAATCTGGGATGTCACCCTGCGTGTCTGCGCCGCGGCGCTGGAGCGCGCCGAAATTGCTGCCGCTGACCTGACGGCTATTGGCATTACCAACCAGCGCGAAACCACGGTACTGTGGGACCGGCAGACCGGAGAGCCGGTCTATCCGGCCATTGTCTGGCAATGCCGCCGCTCCGCAGATATCTGTGCAGAGCTGCAGCGGGCCGGCAAAGCCGACTGGTTGCTGGAGAAGACCGGACTGGTGCTGGACGCCTACTTTTCTGCCAGCAAGCTGCAGTGGCTGTTTCGCCAGCAGCCAGAACTGCTCGCCCGCGCGGAAGCCGGCGAACTCTGTTTCGGCACCATCGACAGCTGGCTGATCTGGAAGATGAGCGGTGGCTGCGCGCACATGACCGATCACACCAACGCGAGCCGCACGCTCCTCTATAACATAGAGGCGAGGACCTGGGATCCGGAACTGCTGGCGCTGTTCCATATCCCGGAGGCGGTACTGCCGAAAATCCTGCCCTCCGCGGGACATTTCGCCACAACGGATCCCGAGGCATTCCTCGGCGCCGGGGCTGCCATCTGCGGCGTGGCTGGCGATCAGCAGGCCGCCCTGTTCGGGCAGGGATGTACCCGGCCTGGTCACGTCAAGAATACCTACGGTACTGGCTGCTTCATGCTGGCCTGTGCCGGTGCGGAACGTCCGGAAGCACCACCGGGACTGCTCACCACCATCGCTTGCGGAGCGGATGGTGGGCCGGTTTACGCCATCGAGGGCGCGGTGTTCAATGGGGGCTCCGCCGTGCAGTGGTTGCGCGACGACCTGGGCCTCATTCAGCAGGCGGCGGACAGTGAAACCATTGCTCACAGCATTCCGGATACCCGAGGTGTCTACCTGGTCCCGGCCTTCAGTGGCCTGGGCGCGCCCCACTGGGATCCGCATGCGCGCGGTACCATCTGCGGCCTGACCCGCGGGGCCGGCAAGGCGGAATTGGTGCGCGCAACGCTGGAGTCCATTGCCTACCAGAGCGACGAGCTGGTGCAGCTGATGGGGCAGGCGCTGGATGTTGAAATCAGCCATATCCGTGTCGACGGCGGTGCGAGCGCCAACAATTTCCTGATGCAGTTTCAGGCAGATATTTCCCGCGTGCGGGTCGAGCGCCCGCGCCAGGTCGAGTCGACCGCCGTGGGTGCGGCGCTGCTGGCGGGAATCGGTGCCGGCCTCTGGAGCGCCGACAAGTTGCCGCGGTGCCTGCAGGAAATTGAGCGGGACTTCGTGCCGCAGATGTCACTGGCGCGGCGGGATGACCTGATTGCCGGCTGGCAAAAAGCGGTCGCCGCTTGCCGCGCCTTCTAAGACTTTGGGCCTATCCTCAGATCAGGATTTGATTTGGAGGAGTTGAATATGAGTGTCAGTGAAGACTTGCAAGCCACCATTGCCGATATGGTCGATGGGCGCCGCGGCATTCTCGCCGCGGACGAGAGCAGTGGAACCATCGCCAAGCGATTCGACACCATCGGCGTGGAATCAACGGAGGAAAACCGCCGCTTTTACCGCTCGGCGCTGTTGTCGACGGAAGGGCTGGGCGACTATGTCAGTGGCGTCATCCTGTTTGAGGAGACTCTCGGGCAAACCGACGACAGCGGCACTCCACTGCCCAAGGTCTCTGCGGCGCAGGGTATCGTTCCCGGTATCAAGGTCGACAAGGGTAAGGGACCGCTGCCCGGTGCACCCGGCGACATGATCACCTACGGACTCGACGGCCTGGCCGAGCGCCTCGATAGCTACCGGGAACTCGGTGCGCGCTTCGCCAAGTGGCGCGAAGTCTATCCCGTCAGTCCCACCAATCCCACTCCTCTCGGCCTCACGGCCAACGCGGAAATGCTCGCTCGCTACGCGGCGGTATGCCAGTCCTGTGGCGTGGTGCCGATCGTGGAGCCGGAAGTGTTGATCGATGGCGACCACAGTATCGAACGCAGTGCCCAGGTGAACGAACACGTCTGGCAGAAGGTTTTCGATGCCTTGCACCGTCACGGAGTGCAGTTGGAGTTCATGATCCTGAAGCCCAGCATGGCCACACCCGGCAAGGCCTGCGCGAAGGCGCCGCCGGAGCAGGTGGCGGAATACACAATGCGCTGCCTGCGCCGTGCCGTTCCAGCTGCGGTGCCCAGCATCAACTTCCTGTCCGGCGGCCAGGGTCCGGAGGAAGCCACCGCTAACCTGAATGCGCTGAATCAGTTGTGGCAGGCGCCCTGGCAGCTCAGCTTTTCCTTCGGTCGTGCGCTACAGGAACCGGCGCTGGCGGCCTGGGCGGGCGAGTCGGCCAATGGCCCGGCGGCGCAGAAGGCGCTGTTGCAGCGGGCGCACCTGAATCACCTGGCGATGCTGGGGGAGTACGATGAGTCCCTAGAGGGGCGTGACGACTAGCGATACTGCAGTAAAACCACAACAAACGACGCGGATAATATCGATAAATATAACGACAAGATAATGAGGAGAGAGCCATGGAGTTTGTTTCACGCGGAAACCGCCTGCATTACCGGCGCTGGTGGGTCGAGGGCGCGCTCGGTGTTGTAGTGATATCCCACGGCCTCGGCGAACACAGTGGCCGCTACCGGGCACTGGCCCGCTACCTGAATGCAGCGGGCTTCAGTGTCTACGCGCTGGATCATTTCGGCCACGGCCTGTCCGAGGGCAAGCGCGGGCACATCGATGATTTCGCCCATTTCAGTGAGGATCTCTACCATTTCCTGCGACTGGTGCGGCGGGACCTCGATGGCGAGCGCCGGGCCGACGGGGGGCGCCAGATTCACCTGCTCGGGCACAGCATGGGTGGGGTCATCGCGGCCGGTTGTGCCATCCGCTTCGGGGGCATGGAAAGTCTGATCCTCTCGGCACCGGGTTTTCGCGGGGGGGCAGAGCCAAGCGCTGTGGAGCGCTGGCTGGTACACCGACTGGCAGTAGTGGCCCCGCGCCTGTCCCTGCCGAACCGCATAGACCCGCACTGGTTGAGCCGCGATCCGGCGGTAGTCGCAGACTATTGCGCCGACGATCTTGTCCACAATCGGGTGACCCTGCAGTGGTTTGTCGCCTTTCTGCGTGAGCGGGAGTTCCTGCGTGCGCGGCTGGAGCAGATCACCGTACCCTGCCTGGTGTTGTTGCCAGAAGGTGACTTGGCGGTGGATCCAGAGACGACCCGTGCCTGGTTCGATCACCTGGGCAGCGACGCCAAGCGGTTGCATTCCTTCGCTGGCGCTTACCACGAGCTGTTCAATGAGGTTGAAGAGGGGCCGGTGGCCCGCGAACTGCTGTTGCAGCACCTGAAGGCACAGTTGCCACTACCCGCAGCGGCCACTGGTTGACCTGCTGTTCATTTTCGCCTGCCCCGGGCGCCCAAGAGACCGTGAAATACCCGGACAACCGTTGTACTATACGCGGTCATTTTTGACCTGCGGTAGAACTAGGTTGGGTAGACATGGATAAGAAGTTACTGAGTCTGTTGGTGTGCCCGGTGAGCAAGGCGCCCCTCGAGTATCGTGAAGAAACCCAGGAACTGGTCTGCAAAGCCAGCGGCCTGGCGTATCCGGTGCGCGACGGTATCCCGGTGATGCTGGAGTCCGAAGCGCGCCAGCTGACCGCTGAGGAAAAGCTGGAAAAGTAGCACCTATGCCCGAGCCCAGCGTGTTCAGCCAGATCATTTCCGGGGAGATTGAGGTTCCGAGAGTCTATGAGGACGACCTGTGTATCGTGATCAGGGACCGCTCCCCACAAGCCCCTACCCACCTGCTGATTATTCCGCGCAAACCGCTGGCCAACCTGTCCGAAGCAAATGGCGACGACAAGCCGCTGCTGGGCCACCTGATGTGGGTGGCCGCCGAGCTCGGGCGCAAGCTGGGGCTCGAGGGATATCGCCTGGTCGTGAACAATGGCCGATCTGCGGGGCAGACGGTCTTTCACCTGCATATACACCTGTTGGCACAGCGCGAGATGCGCGAGCAGGATCTGGCCGCGCACTGACAAAGCGCAGCTTTGCACGCGGTCAGGGGACCCGCCGCGGGCGGCAGCTGGGGGCTTACCCCGAGCAAAACTGAACGATTAAATTTGACCAATGAAGTGGAATTACGCTGGATGAAAAGTGCAGAGATTCGCGATGCCTTCCTGAATTACTTTGCCGAACAGGGCCACCAGGTGGTGCCCTCGAGTTCGCTCGTGCCGGGCAATGACCCGACGCTGATGTTTACCAATGCCGGCATGGTGCAGTTCAAGGACACCTTCCTCGGTCAGGAGCCGCGTCCCTACAATCGCGCCGTGAGTTCCCAGCGCTGCGTACGCGCGGGTGGCAAGCACAACGATCTGGAAAACGTCGGCTATACCGCCCGTCACCACACCTTTTTCGAAATGCTGGGCAACTTCAGTTTCGGCGACTACTTCAAGCGCGAGGCCATCCAGTTCGCCTGGACCTTCCTGACCCAGGTGCTGGGATTGCCCCAAGAGCGCCTGTGGGTAACGGTGCACATCAGTGACGATGAAGCCGCGGATATCTGGCTGAAAGAGGTCGGCGTCAGTGCCGAGCGTTTCTCGCGCCTCGACGAAGACAACTTCTGGCAGATGGGGGATACCGGTCCCTGTGGTCCCAGTTCCGAGATTTTCTACGATCACGGCGAAGATGTGCCCGGTGGTCCCCCCGGTTCCGATAACGATGATCTCGATCGCTATATCGAGATCTGGAACCTGGTGTTCATGCAGTATGAGCGCACTGCCGACGGCGAGTTGCACCCGCTGCCGAAGCCATCGGTGGACACCGGTATGGGGCTCGAGCGCATTGCCGCGGTGATGCAGGGCGTCCACTCCAACTATGAGATCGACCTGTTCCAGGCGCTCCTGAAGGCGGCGGGCGAGATCGTCGGCTGCGACGACCTGGAAGAGAAATCCCTGCGCGTGATCGCCGACCATATCCGCTCCTGTGCCTTCCTGATCGCCGACGGCGTCATGCCCTCCAATGAGGGGCGCGGCTATGTGCTGCGCCGTATCATCCGCCGCGCGGTGCGCCACGGCCACAAACTGGGCCACGAGGATATCTTCTTCTACAAACTGGTGGCGGCGCTGGCCGAGCAGATGGGCGACGCCTATCCGGAACTGCGCGAGAAGCGCGAAATTATCGAAAATGCCCTGCGCAAGGAAGAAGAGCAGTTTGCCAAAACCCTGGATAAGGGTATGGCGCTGCTGGAAGACGGCCTGGCTTCCCTGAAGGGCTCGGAAATTCCCGGTGAGCTGGTGTTCACCCTGTACGACACCTACGGATTCCCGGTCGACCTGACACAGGATATCGCCCGCGAGCGCAACCTGACGCTGGATATGGCCGGCTACGAAGAGGCGATGGAAGCGCAGCGCGAGCGCGCCCGCGCCGCCGGTAAATTCAAGCTGGATTACACCGGGGCGCTGGACCTGGAGGGCGCCACAGAATTTCTCGGCTACGACGCGACTCGCGCCGAGGGTACCGTCGTTGCCATTCTGCGCGACGGCGAGCAGGCCGAGCGCCTGGAGGAAGGGGACGAGGGCGTTGTCGTCCTGGACCGCACGCCGTTCTACGCGGAATCCGGTGGCCAGGTGGGCGACAGCGGTTACCTGAGCTGCGACGCTGGCCGTTTCGAAGTGGGCGACTGCACCAAGCAGGGCGCACATCACCTGCATACCGGCAAAATGTTGCAGGGTGCCATTGCCGTGGGCGACAAAGTGGAGGCGCAGGTTTCCGCCGACGTCCGCCAGGCAACGGCGCTGAATCACTCTGCCACGCACCTGCTGCACGCCGCGCTGCGCAAAGTCCTCGGTGAACACGTGACCCAGAAGGGCTCGCTGGTGGATTCCGAGCGCCTGCGCTTCGACTTTTCCCATCCGGAAGCGGTGACTGCCAAACAGCTGCACGCAATCGAGTCCCTGGTGAATGGGCAGATTCGTGCCAATTCACCGGTGCATACCGAGGAGACCGATATCGAGAGCGCCAAACAGAAGGGTGCCATGGCACTGTTTGGCGAGAAATACGGCGATACCGTCCGCGTCCTGTCCATGGGCCAGATAGACGATGGCAGCGCCTTCTCGGTAGAGCTGTGTGGCGGCACCCACGTGCAGCGCACCGGTGATATCGGCCTGTTGCGGATTGTCGGTGAGAGCGGTATCGCCTCCGGCCAGCGCCGCATCGAAGCTGTTACCGGTGCCCATGCGCTGGCGCTGTTCGATCAGGCACAGCAGCGCCTCGAGCACGCTGCAACGCTGCTCAAGACGCGCCCCGATATGCTGGCGGACAAGGTGGAGCAGTTGCTCGCCAACAACCGCAAGCTGGAAAAAGAGCTGGCACAGCTGAAGACGAAACTGGCCAGTGGCACCGGCGGCGACCTGACCAGCCAGGCGGTGGAAGTGGCGGGCATGAAAGTGCTCGCGGCATCTATCGACGGCGCGGATCCCAAGTCTCTGCGGGACCTGGCCGACCAGATGAAGAACAAGCTCGGTAGCGGTGTCGTGCTGCTGGCGGCGCCCGGAGAGGACAAGGTCGCCCTGGTCGCGGCGGTGACCAAAGACCTGACTAAACAGGTGGCCGCCGGTGATCTGATGCGCTTTGCGGCGGGCAAGCTCGGCGGCAAGGGCGGCGGCCGCCCGGATATGGCTCAGGGCGGTGGCACCGACGTGTCGGCCCTGCCTGCCATGCTTTCCGAAGTGCCGGAATGGATACAGAGTCAGCTTAACTAGTTAATTTCGGCCAAATTGGCAGATGTTGCCATTCGGCAAGTTGATTTCACTGAATTTTGGTGATTTAGTGCGCGACTTGCGCGAATTGGTACTACAAGCGCATGACAGAGCGAGCCCGACTAGCGTTTAGTGGGGGAGTAGTAAGGAAACACAGAAACCAATGAGTTTGTTCGTGCAGAAATACGGCGGCACCTCGGTGGGCTCCATTGAGCGCATCGAGGCGGTGGCCGACAAAGTCGCGGCATTCCGCGCCCAGGGACACGAAATGGTGGTGGTGCTGTCCGCGATGAGCGGCGAGACCAACCGCCTGCTCGATCTCGCATTCCAGGTCCAGGAAAAGCCCGATCCGCGGGAGCTGGATGTTCTGGTATCCACTGGTGAACAGGTCACTATCGCGCTGCTCAGTATGGCGCTGAAAAAGCGCGGTTATGACGCCTGCTCCTACACCGGTGGACAGGTGAAGATTCTTACCGACACGGCTCACACCAAGGCGCGTATCCAGCGCATCGATGTCGAGCGCATGCGCCGGGACCTGGATGCGGGCCGCGTGGTCGTCGTGGCCGGATTCCAGGGGGTCGATGAGGACGGCAATATCACCACCCTTGGCCGCGGGGGCTCCGATACTACCGGTGTCGCGCTCGCCGCGGCACTGGATGCGACCGAATGCCAGATCTATACCGACGTCGACGGCGTTTACACCACCGATCCGCGCGTGGTGGACAGCGCCCGCCGTCTGGATCGCATTACTTTCGAAGAAATGCTGGAAATGGCCAGCCTGGGCTCCAAGGTATTGCAGATCCGCGCGGTTGAATTTGCTGGCAAATACAAGGTGCCCCTGCGTGTACTCTCTACCTTTGAGGAGGGGGAGGGCACTCTGATCAGTTTGGATGAGGAAGACAACGAAATGGAACAGCCCGTCGTTTCCGGGATTGCCTTTAACCGCGATGAAGCCAAACTGACGATTCGCGGAGTGCCGGATACCCCCGGCGTAGCCTGCCGAATTCTGGCGCCGGTAGGTGCCGAGAATATCGAAGTCGATGTGATCGTGCAGAACATCAGTGCGGTCGACGGCACTACCGATTTCACCTTTACGGTGCACAGGAATGACCTCTCCAAGGCCCGCGAGGTACTGGAGCGGGTAGCCAGGGAACTGGGCGCCCGGGAAGTGGTTGCCGATGACCGAATCGCCAAGGTATCGATTGTCGGCGTTGGTATGCGCTCCCACGCCAATGTGGCCAGCCGTATGTTCAGCGCCCTGGGGGAAGACAATATCAACATTCAGATGATTACCACGTCTGAGATCAAGATCTCGGTGATCATCGACGAGCGGTACCTGGAGCTGGCTGTGCGAGCACTACACAGTGAGTTTGAGCTGTCTGAGCCGCGTGAAGCGAGCTGAATACAGGCGCCAAAACTATAACCAGAGTGAAGGCGGCCGTGAGCTTTCCATAGCGATTCGGTCATTTGGCGTAGAGTCCGACCTGTTGAGATTTTGATCGACTGGTCAATAATGAATAGTGTGATTGGCGAATTTCGACCATTTACGCCGCCATCCGGTTATGATGACCAGATGCGCAGCCTCAGGGAACTTCCCGCTGCGCACTATCACAGGATGATCAAGGAGAAGTAGGTAATGCTGATTTTAACCCGCCGGATTGGCGAGACGCTGATGGTAGGTGACAACGTCACCGTTACTGTACTGGGCGTAAAGGGTAATCAGGTGCGCATCGGTGTAAATGCACCCAAAGAAGTCGCCGTGCATCGCGAGGAGATCTACCAGCGCATCCAGCGCGAGAAGCAGTCTTCCGAGGAAGGCGATAGCGAGTAGTCGCTGCACGCGTAGCAAAAGGGCCGGAATCTCCGGCCTTTTTTATTGGCGCCCAGTCCAATAGGGCTACCCGAAGGGGGCCTCCGGGGCGCATTGCACACAGGCTGTTCAATTAGTGTTCTGCCCACACTCAATCCTCAAAAAGTTATTGATTCCCCATTGATTTTTGCCTCGCCGTTGGTATGATGCCGTCCACTTTCAGCGGTCACCGCAAGTCGTTGGTCGCAGAGAAAAGAGCCTCATATTGAGGTCGCCCGGTAAACCATTTAGGTTTGGGCAAAAGATTCCAGGTGAGATGGCCGAGTGGCTGAAGGCGCGCCCCTGCTAAGGGCGTATGGGTTAACACTCATCGAGGGTTCGAATCCCTCTCTCACCGCCATATAGAAACGCCCTCTTTCGAGAGGGTGTTTTTTTTGCTCCGCGGGCTTGGTTTCGCGAGGCTGCCAGGCTCAGAAATGGTTCTGGATTTTTCCTTCTGGTAACGCTCAAAAAAATGTTGAGAAAGTGCTTGAAGGGAGGAGGTGGAGCGTTATAATGCGCGCCACTTCAAGGGTCGCCGGGGACGGTGA
>NZ_JACZCR010000046.1 GCF_014904735.1 Microbulbifer hainanensis | reverse complement strand
ACGGAGTGATGAATCGATACATCTAGCTTCGGCTAGAAAATGATTTATCGGAAGTAAGTAACTCATGTCAATGAATTACGTAATGAGGATCTTCGGATCCGAGTTTAATTCCGAGCAAGATTAAGTCCTGGCTGGCCATTGAAGTTTAATGGCGTGAGCAGTTGGGCGACTCTTTAAACTGAAGAGTTTGATCATGGCTCAGATTGAACGCTGGCGGCAGGC
>NZ_JACZCR010000045.1 GCF_014904735.1 Microbulbifer hainanensis | reverse complement strand
GGCTGCGCTTCGCTCCGCCACCATTTTTCCTGTGCTTTTGGCGTTAAGTGCCCAATGTAGTTCGGAGATCTCATGGGAAAAATGAGTGAGCAAACATGGAAAGTCATTCAGGCATTCCAAAAATATATCAAAGGCGATGACTCCGCCATTGACGGCTTTAGCGCGACAGAGATCCGCCGCGCTGATGAAGAGCTTGGCTGGCGCGATAAAGACGCTGGCTGGCGTTTGGCCATGAAAAATCGAATAGATGATTTACTCAAATCAGAAGAAAAAGAGGAAAATCGCAAAGAGCAAAGTCATATTCGAGCATGGCAGGTTGTGGTGGGCATTCTTGCAGCATTATTAGTGGCGGCCGTCTCAGCATGGTTGTTCTAGCACTTAACAAGGTGGTCAAGTTCACTCCGGCCCTGCGGGCCTGCGCGGGACAAATTAAGCTTCGCTCAATTTGCCCCTTACCACGGCGTTATGTGCAAGGATTACACTTGAAGCTAATCAGTATTTTCTTACTTATTATCATTTCTTCATTGGCTCTGGCACATGTTGACACAAAGCTAGTTCCTTCAGATGAGGGTGTTATTTACGATCTGCCGCCAGAATACTCTCCGGCATCTTTTGATTCTGAAGCGCTTAAATTAACCATCGGCGGCAGAACTCTAAAATTCCCGCCTTGCGTGGCAAAGTACTTCGGCGCCCCTAACTCAAAGATAGATATTGCCGCGTCTTGGTATCACGACTCATATGCTCTGCCTCCATATATATTTTTTGATATCTACCCACCAAAAATGGGTTTCAAATATCATTTGCTCTTTAATTTAAATACACTAATGCCTATTGAGTTTCGCATTGATGCAGAGCTCAAGAAAAATGAAACATATATGCATGAACTGGTCATTGATGATGAATGCCAAGTATCTATAAGTGAGGCCATGCAAAGTGGCAAGTAAACACATAACAAGTGCAGCCAACACCGCCCCTATGGGGCTGGACCTCCATTTCGCAGCTTCGCTGCTACATTGCGGCCGTTGCTGCAGTCGTTATAGCTCTACGAGAGAATGGCACCATGGAACTGGTCGTTAAATTTAATTCCCCAGTCGATGGTGGAAGAAAAAATATACCCGACTTGCAGTGTGGCCTTTATAGACCTCACCTCGTAGTCGAGGAACGTCCGAATGATGAATATCTTGGTGTACAGTTTGTAGGTTGTAGAGGGCCCATAGAATTCGGGAAGGAAATTCCTGTAACGGTAAATTTGCCCTATAAAGAAATCGATTATTCAATGCTTCAGCCCGGTGTGTCATTTTTGGTGAAAGAAGGTGGTAAAACGGTAGGTAGTGGCCGCGTTGAAAAGCTATAACAATGCCAGGCAGCAAGGCTCCGGGCCTTAGGCCCTCCGCGGGACGTCTTACTTTATGCACGTTTTGCGCGGTCGCTGCGCTCCCATTTTCGCGCAAATCACGCACAAAGTAAGCCGCCCCTGCTGGCGGCGTTAGTCTAATGAGTATGAAATTTACCCTCTCTATTTTTGCATTTTTTATGTCTGTTTCTAGTTCGGCACTAAGTAGTAATACTTATCATGATCTAGCATTCAATAGCGGTTTCGTTGATATGTCTAGAAGTGACATTGTCAATCGTTTCAAGGATCGGAACGAAGAGTGTCGGGAAAAAATATTGGAAGTTTTTAACGTGGCTTACTTTTTAGACGCTTACTCAGAGGCTTTGAAAGTAAACTTCAATGAGAATGAAGTGTCAGAAATTAGTGAGTTCTATCGGTCTAAACCTGGCAGTTTATTTCGAGGTTTGTCCAAGGGGAGTATAGGTGTAAATGAAATTTCCAATGAGGATCTTCTGGAAATTAGCAAGTTTCTAGATTCAAATTTGGGTATTAAATTTGAAGATTTTTCAAGCGCATACCTACCTAAATTTCTTACTAATCATGCTCTTGAAAAACTAAGTATGCTGAAGTTGGTCGCCTGTAAGCAGGTACACCACTCTGAACACTAGACTAACAAAGCGCAGCAAAGGGACGGCTTACTTTATGCACGTCTTGCGCAGTCGCTACGCTCCTATTTTCGCGCAAAACGTGCATAAAGTAAGCCGCCCCTGTGCGCGGCGTTAGGCATTATGACTAAAAGAATAATCTGTTTTATTTCCGCTACATTTTTGTTGGTGGGGTGCGCGGTCTCCACCAAGAGAATTGCATCTGATTATTCGCGTGACTATTTCTTAGCATCCGATACAAGAGTATGGACAGATTGTGAAATCTGGACTGACTGGTACTCACTGAACTTTGGTGGGCTAGAAAATGTCAACTGCCTAGTTAGCGAACACTACAATTCACCGGCCGTGCTATCGTCGGAGAAACTAGAATCAGACAAGAAACGCATGATTGTTCTCAATAAAGGAAGCTTGGTGCGCATCAAACGCATATTTACAATCGTTCACACAGGCGTGACAAACGCAGAATTAATGATCACTGATTCGGAGTCGGGGAAAACGGAGCGAGTATTTGCAACATATTGGCCTAATGAAAACCCCAATTTGCTTGAAGCAAAGTGAATTGATCATGCCTAACAAGCGCAAGCAGGATGCTCCGGCCCTTCGGGCCTCCGTGGGACGCCAACGCTATGCACGTTTTGTGCGGGTCGCTTCGCTCCCAATTTCGCACAAAACCTGCATAGCATTGGTCGCCCCTGTTGCGGGCGTTAGGCTGCCGATAAGCATCGGCGAAAAAACGAATACATAATGAAAGCGAAAGCTTGTGCATAGAGTAGAAATCACCCAGAAAAATAAAGATTTATCTAACGTTAAGCTGAGTTGGGGGCGTCCGGCTTTCACTGCTGATGATGGCTTGGGGTCACTCGATAGTTTGCACCAAGCGAGTGATGCTATCGTATGCATCGCTGGTTATTTTGACGACAAGCTTACTTCGATAGGTAGTGGAATAATGATCGGCCCAGGCATGGTGTTAACAGCATCTCATGTCTTTGATGAGTTTCCTAAAACTGGGTCAGGCCCTGTCTTGCTTTCATTTTTGACCGATAATAAAGCGCGTGCTTGGCTCCCAACGGGAATAGTCACTTGTTCAGGCCCCAGCAAATATCGACCCGATGACCCAGAATGCAAGATAGTTTCTGACCTTACGATATTATCTTGTGATCTTCATTCAGATGCTCACCTAGCACACCCGCAGTCCCTAGTTCCGTTAGAATTATGTCTTCCATTACCGGGCTCTAGATTATGGGCTGTTGGCTATCGTCATGGCGCCTTTGATGAAGATACAGCTTTGGTATCTCCACTCGTCACTTCTGGTTTGGTCACTAACGTATTCCCCCATGGAAGGGGGGAAAGAATGCCTTCTTCTTGTATTGAGATTGATATGGAGTCTTTAGGAGGAATGAGTGGAGGCCCTGTATTTAATGAAGACGGACGAATAGTCGGCATTGTTTCATCGTCATTTGATGGAGGACCAACTTACGTGACACTTGTCTGGGATGCTATGAGGCTCTCAGTGGAAGGGCTACCACAAGAAATATGGGGGGCGGAGCATTCAGGAATATTGGAAGGGATTGAGCTTGGACTGGTTCGGGTAAAGGGTAGGTTTAAGGCGGGCCAAGGTAGAGATATTACACTGACCCTTTCTGACGCGGAGATGGCTTACTTGGTTCAAAGCGAATGATCGCACTATCAAGCCTAACAATACGCTGTTGTCGGACAATTTTTTCACCGCTTCGCGGCTCCAAAATTGCCGCAAAGCTCTGCGTTATACGGAGTATTAGATATGGCATTTCCAGTTGAAGAGAAATTTGTTGAAATAGCCGAGGCTGAATTGGATGCTAGGTTCCCCGAGTCGTTCAGAAATAAAATGATGAAGCTCAATGGGGGTTGCGTACAGCTTCCAAGTGACGACGAAGTGGATGAGGATGAGGTGGGTTATTATGAACTGAACCCTTTCTATGACACGTCAGACAAGAAAAGCATGAAAAGAACCTGTAATAGTATCGTTCATGAAACAAAAACATATCGTGACGATTACGGGTTACCTCAAAACTTGATTGTCCTCGCTGATGAGGACGGGGACTTGCTCGTATACAAAATTGATGAAACCGGGGAAATTGATCCTAAAGTTTATTGGCGAGATCGTGATACTGAGGATCTGATAATTGTCGCTAATGATTTTAGCGAACTAAAAGAGGACGTATAACAATTGGGTCAACTAGGATTCTCCTTACGTCGTACCCGTTACCCAAAGCGTTATGTGCTGCATCAAAGGAATAGTGATTTGCGAGAAAAACTTAGAGAAAAGATCATTGAAGTATGTGATCAGAAAATTGAGAAAAAAGGCGCGGATGTGGGACTATCCTTCTATGCGTTTTTTAAAAACAAGAACGATCAGCCCGAAGTTATTATGGAAGCAGCCCGGTGGTGGATTGAAACCCATAAATTAGATCATTTCGAAAAGGCCAGCAAAATTAAAGAAATGGTCAAAGCCGGTGTTTAATGTTATCCACCAACCACATAACAAGTTGCTGTTTTCGCCGCTTCGCGGCTGGGACCTCCGTTCCGCTATGCTTCACTTCGGCCCCAAAGCAAGGCGTTATGCTTTTAGGAGAAATCGATGAGCATGACTTACAATGAATTTATAATGAAACTATAGGGCTCAATATATGGTGCGTTTATTTTGGATTCTTTTCTTCATTATAAGTACTACTAGCTGCTCGACGACCCAAGTGAAATTGATTTCGGTTGGGGATATTCTTGATGTTACGGCATTAGAAAATCAACATGGCAAGTTCTTCGAAAATCCTTCTGCTCTAGAATTATTGTTGTACGTAAATGGGATGACTGCAAAGGATGTTGCTCGCGCCAGTATCGAGAAAATCGATTTGCAGTGTTTGACAGAAGGTCGGGTTGCCTATGTCGCTGATATTAGTGGAATGCCCAACATAATTTCCCATCTTGTTGCGGTGCCGCGCATGCGCGATTATCCCTACCCAATTTGGCTGGACTACGACGGTGCGAGCACCAAACAACTACCCGTTAAAGAAGGGAATGTCTCGGTGATAGATATCGAGCAGGGGAAAATTACCAATATGGAGTTTATCTCTGAGGAATCGATACTCACGAAACGCTTGATCAGTCGTTGCGGAAAAGGAATTAATAGAAATTAAAAGGCATAACAAAGCAAGGCAATGGATTCGGTTCGCTATCCACTGCTCGCGGCGTTATGTGCAATCCTGGCCTTAAGAACCAATTGTTAGTGGCAATATTTATGGGTGAAAAGCAGAATAATTTGCTAGTGCTAAGTTACCCAGGGATAGGATTAATACTTGGAGCTGTCATAGGTATTATTTTTGGCCCTGCGATTTTGGTGAAACAACTAAGGGGCTAGTCCTTGGTTCAAGTTTTGGTCTAATGGCAGGTGCGGTAGCATATAATGTCTCGAAGAGAAATGGCGCTGATAAAAATCAATAGCAATACAGTTCATGTGCCACATAACTAGGTCAGGTAGTACGCTCCGGCGCTGCGCGGGACGTCTTACTCTATGCGCTGCGCGCAACAGCAGCGTAGGCCGCCCCTGCTGGCGGCGTTTTATTTTCGCAAAAATTTGAGATTATGCCTCGAATAATATTGATCTCAACATTGATGATAATGGCAGGTGTAAACGTACTCCTCGATTTTCTACGCCACGCCTCTTTTTCAGATATACACACAAATGTTGTTGTTTCTGTCTTAATTGCTGGTTTCGCGACGGGCCTTCCGGCTGGCGTTACCTATCTAATGTCAGACAAAACATTTTTTACACTGGCTGGTATCAATATCTATCGTGCAGCATCTGATCTTGTGCTTGGGGTGGGACTGTTGGCTTGGTTTTATTTATTATTTATACGTGAGCGCCCAGAGTACTATGAGGGAGCGTCACATATGTATGTTGCTACTTGGCCCGCATTGCTTGGCATAATCGCAATAGTTTCGTATATAAGCTGTTTGTTGGCTCAAGGAGCGTACTGGACAATCAAACATAACAAGGTGCTGTAGTCGCTCTGCTGGAGCCTCCGTTCCGCTCCGCGTCACAACGGCGCCTAAACCGAAGTTATGATTCTCACTTATAGAGATGAATATAAAATTTGCATTATTGGGCTTGATTCTTGTTTTTGTGCCGTATGTAACAACTAAGATTATGCTTAAGTTTTGGCCAAAGGCCGGCAAGTTAGGGATCAATCCAAGTGAAGTCAAATGCCCTAAATGCGCTGCAATTCAACCTAAAATTAGAACTCCCCAAAATTTTAGGCAAGCCTTATGGGGTGGCTGGAACTGCGAGACCTGTAAAGCTGAAATGGACAAATACGGAAATCCAATCAACTCATAACAAGATGGCGTTATCGCCTTCGACTGGGATTGCCATTCCGCTGACGCCAAATGCCAGCTCTAATCCACGACATTAGAAATTCATGAACAAAATTATTTTTTTTTCAGAATTCAGTGGTGAGCCTGGTATGGAAGCTGATCGCGTTGCAATTGAAATCGACGGCAAGCCAATCTATGAAGTCTTAGATCCTGAATCAACCAAGCTCAATTATAGTTATATCGAAATTCCACATGATCTTGAGGCTTACTTCATGGGGGATTACTTTCCAGATTGGACGCTACATGGAAATATTCTCGTAGTCTTGGATTGCGCTTGTGGCTATACAGGATGTCGACCCATCGGATGTTCCATAAGTCTATCGGGAGATTCTGTTATTTGGAGTAACTTCATGAATTTGCAAACTGAGGATTGTCTAGAAGGGGCCCCCAGTAAGTTAGAGTTTACTTTTGGGCAATATAAGCAAGCTATAGACGACTTTGAAGTTTCTCACAAGCGGTTTTAGTCGCCGCTAACAGCGCGGCCGGGCGGTCTACGCTAAGCTCCAGCCCCCCTAAACCGAGCGTTATATCGGATTATATTTTTATGAGTAAAAAAGAAGAAGTTAAAGTTCTTGAATCTGTATTAAGAAAATTCACGAATTCCCACCAGCCCATGATTCAAAAATGGTGGTTTCAAATTGTATTGTGGATTGTTTTTTCGTCCTTCATCGCCGTAGGTATCGCACTTTACAAAAATAATTATATATCTGATTTTGTGTATATGATTTGGGTCATGATATCGGGGGCAGCGGTAGGCTTCGCTACATTGCTCAGAGTGTCAGCTCGGCAGTGGCCAATGTTGCTTCCACATATTTCAAAAGTGAGTATTGAGTCACGGTTAAAGGAGCTAAATACATAACAATAGGCCATTATCACCCTTTTGGGTCAAGGGCGGCCTAGCCGCTGTTGCGTATCTCCAATACCGCCCCAAAGCCGGGCGTTATATGGAAACAGAGAAAGAATATTATTATGGCGGTCATTCTAAGAAATATATTGGCAATTGCATTCCTCAGCATGATAGCAGGCTATTCAAACGCCCAGCCGGGGGGCCAAGATAGCTGGGGCGGTTTCACAGAAACCGGGCAAGCATCATATTATGCGGATAGGTTTCAGCACAGGAAGACAGCCAGTGGCGCAATTTATAAACATGAGCTCCATACGGCCGCACATAAAAAGTTACCGTTTGGTTCAAGGGTAAAAGTGACGAACATAAAGAATGGCAAAAGTGTCGTTGTGAAGATCAATGATCGTGGGCCATTTGTCAAAGGTCGCATAATTGATCTCTCAAAAGCTGCGTTCAATAGTATTGGTAGTCCATCATTGGGTTTGCTCAGCGTAAAAATCGAAGTGCTAAGGTAATGCATAATAAGTCGCTCAAGCCGGCGGCACTACCCGCCGCACGTTAACTCGCGCGTTGGTTTCATCATGAGTATGCCCCAGTACATTGAAATAGTAGTTGTTGGAGCAACTGAAGAGAAGCTCAGTGAGATGGTTAAAGGTGCTTCCATGCCAAACGCAGGCATTGCGCCCAAATATCACCTGGTTTCACTTGCTGCTTCGAATGAAGCAACGTATCAATTATTCGCTGATCTGGACTATGATCGCGTTTTGTATTGGATTGCTCTGGATGATGAATCCCTCATTCATTGCAACAGGGCAAACGCAGAGAACTGTAACAGAGAAACGTATGGTCGCGGGTTTTACGACCAATACCTGCCTAATAGTGTTGTTCAGGTCTATAGCAACCAAGAGTTTATTGAAGAAACACATAGAATAGCTGGCGCATTCTGTGCGACGTCATAGCCAAAACCCAATACGTAAAGGCAGCATCGTCCTGCGGGCTGGAAGCGATAAAACGTGCTCCCGCTGTTGGCGCTAGATTCACTAGGAGGAAACGGGATGCCTACATACCCGCTCGAAGGCGGCTGCGATTGTCAGTTTGTTCGGTACCGAATGGAAACCAATCCAATAATCGTTCATTGTTGTCATTGTCGCTGGTGCCAAAGAGAAACGGGCTCATCATTCGCATTGAACGCTATGATCGAAGCGGATCGTATAAATCTATTATGTGGGGATGTTGAGATTGTCGACACACCATCTGCGAGTGGTAACGGCCAGAAGGTTGCCCGGTGCCCCCGATGCCGAATAGCTGTTTGGAGTAATTATTCTGGCGCTGGTCCAGCCGTACGGTTTGTTAAAATTGGTACTCTGGATGATCCTGACACCTTGCCCCCGGACATTCATATCTTCACTGCTTCAAAGCAACCGTGGGTTGTTATTCCGGATGGTGTGCCCGCGGTAGAGGAGTATTATGACCGGGAAAAATACTGGTCAGCAGAGAGTCTCCATAGACGAAAGGCGATCTTATCTGAGGCATAGTCAAGCCAGACGGGTATTCGTTATACGCTGTTTCGCTCGCCTTTTGTTTGCGACGTTATATACAAGACTTACCCGATAGCAAAGGGAAAGCCTGGAGAGCTCGCAGCGCCTTTGGTTTTCTCAGTAAATGGAAGCCTTGCAATAGGCCAATTTGCAATCACTGCTCCATTTTTAGAGGCTGAGATAATTGCAGCATATTCCATGAAAATATGCGGCCCGAGGCTGAAAGAAAGTATCAATATTTAGCAAAGCTGGGCGGTATGCTTGGGGCAGCTAGCCATCGCCGATTGTCCAATGCTGGCGAGGTCAGGGTGAATGTCGAGCTTCCGAACTTGAGGCAAGTAAGTTCTTTGTTGTTGGGCAATGCTCAAAGTCCAACAATCCTTGCGGTTGCTGGGCAAGCGTCGAGCTGGGCATGGTCAATAATGCAATTTGCTCCGACTAGATCTAACCATCACAGGCAGTTTGCGTCGCTAGCGATCATCCTGCTTGATAATTGTCAGCACGATTTCCCCCACGTTCAGTCCCCATTTGCTCAGCTGCGATTGGTTGATCAGTACGTGGTCGGATACCAGATACATACGGTCGTCCACTGAGACTTCGATGGTCTTGCCATTGTAGGGAACTGACAGGCGGTAACGAATAAACATGGCGTTGCCGGACACGTGCACCTTGGCATCGCCGATCACATCACCGGCGGTGGCGATATAACTTTTCACCGCGGGCGCCCCGTTCTCGATGATCGGTATCAGCCGCCAGTCCCGCAATTGGGTTTCGCCGTCATTAAATACGAAGTGTTCGGCGAGCAGGCCCTGCCCATTTTCCCATTCGCCCACGAGTTCTGCATTGAAGGTGCGGGTGACGGCACCGGAGCGGTTCTTGATGATGCCGTGGGCCGTCAGCGGGCCGTTGAAGAAATCTTCTGGCACGAGCATTGGGGTTCTGTCGCGATAGTGTTCAATGCCCGGGCTGCTGCAGGCTGCGAACAGTAGCGTCAGCAGGCCGAATACGAGGGTCCGGGCCCCTGTGATGTAGCGCATGGTGGAATCCTGGTCACTGGCAGTCATCCGAGTATACGTGCGTGCAGGCGGGCTGGATTAGTTTGGTGGGAATGTAGCGCTGCCAGCGCCTTTCAAAAATAATCAGACGCTAGTTGTGAAATCGGGCGTGGAAAAATCCCCTCCAGCTTTGCTTGCCGGGAGGCTTTCAACACGCCCAGTTTAAAGGCTCTTTCAGCTCTGCACACCGAGGAGGGACGCTTCCTCGCCGGGCAGCGGTAGCTGGGGGAGATCCGTTACTGCCAGCATAAGGCCGTCTTTATACAGTTTGGCCGCATGCTCTTTTTCTCCCAGTGCATGCAGTAGGCGCGCCAGCTCTGCGGAGGTGGCGGGATCCGAGCGCAATGTCAGGCTCTTTTCGAAATACTGTCGCGCCTTGCCCCAGAGTTCGTTGCGCAGTGCCAGGCGGCCGAGGCAGGTGAGCAGGTCGGCGTTATCGCCGTATTCCTTCTGCCAGCCGTCGGCGACGGTGAGCTGCGCGGCCGCGTCGGCGCCGGTCAGGCAGCCATAGAGGCGCGCCATATCCGGTCGCCACTCGCGGTTCAGTACCCAGCGCAGGTGTTTTTCCGCTTCCACGTCGTCGCCGATTTCGTGCTGGAGCTGTGCATACAGGCAGCGGAGATCCATATGGCGCTGCCAGCGGCCACTCAAGCCCTGCCAGGTCTCGCGCAGCTTTTCCACATCCCGGCGGCTGGTGGCGTCGCGCAGCTGGTGCTGGTAAACCTCTAGCTCCAGCTGCTGCAGGTCTTCCTCGCGCATGTTGGAGTGTTTTTCCAGTTCCGGCAGCAGTTCGCGCAGCCCGTTCCAGTCGCCCAGGCGGTAGTAGGCCTGTCGCAGCAACTGCAGCAGCGCGGGGTGCTTGGGTTCAACCTGCTTGGCGCGCTCGAGACTGGCAATACATTGCTCGTAATGCTTGTCGAGCAGCTGCATGCGCGCCTGGCTCAGGGCTACGGCCAGTTGTGTGTCTTCGCCGCTGGCCTCGGCCTTGGCCAACAGCTCGTTGGCCTCGTCGCGATAGCCAAGTTCGAAGGCGCTGCGCGCGGCGGCGAGATAATTGATCAGCGGTGCATCGGAGCGCGGTGCACTCTTCAAGAGCTGGCGGCGGGCACGGGCCCAGTTGCCCTCCATAAACTCCACCAGGCCATTGGTCAGGCGGCGGCGCGCGACGCGGGTGCGGCCAAAACGGATACGGCTGACACCGCCTTCGATACCGCGGAACAGGCTGCGCAGCAGCCAGATGGCGAGGAACAGCAGTAATACCGCGAAGGTCACCGCGCCGATCGCAACCCACAGATTCATCTCGATGCGCTTGCCACCCACGGCCAGCAGCATGTAGCCGGGATAGCTGCGGATCATCTCCGTGAGGAATGCGCCGAACAGCAGGAAAGCGATGGCGGAAAAGACGAAGCGCTTCACTGGGGTTCACTCCCCGGTGCATCGTTTGCATCCGGTTCACTGGGCTCCGGGAACTGTACCTGCGGAGTCTCGTTGCCGCTGTTATCCGGGACCGATGACAGGTCGCCGTCGGTTTTATGCAGGCGTTCGATGTAATTGCGCAGGGCGCTCTGCGAGGCGGCGAGGCTGGGCAGGTCGGCTTCGATGGGCTGCTCAGAGAGGTCCTTCAGTTCCCGCGCCAGCACCTCGCGCTGGCGGTTTTCGATACCGTATTCCAGCAGCAACTGCCGGGCCCGGTTGAGAGAGTCCTTGAACACGGTGGAGTCTTCACGCAACAGGGCCAGCTCCGCCTGTTCCATGTTCAGCCGCAGGCTCTGGCGGAAGCGCGCTTCGCTCTGCGGCGACAAGAGCACCGGGTCTATATTGCCGTCGCGGATGCGCACGGAATCGTGCAGGAATTGTGTGAAATTGTTCCAGCTGCGTTTCCAGGGGGAGGCATTGCTGTCCTCCTCGCTCGGCTTTTGTTCGGCAGCCTGCAGTGTCGGCAGGTCGAACTGTGGCTGGATATCGGTGCGCAGCAGTTGCTCTTCCAGCGCGCGCAGGCGCAGGTAGATACCCTCCCGGTCGATATTGTCGACGAGCTTCAGCGCAGTGATATCGCGGGCCAATTGCTGACGCACACCGTAGAGATCCGGCAGGTCCACCTGGCGCACGATATTGTCGACTTCCTCGAGCAGGCCCAGGGCCGCGCGGCTGTCCCGTTCCAGTATCAGGCGTTGGTTGGCCAGTCGCAGCAGGTAGTCAGCCTCGGCCAGTTGCCAGTCTTCGCGGCTGGCATTGCCCAGTTCGCCGAGACGGTTGCCCTGTGCGGTGACACTCCGCTGCAATTGCGCCAGCTGTCCCTGCAGTTCTGCGATGGTGCTGCGCTGCTGGCTCAACTGACCGCGCAGCTCGGTAAGCGCCTGTCGTTGCGCTTCGCTGGCAACGCCGTTTGCCGGCTGTACCGGGGTAGTTGCTGGCGTTTGCGATTGCGTGGGCGGTGCGCCGGCAGTGGGCTGCGCGTTTTCGGTGGGTGTCACTGTGGTCTCCGCGCGCTGGGCGGTGCCGCTATCGCTCCCGACCCCGGGCAGAAAATCCAGATGTCTGGCGAGTGTTGCCTGAACCTGTGGCCAGTTGAACCATACCCAGGCGCCGCCGCCACCGACGATCAGCGCGGCGATGAGCAGCCACAGCCAGCCGCGGCCGCCGCGGGCCGGTTTGGCGACTTTGTCGGTTTTCCCGCCACTCTTCCCGTCACTGCCCTGTGCAGCCTTGGCAAAATTACTTTTGGTCTCGGCCTGCTCGGTGAGCTTGGGCGCGTCTGGCGATTTTCCGGAGTCTTTGGCTTTTTTGTCTGTCATGGGCGTGGAAGCGGCCAGTGGAAAATGTCGTCAAATTATAGCGACTGGCGGCACGCTTTATATGGGGTGTGGCGCGGTTTTGAAAAATTTTACTCGAATCGGGCGGCAAAAGCGGCTCAGGGGAGCGACAGCGCGGTTTCGAGCGCCGCCAGCATGGCGCGATCGCCGGCGTTATCGGCGGCCACCGGCCGCGCGAATGCCAGCGCCGCGGCCTGATCGGCGACGCGCTGGCTGGGGCAGATCAGCGGCAGCTTTCTGAGGGCCTGCAGGCCGCAGGCATCGATACAGCGGGACAGGTTCGCGAGGGTTTCGCCGCTGTGCACGGCAATGGCATCGGCATCGCCGCGGTACTCGGCCAGATGTCGCGCGGCGTCGTCCGGTAGTGCGCGCCGGTATAGCTCGCAATAGTCCACTCGCGCACCGCGCGCGGCCAGAGTGTCGCCGATCAGTGTGCGGCCGCCGCTGCCGCGGAAGATCAGCACCCGCTCGCCGGTGACGCTGTGCAATTCGGCCAGTGCCAGCAGCGCCTCGGAATCCATGGTATCGCCGCCGCTCGTGCAGGGCAGGCCGCGGCTTTCCAGCGCGCGCGCCGTCGCCGCACCGATCGCATAGTAGCGGGGGCCCTGGGGCAACTGTGGCCAGTAATCGTCGAGCCAGTCGCAGCCCAGTTGTACGGCATTCTGGGAGACGAAGATGGCGTGGTCGACCTGGTCGAAATCGAGAATCTGGTTCTTGATTGCCTGCAGCGGTGCACCGCTGTCGATCGGCACGATGGCCAGCATCGGGATGCAGTCCGCCTCGGCACCGCTGCGACGCAGCTGCGCGCACCAGGCCTGCGCCTGGTGCGCGGGCCGGGTGACCAGGATGCGTTTACGGGCGAGGGGCGAGGAGGCCACGGCTCAGAGGGCGGCGAGAATCTTGTCGGCGCCGGAGGACAGCAGTTCCTCGGCCAGCGCAATGCCCATGGCCTCGCCATCGGCTGCGGTGCCGCGGGCTTCGGCGCGGATCAGTTTGTTGCCGTCGGGGCTGCCGACCAGTCCGCGCAGCCACAGCTGGTCGCCGTCCAGTTCGGAATAGCAGCCGATGGGCACCTGGCAGCTGCCATTGAGGCGCTTGACCACGGCGCGCTCGGCCGTCAGGCGTGCGGTGGTGGCGGCGCAGTGCAGTGGTTCGAGCAGAGCTTCCAGCTCCGGATCGCGCCTGCACTCGATGCCCACGGCGCCCTGACCGCCCGCCGGCAGCAGAATTTCCGGGGCGAGGAAGTCGCGAATACGCTCGCGCATCTCCAGGCGCAGCAGGCCGGCAGCGGCGAGAATGATGGCGTCAAATTCTCCCGCGTCGAGTTTGGCCAGGCGCGTGTTGACGTTGCCACGCAGGAACTTCACTTCCAGGTCCGGGCGGCGGGCCAGCACCTGGCACTGGCGGCGCAGGCTGGAGGTACCGACCACGGCTCCCTGCGGCAGCGCGTCTATGTCGGCGTAGTGATTGCTTACAAACGCGTCGCGCGGATCCTCGCGCTCACAGATGACCGGCAGGTGAAGGCCTTCGGGAAATTCCATCGGCACATCTTTCATGGAGTGCACGGCGATATCTGCCTCGTCGTCCAGCATCGCCCGCTCCAGCTCCTTGACGAACAGGCCTTTGCCGCCAACCTTGGCCAGCGGAATATCCAGCAACTGGTCACCGCGGCTGGTGAGCGGCAGCAGCTCGATATCGAGTTGCGGGTGTAGCTGCTGCAGGCGGTCCTTGACGTAGTTGGCCTGCCAGAGGGCGAGTGCGCTTTCGCGGGTCGCGATGCGGATGCGGGAAATGGGCATACAGCGTCGATCGGTTGGGAATTGGGTGGGCAATTCTACCAGAGACACGCGGCGTGCGCGGGCCTCAGCTGGCGGGATGGGCGCGCAGCCAGTCTTCCAGAATGATGCGCGCGGCGATGGAGTCCACCGGGTCCTGCGCATAGTTGCCCCGGTGGCCGCGATCGAAGGCCTCTTCCTTGGCGGCGCGGGTGCTGAGGCGCTCGTCGACAAACTCTACCGGCAGTCCGGTGCGGCCGTGCAGGCGCTGGCCGAACTTGCGTGCGCGCGCGCCGAATTCGCTCTCGCTACCGTCCATGTTCAGTGGCAGGCCTACCAGCAGTGTGTGCGGCTGCCACTCGTCGAGCAGTTTCTGCAGCTGGGTCCAGTCCGGTTGCCCGTCCTTCGCCGGCAATGGCGCCAATTCCCGGGCGGTACCGGTCAGGCTCTGGCCGAACGCGATGCCGATGGAGCGGGTGCCGAAGTCGAAGGCAAGGGCGGTGACGGGCTTGTTTTTGCTCAAAGGGGGCCTCTGAAAAGCGTGACGGACGGGTGGCTGGCGCTGGTACGCCGGAGCGGAGCAAGCGGAGTGTACACGCAGTACATGGGTATTTGGACCGTGCTGGCGCACCGGTAGCCGTCTTACAGAGGCTTCCTAGGCGTGGCCGGCCTGGGAGCCGAGCCCGCTCATATCGATGCCGTGGCGCGCGGCGGCGGTCTGCCAGCGTTTCTGCCACGGTGTGGCGAAGAGGATTTCCGGCTCTGCGGGCAGGGTCAGCCAGGAGTTTTCCGCAAGCTCCTGCTCTAGTTGACCGGCGCCCCAGCCGGAGTAACCCAGGGCCAGCAGGACGTCGTCGGGCCCGCGGCCGGCGGCGAGTGACTCGAGAATGTCCTTGGACGCGGTCAGGCTGATATCCCGGTTGACCTGCATGGTCGAATCGAACAGGGCGCCGGCGCCGTGCAGTACAAAGCCCTGTTCCGGTGCTACCGGTCCACCCAGCAGCACGGTTTCGTCGCTGCGCAGGCTGAAGTCCTCCAGCGACAGCTGGTCGAACACTTCCTTCCAGTGCACTTTGCTCGGCGTGTTGATGACAATGGCCATGGCGCCTTCGCGATTGTGCTCGCAGACAAAGGCGATGGTCTGGTGGAAGCGCGGATCCTGCATGCCGGGCATGGCCAGCAGGAATTGCCCGCGCAGGCTGGAGTGGGTCAGGTCGCTGTCGATATTCGTATGGTGCATACGCCAAGTTTAATGGGATGTGGCAGTTTTGCTGCGGATTAATTGTCAGCCGTTGTCGGGGCGGCCCTCGGCGGCGGTGGAGAAACCGGTCATTTCGAAGCGCCAGGTGCGAATGATCTCCAGGCGATCGGCCTCTTTGCGGATTTCTGCCGGGAAGGGGGCGAATGGGGCCGCGAGACGCACTATCTGCTGGGCGGCGTCATCGAGTACGCGTTCGCCGGAAGACTGCAGAATGACCACGTCTTCAACCGCGCCGGTGGGCAACAGCCGCACCATCATGCGCAGGCTGCCGGTAATCTGTCGTTGCAGGGCCTCTTCGGGGAAATTGTCATTGCCGACCGCTTCCACCTTTTGCCGCCAGGCATGCAGGTAGGCGGCGTCCGCTGAGGCTTTGGTCGCCACTGAGGTCAAGCGGCGCACGCGCGGGCGCTGCGCGATGGTTTGCCGGATCTTGTCGAGGCGCGCCTGCAGGCTCGCGATTTCGGGGTTGGACAGGGGCAGGTCGTTGGGCGCATCGCCGCGCTTTTCCTTCGAGGGCTTGTCTTCGGCGGGCAATTCCGGTGCCTGCTGTGGACTCTGGCCGATCGTTGTCACCAGCTGACGGCGCTGGTCCGCGGGGCGCGCGGAGCGCTGTTGGGGCAGGGGGTTGACCTCGCGAATGGCGGTATCGGCGATTTCGGCGCGCCGGTTGGTCGACAGCTCTTTGGGGGTGTCGGCGCTACCGCTGGCTTGCTGGTTGTGCTGGGCCAGGTAGTCGGCATCCTCCGGCGCCTGGGCCGAGCGGTGCTGCGCCAGGGTCACTTCCAGCGTTGGCGGAGCCTGGTGGCCCTTGGGCGCGGTGAAGGCCACGCCGAATATCACCATGGCGTGAAAGGCGCAGGCGACAAACAGGGCGAACACGAAGCGGTCGTGCTGGGCGGCCTGATGTTGTGAGCTGGCGGTCGGGTTCATTGTTGTTTATTGGTTACTGCTTATATTCCGCTCAGTCCGATCCCTGACTGCGTGCCTGTGTTCCCGCTCTTTCAATTGGCCGGTCCGGGTATGACCCGGGCCGCTCAATTGCGGGTAAAGGGAGGAGTTTACCCTTTTTGCGGCAGTCGGTCTGTGATCGCGCTCATCAGTAGGCCGCCGATATCGGTGCCGTACGCCGCATCGATTTCGCGTACACAGGTGGGGCTGGTCACATTGATTTCGGTCAGATAATCACCGATTACGTCCAGCCCGACAAACAGGAGGCCCTTTTCTTTCAGTGTCGGGGCAACCTGTTCGACGATCCAGCGGTCGCGGTCGTTAAGGGGGCGGGCTTCGCCGCGGCCCCCGGCGGCAAGATTGCCGCGGGTCTCGCCCGCTTCCGGGATGCGGGCGAGGCAATAGGGTACGGCTTCGCCGTCGACGATCAGGATGCGTTTGTCACCGGTTTTGATTTCCGGGATATAGCGCTGGCCCATGATCTGGCGGCGCCCGTTGTCGGTCAGCATTTCCAGAATCGCGCCGAGATTGGCTCCGTCGGCTTTGCAGTGAAAGACGCCGGTACCGCCCATGCCGTCGAGGGGCTTGAAGATTATATCCTTATGGCTGGCGTGGAAGGCACGCAGTTTGACCATATCCTTGCTGACGATCAGCGGCGGGCAGCACTGGGGAAAACTGGTGGCGAAGATTTTCTCGTTGCAGTCGCGCAAAGCCTGCGGCTTGTTGACTACCAGCGTGCCCTCGCGCTCTGCTGCCTCGAGAATATAAGTGGAATAGATGTACTCGTTGTCGAATGGAGGATCGACGCGCATCAGCATGGTGTCGAGTTGCCCGAGCGGCATCTCGGTATCCTCGCCCAGTTCGAACCAGCGCTGTGGATCATCGAATACTTTCAGCGGGCGCGCGCGGCCCATGGCGCGTCCATCTGCCAGGTACAGGTCGCCCTGCTCGAAATAAAACAAATCAAATCCGCTGCGCTGCGCGGCCAGCAGCATTGCCAGCGTAGTGTCTTTCTTGAAACTGATCCGGGTGATGGGATCCATCACCACACCGAGGGAATAACTCATTACCGGTTACCATGCTGGGGTTGAAGCGGACGGCCACTGCAGGCGGTTGTCAGCGGGGTAAGGTAAGAGTTGCCCGGCGGTGGTGCAACCACTTCGCGAGGAAACTGCCTGGCGATTTTATGATCAGTGCACGTTGAGTTTATCTGCAATAGCGAACTTTGCTGACATTTTGTCCAGACGCTGTACGATGGTGCTGTCCGCGCCCCGGCTTCGGTAGATTCACTGGTGCTTCTGTGATAAAAGTTGAATCGTGCGCGACCTTGGCGACAACCGAGGCGCCCAGACCCTGCAAGTGGTTGAAGAAAGGGCACTTCCTACAACTTCCAGCGCAGTGCCCGCAAATAAGTAAACAGGGGATTCAAAAACACTATGGAGCTCAACTGGGAAAGCCTGACAGTGATGGTGATTGACGATAGTAAGACTATCCGTCGCACCGCCGAGACCCTGCTGCAAAAAGCCGGGTGTACGGTGGTTACCGCCACTGACGGTTTCGATGCACTGGCCAAGATTGCCGATACCCGTCCGGACATCATTTTTGTCGATATCATGATGCCGCGGCTGGATGGCTACCAAACCTGCGCACTGATCAAGAACAACAGCGAATTCCGCGCCACGCCCGTTATCATGCTGTCGAGTAAGGACGGTTTGTTCGACAAGGCCAAGGGGCGTGTGGTCGGTTGCGATCAATATCTAACCAAGCCGTTTAGCAAGAGCGAACTGCTCGGTGCAATTTCTGCGCACGCCAAGCCGCATCATGCGGCCTGAGTCAACGGATCACTGTGACTTTGTCGAGGTGACTGGCGTAGAATGAGAAACGCTGTCGGCGGGAGTGCCGGTGGCTCGGCCCGATTGTTCGAAAACCGTACGACCCTGTCGGGGGCAGGCGGCATCGAAAGGCGGGCAAAAAGCAAGGGTGTGCGAGCAAATCCGGACGGATTCCGGCGCTCGCCAAATAGGACAACAAGTTTCCGTGCCGGTTCGCTGAACAGCGGTGTGCGGAAGCCGATACCAAATGTCGCGGGGAACAAATGGCAAGAGTATTAATTGTTGACGACTCGCCAACAGAAACGCACAAGCTGACCACCATTCTGGAAAAAAATGGCCACGCGGTGATTGCCGCCACAAACGGTGAAAACGGTGTCGATGTGGCGCGCGACCAGAAGCCGGATGTGATCCTGATGGATATTGTCATGCCGGGTCTGAATGGCTTCCAGGCGACGCGTCAGCTGAGCAAGAACGGCGATACCAGTGGTATCCCGATTATCATCGTGACGACAAAAGACCAGGATACCGACCGTGTCTGGGGTATGCGCCAGGGTGCGCGTGCCTATCTGACCAAGCCGGTGGAAGAAGGTAAATTGCTCGGCACCATCGAGGAGGTGTTGGCCTAGGCCAGCGACGCTCTCAGTGCCGTCAAAACAGAGTCCCTATCTCGCGCTGGTCGATATCGCCAACCGCGCCAAAGCGCAGGCCGTCGGTCTGCCCGGTCGCCAGGAGGTCAAGCCTTACTGGACCGGCATCGGCTTTTCCCTGCTGGGTCACCGCTTCGTCTCATCGATGGATGAAGTGGTGGAACTGCTCGAAGTGCCACAGTACACCTTTATTCCGGGGGGGCAGCCCTGGGTGCGCGGTGTAGCCAACGTGCGTGGCCGCCTGTTGCCACTGTTTGACCTGGCTGCATTTTTCGGCGGTCACCTCAGTGGGCCACGCCAGCGTCGCCGGGTTCTGGTCGTCGAGTACGACAAGATCTATGCCGGGTTGATTGTCGATGAATTGCACGGAATGCAGCACCTTGCGCTGGAGTATGCGCGGCGGGCACCGGGTGACCTGCTCGAGCCATTTGCGCCGATGGTCAATGGTCAGTTTGAACAGCAGGAGCGTTGGCTGGTGTTCGACATGCAGGCGCTGATCAACGATTTCCAATTCATGGATGCCGCGGCTCACTGAGCGCGGCATTCTGATTTCCCAGTCCGGGAAAATCTTGCGCGCGGCTCTGCCGGCGTGTGAAAAAGCGCACCGGGACAGTGAGGACTGTGTTGGGTCATGCGTTAATAATTGTGGTGATAAAAAGAATTGGCCTGAAGAACAGGTCCGCCAGGAGTAAACTATGAAAACAGGCTCCCAGAGTTCATTTTCCGCGCTGCGCAGCAACCCCGCGGCGTTGTTTATGGGTCTACTGGTACTCGCCACACTGGCGGGGCTGATTGTCAGTATCTACCTGGTGCAGACCCAGGGTGACCGCGATAAGGAATACCTGCAGGAGGTGGCCGAACTGCGCGCCCTTTCCTACCAGGTTGTATCCCACGCCCCGTCGGCGACCGCCGGTGACGAGCAGGCATTCTCCGAACTGCAGAACGTAATCAACCAGATGAGTGAAATCTGGAAGCAGCTGCAGGGTGCGGATCCCAGTACCCGTCGCGCGCTCGATGCCCAGCTGACCAATTACGGGCAGATTTGGCGTCAGGTGCGGGCGCAGGCCGACACCATTCTCGGTAACAAAGACAAGATCATCTTCCTGAACGATGTGGCGAGTACCCTGAACGACTCGCTGCCCGAGCTGCAGGCAGAGCACAACAACATCGTGGAAATCCTGCTGGCCAACAACGCCCCGGCCAACCAGGTAGAGCAGGCCCAGCTGCAGGTATGGCGCGCGGAGCGTATTGGCCGGAACATCGATAAGATGCTGCAGGGCGGCGACGACGCGGAAGCCGCGGCCGACCAGTTCAATACCGACGCGAGCCTGTTCGGTAAAGTGGTTGAAGGCATGAAGAGCGGTGACGTGGTGATGGGTATCTCCCGCGTAACCGATCCTGAGGCCCGTGAGTCCCTCGACGAAATTACCGAGCTGTTTGAGTTTGTAAGCTCCTCAGTGCGGGAAATCTTTGAATCCACCCCGGCCCTGTTCGCTACCCGCCAGGCGGCGGACGGCATCTCCGCTTCCGCGCCGCAGCTGCTGGAAGCCCTGAGCTCCCTGAACGACCGCATTGTTAACCTGTCCGGCGAGCGCCAGCCCAACAACCAGACAATTGCCATCATCGCCGGTGTGTTCGTACTGTTGATCTTCGGCATGATGATCGCAGCCTTCTCCGGTACCCGCCGCAGTCTGAAAGAAGAATCCGATACCAATGAGCGTAACCAGCAGGCGATTATGCAGCTGCTGGACGAACTCGCCGACCTCGCCGACGGTGACCTGACAACCTCGGCCACGGTGACCGAGGCCTTCACCGGTGCGATTGCCGACTCCATCAACTACACCATTGACCAGCTGCGGGTGCTGGTATCGCGGATTAACGGCGCGGCCCAGGAAGTATCCGGCCTGTCGCAGGAAACCCAGCAGACCGCCTTGCACCTGGCCGAGGCCTCCGAGCACCAGGCGCAGGAAATTGCCGGTGCCTCCGCGGCCGTGAATGAAATGGCCGTGACCATTGATCAGGTATCTGCTAACGCCGCCGAATCGGCGCAGGTAGCGGAACGCTCGGTACACATTGCGAGCAACGGTGCCAAGGTGGTACAGAACACCATCAAGGGCATGGATACCATTCGTGAGCAGATTCAGGACACCTCCAAGCGGATCAAACGCCTGGGTGAGTCGTCGCAGGAAATTGGTGACATCGTAAGCCTGATTAACGACATTGCCGACCAGACCAACATCCTCGCCTTGAACGCCGCGATCCAGGCGAGCATGGCCGGTGACGCGGGCCGCGGCTTCGCGGTGGTTGCGGACGAAGTACAGCGCCTCGCGGAACGTTCCGCTGCAGCGACCAAACAGATTGAAGGCCTGGTTAAGGCGATTCAGTCAGACACCAACGAGGCGGTTGTCTCGATGGAGCAGACTACCACCGAGGTGGTGCGCGGTGCCCGCCTGGCCCAGGACGCCGGTGTTGCCCTGGAAGAGATTGAGGGCGTATCCACCAACCTGGCCGCCTTGATTCAGAACATCTCGAACGCCGCCCGCCAGCAGGCTTCGTCCGCGGGTCACATCTCCAATACGATGAACGTGATTCAGGAGATTACCTCGCAGACCTCAGCGGGTACCCAGGCCACGGCCCAGTCCATTGGTAACCTGGCCAAAACCGCCAACGCCCTGCGCGATTCCGTTGCCGGCTTCAAACTGCCGAGCGAAGAGGGCGTGGAAGACAGTGGCGACCTGTACGACGTGGAGCTGCCGGAAATGGGTGACGAAGAGTTCTCGCTGCTCGACGGTGACGAGGCCGATGCACTGGAAGGCCGCGAGGACCGGGCTCTGGCCTGATCCCGCTAGCTCACTGCCCGGCGCCCGACGCGCCGGGCCGATCGCGACGGCTCCGGGTCGCCAACCGACACGGAATCCCGTTGGGCGCTCTCCGACCGGCGCGCGCCCGCGGCATGCACCGGCGTACAGAATGAATTACTGAGGACTTGGCGTGAGTCACGACAATCCGAACTTCCTGGCCCTGGACTGGCTGACGGGTGAAATCAACGAGACACTGGCGCAGGCGCGACAGCACCTGGAAACCTTTGCCTCGGATTCCACTGCTCCCGATAAAAGCCTGCTGGCCAGCTGCCTTGAGCTTATCCACCAGGTGCACGGCAGTCTGCATATGGCGGAGCTCACTGGTGCGGCCATGCTCGCCGAAGAAATGGAGCAGCTGGTGCAGGCGCTCGCTGCCGGCGAGGTGGAAAACAGTGATGAAACGCGCGAATTCCTGATGCGCGCGCTGCTCGAGCTCCCCCTTTACCTGGAGAAAGTTGCTTACCAGCGCCGCGATAATGCGGTGCTGCTGCTTCCGCTTTTGAACGACCTGCGCGCTGTACGCCGCGAACGCCTGATTACCGAAGGTGCACTGTTCGCTCCGGATCTGTCTGCACTCAAAAGTGTCTCCGGCAAGCGCCAACCGCTGACAGCCGACAAGGCCAAGCTCGATGAGCTGGTCGGCAAGTTGCGCAAAATGTATCACGTGGCCGGTGCCGGCCTGATCAGGGATGTGAACAGCGGCGAGAGCCTCGCCTATCTGGTGAAAGTCACCGAAAAGATGTCGCTGTTGTACAGCGGCAGTGTGCGCCAGCCGCTGTGGCAGATTCTCCTGGGCCTGTTCGAGGCTATCGGTGAGCACCGCATCAATGTGATGCCGGCACTGCGCCAGTTGCTGCGCCGTATCGATGTGGAGTTCCGCCTGCTGCAAGGGCGCGGCGCTGCGGTACTGGATGCTGGCCTCGACCGGGACCTGGTGCGTAACCTGCTGTTCTACGTCTACCTCGCCGGCCCCAATGGTCCCCGCTGCAAAGCCCTCTACAAAACCTTCGCGCTGGATCGTGCCGTGCCCGGCACGCCGCGACCGGATACCGAAGATGCGCTGGCCATGGGCCCGGAAGCATTGGGTACCGCCGTAGTCGCCCTGCGCGAAGAGTTGAATACCGTGCGCGAGGCACTGGAGCCCAGTATCGCCGGCGGTGAAAGCCAGCCCCTTAGCGAAACGGCGGGCATTGCCAAACGCCTGGCGGATACGCTCGGCGTCCTCGGCCTGGAAAATCAGCGCACGCGCGCCCGCGGCATCTACGAAAGCCTGCGCGATGCGGCCCGTAGTGACGATGCCGAAAACCTGCTGATGCAGGCGGCCGGTGAACTGGTGCAGCTGGATTCCGCCCTGGCGGCAACGGTTGCCCGCAATAAGCAGGTCGACAGCGAACAGCCCCTGATGGGCGATGCGACTGAAACTGTACTGCGCGAGGCGCGCCTGGGTCTGGAGTCGGTCAAAGAGGCCGTAGTCGAGTACATCGCCAGCCACTGGGATATCAGTTATCTGAACCGCGTGCCGGAGCGGCTGCAGGAAGTCTGTGGTGGCCTCGACATGGTCGGATATCGCCGCGCCGGCGAAATCGTCAGCGCCTGCAGGCGATACATCAATGAATACCTGATCGACGGGGCCGAACAGCCCGAGTGGAAGCTGCTCGACACCCTGGCCGATGCCATTACCAGCGTGGAGTACTACCTCGAGCGCCGCGCCGACGGTATCGAGGACGCCGACATGTTGCTGGCGCTGGCGGAAGACAGTGTTGCGACGCTCGGCTTTGCCGTGACTGGTGACAGTGAGATTGCTGCGGAAGCCACCGAAGATACGCCACAGGTCGAGACCGCAGAAGCCGATGAAGAGATGATCCTCGACGGCTTTGAATTTGCCAGCGAGTCCGATGACGAGCCCGTCGCTGCCGATAGCGAGGAAGAGACCTGGTTTGCCGCAGCCGAACAGAATCGGGAGGCGGACGAACCCAGCGAGCGTGAAGCTGACGTGCCTGTGGCTGCGCCGGTCGAGACTGCGCCGGCCGCTAAGGTGCCCGAAGCTGCACCGGCAACGTTGGCCGACGATGACGACGAGAGCCTGATTGACGACGAGATCATCGAGATTTTCCTCGAGGAAGCAGCCGAGGTCCTCGAAACCATCGGGCAATATTTCCCCGAGTGGGCGGCCAACCTGGCCAACCGCGACGCCCTGGTGGAATTCCGCCGCGGTTTCCACACCCTGAAAGGCTCCGGCCGTATGGTCGAAGCGCTGGAAGTCGGCGAGCTGGCGTGGGCGGTCGAGAACATGCTCAACCGCGTGATCGACGATACGGTCAAGCCACAGCGCGCCCACGCGGATCTGGTGGAACTGGTGCGCCAGAAGTTGCCATCGATGATCGATGGATTCCGCCACGGCAGTGGCGACCCGGATCCCGCGCGCACCGCGCAACTCGAGCAATGGGCGCGGCAGCTGGCGAGCGGTGAAGTGCCCGCGGAAATGTCTACGGCCTCCGCCGAACAACCGGCAGTGCCGCCGACAGCGCCGGCCGCGGACAGTGCAGATACCAGCGATGAAAACGACCAGTTGTGGGAAATTTTTGCCCAGGAGGCCGAGACCCATCTCGCCACCGTGGAAGAGTTCCTCACCGATATGCGCGATGCCGCACCGCTGTACGGTGTGCCCTCGGATCCGCTGCACCGGGCCCTGCACACGCTCAAGGGCTCTGCCCATATGGCGGACATTACGGCCGTCGCCCAGTTGGTGGCTCCGCTGGAGCGCTTCGCCAAAGAGCTGCGGACCTACCAGGTCGCCATCGATGTAGATATCTTCGAGCTGATTTGCGACGGCGCCAATTACGTGCGCGATGCACTGGTGCAGATACGTACCGGCGCCTCCCCGGTAATCGAAAAATCGGAGCAGTTCCTGGCTCGCGTTGCCGAGTTACAGGAGCGTGCCGTCGGCCACTTGATTCGCGAGCGCGAGGCCAATGAACCCCGGGCGGTTGATCCTCAACTGCTGGCGGTGATTATGGCCGACGGTATGAAAGTGCTGCTGGATGCCGACCAGATGCTCAATCAGTGGCGTGCCAATCCCGGTGACAAGGGGTTGCTGACGCCGGTAGCGGACGAGCTCGACATACTGCAGGAGGCGGCCAGTCGCGCGCAGTTGCCGACCCTGGCGGAACTGGCGCAACTGCTGCTGGATGTCTACCGCAAGGTTATCGACGGCTCGCTCGAGGAAGAGCCGGCGCTCTGGGCCGCCCTGGAGCAGGGACACAATGAATTGCTCGACCTGGTGGATGCTGTCGCCGCTGCGCAGGACCTGCCCGAAGTCAGTGAAGCTGTCGGCGAAGCACTGCGCTACCTGGCGCAGGACGAGGGCGGCAATGCGTCCGAAGAGGATTACGACTGGTCGGAGCTCGGCATCGATAGCGCCGACCTGCCCACAACCGATGACGAGCGCGCGGAAGAGTACAGTGCCGTCGGCAGCGAAGATTTCGGCGACCTGAGCTTTGACGACCTGCTCGCAGCGGAAAAGCGCGAGAGTGTCGAAACTAGCGCTGAAGCTGCGCCGGTGGTGCCTGAGACTGAGGGCGCAACTCCAACAGATCCAGTGGCCAGCGCCACGCTGCTCGACGATACGCTGGGCTTTGATGAAGCGATTCTGGCGGCCGATGAACCCGAGCACAGCGCCGCAGTGGCGGCGGATACGCCGTCCATCTCGGAAGCCGCAACGGCTCCACGGGAAGAAAGTGCGGAGCCTCCGGTCGCGGCATCCGCGAAAGACAACGCCGCACTGCTGGCCGATATCGATCCGGATGTGGTCGAGGTCTTTATGGAAGAGGCCGGCGACCTCGTGGACGAGCTCGAAGAGTTGATTCAGGGCTGGGAGCAGGATCCGTCCGACCGCAGTCAGGCCGAAGCGCTCAAGCGCGTTTTGCACACCTTCAAGGGTGGTGCGCGCATGGCCGGGTTGATGGGGCTCGGTGAGGTTGCGCACCGCTTTGAGACCGTTATCGAGGGCATGCAGGGCAGCGCCGAGCCGTCGGCGGAGTTCTTTGCCGATGCCCACGCGATCTACGACCGGCTGGCTGCCGGTGTCGAAACCGTGCGAGCCTGGATGGCCGGCGATCAGCTCGAAGCCTTTATAGAATTGCTTGCCACCAGCTGGGCCGATGGCCAGCTGGCCGAAGATGCCAACCCGGTCGATTACGGTATCGAATCCCGCGAGCTGCCCACCGCCGAGGTAATTGAGCCCGAACCAGAGCCCGAAGTGGAACCTGAACTGGTAGCGCCACAGGAGACGCCCGTAGAGCCGGCCGCAGACTTGCCAGCGGTGGCGGATAAGAAGCCGGCTCAGGATGCTGGCGGCAACGTACTGCCATTCATCCGCAAGAAAGGCGGTGTGCGCGATCGCGATTCCGGTGGCACCAACCGGGGCCAGCCACAGGAGATGGTGCGGGTTGCCGCAGAGCTGCTGGAGGAGCTGGTTAACCTCGCCGGTGAAACCTCGATTTCCCGCGGTCGCCTCGAAGAGCAGGTGAGTGAATTCGGCCTGGCGCTGGACGAGATGGACGCGACTCTGTCGCGACTGAACGAACAGTTGCGGCGCCTGGACCTGGAAACCGAAGCCCAGATTCTCTTCCGCCAGGAACAGCTGGCCGAACAGGACGGCGACTTCGATCCGCTGGAAATGGACCGCTACTCGTCGATTCAGCAACTCTCCCGCTCGCTGCTGGAATCCACGTCGGATTTGATGGAGTTACGCAGCACGCTCGGCAACAAGACCCGCGACACCGAAACGCTGCTGCTGCAGCAGTCGCGGGTGAATACCGAACTGCAGGAAGGCCTGATGCGCAGCCGCATGGTGCCATTCTCGCGTCTGGTGCCGCGCCTGCGCCGCATCGTGCGGCAGGTGAGCGCCGAGCTGGGTAAGCAGGTGGATCTGGTCTTCTCCAACGTAGAGGGCGAGCTGGACAGATCCATGCTCGAGCGCATGGTGGCGCCGCTGGAACATATGCTGCGCAACGCGGTCGACCACGGCATTGAAATGCCGGGCGAGCGCGCCGCGACTGGTAAGGCCGAGCGTGGTCGCATCAGTGTCGCGCTGGAGCGCGAAGGCAGTGAAGTGGTGCTCACCATCAGCGATGACGGTGCGGGCATCAATTTGATGAAGGTGCGCGAAAAAGCCGTGGAACGTGGGCTGATGCGTGCCGATGCCGAGCTGACCAACAACGAAATTTTGCAGTTCATTCTGCAGGCCGGTTTCAGTACTGCCGACAAGGTCACGCAAATTTCTGGCCGCGGCGTGGGGATGGACGTGGTGTCCGCCGAGATCAAGCAAATCGGCGGTACCGTGCACATCAGTTCGCGGGCTGGCGAGGGTACCGAGTTCGTCGTGCGCCTGCCGTTTACCGTATCGGTTAACCGGGCCCTGATGGTGCGGGTTGGCGATGATCTGTTCGCGCTGCCGCTGAATACCATTGAGGGCATTGTGCGACTGAGCCCGTTTGAGCTGGAACACTATTACCGCTCGAGCGATGCGCGCTTTGAATACGCCGGTGAACCCTACCAGGTGAATTACTTCGGTACGTTGCTGCAATCTGAGGCGCAGCCGAAACTGAATGTGGAAGAAATGCAGTTGCCGGTACTGCTGGTGCGTTCCGAAGGGCACGCGATGGCACTACAGGTCGATGCGATCATGGGCAGCCGCGAGATCGTGGTGAAGAGCCTGGGACCGCAGTTCGCCAGTGTGCAGGGGGTATCCGGTGCGACGGTAACCGGTGACGGTACCGTGGTGGTGATTCTCGACGCCCACGCGTTGCTGCGCCGCCAGGCCGCACAACTGGCCCGCCCGGAGGTGCCCCAGCTGTCGCCACAGGTTGCTACATCGCAGCCGGAACCCGAGGAGCGCCAGCAGACCATCATGGTGGTGGATGACTCGGTGACCGTGCGCAAAGTGACATCGCGCTTTCTCGAGCGCGAGGGCTTTCTGGTCAGTACGGCCAAAGATGGTCAGGATGCGGTGATCCAGCTGCAGGACACCATTCCCGACCTGATCCTGCTGGATATCGAAATGCCCCGTATGGATGGCTTCGAGGTGGCGCGTCATATCCGCTCCAGCAACCGCCTGCGGGATATACCGATCATCATGATTACCTCGCGGACCGGTAAGAAGCACCGCGATCACGCACTTTCCCTCGGGGTGAACCACTATCTGGGTAAGCCCTATCAGGAAGAGGTGCTACTGGCGGCGATTCGCGATTACACCGAAGAGCCGGCGAGCGTGTAAGCGGGACGACATAATAAATTGAACGTGGCAAAAGAGTGGCGAAGAGGGTGTGGCGATGAGTGGAGTTGAGGCGCTGCCGGTGGATGTTCCGCGAGAGGTGAGTAGCCTGCTGCTGCAGCTGGCCGATGGCCTGCTGCTGGTGCCCGTGGACACCCTGTCGGAAGTGATTGCGATCCAGACGCCAGTGGCAGCCTACGATGCGCCGGACTGGTATCTCGGTGAGCTCAACTGGCGGGAGCAGCGCCTGCCTCTGGTGTCCTTTGAGGTAATGCGCGGCAAGCCGCTTTCCATTACCAATGACGCGGGGCGTATCGCCGTACTGAACACCGGCAATCCCCAGGGGGATCTACCATTTTTGGCACTGGTCCTGCAGGGTACCCCGCGCCTTGTGCGGGTTACTGCCGAGGAGCTTGCCGGGCGTGAGCAGGCCTGCCAGCAGGGGGAGCTGATGCACGTTTCCCTGTCCGGAGAGGCGGCAGTGATCCCGGATCTGGCAGAGCTGGAGCGCGCCTGCCTGGAGTACCGCAACGGGCGCTGACACGCTGAAAGCAGATAGCTGCCATAAAAAAACGGGGCCAAGGCCCCGTTTTTTTATGGCAGCTCGCCGGGGCGGGCTGCCTTTACGCAGCTCGTGATCAGAAGATCTCGTCCGGCAGCGACTCGGTCGCTTCTTGCTGCTGGGTATCGCCGTCGTCGCTTCGATAGCGGGGTTGCTGGTAGGTGTTATATGACTGGCGACCGGGTACGTGGTCGGCGCGAAAAATCTCAAACATACCGCCGCTGGATGTGCGCCGTCCGGTGCGCGGATCTATGCGAACGGTGACAATATCGTCCGGTTGGGGCAGGTGACGCTCAGGCAGACCCTTCAGCGCGGCGCTCATAAAATCGATCCAGATCGGCAGTGCCGCGGAACCGCCATACTCGTTCTTGCCGAGTTCACCGTTGGAGTCGAAGCCCACCCAGGCACTGGTGGCCAGGTAGGGGCTGTAACCGGAGAACCATGCGTCGCGGGGACCGTTAGTGGTACCGGTCTTGCCGGCAATGTCGCCGCGCTTCATCACCAGCGCGCGTTTACCGGTGCCCTTCTTGATCACATCCTTGAGGATGGAATCCATGATATAGGCGGTTTCCGCGGAAATGGCGCGGGGCGCACGCGGGCGCGCCTCACTCGCCGCGTCGTCCTGCACCGGGTTGACCTGCAGAGAGCGCAGTTCTATCGGCTCTTCATTTGCCGCCACGGCCTTGGCCTCCATCTGCGCGTCCTCCAGATTGAGGGGCTCGCTGGAGACCTGGGCCTCATCCCCGGGTTCCGGGCAATCGTGACAGACAGTCAGGGGGAGTGCCTCGTAGATGTTCTTGCCATTTACGTCGAGCACCTTGTCGACCAGGTAAGGCTCTACTCGGTAACCACCGTTGGCAAAAGCCGCATAGCCGCGGGCAATCTCCAGTGGCGTCAGTGCCGAGCTGCCCAGGGCGATGGTCAGGTTGCGGGCCAGCTTGCTGCGCTCGAAACCAAAGCGCTGCACGAAATCCAGTGCGTAGTCGATGCCGATTGCCTGCAGCAGGCGGATCGATACCAGGTTGCGCGACAGGTACAGCGCTCTGCGCAGCCGGATGGGGCCGAGAAACTTGCCGCTGTCGTTTTCCGGGCGCCAGACATCCTGCAGGTTGGTTTCTTCGAAGATGATCGGGGCGTCGTTGATGATGCTCGCCGCCGTATAGCCCTTTTCGATGGCGGACGAATAGATGAACGGCTTGAAGTTGGAGCCAGGCTGCCGCGCGGCCTGGGTTACCCGGTTGAAGTGGCTCTGGCGGAAGTCGTAGCCGCCGACCAGCGCGCGGATGGCGCCGTCGTCAGGATTCAGCGAGACCAGTGCGCCCTGCGCCGCCGGAACCTGGGCCAGGTGCCATTCTTCGCGAACCTGGGGCTCACTAACCGGGGGGGCGGGATCGCCCGGATCGGCAAATGGGTCGGGTGCCGCTGTCTCGCCGTCTGCGACCGCGTCATCGGCGTTGTCGGCAGCTTCCTTCTCTCCGGGGGTGACCTCGACGCGGCGCAGGCGGATGACGTCGCCGGGTGCAAACATCTCGTCGGCAGATTTGAGGCGCGGGCCCCGCGCGTTCTCCGACAGGTAGGGGCGAATGGAGTCGAGCCCGTTCTCCCATTGCACCTCCACCACACGGCGGTCGCGCAATTGCACCTGCAGCCGGTGGGGCTCGACGGCGGTGACCACCGCCGGCTCGAGTCCGCCGAGTACCGGGATTTCGTTCAGCAGGTCCACCAGCTGATCGTTGTCTTGCATCAGCGCCGGGTCGAGACGCTGTTCCGGTCCGCGATAGCCGTGGCGGGCGTCGTAGGTCTCCAGGCCGTGCTGCATTGCCTCGAGAGCTGCCTTCTGCAGTTTGCTATCGACGGTGGTGATGACCTGGTAGCCATCGGTATAGGCCGCATCACCGAACAGCTCCACGGCTTCCTTGCGAGCCATCTCAGCGATATAGGGCGCGTCCATATCCAGGTCGCGACCGTGATAGCTGGCCGTGACCGGCGCGGTGATAGAGTTCTTGTAATCGTCCTGGCCGATAAAGCCGAGCTCCAGCATCCGCTTGAGGATCCAGTTGCGCCGCAGCAGGGCGCGGGTGGGGTTGGCTATCGGATTATAAGTGGATGGCGCCTTGGGCAGGCCTGCCATCATGGCCCACTGGGCCAGATTCAGTTCATTGATATCGCGACCGTAATAGACATGAGCGGCCGCCTGGAAGCCGTAAGCGCGATTGCCGAGGAAAATTTTATTGATATAAAGCTCGAGAATATCGTCTTTAGAGAGTTCCCGTTCGATTTGTAATGAAAGCAGGATCTCGTTGAATTTGCGCACGAAGCGCTGTTCGCGGCTCAGGAAGAAGTTCCGCGCTACCTGCATTGTCAACGTGCTGCCGCCGGATTGAATCGAGCCCGTTTGCAATATTTGTGAAGCGGCTCTCATTAAGCCTTTAATGGATACACCGTTGTGGGAGTAGAATCCCGCATCCTCGGCGGCCAGGATGGCCTTGACGAAGAGCTCCGGAGTGTGGTCAATCGTGATTGGATTGCGCCGCTTCTCACCGAATTCACCGATCAGCTTCATATCCCGGGAATAGACGCGCAGCGGGGTCTGCAGGCGGATATCGCGCAGGCTGTCTACCGAGGGGAGTCCCGGTTTCAGGTACATATAGATGCTGGACAGGGCCATGGCGGCGGCAGCGGCCCCCGCCAATCCGAGCCACAGTAGGGAAAGCAGGCGGTTTCGGGCTTTTTCGGTCATGCAAATGCTTCTAATTTGACGTCTTGAATGGATCCGGTGAGTAATTATACGAAGATTGTGCGCTGATACCTATGCAATTGCCGGTTGCAGCTGTAATTTAAAGTGCTATAACATCAAACCTTCATAACCCACGGAAAAGATAAGAAAAATGGGGATGCTCCCTTTTCTAAACAAAGGCCCGAAGGCCCTGCTGGGTCTGGATATTAGCTCCACTGCGGTCAAGTTGCTGGAGCTAAGTCGCAATGGCGACAAATACCGGGTCGAATGTTACGCCGTCGAGCCCCTGCCGCCCAACGCGGTTGTGGACAAGAATATCAATGACGTGGGCGCCACCGCGGAGGCCATCCGCAAGGTGCTGAGGCGTTCCAAGAGCCGCCTGCGCCAGGCTGCCGTGGCTGTATCCGGCTCCGCAGTGATCACCAAGACCCTCGAAATGGCTGCCGATCTGTCGGATGACGCGCTCGAGGCGGCGATCGCCCTGGAAGCCGACCAATATATCCCCTATCCGCTGGATGAGGTAAACCTGGACTTTGAGGTCCAGGGGCCGTCTGACAAGGGAGAGGGCCAGGTAGAGGTCCTGTTGGCTGCCTGCCGCAGCGAGAACATTGAACAGCGCGTGACGGCACTGAGCGAAGCCGATATGCAGGCCGCCGTGGTGGATGTGGAGGCCTATGCGATCGAGCGCGCATTCACGCTGCTCGAACGCCAGTTCCCGCCCCAGGAACAGCTGGTGGTTGCCGTCATCGATATCGGCGCGACCATGAGTGCCCTGTCAGTTCTGGTGGATGGTAAGACCGTCTACACCCGCGAGCAGCTGTTTGGCGGGCGCCAACTCACAGACGAGATCCAGCGCCGCTACGGCCTGTCTGCCGAAGAGGCCGGGCTGGCCAAGCGCCAGGGCGGCAGCGGTCTGCCCGACGACTACTACCCGGAAGTGCTCGAACCCTTCCGCGACGCGGTCATCCAGCAGGTTACCCGCTCACTGCAGTTCTTCTATTCGTCCACTTCCTACAACGATGTGGATTACATCCTACTGGGTGGTGGCGTCGCTGCGATGGAAGGCCTGGCAGATCTGGTAAGCCAGAAGCTCGACAAGCCGACCCTGGTGGCCAACCCGTTCCACGATATGGCGGTGGCGTCCCGGGTCAATCGCCAGGCACTGGCCAGTGAGGCCCCATCCCTGATGATTGCCGCCGGCCTGGCGATGCGCGAGAAGGAGTACTGACATGGCCAAGATTAACCTCTTGCCCTGGCGCCAGGAGTTCCGCGCACAGAAGCAGAAAGAGTTCCAGCAAGTCGCAGCCCTGGTGGTTATCGCCGCCGGGATTTCCGCATTTTTGTGGATGAAAACCGTCGATGGCCAGATTTCCTTTCAGAATGAACGCAATCAGATACTGCAGACGGAAATCAACGCGCTGAACAAGCAGGTGAAAGAGATCCAGGATCTCAAGAAGCGGCGGCAGCAGCTGATCGACCGTATGCGCGTGATTCAGGAATTGCAGGGCAACCGTCCGCTGTCGGTGCGCTATTTCGACGAAATGGTGCGGGCAACACCGGAGGGGCTGTGGCTCACCAATCTCAAGCGCTCTGGCAATACCGTACAGATTGCGGGGGTCGCGGAGTCCAACAACCGGGTTTCCTCATTCATGCGCAACCTGGATCAATCCGAGTGGTATGAGTCACCCAATCTCACCGGCGTAACGGCCAAGCCTGAATTCGGCGAGCAGGCCAGCGCCTTCCAGATGACCGTGCAAGTCAGCGGCCGCAAAAAAGAAGACCAAGAACTGGCAGACGCCGGTAAGTAAAGGATCCTGACCATGGCATTGGAGGATACGCTTAAAAAGCTCAACGAGTTCGATATCAACGATATCGATTTCTCGCGCGTGGGGGTATGGCCACTGGCAGGACGCATAGTGCTGCTGGTGGTGATCGCTGCCGTTCTGATGGCCGGGGGCTACTACCTGTTTATTAAAGACCGCTATCAACAGCTTGAGTTCGCTGCCAATAAGGAAAATGAGCTTTTCACGCAGTTTGAAAAGAAATCATTCGAAGCGGCCAACCTGGATGCCTATCGCGAACAGCTGGCGGAAATGGAAGAGACTTTTGGTGCGCTGCTGAAGCAGTTGCCGAAAGATACCGAGGTTCCCGGCCTGCTCGACGATATCGACGAATATGGTCGCGGAAGTGGTCTCACCATCAAGAAGGTTCAGCTCGAAGACGAGCAGGTTGGCGAATTTTATGTAGAGCTGCCGATCCGCATCGAGGTGCAGGGCGGCTATCACGAATTCGGCGCATTCATCAGTGGCATCGCTGGCATGCCGCGTATCGTCACTCTGCACGATTTTAATATCGAGGCCAGCAAGGACGGCGGTGCGCTGCTCAATATGGTGATCAACGCCAAGACCTACCGCTACAAAGAGCAGGGGGGGGACGAGGGATGAAAAACTACCTAGCCCTGACTACTGCAATACTGGCACTGACCGGTTGTAGCCTGAATGGTGATCACAGTGATCTGCGCCAGAAAATGGCGGCGGTAAAGCACAAGCCGAAAGGTCAGATCGAGCCGATCCCGACGTTCACTCCTTACAGCCCCTATGTCTACAGTGCTGCGGCCCTGCGCAGCCCGTTTGCCCGCCCGGTGCTGGAATCCGACCAGCGCATAGTGGGGCGCAAACTGGATGTGGCGCCGGACCTGAACCGCCAGCCGGAGCTACTCGAGCGTTTTCCGTTCGATGCGCTGTCGATGGTCGGCACATTGTCCCGCGCCGGACAGCTCTGGGCGCTGATCAATGATGGCGATGGCGGTATCCACCGCATTACGGTGGGCAACCATCTGGGTAAGAATCACGGGCGCGTGGTCAATGCGACCCCGACGCAGCTGGATATTCTGGAAATCGTACCGGATGGCACCGGTGGCTGGATTGAGCGGCCGCGGGCGCTGACTTTGGAAGAGAAGGACAACCAATAATGATCAACAAGCAACTCGCCAAAGTGTTGGCTCCGTTACGGGTTGTGTTGCTGGGTCTGGCAATGATGCCTGGGATTTTGCTGGCACAGACCAATCAGCTCAACGACATTCAGTTTTCCGAATTGCCGGGTGGCCGCGTGCAGCTGCGCCTGACTTTCAGTGACGTTCCGCCGGAGCCGACGGGCTACACCATCGAGAAGCCCGCGCGTATCGTGATGGACTTCGCCGGTGTGGAAAGCTCACTGCCGAAAAAGAAATATTCGCTCGGTATCGGTGGTGCGCGCAGCGCTGTGGTGGTCTCCAATGACGACCGCACCCGCCTGATCGTCAATCTCGACCAGCTGCCGGTATACACCAGTGAGCGACAGGGCAACCAGGTCGTGATGGAGATCGGCGCCGACTCCGCGACCACTGCTTCCATGGCCGCTGCGCCGGTGAAGTCCGGTCACGACAATGGCCTGAGCTTGGGTGGCCAGCAGAAATTCCAGGCGGCGAGCAATGTTGCGATCAGCAATGTGGACTTCCGCCGCGGTGAGGCGGGTGAGGGCAAGGTCATCGTCAGCCTGACCGACCCGGCTGTGAATATCGATGTGGAACGCACCAAGGGCAAGATCCTGCTGACATTCCTCGGTGCAGAGCTGCCCGCTGCATTGCGCCAGCGCCTGGATGTGACCGACTTCGCCACACCGGTGAATTCCATCACCGTGGACTACGATGGCCGCAACACTGTTATCTCCGTCGATCCCAAGGGTTCGGATTACGATTACCTGGCCTACCAGGCGGACAACCAGTATGTCCTCAGCGTCAAACCGCTGACCACCGCCGAGGTGCAGGAGAAGAAGAAGGAGTTCCAGTTCAGCGGCGAGAAGCTGTCCCTGAACTTTCAGGACATTGAAGTGCGCTCGGTGCTGCAGTTGATCGCCGACTTCACCGATCTCAACCTGGTGGCCAGCGACACTGTAGAGGGCCGGATTACCCTGCGCCTCGACGGTGTGCCCTGGGACCAGGCGCTGGAGCTGATCCTGAAGGCGAAAGGCCTGGACAAGCGCCAGGAGGGCAATGTGATCATGGTGGCGCCCGCAGCGGAGATCGCCGAGCGCGAGCGCCAGGAGCTGGAGACGCGCAAGCAGTTGCAGGAGCTGGCGCCGCTGCGCACCGAGTACATCCAGGTGCGCTACGCCGACGCGAAGGAGCTGTTTACGCTGTTTTCCGGCAGGCAGCAGCAGGGCGGAGCGAGTCAGGGCAACTTCGCCGGCGGCCAGCAGAATGCTAATGACAATCGACAGCAGGGCATCCTCTCCGCCCGCGGCAGCGCTATTGTCGACGAACGCACTAATACCATCATCCTCACGGATACCGAAGAGAAGATTGCCCAGTTCCGCGATTTGATCGCTGCGGTCGATGTGCCGATCCGCCAGGTGATGATCGAGGCGCGGATCGTTAATGCCAACACTGACTTTATGAAAGAGCTGGGCGTGCGCTGGAATTACGGTGAGCACCACAATCTCAACAATGGTATTGGTGAAGGTGTCGGTTCCCTGGACGGTTCCTACCTATTGGGGGATAACCAGACCCAAGGGGACGCTTACGATATCCAGACGGGTCAGCAGATCCTCGATGCCAACGGTGATCCGGTCAAAGTGCAAACCTGGACGCCCAATCTTAACGATACCCTGCTGGTTGATCTTGGCGTGCAGAATGCCGCCGGTAACATCGCCTACTCCATCCTGAAGAACAACTTCTTTGTCGGCCTGGAACTGTCCGCGCTGGAAGATGTGGGCAAGGCGGAAATCGTCTCCCAGCCGAAGGTGGTGACCGGGGACAAGCAGGAAGCCAATATCCAGTCCGGTGTGGAAATTCCATACCTGGAAGCCACTTCCTCCGGTGCCGCGTCCGTGACTTTCCGTGAAGCGGTGCTGCAGTTGAACGTGACCCCGCAGATTACGCCGGACGACAACATCATTATGGATCTGGATATCAACCAGGACAGTGTCGGCCAGCTGGCGGGTACCACCGGAGTTCCGACCATCAATGTGAACTCGCTGCAGACCAAGGTGCTGGTGCGCAACGGTGAGACCATTGTGCTGGGTGGTATTTTCGAGAGTCAGAAAATCGAGGGCGAAACCAAGATCCCGCTGCTCGGCGACATCCCCTACCTGGGCAACCTGTTCAAGAAAAAGACCCGCAGCGATGACAAGCGCGAACTGCTGATCTTCATCACGCCGCGGATCATGGAGAACGATCTTTTCCTGAGCAAGTGAGCCAGATAAACCGTTCTATCTTTCTGGTCGGCCCCATGGGGGCCGGCAAGTCCACCATCGGCAAATTGCTGGCAGCGCAGTTGCAGCTGCCATTTGCCGATTCCGACAAGGTGCTGGAAGAGCGCACTGGCGCCGATATCCCCTGGATTTTCGATGTCGAGGGTGAGGCGGGTTTCCGCCGTCGCGAGAGCGAGGTCCTGCGCGATCTGTGTGCTGGCCCTACCCAGGTAGTGGCGACTGGTGGTGGCATTGTCTTGCTGGAGGAAAACCGCCAGCTGCTGTCGCAGCAGGGCCAGGTGGTCTATCTGCAGGCCAGTATCGAGCAGTTGCTCGAGCGCACCTCCAAGAACAGCAACCGGCCGCTACTGCAGGTTCCCAATCCGCGTACACGCATCGTCGAGCTGGTCGAAGAGCGCGATCCCCTCTATCGACAGGTCGCGGATATTATCTGCGATACCGACTACTGTACGCCCAAGCAGGCGGCACAGATGGTCGCCGATAAACTGATGTCGGGTGTCTCCCCGTAGGTAAGCTTCCTCTCTGTGCTACAGTGCGCTTCCCGCAAAAGCGCAAACTAGCCAATCGGAGGGCGCCGTGCACTGTCTGAATGTGGAGCTGGGAGAACGCAGTTATCCCATCGTCATTGGCTCAAAGTTACTGGGTGATTCGCAGCAGCTGCTGCCCTATATTCGCGGCAAACAGGTCTGCGTGGTCACCAACGAGACCGTTGGGCCCCGCTATCTCGCCAGGCTGCTGCAGGGGCTGCCCGGCTTCGACAAGCTGGATGTGGTAGAACTGCCGGACGGCGAAGCGTTCAAGACGCTCGAGACCGTCAATCGCATCTTTGACCTCCTGCTTGAAAAGCGCCACAACCGCAGCACGACGCTGATTGCGCTCGGCGGCGGTGTCGTCGGCGATATGACGGGCTTTGCCGCCGCCTGCTACCAGCGCGGCGTCGATTTCATTCAGATTCCCACCACCCTGCTCTCGCAGGTAGATTCCTCCGTCGGCGGCAAGACCGGCGTCAATCACCCCCTGGGCAAGAACATGATCGGCGCCTTCCATCAGCCGAAACTGGTCCTTGCGGATATGGATACACTGGCGACTCTGCCCGAACGAGAGCTGGCGGCCGGAATCGCCGAAGTGATCAAGTACGGCCTGATTTGCGATGCGCCATTTTTCGGCTGGCTGGAAACCAATATGCTGCGGCTGCTCGAGCGGGATCCCGAGGCGCTGGCCTATGCCGTGGAGCGCAGCTGTCGAGATAAGGCGGCGGTTGTCGCCGAAGACGAGCGCGAATCCGGTCGCCGCGCTATTTTGAATTTTGGTCACACCTTTGGCCATGCGATTGAGGCGGTACAGGGCTATGGCAGCTGGTTGCACGGCGAGGCAGTTGCTGCGGGCATGGTGATGGCGGCGGAGCTGTCGGCGTTGCGCGGCAGTATCGATATGGCCCTGGTGGGACGGATTCGGGCGCTGCTTGAGGTTGCCGGCTTGCCCTGTGGGGCGCCCGAGGGTATGACGGTGGCGCAGTTTGTCGACGCCATGGCCGTCGATAAAAAAGTGCTCGATGGTCGCCTGCGCCTGGTATTGCTCGGGGCGCTCGGCGATGCGGAAATCGTCGACGACACTCCAGAGAACCAGCTCGTCGAGGCGCTGCAGCGCTGTGGCGCGGTATGACCGTCAGCCCAAAAATACAGGCAAGCTGAGGACTATTTCGCGATACTGTTCCCAAAAAGAAGATAAGCCTGTTTCTTGGGTTATTGGCAGAAGATAAATCTGCCAAACCTTGCAATTCCAGGGGGGCGCAAGTAACATTGCGCGCCCCCGAGGAAAACCCGGGATATAACAAATTCAATAAAAAAAGCCCGCCAGCGGGCTTTTTTTGTCCGTGGGGTATGGTGGCGCCAACGGCACGTCTGGCTAGTTTGCGACGCAGCGGTCGCGCTGCATGTCGCGAGCTTCAAACGATAACGATGAGGAATTCTATGGGTAGCGGTCTGTATCGGTTGGATGAGTTCAAGGACAACTGCGGTTTTGGCCTCATCGCGCATTTGAAAGGCAAGACCAGTCACAAGCTCGTGCAGACGGCCATCGAGTCGCTGACCTGCATGACGCACCGCGGCGGTATCGCCGCTGACGGCAAGACCGGTGACGGCTGCGGCCTGCTGCTGCAGAAACCGGACGCTTTCTTGCGCGCGGAAGCCCGGGACCTGTTCGGCGCCGAGCTGACCGATGCCTACGCCGTGGGTGCCATCATGCTGCCCCTGGACGAGGCGGCTGCGCAGGCTGCCCGCGACATTCTCGCCGGCGAGCTGGAGGCCCAGGGCATGTGCGTCGTCGGCTGGCGACCGGTGCCCACCAATAACGAGTGTCTCGGCCCGATTGCCAAAGAATCTCTGCCCCGATTCGAGCACTTGCTGATCAATGACGCCGCGGAACCGCTCGGCGAGGCCCGCTTCAATGCGCGCCTGTTTGTCGCCCGCCGCAAGGCCGAGCAGCAGCTGGGTGAGGGCGTCTACATCGCCAGCCTGTCCACCAGTGTGCTCTCGTATAAGGGATTGATGATTCCGGCAGACCTGCCAAAGTTCTTTCCGGAGCTGGCGGATCCGCGCCTGGAAACTGCCATCTGCGTTTTCCACCAGCGCTTTTCCACCAATACCATGCCGCGCTGGCCGCTGGCGCAGCCGTTCCGCCTGCTGGCGCACAATGGCGAGATCAACACCATCACCGGCAACCGCAACTGGTCCGTGGCCCGCACACCGAAGTTTGCCAGCGAGCTGTTGCCGGAGCTTTCCGAGCTGGCCCCGCTGGTCAACCGCGAGGGATCCGATTCCTCCAGCCTCGACAACATGCTGGAAATGCTGATCGCCGGCGGTATGGAGCTGCACCGCGCCGTGCGCATGCTGGTGCCGCCGGCCTGGCAGAATGTCGAGAGCATGGATCCGGATCTACGCGGGTTTTACGAATATATCTCCATGCATATGGAGCCCTGGGATGGCCCCGCCGGCCTGGTCATGACCGACGGCCGCTACGCCGTCTGTACCCTGGATCGCAACGGCCTGCGGCCGTCGCGCTGGGTCATTACCAAAGACGACATCATTACGGTCGCGTCGGAGATCGGTACCTACGACTATGCACCGGAAGACGTGGTCGCCAAGGGGCGTCTGGGTCCCGGCCAAATGCTGTCGGTGGATACCCGCGAGGGCAAGCTGCTGCACACCGCCGATATCGACGACAAGCTCAAGCGCTCACAGCCCTACAAGCGCTGGCTGAAAGATAAGGCGCGGCGCATTCGCTCGACTCTGGTCACTGCGCCGGTCGACAACAATTTTTCCTACGAGCAGTTCAAGGTCTACCAGAAGCTGTTCAGTTCCTCGATGGAAGAGCGGGACTCGGTCGTGCGTCCGATGGCCGAAGCCGGCCAGGAGGCCGTCGGCTCCATGGGCGATGACACGCCGATGGCGGTACTGTCCCGTCACAACCGCTCACTGTACGACTACTTCCGCCAGCAGTTCGCCCAGGTCACCAACCCGCCGATCGACCCGCTGCGGGAAACCGTGGTGATGTCACTGGAGACCTGCCTCGGCCGCGAGAAGTCGGTATTCGAGGAGACACCGGAGCATGCCGACCGGGTGATCCTGTCGTCACCGGTGCTGTCGCATATGAAGTACACCGCCCTGCTGGAGCTCGACCGCCCCGGTTTCGAGGCGAAAATATTCGACCTGAACTACGACCCGGCGCAGCTTGATCTGAAGGCGGCGATCGAGAAACTCTGCGCCGATGTCGAAGCCTCGGTGCGCGCGGGTAGCGTCATCGTTGTGCTGTCCGACCGGCATATCCGCGAGGATCGCCTACCGATCGATGCCCTGCTGGCCACCGGCGCCGTGCACCATCACCTGGTGCATGCCGGCCTGCGCTGCGATTCCAATATCGTGGTCGACACCGCCAGCGCCCGCGACTCGCACCAGCTTGCCTGTCTGGTCGGCGTCGGTGCCACCGCGGTGCACCCGTATTTTTCCTACAGCATCATCAACCACCTGATCGAAACCGGCGAGCTGTTGCTGGACGCCGCCGAGGCGCAGAAGAACTACCGCAACGGCATCATCAAGGGCCTGCTGAAAATCCTGTCGAAGATGGGGATTTCCACCGTCGCTTCCTATCGCGGCGCGCTGCTGTTCGAACTGGTGGGCCTCGACCGCGATGTGGTGGATCTATGCTTTCCCGGTGCGCCCAGCCGCATCCAGGGGGCAGGCTTCGCCGACCTGCAGGAGGACGCCGCCGCCCGCGCCAAACTCGCGTGGAAGCCGCGCAAGCCGGTATCGCCGGGCGGGCTGCACAAATTTGTCTACGGCCAGGAGTACCACGCGTTTAACCCGGACGTGGTGAAGTCCCTGCAGCAGGCAGTGCGCACCGGCGACTACTCGGCCTGGCGCGACTACGCCGAACTCGTCAACAAGCGCCCGGTGGCGACCCTGCGCGACTTGCTGGCACTGAAAGACGACCTGCAGCCGATCCCGCTGGAAGAAGTGGAGCCGGCGGAAAAAATCCTGCGTCGTTTCGACTCCGCGGCCATGTCCCTTGGCGCCCTGTCGCCGGAGGCTCACGAATCCCTGGCCCAGGCGATGAACCGCCTCGGCGGACGCTCCAACAGCGGTGAGGGCGGCGAAGATCCGGCTCGCTTCGGCACCGACAAGGTGTCCAAGATCAAGCAGGTGGCCTCCGGCCGCTTCGGGGTGACGCCGCACTATCTGGTGAATGCCGAAGTGCTGCAGATCAAGGTGGCCCAGGGCGCCAAGCCGGGCGAGGGCGGCCAGCTGCCCGGTGGCAAGGTCAACGAGCTGATCGCGCGACTGCGCTACTCGGTACCCGGCGTGACCCTGATCTCGCCGCCGCCGCACCACGACATCTACTCCATCGAGGATCTGGCGCAGCTGATCTATGACCTGAAGCAGGTCAACCCGGACGCGCTGGTGTCGGTTAAGCTGGTGTCGCGGCCGGGTGTCGGCACTATCGCCGCAGGGGTGGCCAAGGCCTACGCGGACCTGATCACCATTTCCGGCTACGACGGCGGCACTGCCGCCAGCCCGATCACCTCGATCCGCTACGCCGGCTCCCCGTGGGAGCTGGGCCTGGCGGAAACCCACCAGACCCTGCGCGCCAATGACCTGCGCGACAAGGTGCGGGTACAGACCGATGGCGGCCTCAAGTCCGGCCTGGATGTGGTCAAGGCGGCGATGCTAGGTGCCGAAAGTTTCGGCTTCGGCACTGCGCCGATGGTGGCGCTGGGGTGTAAGTACTTGCGTATCTGCCACCTGAACAACTGCGCCACCGGTGTCGCCACCCAGAATAAGGACCTGCGCGACGAGCACTATATTGGCACCGTCGAGATGGCGATGAATTTCTTCAAGTTTGTCGCCGAGGAAACCCGCGAATGGATGGCCCGGCTGGGCGTGCGCACCATGGAAGAATTGGTGGGCCGTGTGGATCTGTTGCAGGCGCTCGAGGGAGAGACGGCGAAGCAGCAGAAGCTGGACCTGTCGCCGCTACTGCACACCGACGAACTGCTGCAGACCAAGCCGCAGACCTGCCAGATCCCGCACAACGATCCCTGGGACAAGGGTGCGCTGGCGGAGCGCATGGTCGAGGAGATGTTGCCGGCTATCGAGACGCTGTCCGGTGGCGAGTTCAGCTACCAGGTCACCAACTGCGACCGTTCGATCGGTGCGCGCCTCAGCGGTGAGATCGCCAGACGCCACGGTAACCAGGGTATGGTGGAAGCCCCGGTCAAGCTGCACCTGAAAGGGGTCGCCGGCCAGTCATTCGGTGTCTGGAATGCGGGCGGCCTGGAGATGTATCTGGAAGGGGATGCCAACGACTACGTGGGCAAGGGTATGGCCGGCGGCAAGCTGGTGATCCGCCCGCCACAGAACAGCGCCTTCGCCTCGCAAGACACGAGCATTGTCGGCAACACCTGCCTGTACGGTGCGACCGGCGGCAAGCTGTTTGCCGCGGGCCGGGCCGGCGAGCGCTTCGGTGTGCGCAACTCCGGAGCCTTCGCCGTCGTGGAAGGGGCCGGCGATCACTGCTGCGAATACATGACCGGCGGTATGGTCGCCGTACTCGGCGACACCGGGGTCAACTTCGGCGCGGGCATGACCGGCGGTTTTGCCTATGTACTGGACTTAGAGCGGAACTTCTTCGACAAGTGCAATCACGAGTTGATCGAGCTGCGCCGTATCAGCAGCGAGTCACTCGAGCCCTACCAGAGCCATCTGCGCGAGGTGATCGAGGAATATGCCGCGGAGACCCGCAGCGAATGGGGTGCGGAGTTGCTGGATAACTTCGACGATTACCTGAGCCGCTTCTGGCTGGTAAAACCCAAGGCGGCGAGCCTCGCCGGTCTGCTGTCCGATGTACGCAAGCGCGGCGAGTAAGGGGGAACGAATATGACACAGCGACTCAATAACGACTTTCAGTTTGTCGACGTCGGCCGTATGGATCCGGCGAAAAAAGACATCATTACCCGCACCAACGAGTTCGTGGAAATCTACCAGCCGTTCAGCGAGCGGCAGGTGGCCAGCCAGGCGCACCGCTGCCTGGATTGTGGCAACCCTTATTGCGAGTGGAAGTGCCCGGTGCACAACTACATCCCGAACTGGCTGAAGCTGATCAGCGACGGCAACATCATGGAGGCGGCGGAGTTGTGTCACCAGACCAACACGCTGCCGGAAGTCTGTGGCCGCGTGTGCCCGCAGGATCGTTTGTGTGAGGGTGCCTGTACGCTCAATGACGGTTTCGGTGCGGTGACCATTGGCAACGCGGAAAAATACATCACCGATACTGCCTTTGCGCTCGGCTGGCGCCCGGACCTTAGTCACGTGAAGAAGACCGACAAGCGCGTGGCGGTGATCGGTGCCGGTCCGGCCGGACTGGGCTGTGCCGATGTGCTGATTCGCAACGGAGTGCAGCCGGTCGTATTTGACAAGTACCCGGAAATTGGTGGCCTGATTACTTTCGGCATCCCGGAATTCAAGCTGGAAAAATCCGTAATGCAGCAGCGTCGCGAGATTTTTACCGAGATGGGGGTCGAGTTCTGCCTCAATACCGAGGTTGGCAAGGACATCGGTTTTGAAGAATTGCTGAACGATTACGATGCCGTATTTATGGGCATGGGTACCTACAACTACATGAAGGGTGGCTTCCCCGGGGAGGACCTGCCGGGCGTCCACGATGCCTTACCGTTCCTGGTGGGCAACGTAAACCGCAACATGGGTTGGGAGAAAAACCCGGAAGAATTTATCTCTGTCGAGGGCAAGCGCGTCGTGGTGCTGGGCGGCGGCGATACCGCCATGGACTGCAACCGGACTTCGATCCGCCAGGGTGCCCGCAGCGTCACCTGTGCCTATCGTCGCGACGAGGAAAATATGCCGGGTTCCCGCCGCGAGGTGGCCAATGCCAAGGAAGAGGGAGTGCGCTTCCTGTTCAATCGCCAGCCGGTGGAGATCGTCGGTGATGGCCAGGCGACTGGCGTCAAAGTGGTTACCACTGAGCTGGGTGAGGCGGACGAAAACGGTCGCCGCCGCCCGCAGGTGGTACCGGGCTCCGAAGAAATCATTCCCGCGGATATCGTGCTGGTGGCCTTCGGTTTCCGCCCGAGCCCGGCGGAGTGGTTTGGCGAGCACAATATTGATGTGGCCGACTGGGGTGGCGTCGTCGCACCGGAAGAGCAGCCATTCAAGTTCCAGACTACCAATGAAAAAGTCTTTGCCGGCGGCGATATGGTGCGCGGTTCCGATCTGGTGGTCACCGCCATCTGGGAAGGCCGACAGGCCGCCGAGGGCATACTCGACTTTCTGGATGTGTAACGCTTTAGTCGGGTAAGAGCGGTGGGCGTTTGCGCCCCCCCGGCTCCGTCCGGCTGGCCCCGACGCGTCTGCCCCCGTACAATAGCCGCCTTTTTGGCCAGCTCGTTGTACTCATTGCATGTCTGAATCCAAGCCCTCCGAACTAAAAAACGACCGTTTCCTACGCGCGCTGCTGCGTCAGCCCGTGGACCGCACGCCGGTGTGGATGATGCGCCAGGCCGGGCGCTACCTGCCCGAGTATCGCGCCAGCCGCGCCCAGGCCGGCAGCTTTATGGATTTGTGCCGCAATACCGAGCTGGCCTGCGAAGTGACGTTGCAGCCGCTTGAGCGCTACCCTCTGGATGCGGCGATTCTGTTTTCAGACATCCTCACCATTCCCGACGCCATGGGCCTGGGCCTCTATTTTGAAGAGGGCGAAGGTCCCAAATTCCGCAAACCGCTGCGCAGCGCCGCCGATATCGAGCGGCTCGAGGTGGTGAATACCGAGCGTGATCTCGACTATGTGACCAATGCTGTATCCACAATTCGCCGTGAGCTGAATGGGCGTGTACCGCTGATCGGTTTTTCTGGCAGCCCCTGGACACTGGCCACCTATATGATCGAAGGTGGTTCCAGCCGCGATTTCGCTCGCTGCAAGGAAATGCTCTACAACCAGCCGGAGCTGATGCACCAGCTGTTGGGGGTATTGGCGGATTCGGTAACCGCATATCTGAATGCACAGATTCGCGCCGGCGCCCAAGCGGTACAGATTTTCGATACCTGGGGTGGTGCGCTGAGTCATGGCGCCTACCGTGAGTTCTCGCTGCAGTACATGGCGCGCATCGTCGCCGGGTTGATCAAGGAGGCCGATGGCCGCTCGGTGCCGGCCATCCTGTTTACCAAGGGCGGGGGGCAGTGGTTGGAGGCGATGGCTGAAAGCGGCGCCAGCGCGCTGGGTCTCGACTGGACTACCGATATCGGCGTGGCGCGGGCGAGGGTTGGAGATCGGGTAGCCCTGCAGGGCAATCTCGATCCGGCGGTGCTGTATGCTAAGCCGGAGCGCATCCGCGCCGAGGTGGGTGCCATCCTGCAGGCCTTCGGCCATGGCAGCGGGCATATTTTCAATCTCGGCCACGGTATCACACCGAAAGTGGATCCAGAGCATGCGCGAGCGATGATCGAGGCTGTTATCGAACTTTCGCCTCAATATCACGCATGATCGAGGGTTGGGCGAGTCTGCCGAAAATTCCGTGACGCAGTTCACAAAATTGCTGTGTTATAGCAGGTAGACTAGCGTGCTATAAATGAATGCCTGCGCCCGTCGAATTTCCCATACCGAGGCGCAGTTCAAAAAAGCAAGAACAAACGGCGGCACACTAATCCAACGTGGCGATTGAACAGGCAAAAGTCTCTGTAGAAGACCTTCAGCGCGGTATGTTTGTGTCCAGGCTCGACCGACCCTGGACACGAACGCCGTTTGCGCTGCAGGGCTTCTATATCCGCGATCTGGAAGAAATCCGCCAGCTGCAGAAATATTGCCGCTTCGTCTACATCGATGTGGTCAAGACCGTCGGCGACGCCGGTGTGCAGTTGCGCCGTCTTACCCGCGCTGGTGCCTCCCTCCCCGGTACTGGTACCTCCCGCCAGCGTCGCGCCGCGCGCGAAGTCGTGGCAATCCCCTGCCGCCCGGTGCAGGTGAGCCACCAGGCCTATCCGCCACCGGAGCCGGCGCGCAAAGAAGCCGGCAAGGCGCGCAAGCTCTACGGAGATATCGCGAAAGGCCTGCGCGAGGTCATGGTGCAGATCGGTAGTGAAAAACCGCTTCCGGTGCGCCAGATCAATGGTGCGGTCGAGCATCTGGTCGACAGCGTGCTGCGCTGCCCCGACGCTTTCGCCTGGCTGGCGCGAGTGCGGGAAAAAGACGAACACACCTACAGTCATTCCATTCGTGCCAGTATCTGGGCGGTGGTGTTTGGCCGTCATATCGGCCTGCGGCGCGATGCGCTGGTGCAGCTGGGCGTAGCAACGCTGCTGAAGGATGTCGGCAAGCTGATGTTGCCGGACGAAGTGTTGCAGGCAGCCAAGCGCGATCCGCGCACCGAGCTGGAATACCGCAAGTTTGTCGAGCACAGCGTGCGGCTACTAGCCGCCGATCCGCAGCTGGACCCGCAGGTCGTCAATATTGTCCGCTGTCACCGCGAACAGCACGACGGCAGCGGTTACCCGCACGGCCTCCGCGGCGACAAGATCCCGGTGCTTGCGCGCATGTGCGGTATCGTGACTTTCTATGATGAAGCCACCAATCCCCGCGGTGTCGAGTATCCGGTGGCCCCGTCGCGGGCGGTGGCGAAGCTCTACGACCTGCGTGGAATCGCCTACCAGGAGCAGCTGGTGGTTGAGTTCATCCAGTCCATCGGACTCTATCCGACCGGCACCCAGGTAGAGCTATCCACCGGTGAGGTGGCCGTGGTGCTGGAGCAGACCCATGCGCGTCGCCTGAAACCGAGGGTCATGGTGGTATTGGATAGTGACAAGCAGTTGCTACTAGAGCCCAGGCTACTGGATATGGCCGAGGACGACGATCGCAAGGACAAGCTGATCGAGCGCGGCAAGCTCGCGCCGCAGGACAAGATCACCATTCTCAAGGATGTGGAGCCCGGCCGTTATCCCCAGGTGGATGTGGCGGCAGTGCGCGACAGCTACCTGTTCAGCCGTCAGCGGCTGCCTTCCTTCTTTGCAGGTCTGTTGAAACGCTGATTCCCACCCCGGTCGGGTGACTTCCCTCCCTTTCAGTTTCTTCTCACCGCAGGTGCGACAGTGAGGGCCATTACTGCCGCCAGCAGCACCAGTGCGGCCAGCATCGTCGCCAGGGTGCCGACGCCGATCCCCCTATCCAGCAGCAGCCCCGCCAGCAGCGGGGATATCGCCGTCGACAGTACCATCGCGGCCTGTGACAGCGCGCGGATGGCGCCTAGGTGCCGGCTGCCGTACCGCTCCGGCCACATGGCGCTGGCGGCGGTGCCGCTGCCGGCCTGGGTAATGCCGATCAGGGGCAGGTAGGCATAGGGAACCCAGTCCCCCCGGCACAGAGCGAGCAACATCAGACCGGCGATCATCGGCAGCAGGGCCAGCGGCAGGCTGCGCTGGGCGCCAAGGCGATCCACCAGTACGCCGGCGAGAAACAGCATCAGCAGGTGGCCAAGTGCGTAGCCGCCGAAAGCGCCTGCCATCAGGGTCAGTGACCAGCCGCGATACTCGCCGATAGCGCCCTGGTGAAACAGTAGGGCGGTGACCACGAAGGGCGTCATCAGCGCCGCAGGTAGCAGCAGGTAAAAGCCCGGGTCGCGCAGTACGCGCGCGCGGGTAAAGTCGCCGTCGCTATCGGAGCTCTCGACGGTGCCACTGTTCTGCCGGTCTGGTGTTCGTGCCAGGGATAGCAGGGTTGGCAGCACCAGCAGCAGGAGAATGGCCGCCGCGGCGAGCCAGGCCGTGCGCCAGCCGCTCCAGTGAATCAGCTGCGCGCCACCGGTGGGCAGCAGTGCCTCGGCCAGCGGAAACCCGAGTGCCGCCATCGCGATGACCTTGCCGCGGTTGTCGCTGAAATAGCGGCCTGCTGTCGTCATGCCCAGATGGGTCATAAAGCCCTGGCCGGCAAAACGCAGCAGGAAAAAACCGGGTAACAGCATCCAGGCGGCGGAAGCGCTGGCCATCGCCAGGCAGGCGGCGGTCAACAGCAGTACGATTCCGGCGGTAACGGGGCGCAGCGGCCAGCGATCCACCAGTCCGCCGCAAAACAGTAATGCCAGTGCCGACGCCAGGGTTGCGCCACTGTAAATGGCGCCGTATTGGGCATTGCTGAGGGCAAATTCGGCGCGCAGCGCGCCGCCAAAAATGGAGATGAAAAACGTCTGTCCGAACCCGGATGCGGCCACGGCGAAGAGGGCGTAGAAGGCGAGGTTCGCGTTGTGGCGAATAAAAGCGGGAAACATTGGAAGCCGTTCAGGTGAAGGGATTGCCGGGCGGACAAGTGCTCCGCCCGGTATCGGGGAGTTATACGGTCAGCTGCGTATCGCCGAAGTGCTCGCCCATGGTCACGGCACTTTCGGCCCCCAGCGATTCGAGCCAGCGCACTTTGTCGGCGCCGAACAGCATGATAACCGTCGACCCGAGTTTGAAGCGGCCCATTTCCGCACCTTTCTCCAGGTGAATGGGGGCGGCGTCGCCGTACTCGGTGGTGCGCACGCGGCGCTGGTGAGGTGTCACCAGTCCGGCCCAGACGGTTTCGATGCTGGCGACAATCATTGCGCCGACCAGAATCATTGCCATCGGGCCTGCGGCGGTCTCGAAAATACAGACCACGCGCTCGTTGCGGGCGAACAGCCGCGGCACATTTTCCGCAGTCACGGTATTGACCGAGAACAACTGGCCGGGAACATGGGTCATGCTCTTCAGGGTGCCGGCAATGGGCATATGCACGCGGTGATAGTCCTTCGGCGACAGGTACACGGTGGCGAAGTGACCGCCGGTGAACTGCGCCGCAACCTGCGGGTCGCCGCCCACCAATTCCAGCAGGCTGTAGTCGTGACCCTTGGCCTGAAAAACCCTGCCGTTGTGAATTTCTCCCAGCTGGCTGATGGCACCATCGGCCGGACAGGCGAGGGTGTGATTGCCGTCGACGATTGGGCGGGCGTCATCTTTCAGCGCGCGAGTGAAAAAGTCGTTAAAGGTCGCGAAGGCGGTGCAGTCGGATTGCTCGGCCTCGTCCATATTGACTTCGTATTTGTCCACGAACCAGCGCGTGAACGGATCCTTGATCCACTTGATGCGCGTTTCTGCCAGCCAGCCGGCGGCGCGCGACAGCGCCCGTTGCGGGGTCAGGTACTGTAGTGCGATAAATAATTTAGGGTGCATAGATTTCGCCAGAATTCAGGCGCCTTAATATTGGATTGGTAGAGATTATTGTTCGACCGGAGTATCGAGCAGGTTGCCCCATTCACTCCAGGAGCCGGGGTAGGCCGCGATATCGAATCCCAGGGATTTGCCCACCAGCCAGGTAAAGCCCGAGCGGTGGTGGCTCTGGCAATGGGTGACGATTTTCTGGTTTTCATTGATACCGAGCGCGGCGAGGAATTCGCGCGCATCGGTGCGGATGCGCAGGTCCCGTTGCGGATCCATCAACTGGGTCCACTCGCAGTTCACTGCGCCGGGAATATGGCCCGCTTTCATCGCAGTGATTCTCTCGCCGGTGTATTCCTGCGGCGAGCGCGCATCCCAGACCAGGAAGTTTCCTTCGCCCAGGTGCTGCTGGATAGCGTCGGCATCCATCGTCGGCGCTGAGTCGACGGTAATATCGATATCGCTGGGCGTCGGCGTCGCCGCTTCCGTCGTCAGCGGCAGTCCCGCACCGCGCCAGGCGTGCATGCCGCCATTCAGGTAGCTGTAATTCTTGTGTCCGATGACTTCGAGGGTCCACAGGAAGCGACCGGCCCAGCCGCCGCCCTCGTCGTCGCAGGCGACCACGTGATGTTCCGGGCGCAGGCCGATCGCGCGGAACACTTCGGTCAGCCTTTCAGTACTCGGCAGTTTGCCCGGTGCCGGCGGGGTGCCCGCGAGCAGTGCCTGGAATGGCAGATGCAGGGCGCCGGGGATATGGCCGCTGGCATAGTTCTGCGGGCTGCTGAGGTCGACAATTAAAAGGTCTTCGCGCTCGAGCTGCGCGGCCAGCGCTTCCGGTTCAATAATCAAATCCAAAATCAATTCTCCGATTCCAGGCTGTTGCGCAGGTGCAAAAAGCTGTTCATGCGGCGCTGGCTGATATCGCCGCGGGCCAGTGCCTCGTTGATGGCGCAGCCGGGTTCTCCCTGGTGGCGGCAGTCGCGGAAGCGGCAGTGGCCGATAAACGGACGGAACTCGACAAACCCTTCCAGCAGGGCCTGCTCTTCCATGTGCCAGAGGCCGAACTCGCGAATGCCGGGGGAGTCTATCAGATCGCCGCCGCTGGGCAGGTGAAAGAGTTCCGCTGCCGTAGTCGTATGGGTGCCTTTCTGGGTGGCTTCCGACAGGGCGCCGGTGCGCGCGCCGGCACTGGGCAACAGTGCATTGACCAGTGACGATTTGCCGACACCGGATTGGCCCACGAAAACACTGGCGCCTTGGGCGAGGGTTTCGAGCAGCTGCGGCAGGCCTTCCCCGGTTTTGGTCGATAGGCGCAATACCGGGTAACCCAGTCGCGGGTAGGGTTCGAGCAGGTCTTCTAACGCCGCGCGATTGCTGTCGTCGATCAGGTCGATTTTGTTCAGCAGCAGCAGCGGCGGTATTTCCGTCGTCTCGGCGGCGACCAGGTAGCGGTCGATGGCATTGGCGAAGGGTTCCGGATAGGGCGCGATGACGATCAGGATGCGGTCGATATTGGCGGCCACAGTCTTCAGATCGCCGTAGCGGTCCGGACGCTGCAGCTCCGAGTGGCGCTCGAGGCGCGCACCGACCACGCCGTAGCCGCCGCTGCTCTCGCCGACGGCTGGCCGCCAGGCGACGCGGTCGCCGGTTACCAGGGTGTCGATATTGGCGCGCAGGTGGCAGCGCTGGCGCAGTTCGGCGTCACTCTCGCTCTCAATCAGCACCTGGCTGCCGTAGTTGGCGATCACCAGCCCGGTCTGCTCGGCGCCGAGGTCGCCTTCCTCCAGCGCCTGCTCGGCCGACTCGGCGCGCTTGCGCGCACGGGCTTCGCGTTCCTGCTGGATTTTCTCGACGCGCCACTGCTGGCGCCGGTTCAGTTTGCGTTTGCTCATTCGGGGGCTCTGACAGCCCCTTTAGCATGGGGCGGTACGTTGTTCGCGGCGGATTATAGCTTGCAACGATGGTCCAATGCGGTAACTTGCCACGAAAGCCTAAGGAGACGACCCGCCGTGGATCAGAACAACCTGGTCTGGATCGACCTGGAGATGACCGGTCTCGATCCCGAAAAAGAGCGCATTATCGAGATCGCCACCATCGTGACGGATTCGAAGCTCAATATTCTCGCCGAGGGGCCGACCATGGCCGTGCACCAGAGCGACGCCCTGCTGAATGCCATGGACGACTGGAATACCGAGCAGCACGGTGGATCCGGGCTGGTGGCGCGGGTGCGTGAGTCCAATATTTCCGAGCGCGAGGCGGAGCGGGAGACTATCGATTTCCTGCGCCAGTGGGTGCCGGAGGGCGCGTCGCCCATGTGCGGCAATTCCATCGGCCAGGACCGCCGCTTCCTGGTGCGCTATATGCCCCAGCTGGAGGCCTATTTCCATTACCGCAACCTGGATGTCAGCTCGGTCAAAGAGCTGGCGCGGCGCTGGCGCCCGGATGTGCTGGATGGAGTGAAAAAACACAGCAGCCATCTGGCGCTGGACGATATCCGCGACTCCATCAATGAACTGAAGCACTACCGCGAGCACTTCTTCCGCGTGTGACCTCTGGGGTGT
>NZ_JACZCR010000044.1 GCF_014904735.1 Microbulbifer hainanensis | reverse complement strand
CTGCCACTGCGCTTATTGCGGTGCGGTTGCGCCTTAGCGCTTTAATTCGCGCCTAGGTCACTCGCTTGATTTTCCGTTTTCGCCGACGTCCACTGCGCAGCCGTGCCAGAGCCCACTCGATGTGTTCCGCCACCAGTGGCGTCGCATCCGGCAGTGAGTCCTCGAGCGCCTGCAGTATTTCCGCTTGCGGCTCGGCGTTGCCCAGTGCCACTGCCAGGTTGCGCTGCCAGCGCTCGTGGCCGATGCGGCGGATGGCCGAGCCCTCGGTGTTGCGCAGGAATTCCTCCTCGCTCCAGCCGAACAGTGTCAGCAGCTCGCCGTCATCGAGCCCATGGCGCGGGTGGAAATCCCGTTCCGCGGTGGGGCTGGCAAACTTGTTCCAGGGGCAGATGATCTGGCAGTCATCGCAGCCGAACACGCGGTTGCCCATGGGTTCGCGGAACTCCTCCGGAATGGCGCCCTTGTTCTCGATGGTCAGGTAGGAAATGCAGCGGCGCGCGTCCAGCTGGTAGGGGTCGACGAACGCATCGGTGGGACAGACCTTCAGGCAGGCGCTGCAGTCGCCGCACTGGTTCGGTTCGCTGCTCCCGTCCACCGGCAGGGCCAGGTTGGTATAGATCTCGCCGAGAAAAAACCAGGAGCCGGCGCCGGAGTTGATCACCATGCAGTTTTTGCCGATCCAGCCGAGCCCGGCCTTTTCCGCCAGGGCGCGTTCCATCACCGGGGCACTGTCGGTAAAGGCCCGCCCGGCTGCGGCGATGCCGTGTTCCGCGCAGTAGCTGTCGATTTTCTGCGCCAGCTGCGCGAGCCGTTTGCGGATCAGCTTGTGGTAATCGCGGCCGGTCGCGTAGCGGGAGACGTAGGCCTTGCCCGGCTCTTTCAGCACCCGCACCGGCTCTGTGTCGGGCGGGAGATAGTCGAGGCGCACGCTGATCGCGCGCAGGGTGCCGGGTTCGAGCAGATCCGGGCGCCAGCGCTTTTCCCCGTGGGCGCCCATCCACTCCATGTCGCCGTGGTGGCCGGCGGCCAGCCAGGCGCGCAGGCGCTCGCCGTGCTCTTCCAGCTGGCAGTCGGTAATGCCGATCTGTTGGAAGCCCAGTTCGCGGCCCCAGTCTTTGATGCGGGCCGCCAGCTCGGCGAGTAATGTCTCATTCATGCATGGTCGCGTCGGCGTGCGGGCGGGGAACAATTTGTGCGCCCGGAAAGGTATACTTTGCAGTCAATGGCACGGCGGCCTGTCGCGTCGAGCGCGCATTTTGCCACAGATTAAAAATTGACCATACCGCGGAAGACGAATGGATACGCCTCAACCCCTGTACAGCGCCGAGTCGGTGCGCGAACTTGACCGGCGAACGATTGCCGCACTGAAGATTCCCTCACTCGCGCTGATGAAGCGCGCCGGGCGTGCGGCGTTCACCCAGCTGCAGAAGCGCTGGCCGGAGGTGCGCCGGATCCAGGTGTTCTGCGGTGGTGGCAATAACGGCGGTGACGGCTACGTGATCGCCGCGCTGGCAGCGGAAAAACAGATTCCGGTGACGGTCTACGCCTGTGTAGATCCGCAGCAGCTGAAGGGAGATGCGCTGGCGGCCTGCGACTATGCGCGCCGCGAGGGCGTCCATATCGTCACCTCGCTGACCGAGCTGGATACCGCCGACGGCGATACAGTGGTGGTCGACGCCCTGCTCGGCACCGGATTTACCGGCCCTCTGCGCGAGCACATGACGCACGCCGTTGAGCGCATCAACAAGTCCGCCGGTCCGATACTGGCAGTGGATATTCCGTCGGGGCTGAACGCCGATACCGGCAGTGCTGGCGACGCGGTTGGTGCCGACGTCACGGTTAGCTTTATCGGCCGCAAGTTCGGCCTCTACGGCGGCCGCGGTCCGGCCCTCTGTGGCGAGGTGGTATTCGATAACCTCGGTGCACCGGAGTCGGTTTATCCCGGTGTGGAAACCGTGGCCCAGCGTTTTGGCAGTAGCAGTATCGCGCGTCTGCCGAAGCGCGCCGCCGACAGTTACAAGGGCCAGTTCGGCCACGTGCTGGTCGTCGGCGGCGACAGCGGTTTTGGCGGCGCGGCGCTGATGGCGTCTGAGTCGGCGGCGCGCAGTGGTGCCGGCCTGATTTCCCTGGCGACCCGCCCGGAGCACCTGGCGGCGGCGCTGACACGCTGTCCGGAAGTCATGGCACATCCGGTCATTTCCGGCCAGGAACTGGAGCCCTTGCTGGAGGGTCCCGACGTGATCGCCGTCGGGCCGGGGCTCGGTCGCGCGCCCTGGGGCGAGCAGTTGCTGGCCCGGGCCGGCCGCGCCGAAGCGCCACTGGTACTGGATGCCGACGCACTGAACATTCTCGCCGGCGGGCGCGTGCTCGCGGGGATCCGGCGCGACGACTGGGTATTGACACCCCACGTGGGCGAGGCGGCGCGGCTGCTCGGCTGCGACACCGCCGACGTGCTGGCCGATCCGCGCGCGGCCGCTATCGCAGTTCAGCAGAAGTTCAGTGGCGTGGTGGTATTAAAAGGGGCCGGCACGCTGATCGCCCACGACGGAGGGGTGGATCTGATCAACAGCGGCAACCCCGGCATGGCGTCCGGTGGCATGGGCGATCTGTTGACCGGCATCATTGCCGCGCTGATCGGCCAGCATCTGTCGCCGCTGCGGGCGGCGCGGCTCGCCGTGTGGCTGCATGGTGAGGCGGGCAATCGTGCCGCCGAGGACGGCCAGCGCGGCCTGCTGGCGACGGATCTGTTGCCGTGGGTACGGAGGCTGGTGGACTGATGGGATATCTCCATAAATCTACTGCGCGAGCGCCTGGCGGCGTCCGGCGGTGCTCACAATCCTCACGTACTGAAGTACGCTCCGGTTGTTGCGCTCCGGCGGCCACCGCCAGCCACCCGCTCGTTACGATTTCTGGAGGTATCCCTTGGATGTATTGAAATTGCATCTGGCCGATGAGGCCGCGACCGTGGCTGCCGGCAGTGCCATCGGTGAGGCCTGCCTGGCTTTGGGAATGGACGCCGGCCTGACGTTGTATTTGTACGGCCAGCTGGGGGCGGGCAAGACCACTTTCTGCCGCGGTGTCTTGCGCGCATTCGGCCACCGGGGCGCGGTAAAAAGTCCGACCTACACGCTGGTGGAGCCCTATGACTTTCCACTTGAGGGTGGCGGCGTCCGACGCGTATTCCACTTCGACCTGTACCGGTTGGGCGACGCCGAAGAGCTCGAGTTTATGGGGGTGCGCGACTATTTTGCGCCGGGCTGCCTCAGCCTGGTGGAGTGGCCGCAGCGCGGCGCCGGCGTACTGCCGGAAGCGGATCTGGAAGTGGAACTCGAAGTGCGCGATCGCGGTCGATTGCTGGTCGCCACGGCGCACTCGACGGCCGGGCGGGCCCTGCTCGACGCGGCGCAAAAGCTCGTGCGGACATAAAGACTAAATTTGGTGCAGGGAAGTGCAAAAAGAACAATGGAGCCTAGCGGAACAATGAATCCAGTGTGGCAGCGCCTGCTCGGCCTCGCGGCCCTGATAATGCTCACTCTTCCCGCTGCCGCAGCGGAAGTCGAGGGCGTGCGCCTGTGGCGCGCACCCGACCATACCCGGCTGGTGTTTGACCTCAGCGGCCCGGCAGAACACAAACTATTCACGCTGAGCAATCCGGACCGGGTTGTGATCGATGTGGAGGATACGAAGCTGGCTGCGCAGCTGGCGGACCTGCAGCTCGAGGGTACGCCGATTGCGGGCGTCCGCCACGGACGTCACAACAAGAAAGACCTGCGCGTGGTGCTCGACCTGAAGCAGTCGATCAAACCGCGCAGTTTTGCCCTGCGCCGTCACGAGGACCTGCCGGACCGCCTGGTGCTCGATCTGTACGACCGCGTTGAGAGCGAAGAGAAGACCCTGGCGCAGGTCAGCCGCGAGCGGGATATCGTTATCGCCATCGATGCCGGCCACGGCGGGGAGGATCCCGGTGCGTCCGGTCCCGGCGGCGTGCGTGAAAAAGACGTGGTGCTCGCTATCGCCCGCCAGGTGCAGCAACGCATCGACAGCCAGCGCGGCTTCACCGCCAAACTGGTGCGCACCGGCGATTACTATATTCCGTTGCGCGGGCGGGTGAAGAAAGGGCGCGAGATGCGCGCGGATCTGTTTGTTTCCATCCACGCGGACGCCTTTACGCGCAAGGACGCCCGCGGGGCGGGTGTCTACGCGGTGTCCTCCCGCGGAGCCACCAGTGAAACCGCGCGTTTCCTGGCTCAGCGCGAAAACGAGTCGGATCTGATCGGCGGTGCCGGCAGCCTCAGTCTCGACGACAAGGACGATACCCTTGCGGGTGTACTGCTGGACCTGTCAATGACTGCAACCATGAATGCCAGCCTCAATGTCGGCGCCAGCGTGTTGTCGCAACTGGGTTCGGTTACCCACCTGCACAAGAAACGCGTGGAACAGGCCAACTTCTCTGTGCTGCGTTCGCCGGACGTGCCGTCGATCCTGGTGGAGACCGGCTTTATCACCAACCCGCAGGAAGCGCGGCAACTGCGCAGCCCCGCGTTCCAGCGCAAACTGGCGCAGAAACTCAGCAACGGTATAGTGGCGCACTTCAGCAAGCGCCCGCCGGCGGGTAGCTGGCTGGCCGCCAACCGCAACCAGGTGGAGCGCCGCCACACCATTGCCCGCGGCGATACCCTGTCCGGCATCGCTGCGCGGTACAATGTGTCGCTTTCGGCACTGAAGAAACTCAACGGTATCGATAGCTCGATGATCCGCGTGGGACAGACACTGACTATTCCCTCGGGTTGATCCGTTCCAGATGTAGGAGCCTGAACAAGGCCAACGCTTTTTATGTCCGACAGAATCGCGCAGTTATCCCCGCGCCTCGCCAACCAGATCGCTGCCGGTGAGGTCGTCGAACGCCCCGCGTCGGTGATCAAGGAACTGCTGGAAAACAGCCTCGATGCCGGCGCTTCGCGCCTGGATGTGGAAATCGATAACGGCGGTATCAAGCGCATCAAGGTGCGCGACAACGGCAAGGGTATCGACAAGGACGACCTGCCGCTGGCGCTGGCCCGCCACGCCACCTCCAAGATCCATGTGCTGGAAGACCTCGAAGCGGTTGCGACGCTAGGTTTCCGCGGTGAAGCACTGGCCAGTATCTCGTCGGTGGCGCGCCTCGAATTGACCAGCAGCCGCGACGACAGCGGTAAGGGCTGGCAGGTGAGCGCCGAGGGGCGCGACATGCAGGCGCAACTGTCGCCGGCCGCACATCCCCGGGGCACCACCGTCGATGTGCGCGACCTGTTTTTCAATACGCCGGCGCGGCGCAAGTTCCTGCGCACCGAGAAAACCGAATTCAACCGGGTCGACGACACCATCAAGCGCCTGGCGCTGTCGCGCTTTGATGTCTCCATCAGCCTCCGCCACAACGGCAAAGGGGTGCACAACCTGCGCGCCGGTACCGGCCGGGTGGAGAAGGAGCGCCGCGTGTCCCAGGTGTGTGGTCCGGCATTCATGCAGAATGCCCTGCATATCGATGTGGAGCGCAGCGGCCTGCGCCTGTGGGGGTGGGTCGCCGAGCCAGCCTTTTCCCGCTCCCAGGCGGATCTGCAGTTTTTCTACGTCAACGGCCGCGCCATTCGCGACAAGGTGGTCAGCCATGCGGTGCGCCGCGCCTTTGCCGATGTGCTCTACCACGGCCGCCACCCGGCATTCGTGCTTTATCTGGAGCTGGACCCGGCCTCGGTGGATGTGAATGTGCATCCGACCAAACACGAGGTGCGCTTCCGCGACGGCCGCCTGGTGCATGATTTCCTGTTCGGCAGTCTGCACCGGGCGCTGGCCGACGTGCGCCCGGGGCAGCGGGAAGACCGGGAGTCGACGCAAGCGGAAGTGACGGCAGGTGGTATCGGGGCCGGCGAGTTTGCCGGGCAGCAGAGGATGCCGCTGTCCGCGCGGCCGTCGCCGGACACACTGCAACAGCAGATGCAGAATTACGGTGCTTTGCACCAGCCATACCAGGCACAGCCGGGGATAGCGGAAGCGGGGCCTGCCGCGCTGGGAACACCGCCGAGTTCGGGGGCCGCGGCCGGCACGCAGACCTGGAACGCGCAGCTGCCCCCGGAAACAGACGATTCGCAAGCGCCGCCACTGGGCTTCGCGCTGGCGCAATTGCACGGTATCTATATTCTGGCGCAGAACGAGCAGGGGCTGATCGTCGTGGACATGCACGCAGCCCATGAGCGCATCGTCTACGAGCAGATGAAAACCGCCCACGCCGCCGGGGGTATTCAGGCGCAGCCACTATTGGTGCCGGTGAGCCTGGCGGTCAGCCAGCGCGAGGCGGACTGTTTCGAAGAGCGCAGCGATGTGTTTACGGCCCTCGGGTTTGTACTGCAGCGCGCCGGACCGGAGACCTTGCTGGTGCGCCAGGTGCCCACCATGCTGCACGGTGCGGAAGTGGAGCAGCTGGTGCGCGATGTACTGTCGGACCTGCTGGGGCAGGGGGACAGTGATCGGATCGGCGAGCGCATCAACGAAATCCTCTCCACCATGGCCTGCCACGGTTCCGTGCGCGCCAACCGCAGACTCACGGTGCCCGAAATGAATGCACTGCTGCGCGATATGGAGCGCACCGAGCGCAGCGGGCAGTGCAACCACGGTCGCCCGACCTGGACGCAGGTTAAACTGGCGGATATGGACAAGTGGTTTATGCGCGGCCAGTAAGCGGCCGCGAAAGGCATGATTTTGAGTGACCCGAAAGGGGGCGGTCGGCCCCGCGCGATTTTCCTGATGGGGCCCACTGCCTCGGGCAAGACGGACCTGGCCATGGCCCTGGCAGATCACCTGCCGGTAGAACTGATCAGCGTCGACTCGGCGCTGGTGTACCGGGGGCTGGATATCGGATCCGCCAAACCGTCACCGGAGGAGCTGGCCCGCTATCCGCACCGCCTGATCGATATCTGCGACCCGAGCGAAGCCTATTCTGCCGGCCGTTTTCGCGAGGATGCCTTGCGGGCGATGGGGGAGATTGCCGCCGCCGGCAGGATTCCGTTGCTGGTGGGCGGAACCATGTTGTATTTCCGCGCTCTGTTAGAGGGGATGGCGCAGTTGCCCGAGGCCGATCCGGCGATCCGTGCCGAAATCGAAGCCCGCGCCGAGCGCGAGGGCTGGCCGGCCCTGCACGACGAACTCGCGCAAGTGGATCCGGAACTGGCCGCGGAATTGCATCCCAACCATTCAGTGCGGATAGAGCGCGGGCTCGAGGTGTACCGCCTGACCGGTAAACCCCTGTCGCAACTGCGGCGGGAGCAGGCGCGGGACTCGGTGCTGGAACACTACGACGTCCGCCAGCTGGCGCTGCTGCCACGGGATCGCGCGCTGCTGCACGAGCGCATCGCACTGCGCTTCCAGCGCATGCTGGAGCAGGGCTTTGTCGACGAGGTGCGTACTCTACGCGCTCGCGGTGACTTGCACCCGGACCTGCCTGCGATCCGCGCGGTGGGGTACCGCCAGGCGTGGCAGTACCTCGAGGGTGAACTCAGTTGGGACGAGATGGTGGCCGCGGGCATCGCAGCGACGCGACAACTGGCCAAGCGCCAGTTGACCTGGCTGCGACGCTGGCCAAATCTGGCGGGTATTTACGCACAGAGTGACGATGGCAGGGTGCGCAAAAATGACGAAATATTGGCGGAAGCCTTGAAATTTCTCGCCTGAGCATCCATAACGTGATTGGGCTACTTCGAGATAAGCCCGCTCAGTCAGTTTTTATCCAGAGCCTGTCCATTTTCCGGCTCTTTTTTATACGCGTATTCAACCCCGATCGTTTCTTGGTTCGCGGATTTCGCGGGCGCGATTGCGGTATGCATATCGCTTCCAGCTTTTGACAAGGAGAAAAAAGATGTCAAAAGGGCACAGCTTACAAGACCCTTACCTCAACGTTTTGCGCAAAGAGCGAATCCCGGTTTCTATCTATCTGGTAAACGGCATCAAGCTACAAGGGCAAATCGAATCATTCGACCAGTTTGTAGTGCTGCTGAAAAATACCGTCAGCCAGATGGTCTACAAACATGCAATTTCCACCGTTGTACCGTCCCGTGCGGTGCGCGTGCCATTGCTGAACCCGGCCGCCCAGGGCGGAGCCGGTGAAGGCGAGGGCGGCGAGCGAGAGACCTTCGGCTAATCGGCCCCGCTTCGCAGTATTGATACAGCGCCCCGGCTTGCCGGGGCGCCTGCGGTTTGGCCCAGGGAATCTTGGTAGATAGAGTGCTGGGGCTTCTCGCGGCGAGCTGCGACGAATATCTGCAGCCCTCAGGTCCCGCAGAGACATTACGGACTTATTCAGGGGTTCCCAGGGATTCGGGGCCTCATTCCGGGCCGCCGGCCCGCTAGCAGAGGTTTTCTATTGTTTTTCGACCGACCGGAATCCGGTGAACTGGCTGTGCTGGTCCACCTGGAGCTGTCCGCCATCGACAGCCCCGACGATCCACGTGAATTCGAGGAGCTGGCACTGTCCGCCGGCGCCGACCCGGTAGCCTTTATTTTCGGCCAGCGCACCACGCCAGACCCCAAGACCTTTGTCGGCCGCGGCAAGCTGGAGGAGATCCGCCAGACCGTCAACGAGAACGGTGCGGAACTCGTGATCTTCGACCACACCCTGTCCCCCAGTCAGGAGCGCAATGTCGAGCGCGAACTGAAATGCCGCGTGCTCGATCGCACCGGCCTGATTCTCGACATTTTTGCCCAGCGCGCGCGCACCCATGAAGGCAAGCTGCAGGTGGAACTGGCTCAGCTGCGCCATATGGCCACGCGACTGGTGCGTGGCTGGACCCACCTGGAGCGGCAGAAGGGTGGCATCGGCCTGCGCGGCCCCGGTGAAACCCAGCTGGAGACCGACCGCCGCCTGCTGCGCGCGCGCATCGACTCCATAGAAAAGAAGCTGGAGAAAGTGCGTCGCCAGCGGGAGCAGGGGCGCCGCGCGCGCTCCCGCGCCGAAGTGGCCACCGTATCGCTGGTGGGCTACACCAACGCCGGCAAATCCACCCTGTTCAACCGGGTGTCCGACGCAGACGTCTATGTGCGCGACCAGTTGTTTGCCACACTGGACCCGACCATGCGCCGCGTCGAGTTGCCCAATGTGGGGGCGATGATTCTCGCCGACACTGTGGGCTTCGTGTCGCACCTGCCGCACCGCCTGGTGGAGGCTTTTCGCGCGACGCTTGAGGAGGCCGCCAATGCGACCCTGCTCTTGCACGTTGTCGATGCCGCAGCGGAGGATCGCCTGCACCTGATGGAAGAGGTGCAGATGGTGCTGGAGGAAATCGGTGCGGCGGAGCTGCCGCAACTGGTGGTGTACAACAAGATTGACCTGCTGCAGGACATGGCGCCGCGCATCGACCGCGACGACCTGGGGGTGCCGCGCGCGGTGTGGCTGTCCGCCGCGACTGGCGCCGGATGCGACCTGCTGGTGGAGGCGATCGCCGAGCGTCTCGGTGAGCAGATGGTCGGCGGCCAGCTGGTGGTCCCGCCACAACAGGCGCGTTTGCGCGCCCAGCTGTTTGAAATCAACGCGGTGCAGCGCGAGGAATATCTCGATAATGGCGACTGCGTGCTGCAGCTGATGTTGCCGCGCAATGATCTACAGCGCCTGCTGGCGCCGTACCTGGACAGTGACAAGCCACCGCAATGGCAGCCGGACGCCGGGGAAGATAAGTCCTGAGCCGATTAATTCGAGGGCGAAGGATGCTAGAATCTCGCGAATACAAAAAGTTTAACGATTGGAATTGGAGTCGATAAATGGCCTGGAACGAGCCGGGTGGTAATAACAAGGATCCCTGGGGTGGTGGAAACCGCAATGACGGTGGCCCGCCGGATCTCGACGAGCTGCTGCGTAAACTGCAGCAGAAGCTGAACGGCCTGTTCGGCGGCGGTTCCGGTTCCGGTGGCGCTGCAGGCGGCTCGGGCAAATTCCCCTGGTCGCTGGTTCTGGTCGTGGTCGCGGTCCTCTACGGCCTGCTGGGTTTCTACCAGGTCAATGCCAACGAATCTGCGGTAGTCCTGCGCCTGGGTAAATACCACAACACCCAGACTGCCGGCCTGCACTGGAATCCGCCGCTGATCGACCACGTGACCAAGGTCAACATGACCGAAGTGCGTACCGAGCGCACTACCGGCCAGATGCTGACAGAAGACGCGAGTATTGTGGATGTGGTCCTGCAGGTGCAGTGGCATATCGATGACGCGGAGTCTTACGTGCTGCGTGTGCGCGACCCGCTGAAGAGCCTGCAGGGCGCGACTGACAGCGCCCTCCGTCACGTGGTCGGCTCGACCACATTGAACGGGGTCATCTCCCAGGATCGTACCCGGGTCTCCGCCGATACCCAGAAGCGCCTGCAGGAATATATGGATATGTACCAGACCGGTATCCGTATCGACGTGGTCAACCTGACCGATGCCAAGGCGCCGCGCGAAGTCCAGGATGCGTTTGACGATGTCACCAAGGCGCGTGAGGACGAGGTACGTCTGCAGAACGAGGCCCAGGCCTACGCCAACCAGGTCATTCCGGTGGCGCGCGGCCAGGCGCAGCGGATTATCGAAGAGGCGGAGGGCTACAAGTCCCGCGTGGTCGAGAGTGCTCGCGGTGAGGCGGCGCGCTTCGACCAACTGCTGGCCGCCTACCAGCAGGCGCCGAATGTCACCCGTGAACGCCTGTACCTGGACGCTGTTCAGCAAATCATGACCAACACCTCGAAGGTAATGGTCGACGTGAAAGACGGCAGCAACATGATGTATCTGCCGCTGGACAAGCTGGGTGTAGGCAGTAGCAGCCAGGTGATGCAGCGCAAGGACGTTTCGCCCGAGGTGGTGGATGAGGTCTACCAGCGCATTACCGATCGCCTGCGCACCGAGTCGGCGAAAAATCGCCGCAGTCAGAACGTACGCTAGGGGGCAGTAGGGAATGAACAACAGAACACTCGTTATTGTCGCTGTCCTGCTGCTGGCATTGCTGGCGCTTTCTTCCAGTGCCTTCGTGGTTAAAGAGACGGAAAAGGCCGTACTGCTGAAGTTTGGCCGTGTGATCCGTACCGACTACGAGCCGGGGCTCTACTTCAAGATCCCGCTGGTGCACGAGTTGCGCAAATTCGATGCGCGCATCCAGACCGTGGACTCTAGTCCGGTGCGCATGCTGAACAGCGAAAACAAATTCATGATGGTCGACTCCTACGCCAAGTTCCGCATCTCCGATGTGGGCCGCTTCTATGTGGCGACCCGTGGCGATGAGAGCAATGCCGTACGCTTGCTGGCGGAGCAGATCAACGACCGTTTGCGCAACCAGTTCGGTGTACGCGACCTGCACGAAGTGGTTAGCGGTCAGCGCGACCAGCTGATGGCCGACATCACCAAAAACCTCAACGAGGTGGCGCAGAAAAACCTGGGTGTCGAAGTGATCGACGTGCGCGTGAAGCGCATCGACCTGCCGCCGGAAGTGTCTGAATCGGTATTCCAGCGCATGCGCGCCGGCCGCGAGCTGGAAGCGCGCGATCACCGCGCTAAGGGCCAGGAGGCGAGCGAGCGCATCCGCGCCAATGCGGACCGCCAGAAAGTGGTGATCGAAGCCGAGGCCTACCGCAAGGCGCAGGAGTTGCGCGGTGTCGGTGATGCCGAGGCGGCGAAGATCTATGCCGAGGCATTTACCAAGGATCCGGAGTTCTTCCGCTTTACCCGCAGCCTCACGGCCTACAAGGAATCGTTCAAGAAAAAGTCCGATATGCTGCTGCTGGAGCCGGACAGCGAGTTCTTCCGCTACCTGAAAGATCCCAAGGGCAAGGAGCAGGATTGAACCCCGCCTGCCGGGAGCGCGACAGGCGCTCCCGGCAGTGCAAAAACTGTCCGCATCCCCTACCTTCCGGCGGATAGTTGATGGTAAAATCTCGCAAACCGGGCGCCGCCCGGTTTTTTTGTGGGCAGCAGCCACGACCGCGCTTTCCGCCAGTGGAGCCGCGGTGTCGTAGAGATGTCATATCCCGGCCGATTCTGCCCCCTCCAACTGACATCGTTGATTGCAATTTTTCATCATGACCCAAGCTGATCGCTGGATGCTGCCAGATGGCATCGCGGAAATCCTGCCCGCGGATGCGGTGCAGATTGAAACCCTGCGCCGTCGCCTGCTGGATCTTTACCACAGCTGGGGTTACGAGCTGATCATCCCGCCGATGGTGGAGTTCACAGAATCCCTGCTGATCGGCATGGGGCGGGATATCGACCTCAGCACGTTCAAGGTGACCGATCAGATTTCTGGGCGCACCCTGGGCATTCGTGCCGATATCACGCCCCAGGCGGCGCGGATCGACGCGCACAGCTTCCCGCGCGCTGGCGCCAATCGCCTGTGCTACGCCGGACACGTGCTGCATACCCGTCCGCGCACGGCCATGGGGTCGCGCTCGCCGATCCAGGTCGGTGCCGAACTCTACGGCGTGGAGAGTCTGCAGGCGGATATCGAAGTGATTTCACTGATGCTCGAGAGCCTGCTGCTGGCCGGCGTCGAGCAGATCCACCTGGATCTCGGCCATGTGGCCATCTACCGCAGCCTCGCGGCCGCAGCCAGTCTCGACAATGAGGGGCAGCGCGAACTGTTTGCGCTGCTACAGAGCAAGGCCAGTGCCGATGTGCAGCGCTGGGTGTCGGACAATGTCGCCGAGCCGCAAGTGGCGAACTGGCTGCGCGCCCTGCCGACACTCGCCGGTGGTCGCGACTGCCTGGTGCGCGCGCGGGAAATTTTTGCCGGGGCGCCGGCGGCGCTGGAGGAGGCTCTCGCTGACCTGCAGCGAACGGCGGAACTGCTCGCGCAGCGCTACCCGGCGGTTGAACTGTTCTTCGATCTGAGCGAAGTGCGCGGCTACGACTACGAGACCGGGCTGGTGTTTGCCGCCTATACCCCCGGTTACGGACAGGCGCTCGCCAACGGCGGCCGCTACAACGGCATCGGTGCTGTATTTGGCCGGGAGCGGCCGGCCACCGGCTTCAGTACCGATCTTGTTGCGCTGAACACCCTGGGCAGCGCGACGGAAACGCTGTCCGGCGCCATTCTCGCCCCCATGGCCGATGGCGCCGACGGCGAATCCCTGTGGCGCGCGGTGGAGAAGCTGCGCGGTGCGGGCGAAGTCGTCATCGGTGCGCTGCCTGATGGCGCCGAGGGTGAAGTGCTGTCGCGCTGCGACCGCAAACTGGTGCTTGATGGTGGTGACTGGGTGGTAAAGCCGCGCGGCTGATCGCCGGTTATCGACAAAGCTAAGCTTATTGAATTTGCAGGGCCAATGGCGCCTGCGGGAAAACCTTGAGTCAGAGATTTACACAAATGGGCAAAAACGTAGTAGTGCTGGGCACCCAGTGGGGCGACGAAGGCAAGGGCAAGATTGTTGACCTGCTGACGGAAAAAGTCTCGATCGTGGTGCGCTTCCAGGGCGGCCACAATGCCGGTCACACCCTCGTGATCGACGGTGAGAAAACCGTACTGCACCTGATTCCGTCGGGTATCCTGCGCCCGAGCGTGACCTGTCTGATCGGCAATGGCGTCGTGCTGTCGCCGGAAGCTCTGCTCAAGGAAATGGGCGAACTGGAAGAAAAAGGCGTGCCGGTGCGCGAACGCCTGCGCCTGTCCCCGGCCTGTCCGCTGATCCTGCCGGTACACGTGGCTCTGGACCAGGCGCGCGAGAAGGCCCGCGGTGAGAAAGCCATCGGTACCACCGGTCGCGGAATCGGCCCCGCCTATGAAGACAAGGTGGCACGCCGGGGGCTGCGCCTGGGCGACCTGTGCAACTGGGATAATTTCTGCGAGCAGCTCAAGGATTTGCTGGAATACCACAATTTCGCCCTGACCGAGTACTACAAGGTCGACCCGGTCAATTACGACGACATGTTGGAGCAGGCCAAGGTATGGCGCGACGAGCTGGTGCCGATGATCACCGATGTCGCCGACACCCTGCACCAGGCGCGCGAGCGCGGCGACCATATCCTGTTTGAGGGTGCCCAGGGCTCACTGCTGGACATCGATCACGGCACCTATCCGTTCGTGACTTCATCGAATACCACTGCCGGCGGTACCGCCACCGGTTCCGGTTTCGGCCCCCTGTACCTGGATTACGTGCTGGGGATTACCAAGGCCTACACCACCCGCGTCGGCGGCGGTCCTTTCCCAACCGAACTGGGCTGCGATGTCGGCCGCCATCTGGGTGAAAAAGGGCACGAGTTCGGCGCTACCACCGGCCGCCAGCGCCGCACCGGCTGGTTCGATGCCATCGCCGTACGCCACGCGATCCGCATCAACAGCATTTCCGGCCTGTGTCTGACCAAGCTGGATGTGCTCGACGGCCTCGAGGAAGTGAAGATCTGTGTCGGCTACCACAACAGTGCCGGCGAGGAAGTGCCGGTTCCGTTTGATGCCGCCGGCTGGGAGGGTATCGAGCCGGTCTACGAAAGTATGCCGGGCTGGACCGATACCACCTTCGGTGTCCGTCGCGAAGCGGACCTGCCTGCCAATGCGCGTGCTTATATCGCCCGCATCGAAGAGCTGGTGGGTGCACCCATCGATATCATTTCCACCGGCCCGGATCGCAACGAGACCATTGTGCGCGAGTCCTCGGCACTGTGTGAAATGGGTATCCACAACCCGAGTCTCTGATCACCTGGCCGGGCAATGCCCGGCTATTTTGTGAACACCCGGTCCCGAATCGTGCTTGCACTTTGCGGCATAGCTGTTGATGATTAGACTCAATTTGGTCTATTGGTCACAAAATCGTAGTGACCGCGTGCCGCACAGCTGACGCACTTCTATGTCAGACTGGCAATCAACGAATCAGTACCGGGGTATTCATGTCTTCCACCGCCGTCAGTCGCTACAGCTTTGCCGAAGAGCTTGCCAACAGCATCACGCACGGAATTGGCGCCCTGCTGGCCATCGCCGGCCTCGGGGTTCTGTGCGGCTTTGCTGCGCTGCGCGGCGACGCCTGGCATATCGTCAGTTCCAGTGTCTATGCGGCCACGCTGATCCTGTGTTTCGGCTCCTCGACGCTGTACCACAGCATCAGCCACACCCGCGCCAAGGAAATCCTGCGAACCCTCGACCACTCGGCCATCTTCCTGCTGATAGCGGGCACTTACACACCGTTCACGCTGGTGACGCTGCGGGGCCCCTGGGGCTGGTGGCTGTTCGGCATCATCTGGGGCCTGGCACTGGCGGGGCTGATAATTCAGTTCACGCCGCTGAAAAAGATTCGCGCCCTGTCGATTACCCTCAGTGCGCTGATGGGATGGGTGGTCATCGCGGCCATCAAGCCGCTGATGCACAGCCTCGAACCCGGCGGTCTATGGCTGCTGGTGTTGGGGGGGCTCTGCTACACGGGGGGGATCGCCTTTTACCTGTGGCGCAGCCTGCGTTTCCACCACGCCATCTGGCATCTCTTTGTCCTCGCCGGCGGCGTGCTGCATTTCTTTGCCGTGCTGTTCTACGTGATTCCCTGAGCGGGTTTGATGTCCGTCATAACTTGGGCAATCCGCCTTTCGTAACGGTGGATTCCGCTCTACCCTTGAGCGAGCTATCTGACTGCTGAAGGAGTTTCCATGTTCAGCTCGCTCGCCCTGCACCGCGGTGTGCTCGCTTTCTGCGCCAGCCTGTTGTTGTCCCTGGTCGTCCTGACCACATCCCAATTCGCCATTGCCGACGAAAGCTTCCAGCAGTGGATCAAGGAGTTTCGCAAAACGGCGATCAAGAATGGCATTTCCGGTGAAGTCTACGACCGGGCCTTCAAGGGCATCACGTCTCCGGACCAGTGGGTGCTGGACAAGGCGAGTTACCAGCCGGAGTTCAAGGCGCCGGTGTGGCAGTACTTCGACAACCGAGTACAGAAGCGCGCCATCATGCGCGGCCGCGCGAAGAAGAAAGAGCTGCAGCCGTGGCTGGACAAGATCGAGAAGCGCTACGGCGTGAACCCGAATATCCTGCTGGCGATCTGGTCGGTGGAGTCGAGTTATGGTGCCATCCTCGACAACGACAAGGTCATGCGCAATGTCATCCGCTCCCTGGCAACTCTCGCCTACGCGGATCCGCAGCGCAAAAAATTCGGCCGCCAGCAGCTGTTGGCGGCGCTGAAAATACTGCAGACCGGCGATATTGATGAGAGCCACCTGACCGGCTCCTGGGCCGGGGCCATGGGGCACACCCAGTTTATCCCCACCAGCTACCAGGCCTATGCCGTGGACATCGATGGAGATGGCCGCCGGGATATCTGGAATTCGGTGCCGGATGCGCTGGCCACTGCGGCCAACTTGCTGTCACAGAACGGCTGGCGCCGCGGGGAATCCTGGGGCTACGAAGTGACTATTCCAAAGCGCAAACTGCCCGCCGGCAAGCTCACCCTGCGCGAGTGGGAAAAGCTTGGCGTCAAGCGCGCCAATGGCAAGCCGTTCCCGCGTCCCGACGACAAGGCCGAACTCAAGCTCCCGGACGGCCGCGGCGGCCCGGCGTTCCTGATGCTGAAAAACTTCTTCGTGATCAAGCGTTACAACAACTCCGACCGCTACGCGACGGCCATCGGCCTGCTCGGCGATCAGATCGGCGGCGGCAGTGGCCTGGTCCACGACTGGAAGCGTCCGTTTACGCCGATCGACAGTTCCGAGGTGGAAGAATTGCAGAAGAAGCTGAAAAAGAAAGGCTTCTACAAGGGCGAGATCGACGGTAAGGCCGGCTCCGGCACACGCAAGGCGATCAAGGCATTCCAGAAGAGCATTGGGGTGGAACAGCAGGGCTACCCGAGCAAAGAGGTCCTGAAAGAATTGCGCAAACAATAGCGCAGGCGGATACAAAAAAGCCGGGCATTGCCCGGCTTTTTTTCAGAAGTTTTCATCTGGCAACAGGCTGTCCTGCAGCGCCTCCAGACTTTCGGCCACTTCGTGAGGTTCATGGAAATAGGCGATGTGATACATCGCCTCGCCTTCCTGTACCAGCGGAATATTCTGCTTGCCGATGATGATACCGTCCGCATTGCACTGGATTCGGTCCAGCTCGTGGCCATAGGGGTCGGCGATAGTCGCAAGCAATTCTCCCTTAACGACATGATCGCCCAGGCGCTTCTTGTGGTTGACGATACCGCTGTCGCCGGCGCGCAACCAGCCACTGCGCCGGGCGATGAAAGGTTCGATACTCTGCTGGCGGCGCCCCTTGGGCAACATCTGCAAATACCGCAGCACATTGAGTATGCCCTTGAGCCCCGCGCGAATGCAGAACTCATCAAAGCGCAATGCCTCGCCTGCTTCGTACAGCAAAATACGTACGCCCAGGTCAGCGGCCGTCTGACGTAGTGAACCGTCGCGCAGTGTCGAATTGAGCAGCACAGGTACGCCAAAAGCATTGGCCATGGCCCGGGTCTCCTCGTCATCGAGGTTGCCCCGAATCTGTGGCAGGTTGCTGCGGTGAATAGCTCCGGTGTGCAGGTCGATGCCGTAGTCGCACTTCGAGATAATCTGGTCGAGGAACACGTGCGCCATGCGCGCAGCCAGAGAACCTTTGGATGAGCCTGGGAAGGAGCGGTTCAAATCGCGCCGATCAGGGAGGTAACGCGATTGCTCGAGCACGCCGTAGACATTGACGATAGGCACGGCAATCAGTGTCCCGCGCAACGATTTGAGTGCGCGACTGCGAATCAGCCGGCTGATGATCTCGATACCATTCAGCTCATCACCGTGAATGGCTGCGCAGACGAACATCGTCGGACCGGCCTTCTTACCGCGCTGCACATAGACCGGAATTGCCATCTCTGTGTCGGTGTAAAGGCGCACGACCGGTAACTCGATGCGGCGGGTTTCGCCGCGGGCGATTCGTATGCCGCCGATCTCAAAGCCGTCTGCCATGGTCAGTTACTGTCATCTGTGGAGCTAGCAGTGTAGCGCAACCGCAGTATCGTCTGCCTCTACCGATTGCTCCATTGCCGACGAACCGGCTACCGGGAGAAAATCACCGCCGCGCAACCGGGTCTGCAACTGTGGATGCCAGTAGCCGCACCAGGAGTAATGTAGTCCGGTCTCACTGTCGGCACGCACACCGCGTCCGCGCCAGCGATCAGGTCCCGGAGGCTGGCTGGATTCCCACTCGCAGTTGCCATTCTGATCAAACAGTGCGAGGGGCTTGCCGGCCGGATTCACCAGATAATGCGTGGTGGTCCCATCCTGCCAGCGGCACAGTAATGTCCGATACACGGGATGCAGCAGATAGATGGCCATCGGCTGAACCTCCGCGCTGGTAGTGACGGTTTCACTCCACGGCCCAAGGGCATACCAGTGTGACGTTATCCGCCTTTGCTGCGATGATCTGCGGTGCGTACTCAGTTTGCTCAGGCGCCGGCCAAACGCGTCATAGCGAAAATAGGTATTGAAATCACCGCATTCGGCGCTCGTCAGCAGTCCCCAGCCATCGTACTGGTACCGGTAATCATGACGATGATTGCCGGGACGCCGCTCACTGGCAATATTGCCGCGTCGGTCACGCTCAACTTCTGCAGACAGTGGCAGAGCACCCTGTGCGAGAGAAAACGGGAGCTGCGGAAACGGTTCGGCTTCGAACTGCCATCGTGTTTGTCCCTCAAGTTCCAGGACTGTCAGCTGTCCGCCGCTACACAGCCGCCGACTGCGGACACTGCCTTGAACCCAGCTGGTAACATTGGATGATTCCTGCTCACAGCGCAGAACGGCCTCACCGTTGGCATCCACGCCATAAACCTGGCTGTCCGGCGCAAGCAAGTACGCGATGTCGAGATCATCGCTACTCGAATTTTTCAGCCAGCCGCGGTCATCGTAACGATGCTTCAGGCTGACTCCTTCGGCGTCGCTACTATCGAGATGCTCAGCGACGAGCAGATTGCGATTGTCATACCGGAAGCGTAGAGCGCTGTAGCCGTTATCAGCAGCAACCAGCCGCTGATACTTATCATAATGAAACTGGCTGGATTGACCGCTATTATTGCGGATTTCCCGCACTTGACCACTCTCGGTATAGTGAAAATACCAGCGCGCATCATTGTCGCGGAACTCGGACAGAGCGCCACTGGTTTCATGTTCCCATTGCCAGTGATAATCGCCATTGCTATACGCGCTGGCAAGCCGGCCAAATTCATCGTACCGCCACTCTGCGTTGCCGGCTTCATAGTCGAATGCGACCGGCTGCCCCCAGTGGTTGTAGTGCAGCTGCCAGTGGCCACAATCGGTGGCAAAAAAAATCACCGGCCGGCCAGAGGGATCGGATTGCCAGCGCAGCACACGCTGAGTGTCCTTGTTGGTGATTTCGCAGGGGCGACCTTGCTCATCGTATTCGAGCAGATACTCTGCTCCAAGGTGCTCGGCGGAGCGCAGTTCTCCGTATCTACCGTATTGCCATGCGCTGAGACTGTCTCCATTCAGATCGAATCGGATTGGCCGCTGCCAGTGATCGTAATCCAGCGTCCACTCTCGCTCGCCGCGCCGAATCGAAGTCAGCTGCCCCTGGCTATCCCATTGCAGGTCGATACTGCCGTTTTCTGGATCCGAGAGCCTGTTTAGTTGGCCCCGTTCGTTGTATTGAAACAACCATTGGCCGCCGCAAGGGTCGATGATTTTCCCCGGCAGTCCCCGCTCGTCGTGGGTAAAGTGCCAGATACTAATACCCCGACATTGCGCGGCGACGAGGAATCCCCGTTTGTCATAGATAAACTGATCGCTGATACCGTTGCTGGTCTTGCGTAGCGGGCGGCCCAGTTCATCGTGACGGAAAAATGTGCACTGTCCATCCGCGGCAGTTTCCTGGCAGAGATTGCCGTAATAATCATATAAGTAGCTTACCGTGCGATCGTGCTGCTGTTCCCGGAGCAAGAGGCCGCGCGAATCAAATGTCCAGCATTGCGGATGCCGGCCACCGCCACTCTGAATACATTGTCTGTTTCCATTGCGCCAGCGCAGGGAAAGCTGCAGTTGATTGACCTGTACACCACTACAGCGCTGCTGATCGTCATGCGTGAAATGCAACGAGCCGACAACCACACCGTTAATGGAAGAGAGCCGTCCATCGCGGTATGTGTAGCGCTCCTGATGTAAACCTGCATGCGCGCTGGTCATCAAATCGCTTTGCTGGGCCTGTTCAAAACCATAATGGCAGAGGCTCTGCTGTTGATCTGGTGCCAGGCGATCACGTAGTTCCTGGATATTTCCGTCGCAATGGATGAACTCTACTACGCGTCCCCATGAACTCACAAATTTGGCCGGCAATCCGTCCCGGTAATCCACCGCGATCGCGTTGCCACAGTGGTCACGAATCTCCATCAACGGCACAGCACTGCCGGTACCGTCCGCGCGAAAAATGCGGTCGGCCTGGTCAAAGCCGCTGAGGCGATAGCTGTGCAGGCTCTGACGATGAAGTAGCAGGCGTTCAAAACGATTGAAGCAGCTGTGTCCAATGGCGGGCATGGCAAAGCGAATATGTCGACCATCGGCAGAGTGCAGCTCTACTTCGTCTTCAAGAATGTGCAGCTGTTCGCTCAGGCTGTGGCGCCAGCCGGCGCCCAGGCCGCAGTCCTCGCAATTGCCTTGACGATAGAAACGTTGCCATCGAAAAGGCAGGGGGCCGGGCAGGGTAAAGTCAGTGCGGCAAAAAGCGATCTCTCCGGTGTTGGCAATCACGTGGCCAGCGACACTCTGGCAGCGCTCAATTGCGGGAACCTGCTGACCCTGGACGTTGACTCCCGGCCGGTGTGCAAACTCTATCGGCCCGGAATCATGGCAGTTCAAGTGTGGAATTTTTGGTGCGCTAGCCAGAATATATTGATTGGCGTTTATGCTTGGCAAAGTCGGCCAGTGGGGACCCAGCGGCGTGTCGGGTTGAACAGAGCAACCGTAAGTTGTGTAGCGATTGATCCACTCACACAGCTTTACCGGATTGCCCGGCCGCGGATCAATCGCCGGAGGTTGCAGGGCCTGCAATGTAAATGGAATTAATTCGACCAGACGATCCGGTGTCATGGCAGAGATCTCAGTTATTTGGGGTTAGCGCTATTCCTTGCGCACGGTGATATCTTCGTTTTTCTTCGGCTGCAGGGTAATTGAATCAGCGGATATATAGACGTCCTGCTCGGGCTGAAAGGAAAATTCGAGAATGCCCGCGCTAATATTGTCGCGCCCGCCCAGACGGTTGGCGTCATCGATGAATTTATAGACACATTCCAGGGCCGGACGGTGTGTCGCCAGTACACGCTCGATCATGTGGTCATCGAGATATTCGGTCAGTCCATCGCTACACAATAGCAGCAAGGCATCTTCGGTGAGCGTCCAGCTATTGATAACTGGGTCCACATGCTCGGTGACACCCAGTGCCCGGGTGATGTGATTGCGAATATTCGATTCTTTAGCCTGCTCCGGCGTCAGCTGGCCACCATCAATCATCTCCTGTACCACGCTGTGATCGCGTGTAAGCCGCTGTAATCCATAGTGATTCCATAGGTACGCCCTGGAATCGCCGATATGGGCGACCATCAAGAAATCGTTCCAGATTACTGCGGTTACCAGTGTTGTGCCCATCTGGGCAAACTGCGGATGGAAATCTTTGGTGGTGAGTATTTCACGATTGGCACTGGCGATGGAATCGATCAGTGCAGCACGTAGCATCAACTGTTGTTGCTCAGGAGAGCAGGATAGAAAAGTGCTATTAAGCAGGCCGTTCAGGTGACTTTGCAGTGTCTCGGCCGCAATATTGCTCGCGGTCGAGCCGCCGCTGTAACCGCCCATGCCATCGGCTACTACTACATACGCGAAAGGTTGATTGGTATCTGCGTACCAACGAATGCTATCTTCGTTTTCATCGCGAATGAGGCCAATGTCCGTGCGGCCATTTACTGCCAGACTGATTGCATCCATGTCAGTCGGGGCTCCCTTCTAATATTAATTTAAAGCGGATCCGGCTCGGTCCTGTCATATTATTCATTGCCGAGATCATTTAATGGTAACTTGCATGCACAGGTTGTTTGAAATTTTTTTCAATATCTTGCGATAATGCTGCACCAATTTAGGATGGAAGCGCCGGCGGTACGCCAGTGCTAGAAAAGGATTTTCAGGCAAGATGCCCCGTCTACCCAGGCTAAATTTGATTGATGTCCCACAGCATATTGTTCAAGTGGGCCATAACAATCTGCCTTGCTTCTTCGATGACGAAGATTATCAATTTTATTTGATTAGTCTCCGCAACGCGGCCGATCAGTATAAGGTCGAGATTCACGCCTATGTGCTGTTGCCAAATATGGCGCAGATTATTGCAACGCCGCGAGCACCCGACGCCGTTTCATCCATGATGCAATCGCTCGGTCGCCGCTATGTGCAGTACGTCAACCATCGGTACAAAAGGTCCGGGACCTTGTGGGCCGGGCGTTATAAGTCCAGCCTGATTGATTCTGACGCCTATCTACTTACCTGTTACCGCTACGTGGAATTGCGTCCGCTGTATCTCGGCCTGGCAGATTCCCTCGGTGACTATCGCTGGTCTAGCTTCAATCACCATGCCAGTGTCTGTGAGAGTGATGTCATTACCGATCATCGTCTGTATTTGGCTCTGGGGAATACCCCGCAAGCACGGGCGCAGGAATACCGGAAACTATTTCGTTACAGCTTTGACCGGCGCCTGCTGGAATATATCGCCGAAACCATCAAGCTCGGACATGTTCTCGGTGGGGATGCCTTCAAGGACAAGATTGAACAGATCGCGAACCAGCGGGTGCGGCCTCTTAAGCGCGGCCGCCCCCGCAAGATTAAAAAAGCGGCCATCGAAAAGCATGACGCCATTCCAGCAAAGAAAACCGGTAAGGTCGGCCCTGTCGAAAAGTGCCAGAGCGAATTCACCAATATCGCGGCGATGGAGAGCTGACTATGAGCCGAATTACACTGAACAGCGGCGCGTCATTCGGGCAGTCTTCTAATGATAGTGGAGGGAGTGCGGCCTTACCTGATGACCAGGTGCCAGTCGCAGCTACATCTGGCAATGAACTAAAGGTTGCAATACTCGGGGATTTCAGCGGCAGGGCGAGCAAGGGCCTGTGTGAACCGGAATCGTTGGGGCATTGTCGCGCCCACCGTTTGACCAAAGATAATTTTGAGGCGCTGTTTGAGCGGCTAGGTGTAAGCCTGCAATTGCCGGTTATGGAGGCGCCCCTATCGCTACTCGAGTTCGACGATCTGCACCCGGATTACCTCTACAGCCGAGTGCCACTATTTAGACAGTTTATCGAGCTGGAAAAAAAGCTTTTACGTCCTGAGCAGTTCTCTCAAGCCGCCGAAGAGATTCAGCAGTGGCGCCCGGAACTGCGAGAAGCAGGAGTGCGAGACGCAAAGGCAGCGGAAAATCTGGCAGGTATGTCTCTGCTCGACAGTATTCTGTCTTCCAGAGATGCCCCGGAGTTTAACGCGGCTGCTCCAGAGGGGCAGATTGACAAATTGATCAAGGACATCGTGGCACCCTATGTCCAGGGAAGACCAGACAGGCGCCAGGAAACCTACTTGCAGGCGGTGCGAGAAGCTGCGTCCGAAGCCATGCGAAAGATCATGCATAACAGCGATTTCCGTCAACTGGAAGCCAGTTGGCGCAGCCTCCATTTTCTTTTGCGGCGTGTGGAAGATCATCCCGGCCTGCAACTGCACCTGATCGATGTCAGTAAGGATGAATTGCTGGCGGACCTGGCTCTGGCAGACGGCGACCTGGAACAGTCACAGCTGTTCAAATGCCTGGTCCAGCGAGAAACCGTGGCCGGCAACCGGCCCTACAACGTTATTCTCGGAGACTTTTTTATTGCAGATGAAGCGCGCGATCTCCACCTTCTTGTCGATTTGGCCACGATTGCGGAAGCAGCAGGCAGCACCCTGCTGTTGGGGGGGGATTCGCGCCTGGCCGGCTGTCCGTCCCTGGCCGGATCTCTCGATCCGGAGGACTGGCATTATCCGCTGGCGGAAGAGTTTGTCGATGGCTGGCAGGCAGTGAGGGACTATCCCGCCAGTGAATTTGTAGCGCTCGCTGCTCCGCGGTTTATGTTGCGACTGCCGTATGGCGAGGAAGCTGCGACGACCGACTGTTTCGACTTTGAAGAGCTGACCGCGGAGCACGGTCACCAGTACTACCTGTGGGGCAACAGTGCCTATCTGCTGGCACTATCGATTATTTCCGAGTACACGCAATCGGGGACTCCATCTCCGGTGACGGTCGCCTGTTTTACGGATCTGCCGCTGCACTTGCGCAACCTTCCCCAGGGGCGCTGGATGACGCCCTGCGCAGAGGCGCTGCTCACCGACCGTGCGGCTGCGCATTTTACCGGCGCAGGTATCAGTACTCTGCGCTCCGTGCAAGGACGAGACGAAATTCTACTTCCCAGCCTGCAATCGCTCGCAGGTACTTCGCTCAGGGGGCCGTGGGGCTGATTTTTTAAGGCTGCAGGACGCAAGCGTGACTTTCCGACTAGTCGGAAACCAATAAATTTACAGCGCGAGTCAAACTGAAATGGACTTAGTTCTCTCCATCGTGGCGGACCCCGAGGGCGCCAACATGCTCAAGCACACCAAGTTGTTTACCGCGGCGGGCGGCAGCCTCGGGCGCGCTGACAGCAATGACTGGGTGCTGCCGGATCCGAACCGGGTCGTTTCGTCGAGACACGCCACGATTAGTTTTGGAGAAAACCAGTATTTTGTCGAAGACCAGAGTACCAACGGCACTTATTACAATGGTGCCGCTGATCCGCTGGGCAAGGGGAACCGGGTTGCGTTAAAAGATGGCGATATGATCGCCATCGGTGACTATCAGTTAAGGGTGAGCGTGCGTCGCCCGGCCGCAGATCCCGGACTCCCGAAGGGGCTCGGCAGTGCTGATTTCCTCGACGGCTCAGACCGAACCACATTCAGCTCTGCGACCGCAGAAAAAATGCAGCACCAGGCGGAAGCCCAGGAACTGGATAGCTGGCTCGAGCCGGGTTCGCTCGGGCAAGGCTCCGGCACCGGCGAATGGGGCTATGTCGGCAGCCAGCCCGCTGACACGGACGATAAATTGCTGTCCCCAGAAAGTGAGCCGCTCGATCCGCTCGCCGGCCTGGGCAGTGGAGGGAATCGAGTATCTACCGCTCAATGGCAGGACGACGATGACTGGTGGAAAGATGGCAGCTCCCAGGATCACGCTCCTGCCGATCGCCACGCGATGCAGTACAGTGCCCGGGAAGCTGTTGTCGCAGAAGCGCCCCGTCCACCTGCCGAGGCACCGCTAGCACCGGAACCGGTCTCTGCGTCGCAGCCCCCGGGTCCGGCGCCAATGGACAACCCTTTTGCGGACTCCCTGGCAGTCATGCAGAGCCAGCAGATTGCGGGTGCCCCCGGTTTTGATTTGCCCCCTACCGGCGCTGGCGCGGCAGGCCATGGGCATGCGCAACAGCAAACGCCACCGCCGCAGCCAGGTGCTGCGGTATCCCCGCCGCAACAGCCTCCAATTTCGCAGGCGCCACCGACAGCGCAGGTACCACCTCCTCGGCCAGCACCGGCAAGCGATGCCCGCCAAGTACCGGGATCGACGGCGGACGCTGGCAGACTCGCAGCCGCACTGGGTTTGAACCTGAGCCCGGCACAGCAGGCGGAGTTGGACCACGAGGCCGCGGGCATCGTGCAGGAAACAGTAAATCGCCTGATCGACCTGTTACGCGCGCGGACTTCCATCAAAAACGAATTGCGCGTGCAGCGTACGATGATCCAGACAGAAGCCAATAATCCGCTCAAATTCAGTGCGACTGCCAATGATGCGCTAGCGGCAATGTTTGCCGGCAATGGCGCCTTTATGGCGCCGCAGCAGGCAGTCAGGGATAGCTTTGACGATCTGTCCGATCACCAGGTGGCGGTCCTCGCCGGTATGCGGGCTGGCTACGATGCCATGCTCAAATTTTTCAGCCCGGAAAATATTGAGCGACGGGTTAACAGTCAGGGAGGCGTTTTTACCAATAAAAATGCCAAGAATTGGGAAGGCTTCGTGGCGCTTTACCGGGAACAGGTAGCAGATCCGGAAGCGGCCTATCGTCGCCTGTTTGGAGATGAATTCGCCTCCACTTATGAGCACCAGTTATCCGAGTTGAAGAATGCCCGCTCTCTCAGTGAATAAATAACGCCAACAGCGAATGCCAGGAGTCCATCGTGACCTTTCAATCACTGCTTAAATTGCTACTCGTCGGTGTGCTTGCACTATTGGTAAGCAGTTGCCAGACCACGCGCCGAACACTGAACCTTGATACCAGTGTTGCCCTTGCCGTGGATATAAAAAACGACGTAAACCCCGATAGTGATGGCCGGGCATCGCCAGTTGTCGTGCGGGTCTTTATGCTTGCCGACGATCGTCAGTTTGCCCGGGAAGATTTCCTGAATTTATATGAAAACGCCCAGTCAAGACTTGGCAAAGATCTGATCAACACCGTGGTACTGAAGGAATTCGCTCCCGGGGAACAACGTGTCGAGACTCTGGATCTGACCCCGGAGGTGAAGTACATCGGCCTGCTCGCAGAATTTGTGCGCTACCAGGAGGCTGACGCGCTGATGGTGTTGCCCATTACCGATCACAAAGAGAACGAGTATCAGGTGGCACTTTCCGGCACGCGGATCGGAACACCGAAAGAAATTGCCATGCACAGGAAATCCTCCGATACACAGCGCAGCGGGGATCGCAAAGAGGGACAAAAGACCGTAACAATTTCCAGTGCTGAGTATGAGCGCATGCGCGCCCAACTGGAGAACATGGAAGAAACCGGACAGTAACAGGCATTCCAGTAAGACTTCGGCGCTGCAATTTGAAAGGAGCGCTGCGTTCCAGGAAGGAAAAACTATGTCAGCGAATAACAAGGTGATCTGGAACGAGGGAATGTTCCTGCGTCCACAACATTTCCAGCAGCAGGACCGCTATCTTGAGCAGTTGCTGGAGGCACGTACAAATGCACTGGGCCCGTATACCTGGGGGCTGGTGGAGTTGGCCATCGACAGTGAGCCGCTGGCCATGGGTAAAATTTCCGTCTCCAGGGTCAATGTAATTTTCCCCGATGGGACACCGATGCTGGCGCCGGAGAACGAACACCTTCCGGACGTACTCGAAGTCCCGGTCAATACCCGCGATGAAGTAGTATTCCTGTGTATCCCGATGCGCCGCCCGGGTAATCAGGAATCGGTGCGAGATCAGGAAGATTTCCCTCAGGCGCGCTATCAGACCAGCAATTTTGATGCGCGGAATAGTGCGTCGTCATCCGGCGAGTCCGCACGTATCCAGATAGGAAAACTGCGTGCCTGCCTGAAGCTCGGTAGCGAAGATCTGAGCGGCTATGCGGCCATTGGCATCGCCAGGATTCGCGAACGTCAGCCGGAAAAGCCGGTTGAGCTCGATGCGGACTATATTCCGCCGCTGCTAAATGCTGAGGCTTCATCTGTCATAAAGGCATATGTCGAGGAGATCAAAGGCCTGTTGGATCATCGAGGCGCTGCACTGGGGCACCGGCTGAGCGACAGCGGGCGTAGCGGTTCGGCCGAAATTGCCGACTACCTATTACTGCAGGTGATTAATCGCTTCGAGCCACTGTTGAGGCAATTGACGGCCCAGCCGCGACTGCACCCGCACAGCTTCTATCTGGAATTGCTGCAATTGGCCGGTGAGCTCTCGACATTCACGGCGCAAAACAAGCGGCCACCGGAAATTCCCATCTATGCACATGAAAACCTGCAACAGAGTTACGCGGGACTATTTTCGGCTCTCCGTCAATCGCTGTCGACGGTACTGGAACAGACGGCCATAGCGATGGAGCTCGTCCAGCGCAAGTACGGCATCTTTGTCGCCCCGGTGACAGATCCATCGTTGATCAGCTCCGCGAGTTTCATTATGGCCGCGAAAGCGGACATGCCCGGAGACCTATTGCGAAGCCGTTTCCCGGGTCAGGCGAAAATCGCTCCGGTCGAGGCTATTCGCGAACTCATCTCGGCGCAATTACCCGGTCTGTCGCTGCGGGCATTGCCGGTGGCACCGCGGCAGATACCCTACCATGCAGGATTTACCTATTTCGAATTGGAGCGCAGTGGCGAATTGTGGCAGGCCATGAAGCGCTCCGGAGGTTTTGCCGTTCACCTGGGGGCTGAATTCCCCGGGTTGACCATGGAACTCTGGGCGATTAGGAACAACTGAAAATGAGCAATGATAGCTTCACTCCGCCCCGCGCACCGAGTGCGGGAGACCGCACGGTGCTGGTTCCTACCCCCGGGGCGGCGTCAGTAAATCGTGCGGGTGCCGCACAGCAAGCCAACGCATTGACCGGTATCGACAATTCTCACGAAATCAGCGTGCGCAATAGTCTCAATCCATTGGTTGCGTCAGCTTCCAAGTTGCTGGCCGCGGTCATCAAACTGCGCAATACGATGAAGCACGATAATGCACCGGATCTGCACAAGCGCCTGACGAGGGAAATTCAGAGTTTCGAGCAGGAAGCGAAGCAACTCTCGCTCGCACCGGAGACGGTGCTTACTGCGCGCTATCTCCTGTGTACGGTTGTAGACGAAGTGGTCCTGTCCACGCCCTGGGGTACCGCCAGTGGCTGGAGTCAGCACTCGCTGCTGAGCCTGTTTCACAAGGAGACATTTGGCGGCGAGAAATGCTTTGCGATTTTGCAGCGGCTACTGGAGACGCCCGGATCGCATCTCGAGTTGCTGGAGCTGTTCTATCTCTGTTTAAGCCTCGGCTTTCAAGGAAAATATCGCCTGGTTCAGCGGGGCCACGAGCAGCTGGAGCAGATCCGCGACAATCTCTATCAGACCATTGAGCGGCACCGCCCATCTATGGAGCGAGATCTGGCCCCGCACTGGCAGGGCTGTGTCGAGCGCAAATCGCGTCTGATTCATTACATCCCCCTGTGGGTCATCGCCAGTGTGGTTTTCGGTGTACTGGTCCTCACCTACACCGGATTTCGCTGGTGGCTTTACCAGGGCGCGACACCGGTCGCAGAGCGTATTGTGACGTTGGCCGGCGTAGATAAATCGGAACCGGTTGAGACTGCGCCGAACCGGTAATCAAGGACAAAGACCGCCAGTGCCTTCCCAGCCTGGTCAATGGAGCAATGCATGAAACGCCTGCGCGATTTTTTTACCAATAAATGGGTAGTGGGGTTGATCGGCCTTTTGGCTCTTTCGTTACTAATCTGGTATGGCGCGGATTACATCAAATTTGGCAGCGACAATGCGACCCTGTCGCACAAGACGCGGTTGACGATTATTGTTTTCCTGTTCGCGGTCTGGATCGTCTGGCACCTGAGTCAGTGGCTCGTCGAACGTCGGCAGAATCGCGCGCTGATTGATGAAATCGAAGAATCGCAGGACGAGGCTGTTGATCCGGACGAGGCGCGCAGTCGTGAAGAGCTGGGCGCGCTGTCAAACCGTTTTCGCGAGGCGATGGAAGTGCTGCGCAAAGCCCGGTTCAAGTCCGAGCGCGGCAATGTTTCCCTCTACCAGCTTCCCTGGTACATCATTATCGGTCCGCCCGGTTCCGGGAAGACGACCGCGCTGGTCAACTCGGGTCTGGAATTTCCACTGGCCAACTCTCACGGCAAGGAGGCGCTAGGTGGAGTCGGTGGAACGCGAAACTGCGACTGGTGGTTTACCAATGATGCGGTCCTCATCGATACCGCAGGACGGTATACGACGCAGGACAGCCACCGCGTGCACGATAACAGTGCCTGGCAGGCCTTTCTCGGATTGTTGAAACGCTATCGTCGTCGCCGTCCGATCAACGGTGCGCTCGTTGCCATCAGTCTGCAGGATCTCATGGTCCAGACAGCAGAGCAGCGATTGCACCAGGCCAAGACCATTCGCCAGCGCATCGACGAGCTCCAGCGCGAGTTGGGCATTCGATTTCCTATCTACCTGACATTTACCAAGTGTGACTTGGTCGCGGGGTTTAGTGAGTTCTTTGATAACCTGTCCCAGGCCGAACGTGAACAGGTCTGGGGAGTCAGCTTTCCCGCAGAGACCAGTACGACAACCGGTGCGCCCCTGGATACTTTTGCAGAAGAGTTCGCGCAGTTGATAGAACGACTCAACCAGCGCGTACTGTGGCGGGTACACCAGGAACGCAATATCGAGAAACGGGCGTTGTTGCAGGGATTTCCCGCGCGGATGGAAAACCTACAGGGAGTACTCGCTGATTTCATCAAGCAGACTTTCGGTGCCAATCGGTACGATACGGTTCCGATGGTCCGGGGTATCTATTTTACCAGTGGTACCCAGGAAGGCAGTCCTATCGACCGTATGATGGCTTCAATCAGTGCGGACTTTGGACTCGAACGCGATATGGGCCAGAAATTCCAGGGCAGCGGTAAAAGCTTTTTCCTGCATCGACTGCTTAAGGACGTGGTTTTCCCCGAAGCAGAGCTGGTTGGTGTCAATCGCAAGATTGAGGCGGCCACACAGTGGTTGCGCCGCGGCGTCTACGTCTCCCTCGCAGTAGTGTTTGCTGGCGCACTCTTTCTGTGGACGGGGAGTGTCGCACGAAACAAGGTCTATATGGGGGAAGTCGACCGCCATATTGCCGAGTATCAGAAAGCCCAAGCAAGTGTCGGCGATAAATTCACTCCCATTGCAAGTCTTAAAGTACTGGAGCCATTGCGGCATGCCGCGTCTGTATACGAACGCGAGGACCACCCGTGGCTCAGCAACCTTGGTTTATACGATGATCGAGTGGATCAGGCTGCCGATCGGCTGTATCGCCAGCAGCTGACGCAGACATTTCTACCCGCGCTCATGCGTGATATAGAGCGGGATCTCACGCAGCTGGGCAGCGATGACCCGGCACTCGCCGGAACGCTAAAAGATTATCTGATGTTCTTTAATCCGGATAAGTTCGATACTGCTGAGCTGGAAAATTACTATACGACTAATTGGGAGCGCCAGTTAAGTGGTAAAGCCGACCAGCTGGCGCAGTTTAATGACCATCTGCAAGCCCTGCTGGCCGAACCCTTGCCGGCGACCCTCCAGCCGAATGAGCGCGTAGTCGCTCGAGCGCGCCAGCAGCTTCGCCGTGTCCCGGTACCCCAGCGGCTCTATGCGCAATTACAGCGTAGTGATCTTGGAGTGACACCGGTCGATCTGTACGGGGAGATCGGAGGTGATACCGAGCAGCTATTCGGCGTGGCGGCATCGGATCCGAAGTTTTCCATCCCTTATCTCTATACCAAGGCCGGTTATAAAGAACTGGATTTCGGCGCGGATTCTCCGCTACTAACACAGCTCTCGGATGAGCGCTGGATATACGGTGGCGAAATCAGTGGTGAGGAGTTCACCGAAGCGGATCGCAAGCAGCTGGGCGAAGACGTAAAACGTATCTACCTCAGTGAGTACCAGCAGCGATGGGACCAGTTCCTGCGCGGCTTCGCGATACAGCGCTTTCGTTCGACCAGCCAGGCACTGGACACATTGGCAAAGCTGGCTGACCCGGTCTACTCGCCACTCCTGGCGGTGGCAGAAATCACCGCCGACAATACCCGGCTGACACCGCGGCCGGAGCTGCCCTCCGGCGCCTCGGGTGTCGCGATGCCGGTATCAAGCACTACCAGAAAGCTGGGATCGGCGGCCGTCAGCGGCGCAGCCGGTGCACTGCAAGGACGCTTTCAACCCACTAGTGTCGATTTACGTTTTGAAGAGCTCCAGCGGCTCACGCAGAGTGAAAAGGGACGTCCGGCGCGGATACAGGAATACCTCGCTGCGATTACCAAGGTTCAGGAATATCTGACCGAAATTGATAGTGCCGCAGATGCCAATGAAGCGGCATTTGCGAGTGCAAAGGCCCGGTTCAGTGGCGGAGGGGGAGATGCCATCAAGCAATTGCGGATTAAGGCCGCAAACGCACCGGTGCCGTTTGATGGCTGGCTGAACGCAATTGCCGACAGCACTTGGGCGTTGGTAATGGCAAAAGCCAAACTCCATGCGGATCGAATTTGGCGTGATCAGGTGTACAGTAATTATGCGCGCAGCCTTGCCAATCGCTATCCGTTGCGCAGTGATCGCGACCAGGAAGTACCGGTGATGGAATTCAACAAATTTTTCAAGCCCGGCGGTACTGAGCAGGCATTTGTCAGCGAATACCTGAAACCTTTTATCGACACGCGCAACTGGAAAGTGAAATCCCTTGAGGGGCAGGGCTTGGGACTCTCCCAGACGGCTCTATCACAACTGAGACGCGCAGAGCGCATTCGCGATACCTTCTTTAGCGCTGGCGAGCAGGCGAGCTATTCGTTCCGGATTGAACCCACCAAACTGGATTCCAGTGTGCGACTGTTTGAGTTGGAAATCGGCGGGCAGCGTGTCCCATACTCCCACGGTCCAAGGACGCCTAAAAAACTGACCTGGCGTGGTGGGGAAAGTAATCGAGTACGGATTATTTTTGAAGATCTCAACGAAACTGTACACCGTCAGCATTTCGAGGGAGATTGGGCCTGGTATCGGTTGCTCGGCAGTTCAGATTTGGAATCCGGCCGCAGCAGCACTGAATATTTCGTGACCTTTGAGGAAGAGGGGCGCAAGGCGCAATTTCGTTTACTGGCCTCCGCTGCCAGCAATCCGTTTGACAGTACTTTACTGGGCGGCTATCGCTGTCCGGAAACCTTGTGATACAGAAGTCCAAAGTGCAGATTACTGGCGGATTGTACGGAAAACTCCCCGGCCACGGTGACTTTATACAGCGTCAGTTGCCGGGGAGTTTCGTCACTCCCTGGGATGAATGGCTGCAACGCGCCGTCTATGGGTCCAGAGAATTAATCGGGGAAAACTGGCTGGACTACTACCTGACCAGTCCGATCTGGCGTTTTGCCTTCACTGCTGGGGTGTTGGATGAGCGTTCGTGGGCCGGTGTATTGGTGCCGAGCGTAGACAGTGTGGGCCGTTACTTTCCATTAACTATGGCATCCCCGATTGGTGATGGTGCGGATCCGTTTTCCATACAAGCCAGGCTCGCTGACTGGTTTGTGATCCTTGCCGGACTGGCGCTGGAAGCATTGCAGAACACGCTACAGGCGGACCAGTTGATCGAAAGGTTTCCTGTGCAGTGCGTTAGCGATTTTTCCGCGGCAGCTGTCGCAAATAACCGAGGGGCGATTTTAGCTTCTGGTGAAGATGGATCAGAGATCTCCTGCCTTTATCCGACACTCCTACATCGGCTTTACGGCAGAGAGAATTCCAGTTACAGCCTTTGGTGGTGCCCAGGCTCACCCCAGTTGGCGCCTACGACATTGTTGAGTCCATCCCTGCCAGATCCAGCTCTTTATTGCACTATGCTGGGCGCTCCGGCCATACAAATGTAGTGGTGGGAGGAGGTTGGAAAGCTAAGTAAGAATGCCAGAATATAGAAAGGACTTTTGCAGGTGTACTAAAAGCATGGCTGTTGAAGTTGTACGATTGTAATGCTTTGTAATGAGGTTTTCTCCGGGATTGCAGGAGAAATTAAATTAAATAATTTAAAATTGCATCGCGAATACCGTCTATATAGGTAGGCGTATTAGGTGGTCCGTAAAAATAACATGACTTATGTGGTACTACTGTTTTGAATCATTGGTGGCTAAAGGTTAGCTAAATAGTTTTGGCAGCTAAATTCATTTGTAGTGCATCGTTGTTATTTTGTATCCAGCGGCCATTAACATTTAGTAGAATCACTTCAGTTAAGACTCGTGTTGAGCTAATTAAAATATTTTTGTGTAAGTCGCGCCTTAGATGATTTGTGATCGGATCGGAAAATATTCCGGTGCGAACAGGTGCAACCATAGAGAGAGCCCAGATTTTGCGAGAGATTCCAGAAATGGGACAGGGGTGCTGAATTTGGTGTCATTGTATTAAATATAAAGTGCAATCCGGCTCTGGATGCTGCTGGATTTTTCCCGGGATTTTTCCCGGGATTTTTTGCCGTTCCCGGGTTATCAAGGAAAAATTTGAATAAAAAGGACTTTTCATGGCATTCCCGTACGTGATCAATATTGACGATCTGGCGGCAGAAATTTCTCCTGATCAGCCCTCTGGCTGTGATATCCGCGAGGACCGCTCGCCAACCTCCGACTATTACACCATCAAGGATGCACGCAATAGTGCCCGAGCCGCTGAGCGCTCGGCCATGTTCGATGAGAGCGATGCGGACTTGCTGGCCCCCTGGCGCGATGTTTCCAAAACAGCCGAAAAAATCCTCAAAGGACAGAGCAAAGACCTGGAAGTTGCCAGTTGGTATACCGAGGCCCTGATAAGGCTGCACGGCTTTACCGGGTTGCGCGATGGCTTCGCGCTGATCGACCGGCTGGTAGCGGAATATTGGGAGGGGCTCTATCCGGAACCGGATGAAGATGGACTGGAGACCAAAGTAGCACCACTGTCGGGGTTAAATGGTGATGGCGGTGACGGTACGTTGATGCTGCCAATTCGCAGTGCCGACATAACCCCTGAAGGCGACTATGGGGCCTATTCCTTCTTCCAGTACCAGCAGGCAAGAGACGCCGATCGTATCGCGGATGACGATGCGAAGGCCGCGCGACTGGAGACGCTGGGCTACAGCCTCTCTGATATAGAGCAATGCGTAATCACTGCTAGCAGTGATTGGGCCGCCAGCCTGGTGGCTACGATTGAAGAAGCTGCCACTCATTTCAAGAATATCAGCGATACCCTCAGGAAAAGCTGTGGTCACGACGCCCCGCCGACGAGCAATATCACCGCATTACTCGACGAAGTTTTGCGTACCGCTCGCTTTATCTATAAAGACCAGCTGGAAGCGATCGCCGACTCGATGGAGGTGGACGATTCAGTAAACAGTGGAGATCTGTCAATGACTAATGCCACTGCAACGGCCCCGGGAGCCTCCGCTAGTGCTGGTCCGGTTTCATCCCGCGAGACTGCACTGGGGTTACTTGAAGAGGTGGCACGCTATTTTCGCACTTATGAACCGCATACGCCGCTGGCGCCCGGCCTGGAGCGCCTGATTAGCTGGGGGCGGATGACGGTATCTGAACTGATGACGGAATTGTTGCCAGATGACCAGTCGCGCGCTGTTTACTCACAGTTGACCGGTGTCATGTTGGACGGTTCCGACACCAGGCGCTATGTGGCGCCGCCGGCGGCGTCGCACACGCCGGCATCGACCCCGGCAGTCTCCGGGGCCGCCAAGCCCGCAGAGTCGACACCCGCTCAGACAGACTGGTCTGAAGAGCCGCAAACTGAGACCGGCGTGAGCTGGTAGATATTTCAATAGTTCCCAATTGAGGAAAGGAGATCCGAGATGTCCGAGAGCATTCACAGCAAGTTGAAGCGCGTGCGTAAGCCGCGTGTCCATATTACTTACGATGTCGAAACGAACGGTGCTGAAGTCAAGAAAGAGTTGCCATTTGTCGTCGGTGTGATGGGTGACTATTCCGGTGACAATACTGAGAACCGCAAAGCGCTCAAAGAGCGAAAGTTCGTGCAAATTGATCGCGACAACTTTAACGATGTCATGGCAAAGGTAAACCCCAAGCTCGGCCTGCAGGTGGAGAATACCCTGGCCGGCGATGGCAGCAAAATGGCGGTGGACCTGGACTTCAACCACATGGACGACTTCTCCCCGGAACAGATCGTCGAGCAGGTCGAGCCGCTGAAGCAGTTACTGGAAGCGCGCAGCAAACTGCGTGATCTCCTGAGTAAAGCGGATCGTTCCGAAGAACTGGAAAAAGTCCTGGAGGACATCCTCAAGAGCACCGATAACGTCGGCGCCATCAAGGAGCAGCTGGGTCTCGGCGAAGAACAGGGAGAGGACGCAGAATGAGCACCGAAGTCGAAAATGTAGCGGAAAGTGAAGCGGAAGAGCAGTCGGTAAGTCTCCTGGAGCAGGCGATTTCCGCAACCAAGCAGACGGCACCGGAAGAGGCGCAGGACCTGCTGGCCAATCTCACCCAGCAGGTTCTGAAAGGTACGGTTACCTGGGACCGGAACCTGACCCAGACGATCAACAAGGCTGTTAAGGCTATTGATGAAGCCATGTCCAAACAGCTTTCGGCGATTCTGCACGATGAAAAACTGCAGAAGCTGGAGGGCTCCTGGCGCGGCCTCAACCACCTGGTCATGAACAGCGAAACCGGTGCAACACTCAAGATCCGCATGATGAACCTGAGCAAGCGTGAATTGTTCCGCGACCTCGACAAGGCGGTTGAGTTTGACCAGAGTCAGACTTTCAAAAAGATTTACGAAGAGGAATTCGGCACCGCCGGTGGTGAGCCCTACGGCTGCATGATTGGTGATTATGAATTCACCAGCCACCCGGAGGACATCGAACTGCTGAGTAAAATGTCCAACGTGGCCGCAGCAGGTTTCTGCCCATTCATCTCGGCGGCGGGAGCCGGAATGTTTGGATTCAGTGACTTCACCGAATTGTCGAAGCCCCGTGATCTGGGTGGCATTTTCGAATCCGGGGAGTACATCAAGTGGCGGAGCTTCCGCGACAGCGATGATTCACGTTTTGTCACCCTTGTGATGCCGAGAAGCCTGGCGCGTACACCATACGGTTCCAATACCAAACCCATCGAATCTTTTAATTTTGAAGAGTTTGAGGTGGATGAGTCCGGCGTCTCTCGTCCGGCGGAGCATAACCAATACTGCTGGATGAATGCAGCCTATGTTATGGGCACCACCATGACCAAAGCCTTCGCGGAGAATTCCTGGTGTACAGCAATCCGCGGTGCAGAGGGCGGTGGTAAAGTCGAGGGACTGCCGACGCATCTCTTCAAGAGTGACGACGGGGATCTCGACCAGAAATGCCCGACGGAGATCGGTATTACCGATCGTCGCGAAGCCGAACTCAGTGCCCAGGGTTTTCTCCCTCTTTGCCACTACAAAAACACTGATTACTCAGTATTTTTTGGTTCTCAAAGCGCGCAGAAGCCGAAAGTATTTGACGACCCCGATGCAACGTCCAACTCGGCAATTTCCGCCAGGCTGCCTTACCTGATGGCCACTTCACGTATCGCGCACTACCTCAAGGTCATGGCGCGCGACAAGGTGGGATCCTTTATGGAGGCTGGTGATTGTGAGCGCTGGCTGAACAAATGGATCATCCAGTACACCAACTCCAACCCCGATGCCAGTCCCGAGATGAAAGCCAAATACCCGCTCGCGGACGCGCGGGTAGAGGTGAAAGAAATCCCGGGTCAGCCGGGATGTTATAGCGCTGTGGCTTATCTCAAACCGTGGTTGCAGATGGAAGAATTGACAACTTCCATGCGTATGGTTGCGAATATTCCTACTGCCGGTTAAGCGCACAGGCGGTCCGCCCATCTGGCGGGCCGCTTCTCCTTATGATGACTCATATTAAGTGGCAGAGGGTACGAATTTGTCCTGTCTGTCTATTCTCTGGGGGCACCCGCCGTGACCGTTGCATACGCTGAAGCTGAAATGCGCGAATCCGAGCGTTTATTGCCGCCGCAATTCGTCGCTCAGCGGAGTGATGTGCTGCAGAAATTTCTGCGCGAGCCTGATGATTTGTTTGCGTTCGAATACTGGCTTATCGAAATCTGTCCCTGTGCCCATGGCGACCGGTTTTCAGTAACAGACTGGTTGAGCCGCCTGGTAGCCGAACTTGACGAGCTCATTTGCGACCAGGTCAATAGCATACTCCACCATCCGCAATTCCAGCGGCTCGAAGCCAGCTGGTGTGGACTATCCTTGCTGGTGTGCAACGCGCCGCACGCGGATTCCGTAAAGATAAAATTGCTGGACGCGAGCTGGAAGGACCTTTCCAAAGATATCGAAAGAGCACCGGATTTCGACCAGTCCGGGCTATTTCACTTGCTTTACAACGAAGAATTCGGAACCCCGGGCGGAGAGCCATTCGGTTTGATCCTGGGTGACTACTATGTTTCCCACCGTCCTTCTCTGGGTCACCCTTTCGATGATGTCTTTACCCTGCAAGGTATTGCCCACACCGCTGCAGCGGCTTTTGCTCCTTTTGTCTGTGCGGCCACACCGCAATTATTTGGTGTGGACCAATTCGATGACCTGGCCAAACCGGTCGACTTTGGTGAAATTTTTAGACAGAAGGAATATATTCGCTGGAATGGCCTGCGCGACCTGGAGGACAGTCGCTTTGTCGCGGTGACACTGCCACAGGTCCTTGTGCGTCAGCCTTACAATACAGAATTTTCCCGCTATCGCGGTCTGCGTTTTGCGGAGGACGTCGCTGCCTCGCACAGCCATAAATACCTCTGGGGTAATGCCTGTTTCGCGCTGGGTGTGGTTCTGATTCGCGAGTTCAGCGAAGTAGGCTGGTTTTCCCATATTCGCGGCGTTGCCCGCGACCACCTTGGTGGCGGGCTCGTCACCCAGTTGCCAGCGCTGCCCTACAAGCCCGACAGCACGGGGCAACGGGTGCGGATGTCTACCTCGATCCTCATCACCGACTTTGTTGAGCGAGAACTGAGTGACCTGGGTTTTACCTGCCTCAGTCACTGTTATGACACGCCGTACAGCGCATTCAACAGTGTCCCGTCTCTTCAGCGACCGCGTCAGTACACCACCAAAGCAGCCAGCGCCAACGCGCGGATCAGCGCCATGTTGCAGCAGATTCTATGTGCTTCGCGGTTTGCGCACTACATCAAAGTCATGATCCGGGACAAAGTAGGCGCTTATATGAATGCCAAAGACTGTGAACGTCAATTACAGCAATGGCTGGAACGCTATACCACTGGCCGCGAAGACCTGTCATGGGAGATGTTGGCCAGATATCCGCTGCGTGAAGCGCGTGTACAAGTGGTAGACGAACCGGGGAAGGTGGGCAGTTACCAGAGTGTCATTCACCTGAAGAGTCACTATACCGTCGATCATTTGGTATCTGAACTCAAACTGACCACGGCATTGGCCCAGGTCGGTATCGGCACGGTGCGCTAGACATGCAGAAAGAAAAGCGCCTTCTGGCGCCAGTGCTTGACCGCTTGCTGGAGTCGTCCCGGAATATGGACGTCCACCAGCCACATCAGGTTTTGAAGCAATTGCGCGAGGGCGTGCGACGTGATCTAGAGCACCTGTTCAATACCCGCTACTGCTGCATCTCTGCCCCAGAGAGTCACACCCACTTGCAATCATCCAATATGAATTTCGGTCTGCCGGACCTATCGACGGTAAATCTCTCATCACTGGATAGCCGCAAGCGATTCTGTCGGGATATCGAAAGATCGATTCTCAGTTTTGAGCCCCGTATCCGCACGGTCAAGGTCTCGACGCCAGATAATGTTGACGCGGAGGATCCCAGTATCCGCTTTCGTGTGGAAGCAGTGCTCCACGTCAATCCCGCGGCCGAAGTAATTGTATTTGACTCAACACTAAACCCGGTGACACAAACCGTGGATGTGTCGGAGATTATGTAATGAGTGAAAAGCTGATCGATCTCTACGAGCGGGAAATGGCCTTCGTCCAGCAGACCGCTGGCGAGTTCGCACGTATGCACCCGGCCGCAGCCTCCCGGCTGCAACTGGATGCCGATACTGTCGACGATCCACTGGTAGGACGGCTTTTATCCGGCTTTGCCTATATGAATGCCAGAGTTCAGCAGAAGCTGAGCGATGATTTCCCCGAGCTCACCGATGCCATGCTGGAGACCTTGTATCCCCACTATCTTCGGCCAATTCCATCCTGCGCAATTGTACAGTTTGAACCCGAGCCCGACCTGGATGCCATTACCCCGGTTGAAGTCGACACGCTTCTGGAAAGCGACAGTTTCCAGGGCCAGACCTGTCGTTTTACAACCCGCTATCCGGTAGATGTCTGCCCCTTTCAGGTGGAAAGTGCCAGCCTGATGCCGCGTCCGTTTATTGCGCCCGGTTGTAATGAAATTCAGGGTGCTAATGCGGTCCTGAAACTGTCACTGAAAACCCTCAGCCAGGATCTGAGCTTTGCCGAACTGAAACCGGAAGCGCTCCGGTTTTTTCTGCGGGGCCAGCCAAGTCATATCTATGTTCTCTATGATCTTTTGCTCAGCAAATGTGTGAAGCTGGTCGTTGCCAGTGGGGAAGCAGATCCGAGACCGAGCATTCTGGAGCCTGATACGATTCAGCAGGTCGGACTGGAGCCCGAACAGGGCCTGCTGCCATATCCGGATACCGCATTTCTGGGCTATCGACTACTGACAGAGTACTTCGCCTTTCCGGAGAAGTTCCACTTTATCGATATTTCCCATTTAGATCGCGCTTTGAATGACAGCTACGGCGATACGCTGAACCTGTATTTCTACCTGTCGGAGTCCAACGACGAACTCGAAAAGCAGATTGCCGCGAGTATGTTCGCATTGGGCTGTACGCCGGTGGTCAACCTATTTCCGCAAATTGCGGACCCAATTCCGCTGAGCCACACTCAATACAGCTATCACGTAGTCCCGGATGCCCGGCGCAGTGATGGTTTGGAGGTCTATTCTGTTGACCACGTCGGGGCCACCGATGGCAGTGGGCAGACCACGCCCTACCGCCCGTTTTATGGCATCGGCCACAGCCAGAGTGCCGCTTCTCAGTCAGCTTTCTGGTTTATCCGTCGTCGCGATATCGTGGAAGGCGAACACCGTAATGAGCAGGCTACAGAAGTCGATATTTCGCTTGTCGACCTGGATTTTACTCCTCACCGTATCAGCGACCAGACGCTCTCGGTCAAGCTCACCTGTTGTAATCGCAATCTCCCCAAAAAACTGCCAACTGGAAACGCTCAACCCTATCTGGAGGTGGTAGACGGGGATGCACCGGCCAGCCGGATTGGTTGTGTGGTTGCGCCCACGGGGACGTTGCGCCCGCCGCGCAGGGAACGCGGTTATTGGCGGCTGATATCCCACCTGAACCTCAATCACCTGTCACTATCTGGCACCGGTGGTTGCGAAGCGCTGAAAGAAATCCTGCGACTGTACGATTTCCGCGATTCAGCCAGTACCAGAAACCTGATCGAATCCCTGTTGAAACTTCAAACCAGGCCGATCACCGCGCCAATTCAGATCGATGACAGTGTGGTGCTGTGTCGCGGTACAGAGGTAGAGATAGAGCTGGACTCGATGATGTTGGCGGGCGCCAGCCCACTGTTGTTTGCCAGCATTCTTGAGCGCTTTCTCGGGCTCTATTGTTCTCTGAATTCCTTCACCCGCCTGATTGCCACGCTGAGTGGCAGAGATGGAGAGCTGAAAAGATGGCCACCTCGCGCCGGCGACAAAGCGTTACTGTAATAGAGCGACTGCGTCGCGAGCCCTACCGCTTTGAATTTTTTCAGGCGGTCAGGCTACTTGAGCGTGCGGCGAACTACGCTGGCGAAGGTAATGCGCTTGAGCCAGTGGCGAGTTCGGCACCGCCGTGGCGTGAGATGGTGAGGTTCAGTGCGCAATCCAGCCTGTCATTCGTTGGCTCAGATATTCTTCGTCTTGAACAGCGCACCAAAAAGGATGCCGAGAATTCCGATAAGGGATTGAACCAGTGGCATATGGAAGTGGGCTTTACAGGTCTAATGGGTAGCCAGGGCGTAATGCCTTACTATCTGACAGAGGTGATACAGCAGGAGTTACGCGAGAAGAGCACAGCGCTGCGTGATTTCCTGGATATCTTTAACCACCGCCATATTTCTTTGCTCTACCGGGCATGGCACAAGTACCAGCTGCCGGCCAATTACGAACGTCACCACCTGCGTCGAGAGAGGGAGCCGGATCTGTTCAGCCATGCACTGGCATCGATCGCTGGTCTCGGTACCACCGAAATGCGCTACCGGATGTCGGTACCTGATGAGGCATTACTGGGGATGGCTGGACATCTCGGCCGGCAACAATGCTCCGCCGCAGCACTGACCAGTATGATCCGCCATCACTTTGACCTGGATGTGAAAGTTGAACAATTCCGCGGGCAATGGGATGAGTTGCCCGAAGACGTCCTCTGCCGCCTGCCCGGTCCGGGTTATCCTCAGGGCATCAATAACTGCCTTGGAATCAATACCATACTTGGCACCCACTGCTTCCAGGCACAGAACAAATTCCGTGTTGTGGTAGAGCCGTTGGCGTACGAGCAATTCATGACGATTGCCCCCGGCAGCCAGAAACTGGAAGCGCTTAAATCATTTATCCAGTTTAGTGCCGGCATTGAAATGGACTTTGAGATATCCGTGACCTTGAACACCGCGCAGGTTATGCCGGTGCAGTTAACGGAAAAGCCTGAATGCGAACCGTTACTCGGGTGGAATACACACATGGTTGGCGAACAGCAGATGGACCAGTGCGTGGAGATTACCCTGAGCGCCGATCAGGTTTCTCCTGACGAAGCGTTGCCGGCGGCCTGAATCAAGATAGATCGAAAGACAAAAGGAAATTTGCACCATGATCAATATCGACCTCAAACGACTCGTGGATACCATGACGCCCCATATGCGCGATTCTCTCGAGGGCGCGGCGGGACTCTGCATGGCACAGAGTCAATACAATGTCGAACTGGAGCACTGGCTCCTGAAACTGCTCGACCAGTCCGATACGGACTTCTACCACTTGCTGGAGAAACACGACGTCAATCCATCCAGCCTTGCAAAGCAGTTGGCCGGTACTATCGCCGCCTTTAAGTCCGGTAGCAGTCGCCCGGCCGCATTGGCACCCAGTATCGTCGAGGGTGCAAAGAATGCCTGGATGCTCGCCTCTATCGATTACGGACATCGAGCGATCAGTTCGGGCCATCTGTTGGCAGCCCTCCTGCTGGAAGAGACCTCTCGCCGCCAGTTGCTGGAAAGTTGTCCTGAATTGAAAGCCATTGCGCCGGAATCCATTCGCGAAACTGCCCGTGCCATGTTTGGCCACAGTGGTGAATCTAGCCACATCAGCAGCGCTGCCGCGGGCGATGAAGGGACGGCGGCTGTGGCGGCGGCAGCCAGCAAGGCACCGGCGCTGGACAAATACACCGTAAACCTGACCGAGCGGGCGGCAAAAGGCGAGATTGACCCGGTACTGGGGCGCGATGAAGAAATCCGCCAGTGCATCGATATACTCACCCGCCGCAGACAGAACAATCCGATTCTGACCGGTGAAGCCGGCGTGGGTAAGACCGCTGTGGTCGAGGGTTTCGCACTGCGTATCGCCAGTGGGGACGTGCCAGAACCATTGCGTAATGTGGCCTTGCGGACATTGGATCTCGGTCTGCTACAGGCGGGCGCCAGCGTTAAAGGCGAGTTCGAAAGCCGACTGAAGTCCGTCATTGAGGAAGTCCGTGCCTCGGCCACCCCAATCATCCTGTTTATCGATGAAGCTCATACAATGATCGGCGCAGGTGGCAAGGAGGGCCAGGGAGATGCGGCCAATCTGCTGAAGCCGGCATTGGCCCGCGGTGAATTGCGTACTATTGCTGCAACCACCTGGGCGGAGTACAAGAAATATTTCGAGCGGGATCCGGCACTCACGCGACGTTTTCAGGTGGTCAAGGTCGAAGAGCCCGGCGAAGAGAAAGCTATCGATATGATGCGCGGCATCGCAACCTCGCTGGAAGAGCACCATCGGGTGCGGATCCTCGATGAGGCTATCATTGCATCAGTAACGCTGTCGCACCGTTATATCCCCGGACGCCAGCTTCCAGACAAATCCGTCAGCCTGCTGGACACCGCCTGCGCCCGTGTGGCTTTGGCTCAATCTGCCACGCCCGGCCCGATAGAGGATGCCCAACGCATCATTGCCCGTACCACCACAACAATAGAAAAATTACAGCGGGAAAACGCTGCAACTGGTGTCCACGAAGAGCAGTTGGCGTTATTGGCCGCACAAAAAGCGGAAGCTGAATTGCGCCTGGAGCGACTGGAAGGTCAGCGGCGGCAGGAAGTGGAGCTGGTTGAGCAGATTCATCTGCTCAGGGACCAGATAGACGAGCAATTCCAGAGCAAACTCTCCGGTGAAGAGTTTCAGGATGGGGCTGCTATGGCCGACCTCAAACAGCAGCTGGCGGCACTGCACAGCCAGCTGCAGGAAGTTCAGGGTGATACACCACTGATGCAGCCCGCGGTCGATGAGCAGGCCATCGCCGAGGTTATCGCCAATTGGACGGGTATCCCGGTGGGCAAGATGGTCTCGGATGAAATCGTCGCCGTGCAGACGCTAGCCGAGCGCCTCAATGCTCGCGTCATAGGCCAGCCTCACGCGACCGAAGCGGTCGCGCAGGCAATCCGCACCTCCCGTGCCGGACTTACTGATCCTCGTAAGCCGGTGGGCGTGTTTATGTTCTGCGGCACCAGTGGTGTCGGCAAGACCGAAACAGCACTCGCTCTGGCCGACGAACTATTTGGCGGCGAGCAGAATATAACGACCATCAATATGTCGGAGTTCAAGGAAGAGCACAAGGTATCCATGCTCTTGGGCTCACCCCCGGGATACGTTGGCTATGGAGAGGGTGGTGTCTTGACTGAGGCAGCGCGTCGCAAGCCCTATTCGGTCATTCTCCTCGATGAAATGGAAAAAGCGCATCCGGGCGTCCAGGATATTTTCTACAATCTCTTTGATAAAGGTTCGATTAAGGATGGTGAGGGCCGCGACATTGATTTCAAAAATACCGTGATTATCATGACCTCAAACGCCGGTGAAGATGCGATCCGTGCGATTTTCGAGCAAGTTGAACAGAAGCCGGAGCCAGATGTGCTGCTGGACAATATTCGCCCGGAACTGCTGAAGAAATTCAAACCGGCATTTCTGGGGCGGGCGAATGTCATCGCCTACTATCCGCTGGATGACGAAAACCTGGTGGAGATCTGCAAAATCAATATGCGCCGAATCGAGAAGCGGATCAGGGAGCATTACGGCGCTGAGTTTACCTACGATGATGATGTGTTGATCAATATTGTTGCACGCTGTCAGGAATCGGATACCGGCGCGCGAAACATAGAAGTGATATTAAACAGGACGTTACTGCCGGCCCTGGCTGGTGAATGTTTAAATCGCATGGCAAATTCTGAAGAAATAAAGGCGATCCGTGTGAAGGCGACAGAGACTGGAGAGTTCGGTTACAAAGTTGAATAGATACAAGTATCTATATTTGAGGCCCTCAATGATGAGGGCCTTTAGGCATTGGGATAGTAATTTTAACTTCGGTGAGTTGATATCTTCACGACAAAAATCTGGTTTATCTTGCTGTTACGGATTCATATGATCCCGTTGGGTTAAGTTTCTATCCATTAAATATTGATCGAGTGGCAAATTGCACCAGGCTGTCAACTCTTTCCTTTAGTATGCGAAATATATGCCGGATAAAAATAACGCTTATGTTTATATCTTTTGCTACCTTAAGCCCTAAAGCAGACATTATTCTCGAAATCAGCCTGTAAACCCATATGGATAGCTTGGTTGAAAAATCTATCCCTTTTTTCAGTACATACGCGAGCATATCAAGAAGCGTTACTCCAGAAGCTAAGCCAAACTGTAAGCTAACTCCGGCAATTTTTAATATCATTAGTAATGACATACCCAATCGCCTCGTTAATCATGTTCATTGTATTCATGCAAAGGCTGAGCGGACCACTGGATGACAGCCATTGTTCAATGGCGGTTGTTGATATCTCAGGCTCTAAAATATACATTGTTTCCCAAGGCGATGACTTACTAATAGTGGCGATGTAATTTTTCATCTTGTGATATTCTCCAGATGGCATGCTTCCTGGACTGTTTAAACAGTAAGCATCACTTTTTCCTGGCACGTGAAAAAAGGCCATATCGGCACCATGGGTACGACGTCAGTTTTGTGGTAAACACGGCATATATCTGTACCTTTCAACATCTCTCGTGTGAGTGACTTCACGAAACTAGATGCGCCAACTCTAGGGCTTCCAAACGTATATAGCTTTATGTCTGATGTCTTTGCATACTTTGAATTCTTTAACCACTCAGCAGTTAAGGTCGCCAGTGCCCCGCCAAGGCTGTGACCTATACAGTGAACTGTATCTATTGGTTGCTTGTGCTCAGATAAACATTTTTTAATTTCTGGTAAAATTGACTGAAAGCATTTGTTAAACCCTGTGTGAACAAAGCTTCCATTTTCTGAGGGCGAAAACCCAATAGTCGCGTCGGTAGCCAAGTCGAACTTATTGTCTGTTCCCCACAATAGAATGAGTATATCACCACTGAAGTTTCCTTTCCCTTCGGCCACGACGCCAAATCCAGTTTGTTTTTTATGATCCAGAGCGTGCCTGAATAGCCATTTACGACATCATTTTTATCTGATAGATCCCAGGTGTTCTTAAACCGATCAATCTTAGCTGGTGTAAAAGAGTCACATTGTATTTCATATACGGCGCTAGCTAGATTCGCTGAATCCTTGTTGCTTATAACGCTGGCCATTCCGGCAACCTCTTAGTTGCTCCAGGTGCAGTTTGTTCCGATAGAGTGAAGCATCAAATGGAAAAATTTAGTTTCTCCAGTAATTTCACATTTCAAATCAAGCTTCCTTCCTTCAAGCTCTGAGTTTTCTTCTTCGCTACGTTTTACAGTTTCCCATACCAAATACAGTTTTCCTTTGTATTCAGCTACCAGCTTTTGATGGGATACAAATTCTTTCGGTAAGATTGAGAACTCTTTTTTGGATAGTGGCGGGAAAGAAAAAAAACCGTTTTCATTTGTCTTGATCGTATCTTCAAATTTTTCTCCTTCGTATTGGACTATGCGGTGTACAGGGATATTTGAAGCGGTCTTACCTTCATAGGTTAGGTGGGCGCTAACTTTAGAGAAAAGAAAGACCTCTTTACCGCCGATTATAGACATGGCTACTCCAGTATTAGTTATTAGAAATAAGGTTAAAAAGATTACTTTCCGCACATTTTGTCCTCCTGTCAGTACAGTGGGGAATCCGCCAAAAATTACTCTACCGTGAGTGGTTGAATCGCCCATGCGTGCCGCAGGTCTTTTGGATGGGAACAGTGGCGCTGCCGATAAGGATGGTGTTGGGTGGCCCGACACGGTTCATGTGCTGGTTGCCGTGGGAGATGTCAATCCGCCAATTATTACTGTGGGTCCACGGGGGCTGACGATAAGTCCGCCCACGTGAGGCACCGTGCCAGTAACCATAGGGCAGACATGCATATCGGTAATGTGAGCTGCGGGCTTTCCCATGCGTTAATCCTCTATACGGGCGTTGCCACCACGGGTCAGATCCAGGCCCAGGTAGCGAACAAATGCCTTGCATGTCCTTGCTAGTGAGCGCCTAAACCGTATGGAAATTGCTGAAGAGATAACGGCCTTTCAATAATCCTTTAGTAACAGCAATTGCAAGTGATGGAGGATCGGCGGATATCAGTTAGTCAATTAATCTGCCTGCTCGCATTACCAAGTCTGAAACTGCACGGTGTACCCGTAGAAAAATTGCACGGATAAAAGCGACCGTCATATTGAAGTCATTTTTGATTTTTATGCCGATTAATTGGGCTAAGCGTTTAATTAGCCGCAATATCCAGAATGAAACCTCCTTGCTGAATTGATAAGCCTCGTGCATAAATATTGCAAGTCGATCCAGGAGCGTAAATGCAGTACCTCCGGTAATAACAAGCGCTATTCCTGAAAGCTGACCCACTTTTTTCAGTACCCAAACTAAAGCCTCACTTGCCATCCGGGCAGTATTGAGAGACAGAGATAAGATGGAGTCGGACTTTAGCCATGCTTCAATGCTTTTTCGCATTTCACTTTTGGGCCGGTATTTGCGTATCGTATCCCAGTCCAAGCTAGTACCATTTGGAGCAACTGATGACACATAATTGCCCATCTTGTGATGCTGAATCGGATTCATAGAATTAGGTGAAGGGATTTGGAAGTCTCCGATTCCGCCATCAGGAACGTGAATAAAAGGCCACGTTGGGACCATGGGCACCGGATCGTGCTGGTGGTAAGTACGAAAAATATTTTCTTCTCTTAGTCTTTTCCTGCATGCGGTAGCGAAGAAGTCGAGTCCTACCCTCGGACTGCCGAATGTATACAGTTTTGCTGTTTTACCAGTTCTGGAGGCAAGCCAGTCTGCGGCAAGGGTGGCGAGCGCGCCGCCCAGGCTATGTCCTATACAGTGAATACTGTGTACTTCTGTTGGAAGGTTGTCTGCAAATTTAGTTAGCTGAGGGAGAAAAGAGGAAAACGTATAATAGAATCCCTGATGAACGGCGCCACCTGTATAGAAGCTTTTCAAGCCCGCATTCAAGTCCGTAAGTGCATCGTAGCCACTTGCGGTGCCTTTAAGAACTACAATCGCATGGCCTTTGAAGTTGTTGATCCCATAGGCTGCAACACCCATTGTGTGCTCGGACTTTAGAAAAACAAGAGCTCCAGTTTTTCCAACTATTTTGGCAGATCTTTTATCATTGTTGATTTCCTTGACTTCATTTACGAGGAAATCATTCTGATATGTTTCAAGGAATAGTTCGCGTGTTCCTGGATTTTTTATCAGGTAGATATCATCTGCTAGCCTAGCGCTATATTCCGGAGTAAGCATAGTTATTCCCACCTGCAAGATGTTTTAACGATTGAGTCAAAGGCCCGTTCTAATTTCGGTTCTTGGGTTAATTCACAGGTAAGGATGAAAGGCTTTCCGTTCATTTCAGAGTTTTCTGAGGGGTCTCTCTTTGCGTAGACCCATATCTTATAACTTTTATCATTATATTCGACTTGGATAACTTGGGATGATACGAATTCGATAGGCATTATCTGGGTAACGGAAGCAGCGTACATTGCCGGAAGTAGTACATTTCCTGACTCATCGGTGGTAAATGTATCTACCATCTCTTCTTTCCAGTTTACTGATCGTATAACCTTTGCACCATGTGCAGGTTCTCCATCAAGCGTTAATTTGATCTTCATTTCAGAGAAGATGCAGGCTTTTAGTGAATTGAGAAAGGCCATCGCGTTACTCTTGATTGGAATGGTAAGAAGTAGAATTATGAAGGTTCTTAATATCATGTTTTGTATAAATAGATGCCCAAAATTACAAAAATATGATGATTGGTTGTTGTTATAAATCATAAATATTTGATACTTAAAGAGTGTCTGGATGAAAATAGAAGTCACAATGCGCCGAAGATTAAGCTTATTTATTTGCTGTTATTGCCAGTGTATTGAGGGTTCCATTTACCCTTATTCATAAATATATTTAGAATGCTAGCCTTTTCTGATATATATTCATTGTCATCTGAGCAGAATATTTATGTATCATATTTTTTCACCGGTCTTCCATCTGCATCTTGTATATAAGTCAGAGCCGCCAATCCGGTAAGTCTTTTCCTTCTCGTTAATGTCGCAATTTAAAATCAACGGCTGGCCATCTAGCTCAGAGTTTTTTGCCGGACTCATTTTGGCGTTTTCCCACAAAATCTCTTCATCGCCATTTATAACGATGGCCAATTGCTGAGCAACAAAAAACTGAATGGGTAAAATTTGACTGATACCTGGGTCTCTGATGCCGTCAAATTCAACAAATCCGTGCTCGTCTGTGTAGGACGAATCCTCTTCAAGTCCATCCTTCCATTCCCAGCGGCGGATCACTTTCAAATTTTTAAATGTCTCTCCATTTTGAGTTATTTTTATTTTTGACGGTGAGAACAGGAATGCATTTCTCGTATCGAAAATTGACATAGAAAGAACCTGACTCGAAAAAATAAAACTGCTAGAAAGAATTTTATTAATGATCTTGAATTCATAGATGGATTTTATCTCTGATACAAGTCATCAATAAGATCAATACCTATCTGGTCAACCACCAATCAAAACCGTAGGACATCCTCCCACAATAGTGCCGCCATGGCTGGTAGAGTCTCCCATACGTGCCGCAGGCTTCTTTTGGATAAGCACAGTGGCACTACCCATTAGGATGGTGTCGGGTGGCCCGACACAGGTACATGTGCTGGTTGCCGTGGCAGATGGCAATCCGCCAATTATGACTGTGGGCCCACCGGGGCTGACGATAGGGCCGCCCACGTGAGGCACCGTGCCGGTAACCATAGGGCAGACATGCATATCGGTAATGCGAGCAGCGGGCTTTCCCATGCTTTAATCCTCTATACGGCCGTTGCCACCACGGGCCAGATCCAGACCCTGGTTCAGGTAGCGAACAAATGCCTTGCTGGGATTAACTGGATCGGAAAGTACTGCGGCCAGTGTGACACTTCCGGCCACCGCATGCGCGTAAAGGTGCGCTGGCGGCTCAATGACCGGTTCGCCTTCGGCCGCCAAACTACCGTGGCACCAACTGGCAGCGGTAGCCGCCCAGCTTGCCGGCGTCTTGTGCTTGGTTTTCTCGCCCAGCAGTTTACAGCGCAGGCGGGCCTCCTCCGCTGGCTTCTTGACCCAGCTTTCCGCAGCGATCAAAGCATTCACATTGTCCTCATCGGTTTGCGGGTTCTGGATATCCCGTGCCGAAAGGCAGGCCCACCACACAGCTTCTCGCTTGGGTAGACCGTGGGCGAGTATTTTTATCGCATCCGGGTACAAGCCTGCATCCATCAACCGGTTAATACTCACTTCCGGCGCTGTCTCGGGCACCAGGTGCCCTTCCGCCTCTTCACTCACTTCAAAATTTTTGAGCAGTTCGGCCGCCGTCAGCGCTTGGACTTTAACCAGGTCAGTCATTGCTCACTCCGTCAGTTGATCATGGTGACGCCGCCTTTCAGCGTCAACATGGCACCGGCTTTGACTTCAGTAGTGGCACCGCCTTTGACTTCGACAGTGGCATCCCCTTTACATGACAACGCGACCCCCTTGATGGTGACACCCGTCGGTGTCAACTTGATGCTGCTACTGCCTACTTTCAGTTCAATCGAGGTTTTGGAGGTGATCTTGATTGCGCCCATGGCGTCCGTGGTCTGCTTTCCCTGACTGATCTTCAGCGTGTGATCACCGGATCCCAGTGTGGTTTTCTGGTTCCCTTTATCGATATCGATGGTCTGATCGCCTTTTGCGATGGTGACTGTCTCGCTGCCTTCGCTTACGGTAATGCTGCGATCCTGCTTCACTTCCAGTGTTTGCTTGTTCTCAATTTTACCTGTCTGGTCGTTATGAATCACATAGTTGTGATCCTTTCCTGCCTCCATATAGATTTCTTCGCTTCCTCCCTTATCATCAAAGCGAAGCTCGTTGTATTTGCTGCCTTCAAACTCGGTTTTCCACCCGCTCTGGGTTGCGGTGTAGTTGGGGCCCGGGTTATCACCGTTATAGACGGCGCCGGTGACAATTGGACGGTCGGGATCTCCATTGAGATAGGTCACCACAACCTCCTGACCGACTCTCGGTACAAAGTTTGTACCCCAATTCTTTCCGGCGAAAGACTGCATTACACGCACCCAGCAGCTGTTCTGCGCCGAATTCCAGGGAAATTTGACTTTGACCTGGGTATACGGGTCCTTGGAACTGGACGCGGCAGTGGCCTTGACTTCCAGCACCTGGGCTACCTGGGGCGAGTGAATTTTATTTGCGCTGATAAGAGGGTCTGGGCGCGGCATTGCCGATGATGGTATGCAACTGAATGTGTTGTGGAACTTGGAACCCTGGCTGTTACCGTCAGTCGCGGAGATCTGTAGTGAAGTGAGCAGATACTTACCTTTCTCGGTCGCCAGCGGGTGATCGAAGTTGAATCTTCCGCCAGCGCTGAAGCTCGGGCAATCGCTGGTGCCGTTTCCCAGGTCAAACAGCGCTTCCTGGGCCTCCATGGCTCTATCAGCAAGCGCCTTATGGTAGCTGTCCTTGAATTTTCGCTTATGCTCCCCGTCAGCCTCGAAGTGATTCATGCCATAGAGACTGCGCACATAACTGGATACGTCATTCAGTCCGCTGGTGGTTTTGACTTGCTGCTTATTATCCTTGTTCGCGGTGAACTCGCTGTAGTCTTTTAGCTCAAACCCTCCGCCGTGGTAGTTGAAACTTCGACGCCAGCTACTGACCGTATGCTGGGTAGGGTGAGATCCGCCACCGTCATACTCGACCTTCTCTGAATGGCAATCGTAAAAATCCTGGGGATCGTCACAGAGTACCAGTTCATGATCACTACTACTGTGCCGGAAATAGTAAGCGATACCTTCCTCCGCCATCAGGCGGGTAACGAATTGGAAATCGCTCTCGTCAAACTGCACACAATATTCCCTGGGTATATATTCGCCGCTGAGTTTAACTGAAAGCTTGATAACCTTGCTGTACTCGCCGAGCACCTCTTCGAGAATCTGTTTGGCAGATTTTTTTTCAAAAATCCTGTTCTTCCCACCGAGATTGGTAAACCACAACCCTGGTTGAATGACTGCACTATAACTTCGCAAACCCTCGGCATTGACATCGTGCATTGAAAAGTGCGTTACAAAACCACTGATATACCGGGGTGCCTTGGCATGGTGTATTGTTGCTGTAAGCACTTTACCCACAACATCTTTCTGGGTGACCGCGTGATCGTCGGAAAGTAATTCGAGCTGATAGCGAAAGGGCTTCGAAATATGTTCTTCACCATGAATAGAGGTCGCAATCATTGCATCAGTGCCGACCGGGCTGTCGACGTGAATCATGCGCTTGTCTTGATTGAGCGTAGACATAACCAGACCCATTTCCCTTTCAGGTGCTTAGGATTTGTGCATCATGCGGTTGGTATTGCAGAATCTTTAGCGAAATGCTCACAAAGAACACTTGGCTAAAATTGCCGGGCCAGTTTCATGTCAGGTGGCGCCATGAGAAGGGCCCGGCGGTGTAAGCGTGATTTAGCTTACATAACAGCGGCAGTGGTGAGGTCGTAGCCAACACGCATGTTTTTCGGATTCTTGTTGGTCTTGTCTGCGTGGTTGAGCTCTGCCTCGATCTTGGCGAAGCTCAGGGAGATGGATTCCATCGGGGCCCCGCCGCTCGTGGCGCTGATGCTGTAGGAAGAAATAATCGCATCTTCCAGCTTGTAAACCGCGTATTTCTCTACTGCGTTGGCACCAGTCTGAACAATGTGAATCTCTGCGACAACACCTTCGTCACCGGATACTGAGGCTTTGAACAGTCCACCAGATGCAGCGTCAATGTGCTTACTGAGAGTGACCTCGCTGATGCTTGGGCGTGTTGCCTCACGATTTGCCATTGCACCCGCTTCCATGCTGATAGCACGACCGACACCGAAGCTGAAGCTGTCGATTGCAATCCAGTCTTCGTAGCCCTTTGCCGTAACGTTGCCAGCCGGTGAGCCGTTGTTGAAGTTCAGGTAGATAGCCATAAGTAATCCCTCATATGTGTATGGACGGTTTCTTGGGTGGTGCTTCCTTTACCACCGCACAGTGGCAGCAGCGCAGGGCTTGCCTTCTTGGCAATTGAAGGCATTTAAGCAGAGCGACCCCACAAAAAAAACAGACTTTGACAACTATTTAATCGACTCTGGCACACATTTATTGTGTGTCGAATTTGGAATGGTACGGATGTGTGAAATTTCCACTCAGGCACCATTTATGTATTTGCCGAGAATACATACCTGCGATTAATGTGTGCTGTGTGTCAGCTACCTGTGAACATCTAATCTCGCAATTTTCACTCCGGAACTATTTTTTAATCAAATAATTTAAAAGATTGGCGCAAAATGGCTTTAATCATATTTCTCATTATTACATCCGGTTGATTGTTGTCGCATGAAGGAGTATCAATCGCGAAGAGAGAAATAGTGGATTTAAGATTCTTTCGTCTGTTCCGGAGTTGGAACGCATAAGTGGAATATTGAATTGTTGAGGCTATATCGCCTCAGGTATACTGCGCCCGCAATTTTTGTCGTCGCCCTTTATAGCGATTGACCACGCAAAAATGATATCGGCAAAGGACATGCCGAGGAAATCTTCCAGGGAGGTTGATTTGAGTGACAAGACGCGCATAGTCAGGCCGTCTGAAAAAACTGATTTGTCATCTTCCAGAGGATGCGAAGATGATGGTGATACTACAGTTTTTATCGGCGGTGATAATACCGGTGCAAATGATCACCCTCCCGTCGGTTCCAATCCGGGACTGATTCCGACTGGTTCTGCCAAGCAAGCCGCTGATTCGACCGTATATCAACCTCGGGGCAGAGGTGCGAAAAGGTCAGCTGGTACAGGTGTACAAGCCGGCATTCACGAAGCGGTACATTTTGAGCCGTCTACATCCCGCTCGGGAGCCGTCACCAAAACAATTATAAAAGGCCGCTTCGAGCTGGATAAATTGCTTGGTGTTGGTGGTATGGGCGCTGTCTACAAAGCGCTTGACCGCAGAAAGCTGGAGGCCAGCGATAGCGAGCCCTACGTCGCTATCAAGCTTTTAAACGAGGATTTCCAACAGCACCCGGATGCTTTTATCTCGTTGCAGCGTGAAGCGCGGAAGTCGCAGACCCTTGCCCACCCAAATATCGTTACGGTATATGATTTCGATCGCGAGGGTGATCGGGTCTTCATGACCATGGAGTTTCTCGAGGGGGCGCCACTCGACAAATTGTTGCGGGAGCACGTCGATGTTGGTCTTGACACCGAGCAGGCGTGCAGAATTTTGCACGATATTGCGCAGGCGCTGATATATGCCCACTCACATCATATCGTCCACTCCGACTTCAAACCGGGCAATATCTTTGTCACGGCCAAGAAAGGCGCGAAAGTTTTCGACTTCGGAATCGCACGTGCGGTATCTGAGGGGGGGATTGGTAATAAAGCCGGCGAAAAAACGGTATTTGATGCGAGTACCCTCGGAGCGCTGACTCCCGCCTATGCGAGCATGGAGATGCTGCAGGGCGCTGAACCGGCGCCAAGCGACGATGTGTTTGCCTTGGGCTGCGTTGCCTATGAACTCTTCTGCGGGCGTCACCCTTACGGGAAGGTTCCCGCCGACAAGGCCTTCGAGCAAAGCCTGAAACCGAAGAGAATCCGCGGTCTGAGCCGGAGGCAATGGCGCGCGCTGGAAATGGCGCTGGCGCTGAAGCGCGAACATCGCACACCTACCGTCGAAAAATTCGAACAGAATTTCTTCGGCAATAATACCTGGCGTTGGGTTCTGGGGACTGCATTTGCAGCACTGCTGGTCGGAGGTGCCGTTGGTTATGCACATCTCGAGCGGCAGAACGTCGCGGAACAGCAGCGGGTCAAGGTGGAACTTGAGCAGAAGTTGCAGGATGAGCTGCTGCAACGCCGCATCGCCGATAAAAAGGAAGCCGTAGACCGCCTGATCGGGCTGAGTATCCTCACACCTTCCTGGGAGCAGGACCTCGAAGAGGAGCTGCGGGAATACGCGACACTCAACCCCGCAGATAAGGATTATCTGGATTTATCTCGCCAGCGAGTCTCGGAGCTCTTTGTATCAGCAGCTACCGGCCAGCTGAACCTGGGCAATCTGGACGACGCAGAGAATATGCTCGCACGCGCCGCAAGTTGGCATACAACTTCCAATGCTGCAGCTGAAGTCGAGTCTAAAGTGACCGAAGAGCGTCGGGAATTGCAGGAACGCCTTGCGGACGAGCGGCGTGCGGCCGAGCGCGAGGCAGAACGCCTTCGCCAGGAAGAACTTCGCGCGGAGCGCGCACAGCAGGCCCGCGAGAAACAGCGCAAGATCGATGCGGTACTCGACGATATGGAAGTGGCGCTGCGCTGTGATTTCCAAATGAAGATCGCCAGTGTAGGCACACAGCTCTCGCGCCTCAGTGCACTGGATGCCGCAAAAGCACAGCAAATTCGTCCGGTACTCGCAAGTGAATTGAGCAGCTGCTTCACGCGCCTCGCCAGTGAAAACCCTCTGCGGACTGAGCCATTGCTGGTCGCGGCGCGCAGCCTTCTTCCGAATCAGTCGGTCCTTAGCAATTTTAAACTGGATTTCTGTGGCCACTTACGACCCGGCAGTGGCGGCCGTGGCGACCGCTACAGCTGTGCCGACCGACTTGAAAACGGTACCGATGGCCCTGCCATGGTTGTGGTAAAAGGAAGTAAGCGGAAGCCATTGGTCATTGGTAAATACGAAATCACCAACGGCGAATTCAAACACTATTGTAGCGAGACCGGCAGTTGCAAAGCATTGAAGCTCGGCGCGGATAAATTGCCTGTACAGAATATCGGTATTGTCGATGCAAAGGGATACCTGCAGTGGTTGGGCGAGCAAACTGGCTATGACTACCGGCTTCCGACAGAGCGGGAATGGTTTGCGGCGGCCAGTGCCGATGGAGCGCAGGAAGTGGCCGATCGCAATTGCTATCTGAAATACGGCGGCATTGAAAAGGGGGCAGAATTGGTGGCGGCACAGGCCGGCTCAGCCAATGCCTTTGGTCTGGTCAATGCGGTAGGGAACGTGCAGGAGTGGGTATACGGTACGGACGGCAAATTGCTGGCGCTCGGTGGTGACAGGGAAGACCCAATGAGTCGTTGTCTGGCGACAACAAAGCGGCTGCATGATGGCAGTGCCGATGCTGTAACCGGGTTTCGTGTCGCCCGTGATCTCCATTGATTTTCGGAATAATCGAGGTCCGCGCTGCAGTGGGGACCATTTTCGCTTTAGGCGATTGATACAGGGATTCGTAAGGGGGAGCTATGCTCACGCGCTATATGAGCCAATTGACGATCGTAGGCGCCAGCCTGCTGTTGGTGCCGACTTGGGCCTTTTGTCAGGATGGAGAGTCGAGTTTCCGTAGCCGGGCTCGCGCAGCCTTCGACCAGAATGTCCCTACTATTGATGAGAGTGATTTAACCGAGGATTTCAAGAAACGCACACAACAGGCGACGGATCCAAACCTGAATACAGAAATCCCGACGCTCGCGAAGCGCAATCAGGGTCCGAGAATCACAGTAAAAAAGTTCCGTTTCCACCGGCTGGAGGAGTACCCGGAATACGGTATCGACCGAAAATCGGTCGAAGCGCTGACTGAAGAGTTGCGCGTTAAGTATATGAAGGAGGATCAGGTTGTCGCCGATGGGTACACGGTAGACAACCTGAAAGAGCTGGCGAAATTACTGGATAGTATGAATGCCCAGTACACCCCCGAAGATCTCGGTCCAGCTGACCTGCAGAAGCTGGTCCGGGTTATCAAGAAACAGAATGCCGAGCGTGGTCTGACCTACGGCGACCTCGAGGACATTGCGGCAGAGTTGACCAGCTATTATCGCAAGCACGGCCTGTTTCTGGCTCAGGTCCAGATACCGGCTCAGGAGGTGGAAAATGGAGTGGTTACGCTCAGCGTGCAGGAGGGCCTGCTGGGACAGGTAGCCGCCGAGGATAACCGGCACTACTCACTGGAACAGCTATCGGAGCCGTTTGAAGACCAGCGTGGGAAGCTCGTTAGCCATAAAAAGATCGAAGAAGGCCTGTATCTACTCAATGACCTTCCAAGCCTGAATATCACCGGTTACTTTACTGCCGGTGACAATCCCGGTGAAACAAAGCTCAATCTCAAGGTGCGCGATGAGCGCTCCTGGAATGTGGTGACGCGTGTCGACAATCACGGTTCTATCTATACGGGTGACCAGCGCGTATTTACATCTTTTGACTGGCTGAACCCCATGGGGATTGGGGATGCGCTAACCATCGGTTATCTGAGGTCAAGTAACGCGGATAATCTCAATTCAGATTTTGGCTCCGATCTTGGTCAGTTCCACTACAGCTTGCCCATATTTGGGCCGCGCAACCGTTTACACTTTTCCGCAGACTACAACAAATTCAGTCTGCACGATGTCGATAACAAGAATAATGTGATTAACCTGCTAGATATCAGTGGTGTCAATAAAAGTTACGCGTTGAGTGTCGACCACAAATTCAGGAGATCGCGAGACTTCAATCTCACCGGCTCCTTTGGGCTGACGGACAAAGAGTCAGATCTCGACGCAATCATCGAATTGCCAGAGCCGGGCGATCATGTGTTTGGGGGAGAGTTTGGCGTCTACGTGGACAAACTGTCAGATGGCACAGTACCTATGCTGAATGTCCTCAATGCGAAACTCCAATATGGCGAGCACCAGAACGAGGTAGATCCGTTGCGCGGAGCGGATTTTACCAAATTTGCAGCCGATACAAGCTCTCTCTTCTTTCTGCCGCTGCCATTTACCGATGCACGATCGCGATTCATATTGAAGAGTCGCTGGCAGTATAGCGACAGTAATCTGCCGGCATTTGAGCAGTTCTCGCTTGGCGGGGCCAATGGCGTACGTGCATTTGACGTGCGGGATTTTTCTGCGGACCGTGCCGGATTACTCTCCGCCGAGTGGTATTTTGATTTCCCGGAAGCCATCAATCCAACGGTATTTGGCAGTCGACTGAATGACATCTTACAGGTGGCCCTGATAGCCGACGGCGGCTATGGCGTTGTCAATAACTACGAGGATGGCCTGGACGATGACTGGACGACTTTCTCGGGCGCGGGGTTTCTTTTCAAACTGAGCTGGGCTGAGTACTTCGCCAGCCAGATATCGATATCCTGGCCGACCATGTCCAAATCCTCAATCGAGGGCACCGGCGATGATCCTGATAATCCAGCAATTTACGCCGATTTTTCCTTTTTCTTCAATTGATCCACGCGACATATTCCGAATACTGAATTTGAGCAGGATGCTCTTTCCAAGGTGCCGGTATGCAAATTAAACAAGTGACACTCCCGCTAAAGAAACTGGCTTCTGCGATCAGGTTATCCAGACTGGCCTATGCAGGACTTATTGCGGGCCAGATAGCCAGTCCCAGTGCTCATGCCGCTCCAGAAGGCGGTGTCGTGGTTGGCGGAAAAGGCACGATTAATACACAGGATCTGACCACGATCGTGGATCAGAAAACGGACCTGCTGGCGATTGACTGGGATTCCTTCAACCTGACGGAAGAGGAGCTAGTCAAGTTTCTCCAGCCGAATTCCTCGTCGATTGTACTGAACCGAATTCTGGACCAAAGTCCCACAACCATTCGTGGCGCCATCGAGGCGAACGGTCACGTGATTATCGCAAATCCGCGCGGCGTCCTGTTTACCGAGAGTGCGACGATCAATGTAGGTGCGATTACCGCAGCCGGCCTGAACATCAGTCCCGCCGATTTTATGAAAGGTAACCTTTCGTTCAATGCTGAAGAGGGCAGCAGCGGTATCGTGATCAACCGCGGACTGATCAACGCGTCCAGCGCCGTGATGCTTGGTCGGCAGGTGACCAACGCACCCAGCGGATTGATCAGCGCAGAAATGGTCAGCTTGGCGGCCGGCGATGAGGCGGTATTGACGTTCGATGCCGATGGGCTGATTGGCGTAAAGATCACCAAGGAAGTAATGCAAAATGCACTGGGTGTGGACAGTGCGGTGCTCAATGAGGGCCAGATAGACGGCGCACAGGTCTTAATGGACGCGCAGGTCTCTGGCGATCTATTCACCGCGGCAGTCAACAACAAAGGCACCGTTCGGGCCCGCGGTATCGACACCAGTGGCGGGAAGATACGACTGTTCGGCTCAGGCAGTGGCGTGATCAATAGTGGCCAGCTGGATGCTTCCGGCCGAGCCGGTGGCGAAGTTGTCGTCGACGGCGATGGCGCGGAGCACAGTGGTGTGATCACGGTGCGCGGAAATAGGGGCAGCGGTGGCAGCGCACGAGTGCTGGGGGAACATGTAAGGGTCAGCGGTGCCATCGATGCGCGGGGCGCGGCCGGTGGTGGTCAGGTGTTGATCGGCGGCGGTTATCAGGGCAAGGATCCCGATGCGCGAAACGCGACGACTACGGAAGTAACGGCCGAGGCCGACATTGATGTCAGTGGTACGGGAATCGGGGATGGTGGCGAGGTAGTTGTCTGGGCTGACGACACAACATCTTTTTCGGGCACAATTCGTGCGGAGTCGGGAGAGCTGGGCGGAGATGGCGGGCGCGTGGAAACCTCAGGGAAGGTTTCACTCAACCTCGGCCAGGATGATATGTCGGTATCCACGGCGGCCCACGCCGCGGGCCGGACGGGTACCTGGCTGCTGGATCCCGGCTGGCTGGAAATCATGGCCGACGCGGACTGCGCCGAAAACTGTGTATCTGCCGAAAACCTGGTAACTGCACTCGGCAGCAACAATGTAACAATCGCCACTACCGCTGATGATAGTGCCAGTGTTACGGATCCGAGCGCCAATGTAGATATTACTGAAAACAGCCCGGATTACTCTTTCGGGATCCTCGTATCCAGTGACCTGATATGGACATCTGGAAATACATTGACCCTCGACTCCCACGCCGATGTGCAAATTGATAATGGCGTCACCATTGATGCCAGTGGCACCATCGATGATGGCAACCTGGTCGTAAATGCTGGCGGGGATTTTACCAATCTCGGCAGTATTACTGTGGCGGATTTCTCACTTGCACTGGGCGGCAGTTTTATCAATAGCGGCTCGGCTACCGTCAACAGCCTCAATCTGGATCTGGGCAATAGTGGCGGAGATACCGACAACACCCTGGGAAGCCTCTCGGTTGCCGGTAGCGGCATAGTGTCTGGAGGTGGCGGCGCGGACAAGTTCACACTCAGCGCCGCTGACGATGATCTGCTGATTAGCGGCAGCGAGGCGTTTACGCTCAATGGCAATATTGATTTTACCAGTATCGCCAGCGTGGACACCGGCAGTGGTGCCGATTCCGTAACCGGCGCCGATGGCCAGAATTGGATTCTCAATGGCGTTGGTGGCATCGCGAACAGTGGAATTACCTTCACTGAGGCGGAAACGCTGATCGCCACGAATGCCAGCCTCGTGGGTACTTCGAATGATGAAAGCTATACCGTCGAGGACGATAGCGACGTAGTTGTCGGCGGCTTTACCTTACAGTCACTCTCAGGTGTGGATACCGGAGGGGGCACCGATACCGTCGTTCTGGCGTCAAGCGCAGCCGCGGCGCTGAATGGCAATGATGGCGAGGCGACTATCCGCGGCCTCGATTTCACCAATATAGAGGTAGTGAGCAACGGCACGCTACAGGCATCGGATGCAGGCGATCGCTATCGAGTGACCGGTAGCGACAGCGTTGAGGCCAATGCGATCGCTTTCAGCGGTTTGACTAGCATTGCGGCAGGAGGCGGCAGTGATACGGTCGCCGGGTCTGTCGGGGAAGACTGGTTGCTGGATGGTAGCGACGGGGTTGTCAATAACGGTATTACCTTTACCGGTGTCGAAACGGTCATTGCCGACACGGCAGGACTCATCGGCACCAGTAGTGACGAAACTTACACGCTCCAGGACAACAGTGACGTCGTCATCGGTGGCGTCACTTTCCAATCGTTGACGGGGGTTGATGCCGGTGGCGGCTCGGATACGGTTGCGCTAGCCTCCAGCGCAACCGCGACCCTCAATGGCAATGACGGCGAGGCGACTATCCGCGGCCTCGATTTCACTAATATCGAAACCGTGAGTAACGGCACGCTGCAGGCATCGGATGCCGGGGATCGCTATGTCGTGACCGGAGCCACCAGCTTAACGGCCAACCAAATTGCATTTTCCAGCATTACCAGTGTCATAGCCGGCAGTGGCAACGACACGGTTACCTCTGCAGACAATGCCACATCGGTATTGGGTAACGTCAATGGCAGCGTATCGGTAGCTGGGATTGACTTTGCGAATATTGAGCAGGTAGACACTGTCAATACAACTGTCGATGGTACCAGTAATGGCATCAGCGAGAGCTTCACGCAGCAAGGAAGCCTTCTCTCCGTTCTCGGTATCGATTTCACCTCAGCCGGCGCGGCGCTGGCCGGTTCGGAAACAGACGACAGCGTTACCAGCGACGCAACCACCTGGACACTCACTGATACTGACGGCCAATTTACAGCCGGCAATACCACCTTTTCCGGCATAGAGATAAGCCATGCGGTCTCTGCGACACTGAGTGGTACGAGCACTTATCAGACATACATTCTAACCGCGGCCGGCGAACTCGATATTGCGGGAATATTATTTGACGGCCTCAGCCTGGTGAATACCGCCGGTTCAAGTGATCTGCTGCAGGGGACCTCCGACGCCGATACATTCACGCTGGATGGCAGTGGTAATGTCACGATTGCAGGTATGCAATTCAGTGGTCTTGAAACGGTGGATGCCGGTAGTGGCAGTGATACGCTGATTGCCCAGGGTCTAACATTGGCTTTGACTGGTAGCGACTACGAAGTTGATTTTTCCGGGTCACTACTTTTTGCCGGGATTGAAAATGTCACGGTCACTGAGCTACTCGGAACTGAGAGTAATGATCAGTTCTATTTACAGGGCAACAAGGCGCTGAAGGCGGCCGAGATAAGCTTCAGCGGAGTGGATAAAGTTGATGCACTCGGCGAGACTCAGAACTCCGATGGTGACGCCCTCTATGCCGATTCTGCAGATGTACCCAATGGCAACAATATCAATGGAATTCAATTCAAAGATCTGGAGAAAAAATTTGCCACACACCTGAATGCGACGGGCAGCGATGATGAGATTAGTGTGGTCGGTGACGGTCTTGTCTATATCGGCAGTCTCAGCAATGTACCATTTGAAACAGTGGAAACGGTGGATGGCGGGGATGGCACTGATACCGTTATCGGTTTCGATGGTGCCGACTGGACGATTACCGGGGTCAACCAGGCAGAAAACTTCGGAATCCTGTTCAGCAACGTCGAAATATTAGAAGCGATAAACGCCGGATTGATTGCCCCGGCAGGCCTGGACGGCTTTACATTGGTCGCCGGTGATCTGGACACTCCGGATATCAGCATTTCAAGTGCAGGTTTACTGGTAGCAGGCGCAGGAAGTGTGCTGGCAGGTGGCAATGGGTCACTGGATGCCGGGATCCTGGTCTCCGGTGTTTCCCTCACCCCTAATTCAAACGAGGTAGACGCTGACGGTGTCGTTTTTAGCGGTATCGATTCGGTCTCTGCGCAATCCCTCACAGCTACCGATATATCTACCGAATTCCTCGCCGGAGCCAATCCCGGCAGCCTGAATGCGTCCGGAATTGATTTTTCGGATCTGAACCAAGTCTCGGCGGGTTCAGGAACGGCAGATACACTGACAGTCGCGGGGGATGTGACGCTGTTGAATGATGGTGAAACGTTCTCGAGCAACGGCATTAACTATTCCGGAGTCGACATTGTCGATACTGCCACGTTTGCCATAGGCGGCAGTGACAATGACGAAACTTTCAATCTATCGTCGGCTAACACATTTGATATCGATCTAAGTGGCGGATCCCATATCGAATTTTCCAATGTTGCCAGCATTGACGCGGGTGGCGGTTACGACACCATCAGTACCGCGGGCAATGTCGTGCTTAATGGCATTGATGGAGAGGCAAGTGCAGAATCAATTGTGCTCAGCAACATTGAAGGAGTCACAAACGGTACGATGGTTGTGTCCGATAATGGTGACAACTTTGTTGTGACCGGGAGTGATTCAGTCAGAGCCAACGGCATAGATTTTTCTGGGATTAGTAGCGTGACTGCCGGTTCCGGTCAGGATTCGGCAACAGGGCTAGAAGGAGAGAACTGGTCCCTGAACGGTGGGGCCCTGCCAGAGAATAATGGTATCGCCTTCGAGAACGTCGAAGAGTTCTATGCGAATAATGCTGGTCTGGACGGTTCCGACGGTGCAGATACTTTCGAGCTGCAAGGGGATGGTAGCGTCCTCTACGCAGGCTACCTATTCAGTTCGCTCAGTTCAGTAAATGCCGGCGCCGGTAACGACACGCTGGATACCTCGGGATCGGGTTTCGCCGTTACACTCGCTGGCAGTGATTACCAGCTGAACGCGGGCGGTATCGATTTCTTCAGTATTGAAAACGCCATTACCACGGCGCTTGTCGGTAGTGCAGGTGCCGACACCTTTCAGGTGACAGGTGACAAGGCACTGGACGCGTGGAAAGTCCATTTCAGTAATGTCACCAGTGTTACTGCCGCCGATGGAGATATATTGGAAGCCGGTTTCGTGTCATTGACCGGCGGCGATAATGACGTCACTGCAAGCAATATCACCATTAGTGGTATCACAAATGTAACGACCACCAATCTTGAGGGTACCGCGGCGAATGATAACTTTGAGATTCTTGCCGATAGACAGGTCAGCGCCAACCTGATCACATTTTCCGGAGTCGATAGCGTCGATGCCCTGGGTGGTCAGGACACGGTAACCGGTGTCTCCGGATCGGCGTGGCAACTTGGCAATGTGGTAAATAACAACGTCTCTTTTGTTGGTGTGGAAATCGTTGATGCAAACCTCGGCAGCTTACAAGGTACTGCCTCGGACGATACATTTATCCTGGATAGTGCGGGTGCGGTCACATCTGGCTCGGTAACCTTTACCAACCTGGCTTCGGTCAATGGATTCGGTGGCAGTGACACACTGGACGCGAATGCCTATGCAGATGGCCTTGCATTGACGGGTAGCGACAACCAGGTAAGCGCGGGCGATCTGGTTTTTTCCAATATTTCCGACGTAACGGTTGGCACCCTGACGGGCTCAGCTAATGCAGACGAATTCTCAATGGATGCCGCCAACAGCGTTTTTGCCGGAAATATAACGTTCAATGGAATCAGTGCTATTAATGGTGCAGGCGGCGCTGACCTGTTGCAGGTATCAGGTGATGCACGCAGTTTTAGTGTGTCGGCGCCCAATAGCCTGAACTTCGATTTGATCGCGGTGGCAGGTCTCGAGCGGCTGGAATACCTCGGTATTGGCGGTATTGCGACCGGCGCAGCTGGTGCAGACTGGACGCTCGGTAGCGTGGCCGGTGAAGTCGAGAACAGCCAGGTCACGTTTGTGGGTGTGCAAACACTGGTTGCGAATGCAGCGGGCCTGGTGGGTACAGCGGCAGATGAAAGCTACGGCCTCGAAGACGATGGAGATATCGTCATCCATGGTTTGACTTTCCAGTCTGTCTCTGATGTCGACGCCGGCAATGGCGACGACAGTGTGACACTTACAACTTCTGTCGGGGCCATTCTGAATGGTAACGATGGCGAAGCAAGTATTCGCGGCATTGACTTCAGCGGTATAGAGAGTGTTGCCAATGCGACCGTGCAGGCCTCAGCACAGGACGACCACTTCGAGATCACCGGAATTAACCAGTTAAAGGCCAATAACATAGCCTTCGCGGGGATTTCCAATATAGATGCACTTGGCGGCAGCGACAGTGTTATCGGCGATGGTACCGACTGGACGCTTCAAGCCAATGGCAATGAAATTATCAATTCAGGTAGCGGTATTACCTTTAGTAATGCTGAGCAGGTTTCGGTTGGCGGCGCCGGCCTGTATGGGCCCGACACCGCGGAAAGCTTTACGCTCACCAGTAGCGGTGTTGAAGTGGAGGGTGTGACTTTTAGCGGCCTCACGTTCGTGAGTGCCGGTGATGCCAGCGACGACCTGAACGCTGTCAATTACGACGGCACCCTGGCCCTGAATGGCAGTAACGAGGCATTGGATGCGGATGGCTTGCTGTTTCTGGGTCTCGATACCGTAAGTGCCGGGGCGTTACTCGGTTCGGTTGGCGACGACGAATTTGCGGTGGCTGCCGATGGCAAGGTCACGGTAGCAGATATGGTGTTCAGCGGCTTGGCTAGCGTCGATGCATCGGACGGTAATGATGAAGTCCAGGCCGACGGTGCTATCAAAATAGCGGGAAATAGTGGCAAGGCAACGATTTTCGATATCGCGTTCGATAACATCGAGAGCGCTACCGGTACAGCAATCGATGTTATTGCAACAGATGGCGACGACGAGTTCGAAGTCCTGAGTGATGGGCGTATCTTCACTAACGGCATCACAATTGCGGGGGTTACCAGTATCGATGCCCTGGGCGGTGAGGACCTGGTAACCGGCGCCAGCGGTTTCGACTGGATGCTGCAGGGCAGCAAGCAGGCGCGGAACAACGGGGTAAGTTTCAGCAATGTGGAGCAGATCATTGCGGTGAATGCCGCGCTGCTGGGCACCAGTGGTGATGACAGCTTCGCCTTGCTGGCCAATGGTGATATCGACGTGTGGGATATGGTCGTCAGCGGTATGCAGTCAGTCGATGGAGGAACCGGCGTGGACTCCGTTAATGCGTTGGCCTATAGCAATGGCCTCGTCCTGAATGGCACCAACCAGTTGAAAGCGGACGGGTTACTGTTCAGCGGTATTGATAGCGCGGAAACCTCTTCGCTTACAGGAACGTCTGTAGCCGAGAGCTTTGCGATTTCTGATAGCGGTCAGCTATCCGTTTCCGGCATTGACTTCAGTAGCGTGGTGTCACTCGATGGCGGTGGAGGCTCCGATGAGGTTACAAGTGCGGTCGACGACGACTGGGCACTTATCGCGGGTAACGGCCAGGTCGATCACGCCGATATCCTTTTTGCGGGCATCAGCACTTTTACGGGTGGTAATGGCACACTGCGTGGCAATGACGGCGGAGCCGATTTCAGCATTGTTGGAGCAGGTTCTGTGTCCGTGGATGGCACATTGCGTTTCGATGGCGTGGACACGGTTGCTGCCGGAGCAGGAGCTGACGCTCTGACCGCATTGACATCGGTGACCCTGATCAACACCGTCGGCGAGTTCGACAGCAGCGGAATAACTTTTTCAGGCATAGATTCCGTCGCTACCGCGAATCTCGTGGGAACCGACGGTAATGATAGCTTCGAGATGCTGGCGGACAGTACGCTAAGTGTCTATGGGCTGACAATTTCTGGCATCGATGCACTAGATGCCGGTGCCGGTAATGACAGTGTATCGGGCCGAAACGGCCAGGGCTTCGAGGTGAATAATGGCAGTTCGGTCGTTCACGATGGCATCGTCTTTTCAGCAGTGGAAGATTTTAGCGGCCAGGGGGCAACCTTAACGGCAACCGCCGGCGATGATGGCTTTACCATGACCGCTGCAGATGCCGTAGATATTGACTCCACCAATTTGAGCTTCAGCGGCCTGGTGGCCATTGATGCCGGCGCGGGCATCGATAGTCTTGCCGCTCTGGATTTGCTCGGACCTGTTGTCCTGAATGGATCTAATTCCGTCACTGCCGGCTCTATCCACTTTGCCAATATCGATAAGGTCACCGGTACAGGCAGTCTCACTGGCACTGACGCGGCGGATCAATTCTCGATTGTGGCCGCCAATCAACTGGACAGTTACGGAATCCGCTTTGAGGACGTTACTTCGGTAGCAGCCGCGGGTGGCAGCGATGACTTGGTTGGGCTGGATACTGAAGGCTGGCAGCTGAGTGGAAGCGAAAATGCCCTGAGCCACGCTGGTATCGACTTTACCGGTATAGAGACCACCAGTGGTGGCAGCCACGTTCTGACCGGTTCAGCCCTTTCTGACCAGTTTGCGGTAACTGCGAATAATCAGGTTACGGCCAATGGCATAACCTTTACCGGCATTTATGAGGTGGATGGCGGGGGAGACGGTGACCGGGTCAATTCCACTGCCGGTGCATCCTGGGTGTTGGGGCTCGCAGAAGGCAGCGCTACCGCAGCGGGTATCGGCTTCACCAATATCGAATCCGTTGCCGGTTCTGATGTGTCGGTCGACGCGTCTACCAACAGTGCCAGTGACAGCTTCGTGCTGGGTGATTCCGGCCAGTCAGTCCGCGTGCGCGGTATCGATTTTGCGAGTGTTGCCAATATATCCGCCGGTGCGGACGGAGGCGACTCAATAACCGGTAGCGCCAGTAACTGGCAGCTTTCGGGAACCGATGGGGCGCTCAGCGTCAACGGGATCAGCATCACGGGTATGGACAGCGTATTCGCCAACAATGCCCGCCTGACTGGTACCGCCAACAGCGAGACGTTCTTGCTTTCCGGCGAGAATGCGCTGTCAGTGGCGGGCATGGATTTTGAAGGCATTAGCGAAGTGGCGGCCGCGGGTGGCAGTGACCAGCTGCAGGGCACCGCGGGCGATGACCATTTCACATTGACCGATACCGGAAACATCGACGTTGACGGTATCACCTTCAGTAACCTGGAGGCGGTCGCGGCGGGCGCGGGCGTCGACAGTGTCAATTCCAACGGCGCCAGCTGGACTTCGGATAGCAGCGGCGGAGCACTGGTCAACGACCGTGCCGTAGCTACAGTGGATAGCATAACGGCGATCTTCGATGACATTGAGCAGGTTAATGGTGCCGATACCTATGTCGGCCAAGATATAGACAGCGAATATGTCTTCGATAGCCTGACTTCATTCAGTATCGCCGGTATCACCTACTCTGGCCTGGGCGAAATTTTTGCTGGAAGCGGCACGGACACCTTGCGCGGTGCAGATATTGATGCCGAGTGGTCCATCGACGCCAAGCAGGGCACGATTTCTAGCGGCAGTGAGTCGTTGGTATTCAGCGGCATTGAATCGATTGCGGCAGGCAGCGGAGCTGACCGGTTTACGCTATCCGGTGGTGATTTCAATTCCATCGATACGGGGGGGGGCAATGACACTGTAACGCTGGCGGGAACGTCACTCGGTAGCCTGTCCCTGGGCGATGGAAACGATGAACTGCAGGTTCAGGTCGATAGCAGTGCGACGGTAGTGCTTTCCGGCGGCAATGGAGACGACCGATTCCAGTTCAGCGTTGCAGGCAAGACGTGGTCAGTAAAAAATAGCGGTAGCAGCGTCGGCAATTTCCAGTTCAGCGGCTTTGAATGGCTGGACAATACAGCCGGCAACCTGGTCTTGGAGACGAATCAGGGCTTTGATTTCGTCAATGGTGGCGAAAGCGGTGAGCGCTTCAATCTCAATGGCGCGGGCGTTATGTTTGCCAACTCGGGTATGCGATTGGGCTACAGCGGTACCAGCAACGTTACCATCTTCAGCAGCAGCACCAGAACCATTGGTGGGGCCTTGCAGGCAGGTCGGGCGGACCTGGCTATCGCCGGCAACCTTGATATCACCGCAGATGTTCATACCCTTAACGTCCACACTACGGGCCCCGATATCGATATCGCAGTAGTGGCCCAGAAAGACCTGATCATCGACGAGATCAATGCGGGCCGCGGCAACATCACGCTGAACAGCGCCGGGTTTGGCAGTCTGACAGCTGAGACTTATGGCGATACCCACCTGACTGCGGGCACGGTACGGCTGGGTAGCGAGCTGCAGCAGTGGCGTGTTATCGGCAGCGCGATCAATCCGCTGCGTATGGATGCCGCTCAGTCGGTTGACATCGTATCCATCAGCTATTTCGAACCAGATTTTATCGGTCAAATACCGGTGTTCACTGCCAAGGGGGATGAGCTTCAGTCGATAGCCGGTGCGCAGGCGGCACAGGGGCTCAAGTCTGCGGTGCAGAATGCCGTAGAAGACTTCGCCCAGGTCGATCCGGCGATCTTTAATGCGGTGAATCCCTATAGTACCGGAGTCGATGCGGTGAATATGCCGGAGATGCGACTCAATGGCGACATGCTGCTCCCTGCGCTGCCTCCCAGTTCACCGGACGACGAGGATAAATTGCGCGAGAGATCTTCTCAGCGTGATGATCAGCGGGAGCTGCCGGTGCAGGACCGCCAGGGCGAATCGATGGCCTCGGTGAACGCTGGAGGCTGAGCCTGCGGAGACTTAACACACCAGCGCTGGACGATTTTTACTGTTTGGATATTCAAAAATAAGAAAGGCTGGCTTATCAAAGCCAGCCTTTCCTTATTGAGAGACTATGCGGGAAGTTGCGCAATTAAGCGCGGTTAGAAGAAGCTAGTAAAGATAAACCGCACCGCTATCATCATTGCCGTCATCCTGCTGGTTGCCACCAATTCCGGTAGTCGTACTCGCCTCACCGGGAGCGCCGACGGCCATGGTGCCACCATCTTCAGTCAGTGCGATGGAAAGTCCGAAGTTGTCGTTGGCGCCGGTGTTCGGTGCTTTCAGAAAATTTGCCGGTGTCCAAGAATCGCCATTCATATAAAAGGTGTAAACAGCACCAGAAGCCTCTGCTGTCCCGTCGTGAGCGGGATTAACACCGATGCCTGCGCTGCCCTCATACTGGGAGCCGATGGACAGTCGAGCGCCATCTGCTGAAATCGCCGCGGCCTCACCGAAACGGAATTCCTCTCCTGGCTGGAATGCCTTGATATAGGCAACCTGATTCCAGCCTGGCGCGGATTCTTCGAACACATAGGCCGCGCCGGAGTTGGATAATAGGTTATCGTGGACCGGATTGACGCCTGCTCCCGAAGTGTCATCACCGGCCGCGCCCACGACCAACGTCTTTCCATTTCCGGATATAGCAACAGCGATACCAAATTCGTCGTCCCCCTCCTTGGTGTCAGAAGTGACAAGCTGCGCCGTTGAGTAATTGTCGGAAGCGTCATAGATGTAGACATTGTTGCTCTCAGGGCTACCCACGGCAACGGTATTGCCATCATCGGAAACGGCGACGCTGAGCCCACCTCTGGCCTCATCGGTATGGATAGTCTTTCTGCTGGTAACCTGTCTGTTGCTATCGAGCTTGAGGACGTCCACCCTGGCCGACGCACTGGAAAAATAATTGCCTGCAGCGACAACCAATGTGCCGCCATCCGCTGACAAATCGAGGGCTATGCCGTACTGGTTATCGTCTTCCAGGGGATTGATATCGGCGGTCAAGAACTTCCATTTGGCATTCTCTTCGGCGCTTTCATCATAGGCAAAGAAAAAAACCCCGCCGTGATCAGAAGAGACGTCGATAGAGCCTGACTGGGTCTTGCCATATCCGGGGACGCCAGCAGCGAGAAATTTCCCGTCCGCACTGAGGGAAACGGATATTCCAATAAAGTCGCCACTGGCTGTGCCCGGATCTGTCGAGCGCAATACAGGCTCGGAACCGTTCAAATACGAGGTCCATCCAGCAGCTGATTTGTGGAACATATACACTCCACCGCCGGAATTGGGTCCGTATCCTGGGGCACCCACGGCCATCACGGAACCATCTGCGGACAGCGCAACAGAATAGCCCAAGACCAGATAATCGTCTGGAGTAGTATCACCGCTGTCAGGCAAGGTTCTTTTGAAATAGCCAATCATGGAATTTGCATCCACGCTGTCCAGCGAAATTTCATTCGAGCGCTCGATAATCCTCTCGTCCTTATCGAATGCAATCAGCTGTACGCGGGCCTTGTCCCATAGTGTGGTGTGCAGTGGTATTTCGACTTCGGTAGATGTTTGTTCTCCCGGGATATCGTCGTGGTCGGAATCTGAATAGCCGGAACTTCCGTCAGGATTTACTTCGAAGCGATAGTGGTCAACTGGGACATCGATCGACCAGCTCAGCTTGAGCATTTTGGGATTCGTACCATCGCCGCCTGCCTCGGCCGTCGCGGTCAGTTCCACTGTGGGGGTCACCGTGATAGATACTTCCGCTTCGGAAGTGTCTCCATCCGCGTCAGAGACCTCATAGGTAAAACTGTCCGACCCGTTGAAGTCGACGCTGGGAACATAAGTGATGGTGTCATCACTCTTGTCGTCGGGTGTCCCGGCGTCGTTCACCGTAGCGTGGCCGAATTGCGGCGCTGTTTTGAGGATCAAGGAGTTAATACCGTTTTCGCCAAGTTCGTCATTTTCAAAAATGGCGATAACAATATCTGTATCTTCTGCGCCACTTATCGTGTCATCGACTGCCACGGGTTGGGTATCAACCGCTCCCCCCGAGCTGCTACTGCTACCGCCCGAGCTACCGCCGGAACTGCCGCTGCTGGAGCTGCTTTCCCCGGAGCTGCTACTAGAGCTGCTACTGGAACTGCTGCTCCCTGAGTTGGCACTGTCGTTACTATTGCTGCCTCCACTTCCCCCTCCACAAGCGGCCAGTAGCACGGTCAGTGCGATTGCTGATAATGGTCCGGTAACGCTTAACAGCCGTTGATTAATTTGTTTTAGGACTGTGATCATTGCTATTCCTTTCGATCTTTCTATTAGGGTTCCGTTCAATAGTGATGTTGCGGTGAATTTTTCAATTCAATGCTTTTTTATGTTCGAGTTATTATTCGATTATTAATTAAATTTTTTGTCTTATTGTTGATACATCTAATTTATGAAATGGAAATGCGTAGTAATGGGGTCGTAGTCAAGGAAAATAGTTTCCTGACTGAAAATTTGAGGGTTATTAAAGATTTCTTCGAGCTTGGCAGGCATGTCCTAATTCCCTAGGGGGTGCTGTCACTCCTGTGACCTTGAGCCGGGAATTCTAACTAAATGCCAATGGTTGTATCCAGTGAGGCTGCAGAATTGAGTGAACTAAATCCCAATTTTTTCTGTGATTTTTTAAGTTTTGTTTAATCTATTTTCGTCATTTGAAACGTTATTCATCAGGGATATTGATGCGCCTATCATTAATCTAGTTAAACGTTACTTAAATTGTCTGGATAACGATTTGACGCTGATTGCCTATTTGCTTATGTGATCACATGTTTGTATTTGTAGGATAAATAGGTGCGTAGCTTGCTGGCGTTTAAAAAAGAAAATTTCATCTGAAACCTTTTAGTCAATAGGTTCTTCTTCTGAGGACTCGCTTCACCGCATAAATATGCGAGAATGTGCGGTCCGTTCCGCTAGGGAGATGAAGGTGTCTGTGAACCAGGATCAAAACGCCCCGTTGAGGGAAGATGTCCGCCTGCTCGGTGAAGAACTCGGTGCGGTACTGCGAGAGCAGGCCGGTAAGGAATTATTCGATACAGTTGAAACCATTCGCCAGGCGGCGGTGGAAAGTAGTGGCTATAAGGAAGTACTCGTGGGGCGCCTGCGTGAGCTGCTGGACCCACTGGATGACGGCACTTTGCTGGAAGTGGCGCGCGCCTTCAGCCAGTTTCTCAATCTGGCTAACATTGCCGAACAGCGCCATCGCGAGCGGTTGCACCGCCATCACCAGCGCTATCCCGGCGACCCGGACACGGACCAGAGCCTGCGCCAGGTATTGGCGGAACTGAAAAATGCCGATGTCGGCCAGGAAAAGATTCTGGCGACACTGAAAGAATTGTCCGTCGAGCTGGTTCTCACTGCGCACCCCACCGAGGTGACGCGCCGCACACTGATCCGTAAATACGATCAAATCGCCGACCTGCTGACAGACCTGGATCGCCCGGATCTCACCGAAGAAGAAGTTGAAAACCTGCGTCGCCACCTGCGGGAACAGATCCTCTCCGCGTGGAGTACCGATGAAATCCGGCGCGAGCGACCCACACCGGTCGATGAGGCGAAGTGGGGCTTCGCCACGATCGAGCAGTCACTGTGGCAGGCGGTACCCCGCGGAATGCGCGAAATTGAGGCCGAACTGGCGCTGGCCGGTCTCGATCCGCTGCCCGCCGACTGGGTGCCAATCCGCTTTGCCTCCTGGATGGGCGGCGACCGCGACGGCAACCCCAATGTCACCGCCGCGGTGACCCGCGAAGTACTGTTGCTGGCACGCTGGATGGCTGCGGACTTGTACTTGCGCGATGTGGAAAATCTGCTGGCAGACCTTTCCATACACCGGGCCAGTGACGAGCTGCTCGCCCGCACCGGTCCCAGCCACGAACCCTACCGGCTGGTTTTGCGCCAGGTGCGCGATCGCCTGCGTGTTACCCGCGCGCGGATGGAGGCGCGGGTCAATGGGCGCCCGGAGCCGGAAGGGAAGGATTTTTCCAGTGGGCAGGAGCTGTTTGACGAACTGAGCCTGCTGGATCGCTCGCTGCGCGCGGTGGGTCTGTCGGCCATTGCCGATGCGCAACTGAAGGATACCCTGCGCCGCCTGAACTGTTTTGGCATCACGCTGTTGTGCCTGGATATCCGCCAGGAATCCACGCGTCACACCGAAGCGTTGGACGCGATTACCCGCTACCTTGGACTCGGCAGTTATGCGGAGTGGGATGAGCAGCAGAAGCAGGCGTTCCTGCTCGCCGAACTGGAGAGCCGCCGCCCGCTGGTAGACGAGGCCTTTTATAGTAGTGACCTCTGTGGTGATGATGTCCGCGAGGTTCTGGAAACCTGCAAGGTCATTGCAGAGCAGGGCTCGGAAGGGCTTGGCGCCTATGTGATTTCCATGGCAAAAACGTCTTCCGATGTACTCGCCGTCATGTTGTTGCAGAAAATTGCCGGTGTTCACGAGCCGATGCGTGTGGTGCCACTGTTTGAAACCCTCGATGATCTCAATAACGCCTGCGATGCCATGGGCGCGCTGCTCGAAATCCCACTGTACAAACAGCGCGTGATTGACGGCCAGGAAGTCATGATCGGCTATTCCGATTCCGCCAAGGATGCGGGTTTCCTCGGCGCTGCCTGGGCGCAGTTCTGCGCACAGGAAAAACTTACCGCGATCTTCCGCGAGCACGGCATTCCACTGACCCTTTTCCACGGTCGTGGCGGTTCCATTTCCCGGGGCGGCTCCCCTACGCGTATGGCGCTGATGTCGCAGCCGCCGGGATCGGTGGCCGGGCGTATCCGCGTTACCGAGCAGGGTGAGATGATTCGCTTCAAGTACGGCCGGCCGTCAGTGGCGGCAAACAACCTGGAGCAATATGTGGCGGCCACACTGGAGGCCACCCTGATGCCGCCGGCGGAACCACGCCCGGAGTGGCGCGCGGAAATGGACCGGCTGACCGCTGTTTCCGTGGATGGTTACCGCGCAGTAGTGCGCGACGACCCGGCGCTGGTGTCCTACCTGCGCACGGTCACCCCGGAAACTGAACTCAGCCGCCTTGCCCTCGGCAGCCGTCCGGCGCGCCGCAAGCCCGGCGGCGGTGTGGAAACCCTGCGCGCCATTCCCTGGGTGTTTGCCTGGACACAGATCCGGCTGATGCTGCCGGCCTGGCTCGGTACTGGTGAGGCGCTGGAAAGCGCACTGGGAAGCCGCGATGAAACCGGTATCCTGCACGCGATGAACGAGCAGTGGCCATTCTTCCAGGGCGTTGTGGATATGCTCGAAATGGTGCTCGCGAAAACCGATACCCGCGTCGCCTACTGGTACGAGGAGCGGCTGACCGAGGATGCGGAATTGATTCGTCTGGGCGATACGCTGCGCCAGCGCCTGGCGCAAACGGTCGACGCGCTGCAGCGCCTCACCGGGCGCGAAAGCCTGCTCGACAACAACCCGGTCATGCGCTGGTCGATTCGCGTGCGTGACCCCTATACCGATCCGCTGCACCTGCTGCAGGCAGAACTGATGGCGCGCCTGCGCGACCGTGATTCCGACCCGGTGCTGGAGAGCGCGTTGATGGTGACCATTGCGGGCATCGCCGCGGGGATGCGCAATACCGGCTGACGCCACAGCGTTGATTTAAATAAGGCGCCAATTAAAAAGGCCGGCTCTTTGGAGTCGGCCTTTTTTTGTGCTGCGATTCTGCCAAAGGCATAAAATTCCACGATGATTAAAAATTATTTTGTGAAGCTGGTGATAAAAATAACGCGGGCGCCAAAGTGTTGCCCTGCCGCCAGCGGAGTCGCAATAGCTGGCGCTAGTATTTCAAATTTTTCAATATTTCCTGCCGCGGCACTGAAATTTCTTTGATTCGATGAATTTCCCGTTAATAACGCACTCAGCGCCTTTATTCCGACGATAGCCTTCACAAAAATGCTGCCACCGATACACTCAAATTTGATCGATTTTTATCCAGCGCGGAAGCGGGTACTTCCATTGTGTCGGGAAAGTCAGAAACGGATCGCCGGAAGTCAGTAGTCGGTAGTTTTTCATTTGCAGTATTTCTTCCCGGTATTTAGGTGCCACCTTGCGTGCGGTGATGCGTCGATCACCAGCCATGTTGGCTCGCCACCTCCAAGAGTTAAGTTTGTAAAGGAGCAATTAACTGATGAAGAAGCTTTTCACAGTCGGCGCTGCCGCCGCGCTATTGGTCATAGGCAACGCCTATGCAGACACTAGCGTTCCGATCCCCCTGTCCGGAACCCTGGCGAAGGCTTGCAATGTAACGGCTTTTGTCAACGGTCCCTTTGACGACCTGGACATGACCACGACCTCGACACAGGGTTCTGAATCACTCAGCCCCATATGTAACTACGGCGGCACGCTCACGGTCACATTCACATCCCTCAATGCGGGCTTTCTGCAGAGTGGCCCCAACAGTGTCGGGTATACGTTGCAAGTCAGCGGAGGTCTTTTGGCTCCCACACAACTCACGGTTCCGGCTGTCGTTAACAACTGGCCGGCAGTAGCGAACGCAGTGCAGACGCGTAGTCTCAGTGTGGCCCTGCTTGCGGTTGCGACGGTGGCCGGCACCTATACCGACACGATTACGGCATCGGTGACGCCGAATTAATCTACCGGGCAGGGCGCTGGGCACCTGCTTAGAGCCCTGCTTACATAATGAGGAACATTTTCATGCTGCGGAATATGTTCGGCCTGGCTGCCGGACTTCTCATGCTAGCGCTGTTTGCACAAGGCGCACTGTGTTTTACGTTAGAGCCAACCGTGACGGTGTTGCGACTGCCAGCCGATATCACGGGCCAAACTCTGGTGCTCAAGAATCCCCGCGAAGTCGATTTGCCGGTAGTGTTCGAAATATTCGAACGACAAATCAATGAAGACGGCAGCGAAGTAACCACACCCGCCGACGACGATTTTGTAATTTTCCCTCCTCAGGCAGTGGTGCCTGCCGGGAAGGCACAGGCTGTGCGTATCCAGTGGGTGGGTGGTGCCTTGTCTCAGTCGCGCTCTTTCACGTTGTATGCGAGCGAACAGCCCCTGAATCTCTCTGGCCAGGCGCAATCCGGCGTCCAAACCATTCTCCGTATGGGGGCCTCGGTTCATGTGACCAACCAGGGCTTTATGCCAACGCCGAAGTTGATTCGCTACCATCCAGTACCAGATGGTGTGGTCGTATCGATAAAAAATAACGGTAACGAGTTCCTCTATATAGATATGCTAAAGATGAAATTTGGCAGGGAAGAGGTCGGAGCATTCGAACTGGCTAATGACGCTGGTCGAACGCTGATAACTCCTGGGGCAACCCGAACCTTCAAGGTGGATGGTGTGCAGGGAGTGCCAGAGCTTCATTTTGGAGTCAGGTGATAATGCTCGAAAGGTTTTTCTCACGTTTCTCTATGGTGTGATTTTCCGCTGAATTCCCGCATTAAAGCATTCAGACGCTGGCTCTATCAGCATGGTTGAAAATTCATATTGATGGATCTCTTTGGTCCATCATGTTGGTGCCAATATTCT
>NZ_JACZCR010000043.1 GCF_014904735.1 Microbulbifer hainanensis | reverse complement strand
AAATTATGCGCAGCAATGAATTTTCCGAGAAAAACGTACCCAGCGCCTTTATTCCAGTGATTGTCTTCAAAAATTCGATCTCACCGATACACTCAAATTGATCGATTTATGTTCAGTGCAGGGTAAAAATTTTCGTCGTATCGAGTGAAGGTAGACAAGGTGACCAGCAGTGCGGGGTCAGTGGTTTTGCCACTTTTGCTCAGGTTGTTATGGCGCTCTATTCCAGCTTTGCGTACTGGGTTGTTTCGGTTTTGAGCACATTTCTGCTCGCTCCAAGTTTTTTGTTTGTAAAGGAGAAACAAACTGATGAAGAGTCTACTCACCTTGGGTGCTGCCGTCGCGTTTATCGCAACAGGAAGTGCATACGCCGACACTAGCGTGGATATCCCACTTTCCGGGCACTTGTGTAAGACCTGTAATGTCACCGCATTCCTGAATGGTCCCTTTGACGACCTGGATATGACTACGACCGCGCAACAGGGCTTTGAATCACTCAGCCCCATATGCAATTACGGCGGTACGCTGACAGTCACGTTCACATCACTCAATGCGGGCTTTTTAGAAAGTGGACCCAACAGTGTGGGATATACGCTGCAAGTCAGTGGAGGTCTTTTGGCTCCCACGCAACTCACAGTTCCAGCTGTCGTTAACAACTGGCCGGCAGTAGCGAACGCAGTGCAGACGCGCAGTCTCAGTGTGGCCCTGCTTGCGGTTGCGACGGTGGCCGGCACCTATACCGACACGATTACGGCGTCGGTGACGCCGAATTAATTTACCGCGGTGGGCGCTAGGCGCTCGCTTAGAGGCCCACCTGAATTACGGGAACCGCTTTGGTGAAGTCGGCTAATTTCTCCATGAAATTCGATTTCATCGGAAAGCGCAACTTTTATCCAAATTCTCACCGCGCAGTGTCGAGTTATTCGATTGCGCCGGGAAAGAGATTGATGGGTGGCGGAATGTCCTAAATTGATTCCGCTTTAGGGGCGATCATCAGCTTTGTTGGCTCGTCATTTCCTGAAGTAAAGTTTGTAAAGGAGAAGTTAACTGATGAAGAAGCTGTTCGTGGTCGGCACAGCCGCCGCACTGATGCCCATGGGCAATGCCTATGCAGACACCAGCGTCCAAATCCCCCTGTCCGGGACCCTGATGAAAACCTGTGACGTGATCCAAAATTTAGACGGCCCTTTTGACAACTTGAATATGTCCACGACCAGTGAGCAGGGCAACGAACAGGTCATTCCCACGTGCAACTACGCCGGCACCGTGACTCTGACCTTCACGTCCCTCAATGGCGGCTTTCTCGTGAGTGGATCCAACATGGTCGCATATAACCTGATAGTGGATGGTGGGCTTCTGGCTCCCACGCAACTCACCATTCCGGCAGTTGTCGCCGTCTGGCCACATCCCGTGCCGGACATCGGGGTTCCCCGCAATATCAGGGTGGCCCTGCTCTCCGCCGCGACGGTAGCCGGAACCTATACCGACACAATTACGGCGTCGGTGACGCCGAATTAATTTTCTTGGGTGGGCAACGAGCATCTGCACAATGCCCCATATGCAAGGCGAGGGTCGATTCAATGCTGCATTGCTCTTGGCACTACGAACCTTTTAGATGGTCGGCGTGCCCCTGAGCTGGTCTTTGAAAACAGAAGAAAATGTATATCCGAGATCTTTTATTACTTTTTATTTTTTTGGCTATAGATACTCCGTTATCAGTGGCCCAGTCGGTGACGCCGACGCGGCTTGAACTCAATCTCGAAGAATCTGCCCAGGCAATCTTGACGCTATCTTCGACCAAGCCAGTAGACGTGGCTCTGGAACTTTCCATCGCGGACTATTCCGCAGCAGGTGGGGAGGTGGATGCTCCACTGGAAATCGTGCCACCACAGATGGTGCTGCGGCCAGGAGAGACTAGGCGGGTTTTGGTGAGATGGCGTGGCGAAAAAAGACTGCCGGTCAGCAAGTCATACTATTTGGCAATCGATGAGCTTCCATTAACCGTGGGTGCGCAAGAGAGTGACGCGGAGATTCAGCTGCTGACCTCGTGGCGGTTGCCGGTTCACGTAGAAGTTGGCGGTAAGCCTGAGGTAGATTTTTTTGCGCCGCATATCGATGGCAGCGCATCTATAGAACTTAAGAATACGGGCAGGCAGTACGCACTATTGTCCCACTACGAAATCGGAGTGAAGGGTAACCGGGAAGTCGTTGTTTTGGATGGACTGGATCTCGCCAGATTGCTAAATCGCGATGCGCTTCTGCCTGGGCAGACCGTATCCATTCCGTTGCGCCTGATAGGGCTCGGAGCCGTTGGGCTGCAGGGTGCAAGCCTGCTTAAGAAGGAATAGTGCCAGTGATCCATATACGATTCCTTTTGCTCTTTGTCCTCGCCAGTGGGTTAATGGCCGCGGTTTCAGGTGCGGCAAATGAGGTTGCCTCTGCGGATGCGTCAAAGATCATTTATGTGAATCTGCCGGTCTCAATTGACGGGCGCATTGTTGGTGATCTGAATGTAGGTGTCGCAGGTACTGCTCTGTACACGGTCGATCGCCAGAGTTGGCTGAGTTTTGCCAATGGATATTTTGATGCCGAGGTGGTAGAGCGTATCGCACAGACTGTCGATGGGCAGGCTATTCCGATCGGTGCTTTTATTGAAGAATTTATCGATATCTTTTTCGATCCTTCTGCGCTGGAGATAAAGATTAACCTGGCCGATTCGCGCAGGCTGACGCGAGAAGTGTCGCTGCGCTCTCATGTTGTCGATTACGATAACCTAACTGATTACGAACTGCCTGGGCGCTCCGCCTATCTGAATCTCAATCTGCAGCAGGACTACCGCTGGAACGGTGCGCTGGACAGCGATCAGCAGCGTGCCACGCTGGTGAATGTTGACGGGGCGATACAGCTTTTCGGCAGTCCAAGGTTAGTGCTGGAAGGTGGCGCCTTTCTCGATTCGGCGGTTGGCGTTGACGACCAATGGCAACGCAGCGAAGTTCGCCTGGTGCATGACGATATACGGCGAGCAGTTCGCTATTCAGTTGGCGATGTATTCTATCGGGCGACTGAATTCCAGGTATCTCCGCCACTGCTTGGTCTCTCAATCGAGCGGGCCTATGCCGACATACAGCCGCTGCGCAACATCACGCCCACCGGAACACGCAGTTTTACTGTAAACCAGCGCTCGACTGTTGAGGTCTATGTCAATGGTCTTTTTCAGAATACCTTGCGCCTTGAGCCGGGACGTTACGATCTGAGTGATTTCGCCGTAAATGCTGGAGTCAATGAAGTTTCTTTGTTGATTACCGATCCATCAGGCCAGCAAAGGCGCATTGAATTTTCGCTGTTCTCCGATCCCATACTGTTAAAGCGAGGTGTATCTGAGTTTTCTTTCAACGCCGGTTATCAGCGAAGTGTGGCAAGTCCCGTCGGCATTGACTACGACTACAATGCGCCCGCGTTTTCTGGTTTTTACCGGTATGGTATTACGGATTATCTAACGGCGGGCGCCAGCTTCCAGGCGACCGAAGTGCAGCAGATTGCCGGGGGCGAAGTCTCCCTCTCTACCCCCGTTGGTATTCTGGCAGGCAACTTAAGTACGAGTGACTTGAACGGTGTTGGGCGGGGGAGGGCGGCCTCACTGCGCTGGTCGTATGATTTTTTTCTCGGTGGCAGGCGCCCTCATGAATTTGATCTTGTCGCGGTTGGCAGGGATGAGCTCTATACCTATCTGGGCCAGGGCAGCCCGACCGCAACCTACAAGTCCGAGTTGCGCGCGCGCTATTCAGCGCCGGGACCGTTTGGCAGCTATATCAGTGCCAGCGCTCGCCATGCCGAGCTGTTTGATGCTGCGGCACCGATCGACAAAGTCTACGGCTTGGATGTCACGCGTCGCTTTGGTCCCCTGAATGTTTCCATCAGGTTCGAGCAGGAGAAAACCGACATCGAGGAGGCGCGCGCGATTGTCCGACTGTCGATGCCTTTCGGTGAGCGACAGATCGCGAGTACTCAATGGGATACTTTCGATGATACCGGTGAGTTGGTGCTCGGCAGGACACAATATGGCACCGTCGGTGATTTCTCTGGTGGATTGGCACTACGGTCTGGTGTTGATAACTACCAGGCCGACTTGGGCGCGTTCTACCAGGGCAATCGGTTCCAGTTGGGCTTCGATCATACCTACACCGACTTCACCGATACCGACACCGGCACGGAGCGCGAGCCGGTGCAGTTGAGTACGCTCAGGCTGGGGTCGAGCCTGGCCTACGCGGATGGAAGTTTTGCGCTGGCGCGACCGATCAATGACTCTTTCATCATGGTGCGGCGCCACGAAACCCTCGATGGCAGCCGGATTCTGGTGGACGAACGCCAGGGAGGTTATGCCGCGATCGCCGACAACTTCGGGCCGGCGGTCGTGCCCGGAGTCAACAGCTACGTTTCACGGCGTGTGCGCTGGGAGCCGGAAAGCCCACCCTTTGGCTACGACATGGGCAATATCGAGGGCAACGCCTTCCTATTTTACCGCTCCGGTATCGCCTACATGGCCGGATCGGAAGCCTCGATTACCGTGATCGGCGAGGTGCGGGACCTTCGCGGCGATGCCATCGGCATGACCGTGGGTAATATCACCGCGACCGACGGGCGCGAATTTGCGCCGGTGACCACCTTTACCAACAAGCGCGGCCGTTTCGTTGCCCAGGGGCTGGCACCGGGCGAATACCGGATCGTCTTTCCCGACCGCGGCGACCTGAGTGTGCGCTTTACCATTGAAGACGGGGCCACGGGGATTGTTGAACTCGGTGTTATCAGGGAGCGGGTGTCACTATGAGGCGAATTGCAATCGTGTCGGGCTGGCTTCTCCTCCTGTTGCTCGGCGCTGCCGCCTACGCGTCGGAAGATGGAGAGGATGCCTGTTCTGTGCAGGCTGTGTCCGTCGAGGGGCAGTCGGGATTTGTTTACTTCCCGTTTGCCGACCGCGACGAGGTCAGGGAGCTTCGGCTGGCAATCGACTCGCGCGGGCAGTGTCGTCTCGGTCTGGCGCTGTTGCCGACCTCCGGTGCCGAGTTGCGCGGGCCGGGGCAGCCACTGAATGTCACATTTCGCGATCGGCGCGATCAGGTCATTCCGTTGAACGGTAACGAACAGCAGTGGGTGCCGTTTGAGCAGACCGCTCGCGGCACTATCGCGTCCCTGGCGGTCGGGCTTCCCCGGGGGCAGGCCCGTCGCGCCGGTGATTACGTGAATACGTTTGTTGCGCGGATATTTGCCAACGGGCGCCCGGTACGCGAGATCGATTTTCAGCTGTCGGTCCGGGTTGCGCCGCAGGCGGACCTGCAGGTGGCGGGCAACGCGGAAGGGCGGCTGGGCCGGTCCGCGGGGATGAATTTTGGCGAACTGGAAACCGGTGAAACACTTTCGGCACTGCTGGCCGTGCGCGCCAACGGGGCCTACAACCTGTCCGTCGCGTCGGATAACAAGGGCGTCCTGCGCCATACCTCGCTCAATGGCGATATGGCGGCCGTTCCCTATACCGCGTGGATCGACGGCCGGAGGCTCTCCCTGCAGGGCGGGGCAGATATGCAAAATTATGCGGCCCCTCAAGATGGCCGGCGCCTCCGCAACATCAGTGTGCAAATCGGCGAGACTCGCGGGCGCATGGCGGGTCAGTACCGCGATACCTTGCGGGTGACGGTGACGCTACTGGAGTAAATTCAGCCGCAAAATAGCGTTGGAGGTATATGCGAGCAGCAGCGCTGGGGCTGAAACGAAAAAAGGCCGACTCTCGCGAGTCGGCCTTTTTTGGAATTGGTGCCCAGGAGAAGACTTGAACTTCCACGACCTTGCGGTCACTAGCACCTGAAGCTAGCGCGTCTACCAATTCCGCCACCTGGGCATTCCGCGGCAAGCGCCGCAGAGGTCCGCACTATAGGGATTTTCTGTGGCGTGTCAATCGTCGTTAGTGACCGGGAAGCTTTGGTGTGGCTGTGCGCGGGAGTTGGAGGGAAAAGTTGCCCTCCGCAAACGAAAAAAGGCCGACTCTCGCGAGTCGGCCTTTTTTGGAATTGGTGCCCAGGAGAAGACTTGAACTTCCACGACCTTGCGGTCACTAGCACCTGAAGCTAGCGCGTCTACCAATTCCGCCACCTGGGCAAATCAGCGGTGTGCTCCGCTGAGGACGCGCACTATAGGGATTTGCCCCGGGGGTGTCAACGGTCCGCCAGCGTTTTTTTCTACTTTCCCGCAAGCAGTCGGGATTGGCCGCGAAATCGCTTATACTGCGTGCAGTAGCGGCGCCTCCCTGACCCGGTATTCACCGCCAGCGCCGCCATTCCAATTCCCGGATATTCTCCGGATGCCGCCCAGAACCGGCGGCCACCTCAAACAACGGATGCTGTTTTGACTCAAAAGAAGACCTCAATTCATATCGAAGCCGATCCCCATGCGGAGCGCGAGGCGGAGAAGTACGACAAGCCTGTTCCCAGCCGCGAATACCTGCTGCAGTTGCTGGAACAGCAGGCCGGCCCAGTACCCTGGGAGACGGTCGCAGACCTGCTGGAACTGCACGATGAAGACCTGCGCGAGGGCGTGCGCCGCCGGCTGATTGCGATGTCCCGCGACGGCCAGATCGCCAGTAACCGCGCCGGTGATTTCGGCGTGCTCGACAAGATGAGCCTGGTGCGAGGCCGCGTGATCGGTCACCGCGACGGTTTCGGCTTTGTGTCGCCCCGCGACGGCGGCGACGACCTCTACCTGTCCCACCGCCAGATGAAGAAGGTCTTCGACGGCGATGAGGTGCTGGTGCGCGAGACGCCCGGCGGTTTCCGCGGCAAGCGCGAAGGTGCGGTGATCCGCGTCATCAAGCACAACACCCAGCAGCTGGCCGGGCGCCTGTTCCAGGAGAACGGCATCTGCTTCGTGCGCCCGGACAATCCCCGTATCAACCTGGACGTGATGGTGGCGGCGGACAAAACCGCTGGCGCCGAACACGGCCAGTATGTGGTTGTGGATATCACCATGCAGCCGGGGCGCGATTGTGTCCCCCAGGGCGAGGTGGCCGAAGTACTCGGCGATCACCTGGCGCCGGGGATGGAGATCGACGTCGCTATCCGCAACTACGGCATACCGCACACCTGGCCCGCCGCACTGCAGACGGAAGTCGACGCCATTGCCGATGAAGTGCTGGAAGTAGACAAAAAGGCCCGCGTGGATCTGCGCGCACTGCCGCTGGTGACCATCGACGGTGAAGACGCCCGAGACTTCGACGACGCGGTTTTCTGTGAAGTGCGTAAAGACGGCAGCTGGAAACTGCTCGTGGCCATCGCCGATGTCTCCCACTATGTGAGCCCGGGCATGGCCCTGGACGAAGAGGCCCACAGCCGCGGCAATTCGGTGTACTTCCCGGATTTCGTCGTGCCGATGTTGCCGGAAAAACTTTCCAACGGGCTCTGCTCGCTTAATCCTGATGTGGACCGCCTGTGTATGGTGTGCGAAATGCACATCGACCTCGACGGGCGCATTCTCGATTACCGTTTCTTCGAGGGTGTGCTGCGCAGCCATGCGCGGCTGACCTACACCCAGGTGGGGCAGGTCGTCGCCGAGCGCGACTCCCGCGACAGTGGCCTGCGCAAGCAGTTCGCGGCGTTGACTCCGCACCTGGATAACCTGCACGACCTTTACAAGGCCCTGCGCGGTGCCCGCGACCGCCGCGGCGCGATCGATTTCGAGACCACCGAAACACGTATCATCTTTGACGCCAATCGCAAGATTGAGCGCATCGTGCCGGTGCAGCGCAACGACGCGCACAAGATGATCGAGGAGTGCATGCTGGCCGCCAACGTCTGTGCGGCGGAGCTGATGGAGCTGGCCGAGTTGCCGGCACTCTACCGCGTGCACGATACGCCCAAAGAGGAAAAGCTCACCAACTTGCGCGAGTATCTCGGCGAGTTGGGCCTGCGCCTGCCCGGGGGCGCTGAGCCGCAGCCGAAAGATTTCCAGTTGTTGCTGGAGCAGGTCGAAGGCCGTGCAGATGCGCACATCATCCAGATGATGCTGCTGCGCTCGATGAACCAGGCGGTGTATCAGCCGGAAAACCGCGGTCACTTCGGTCTCGACTATCATGCCTACGCCCATTTCACCTCGCCGATCCGCCGCTACCCGGATCTGCTGTTGCACCGCGCGCTGCGCTGGCTGATTCGCAACGGCAATGCCAATCCGCCCGCGGTGGCGAAGAAAGTGCACACCGCACCCGGCGCCGCGGCGCTGGCGGCGGAGCAGATTATTCCCTACGACCTGCCGGCGATGGTGCAGCTGGGCGAGCACTGCTCGATGACCGAACGCCGCGCCGACGACGCCACCCGCGACGTGGTCAGCTGGCTCAAGTGCGAATACCTGCAGGATCACGTCGGCGAGACCTATCCCGGTGTGATCAGTGCGGTCACCGGTTTCGGCCTGTTTGTCGAGCTGGCCGACCTCTATGTTGAAGGCCTGATTCACGTCACGGCGCTGCCAAAGGATTACTACCGCTTCGAGCAGGCCCACCAGCGCCTGATCGGCGAGCGCAGCGGCAAGCGCTATCACCTGGGCGACTCGGTCACGGTGCAGGTGGCGCGGGTCGACCTGGAAGAGCGCAAAGTGGACTTTACCCTGGGTGAGTTGCTGCCGCGGGACGGGAAGCGCGACCGGAAAACCGAAGAGACGCGGGTGAGCGCCCGAGCGATGGAAATGGCGGTGGAGCATCAGCGCGAGCGCGACCGCAAGAAGAAGCCCGGTGAGCGCAGCAAGGCTGCCGCTGGCAAGCCGAGCCCGTGGGGCAAGCGGCCGGAGACGGCGCCGGGTACCACGCCGTTCAAGAAGCGCAAGGTCGGTTCCACTGAGGCGGTACCCGTCGAGGCGACGCCGGAAAAACCCGAGGCGCCCGCGGAAGGTGAAGGCGAGCAGCCGCACAAGAAGCGCGGCCCCAAGCGCACGCCAACCCGCAAAGGTGGCAAGCGCCCGGCCGTCGCCGCGCGCAAGGCCGCGCAGAAGGCGGAAAAAGCCAATGCCAAAAAAGGTAAGGGCAAAAAGAAACTGAAGAAGAAAACCACTTCCAAGAGCAAGAAGAAATAGATCGTGGCAGAACAGCTAGTGTACGGCCTGCACGCAGTGCAGGCCCTGTTGAAAAGCTCGCCGCAGCAGGTACAGGAACTGCTGCTGTTGCGCGGGCGCAAAGATCAGCGCCTGCAGAAAATCATCAGCCAGGCGGAAAAGAACGATATTCCGATGCGCTTTGTCGATCGCCGCGCACTGGACGACCGGGTCGGCGACGAGGGCAATCACCAGGGCGTACTCGCCGTCTGTGCCGGCAAGACCAAAGTCTACGACGAGCGTTTTCTGCAGGAGCTGCTGCAGCAGCTGGATGCAAAGTCCGAGGCGCCGTTCCTGCTGGTACTCGACGGCGTCACCGATCCGCACAATCTCGGCGCCTGCTTGCGCTCAGCCGAGGCCGCCGGCGTGCACGCGGTGATCGCGCCGAAAGACAAGTCCGCCGGGCTGACCCCCACGGCCAGGAAGGTCGCCTGCGGCGCTGCCGAGGTGCTGCCGTTCGTGACCGTCACCAATCTCGCCCGCACACTGCAGCAATTGCAGCAGGCTGGTGTGTGGATTTTCGGTGCTGCCGGCGAGGCGGAGCAGGATGTCTACCAGAGCCAGCTGACGGGCGCGATTGCGCTGGTGATGGGGGCGGAGGGTTCCGGCCTGCGCCGCCTGACCCGGGAAAACTGCGATCACCTGATCAAGATTCCGATGGCCGGTGAGGTCAGCAGCCTGAATGTCTCCGTGGCAACGGGGGTGTGCCTGTTCGAGGCGGTGCGCCAGCGGGCACAATAAATACTCATCCGTCAAAAAAGTTCAGGCAAAAAAACGGGGGCTAGTGAGCCCCCGTTTATTCCATTCCATTCCGTTTGTTCTTCTTTGTTCCAGTCAGTCAGTTTTTATTGTTGTTGAGTTTTTATTGTTGTTGAGTGTCCCCGGTCTTTTGCTTCGCCGGGTTGCTATGCAGCTCATTCGCGGGGCGGTACATCACCCACGACGTGAGAATATATTTGTCATTTCAAATCGGCATACCGACGAGCGCCTGGTACACCATGTTGTTGATGTTCCAGCACTCTTCCTTCCATTACGGCAGTGTAGAAAGGTAGAGGTCGGAACTATCTTTCTTGTCTTTGTCTACACCGGCGCGGCCGGCTGACTTCTCGGGAGCATCTTCAAAGCGCTGGATCGGGCGCTCACAGTAATCTGCGGATGCGGCGTCATCGAACTGAACAATCAATGGATCCATCGTCTACTCCCGGCAATCGACACTTCTGTCTGCCTGCATGTAGTGAGACGGTGAACCGTTAATATCCCTCAATTTCGGGTGGATGTTTTCTGGCTTGATTCACTCATTGCATTATGCGGGGGGCAGGTGACACCCTGGCAAGCCAGGTATCCACGGTATCCCGTACGGGGCCGCGATTCTTGATCCAGCTCTGGTGGGGGTGCCCTTCGGGTGGGTGGCTGGAATTTCCCGCTAGGCTGTCTGTTCGGCTTCGGCCGCCACCGTTTCAGCCGGCGGCGGCATATCCGCCAACTTGATCCGCAACTCGCGCCGCAACAGCACGACCGCCAGCGCCATCTGCAGTACCACCGAACTCGCCGACAGATACCAGAGATAGCGCGTCTCGAACCAGGGCTGGGTGCCGATCCACAGGGCCGGCACGGCAAAGACGAGGATGCGCAGTGTCGAGGCGGCCAGCGACGGCAGGGTATTGCCCAGGGCCTGAAACAGGCCGGAGCAGCAGAAGATGATGCCGGTGGGGACGAAATTAAACGACGCGATCCCGAGGAATTCCCTCGCCACCGCGATCGCTGCCGGATCGTCCAGGAACAGTGCGGCCATATTGCCGCCGGCGAAATAGCTGAGCAGCGACAGTGCGAACATCAGGGTTGATACGAAGAGGACTCCGCTGCGCAGTGTCTCGCGCACGCGGTCCTGCCGGCGCGCGCCGAAATTCTGCCCGGCAATCGGCGCCAGCGCGAAGGACACCGCCATTGCCGGCAGGAAGATGGACTGCATGACCCTCAGGCCCACTCCAAAACCCGCCTGAGCCGAAACCCCGACCTGGGTCAGCACCGTGTAGACCACTGCCAGGAAGGCCGCCATCAGCGCAAACTCGCCGCCGGAGGGCAGGCCGATAGCGGCCAGCCGCCGCCACAGCCCCAGTGCCGGGCGCAGCAGCTCAGCCGCATCGAAACGCAGCTTCTGTTGCGGGCGTAAAAACAGAGCGGCCAGCAGCACTCCACCCACTGCCACCGAAATCAGTGTCGCCATGCCGGCACCCGCTACACCCAGTGGCACACCGGTGCCCCAGCCGGCTACCAGCACCGGCGCCAGCGTGATATTGAGCAGCAGCGTCAGCACCTGGATCAGTGAGGGCTGCTTCACCTCGCCGGCGCCGCGCAGTGCCGCCGCCATGGCGGCGAACGGGAACTGCAGCAGCATCGCCGGCAGAAACCAGTTCAGGTACGCCACGGCCAGTCGCGCGGTTTCCGCGTCGGCGGTAAAGGCAGTGGCATAGGCGCCGCGCAGTGCGAAAGCCACTGTGCCGAAAATGAGTCCGCATACCAGCGCCAGCGACTGCGCCTGATTGAAACTGCGCTGGGCGGCGGGCATATCCCCGGCGCCGATGGCGTGGGAGACCAGCGTGGTGGTGCCCACCGACAGCGCCTGGGTCAGCGCCATCACCATGAACATCATATTGCCGGCAATACTGACCGCCGCCACCGGCGCGCTGCCGAGGCCGGAAACGAAATACAGATCCACCAGAAAATAGAGGGTCTGGAACAGCATGGTGGCGAACATAAAGGCGCCGTAGCGGGCAATATGGCCGCGAATAGCGCCCCGGGTCAGGTCCTGCATCGCTTTAAATCCTTTTAACTGCAGTTTGTTGTCGGCCCGGTACCCGGGCTATCCGGCGGTTGCCTGTTGTTGCGGTGCTGTGCCGTAGAGTTCTGCTGCCGGCCGATACAGCACCCAGGAGGTGAGGATCGTCTTGTCGCCGGAAAGCGGTGCATTGCCGCGGTGGGTGTGGGTAAAACCGCAGGGGGACAGGATCAGGCTGCCTTTCTTCGGTTTGATCTTGGCACCCTGGTAGCAGAATTCGGTCTCGCCGCCCTCGTCGACGTCGTTCAGGAACAGCAGCCAGAAGAGGACCCGGTGTAGCGAATTCTGTCCGGGATCACTGGGGTGCGGGTAGTGCTCCGAGTGCCAGTGGAAGTAGCCGCCGCGATTTTTTTCGTAGTGCTGCAGGTTGATACCGTCCAGCCGGAAAATGCCGCGCACCAGCATCTGCAGCTGCCGCTCATCCAGGTGAGCGATATCCTCGGCAGCGAGATTGCGCGGTTTCCGCGTCGCCTCGTCGAGGATGGTGGGGGAGATTGCGCCGGTCAGCATATGCGGGTAGCGGCGGCAGTAGGCCATGAGGCCGTGCGTAACGATATTGTTAACGGCCGCGCATTCCTCCCGCCAGGAATCCAGAGCCGAGATATACAGATCGGAGCTGGTTTTCTTGCTCGGGTCCACTCCGGAGCCGGTGCGGCCGGGGTGCTTCTCCGGCGCCTCGTGAAAGCGCTCGACCATGCGATCGCAGAATTCGGCGGGGGCGGCGTTTTCACACAGTAAGATCAGAGAATCCACTTGTTCACCAATGCGCAAAGAAAACCGGGCTCCTGCCCGGCCGGGGTCATCCAATCTAGCGTAAACAGGCTCAAAGAAAAACCGGCGACCGCTGTGCAGCGGCCGCCGGTCAGTCAACGAAGGGTGAGCTCGGTTACAGGTGGATGATGGAATCCGGATCGCCATCCGGGTCGCCGTTGGCGGTGCCGCTCGTGGACGGGTGACCGTTGGTCATCATCATCACCGCACAGGCGTGTGGCGAGGCCATCGAGGTGCCGGACATGGTGGTGGTACCGCCCCCGGCCCTGATCGACAGAATGCTGACGCCGGGCGCGGCATAGTCCACCGGGGGATTGCCCCAGTTGGACCAGGACGGCATGGTGTCGTTGCTGTCGATCGCGGAAATGGTGCGCACGTTGTTGCCATTGGCGCGGGCGGGCGAGTGGTTGTTGGCATCGTCGCCGTCATTGCCGGCGGCGAGTACGAAGAAAGCGCCGGATTTTTGCGATGCGGCGACCACGGCGTCGTCGAGATCCTGGCTGACACCACCGCCCAGGCTCATATTGGCGCAATCACCGGGTGCGGCGTTGGCGCCCACATAATCCACTCCGGCGATAACGCCGGACGTGGTGCCGGAGCCGCGGTGGTCGAGCACCTTGACTGGAATGACAGTGGCATTGGCGGCCACGCCGACCACATCGATACCGTTATCGATGGCCCCGATAGTGCCCGCCACATGAGAGCCGTGACCGTGATCGTCGTCGATTTCACCGGCACTTTTGCCGGACGTGATCGCGGAGAAGCCACGGCTGGCGTCCACGTTCAGGTCCGGGTTGTCCAGGTCAATGCCCGTATCGATCACCCAGGCGTCGTGCCCGCTACCGTCCACCGGCCCGCCCACGCGAGTGATACCGTAGGGGGTGACCTGAGCGGTGGAGCCGCCGCCGCAATTGGGGCCGGTACAGGAAGGTGGTGCGCTGATACTGACGACACTGTCCGGGGTCATGTGCATGATCGTGGTGTCGCCGGCAAACACTGCGGCGGCGGCACTGCACGGCAGGTTGATCGTCAGTCCCTTGATGGTATTGCGGTAAATATATTGGGCCGATGCGTTGCTGTGGCCCGCGGCGCGTGCCTCGGCCACCAGGCGGTGCGAAATGCTCGTGGCCTCCGCGCCGGAATAGCTGTCCTGGAAGCGCACGATGCAGCGATTGTGTACATCGGCAACTGCCGGATTAACGCTGAAAGAAGGTTGTTCTGCCTGAACTGCGGCGCTTGCGGCAACGGCGATGGCCGCAGCGATCAGTGATTTCTTCATGTCAAAGTCTACCTGTATATTTATTGTCTGGATCGGTAACAGCAATGTGGGATGTCTGACTGCTGAGGCCGGTAATACTTCGACGCAAAAGACAAAGAACTGCGCCTGCCGGACATAACAGATATCCGGGCACAACTCACAAACGAGACACGGCCAACGGCGGGGCCGCCGGGCTGGCGGTACTCAGGTCGTGGCTCTCATGCCAAGCTAGGTGACGGTTCGTGCAATTGCAATCGGCCAATTTCCCTTTTTTTGGAAAATAAGCGCGCACTCGCGGGTTTTCACGGGATTATTTTCCCCTGGGAACCTTTTTGCTGCCCGCCGCGTGTAAATGCACTGATGCCACCAAAAAATTCTGTTCGGTGGCTTTGCCGGGAACCTTTTTGCGTGTTGATCCGTGGTAACGATTTGATAGTCCCGAATGGTACGAACGTTAAGGAGTTGTGGTGTGACGCTGATGCGCTTCTTCCGCGGTGCTGACGCTGCCGAAGACCGTTTTACGGTTCTGGTGCGTCCGCATATGCGACTGATGTACCGCATGGCGTACCGCTGGACGCAGGATCGCAATGAATCCGAGGATCTGGTTCAGGACGTGCTGACACGGCTATTCCCGCGGCTCGATGAGTTGGCCGCCGTGGAGAAGCTGGGGCCCTGGCTGGTAAAGGTGCTGTACCGGCGTTACGTGGATCTCTATCGCCGGCGCGTCAGCTCTCCGATTGACGAGAGTATTTCCTGGTCCAGTGACGATGACGCCTTTGCGGATCTCTTGGTCGACAAACGCAATCGCTACCACCAGCTGGAGTTGCAGCGGGCGCTGAATCGCGCGCTGGAAACCATCGACGACGGTTGGCGCGACGTGGTGATGTTGCACGACGTCGAGGGCTACACCGCCCTGGAAGTCGCGGAGATACTCGATATCAATGTCGGGACGGTGAAGTCCCGCCTGCACCGGGCGCGCAAAAAACTGAAAGAAGCGCTGCAGTTGGGAACCATCGAAAGCAGTTATGCGTGTTGAAGGGCACGAGGAGGCGAATATGAACTGCAGTGAGTCAAGACGGGAACTGGACCTGATGCGCGAGTCGAACAGCAGTGCGCTGCTGGGGCACCTGCGCCGCTGTGTCGAGTGCCGCGACTACGCCGAAGAGCTGCGCATATCACGCCTTCTGAGCACGTTGCCGGCGCCGGAGCCCGACGCGGATTTCGAGCACCGCGTGCTGGCGGCAGCCCTGCCGCGGCGGCAGGGGGCCGGGCACCGGGCGCTGCGCGGATGGCAGCTGGCTACCGCGGCGAGCCTGCTGCTGGCCGTATTCCTGGCGCTGCCATCCAAACCCCAGGTGGTGCCCGAGGCCCAGCCTGTCAATGTGGCGGTACAACCGCTCAGTGTGTCACTGGATTCGGTCCGCGCGCTGCCGGGGACGCTGATCCAGGTATCGCTGCCGGACAATGTGCAGCTCGATGGCTACGGCGATGCGCGCGAACTGCAGTGGCATACGGACCTGCGCGCCGGCGCCAACCGGCTGACACTGCCGGTGCGAGCACTGAGCAGCGCCGAGGGAGCAGAAATCCTGATTCGCCTGGAGCACGATGGCTCGCAAAAGGAATTCCGGGTGCCGGTCCAATTTGGTACCGGCAAGGCTGCGCAGGGCGATGCGCCGCAGATGATATGAACAAATTCCCCCGATTGAGAGGTGAGGGCCGAATGATGAAAAGATGGAACCAATGGATCGCGCTGGGGCTGCTGTGCGCACCTCTGAGCCTGCCGGTGCTGGCCGACGATCTGGATGTGACCGTTTCGGTGGTTGGCGCCGACGATTCGGCGGAAGATGCGGTCAACGAGATCACGCTGCCCGAAGGCGCGATTGAATCGGTGAAAACCGCTGCGGAGTTCGGCCTGAGGACCGCCAATGCCGCCCGCGACAAGGAGCACGCTGAGTCAGAGACAGAGTCCCGGGACGCCGACAGGCTGACTGAGGATGACGTCAAGGCAATTGTCGCCGAGGCCCGCGCCCACAGCGACGAGGCCCGGGCCAATGCGGAAGTCGCCGCGGCGGCTGCGCGGGAAAATGCCGATGCCGCACGCGAAGCGGCGGAAGAGGCGTTGAAGAATGCATTGAGTGGCGCCGACCTGCAGGGGTCGATGGACAATGTGCAGGATATTCTCGACAACCTTCCGGACGATGTGAAAGCACACCTGCCGGAAGACCTTGATTCGATTCTCGAGGATGTACTGGATCACGCACAGGAGCGACCGACCGGGGAGTGACCTGATCAAGAGTGGTATCCGCTTCTTGCTGGCTGGGCGTTATTGCGCCCGGCCTTTTTGCTTTTTGGAATATTGGGGTATTGGATGTGAAGACCGGAGTCATCAGTACTGCTCTTTTATGGGGAGCCGTAACCGCGGCTGTATCCCCGCTCGCCCTGGCCGGCGATTCGTTTGCGCGCGGCACCGAAGCGTTCAAAAAGGGTAACTACAGCGATGCCCTCGCGGCATTCCAGCATGAGCTCAATGCTGGCAATGACAGCGCCAATCTGCAGTACAACCTCGGTATTACTCTTTACAAGCTCGAGCGTTACGGCGCGGCTGCGGGATATTTCCGGCAGCTGGGCGGAGACCCTGACTGGCGCGACCTGGCCGAATTCCAGTTGGGGCTGGTAGCGGAAAGGCAGGGCCGTCGGACCAGTGCGGTTGAACACTACCGCGCCGCTGCCGCAGGTCGCTCGGAGCGGCTGCGACGACTCGCAGGCACCCGGCTTGCGGCGCTGGCAGCGTCGCCGCGCCAGGCGCCGGAGCCGTCTCCGTGGCTGGGTATCGCCAGCCTGTCGTTGGGGTACGACGACAATGCCTACGCCCTGCAGAACGACCTGCTGCTGGACCCATCGGTGGGTGAAGACAGCTACTCGGAATTGTTTGCCTGGGGGCAGTATCAGTTGCAGGGCGACGCCCGCGATGGCTGGCGCCTGCACGGATTCGGCTACGGCCGGCGCTACGCTGACCTGAGCGACCTGGACCTGGGCAGCTACCGCGTCGGGCTGTCACGGGATATGCAGGTAGGCGGCTGGCAGGTGGAACTGGGCGGCGCCGGGGAGCTAGTGTCCCTCGGCGGCGAGCAGGTCACGCAGGAGATCGGTCTCGTCGGCCGCGCGCGCCAGGATATCGGCGATGCGGAATTGACGCTCTCTTACGCACCAGGTCATTTCAGCGGTCGTGGCGACTACGGTTATCTGGACGGTTGGCGCCAGCGTTTCGACGCCAAGTGGGAGCAACCCCTCGGCCCCTTTATACTCGATGCCCTCTATCGCCTGGATCTCAATGATCGCGAGGATCTGGACACGGTTAGCGGTGGCCATTACAGCTATTCGCCCACCCGCCAGACAGTCGGGATGGAGCTGGCGTGGCCGCTGCTGTCCGGCTGGGAAGTCTCCGCCGGGGCCGACTATCGCTCCAGCCGCTACGCTGGAACCAATAGCCTGGTCGACAGCGATGGCGTCGAAAAGCAGCGCCAGCGGGACGGCGAGCGACTGCGGACCTGGCTGGGGGCGGAGGTGCGCCTGCAGCCCCGGCTCCAGCTCGCCGGCAAGCTGATGGTGACCGACAACTCGGAAAACTTCGAGATCTACACCTACGACAAGTCCGAGGCCAGCCTGAGCGTCCGCTATTCATTCTGACCGCCACATCCCCGCCAGCTGGTCATCTTGCAACCAGTCGCGCAAGTCCCTACAATACGCCGCCCGCAATGGGCTCGGCTTGGCGCCGGGCCCGTTGTACTCCTTGCCTCACCGGATTAGCCGGGAGGCTGTTTAACCCGTAAGGAGCTAAAATGCGTCATTACGAAATTGTATTCCTGGTCCACCCGGATCAGAGCGAGCAGGTGCCCGGCATGGTGGAGCGTTACACCGCTACCATCAAGGACAGCGGTGGTCAGGTACACCGTCTGGAAGACTGGGGTCGTCGCCGTCTGGCCTACCCGATCAACAAGATCCACAAAGCCCACTACATCCTGATGAACGTCGAGTGCACGGAAGAAGCTCTGGAAGAGCTGACTACCAACTTCCGCTACAACGACGCCGTGCTGCGTAACCTGGTTATGCGCGAAGACGAGGCGATCACTGAAGAAAGCCCGATCATGAAGGCGGAAAAAGAGAGCCGTGAGCGCAAAGCCGCCCGCGCGGAGCGCACCGAGCGCCGCGAGCGTGCTGAGCAGGAAGACAAGTCTTCCTCCGCTGACGAGTCCGCGGAAGACAATTCTTCCGATAACGCCGAAAGCGAAGAGTAAGGGGATAATCAGATGGCACGTTTTTTCCGTCGTCGTAAGTTCTGTCGTTTCACCGCCGAAGGCGTCAAGCGTATCGACTATAAAGATCTCGATACCCTGAAAGCCTACGTTTCTGAAACTGGCAAAATCGTTCCGAGCCGTATCACCGGTACCAAAGCCAAGTATCAGCGCCAGCTGGCCACCGCGGTCAAGCGCGCACGTTACCTGGCGCTGCTGCCGTACACGGACAGCCACGAAGCCTAAGCCCTGTTGCTTAGACGTTGTAAGAGAGAAGCTATCTAGTCGTGCGCGCCCTTGCCGAATTCATCATGCGCGGGCGTGTGCGCGCGGTGCTCACCACCATGGTGGGTATACCGCTGATCAGCCCGGCGGCACTGGCTCTGGTGAGCCTGCGCCGCGGCAGCAACGACGGCCTGATGATATTCATGTGGGCCCTGTTGCCAGTCGTTATCGTGGGCGGCAGCGGTATGGAATCGCTAATGACCACCGGGATATCCGTAACCCAGTTGGCCGGTGTTTTGGCCGGTGCCCTGGTGCTGCGGTCAACCCGCTCCTGGGTTGCGACCCTGGTTGCAACACTGGCGGTCATGGCAGCTGGCATCATGCTGACATCGCACTTTAATGGCGGCCTGAAGGCAGACATGCTGGAGGGTATGGAGGCGCTGGGTATTGCTCCGCAGGATCAGCTGGAGCAGATGATGTCCAGCGAAGCGATCGTCAGCGGAGCCCTGACTTTCTGGGCCTCGCTGTTTGCGGTCACGGCACTAGTCATCGCGCGCTGGTGGCAGGCGCTGCTGTACAACCCCGGCGGTTTTGGCCAGGAGTTCCATCAGCTGCGAATGCCGCTGCCGGTGGCAGCCGTGGGAATGCTGTTATGGGTTTACTGTCTGGTTAACCCGGATTATGCATTCTGGGGTGTCGTCGCGGCTTTCCCGCTGGCGGTGGCCGGTATTGCCCTGATTCACTGGCTGGTAGCCAGTCGCAACTGGGGCCGGGGACCGCTGGTCGCTCTGTACGTGATGTTGTTCATCGCGACGCTGCCGCTGGTCGGATTCCTGTGCGGCCTGGCACTGATAGATAGCTGGATAGATATTCGCGGGCGTCTGGCCAAAAACTAGGCGCGACCCGCACAAAACTGAAATTGAGGAAACCGAGATGGAAGTTATTCTGCTCGACAAAGTAGGCAAACTGGGCAACGTGGGTGACCGCGTTGATGTCAAAGCCGGTTTTGGCCGCAACTTCCTGCTGCCTACTGGTAAGGCCGTAGCCGCTACCGCAGCCAACGTCGCTGAGTTCGAAGCCAAGCGCGCCGAACTGGAAGCCGCCGCAGCAGCCAAAATCGGTGCCGCTGAAGAGCGCGCTGCCAAGCTGTCCGAAGTCTCTGTCACCATCGCTGCCAATGCTGGCGATGAAGGCAAGCTGTTCGGCTCCATCGGCACCCGCGACATCGCCGAAGCCATCACCGCTGCCGGCGTTGAAGTGACCAAGGCTGAAGTGAAGCTGCCGGAAGGCGCTCTGCGCGAAGTTGGCGAGTTCGACGTAGACGTGCAGCTGCACGCCGACGTGATCACTACCGTCAAGGTCGTCATCGAAGCCGAATAAACGCTCTGCGTTTTATTCGCGCGGGCGGGTCATGACCCGCCCCGGCCGCTATTGGCCTGGTTGAAACCGGCGAACCACACGTTCGCGTGGAATCCACCTGCCCAACTGCGGCTGAGTCGCGCTACAATCGGGCGCTGGAATCCCCCTCCATCGGATACGGGGAACCAGCGCCCGATTTGTTTCTGTACCCTGTAACGCCCTATGACCGACGAATACGCTGTCTCCGAAGAAGCATTGCCGACCGAAGAGTCCTCGCCGCTACCGCACTCGGTAGAGGCCGAGCAGTCCGTGCTTGGCGGCCTGATGCTGGACTCCAGTCGCATCGACAGTGTCGCCGAGCAGCTCGGCGAGCAGGATTTCTTCGTAGCCAGTCACCGCAAGATCTTTGCGGTCATGGTCGAGGTGACCGACGGCGCGCAACCGCTGGATATCGTCACTCTCGCCGAGGCGCTGGCCAGTCGCGACCTGCTGGCGGAAGTGGGCGGCCCCGCCTACCTGGCCGAACTGGCCGAAAATACCCCATCGGCGGCGAATATCGTCGCCTATGCCAAGATCGTGCGCGAGCGCTCGATGCTGCGTCAGCTGATCGCCGCTGCCGGCGAAATCAGCCGCACCAGTTTCAATCCCGGCGGCCTCGCCTCCGCGGACCTGCTGCAGATGGCAGAGCGCCGCGTGGCAGAAATTGCCGAGGGACGCGCGAAAGAGGGTGGCTTCGTCGGCGTCGATACACTGCTGAAGCAGACCGTCGAGCGCATCGACGAGCTGTTCAAGACCGAGGGCGATCTCACTGGCCTCGGTACCGGTCTCAGCGAGCTGGATCAGCGCACGTCCGGCTGGCAGCCGGGCGAACTGATCATCCTCGCCGCGCGTCCGTCCATGGGCAAGACCGCACTGGCCCTGAACTTTATCGAAAGCGCGATGCTGAGCCAGGAGCGCCCGACGCTGGTTTTCAGTATGGAGATGCCGTCGGACAGCCTGGTGATGCGGATGCTGTCGTCCATCGGCCGTATCGACCAGGGCCGCATCCGCAACGGCAAACTGCAGGAAGATGACTGGCCCAAGCTGTCCAGCGCGGTGCAGAAGATGAAGGGCAAGGCCCTGTATATCGACGACACCCCGGCACTGTCGCCGAGCGAGGTGCGCGCGCGCACCAAGCGCACCGTGCGCGATCACACCAACAAACTGATGCGCGAAAACCCCAAGCTGTCCCGCGAGGAAGCCGAAGCGAAGAGCATGCCGGCGATGATCATGCTCGACTACCTGCAGCTGATGCAGGTAAAGGGCGCCACCGAGGGGCGGACCCAGGAGATCTCCGAGATCTCGCGCTCGCTGAAGGGGCTGGCAAAGGAATACAACTGCCCGGTAATCGCGCTGTCGCAGTTGAACCGCGGCGTGGAACAGCGCCCGAACAAGCGCCCGATGAACTCGGACCTGCGGGAATCCGGTGCGATCGAGCAGGACGCCGACGTGATCCTGTTCATCTACCGCGACGAGTACTACAACGAGGACAGCCCCGACAAGGGCATGGCCGAGTTGATCATCGGCAAGCAGCGTAACGGTGAGATCGGCACCTGTCGCGCCGCCTTCGTGGGCAAGTACACGCGCTTCGATAACCTGGCGCCGGAGTACTACCAGGGCGACTGATTCGGCGGTTTGCCCGCTAGATCTTGCCCGCTCCGGTCAGTGCCGGCATGGCGATACGACAGGGGGGGAGAACGTTGCTCTCGGAACAACAAGTCCGCGCGCTGGTGATCGAGCGCCAGTCTATCCACACCCCCTGGTCCGGCGATCTGCCATCTCTGATCCACCACCTCGGCGCGCTGCAGCTGGATGCCATCCAGCGCATTACCCGCGCCCACCATCACCAGCTCTACAACCGCCTGCCGCGCTACCGCGAATCCCACTTACAGCGGGCGGAACAGCGTCGCGAGATATTTGAGTACTGGTCCCACGCCGCCGCCTACCTGCCGATGGCCCATTACCGCTTCGCCCGTGTGCGCATGAACCGCATTCGCGAGGGGCAGAAGCACTGGTTTGAGAAGAACGCGAAACTGTGTCGCTATGTGCTCGATCGCGTGCGCGCCGAGGGTCCGCTGAGGGCCAGTGATTTTGTCCGCGCAAAAGGCGGTTGGTGGGAATGGTCCGACGAGAAAAAGGCGTTGGAGCAGCTTTTTCACGAGGGCGAACTGATGGTGAGCCACCGGGATGGCTTCCAGAAGGTGTTCGACCTGCCAGAGCGGCTGCTGCCGCCCGCGGTCCGCACGGATACCGCCAGTGACGAGGAATACGGCCGGCATCTGGTGCGGACTTTCCTGCGCTGCCAGGGTCTCGGGCGCAGCGAGGAAATCAGTTATCTGCGCCGCGAGGACAAACCGCTGGTGCAGTCCGCCATCGAATCCATGTTGCGCCGCGGCGAGCTGCTGCCACACGGCAAAGACCTGATGCTGGCCGCCGACGCGGACGCCTCTCCGCAGCGGCCGCCGCGCCGGGTGCGATTGCTGTCGCCATTCGACCCGCTGGTGCTGCAGCGCAAGCGGCTGAAAAGGCTGTTCGGCTTCGATTACCAGCTGGAGTGCTACCTGCCCGAAGCGAAGCGCCGCTACGGCTATTTCTGCCTGCCGATACTCTACGGCGACTGCTTTGCCGGCGTCGTCGACCTGAAGGCGGATCGCGCGTCCGGTGTACTGCGCATCGAAGCGCTGCACTGGCAAGCCCCTCCGGGCGCCGCATTGCGCTCGAGCTTTGGCCGGGCACTGCAGAAATTTGCCGGCTTCCACGGGCTGCAGAGCGAAGAAGTACGGCCGTAAGCGCGCCAACCAATCACGCCCCCTCGTCAGTCAGGGCCGCACATCCACTGCGCCGGCGATAGCGGGCCGGTATCGCTGTTGGTATGGTTGAGGCAAGGCAACAGGTGGGATACCCGCCTATGCGCCGGGACGCAAACTTCACAAGGGGAGGGAATCATGTGTGATGAAATAACTGCCAAAGAGGCGGAGGCCTATCTGCGCCGCAAGGGCATAAGCAGACGGACCTTTACCAAAACCGGACTGGGAGCGGCACTGGGGGCGATGCTGCCGGGCATAGCCTTTGGCGCTATGAAGGTCGCGGAGTCGGATGTCCGCGTGACAACGCCGGATGGCGAGGCTGACGCCTACTTTGTCCACCCGGCCAAGGGGCGTCACCCGGCGGTGATCCTGTGGCCGGATATCTTCGGTATACGCCCCGCCTTCCGCCAGATGGGCAAGCGCCTCGCTGAGCAGGGCTACGCGGTGCTGGTGGTCAATCCCTATTACCGTAATCATCGCGGGCCCCTGGTGCCGGGGGGAGCCGACGTGATCGGTCCGGAGGTGCGCCAAGTGGTGATGCCCGAGGCGCGTAAACTGGCCGGTACCCTGTCACCGGATACCGCGGTCAGCGACGGCCGTGCTTTCGTGAAATTCCTCGATGCGCAGCCCGCAGTGGATACCGAGCGGAAAATCGGCGTCATGGGCTACTGCATGACCGGCTCCTACACTCTGCGGCTGGGGGCAGCCATGCCCGAGCGCATCGGCGCCGGCGCCTCCTTCCACGGCGGCGGCCTGGTCACCGACAGGGCAGACAGCCCGCACCTGCTGATACCGAAACTGAAGGGGGGCTACCTGATCGCCATCGCCGAAAACGACGACGCCCGTCAGCCGGAGGCCAAGACGGTATTGCGGGAGGCGTTTGACCGCGCGGATGCCGACGCGGAGATCGAGGTGTACAAGGGCACGCTGCACGGCTGGTGCCCGACGGATTCCGCCGCCTATAACGAGGATCTGGCCGAGCGGGCCTGGGCCAGGATGCAGGCGCTGTTTGCGCGGGAACTCACCTGACGGCGACAGCCATCGCGGTGATCAGATACGCACGACCACGTAGACCTCGTGCCCGTCCCGCTGGGTGGGCATGAAGTAATCGTTGCCGTAGCGGTAGTACTGTACGCCGTTGACGATTTCAGCGGTGTAGCCGGTGGGCAGCTGTTCGAGTACCTGCCCGGGCGCATAACCACTAGGCGCATAACCACTATTAGGTCCGCTCGGCACCGGCGGCGCGGCTGGCGCCGGTGCCGCGATGGCCACCGGGGGCCCCGGCGGTGGCGCAACCACCACATAGCGGCTGGTGCCTGGCTGCCAGCGGTAGTAGGCGTCGGCGTACTGATAGTACGTAATGCCTCCAATCTGGATGCTCACGGCGCTGCCGGGCAGGCTGGCGACGGCCGCCCCCAGCGGTGCCGAGACCACCACGTAGCCGGACGGTGCCGGGCGATAGAAATAGCCGCCCTGATAAAAGAATGGGTTACCGCCCACGGACAGACTGACAAAACCGAACGGCAGTACCGGAGCGACGAAGCCCAGGGAAAGGCGCGGCCCGAAGAAGCGCGGACCGCGGTAGTGGTGTCCGTGCCAGTGGCCGTGGGGGCGGTGGTAACCGTGACCGCCGCGATCGTAGCCGCGCGGCTGGGCATCGGCCGGGGGCGTGAAGGCGAATGCCCCCAGCGCTATGATCCCGATGGTCCCCAGTATCAGTTTCAGCGTCTTCACAGTCTCTCCGGCGAAGCGATTACTTACATTGGTTAAATTTTAACCCCTTTTGGCGGGTCTCCGCCATGCCGCGGCCGTTAAGAAGCGTCAACCCGCCGAGGAGACCGGCCGGCGCTGGCGCTGCACGATGCCCATCAACTTGTACAGCAGCTGGGCGGCGGCAAAGTCGTAGGCGTGGAATCCCTCGATCGGCGCGAACTCCAGCAGGTCGAATCCGATAATTTCGCGCTGTTTCGCCACCGATTCAAACAGGTTGAGCGTCTGGTACCAGCCCAGCCCGCCCGGGACCGGTGTGCCGGTCGATGGAAAGACCGAGGGGTCTATTCCGTCGACGTCGAGAGTGAAGAACACCTTGCTGGGAAAATCTTCCGGCAATTCAATCGACTGCACATTCGTGGGTACCAGCTCGTGGGCATCCAGGTAGTGCACGCCGTATTTGTCCCGCGCGCCCATCTCTTCCTCGCAGTAGGCACGGATGCCTAACTGGAACAGCGGTATGCCGGCCTCCACCACAAGGCGCATCACGCTGGCGTGACTGTGTTTCTTGCCTTCGTAGCGGTCGCGCAGGTCGGCGTGGGCATCGATCTGCACGACGCCAAAATCCTCGATACCGGCATCCAGATAGCCCTTGATAACGCCCCAGGTGACCGAGTGCTCGCCGCCGATGCCTACCGGCATCTTGCCCTGCTCGAGAATTTCCCGGGTGGCCGCGGCAATGTTGTCCATCACCTGCTCCGCGCTGCCGGTCGTGTTGACCGGGGTGCGGGTGTAGATGCCGAGTTCGCTGGGGGTGGAAAAGTTGTCGAAGGTCTCCAGCTGCCATGACGCCTCGAGGATCGACGCCGGTCCTTTGCCGGTGCCGCCACCGTAGGAGACGGTCTCTTCGTACGGGATAGGCAGCACGTGAAAGAAGGCTTCCTCCGGCTTTGGCTGCTCGATTTCGGAACCGAGGAATATGGGGTAATCGTTTTCTGAAAGCATTGTTTCCATCCTGTGTAGGGCCGCAGGCGCCGTGGATGTGTGGAGTGACCGTGTGCCACTCCCCGGGATATTTGGACGATGATCCGGGGCGATCGGATTATACGCAGCCGTCGTCTTCGCCGGCGGTACTGTGCCCGAGGTTTTTCCAGTCGCGCCCGGAGAGTCGTCCCTTGAAGTCCTCGTAGCCGAATTCCCTGATGAGGTTCAACTCGTCGGTTTTGGAGTTCCACAACACGATGGCCGGCAGGGGTATTCCGTTGAAGGTATTGGTCTTGACCATCGTGTAGTAGGCCATTTCCTCGAATACCAGGCGGTCGCCGATCTTGAGCGGATCGCTGAAACTGTACTCGCCGATGCTGTCACCGGCCAGGCAGCTCTGGCCGCCGAGCCGGTAGTCGTGTGGCAGTTCACCGGGCCGCGCGGCGCCGGAGATCTCCGGGCGGTAGGGCATCTCCAGCACATCCGGCATATGGCAGGTGGCGGAGGCGTCCAGAATGGCCTGTTGCTGCCCATTCCAGGCAATATCGACGACTTCGCTGACCAGCACACCGCAGAAGAGTGCGACCGCCTCGCCGGGCTCCAGGTAGACCTGCACCTTGTGCCTGTCGGAGAAGGCGCGCACCGCGTCCACGAGTTCGTCCACCTGATAGTCGCAGCGGGTGATATGGTGGCCGCCGCCGAAATTGATCCACTCCATCTGCGCAATCAGGTCGCCGAACTTCTCCTCCACTGCGGCGATGGTGCGCGCAAGCGGCTTGAAGTCCTGCTCGCACAGGGTGTGAAAATGCAGTCCGCTGATTCCGGCGAGATCTTCACCCTCGAACAGCGAGCGCACGATGCCCAGGCGCGAGCAGGGCGCACAGGGGTCGTACAGGTCCGTGTGGCCCTCGGAATGCTCCGGATTGATCCGCAATCCGAAGCGCAATTCCGGACGCTTTTTCTGTGCATCGAGGCAGAGGTCGCGGTAGCGCTTCCACTGGGAGAAGGAATTGAAAATTACATGGTGGGCGAACTGCAGGATTTCCTTGAGCTCTCCCTCCTTGAAACCGGCGCTGAACACATGCACCTCTTTGCCGAGGTCGGCGCCGCCGTATTCCTCAAAACCCAGCCGGGCCTCGTACAGGCCGCTGGCACAGGTGCCGCTCAGATACTCGGCCACGATAGGCCCGGTGCTCCACATCGAAAAAGCCTTCAGTGCGGCCAGCACCTTGGCGCCGCTGCGCTCCTGCACATCGGCGAGGACGGCCAGGTTGTCGCGCAGCGCGATTTCGTCGACCACGAAACAGGGAGACGGTACCCGCGTGGGGTCGAAGTTGCCGAAGTAATCCTTGCGGGGGGTTAAATCCATAAGAGAGCCACTATTTGCGATCTATTCGAAGGTGCAAAACCATTATGCGAAGGGCCCGGTGCCAGTGTTCGTCCGCGCAACGATTGCCGATCAGGCTGTTGCGCGGACAGCCACTGGTAGCAGGCCCGCCCGGCAGCCGATTAAGGCCGCCAACAATAAGAGAGCAAAAATTTACTGGAAAGGTTTATCCAGCCAGGTCTCCTGCCACGGCAGGCCATACTGGTTCAGGTCGTGCATGAACGGGTCCGGATCCAGTTGCTCCATATTCCACACGCCCGGCTGCATCCACTTGCCTTCCATCATCATCTTGGCGCCGATCATCGCTGGCACTCCGGTGGTGTAGGAGATCGCCTGTGACTTCACCTCCTTGTAACACTCCTGGTGGTCGCAGATGTTGTAGATGTAGTAGATCTTGTCCTCGCTGTCCGGGGCCCTTTCCTTGGGAATGCCGCGGATGATATTGCCGATGCAGGTCTTGCCCTTGGTCAGCGGGCCGAGGCTGGCCGGATCCGGCAGCAGCGCTTTCAGGAACTGGATCGGTACGATTTCCTGGCCCTGGAACTCGATTGGCTCGATGCTGGTCAGGCCGACGTTCTGCAGCACTTCCAGGTGCTTCAGGTAGCTGGCGCCGAAGGTCATCCAGAAGCGCGCGCGCTCGATTTCCGGATAGTGCTTGGACAGCGATTCCAGCTCCTCGTGGTACAGCAGGTAGATGTCTTTCTCGCCGATACCCGCGGGGAAATCGAACACGCGCTTTTCTTCCATCGGCTTGGTGGTGACCCAGCCGCCGTTTTCCCAGTAGCGTCCGTTCGCAGTGATCTCGCGGATATTGATCTCCGGGTTGAAGTTGGTCGCGAACGGCAGGCCGTGGTCGCCGGCGTTGCAGTCGAGAATATCCAGCGTCTTGATGCGATCGAAATGGTGCTTCTTCGCGTAGGCAGTGAAGACGCTGGTAACGCCCGGATCGAAGCCGCTGCCGAGCAGCGCCATCAGGCCGGCTTTCTCGAACTTTTCCTGGTAGGCCCACTGCCACTTGTACTCGAACTTCGCCTCTTCCGGCGGCTCGTAGTTGGCGGTGTCCAGATAGTGCACGCCGGTCTCCAGGCAGGCATCCATGATATGCAGGTCCTGGTAGGGCAGGGCGACGTTGATCACCATGTCCGGCTTCACTTTTTCGATCAGCGCGACCATTTCACCGACGTTGTCCGCGTCCACCTCGGCGGTGTCGATTTTGCGCGGCAGCATTTCGGCAATATTGTCGCACTTGCTTTTGGTGCGGCTCGCCAATGTGATGTTTTCAAAAACATCCTCGACCTGCGCACACTTGTGCGCGACTACCTGTCCGACGCCGCCGGCGCCGACAATCAATACATTGGCCATAATAATCTCCTTATTTTTGTCGCGGCGCGGGCGCCGCGAAATTACCGAGGCACGTGGCCTTATTTCTCGAAATAGGTATAACCGCTCATGCTGGCAGTGTACGTGTGCAGAATCTGCTTGCGCTGCTGGGCGGTGATCTTTCCATCTTTTACCGCGCGCTCCGCCAGTTTGCGGAAACGCTCGAACAGTTCCTGCGGTCGGTACTCCACGTAGCTCAGGACATCGGCGATGCTGTCGCCGTGGATCTCGCGACTGTAATCAAAGCTGCCGTCGTCGTGGATACGCACGCTCACGACATTGGTATCGCCGAACAGGTTGTGCAGGTCCCCCAGAGTCTCCTGGTAGGCGCCGACCAGGAAGGTGCCGAGGATGTAATCCTCGTCCTCTTTCAGGTCGTGCAGCAGCAGGGTTTTCTGCTCTTCCTGGCGGCCGATAAAGCGATCGATCTTGCCGTCGCAGTCGCAGGTGATGTCCGCGATGATTGCCGAGCGCGTCGGAGCTTCGTCCAGGCGGTGCACCGGCACCAGCGGAAATACCTGGTCGATGGCCCACATATCCGGCAGCGACTGGAAGACGCTGACGTTCGCATAGTAGATGTCCGACAGCACCTCCGGCAGTGCCTGCAGGTCCACCGGCACTTCCTCCGCCTCGTCGAGCAGCTTGCGGATCTGCTGGGCGCCCTGCAGGAACAGGTTTTCCGCATTGGCGCGCTCGCGCAGGCTGACCTGGCCGTGCAGGTACAGGGAGCGCACCTCGTCGCGGTAGTAGAGCGCGTCGTTGTAGCTCTCCTGCAGGTTTTTCGGACCGATGCTGTTAACCGCATCCTGCAGGTTCAGCAGCATCTGGTGATCGCCGTCCGCAATTTTCGTGTGCTCGAGTTCTACCGGCTCGAAGCGGGTGGTATCGAGCACGTCGAACAGCAGTACCGATGAATAGGCGACAGTGGCGCGGCCGGATTCGGTAATAATCACCGGGTGCGCGACGCCCTCGCTGTCCAGCGTGCCCATGATCGCTTCCACCACGTCCACGCAGTACTCGTCCAGCGAATAGTTCTTGGAGTGGGTGTAATTGGTTTTCGAGCCATCGTAATCGACCGCCAGGCCACCGCCGAGATCCAGGTAACCCATGGCCGCGCCCTCTTCGACCAGGTCGGCGTAATAGCGACAGGCCTCCAGTACGCCGGTGCGGATATCGCGGATATTCGGCACCTGCGAGCCCAGGTGGTAGTGCAGCAGTCTCAGGCAATCGAGCATATCGTGGTTGCGCAACTGGTCGACCATCGCAATCAGGTCGTTACTGCCGAGGCCGAAGATACTGCGGTCGCCGCTGGTGGCGTTCCAGTAACCGCCGACCTTGGAGGCGAGCTTGATGCGCACGCCGATATTCGGCCGCACCTGTTCACGCTCCGCACAGCGGATGATGGTGTCCACCTCGGAAGGTGTTTCGACCACGAAAAAAACCTGCACGCCGAGGCGCTGCGCCTGCAGGCCCAGGTTGATGAACTCCTCGTCCTTGTAGCCGTTACAGACAATCAGCGATTCGGTATTTTCCAGAATCGACAGCGCCGCGATCAGCTCCGCCTTGCTGCCGGCCTCGAGACCGTGATTGAACGGGCGGCCGGCCCGGGCGATCTCCTCGATCACCTGGCATTGCTGGTTGACCTTGATCGGAAACACACCGCGGAAAACGTTGCTGTAACCGCAGGATTCAATCGCGCGCGCGAAGGACTGGTTGATGCGCGCGACCTGTGCGTCGAGCAGGTTTTCGATACGCAACAACAGCGGCATGCCGAGCCCGCGCTCGGTGGCGCCCTTGGCGATGTCCATCAGGGATACGCTGCGAGGCTCGCCGGCGGAATTTTCCACCCGCACGGTAATTTCGCCGGCTTCATTTAAATCGAAATAACCGGCGCCCCAGTTGCGGATTCCATAGAGTTCTGCGGAGTCTTCGCAAGACCAGTTTTGCACTTGTTGCTGTTTCATGGCGCCTTTTCGTTTGCAGGTTGGCGGGGCGCGAATGTTGGGCCCAGGCGGCCCGGAAAGCAATAACTATAGATAACAAAAACGTGCTTTTTTAGTAGGCAAAAATTAAATTTTGTTTCGGTTTTTGGCACGCAGATTCTCGCGGAAATTTAATTGAATTTTTATTCAATTTTTATGCCTGTCTGAGCGCGCGCTCACCGCACAATTTGCGGACACAAAAAAAGCGGCGCTAGGCCGCTTAAAGCTGGGGTGGCAGTTCAGGTCTGGGATCAGTAAAAGCCCGGGTTGGCGACGATCCGGTAGCCGCCGCGGGGGCCGTCCCACAGGTAGTAAGTGTCGTAGGCGACGTAGTAATTGCGGTCGCCGAAAACAACGCTGACGGCAGTGCCCGGCAGGCTGTGCACGATGGCACCGATAGGAGCGCGGGCAACGACATAGCCGGTCTCGAACGGACGGTAGAAAATTCCGTCGCTATAGAAGAAGCCGAGGCCGCCGAAACTGATACTTACAAAGCTGCTCGGCAGGTAGGCCCGGCGATAGCCATAGTGGTAGTGCGCCGGACGCCAGTGGTGCTTGTGCCGATACTCATGGCGCGCATGTTTGTAATGCGGGCGGTAGACCGGGCGATAGGCCGGGCGGTGACCGTGCTTATCGTGCTTGTAGTGTCCATGCTTGTCATAGGTGTAGCGGCCGGGGTACCGGTCGGGATTGTGACGTGCGGGCTTGCCGTGATAGCCGCGGTCGTCATGGCGACGGCCGTTGTCGTGGCGCCCTTTGTTATCGTAACGTCCGTTATTGTCGTGACGCCCCTTGCTATCGTGACGCCCTTTGCTGTCGTGGCGATCGCCACGCTGGTTGCCCTGGTGATTGCTGCGCTGTCCGTCGCGGTTGTGGCCGCGGCTGTTTTCACGGTGGCCGCTCAAGCGCTTGCCGTCGCGGTGTGCCGGACCGGCCGCGTGGGTGGAGCCGGCTTCGCGATGGAAGCTGTGCTTGTTGTCGCGCTCAGCGAGGGCTGGTCCGGACAGCACCAGCAGGCCGGCGGTGGCTACGGCGGTGATCACTTTCAGCATGGCTTTCTCTCCCGTGCCGCATCGCGGCATCTCTTATATCTCTGAACTTGGAGGCAAGTTTGCCCGCCGTCGACTGAATCCTTCCTGAACTGGATAGCAACTTTTGCAATTGCCGGGCGCGCCACCGTCAGAAAAACCGAATGATGATTCTGCTTTTTCGGAAATCGCCACTGTTGGCGGTCAGAAACCTGCCAGTTGTCGGGAGATGTGGGATTTTGTGCTCCGGGCGGCGATTGTCGCTTCCCGGCACAGGGAGTATGATGCCGCGCTGAAAAGGCACAGTGGCAGTAATCGCGATGCAAGTATTCCACCATGTGGCCGGTCTGCGCGAAGCGCTGGCGGAGGCCCGCCGCGACGGCAAGACCGTCGGTTTCGTCCCCACCATGGGCAATCTGCACGATGCCCATATCGAGCTGGTCAAAATTGCCCAGCAGCACTGCGACCTGGTCGTGGTGTCCATCTTCGTCAACCGGCTGCAGTTCGGCCTGAACGAGGACTGGGATAAGTATCCGCGCACCCTGGAGCGGGATATGGTGCGCCTGCGTGAAGCCAGTTGCGATTTCCTGTTCAACCCGGACGAGAGCGAAATCTACCCGAACGGCATGGACCAGCAGACCCGCGTGGTGTGCCCGGCGATGACCGACGTGCTCTGTGGCGCCAGTCGCCCGGGCCATTTCGAGGGCGTTACCACGGTGGTGGCCAAGCTGTTCAATATCGTGCAGCCCACCAAGGCCGTATTCGGTATCAAGGATTTCCAGCAGCTGGCAGTGATCCGCCGCATGGTGGAGGACCTGTGTATCCCGGTCGAGGTGGTTGCCGCGCCAGTGCACCGCGAGGCCGACGGCCTGGCGATGAGTTCGCGCAACAGCTACATCACCGAGGACGAGCGTCCGCGGGTCGCCGTGCTGAACCAGTCGCTGAACTGGGTGAAGGCGGAGATCGAGGGCGGTCGGCGGGACTTCGCCGAACTGGAAAAGCAGGCAGGGCGGCGTATCGAGGAGTCGGGCTTTCGCCTGGATTACTTCTCCATCCGCAATAGCCGCGACCTGCAGCCGGCGGCCGACGACGATGACCAGATCACCGTGCTCGGCGCCATGTACACCAGTGCCGCGCGCCTGATCGACAACGTATCCCTGGAGCTGTAAGGAGGGGAACATGCAAATCGAAATGCTGAAGTGCAAACTGCATATGGCAGCCGTCACCCAGGCCGAGCTCTGGTATGACGGCTCCTGCGCGATCGATGAAGACCTGGTGGAACTGGCCGGGTTGCGGGAATTCGAGAAGATCGATATCTACAACGTGACCAACGGTGAGCGTTTCCATACCTACGTGATCCTCGCCGAGCGCGGTTCCGGCATCATCTCGATGAATGGTGCAGCGGCTCGCCGGGTGCAGGTGGGCGACCGGATCATCATCGCTTCCTACGCGCAGATGACCGAGCAGGAAGCCGACAGCTTCAAGCCGAAGCTGGTCTACCTGGACGAGCGCAACCGCGTCGAGCGCAGCACCAATACCATTCCGGTGCAGCTGGCCGAGGCCTGATTCCCTTCAGTAAAAATCCTGTAGGAGTTGATCTATGAGCGCTCCTACAGTTTTTGTCATTGGCTGTGGCAAGGAGGCCTTGTGTTCGGAATAGAAAACCTGTGGCTGTTCGTCCTGTCCGGACTGCTACTGAATATACTGCCGGGACCGGATTCGCTATACATCATTGGCCGCAGCGCCAGCCAGGGCTTCAAGGCCGGTTCTGCAGCGGCGCTGGGGATAGGGGCCGGAACCCTGGTGCATATCCTTGCGGCAGCTCTCGGTTTATCTGTGGTGTTGGCCACCTCCGGCGAACTCTTTACTGCGATTAAGTTAGTCGGCTGTGCCTACCTACTGTATATCGGCCTGACAATGTTCCGCAGTCAGTCCGGTCGTGCGGATGCCTCGCGGAAGGTGGAGCCGGTGCCGCGCCTGAAAATTTTCTATCAGGGATTCCTGACCAATGTGTTGAACCCCAAGGTGGCATTGTTCTTCCTCGCCTTCGTGCCGCAATTTATTGCCGCCGACAGCGACAACAAGGCACTGGCATTTATCCTGCTCGGCCTGATCTTCAATTTCAATGGCATGCTGTGGTGTCACTTCCTTGCTTGGTCATCTGCCTCGGTGAGCCGCAAATTCACCACGAGTGAACGCGCCCGGAGATGGCTCAGCCGGGTCGCCGGCAGCCTGTTCGGCGTCTTCGGCATCAAACTCGCACTGAGCGTGCAGAGTTAGTTCCTCATTCCGGCGGAGGGCGTCGATTGGTATTGGCGGAATCAGTTGCTACTATGCTTTGATCCCTTGCCAAACGGTAAACATAGGGCGTCACCATGCTGACCAGCCCCAAAACCGGTGCGGCGGTCGAGTGGAGCCAGCTGTTGAAAAGCGGCAACCGCCTCTTTATCGGCTCCAATGCCGCCGTCCCCAACGCGCTGATGGCCGACCTGATCGACCACAGTCGCGGCCTGCACGATATCGAAGTCACCCATATCCAGACGTTGTCGGACAACGTCTGGGCCGAGCGCCGCTACAGCGAGCTGTTCAAAGTCAATGCACTGTTTATCGGCGGCGCCAATGTCCGCGAGGCCATCGCCGAGGGCCGCGCAGATTACACGCCCTGTTTCCTGTCGGAAATTCCGCAGCTGTTTCGCGAGCATCTGCTGCCGCTGGACGCGGCGCTGGTGATGGTCAGCCCGCCGGACGAATTCGGTTACTGTTCGCTGGGTGTCAGTGTCGATGTGGTGTCTGCCGCGGTGCGCGCCGCGCGTGTGGTGGTGGCCCAGATCAATCCGCGCATGCCGCGTACCTGCGGCCATAGCTTCATCCACGTCGACCAGATCGACGCCTGGATGGAAAAAACAGAAGAGCTGCCAGAGCGACCGATTCCGGAACTGGATCCGGTCACCGAACAGGTCGGGCAATATGTTTCGCTGCTGGTGGAAAATGGGGCCACGCTGCAGCTCGGTGTCGGCCGCGTATCGGCGGCCGTGCTGCGCTACCTGGGCAATCACCGGGACCTGGGGGTGCACAGCGAGGTAATTTCCGACGGCATCATCGCGCTGATGAAAAGCGGCGTGATCAATAACCGCAAGAAAACCTTTCACCGCGGCAAGGTAGTGACCAGCTTCTGTATCGGCACCCGCGCCATGTACGACTTTGTCGACGGCAATCCACATATCGAGTTCTACCCCGCCGAGCACGTCAACTCGCCCACCCGTATCGCGCGCAACGACAAGATGGTGTCGATCAATGGCGCTATCGAAGTGGACCTGACCGGGCAGGTGGTGTCCGATTCCATCGGCCGCAAGTTCTACAGCGGCATCGGTGGCCAGGTGGATTTTATTCGCGGCGCGGCGCTGAGTCGCGGCGGTCGGCCGGTAATCGCGTTGCCGTCCACCACGCGCGACGGCAAGCGTTCACGGATCGTGCCCACGCTGGCCCCCGGCGGTGGCGTGGTGACTTCCCGCGGCCATGTGCACTATGTGGTGACCGAATACGGAATCGCCTCGCTGCACGGCAAGAGTATCCGCGAGCGGGCGCTGGAACTGATCCGCATCGCCCACCCGAAATTCCGTCGCGAACTGTTGAACCAGGTGCGCGAATATTACTGGGTGCCCGAATACCAGGCGCAGGCACCGACGTCGGTGCCGGAGCTGGGTGCGGTGGAGGAGAAACATTTTACTTTCGACGGTATCCACTACACGTTGCGTCCGCTGCGGCCGGCGGACGAGCGGCGGCTGCAGGAGTTCTTCTACACCCACAACAAAGAAACCCTGATGATGCGTTACAACCACCATGTCACGCAGATGTCGCGGGAGAAGTCCTGCAGCCTGGTCAGTGTGGATCAGCAGCGCGACCTGGCACTCTGCTTTACCGATCGCGAGGGCGCTGCCGAAGTCATCCAGGGCGTGGGTCGCTATTACCTGAACGAGGTGGACAACAGTTGCGAAGTGGCCTTTGTGATCAAGGAGAGCCGACGCGGCCGCGGCATCGCCACCACGCTGTTACGGGAAATGGAGGCGATAGCGCGGAAGCGTGGTATCGGCAAGATGTTCGCCTGTGTGCGCCGCGACAATCACCCGATGCTGGCGGTATTCGAGAATTGCGGTTTTCAGCAGGTGCCCGGCGCCGAGCTGGACGAAGTCTACCTGGAACTGGAACTGCGCGATGCCGCTGACGCTCCCGCACCGCCTCCAGCGTAACCGGTTACACTGACGCGAAGACTAACGGGAAGCCTCGCTATGCCCATCGGATTTTTCACCAGCCCCGCCTGCGCCGGTCACGATATGGGTGAAGAACACCCGGAATGCGCCGCGCGACTCGACGCCATTCACGATCAGTTACTCTCCAGCGGTATGGACTTTGTGCTGCGCCAGTTCGATGCGCCTGCGGCGACCCGGGCGCAGTTGGAGCTGGTGCACACTCCGGACTATGTCGCGTCGATTTTTGCGCGCGCGCCGAAGGAGGGTTACGAGCGATTGGACCCGGATACCTGTATGAGTCCCGGCTCGCTGGATGCGGCGCTGCACGCCGCAGGCGCGGTGATATCGGCGGTGGATCGGGTTGTGGCCGGCGAAGTGCCCGCCGCCTTCTGCGCCGTGCGCCCGCCGGGCCATCACGCCGAGCGGGACAAGGCGATGGGGTTCTGCCTGTTCAACAATATTGCCATCGGCGCAGCTTATGCCCGCGAGCGCTATGGATTGGAGCGGGTGGCGATCGTCGATTTCGATGTGCACCACGGCAACGGCACCGAGGACTTCGTCAAGGGGCGGCAGGGTTACCTGCTCTGTTCCAGTTTCCAGTCGCCGTTCTACCCGTTTAGCGGTACCGGCGAGCTGCCGGAGAATGTGCTCAATACGCCGCTCGAGGCGGGTGCCGGCGGCGCCGAATTGCGCGATGTGGTCAATGACACCTGGTTGCCGGCGCTGGATGAGTTTCGGCCGCAGATGCTGTTTGTCTCCGCCGGCTTTGATGGGCACCGGGAGGATGATATGGCCCAGTTGCGTTTCGTCGAGGACGACTACCGCTGGGTCACCGAGAGAATCAAGGAGGTGGCCGATCGCCACGCGGACGGCCGCATCGTGTCTGCGCTCGAGGGGGGCTATGCGCTGAGCGCGCTCGGCCGCAGTGTCGTTGCCCACCTGAAGGGACTGATTGGGGGCTGATTGGTGCGGGGCGAGTGACTCGGCAACGTTAGGGCAACCGGTCAAGAAGGGAGGGCGCGGTGAAGCCAGTGGATACCTCGAGACTGGCTTCTCCGGAGGAGGTCAAAGAGCCGGCTCACTCCTCGTAGATGGCGTAGAACTTCTTCACGCTGCCGATTGTCTCCCAGCTGCCTTCAAAACCCGCCGGGATACAGAAGGCATCGCCGGTGGTCACGCGCTCACGGTGACCGTCTGCATCAGTGATTACCGCTTCACCATCGATGATGTAGCAGAACTCGTCCTCACTGTACGACAGCTTCCACTTGCCGGCGTCGGAGGACCAGACGCCGCAGAAGAAATTATCCTTGGCGTTGGTGAAAAAGTGTTCGGTCAGCTGTTGCGGCCGACCCGCCAACAGTTTCTCCTCCGCTACCGGACCGCGCTCGATTTCCCCGCGCCCCTCGACCATTCGCAACAACTTTGCTGCCATGATAAATCTCCCGGAAATGTGATCACTTTTTTGTTGGGGCTATTGTGCCCGCTCAGGCTCAAATTGGCATCTGATTCCGTGGGATAGCTGGGAATCGGCCCGGTCAGCGGGTTAATATGAAGGGATAGCCAGCTTGACAGCGTTGTCATTTATCTGTTGCCGATGTTATAACTGCCTTTGGCCTGAATCCCTGACTTCAGGTTCATAGTCAGACCGCGGTGTCCGCCCGAACGGCCCAGATAATTCTAATAAGGGAGAAAACGATGTCAGAAGTCCATGTTCACCCCGTGCCCGCCGAATTTGCCGCCGAGGCGCATATCCGCGCCGAGGATTACGAAAAGCTCTACCGCGAGTCGGTGGAAAACCCCGAATCCTTCTGGTCACAGCATGCCAAGGATTTCCTGCAGTGGGAGAAGCCTTTTACCAGGGTGATTGAGGAGGACCTGAAAAAAGGTCACGCTGCCTGGTTCGCCGATGGCGAGCTCAATGTCACCGTCAACTGTATCGACCGCCACCTGCCCGCTCGTGCGAAACAGACCGCGCTGATCTGGGAGGGCGACGATCCCGCCGACAGCAAAAACATTAGCTACGCCGAACTGCATGAGCAGGTCTGTCGCTTGGCCAACCTGCTGAAAGCGCGCGGTGTGAAGAAGGGCGATCGCGTCTGCATCTATATGCCGATGATTCCGGAAGCCGCCTACGCGATGCTGGCCTGTGCCCGCGTCGGCGCCGTGCACTCGGTGGTGTTTGGCGGTTTTTCGCCGGATTCCCTGAAGGACCGCATCCTCGACTCCGACTGCCGCCTGGTGATCACTGCGGACGAGGGCCTACGCGGTGGCCGCAAGGTGCCGCTGAAAGCCAATGTCGACAAGGCCCTGGCCAGCTGCCCCGACGTGCACACGGCGATCGTCGTCAAACGCACCGGCGCCAACGTGGACTGGGATAGCAAGCGCGATATCTGGTACGCGGAATCCGTCGCCGAGCAGAGCGCCGACTGCGCACCGGAGCCGATGAACGCCGAAGATCCGCTGTTCATCCTCTATACGTCCGGTTCCACCGGCAAGCCGAAAGGTGTACTGCACACCACCGCCGGCTACCTGCTGATGGCGGCCATGACGTTCAAGTACGTATTCGATTACAAAGAGGGCGATGTCTTCTGGTGTACCGCCGATGTGGGCTGGATTACCGGGCACAGCTACATCGTCTACGGCCCGCTGTGCGCCGGCGCCATCTCGCTGATGTTCGAGGGCGTGCCGACCTATCCCGATGCCTCCCGCTGCTGGGAGGTGGTCGATAAGCACAAGGTCAATATCTTCTACACGGCGCCCACCGCGATTCGCGCATTGATGGGCGCCGGCGATGACTTCGTCACCAAAACCGACCGCAGTTCACTGAAGCTGCTCGGTACCGTCGGCGAACCGATCAACCCGGAGGCGTGGGAATGGTACTACCGGGTTGTCGGCGAAGGGCGCTGTCCGATTGTGGATACCTGGTGGCAGACCGAGACAGGCGCGCACATGATTACGCCGCTGCCGGGTGCGATTGAGATGAAACCGGGTTCTGCCAGCAAGCCGTTTTTCGGTGTGCAGCCGGCGCTGCTGGATGAGAAGGGCCATGAGATCGACGGCGCGGGCGAGGGTGCGCTGGTCATGAAGGCCAGCTGGCCGAGCATGATCCGCTCTGTGTACGGCGACCACCAGCGCATGATCGATACCTATTTCTCTACCTTCCCCGGATACTACTTTACCGGCGACGGCGCGCGCCGCGATGAAGACGGCTATTACTGGATCACCGGGCGCATCGACGATGTCCTGAATGTTTCCGGCCACCGACTCGGCACTGCGGAGATCGAGAGCGCCATCGTGCTGCACGACGATACCGCCGAGGCTGCGGTCGTTGGTTATCCGCACGATATCAAGGGCCAGGGTATCTACGCCTACGTGACCCTGAAGGCCGGCCACGAGCCCAGTGAGGAACTGCGTCAGGAGCTGATTGACCTGTGTGTTAAGGAAATCGGCCCGATTGCCAAGCCGGATATCATCCAGTGGGCACCGAGCCTGCCGAAAACCCGCTCTGGCAAAATCATGCGCCGCATCCTGCGCAAGATCGCCAGCAATGAGCTGGATACGTTGGGAGATACGTCGACATTGGCAGATCCGTCGGTGGTCGACGACCTGATTAATCGCCGCGCCAATAAGTGATGCAGTGCGTTGCCTCGCCACAGGGCGGGGCAACGCTATGTTGCGGTTGCAGGAAACCGCAAAGCCAAGCCTCCCGGACAGAGCTCCTCTTTTCATCGCACATAGCGCCCCTTTTTGGTGCAGAATCTTCTCGCTCCCTGTAAAATCTGTCGCGGTTCTCATGGAGTAGAGTCCTATGCAGCAGTACCTGCAAGCCTGCGCGATCATCGACTGGCGGGATGACGCGATTGTTTCCACGGCACAGCAACTGGCCGCCAGTAGCGCCGACAGGGAGACGATTGCGCGCCGTTGCTTCGAATTTGTTCGCGATGAAATACCGCACAGCTGGGATATCCAACGAAACCCGGTAACCTGCCGCGCCTCCGATGTACTGCGCCATAAAACCGGATTCTGCTACGCCAAGAGTCACCTGCTCACCGCGCTGCTGCGCGCCAACAAAATCCCGGCGGGGCTCTGCTACCAGCGCCTGCTGCTGGATGCCGAGCAACGCCGCTACTGCCTGCATGGCCTAAATGCCGTCCACCTGCCAGAACATGGCTGGTTCCGTATCGATGCGCGGGGCAATAAGGGCGATATTTCCGCACAGTTTGTCCCGCCGCAGGAAAAGTTGGCCTTCCCGGCGCGCGGTGAGGGCGAGGCGGATCTACCCAAAATCTATACCGAGCCTTTGCCAGTGGTGGTCGAGACACTGGTGCGGGCGGGCGATATTCACGAGCTGGCGGCGCATCTGCCGGACCAGCAGCCGACGGTCGGCGCATAAGGATTTTCGTTTTCACATCATTCAGGGAGAAGTTTTTATGAAGAATCTCAATATGCATATTTTGCGCAGAGTACTGTCGGTGGTATTGCTGCTGCCGACAATTGCGGTCGCGGCCAATATTCCCGATTCACTGCAGCAGATCCCGTTCCCACTGATCTCTGGCGATTCGGTAAAGCTGGCTGACTACCGCGGCGACAAGCCGGTCTATGTCAAGTTCTGGGCCAGCTGGTGCAAGCCCTGTATGAAAGAGATGCCACATTTCGAGCATGTACAGGAAGAGTACGGCGATACGATCCAGGTGATCAGTGTCAATCTGGGCATCAATGACGACCTGGAATCGGTGCGCACCACCATGAAACAATTCGGCCTGACGATGCCCACTGCCATCGACAAAAGTGGCTGCCTGGCGGAGGCCTTTCATTTCATCGGTACGCCCTATCATCTGCTGTTCGACCGCAATATGAACCTGGTCCATGTCGGTCACAAGGCCAGCGCGGAGCTGGACAACAAGATCGCGCTGCTATCGCGCACCAAACCGCTGGACATGCAGGACAGCGCGGTGCTCGACGATGGTGCAGCGGATCTGCAGCTGTCTCTGGATGACGGCAAACTGCACGGGCTGCTGTTCACCGCCAGCTGGTGCGACTGGTATCTACAGGACACCCGCCCGCAGGTGTCTCGCGCCTGTGCCCGCGCACCGCGGGAGCTGGCGCGCCTGCGCAACAAGTATCCACAGGTGGAATGGCGTACGGTACTTTCGCGACTGTGGACAACGGACAAAGACCTGCAGGCCTACCGCAAAAAATATGCGGTCAGCGGCGCGCTCGATATCGATGCCAGCAACCGGCTGTTTATGCACTACGGCGTGCGCAATTACCCCACTCTGGTATTGATCCGCGATGGCAAGGAGTTGTACCGCACCAGTGATCTGGCGAACGTCGAGATCCCGGCGCAGCTCGCACAACAGTCACATTGATCCCGGCCGCCCCGGTCACGCGCTTCGCCGGATTTGTCGCCGGGCCATATTTCGGCGAAGATGGTGTCCGTTTGCGAGCGCTTGTTCGCGACCACTCGAAAACATAAACAATAAAGGAGAGTTTTATGCAATCGTTCAAATGGCTTGCCGCCGTTGTACTGACTGTGAGTGCTGCCTGTACCTATGCCAAAGAGGTCAGCCCAAAAGAGGAAGTCGCGGCGGTGGTGGAAAGTTTTCGCCAGGCAATTATCGACAAGGACGAAAAGACCTTCACCAACCTGTTCTTCGATCAGAGAGTTAACTGGATGGCGGTCAATGGCGCCAAGCGTACCGGATCGCTGCCGAGCCAGTCGGGCATCTATATCGGAAGTTATCTCGGGTTGATCGGTTGGCTGGTTTCCACCGATGTAAAAGCTGAAGAAAAATTTAATGATATCCATATCATGACCGATGGCGAGATCGCCTCGGTGCATTTCAAGTACAGCTTTCACGAGGATGACGACAAGAAAAACTGGGGTGACGAAGCCTGGCAGCTGGTAAAAACGCCCGATGGCTGGAAAATTGTTTCGGTGATTTATTCCATCATAAAAAACCCGGAATCCGCGCCGAAGAAGGGCTGAATAATGGTGGGTTTGTAACAAGGGGCGCAGGTGTAGGGGGTTGCGGGCGTTGAACGAGCTTCAGTATTTATGTGAACACTACCGTTTCAACGCCGAGCAGCGCTTGAAGGGTTTCAATTTTTTTGTCGTATTGACGATGTTTGCCGAGGGCGGCATTTTTACTGCCGTCGAGAAGGGTTTTCATCCGCTGATCCTCGCTCTGCTCGGCGGCTTTGTGGTGATACTGTCGACGGTGTTCTGGCTGGTGGATGCGCGTAGTCGAGAGCTGCTCGGTCTCGCCGTGCCCGGCCTGCGCCGGCTTGAGCAGGAGTTGCCGGAAAAAAGCCGCTTGTTTTGCCTGGATAAGGAAAACAGAGGCAGCTTCGTGCGGTACACTTTTGCGATTCGCGCGCTGCTCATCGGCCAGTTTATCTTCGGCACCGGTGTCGCCGCTTACGGTCTCTACAGCTGGATGTTTTCGCCATGAATCCTGATAACTTCGGTTCCCAATTGCCGACCCTCCGTGGGCCAGACCTGTCCCTGCGCTGGCTGACCGCCGCCGACCTGCCGGCACTGATGACGATCTTTGCGAATCCGGAAGTGGTGCGCTATATGGCCACCGAGCCGCTGGATACGCGTGAAGCCGCCGAGCGCTACCTGCTGTCGATCCACGAGGGGTTCCAGTCCGGTGGCCTGTATCAGTGGGGAATTGAGCGTGACGGCGCTGTTGTCGGCACCTGTACCCTGGCGGGCATCGATCGCGACAACCGCACTGCCGAGATTGGCTTTGCGCTCGGGCGCGAGCACTGGGGACGTGGTCTGATTCTGAGAGCGCTGCCGCTGGTCATCGAGTTCGCGTTCAACACGCTGCAGCTGCACCGCATTGGTGCCGACGCAGATCCACGTAACAGTGCCTCCATTCGCGTGCTGGAAAAACTGGGCTTTCAGCGGGAGGGGCTGTTGCGGGAGTGCTACTTCCATATGGGGGAAATCCAGGACGCGGCATTGTTCGGGCTGTTACAGCCGGACTGGCGGGCGTCCGCCTACTGTCCGCCAGCAGACTGACGCCGCAAGCGCGCAGCGCCCCCGATGAGCCATGTCCACAGCTTTGCGCCCATTGCCGGCAGTACCGCCACGCGGCTGATTCTGGGCTCGATGCCGGGCGTCGCATCGCTGCGGGCCGGCGAGTACTACGCCCATCCGCGCAACGCCTTCTGGCCAATAGTTGCTGCCACATTGCACTTTGATGGCTCGGCAGACTACCCGACACGCTGTAAGCAGTTAGTGAAGAACCACATCGCGGTCTGGGATGTATTGCATACCTGCACGCGTTCGGGAAGTCTCGATTCCGCGATTGTCGAAAGCTCGATTGTGCCCAACGACTTTGTCACCTTCCTGACCGCCCACGCCCGGATCCGGCAGATATTCTTCAATGGCGCCAAGGCGGAGCAGATGTATCAAAAATATGTGTTGCCGAAACTATCCCCTGGTCTGGCTGAAATCCCGACCCATCGGCTACCCTCGACCAGCCCGGCGCACGCGGGTATGACTTTCGCTGAAAAGCTGACCCGGTGGCAGCGCATAGCGCGGCACTGACAGGTGCGATCAGGCCGGAATAAGAATTTGGAGATTGATAGCAAATGACCACTGAAGTCCTCTCTCCCGCTGGCGATCGAGCAAGTGACAAGCCGCTGGGGCTTCTTGAACTGGTTGCTATTGCGGTTGGCGGCATGGTCGGTGGCGGTATCTTCGCGATTCTGGGCGTGTCTGCATCGATGATCGGAGCCTATACACCAGTGGCGATCGCGCTGGGCGGCGGTATTGCCGCACTGGCGGCTTACTCCTATATCAAGTTGGGGGTTTACTACCGCGATGAAGGGGCGATGTTCTCCTTCTACCAGCGCACCTTTCCGAATAAACCCTTTGCCGCTGCGTTGATCGGCTGGTGGGTGAGCTTTGGCTATATCAGTACGCTGGCCCTCTACGCTTATACGTTTGCCTCCTATGCAATCAGCGGATTCGAGTTCGCGGACAGCGAATGGGCGCGCAAGTTGATCGCTTGCGCCGTGGTGCTGCTGTTTACACTCCTCAATCTCTGGAGTGTGAAAGGAATGGGCAAAGTCGAAGATTTGATGGTTTACGCCAAGCTGGTGATTCTGGCAATCATCGCCGCGCTTCTGCTCAATCATCGCGAATTCACGGTGCCGCAATTGCTGCATGACAATGCATCGCCCGGTCTCTGGCCGGTCGTTGTTGTTGCGTCGCTCACCTTTGTGGCCTATGAGGGTTTCCAGCTGGTTTTGAATGCGGTGAACGAAATGGACCGGCCGGGGAGGAATATCCCCTTGTCGATCTATATCGCCATCGCACTGGTGATTGCGATTTATGTGATTATCGCGCTGGGTGCGATGCTTGCCGTCCCTTTCCAGGACCTGATTCGCAACAAGGAGTACGCCCTGGCTTCGGCCGCGGCAGAAATGGTGGGTAGTTGGGGCACGCTGCTTGTCGTTGTCGGGGCCCTGCTCGCCACCAGCAGTGCAATTAGTGGCACTATCTTTGGTGCCTCACGTCAGATGGCTGTGGTTGCGGAACAGGGTTATTTTCCTGCCGCGCTCGCCAACCGCAGTGCCCACATTCCGGTGCCGGCGATCTGGGTGATGTTTGCCAGTGCCTGCGCCCTGATCCTTGCCGGCTCCCTGCAGGTGATTCTCGAGTTTGGCAGTGTCACTTTCCTGCTCGTGTCACTACTCATGGCCTATGCGAATTTCCGCATCCGCGAGAAGACCGGTTCGTCAACGTTGGTGACGCTGATGGCATTGGCTGGGCTGCTCGTGGGCACCTTTTCGCTCTTCTATTACGAAGCGACGAGCCAGATTGAGCAGATGTATTTTATCGCCGGCCTGTATCTGCTGCTTGCGCTGGGAGCATGGGGCTGCGCGCGGCATACAGATCGCGCGGTCACGGGCTGAAGTGTCGTGATACACGGGATGCTGCCGGTGCTGGCGCCAGGCGGTCATCTAGAATCTGAATAGGCGCTGTAGAGATCGCTGCACGTCGCGGCAATGGCGCCTCGAAATTCTGTGGGGATTCATTCATGCTCGACCATATCGGCTTTCACGTACACAGCTACGAACGCAGCAAGGAATTCTATCGCCTGGCACTGGCGCCGCTCGGCTACGAATTGATTCTGGAATACGCTGAATGGGCCGGCTTCGGCTGGGCTGGCAAGCCCGATTTCTGGATCAAGGGCGGCAAGAGCACCGCACCGAACCTGCACGTTGCGTTCCGCGCCGACGATCGCGAAGCCGTCGACGAGTTTTATCAGGTAGCGCTCGAGGCCGGCGGAAAGGACAATGGTGCCCCCGGTGTCCGACCGGAATATCACGAGGATTACTACGCCGCATTCATCCTGGATCCGGACGGGCACAATATCGAGGTCGTGTGCCACACACCTCAGGATCTGGAACTCTAGCAAGGCACAAGGGGCGGACATGAAAACCATCGGGCTGATCGGCGGTATGAGCTGGGAATCCACCCAGGTCTATTACCGGCGTATCAATGAGCTGGTGCGCGAGCGCCTTGGGGGATTACATTCCGCACGCCTGTTGCTATACAGCGTCGATTTTCACGAAATTGATGCAATGCAGCGCAGTGGCGAGTGGCAGCGCGCCGGGGAATATCTCGCCGGCCTGGCAGAGGCGCTGACGACCGCCGGTGCCGATTTTCTCGTGCTCTGCACAAACACCATGCACAAAGTGGCGCCGGCAATCGAGGCTGCGGCAAGCGTGCCGCTACTGCATATTGCCGATGCAACCGCAGCCGCGATTCGGCGGGCCGGCCTGCGCCAGGTCGGGTTACTCGGCACCGCATTTACGATGGAGCAGCAATTCTATCGGGAGCGTCTGCAGCGGGAACACGGCATCGCCGTGTGCATTCCGGAGAAAATCGATCGCGCGAGGGTGCACCGAATCATTTTTGACGAGCTGTGTCGCGGTATTGCACGTGGTGAATCCCGTGAGGAATTGCGTGAAATCGTTGCCCGCCTTCAGGCGCAGGGCGCCGAAGGCGTCATTCTGGGCTGTACGGAAATCAGCCTTTTGCTGCAGCAGGCCGATGTCGCATTGCCGCTGTTTGATTCCACCGACATCCACGCGCGCGCCGCCGTCGACTGGGCGCTCGCGTAATGTGCGCCAGTTTTCATCACAGTCGTCACCGCGCTGCAACCACTCGTCTACGGTAACAACTTCTATACAGGGAATCCTGGAGGTGTGTCGTGGAAGCGACAAAGCGGGCCCGCCTGCTGAAAATTGCTCTGGTCGTCATCGGGCTGATTTTTATTTTTGGTATCTATTCGATGATGATGTGGATCTTCCCCTCCGGCTGGGGCTGGACGCCGCGGCAGCCGGAATACGAGCAGATGATTATGGGGATCTATGCGACTCTGGGCGTATTCCTGATTCGCGCGGCGAGGGACCCTGCGGCCAACAGCAGTCTGATCTGGTTCACCATCTGGTCGAGTATTGTGCACGGGGCCATCATGCTGGTTCAGGCGCTGGTAGACAGCACCGAGCGGACTAACCTGTTCGGCGATATACCGGCGCTGTTCCTGGTGGCCATTGTGCTCTGGTACCTGATGCCGAAGAAAACTGCCTGACCACTGCCGGGCGGCTTCACTACGGCCAGTGTTTGCTGGCAAATCCCCTACTTGCTGCTTGTGGATTTCGGCAGGTAGCGTTCTCGAATGACGCCGCTAAGGTCACCGTTGGGGATGGTCAGCTCAACCGGGCCAAACGCATAAGGGCCCAAGGTGTACACGCCATACAGCAATACCAGGCCTTCGTCAGTAAAGCGGAAGGTGTCGCTGTGTTGGAATGGCCAGATTTTGCGGAAGTCTTCGTCGATTCCCTTCTGCCCATCCAGCCAGCGTTGATGGGCAGCCCGGGCCAGATCCCAGAATTTCTGTTCCTGCCCCTCGCGGATGACATCGCCGAGCGACACGCGCTTGTCTGTGGACAAATCCCAGTTAAACCAGTCTTCGGACGGCATGCCGTGCGCACCTCCGGTATAGCGATAGCTGCTGATCTCCATTGTGAGCAGATCGCCGCGCAGGGACAGCTGCTTGGTTTCGCCACGCAGTTGCCAGCGGGCACTGCTTACTTTCTCCACCTCTGCCGCCTCTTTGAGAAATTGCTCGGCGATTTCTGTCAGGCTTTCCGGGTTTTTTTGTTCTTCGTCATTGCCTTGCAACTGCATCAATAGCTGCTGATCCAGTGCCCGGTTCAGTTCGGGACGCTGATCGAAAACTTCGCGATTGATGACCACCGACGCACACTCCTCTGCATCGCTGCAATTACCCGCCGTTTGCTCGAATGTCTTTTGTTCGGATTTCAATTCGCCGACAGGGATAGATGAGTCATGGATATCCGCCTGGGGCGAAGCATTGCGATCGCAACCGTTTAGTGTCAGCAGGGTGGTCAACACGGCACCTGCGACTAAAAAATATTTGGATGGTTTTGTTGGCATGGTGGCTCCGAGTCAGTTCAGATCCGCCGGGGCGGGAGGTGTGTCTGGTGAGAATGCCTGCGGCTGCACTCGGGGGCAAGTCCTTCCCAGCAGATGTCGGTTTCGTCGTCAACAAATCGACTCCGAAAATAAATTTATTTCCCTTATTTCTTTTTTCTATCGGTCTGTCCGGCGAATTGCCCAGCGCTATTAGAACAATAATTACATCTAATTTTCCCGATATAGCGTGTCCCTATAAGATTTTTCCAGTCAATAACCGATACCAAAAAAGGAACGCAATCCAATGTTCAAGAAAGCCCTTCCGTTGGCGGCGGCACTGGCGACAGCCATATCCGCGAATGCCAGCGCCAGTGATGCGCCCATGTCCAACCGGGACTGGTGGCCAACACTGCTCGACCTTTCCGCGCTGCGGCAGCACGATGAAAAATCCAATCCGATGGGAGAGGACTTCGATTACGCCAAAGCCTTCAAGGCCCTGGACCTGGATGCGGTGAAGAAGGATATTGCCCAGGTGCTGACCACCTCGCAGGACTGGTGGCCGGCGGACTACGGTAATTACGGTCCCTTCTTTATCCGCATGGCCTGGCACGGCGCCGGAACCTACCGAGTGTACGATGGCCGTGGCGGCGCCGGCGGTGGTCAGCAGCGCTTTGAACCACTCAACAGCTGGCCGGACAATGTGAGTCTCGACAAGGCGCGCCGCCTCCTGTGGCCGGTGAAGCAGAAGTATGGCAACAGCATTTCCTGGGGCGACCTGATGGTGCTGGCGGGTAACGTCGCCCTGGAGTCCATGGGATTCGAAACCTACGGCTACGCCGGTGGGCGCAAAGACGACTGGGAGCCGGATACCGTGTACTGGGGATCCGAGCGCCAGTGGCTGGGTGACAAGCGCCACTCGGGTGATCGCAAGATGGAAAAGCCCCTGGCCGCCGTGCAGATGGGACTGATCTATGTAAATCCGGAAGGCCCCAACGGCAACCCGGATCCGCTGCTGGCCGCGAAGGATATCCGCCAATCTTTCGGCCGCATGGCCATGAATGACGAGGAAACCGTCGCGCTGATCGCCGGTGGCCACACTTTCGGCAAGGCCCATGGCGCGCATAAACCCGAGGAGTGTCTGGGCGATGCGCCGGCAGCGGCCGGTGTGGAAGCGCAGGGTTTTGGCTGGAAAAACAAATGCGGCAAGGGCCACTCGGAAGACACCATCACCAGCGGCCTGGAAGGTGCCTGGACCGCAACCCCGACTATGTGGAGCAGCCAGTACCTCTCCAACCTGTTTGCGTTTGAGTGGGTGAAGACCAAGAGCCCGGCGGGCGCCACCCAGTGGGTACCGAAGAACGCAGACAAGCTGAAGTTTGTGCCGGATGCCCATGTCCCCGGGAAGAAGCATGCACCGATCATGTTCACCACCGACCTGGCGCTGAAGTTCGATCCGGAATACCGCAAGATCGCCAAGCATTTTGTCGAAGATCCGAAAGCGTTCCAGCGCGCCTTTGCCAAGGCGTGGTTCAAGTTGACCCACCGCGACCTGGGTCCGCGCGCGCTCTACCTGGGCAAGGAAGTGCCGCAAGAAAATCTGATCTGGCAGGATCCCATCCCCGCTGTGGACTACCCATTGGTGGACAAGGGCGATATCAAGACGCTGAAAGCCGATATACTCGACAGCGGTCTCAGTACGCAGGCACTGGTTCGCACTGCCTGGGCTTCCGCCTCCAGTTTCCGCGACACCGACAATCGCGGCGGCGCCAATGGTGCGCGCATCCGCCTGGCACCGGAGAAGGACTGGGCCATCAACCAGCCCGGGGAACTGCGACAGGTACTCGCCAAGCTCGAGAAAATCCAGAAGGATTTCAATCGCAAGCACGGCAAGACCCGGGTCTCCCTGGCAGACCTGATCGTCCTCGGTGGTGCGGCAGCGATCGAGCAGGCCGCGGCGAAAGCCGGTCACGAGATCGAAGTACCCTTTGAGCCGGGCCGCAACGATACCACCCAGGCACTGACCGACGTGCAGTCGTTCAACTTCCTCGAAGCCAAGGCCGACGGTTTCCGCAATTACTACGATAGCGAGAGTCACCTGGCACCGGTAGAGGCGCTGGTGGACCGCGCCGACCTGTTGTCCCTGAGTGTGCCGGAAATGACCGCGCTGGTCGGCGGCATGCGCGCCCTGGGTGCCAACAATGGCGACTCCAGAAATGGTGTCTTCACCGATCGCCCTGGCACATTGAGCAACGACTATTTCGTCAACCTGCTCGATATGTCCACCAGTTGGTCGAAGTCCGCCAGGGAAAATGGGCTTTATGAAGGCCGCGACCGCAAGAGCGGCAAGCTGAAGTGGACCGCCACACCGGTGGACCTGGTGTTTGGCTCCAACTCTGAACTGCGTGCAGTGAGTGAGTTCTACGCCATGAATGGCAACGAGGACAAATTCGTAAAGGACTTTGTCGGCGCTTGGACCAAGGTCATGACACTGGATCGTTTCGATCTGCAATAAACCGGTCCCCCACAGCAATGGACCGATGCCGCAAAGGGATTGCGGCAATGAAGACGGCGGCGTTGTACAGCGCCGCCGTTTTTCATTGGCGGTTCACATGGATCTTTAAATGGCTGGCGACCGATACGCCACCAACATCGTTTGTCGCCGGCACCGCGACCGCGTTAGCATGGCGGCCCGAAACCCTGCCGGTTACCTGCATGTCTGTAAACCACCACCCCTATGAAGCCCTGACACCGGATACGGTGATCGACTGCGTCGAGAGCGCCGGACTGGTGTCCGATGCGCGCATCTTTCCGCTGAACAGCTATGAGAACCGCGTCTACCAGGTGGGCATTGAGGGCGCCGAACCGCTGATCGCCAAGTTCTACCGCCCCGGTCGCTGGACCGATGAGCAGATACTGGAAGAACACCAGTTCACGCTGGAACTGGCGGCGGCGGAGATACCGGTGGTGGCGCCGCTGGAAATCGACGGCCGCACGCTGATGGAGGCGCAGGGCTTCCGCTTTGCGCTGTTTCCACGGCGCGGCGGGCGCCAGGTGGAGCTGGACAATTTCGAGCACCTGGAGCAGGTCGGTATCATGCTCGGCCGCATCCACGCCATCGGCGCGACGAAGCCGTTCGAGTACCGCCCGGCGCTGACGCTGCAGCATTTTGCCATCGACAGCCGCGAGTTCATCCTGTCCGGCGATTTCCTGCCGAAAGAAAACCGCGAGGCCTACGCGTCGGTGACGGCGCATATCATCGAGACGATTGCGCCACTTTTCGAGCGCGAGTGGCAGACATTGCGCCTGCACGGTGACTGTCACAGCGGCAATTTCCTGTGGCGCGACGAGACGCCGTGGTTTGTCGATCTGGACGACTGCCTGACGGGGCCGGCGATCCAGGATATCTGGATGCTGATTTCCGGCGATCGCGCCGAGCAGACGGCCTACCTGGATGCGGTGGTCGAGGGCTATGAGACCTTCTCCACCTTTAACCCGCAGGAGCTGGTGTTGGTGGAGCCGCTGCGCTGCCTGCGCCAGATGCACCACGCGGCCTGGCTGGCGCGGCGCTGGCAGGACCCGGCATTTCCGCAGGCATTCCCGTGGTTCAATACGCCGCGCTACTGGGCAGAGCATATACTGGCACTGCGCGAGCAGCAGTCGGCGTTGCAGGAGCCGCCACTGACCCTGGGCGCGGTTTAGTACTGACAGGCTCGATGAAGGAGCAATCAATGGAAGCGATCAAAACAGTGACCAGCGCAGATCCCATGTGGGAGGAAATCCGCGCGGGCGTCGCCCAGCAGGTGGAGCGGGAGCCGATCCTGGCGAGCTTCCTGCACGCCACCATCCTCAACCACGCGACGCTGGAATCGGCACTGAGTTTTCACCTCGCCAACAAGCTCGACAGCCCGGTGGCGGGCGCGCTGCTGATTCGCGAGGTGATCGACGAGGCGCTGGATGCGGACGCGTCGATCGGCCGCGCTGCACGCGCCGACCTGAATGCAGTCTTCCAGCGGGATTCCGCCTGCAGCGCCCTGTACGAACCCTTTCTCTACTTCAAGGGCTATCACGCCCTGCAGGCGTGGCGCGTGGCCCACTGGCTGTGGCTGCAGAACCGCCGCTCTCTGGCGCTTTTCCTGCAGCACCGCATTTCCGTCGTATTCAGCGTCGACATCCACCCGGCGGCGACACTGGGGGAGGGCATTCTGCTGGATCACGCCACTGGTATTGTCATCGGGGAGACTGCGGTGGTGGAGGACAATGTCTCCATCATGCAGTCGGTCACCCTCGGCGGTACCGGCAAGGTGAGCGGCGACCGCCACCCGAAAGTGCGCTGTGGCGTGCTGATCGGTGCCGGCAGCAAGGTGCTCGGCAACATCGAGGTCGGCGCCTGTGCCCAGGTGGCCTCCGGCAGCGTCGTGCTGAAATCGGTGCCGGCGCATAAGCTGGTGGCCGGCGTGCCCGCGCGGGTGATCAGCGACGCCACCTGCGCCGAGCCGGCGCTGTCGATGGATCACTGTGCGCTGTCGAAGGTGAATCGCGAGCTGCCCTGATCCGTCACGGTGCGCCAAGGGGAGGGTGGCGCGCGGCCAATCCCGGTCCGTAGTTCCGAACACGATCTGTTACGAAGACTATTCTTGTAGGCATGAAATACAGTCTCAGCGCCAAGAACCTCGTGTGCCGCAATTTGGAAGCCCGCGCCAGTTATTGCGCCGGCCTGCTGAATGCAGAGCACACCAAAGAAATCACCGGCATGCTGCGCAGTGACAGCGGTCTGCTGTCGTTCACCTTCAATCAGGCCATCACCAATGCGGTGATGCCGGAGCGCATCCTGCAGCGTTTCGTGGTCGATTATTTTGCCGAGCGCCACAGTCCCTTTACGCTCTGGCACTGCGCCAACAAGCCTTTTGACGACGAGCCGCTGGCCGAACTCGGATTGAAACGCGACCGGTCCCTGGTGGCGATGGCGGTGGAGGTGCAGCGGCTGGCGGCAGATGAGGCTCTGCCCGAGGATTTGCGCGGCAAGCTGGAAATTGCCCCGGTGCGCACCGAGGGACTGGATGAATACGCCGAGCTGCAGGCGTCCCTGTTCAATGGCTCGCGCGAGGGACCGCAGATAAAGAAGTTTTACCAGCGGCTGAAGGAAATCCCCGAACAGAAGCGCAGCCGGCTGAAATATTTCATCGCGCACCTGGACGGCGAGCCGGTCGCAGGCGGTTGCCTGTTCGCCTCCGCGGACGCGCTGGGCTTCTACGACCTGGCCACCGCCGAGAACTACCGCGGCCGCGGCATCGGCCGTGCGCTGTTCAATTACCTGGTCGGGCAGGCGCTCCACAGCCACCACAAGTTCGCGGTGGCGCTGGCGCCGGAGGAGCGCCAGGGGCTGCTGCTGGATACCGGTTTCTTTGCCGTGGGGGAAGTGGCGCGCTACCGCTTTGTCCCCTGAGCGGCAGGGCGGCCGGCCTGGCAGCGATCAGGCGCGTTCAATCGGGAAGGCAATGACGTCTTCGATTCTGCGATAGCCGCCCTGCAGCATCTGCAGGCGGTCCACACCGAGCGCCACCCCGGCGCACTCCGGCATGCCCGCGGCGAGTGCTGCCACCAGCCGCTCTTCAAACGGATACTGCACCAGCCCGCAACGGGCGCGATAGCGGTGGTCCGCTTCGAAACGCCGCCGCTGCTCGTCCGCATCGGTCAACTCCCAATAGCCATTCGCCAGTTCCAGGCCGCCGACATAGGCTTCAAAGCGCCGGGCCACCGGGGTGCCGGTTTCATCGTCGACAACCTTGGCCAGGGCCGCCTGGCTGGCGGGGAAGTCGTACAGCAGCGTGATGCCATCCCCCATGCGCGCCTCCAGGTGGTGGCTCATCAGCAGGTCGAGACACTCGTCGCGGCTCTGCGGCTCGAATGACAGCTCGATCTCGCGCGCGGCGCAGGCGAGGAGCTCTACATCGGGCGCCGTATGCGGATCCAGCTGCAGTTCGCGCCGGAACAGCGCGCGGTAGCTGAGTGAGCGAACCTCGCGGATGCCCAGCACAGCGCTGAGCAATTCACCGACTTCAGACATCAGCTGGCGGTCGTCCCATCCGCAGCGGTACCACTCGAGCATGGTGAACTCGGGGTTGTGGCGACCGCCGGCCTCGCCCTGGCGGAACGCCTTGGCGAGGCTGTAGCAGTCGCCCAGGCCCGCCGCCAGCAGGCGCTTGAGCCCGAACTCCGGACTGGTGGCGAGATACGCCGGGGCGCCGTTGCAGTTCACGGTGATCGAATCGATATGGGGGTCACTGGTGGCGCGGCGGGAGATGGCCGGGACTTCGGCTTCCAGCACATTCCGCTCGGCGAAGAAGCGGCGGATGTCCGCCAGCA
>NZ_JACZCR010000042.1 GCF_014904735.1 Microbulbifer hainanensis | reverse complement strand
GGCCCGCTTCTAGCTTCTAAAAAACGAAGGTTGGCGCGATCAGTCTTCCTTTGCGCGTCCCAGGTATTCGCCAGTGCGGGTATCGACCTTGATTGTCTCGCCGATCTCCAGGAACAGCGGCACCTTGACCACGGCACCGGTGACCAGGGTGGCCGGCTTGGTACCGCCCTGGGCGGTGTCGCCGCGCAGGCCCGGATCGGTATCGGTGATTTCCAGAATCACGTGGTTGGGCGGGGTTACCGCCAGCGGTGCGCCGTTGTACAGGGTCACCACGCACACGTCCTGTTCCTTCAGCCACTTGGCCGCGTCGCCGACAGCATCGGCGCTGGCCTGGTGCTGCTCGAAGGTCTCCGGCTCCATAAAGTGGAAGAACTCGCCGTCGTTGTAGAGATATTCCATCTCGCGGTCCATGACGTCGGCCGACTCCAGGCTCTCGCCGGAGCGGAAGGTGCGCTCCCAGACGCGGCCGGTTTTCAGGTTGCGCAGCTTGACGCGGTTAAACGCCTGGCCTTTGCCGGGTTTGACGAACTCATTTTCCACAATGGAGCAGGGGTCGCCGTCCAGCATTACCTTGAGACCGCCCTTGAATTCGTTCGTGGAGTAACTAGCCATGGAATCCTCTGATAGACAAACTGGCGCAGCCCGATATTCTGCCGCGCCCCTTTCAATTTTTACGTAACTGCTTAAAATTTGCGCGCCCAGCGCACATCGAATAGCCGCCTATGATACAGCACGCCCCAGCCCCCAGTGAAATCGTCGCTCGAGAAACCGGCCCCGGCGCCGAAATACGCCGCTGGCAGGACGAGATGAACGACCTGGTGACCGACCCCCGCGAACTGTTCGAGCTTCTCGGTCTGGACGAGGCCCAGTTGCCGCAGGCCTTCACTGCCAGCGGCGAGTTCGCCCTGCGGGTGCCGCGGTCCTTCCTGCAGCGCATGCGCCGCGGTGATCCGCGCGACCCGCTGCTGCTGCAGGTCCTGCCCGGCGCGCCGGAGCTGGCATCGCAGCCCGGCTTCAGCGCGGATCCCCTCGAGGAGCGCGCAGCCAATCCGGTGCCCGGTGTCGTGCACAAATACCGCGGGCGCCTGCTGCTGATCGCGGCCGGCCAGTGCGCGGTCAACTGTCGCTACTGTTTCCGCCGCGCCTTTCCCTATGGCGACAACCACCTGAGCCGCGCCCAGTGGCAGGCGGCGCTGGATTATATCCGGGCGCGCAGTGAGCTGCGGGAGGTGATCCTCAGCGGCGGTGATCCGCTGGTGCTCGGGGATCGCCAGCTGCGCTGGCTGGCGGCAGGTCTGGCGGATATTCCGCACATCGACAAGCTGCGCGTACACAGCCGCCTGCCGATTGTCGCGCCCAGCCGCATTACCGATGACATGATCGACTGGTTCAGCGGATCGCGCCTGAAGCCGGTACTGGTGCTGCACTGCAACCACGCCAACGAGATCGACGACGACGTGCGTGCGGCACTGGCAAAATTGCGCAGTGCCGGCGTCACCCTGCTCAACCAGGCGGTGTTGTTGAAGGGCGTCAACGACCGTGCCGACGTGCTCGAAGCACTCAGCGAATCGCTGTTTGCGGCCGGCGTGCTGCCGTACTACCTGCACCAGCTGGATCGCGTGCAGGGCGCGGCGCATTTCGAAGTCAGCGACGCGAACGCACTGGCGCTGGTGGAAAAACTGCGCCTGCGGCTCCCCGGCTACCTGGTGCCCAAACTGGTGCGCGAGATCCCGGGCGAAGGATCAAAGTCACCGTTGTGAGGGGGGTTGGTTGTCATCATCGGGCAAAGTCGCCAAATTAGTGCTGATGTTCAAATGGGCATAGATCACAATTTTGTCGTCAAAATCAACCTGTACGGCTTGTTCGGCTGAAAACAGCTTACATATACTGCTGTGAAGTTACAGGACGTGAATCGCCATGCAGGAAGCTGTCACAGAAGCAGCCCAGACCGGGGCCGCCGCCTCAAAAAATCTTATCGCCACGCTCGAACTGCCGGCACTGGCCGTGCGGGAGCTCAGCTGTGGCTGCGCCAGCGAACGCCAGTTGTACCGATGGCTGGCCCATTACGATTTACAACCCTATCACCCGTCCGACCAGCAGCGCCTCGCCGGCCTGCTGCTGACACTGATCGATGAGGTAGCCCAGTGGCAGGCACCGGCGGAACGCCGCCTGCCGATGCTCGAGTTGCTGCGCGAATACACCCTGGCCTGCGTCGACGCAATGGCGATACAGCGCGGTGTGTTGGCCCGTGCCCAGACCCCGGAGCTGCGCGAGGCTGTGCTGTTGGCATCGCGCATGCTGCGGCAACTGGGCGCCGCCTACGCGAGTATCGCCGCACAGCTCGCCGGTGATGGCGGTGTCGCCCTGCTGGTGCGCGGTCGCCGCGCCTGCAGCCTGCATCGGGCGGTGGACAGCCAGCGTCGCCAGGTACGCATTGCCGCGCTTTTCGGTCTCGCCACTCCCAAGCATTGCTGGCGCGATATGCAGGTGCTGCTGCGCCTGGCGCAACTGCACCGCGTGGACGGCAAACGGGTGGCCGACTCCCTGCATCCGCGCGGGCGCGACTCCGCCGCACGCGCCTACCTACAGGCCGCGCTTTTCGCCAGTGCCAACCCGGTGCAGCTCAACGGCGAGGAACAGGAAAGACTCTGGGACCTCACCCACGACTGGGCGCGGGCGGCGAAAATCACCGGCAATTACACCGAGATGCGCGACGGCCTGCTCGCCTGCCTGAATCTCGACCAGCCGCCGGTGCCGGCCAATCGCCTCGGTAGCTGCAAAGTGGATCTGCGCCATTTCAGTGGCTCCCGCGGCTGGAAAGTCGACCTGACGGGGGTGCTGGCACTGCTCGACAAGCAGTTGCAGAAATACGCCGACCCGCTGTTCGAACGGGCCAGCAAGGGTTGGGCAGCCCACAGCGGCCGCACCGAGCGGCGCACGCCGCTGCAGCAGCACTGCGAGATTGCCATCGGTATCGGCGCCATCAGTTTTCATCTCGGCGGCAGTGGCGGACCGGCGTTGCCCGATGGGTTTTTCCCGCGGGGCGAAGCGGACCGCGCCCACCTGTGCCTCGACGTGGATTCGGTGGACTATGCCTCCGGCAAGACCATGAATGAGTACGATGTGTCGCTGCCCAGTGCGCCCAGCCTGCGCCGTGACGCCCGTGGCCGTGCCAGCAGTAGTGAACGCGGCGCCGAGCAGCGCTACCGGCCGGAACAGGCCAACGTGCTCAACAGCAGTGCCCATGGCCTCGGGCTGAGCCTGCCCCAGGCGGTCGGCGACAAGCTGCGCGTCGGTGAGCTGGTCGGTATCCGTCTGCAGGAGCAGTGGCAGGTGGCAGTGATCCGCTGGCAGTTCACAATGCCGGATCACAGTCGCGCCGGAATCGAGATCTTCGCCGCCGAGGCACTGCCGGTGAAGGTGCAGCGACATACGACGGCCGGCCATCTGTCGGCGCCGATTGCCGCGCTGTTGCTGAAGGCCGCGCAGGAGGAGACGCCGTCGCTGATCCTGCCGGTACCGCTGTTCAAGGTCTACGACACTGTGGAGTTGCTATCGGAGTCTCAGTCCTACCCGGTAACACTTCAAACGCAGCTAATGGGGACCGGAACCTTCGCCCGCTTTGAATATGTGTGATGCCGGTCGCCCGACTGGCCCACCTGCGCTCTTGTAAGTAACCGCTGCGGCAACCTAAACTTATGACCCTTCGCGCTACCGGGATTTTCCGGGGCGGAGCGGTCCCGCCGCAGTAGGTACCACGAGCAGAATAATGAGCAGCAACGACACAATCCGACTACTTCTGATACACGATACCCCTTCTGAAGCACAGCGCCTGGTCAGTATGCTGCACAATGCCGGGCGCTCGAACCGCGCCCAGCATGTGGCCAGCGAAGCCGCACTGACCAAGCTTCTGCAGGACAAGAGCTGGGACCTGCTGATCGCCGCCGAGAGCAGCAAGCAGGTTCCCCCCGCCGTGGCGCTGCGCACCATCAGCAAGATGCAGAAAGACATCCCGACAGTGCTCCTCAGTGAGCGCGCGGGCGCTCAACCGGTGGTTGAGGGCCTCAAGCTGGGTGCCCGCGATGTGGTCACCGTGGACGAAGACCAGCATCTGCTGCTGGTCATCCAGCGGGAAATGGTCGCCCTGGAAAACCGCCGCCGGGCGCGGCTGCACGACCGCCGTTACCACGCGACGCTACAGCGCGCCAAGGAGCTGCTGGACAGCTCCAAGGACGGCATTGCCTACGTCTCCGACGGCCTGATCGTCTATGCCAATGAGTCCTTCGCCGAGCGTTTTGGCTACCAGAGCAACGACGACATCGAATACCAGCCGCTGATCGACATGCTTACCGAGGGCGAGCAGGAAGATGCGCGGGACTTCCTCAAACAGTGTGCCATCGACAACAACGAGGTCGAGGCAAAGGAATGGAAGTTCACTGCCAAGACCGCCAGCGGCAGTCCGCTGCCGACCCGCGCGGAAGTGCTCTCCACGGTCTACGACGAGGAGCGCTGCCTGCAGGTGCGCATCGGCGCGCGCGGTGGCGATACCGAACAGCTGGAAGCCCAGCTCAGCGACATCAAGAGCCGCGATCCACTCACCGGGCTGTACAACCGCCAGCACTTCCTGCCGCTGCTCGACAAGGCGATCCAGTCCACCGCCGGATCCCAGCGCACGGGTGGCCTGATGTACATCGAGGTCGACCGCTTCGAGGAAACGGTGCAGAAAGTGGTGGGCGTCGCGGGTGCTGACGCGCTGCAAAAGAAGATGGCCCAACTGCTGCAGTCCAGTCTGCGCCGCGGCGATGTGCTGGCGCGCTACGGCGATGACAGCTTCTGCCTGCTGATGCCGGAGACGACACCGGACAGTGCCGAGCACCGGACCAAAACGCTGCTGAAAAGCATTGCCGATACCATCTTCGACGCCGCCGGCAAAACCCTGCATGTCACCGCTTCCGTGGGGATCTCGCTGCTTAGTGAGGCCTCCGGCGGCGCGCAGAAAGTACTCGACCAGGCGCTGCAGGCCCACGATCAGGCTCTGCAGAAAAGCGAAAACGGTAATGCTTTCGCGCTCTTTGAACCCGATACCGACCAGCAGGGCGATGCCGACACCTACCTGCGCGCGCGGGTGGTGCAGGCCCTGGAAGCCGGCAACATGAAGCTGCTATACCAGCCGATCCTCAGCCTGCAGGGCAGTGGCGAACAGCTCTACGAAGTGCTGGTGCGGCTGGTCGACGGCAAGGAGCAACTGGCGCCGGTGGCCTTCCTCGAGGCGCTCGGCGACGCGACACTGGCCACCAAAATGGATCGCTGGATCATCCTCAACGCGATCAAGGCCGCCGCTGCCGAACGTGCGGCCAACAAGAATGTGTCGCTGCTGCTACACATTACCGCCGGATCGCTGCTGGACAGCGGGCTGCCGGCCTGGCTGGGCGTTGCGTTCAAGGCCGCCAAGGTGCCGCCCAAGATGGTCACTTTCCAGATGCGCCAGGAAGATATCAACAGCAACCTGCACGCGGCGCGGGATTTCACCAAACAGGTGCAGGATCTCGGCTGCCGCGTTGCCGTGTGCCATTTCGGCACCGGCCTGAACCCGTTCAAGGCCCTGGAGCACGTCAAGGTGGATATCGCCAAGGTAGACCCGTCCTTCGTGCACGAAGTGCAGGACGAGGGCGAGAGTAGCGAGACCCTCGCCAACCTGGTCAAGCAGCTGGGCGAGGCCAATACCAAGGTCATCGTGCCGCATATCGAGCAGGCCAGCATGCTACCGACCCTCTGGCAGACCGGCACCGACTACATCCAGGGCTATTATGTCCAGGCCCCGGCCGAAGACATGAATTTTGATTTCAGCCTCGACTGAGATCGCCCCGCACCGGACAGGGAAGTCCGGTTCCATTCTCGCTCTGCCATCTCTCCGCCCGCCCGACATCGCGATCAATCTGCACTTATCCACAGGCCACCAGGTCCACGGCCCAGCGCCGCGCGGCTGATTTGTCCTCTGCGCTGCTGTATCCTGTGCCGCGTTGAGCAATCCCCGAAATCCTGCTTTAGCCCCGTCCGGGCCCGCAGTGATTCACTGATAAAAACAGAATATTTACTGGAGCCATCCCATGTTGCCCCGCTTACTCTGTACCAGCCTGATTGTCGGTGCGCTCGCACTGGCGGGCGGCTGTTCAAAATCCGAAGCGCCGTCGTCGGCACAAGGCACCGCGGCAAAAACTGCCAGTGCCACCGCAGACAAGTCCGGCGCCGACAAGAAGTCCGCCAAGGCAAAAACTGACAAGGGCGTTAAGCCCGGCAAGGACTACAACTCTTTCGCCAATACGGAAGATTACCGGGTCAAGCACCTGGACCTGGATCTGAACGTCGACTTTTCACGCAAAGTGCTCAGTGGCGAGGCGAAACTCCAGTTTAAACGCCTGAACGACAAGAACCGCCCGCTGGTGCTCGACACCCGCGGCCTGAAAATCGAGTCGGTGCAAGCCGGTCACGGCGAGACGATGGAGCCGGTCAAGTTCTCCATGGGCGAGACCGACCATGACATGGGCACGCCGCTGAAGATCAAGCTGCCGAAAAATGCCACCCAGGTGGCGATCCGCTACGAGACCTCGCCGGACGCTTCCGGTGTGCAGTGGCTGGAGCCGCAGCAGACCGCTGGCAAGAAGCACCCGTTCCTGTTCACCCAGGCGCAGGCGATCCACGCGCGCAGTTTTGTACCGCTGCAGGACACTCCGTCCGTACGCATCACCTATAACGCGACCATCCGCACGCCGAAAGAGCTGCGTGCGGTCATGAGTGCAAACAACGATCCGGACGCACCGAAGAACGGCGTCTACAAGTTCGAGATGCCGCAGCCGATCCCGTCTTACCTGCTGGCGCTGGCCGTTGGCGACCTGGACTTCAAGGCCATGGGCGAACGCACCGGTGTCTACGCCGAACCGTCCCTGCTGGACGCGGCCGCCAAGGAATTCGCGGACACCGAGTCCATGCTCGAGGTCAACGAGAAGGTGTACGGCCCTTACCGCTGGGACCGCTACGACTTGCTGATCCTGCCGCCCAGCTTCCCGTTCGGCGGTATGGAGAACCCGCGCCTGAGCTTCATCACCCCGACTGTCATCGCCGGTGACAAGAGCCTGGTCTCCCTGATCGCCCACGAACTGGCCCACTCCTGGTCCGGCAACCTGGTCACCAATGCCACCTGGCGTGACCTGTGGCTGAACGAGGGTTTCACCACTTACCTGACCAACCGCATCATGCAGAACGTCTACGGTGACGAGCGCTACAAGATGGAAATGGCGCTGGGCTACGCGGATCTGGAGGCGGACCTGGCAGATCGCCCGGATAAAGACGAGATCCTTGCAGTCGACATGCGCGGTCGCGACCCGGACGAAGTGTTTTCCAACATCCCCTATGAAAAGGGTTCCCTGTTCCTGTACGAGCTGGAGCAGAAAGTCGGCCGCGAGGCGTTCGACCAGTTCCTGCTGGATTACTTCAACCACTTCGCGTTCCAGAGCATCACCACGGAAGATTTCGTCAACTACCTGAACGAGACCCTGGTGAAGCAGTATCCGGACAAGCTGGATCCCAAACGTATCCACCAGTGGATCTACGAGCCGGGCCTGCCGGAGGGCGCGCCGCACCCGACTTCCGATGCCTTTACCAAGATCGACCCGATTCGCCAGCAGTGGCTCGACGGCAAGATTGCGGCCAAGGATATCGACACCAGCAAGTGGACCTTCCACGAGTGGAAGTACTTCCTCGACGGCATGCCGGAGAAACTGAGCGAAAAACAGCTGAAAGAGCTGGACGACACCTTCGGTCTGACCAAGTCGAAGAACAATGAAATCGCCTTCAGCTGGCTGATGATCGCCGTGCGCAATGACTACCAGCCGGCCTTCCCGCGCCTGGAAGAGTTCATGGTAAGCATCGGCCGCAACAAGTTCGTGCGCCCGCTGTACCGCGCTTTGGTTGAAAACGGCAAGCGCGATATGGCCGTGCGGATTTTCGAGAAAGCCAAGCCCGGCTACCACCCGCTGACCGTCAAGGTGAACAGCCAGATCGTCTACGGCGACGACGGCGAATAATCCTCCCTCTTGCATACCGGGCCCGTCGCCAGACGGGCCCGAATCCTGCATTCTTTCCTGAACTGTAAGCGTCCGGACTGCGTATACTCTGTCGCAGCCCGCGCGCGCTTTTGTGCCAGCCACTGCGCGGCAACTTCCCGATCAGCGAAAGACAATAAACACAATGAAGAAAAAAATTGGCCTGATGTGCCTGCTGCTTTTGTTGGGTGCCCGCGGCGTATGGGCGCAGGGTGGGGACAACCCCGTGGTAGTGCGCACCGCACTGGTGCAGGAAGAGGTCATCGCCGATCCGGTCGAGGCGCTGGGCACCGCGCGGGCGTGGGAATATGTCTCGGTGCGCGCCACTGAAACCGAGCGTATCGCGCGCATCGCCTTCGCCAGCGGCCAGTGGGTGAAAGCCGGTGATGTTCTGGTGGAGCTGGATCACGCAGAAGAGAGCGCCGAACTGGACGGCGCGCGCGCGAGCCTCGCCCGCTACCGACGCGACGCCGAGCGCCTGCGCGGGCTGGTCAGTAAAAAGCTCGCCACGGCGGAACAGCTGGACGCCGCCGAGACCCTGGTGGCGGAAACCCGCGCGCGCGCGGCGATGCTCGAGGCGCGTATCAACGATCGCATTATCCGCGCGCCCTTCGCCGGCCAGCTGGGGCTGCGCAATGTCAGTGTCGGCGGCTTGGTGTCCCCCAGCGAGGAAATCACCACCCTGCAGGATGTGTCGCGGCTGAAAGTGGATTTCACCGTGCCCGAGCGCCGACTGCCGCAACTGGCGCCGGGAATGGAAGTGCGCGCACACAGTCGCGCGCATCCCGGGCGGGATTTCCGCGGCGAGGTACTGCTGGTGGATCCGCGGGTGGATGCGCAGACACGCGCAGCCACCGTGCGCGCGCGCTTCGACAACCCCGAGGGCCTGCTGCGGCCGGGCATGCTGCTGGCGGTGGAAGTCGTCAGCAATCCACGCAGTGCGCTGACGATTCCCGAATCCGCCTTGCTGCCGGTGGCGGACCAGCAGTGGGTCTTCGTGCTGGAGTCCAGCGGCGATGGCTATGTAGCCCAGCGCCGCGCGGTACAGCTCGGGCGCCGCTATACGGGCAAGGTTGAAGTGCTGTCGGGTCTCAGTGCCGGGCAGCAGGTGGTGACCCGCGGCGGTCTCAAGATCCGCGACGGCCAGCCGGTGACGCCAGAAGTGGCCGAAGACGCGGCAGCGGCAGTGGGGCAGTCATGATCCTCAGCGATACCGCAGTCAGGCGACCGGTCCTCGCCCTGGTGATGTCCCTGCTGCTGGTGGTGTTCGGCCTGATCAGTTTCGAGCGCCTGCCGCTGCGGGAATACCCGGATATCGATCCGCCGATTGTGTCGGTGCGGACGGACTACCCCGGGGCCTCGGCGGACATCGTCGAAGCCCGTATCACCCGCCCGATCGAGGACCGCATCGCCGGGGTCGAGGGTATCAAGACGATTTCGTCCTCGAGCCAGGACGGGCGCTCCAACATCACCATCGAGTTCAAAATCAACCGGGATGTCGATGCCGCCGCCAACGATATCCGCGACCGCGTTTCCGGCGTGCTGGACAATCTGCCGGTGGAGGCGGATCCCCCGGAAATCGAAAAGGTCGACAGCAACGACGACGTGGTGCTGTGGCTGAACCTGACGTCGGAAAACATGACCGTCCCCGAACTGACGGACTACGCCAGGCGTTACTTGGTCGACCGTTTTTCCGTGCTCGACGGCGTCGCCCGCGTGCGGGTCGGCGGCAGCAAGGAATACGCGATGCGGATCTGGCTTGACCGCACCGCGATGGCTGCACACGGTGTGACCAGTGGCGATATCGAGCGCGCGCTGCGCGCCGAAAACCGCGAACTGCCGGCGGGCTACCTGGAATCCGGCGATCGCCAGTTCACGCTGCGCCTGCAGCGACAGTTTCGCAGTGCCGACGATTTCGCCCGGCTCGCCATTGCCACCGGTGCCAACGGCCACGTGGTGCGACTCGCCGATGTGGCGCGGGTCGAGCTGGGCTCGGTAGAGGAGCGCTCCACCTTCCGCGGCAACGGCGAATCGATGGTGGGGATCGGCATTACCCGCCAGTCCACCGGCAACATCATCGCCGTGGCGGATGCGGCCAAGACGGAGATGGTGAAGGTCAACGCGACACTGCCGCCGGGCATGACCCTGGCACAGAGTTACGATTCCTCGGTGTTCGTCAGCGAGGCCATTTCCGAGGTGTACAGCACGCTGATCATTGCCGTGATCCTGGTGGTGCTGGTGATCTACCTGTTCCTCGGCAACTGGCGCGCGACGCTGGTGCCGGCGATCACGGTGCCGGTCTCCCTCGTCGCCACGTCCATCCTGCTCTACGCCTTCGGATTCAGTATCAACCTGCTCACGCTGCTGGCGCTGGTGCTGGCGATCGGGCTGGTGGTGGACGATGCCATCGTGGTGCTGGAAAACATCTTCCGGCGCATGGACGAGTACGGCGAGCCGCCGCTGCTGGCCGCTTACCGCGGCGCCCGCGAGGTGGGTTTCGCCGTGGTCGCCACCACACTGGTGCTGGTGGCGGTATTCGTGCCGATCACGTTTCTCGAGGGGGATATCGGCCGGCTGTTCTCGGAATTTGCACTGACCATGTCGGCGGCGGTGATCTTTTCCTCGTTCACTGCGCTGACCCTGTCGCCGATGCTGGCGGCCCGGCTGATACGCCCGAATGACCAGGGCAATCGCCTGACGCGTCTGATGGACGCGCAGTTGGCGCGCCTGCAGCGGGGTTACCGCAGCGCGCTGGAGAGCCTGTTGCGCCGGCGCTGGCTCGCCGGGTTCGGTTTCGCCGCGGTGCTCGCGTTTGCGCTGCTGGCAGTGAAACTGATCCCCGGTGAGTATGCGCCGCGGGAGGATCGCGGGGCCTTCTTCCTGCTGGTGAACGGCCCGGAGGGCGCCAGCTACCAGTACATGCAGGAGTATATGGACGAGATCGAAAAGCGCCTGATGCCGCTGGTCGAGGCGGGCTATGTGCGCCGGCTGCTGGTGCGCTCGCCGCGTTCCTTTGGCAATTCCGCCACCTTCAATACCGGTATGGTGATCTTTACCCTAGCGCCCTTTGGCGAGCGGCCGTCGGGTTTTGAACTGATGAACACAGTGCGCGAGAAAGTCAGCGACCTCAGCGGTGTGCGGGCCTTTCCGGTGATGCGCCAGGGATTCGGCGGTGGCCTCGGCAAGCCGGTGCAGTTCGTGCTCGGCGGTGCCAGTTACGAGCAGCTGACCGCGTGGCGCGACAAGCTCAATGCGGCCATCGCCAGATCCAATCCGGGCCTGCTGGGGGTGGACTGGGACTACAAGGAGACCCAGCCGCAGATGCGCATCGATGTGGACTACGAGCGCGCCGCCGACCTGGGGGTGCAGGTCAGCGATGTCGGCTCCAGCCTGCAGACGATGTTCGGTTCACTGCGCGCCACCACCTTCATCAACGACGGCGAGGAGTACGATGTGATCCTCGAGGGTGAGCGCGCGCTACAGCGCACCCCGGCCAGCCTCGACAATATCTACGCGCGCTCCACCACCACCGGCAAGCTGATTCCGCTGCAGAGCCTGGTCAATGTGCGCGACTACGCCGACTCGCCCAACCTGCAGCGCTACAACCGCATCCGCTCGATCACGCTGGAGGCCAACCTGGCCGACGGCCTGGTGCTCGGCGATGCGATCGACTACCTGAATGGCCTCGCCGCCGCGGAGCTGGATGGCACCCCGGTGATCGACTACAAGGGGCAGTCGAAGAACTTCCAGGATTCCGGCAACACCATCCTGTTCGCGATCCTGCTCGGGGCGCTGGTGGTGTTCCTGGTGCTGGCGGCGCAGTTCGAGAGTTTCATTCACCCGCTGGTGATCATGGTCACGGTGCCGCTGGCGATGGCCGGTGCGCTGGCCGGCCTGCTGTTCAGCGGCCAGTCGCTGAACATCTACAGCCAGGTGGGGCTGATCATGCTGGTGGGGCTGGCGGCCAAGAACGGCATCCTGATCGTCGAGTTCGCCAACCAACTGCGCGACCGCGGCCTGGGCTTTGCCGAGGCCCTACGCCAGGCATCGGTCACCCGCCTGCGGCCGATTCTGATGACCGGCGTGACCACCGCCGCTGGATCCGTGCCGCTGCTGCTGTCGTCCGGGGCCGGTTCCGAGACGCGGGCGGTGATCGGCGTGGTGGTGTTGTACGGGGTGCTGGCGGCGACGGTGTTTACCGTGTCCATCGTGCCGGTGGCCTACGACCTGTTCGCGCGCCGCACCGGCTCGCCCGGCGACGTGGCGCGCGCCGTGGCCGAACTGGAAACACAGCACGCGGGCAAGGGCTAGCGGCGGGCCGCAGCTAGAAGCCCCAGGGATAGGTATCCGGCGGTGATACATCGCCGGCGGCCTCCACATGCAGCGGGTGCAGGGCGCGGGTTTCCTCGAGGTGCATGAAGGCGTTGTAGCGCTGTGCCAGTTCCGTGGGCACGTAATTGCCCTGTTCCCGCTCCGGGTTGTAGACCACGCCGATCGCGCGGTGGCCGCGCGGCTGGTGAAAGGTCGGGTAGGCCGCGCCGTCGTCGAGCAGTAGCAGGCTGTCGCCGCCCAGTGCGAGGTGCATCAGACCCTCCCAGCTGTGCGCCGGTGCTTCCGGCACCGCCATCTTCTGCCGCGCGCCGCCCCAGCTGCGGCCGGCAATGACGCTGCCGCGATGGCTGCCGAAACCTACCAGGCGGACCCGATCCGCGCCCCATTCCTCCCTGGCCAGCTGGCCGATATTGAACATACCCTGGTGGCGCATGTCGGTGGCGCGGGCGTCGCCGACATGGGTGTTGTGCGCCCAGACGATGCCGCGGCTGTCGGGGCCGTGGTACTGCATCAGGCGGTTGAGGGTTTCCATCATATGGGTGTCGCGCAGGTTCCAGGAGCCGGCGCCGGCGGTCATCATAGTGCGGTAATAGCGCTCCGCGTTGACCATCACGTGGGCATTCTGCTCGGCGTCGAATTCTCCCTCCGGATCCGAGTCGAAACGCGGGCGGCGGTGCACCAGCCGCAGCAGCAGTTCGATGACCTCGTCGGCACAATCCCGGTCCGTGCTCACCGCGTGGCGGGCGTACTGCTGTTCATCGCGACCGTAGGGCTGGAAGCAGTGAAAGACCCGTTCCGCCAGCGCCAGGGAGCGGGGATCGTCGCGCTGTACATGGCCGATAATGGCATCGAGGGATTCCCACAGGCTGTACATGTCCAGGCCGTAGAAGCCGGACTGGCGTGCCGGGCGCACATCGTTGTGCCGGCGCAGCCACTCGGCGAAGGCCACTGTCTCCCAGTTGGCCCACATCCACGTGGGCCAGCGGTCGAAGCCGTGCAGCACGCGCTCGGCGCGCTCGCCGGACTCGGGGTAGGCTTTTACGTAGCGGTTGATCCGGTAGCAGTCCGGCCAGTCCCCCTCCACCGCGACAAAATCGAAACCGTGCTCCTCGATCAGACGCCGGCTGATGGCAGCGCGCCAGATATAGAATTCAGAGGTGCCGTGAGAGGCCTCGCCGAGCATAACGAGGCGCGCGCCGGCGAGGCGCTCGAGCAGTGGATCCAGGTCGCCACCACTGCGCAGTGGTCGCCCGAGTGCGCGCAGGCTCTCGAGTAGCGGTGACTGTCCATCGCCGGATATCGCCATGTGTGCTCCCGGTTCGTCTCTTGGAATCAGGATAGTGTGAACAGGCCCTAGGCACTGGAATCGGCTTTGAGTAATCTTCGCCGACTGCAAAACAAAGGAACTGGCGGGGAAGAACTTATGTGGAAACGAACGGGATTGCTGTTGTTTGTGGCCGTGCTGGTCGCCAGCTGCAGTGGCGGGGTCTGTACAGAGCGCAACGGCAAGCCGCCGTCACTGCCGTTCGCCCACGCCAGAGCCTGATTTTTTCTGCCGCTGCCGCCCGGCCAAGGAAGGCCGGGCTGAAAAAACCAGGGAAGGGTTTTTCCGTAGACTATTAGAGCAGCGCGGCAATCTGACGGTCGTTCAGGCCAAACAGGTACAGGGCCGCATCCAGCCCGAAATGGGTGATCGCCTGGGGTGCTTCGAGGCGCACCTTGGGTTTGGGGTGAATCGCGATACCCAGCGCCCCCAGGTTCAGCATCGGGATATCGTTGGCGCCGTCGCCCACCGCGATGACCTGCTCCAGCCCCAGCGCCATTTCATCCGCCATCTCCTGCAGCAGCGCCTTCTTGCGCGCGCCGTCCACGATGGGTTCGATCACTTCGCCGGTCAGGGCGCCGCCGGCAAATTCCAGCTGGTTGGCGTGCACGAAATCCACCGGCAGGCGCTCCGCCTGCAGGTAGTTGGCAAAATAGGTGAAGCCACCGGAGAGAATGGCGGTCTTGCAACCGAGTGCGCGCAGCGCGCGCAGCAGCTCCGCGGCCCCTTCCTTGATCGGCAGCTGCGGTGCGATTTCCGCGAGTCGCGCCTCGGAGAAGCCTTTCAGCAGGGCCATGCGCTTCTTGAAGCTCTGGCGGAAATCGAGCTCACCGCGCATGGCCGCCGCAGTGATATCGGCCACCTGTTCGCCGATACCGGTAATTTTCGCCAGCTCATCGATCACTTCCGCCTCGATCAGGGTCGAGTCCATATCGAACCCGGCCAGCTTCGGCGGCCGCTGGGTGTCGCCGCGCTGCAGCACCAGATCCGCCCCCAGCTGTTCCGCCAGATGCAGGCAGGCGTGCCGCGCCGGGGTGAAGTCGAGGTCGCCGTCCAGCTGGAAGCGCAGCACGGTGCACTCGCGGCGGGAGGCCAGGGTGTCGACGGCGACGACCGTCCAGCCGTGCTCGGCAAAAAACGCCAGCAGCTGGCGCAACTGCCCCAGGCTCGCGTCCGGAGAGAGCAGGGTGGCGCACCAGGGGGCGGTAATCGCGGATGGGCTGTCGGCGGCCGCAAGCGTCGCGGCGGGCGCACCGATATGGCTCGGGGCGTCGCCACCGTGGTGTTCCAGGCCCAGTCGCGCGTCGCCGCCGCGGTATTCCAGCGAGCGCAGTGCGCAGTCGCTGCCGGTTTGCGGGATCTCCGCCAGAGGCAGGAGGTATTCGTGGTATTGCGGCGCTTCACCCATGGTGTTCTTCCCTGGTGGTGTCAGATTGCGGCCGCGCATTATATCCCCCGCGGCAATATTCGCTAAAATCCACCCCTTACGCCCCAGAACCAAAATCGATAACAACGATGCGCGGTCGCCCTATGTTCGCCGAACTGTTTTCCAAAACCCTGCCCGACCTGCTGGAACGGCTGACACAGCGCCAGCGCCAGCAGCTGCTGGCCGGTGGTATCTGGCTGGTGATCGCGGTGTTCTGCGCAAGCGCCCTGGGCCATTACTACGGCCAGCGCAAAGCCGCCGCGGTTGTCCGCGATCGCGCCGAGGCGCGCGCCGCGGCGACCTTCCTGGCCGCGCAGAGCCTGGAGCGGATCGTCGCCGGCGACCGCATCAGCCTGCAGCTGCTGACCCAGCAGGTGCTGGACCTGCCGGCAATCAGCGGGGTCACCGTGCAGGATGTGGAGTCCAATCCGCTGGCGCAGGTGGGCGATGCGGACCGGGGGGAGGCGGTTACGGCGCCGGTGGTGCTGCACGACAGCCTCGCCGGCAGCGTTACCATCAACCTGCTGCCGGGGCGCGATGTGCGCTATCCCTGGGGCAGCCTGCTGCTCAGTCTCGTATTTGCGCTGCCGTTCAGCGCCGCCGCGGCCCTGGCGTTCGGCAACCGCCGACCGGCGCGGCGCGCGATGCCGGTCATGCGCGCCCAGGCCGCTCCGCCCCAGCCGAAACCGGAGCCCGAGGTGCGGGTGGGGCTGTATGTCCGCCCGCTCAACTGGACACAGCTGGGCAACCAGCTCAGCCGCAGCGCGCTGGAAAACCTGCAGGCGGAACTGGAAGAGCGCCTGCAGCTGCTTCGCCGTATCTACGACGGGCAGCCGCTGAAACATGCCGGCCCGCAACAGGGGCTGGGGTTCTGCGGCGAGGACGCGGCCTTCCGCGCCGTCTGCTGCGGATTGCTGCTGCGCGAACTGCAGGCCGCCAGCCGCGCCACCGGCCTGCAGCTGGGGGTGGCCGTGGTGCCGGCACAGCCGCAGGCGTTCGACTTCAGCGGGGAGCAGCTGCTGGCACAGGCGCGTGGCCTGTCGCTCCACGGTGAGTTGCTGGATGATACTTCCCTGAACGGGCGCATCGAGAGTTACGGTGCGAGCTGGGGTGCCGAGGTGAGCGGCCTGACCCCGCCCTACCAGAAACTGCTCGACAACCAGCTGCGCCAGCTGCTGAACACTCAACCGGCGTAAGCCACCCAGCCCGCGTAAGCCGCCCAGCCGCGCCTCGGGTGCGGCATTCCCGCCCGTTTGCCCCAGACCAAATGACTGAAGTCCTCCCTGGGGTCGGTCGTGGCACGTTAGTTTACGTTTACGTTAACGTAAACCTTTGCTAGGCTTTCGCGCGTCCTGAGGAAGTCTTATGAAACCCGATCGTATTGCCGCCGAACCCGCCAGCTACAGCATTTCAGAGCTGGCGCGTGAATTCGATATCACCACCCGCACCATCCGCTTTTACGAGGACAAGGGCCTGCTGAGCCCGGCGCGCCGCGGTCAGACGCGCGTCTACAGTCCGGAGGACCGGGTGCGCCTGAAGTTGATTCTGCGCGGCAAGCGGCTGGGTTTCTCCCTCGACGAGAGCCGCGAAATCATCGACATGTACGATCCGGCCCACGGCAACGTGGAGCAGCTGCAGAGGCTGCTCGAACGCATTGAACAACAGCGCGCGCAACTGCAGCAGCAGTTGCGCGACATCCAGAGCCTGATGGGCGAACTGGACGATGCCGAGGCGCGCGCCCGCGCTTCCCTCGCGCGCAACACAGATTCCTGAACAAGAACACTGTATTTACGGAGTTACTATGAACACCGCTTACCGCACCCTCAACTTCGGTCTCGGCGAAGAGATCGATATGCTGCGCGACATGGTCTACAAGTTCTGCCAGGCGGAGCTGGCCCCGCGCGCGGCGCAGATCGATGAGGACAACCTGTTCCCGGCGGATATGTGGAAAAAATTTGGCGAGCTGGGCCTCCTCGGCATGACCGTGGAGGAGGAGTTCGGCGGTTCCAATATGGGTTACCTGGCCCACGCCGTGGCGATGGAGGAAATCTCCCGCGCGTCCGCATCCGTGGGCCTGTCCTACGGTGCCCACTCCAACCTGTGCGTCAACCAGATCCGCAAGAACGGTACCCAGGCGCAGAAGGAAAAATACCTGCCGAAACTGTGTTCCGGCGAGCACATCGGCGCGCTGGCAATGAGCGAACCCAACTCCGGCTCCGACGTGGTCAGCCTGCAGCTGCGCGCCGAGAAAAAGGGCGACCGCTTTATTCTGAACGGCAACAAGATGTGGATCACCAACGGCCCCGATGCCAACACTTACGTGATCTACGCGCGTACCGAGCCGGGCATCAGCTCCGGCGGCATCACCGCGTTTATCGTCGAGCGCGACTTCCCGGGCTTTTCCCAGGCGCAGAAGCTCGACAAGCTGGGCATGCGCGGTTCCAACACCTGCGAACTGGTGTTCCAGGACTGCGAAGTGCCGGAAGAAAATATCCTCGGTGAACTGAACGGCGGTGTGCGGGTACTGATGAGTGGCCTCGACTACGAGCGCACGATTCTCTCCGGCGGCCCGGTCGGTATCATGCAGGCGTGCATGGATGTGGTCGTACCCTACGTCCACGAGCGCAAGCAGTTCGGCAAAGCCATCGGCGAGTTCCAGCTGATGCAGGGCAAGCTGGCCGATATGTACGCGGACCTGAGTGCAAGCCGCTCGTTCCTCTACGCGGTGGCACAGGCGTGTGATCGCGGCGAGGATTCGCGCAAGGACGCCGCTGCGGTGATCCTGTTCACCGCTGAGCGCGCCACCCAGATGGCGCTGCAGGCAATCCAGACCCTCGGCGGTAACGGCTACATCAACGAGTACTCCACCGGCCGCCTGCTGCGCGACGCCAAGCTGTACGAAATCGGCGCGGGTACTTCCGAAGTGCGCCGCATGCTGATCGGTCGCGAGCTGTTCAACGAAACCCGCTGATCAATCCGGAATCGATAAATTCCTGCCGGAGTGGTTTCCCTCCGGCAGGCAGGCTCCTCTGAAAAAGTGAATCAGAGTTTATGAATCAACTGCAGAGCAAAATTAATACCCGCGATGCCGCCTTTGCGGAAAACCGCGAACAGATGGAAAAGCTGGTCGCCGATCTGCGGGAAAAAGTCCAGAAAATTTCCCTCGGCGGCAGCGAGCGTGCGCGGGAGAAGCATGTCGCCCGGGGCAAGCTACTGCCGCGGGACCGCATCGATACATTGCTGGATCCGGGCAGTCCCTTCCTGGAATTCTCCCAGCTGGCCGCCTACGACATGTACGGCGAGGACGTGCCGGCCGCCGGTATCATCACCGGTATCGGCACCGTCTCCGGCCAGCCCTGTGTGATCGTGGCCAACGACGCGACGGTGAAGGGCGGTACCTATTACCCGCTGACGGTGAAAAAACACCTGCGCGCCCAGGCGATAGCCGCGGAGAACAACCTGCCGTGTATCTACCTGGTGGACTCCGGTGGCGCCAACCTGCCGCGCCAGGACGATGTCTTCCCGGACCGGGAACACTTCGGCCGTATCTTCTTCAATCAGGCCAATCTGTCCGCGCAGAATATCCCGCAGATTGCCGTGGTCATGGGCAGCTGCACCGCCGGCGGCGCCTATGTGCCGGCGATGGCCGATGAATCCATCATGGTGAAAGAGCAGGCGACCATTTTCCTGGCCGGCCCGCCGCTGGTGAAAGCCGCTACCGGTGAAGAGGTGTCCGCCGAGGAACTCGGCGGTGCCGAAGTGCACTGTCGCACGTCCGGTGTCTCGGACCACTATGCGAACAACGATGTGCACGCACTGGAGCTGGCGCGCCGCTCGGTGAACCGCCTGAACCGGGTGAAGAACCCGGGGCTGGATATCGCCAAACCGATCGAGCCCATCTATCCGCCGGAAGAGATTTACGGCGTGGTGCCCAGCGATGCGCGCCAGCCCTACGACGTGCGCGAGATCATCGCGCGTACTGTCGACGGTTCTGAGTTCGATGAATTCAAAGCGCTCTACGGCACCACCCTGGTAACCGGCTTTGCGCGTATTCACGGCTACCCGGTAGGTATCGTGGCCAACAACGGCATCCTGTTCGCCGAGAGCGCACAGAAAGGCGCGCACTTTATCGAGCTGTGTGCACAGCGCAATATTCCGCTGGTATTCCTGCAGAACATCACCGGTTTCATGGTGGGCAAGCAGTACGAGGCCGGCGGTATCGCCAAGCACGGCGCCAAGATGGTGACCGCGGTGGCGACGGCCAAGGTGCCGAAGATCACCATCCTGATCGGCGGCTCCTTCGGCGCCGGCAACTATGGCATGTGCGGCCGCGCCTACGATCCGAATTTCCTGTTTATGTGGCCGAATGCACGCATTTCCGTGATGGGCGGCGAGCAGGCCGCAGGCGTGCTGGCGCAGGTCAAGCGCGACCAGATGGAAGCGCGCGGCGAGAGCTGGAGTGGAGAAGACGAGCAGGCGTTCAGAAAGCCGATCGTCGACGACTACGAGCACCAGGGGCACCCGTATTACGCCTCGGCGCGCCTGTGGGATGACGGCGTTATCGATCCGGCGGATACCCGCCGCGTACTCGGCCTGTGCCTGGCTGCGGCGACCCACAAAGAACCGGAAGAAACCAAGTTCGGTGTGTTCCGGATGTAATCCGGACAAAAATCGCTGTAGGGTGAGCCTGCCCGTCAGGCTTGCCAAACAACACCGAACCAGGAAACAAGGAACAGATTTATGAGCGACAAACTGCTGTGCGAAATCGACAGTGAAGGCGTGGCCACGGTTACCCTGAACCGCCCGGAAATACACAACGCCTTTGACGACGAGTTGATTCGCGAACTCGGCGAGACCTTCGATCGCCTGTCGCAGAACCCGGATGTGCGTGTGCTCGTGTTGTCCTCCAACGGCAAGAGTTTTTCTGCCGGCGCCGACCTGAACTGGATGAAGCGCATGGCGAATTACTCGGAAGAGGACAACCGCCGCGATGCCGCCGCACTGGCGGCGATGCTGCACAAGCTCGACACCTTTCCCACACCGACCATCGCGCGGGTGCAGGGTGCCGCCTTTGGCGGTGCCGTCGGCCTGGTCAGCTGTTGCGACATGGCGGTAGCAACCGAGCGCGCCAGCTTCTGCCTGTCCGAAGTGAAGATTGGCCTACTGCCGGCGACTATCAGCCCCTATGTGATCAACGCCATCGGCGCGCGTCACGCGCGGCGCTACTTTGTCACCGCGGAGCGTTTTTCCGCGGAGCGCGCGCGGGAGATCGGACTGGTTTCGGAAGTCTGCCCGGAGGCCGACCTGAACCTGCAGGTGCAGCAGCTGGTCAACGCGATCACCGACAACGGGCCGCGCGCTGTCGCCATGGCCAAGCAGCTGGCCATGTCTATGTCCAACCGGGTGATCAATGAAGAACTCCAGGGCCAGACCAGTGCACTGATCGCCGCCGTGCGCGTGTCGCCGGAAGGTCAGGAAGGACTGGGCGCATTTCTGGAAAAGCGCGCACCCAACTGGATGAGCAGCGGTAACGAATAATCTGTGCGAGGCACCGTAAAAGGTGTCCGCGATGATTGAGAAGAGTTAAACATGATTCGCAAACTGTTAATTGCCAACCGCGGTGAAATCGCCTGCCGCATTATCAAGACCGCTCGCCGCCTCGGCGTGGCGACTGTGGCTGTCTATTCCGATGCCGATGCCGATGCGCTACATGTGCAGCTCGCCGATGAGGCAGTACGCCTGGGGCCGGCACCGGCGAAGGAATCTTACCTGGTGATCGACAAGGTAATCGCCGCTGCGCAGCAGACCGGTGCCGATGCCATTCACCCGGGCTACGGTTTCCTGTCGGAAAATGCGGCGTTCTGCCGCGCCTGCGACAGCGCCGGCATTATTTTTGTCGGTCCGCCCGCCGGAGCCATTGAAGCGATGGGATCCAAATCCGCCGCCAAGCGGATCATGGAGGATGCCGGCGTGCCGCTGGTGCCCGGATACCACGGCAACAACCAGAATGCGGATATTCTCGAGGGCCACGCCCAGCGCATCGGTTACCCGATACTGCTGAAGGCCGCCGCCGGTGGCGGCGGCAAGGGCATGCGCCGCGTCGACAAAGCCGGTGAATTTCACGAGGCCCTGGAAGCGGCCAAGCGCGAGGCGATGAACGCCTTCGGCGACGACCTGATGTTGCTGGAGCGCTATGTGGTCAACCCGCGCCACGTGGAAATCCAGGTGTTCTGCGACAATCACGGCGGCGGCGTCTATCTGTTCGAGCGGGACTGTTCGGTACAGCGCCGCCACCAGAAAGTGGTCGAGGAAGCACCGGCGCCGGGGATGAGCGAAGAGCTGCGCGCGCGCATGGGCGAGGCGGCCCTGCGCGCGGCCCACGCGATCGGTTATGTCGGCGCGGGCACGGTGGAATTCCTGCTCGATGCCAGCGGTGCCTTCTATTTCATGGAAATGAACACCCGCCTGCAGGTGGAGCACCCGGTAACGGAAATGATCACCGGACAGGATCTGGTGTCCTGGCAGCTGGCGGTTGCCGCCGGCGATCCGCTGCCGCTACAGCAGGATGACCTGAGTATTCTCGGCCACGCCTTCGAAGTACGTATCTATGCCGAGGATCCGGATAACGATTTCCTGCCGGCCACCGGCACCCTGGTTCGCCACCAGCCGCCTCAGGAGACCGAGTCGGTGCGTGTCGACACCGGCGTGCAGAGCGGCGACGAAATCAGCGTGCACTACGATCCGATGATCGCCAAGCTGATCTGTCACGGCCGCACCCGCAAGGAAGCACTGGTAAAACTCGACCGCGCGCTGCAGCAATACCAGATTGCCGGCGTGCGCCACAATATCGAATTCCTGCGCCGCGTTATCAATCACAAGGCGTTTGTCAGCGGCCGTGTCTCGACCCACTTTATCGAGGACTACGAAGCGGATGTGCTGCGACCGGATCGGGAGCTGACACCGCTGAAGTGTGCCGCGATCGCCGGCTACCTGAGCGAGCGCGAAGCGCGCGACCTGCGCGGTGCCGCGCCGGCCGCGGATCCGCATTCCCCGTGGCACAGCGGCGGCAACTGGCGTTCCGGCCTGGCCGCCACGCGTCGCCACACCATCGAATACCACGGTCGCCACGCGGAGATCACATTTACCGCCGAGGGCGCGGCAGTGCGCTGGCAGTGCAACGACATGTCCGGTGAGATCCGCGTGCTGCCCGGGCATGAACTGGCACTGGTCGACGGCCGTAGGGTTGGTTTTATCGGTGTGGACACCGCCGAGGGCGGCACCGTGTTTATCGACGGCACCCAGGTAGAATTCAAGGTACTGCCGCCGGATATCGGCGAGAGCGGCGACCAGGCCCACGGCCTCGACGCACCGATGAACGGCACCATCGTGGCGCTGCTGGTGGAACCCGGCACCCAGGTGGAAAAAGACCAGCCGCTGCTGGTGATGGAGGCCATGAAAATGGAGCACACGCTGCGTGCCCCGGCGGCCGGTACCGTGGAGCAGTTTTTCTGCGCGGCGGGCGAACTGGTGGACGGCGGCAGCCTGCTGATTGACTTTGCTGTCAGCGACGGGGAGGCGTAATCGTGAGCAAATTACCCCAGCACGTAAAAATGGTTGAAGTGGGTCCGCGCGATGGCCTGCAGAACGAAAAGCAGGAGATCTCCGTGGCCACACGCGTGGCCCTGATCGACAAGCTCAGCGATGCCGGCTTGCCGGTGATCGAGGCCGGCAGCTTCGTGAGCCCCAAATGGGTACCGCAGATGGCGGCGAGTGAGGACGTGCTCGCCGGCATCGCGCGCAAGGCCGGAATCACCTACAGCGCGTTGACGCCCAACCTCAAAGGCTACGAGCGCGCGGTCGCGGCCAAAGCCGATGAAGTGGCGGTTTTCGGCGCGGCCTCCGAGGCGTTCACGCAGAAAAACATCAACTGCACCATCGCCGAGAGCCTCGAGCGGTTCCGCCCGCTGGTGGAGCAGGCACAAAGCGATGGCATCCCCGTGCGCGGCTATGTGTCCTGTGTGCTCGGCTGTCCCTATGAGGGCGACATCGATCCGGTCAAGGTGGCCGACGTCAGCGCGGCCCTGCTGGAAATGGGCTGCTACGAGATTTCTCTTGGCGATACCATCGGCGTGGGCACGCCGGAGGCGGCCAAGCGCATGATCGAGCAGGTCGCCGCCAGGGTGCCGCTGGAGAAACTCGCGGTGCACTTCCACGATACCTACGGCCAGGCGCTGGCCAATATCTATGCGGCACTGCAGATGGGTGTGGCCGTGGTGGATTCGGCGGTGGCCGGCCTCGGTGGCTGCCCCTATGCCAAGGGGGCCTCGGGCAATGTGGCCAGCGAGGACGTACTCTATCTGCTGAATGGCCTCGGAATCGAAACGGGGGTAGACCTGCAACTGCTGGCGGATGCCGGCAACTTCATCTCCCACGAGCTGGGCCGCGACAGTAACTCCCGCGTTGCCCGCGCACTGGCTGGCTGAGTCTGCTGTGCCGGCGGCGCGGCTTGAAAGCGCCGCCGCCGGTCCCCATCGTTAGTCGGGTCATCGTTTGTCGGACACAGGTTCCGCCCACTGAGCGGCGGAACCGCCGGCACAACATTCTCCCCCGTTGTTCGCCGGAGCCTACCGGCCGCAGCATCAGTACAGGAGTCGCCCCATGTCTCGTCATTTTTGAGCAGGCCCCCGGCCTGTCGGAAAGCGCAGATCCCGCCACTGAAGGCTATGTCTTCAATCAGACAATGCTGCGCATCAAGGACCCGGCGCGCAGCCTGGATTTCTATACCCGGGTAATGGGCATGCGCCTGGTGCGGAAACTGGATTTCCCGGAGATGCAATTCACGCTCTACTTCCTCGCTTACCTGGACGATCGCCAGGCGCAGGAAGTGCCGGCGGATGATGGCGGCTGCACCACCTATACCTTCGGCCGTGAGGCGATGCTGGAGTTGACCCACAATTGGGGCACCGAGAAAGACCCGGAGTTTTCCTATCACAACGGCAACGACGAGCCACAGGGGTTCGGGCATATCGGCATCGCCGTACCCGACGTCTACAAAGCGGCGGAGCGTTTCGAATCCCTGGGCGTGCCGTTCCAGAAGCGTCCGGACGACGGCAAGATGAAGGGACTCGCATTTATCCGCGATCCGGATGGCTACTGGATCGAGATACTGCAGCCGAACATGATGGAGCAGCAGCAAAAGGACAGTTCTGAGTGATCTGAGGTCACTAAGTTGGACGGCTGGTTACTAAAAAAATGGTCCGGGTATTTCAAAATATCCGGACCATTTTTTTAGACTGACAACCGGGTGCAGGTTTTCACTGGCCCTGCACCGGTTGCTCAATTTCCTTCTGCACAGTCTGTCAAAAAGCAAAACACGAACACCCAAAGGTTCCCCAGAATTCCCGGTAGTCGGAATCCGTGATCGGCAGTTGTGAACCGCGGGCGAACCGGTGGTTGTGACCGTGCACCGCGCAGGGGCCGCAGCAGCGGTGCAGGCTGTTGCGTGCGGCCATTGGCGGGTGCCAGTAGCCGGGCACCCGTGCCACCGGCGACCATTCCGGCAATACCGGAATCGGCGGCGGTGCCAGTTTGTCGAAGTCGCCGCGGCCGTAGACCACCTCGCCACCCACCACAGTGAGCACCGATTCCAGCCCACGGATTTCCTCTTCCGGTATCGAGAAGTAGTCTGCGCTGAGCGCTGTCAGGTCGGCCAGTTGGCCCACCTTGATCTGTCCTTTGTCACCCTGGTCGGAGGAGAACCAGGCGCTGCCGTGGGTGTAGAGTTCCAGCGCAGTCTCGCGAGATAGCCCCTCCGGGTAGAGCTGCAGGCCGCCGACGGTGCGGCCGCTCACCAGCCAGTACAGGGAGGTCCAGGGGTTGTAGCTGGATACGCGGGTGGCGTCGGTGCCGGCGCCCACCGGGATACCTTCGGACAGCATGCGCTGGATCGGCGGCGTCTGTTCTGCAGCGGCGCTGCCGTAGCGGTCGACGAAATACTCACCCTGGAAGGCCATACGATCCTGGATGGCGATACCGCCGCCCAGCGCCCGCACCCGCTCGATATTACGCGGGCAGATGGTCTCTGCGTGGTCGAAGAACCAGGGCAGGCCGTCGAAGGGGATCTCACGATTCACTTTCTCGAACACGTCGAGCATGCGCGAGATGGATTCGTCATAAGTGGCGTGCAGGCGGAAGGGCCAGCGATTTTCCGCCAATAGCCGGACGATGGGCTCCAGTTCGGACTCCATGGACTCGGGCAGGTCGGGGCGCGGTTGGAGGAAGTCCTCGAAATCCGCGGCGGAGAAGACCAGCATCTCGCCGGCGCCGTTGTGGCGGAAGAATTCATCCCCCTGGCGGTAGGTGACGCTGCCGGTCCAGTTTTTAAAGTCTGCCAGTTCCTCCTTGGGCCTCTGCGTAAACAGGTTGTAGGCGATGCGCACGGTCAATTGGTTATCGTCCGCCAGCTGCTGGATTACCCGGTAGTCCTCCGGGTAATTCTGGTATCCGCCGCCGGCATCGATGGCGCTGGTCACACCCAGGCTGTTGAGCTCGCGCATGAATTGGCGGGTCGAATTGACCTGGTATTCCAGCGGCAGCATCGGCCCTTTGGCTAGGGTGGCGTAGAGAATGATCGCATTGGGCTGCGCGATCAGCATGCCGGTGGGCTCGCCGTTTTTGTCCCGCTGGATCTCTCCCCCCGGAGGGTCGGGGGTGTCCTTGGTGTAGCCGACCGCACGCAGCGCGGCGCGGTTGAGCAGGGCGCGATCGTACAGGTGCAGCACGAACACCGGTGTGTCCGGTGCTATCCGGTTGAGGTCGTCGAGGGTGGGCATACGCCGTTCCGCAAACTGGAATTCGGTCCAGCCGCCGACCACGCGCACCCACTGTGGTGTCGGTGTACGCGCGACCTGTTCCTCCAACATGCGCAACGCATCCGCTAAGGAGGGCACGCCGTCCCAGCGCAACTCGAGGTTGTAGTTCAGGCCGCCGCGGATCAGGTGCAGGTGGGAGTCGTTGAGGCCGGGAATCACGGTTCTCCCGCGCAGATCGATCACCCGCGTGTGCGGGCCGCGCATTTGCATCACCTCGCTGTCATCGCCCACGGCGACAAAGCGACCGTCGCTTACGGCCACGGCACTGACTTCCGGAAGTTCCGGGTCTACGGTGTGAATACGTCCGTTGTGGAGTATGAGTTCAGTGTTCATGGTCTCTCCTCAAGCGCTTACGCGGCTACCGGGTTAGCCAGGCATCGAATCGCCTGGTGGCCCATGGCATCAGCAGGTAGACGACCAGCGTCACGATGCAAATAGTGATCAGCAGATTGCTCAGCACGAATCCGCCCAGCAGCGGCCAGTGGATAAAAGCCGGTCGCCACAGTAGGGGCAGAATCAGTGTCAGTGGATAAATGATGCAGAAGGTCAGCAGGGCCTGTTTCCAGCGCGGTGGCTGGTCGAGTCCCGGGGCGCCGGGGGTAAACCAGAATTCGGCCCCCGGCGCCACCTCGATCTGGTCGCCACTCCTGAGCAGAGGTGCTATTTCTTCAATCAGTTGTCGCCGCTCGGCGGAGTTGATCCAGTTGCTAAGAGATTCCTCGGTGGCAAAGTGCAGCACCGAGGTAAAGGTCAGGTCCCCGGCGTTCTGCTCGGGGCGAATGACACTGACGCCCCGGTGGCCGGGGAAGGTGCGGGCCTGGGAGACGATGCGCTGCAGCCACGCCTCGTAGCGGGGAGCATCGCCGGCCTGTACCCGGTGGTGCACGACAAAGGTCACGGCCTCGCCGGGCTGGCCAGTCGCCATGGAAGCATCCTCCCGAACCATATAGTTCTTATGATAGTGAGCCGGTGGTCATCTCCCACGGCCGCCGGCTGCGGGACTGGGTCATGGCGGATCTGCTAATATCCGGCAAACTGCATAACCAGCGCTATATCCATGAAGAAACTGTCCCTTTTCCTGTTGTCTGTCTCCGCCCTGGCACTGGCGGCCGCGTTAATCGCTCCGGGATTTGTCGGCCCCAAAGTCGAGGAAACCTGGAAACAGCAGCTGGGGCAGATTCAGGGCGGTCGCGTCCTCGACTACCAGCGCGGCTGGTTTGGTGCCGAGGCCAGTACCGAAGTGCTGTCGAGCGAGGGCAATACCGAGCTGCGCAGTAATATCCAGCACGGCCCGGTGCTGTTTACGGCCGGCGGGCCCCGCCTCGGGGCTGTCTACAGCGAGACGCGCCTGACAGTCGGGCAACTGGCGCCGTCGCTGCGGGTGCAGCTGGAGAAGTTCTACGGGCGCCTCGACCACAGCCCGCTGGTGTTGGAGACACTGGTGGGCACGGACAACCGTGTGCTCAATACGCTGCGCCTGGAGCCGTTCACTCGCAGCGATAGCGGCGGCGAGCTGAAGTTTGATGGCGCGCGGCTGCTGTTCGAAACCGACTATCGCGGTACCGCACTGGACGGCACCTTCGAGGTTGGTGCGGCGCAGCTGACCAAGGGCGGTGTGGAGAAGTTTCACTCGGAGCCGGCACAGGGCCGGTTCCACTACGCGGTGGCCGAGCGCCGCGGCGAGGCAAATCTCGCCCTGTCGATGCTGCGCGGTGAGTCCGAATCGGGTCCGCTGGAACTGCACGATGCCAGTCTGCAGCTCGACCTGGAGCAACTGGATTCCGGCCGGTTGAAGCTGGTCAGCGACCTGGTCCTGCCGCAAATCCAGTCGGCCACGCCCATCTCCTCGGTGAAGCAGCATTTGATATTGCCGCAGATCAGTGTCGCGGACCTGGCGCACTACCTGGGTGCGTTGATGTTGCCCGCCACCCAGCGCAATTGGCAGCGGGTGATGCAGCGGCCGTTGCAGCTGCAGCAGCAACTGGCGATTGAATCTGCCAATGGCCCGGTAATGATGGATGCAGATGTGGACTGGCGCGGTTTGCCGGTTTCTGCGCGCCCGGTCAAGCTGGCGCCGGGACAGTGGCTTGAGCCGATGACCGGCACTGCGACCTTTTCCGCGGCCGAGCAGGCACTGATGCAGTCGCCGCTGGTGGCCCAGGCAATGATGCTGCGCCAGTACGGACTGTTGCTGGAAAATGACGGGGAGCTGCAGATGCACCTGGAGGTAAACCGGGGGGATCTGCAGGTCAACGGACAGCAGCTGCCGCCGGACCTGTTTATGCTGGCGCTAACCGGCCAGTTCTAGGGCTCGATCGGCAGTGGCGGCCTGCCGCCGCTACTGCCGATGGGCGACGTTTTGCTATTCAGTAAGCGGGGCGGTTATCCGCCAATACCAGCCAGCCGCGAATCACGCGGTATACCACCCAGATCCAGCTGATTCCGAGAATCAGGAATCCCAGCCCGAAAATCCACACGGTGGCCCAGCCCACCACGATCCACAGGATGCTGAACCAGAAGGTGCGGATCTGCCAGCGGAAGTGGGATTCCGCCAGGGTGCCGCGCACATCACCGCGCTTGGCGTAGTTGATGATCACCCCAATAAAAAACGGTACCGCAGTGAACAGGCTGATGGCCTGAATCAGGTAGACCAGCGTGGCCAGGTCGCGCCCGCCCTGTTCGCGGGCCTCGGCGGATTTGGTGGGGAACTGCTCCGTCATGATGTTATCTCGCGAGAAAGTGACTTCAATATTGTGCGGGCGTGCGCCCACACTTCAAGTCCGCGCGACCACATTTGACCAAACATTCACTTCAGCGCCCACTCGGTGTGCACATTCTGTTCACGCCAGTTCTTCAGCTGCTCGATGGATGTGCGCATCAGGTTTAGCAGTTCGGTGCGCTGGTGGCGGCAGTACTCCCGCTCGCTGTCGATGGAGAGCCGCGCGGACAGCGCGCGCAGGCGTGCGGCGACAGCTTCGAGGCCGATCTCCTCGGCACTCGCTGCCAGTGTCTGCGCCATTTTCTCCGCATCCAGCCAGTGGCGGCCGGTCAGGGCGCTGGTCAGCGCAGTGGTTTTCTTGGGTAGCGTGGCCGAGCGATCGCTCAGCAGTTCCGCGAACGGCAGGTGCCCCAGCGTGTCGCGCTGCCGGCACAGGGTGTTGGTGTTGAGCAGGCGGGTGGGGCGCGGCTGCTTGCGGTCACCGGTGGCTTTGCGCGCGCGCCGTACACCCCAGTTCAGCAGCTGTTCCAGCTGGAATTCGGCGACCGGGTGGGCCAGTACGCCGGTGAGGCCGCGCGCCTGGTAGCGCTCCTTGTCGCCGCGCTGCAGTCCGGCAACCATGGCGAAGATGGGCAGCTCCTGCCCGGCGCCGCGGCGGATCCTCTGCGTCGCCTCGACGCCGTCCAGTAGTGGCAGGCGGGCATCGATCAATACCAGGTCGAACTTCTTCTGCAGAGCGGCATCGGCGCCGTCAACGCCGTTGCTCTCCCGTTGCACGCGGTGGCCGCGGATTTCCAGTGATGTATACAGGGAGTCGTGCTCGCCATTTTCCACCAGAAGTATCGCCAGGCTCGGATTCTGGCCGGGAGGGAGCTTGGCGGTTTCGGTCAATTCGACCGTTTCCAGGTCGCCGAGGCGCAAAATTTCCTCCAGCGATTGCAGGGCGCCGCGAAGCTGGCGTTGGGCAATGCCTGCCAGTTCACCGGCTTGCCCGTCGCCACTGCGGCTGAGCAGGTTGAGCGTGCTCTGCATCGCCTCCAGGGGCTGGCGCAGATGGTGGCCAAACACCGCGCGCATATCGGTCCTTTCCTGCTTTTGTTGTTCGATGGCTTCGCGGGACTCGGCCAGTTCCCGCTGGCGTGCGGCCAGCTCGCTACCGTAGGACTGCAGTTGCCGGTAGACCTTGTCGTTCTCCTCTTTCAGTGACGCGGCCCGCTGTTCGCCATCGTCGATGGCACGGCGCAGGCGCGCCTTGAGGGTGATGGTAAAGATGGTGAGGAGTATCAGTCCGGCCCCGAGAGCAGTGGGCCAATAAAGTGGCACCCGGGTCTCGATCAGGGAGATCTGCGACGGTGCCGCCAGTGCGGCCGCGGGAAAACAGGCGGCAAAAATGGGGGTTGCGAAACGTTTCAGGAGCGGCAGCGGGCCGAAGGCGGCGCGCAGGCCGCTGCGGGCTGCGCGCTGCACCCGCGGGCAAATGGTCTTGTTCATCCGTGTTACCACTTAGTTGTCGCAGGCCAATTCCAGCGGCCCGCGTGAATTTGAGAGTAAAAGAAAACCTCTTATGTTTTACGGCCAGTGTGATACTGCAAACCGTCGCCATACTCAAGCGAAATTTACCGGTTTGCGACAGTTGTGAGGTACGTGAGTACTAACTGCTGCGAAGCAGCTGCGGGATTACGCCGCCTGGGGCTGGCGCTGGCAGATCAGCTGAAGCATGCGCTCGGAAGGCAGGAACAGGCGAATGCCATCGCAGTATTCGAGTAGTTCCCGATAAAAATAGTCGAAATGCGTGCAGCCGAGGATCAAAATCTGCACGCCGCTCTTCACCAGTGCCGAGGCGAGTTCGTCCAGTGCGTGCTGCTGCACAATCAGGGCTGGCGCCACGCCGTCTTCGATGTCCTCGACGATCTGCAGGTTGCCGATACCGATCACCTTGGCGGTGCTGTTGCGCGCGAGAATCTCGCGCTCGATATTGGCACAACTCTGGCAGTTGGCGGCGAGCAGGCCGAAATTGCGGTAGCGATTGGTCAGCTCCGCGTAGACCTCCAGCGGAGAAATGACGTCGATCGGCGCGGCCGCCTTCACGGCTGCCATATCCACGGCCCCGGAGAGGGAGTTGCAGTAGATCATCGCCGCCTGCGCGCCGGCCGCGTGCAATTCGGCGATTGCGCCGATCAGCTGCGCGGTAAGGGCGTCGCGGCCGAGGGCCTGGAGTTGGGTCTGGGCCTGGGGGGAGGCGGACAGGGACTGGCCGATACCGCGGATGTCGCGTGCGGCGAGAAAGTCCAGGCCGAAACGGGTATCCGTTGCGGTGCCGGCGACCACGCCAATGGTCATAGCGCTGCTTTCGATGGCGTTGGTCAACACGGCAAAGTCCTCTGTGGTCGCGAATTCTCAGGCCGCCGGGCAGGAATCCCCCAGCGGGCGCCTATTTATCCATATTTGGCGCAGCCAGTCGAGGTAAATCCCATAGGGGCGGCCGAGGGCACCGGCAATCATCATGAAAGTGATGCTGGCGGTGACGATCTCATTCCAGCTGGCGCCGCCGAGCAGCATGTTGCCCAGGTACAGCGGGAACTGGAAGCTCAGGAATACAAAGGTGTCCACCAGGTAGGCACTCAGGCGGCTGCGCCCGCCGAAACGCCCAATCACCCAGTTGCGGTAAGCGCTGAAGGGGCGCGCGATCAGGGTGTTGAACAGGACCGCCATCAGGCGGACCTGCAGGTGCTCGCGCCAGCCCATACCGGCCAGCCCCAGCTCGATGGGAATGGCAATGGCCCAGGAAAAGCTGTTCATCGCGAAGATATCCAGCAACAGCTCACGGCGGCGCGACAGGGCGCCGCTCGTCGGTGGCAATGTGGCATCTGGTATCAGGGCGGGAGAGGACATGGACATCGGGACCTCGATAAAACAACAAACCGCCAGGCGGGCCGGCGGCAGAATAGGCTGGCGATTATATCTACAATTTCGGCTGCGTCTAGATTTACATATTAACCTTTGTGCATTAATGAAAATGTACATCCTATATATGTCACATTTATTACGATGTGTATCTCGATCTATCCGGTGGTCGCTGATAGCCAGACCGGCGGGTGGGCGGTTAACATGCTTATCTATGAAACTAGTTGCATAAGCTGATCGGAGTCCCCATGTCCCTGCGTTACGCCGTACTCACGTTGCTGGATATTGAACCGGGCAGCGGTTATGACCTGAAGCGGCGCTTTGAGCGCAGCGTGTCGCACTTCTGGAGTGCCAGTCACCAGCAGATGTATCGCGAACTGCACCGGTTGCACGCCGAGGGGCTGCTGGATTGCAGCGAGCAGCCCCAGGCGGGCAAGCCGGACAAGAAGGTTTACAGCCTGACCGATGCCGGCCGCGCCGCGCTGGCAGACTGGGTGCAGCAGCCGGCACCGGCGCAAAAAATCCGCGAGCCTTTCCTGATCCAGTTGTTTGCCGGCCACCACCTCAGCCGGCAGCAGGCGCACGATACGGTATCTCGGCAGCTGGAACAGCACCGGGCGCTGCTGCAGAGCTACCTCGAACAGAGCGAGCGGGTGGAGCAGAGCGACCCGGCCTTGCAGGAGCGCTATTGGCTGGCGGGGGAGACACTGGCGCTCGGAATCGAGGCGGAACGCACCTGGATCGCGTGGGCGGAGGGCATCCTGCGGAAACTGGAACAGGATTAAAAAGCCGGGCAGCGCCCGGCTTTTTCATTAGGGCGCGATCTTCTCCAGCACCAGGCTACCAATCGAGTAGCCGGCACCGAAGGAGCAGATCACTCCGCGGTCACCCGGTTGCAGGTCGTCACTGTGCAGGTTGAACGCGATAACCGAGCCGGCACAGCCGGTGTTGGCATAGCGATCCAGCACGATCGGTGCGCGCTCGGCGCTGGCGTCGTCCCCCATCAGCTTCTTTGCGATCAGGTTGTTCATGTTGATGTTGGCCTGGTGCAGCCAGTAGCGGTTCACTTCTTCAGGCTCGCTGCCTGTGGCGCGCACGTGTTCTTCGATATGCGCGGCGGCCATCGGGCAGACTTCCTTGAACACCTTGCGGCCGTTCTGGCGGAACAGCTTGCCGTCGCCGAACGGGTCCACATCCGCGGCGCGGGAGGTATAGCTGAAGTTGGAGCGGATATTGTTCGAGAACACGGTCTTCGCCTTGGTGCCGAGGATTTCCCAGGCGCTGTCGGCGCTACAGGTCTCGCGGCGCTCCACGACACTGGCCACGGCCACATCGCCGAAAATAAAGTGGCTGTCGCGGTCGGTGAAGTCGACCTGCGGCGACGCCAGTTCCGGGTTAATCACCAGCACCGCGCGGGCGGAGCCGGACGCCACGGCGTCCACGGCGCGCTGCAGCGAGAAGGTCGCCGACGAGCAGGCCACTTCCATATCGAAGGCGAAGCCGTCGATACCGAGCGCACCCTGGATTTCGATCGCAATAGCCGGATAGGAGCGCTGCAGGTAGGAGGCGCCGACGATGACCGCGTCGATGTCCTCTGGCTTCTTGTTCGCTTTTTCGAGTGCCAGCTTTGCAGCCTTAAGGCCCATCTCGGCCTGCAGGCACAGTTCGTCGTCGGCCCGCTCGGGGATATACGGGCGCATCCGCTGCGGGTCGAGGATGCCTTCGCGGGAAACCACATAGCGGCTCTTGATACCGGACGCCTTCTCGATAAATTCTGCCGACGAGAACGGCTTGGCGGTCAGTTCGCCGGCTTCGATCTCGGCCGCGTGTTCGCTGTTATAGCGCTCCGCATGGGCGTTGTAAGCCTCCACCAGCTCTTCGTTGCTGATGGCCTCCGGCGGCGTCCACAGACCGGTACCGCTGATCACGATACCGCGCGGTAACTTGTATTCACTCATCGCTGAATCCTCGGCTCGCGGTAAATCGTGGAACGGCGAGCGGCTGTTCTCTCATTAAACGTTAGCAGCGCTGCGCCCGCTCGAAACAGGCGCGCCAGGCCGCAAGGGGGCGCAATTGTGACGTTAATACCAATTTCGGTCTATCGGGGAGCGGGACGAATGGGACGAGTAATCAGGGGGTTCTGGCCAAGGTGGGTGGCCACCACTGGCGGGCCTACACCAATTTATGTCTGAACGATTGGTCAGCGACCCGGACCTGTGGCCTAAGGAAGGATTCCATGTCTGTTGGCACCGGCAGGTTGTCGCCACTGTGCCCAATTGGCTGGCCGTCTATGCCTAATGCTCGGATAAGGGGGCGGCAGGGAAACGAGACCGGGCTCAGCTCACCCTGCAAAGTGCAAAGGCACTGACTTCCACCGCTCCACTGTTCAGTAGTTCCTGGGCAGCCGCCTCCAGTGTGGCACCGGTGGTGATGACGTCGTCGATCAGGCCGATACGCAGACCGCGCACTTTTTTAGAGGCTATAAAGCTCTCGCGAAGGTTGCCCAGCCGTCGCCCGCGATTCAGTTGCTGCTGCGTGTTGGTGGCAGTGCGCTTTCTGAGCAGTCGTGGCATCACGGGTATCTGCCACTGATGACCGAAGACGGCGGCGATCAACTGGGCCTGGTTGAAGCCGCGGTGCCAGTAGCGCCGCCAGTGCAGCGGTATCGGCACCAGCAGGTCCGGGGGCTCCGCCACTGGCATCAGGCGCTCGGCGGCGAGTCGGGCCAGCGCGCGGCCGGCAACGCGATCGCCGCGGTATTTGAAGTTGTGGATCAGCTGGCCGACCGGAAAGGAGTAGTGCCAGGCCGCCCGCGCACGGGTAAACGCCGGCGGCCGCCGCAGGCAGTGCGGACAGCGGCTGGCGCCATCGGGGAGCGGCAGGGCGCAGAGGTCGCAGGCGTGGTGCAGTGCCGGCAGGTCCGCCTGGCAGGGGCCACAGATGCCGCTGGGGTGCGGGCATGCGGCACTGCACAGCAGACAGCGGGTCAAGTGGCGTGACAGAAAGCGCGAAAAGTGTCTGTAAACCATTCCCTGGTCTTCCGGTTGACAGCGGTTCGGCCGCCGCTACACTGGCGATTCTCGGGTCTATTGCACCCGCACCGAATCCGAAAAAGAGAGAGTAAGCGCCGTGACCGCTGCCCAGCAAATGCCCACCGCCAATGTTCGCCACGACTGGACCCGCCAGCAGGTCCTGGACCTGTTCGCGCTGCCGTTCAACGATCTGCTGTTCACTGCGCAGCAGGTACACCGCATGCACTTTGACGCCAACCGTGTACAGGTCAGCACCCTGTGTTCGATCAAGACCGGCGCCTGCCCCGAGGACTGTGCCTACTGCCCGCAGAGTGCGCGCTACGACACCGGCCTGGAGCGGGAAAAGCTGATGAAGGTGGAGAAGGTATTGGAAGAGGCCCGCGCGGCCAAGGCCGGCGGCGCCACCCGCTTCTGCATGGGCGCCGCCTGGCGCTCACCAAAGAAGAAAGACATGCCCTACGTTACGCAGATGGTGCGCGAGGTGAAGGCGCTGGGGCTGGAGACCTGCATGACCCTCGGCATGCTCGATGACGGTCAGGCGCAGGAGCTGGCCGATGCCGGTCTCGATTACTACAACCACAACCTGGACACCTCGCCGGAATACTACGGTGACATCATTACCACCCGTACCTACGAAGACCGGCTGCAGACCCTCGGTCGCGTGCGCGCGGCGGGTATGAAAGTCTGCGCCGGCGGCATCATCGGCATGGGCGAGGGTGAGAAAGACCGCGCCGGCCTGCTGATGCAGCTGGCCAACCTGCCGGAGCACCCGGAATCCGTGCCGATTAACATGCTGGTGAAAGTGGCGGGCACGCCACTGGAAAGCGAGAAAGACCTGGATCCGTTCGAGTTCATCCGCTGTATCGCGGTGGCGCGCATCATGATGCCGAAATCCCACGTGCGCCTGTCCGCTGGCCGCGAGGCCATGAGCGACGAAATGCAGTCGCTGGCATTCCTGGCCGGCGCCAACTCCATTTTTTACGGCGAGAAGCTGCTGACCACCGCCAACCCGGAAGCCAACAAGGACATGCAGCTGTTCGGCCGCCTCGGTATCCAGCCGGAGGAGTACCAGCAGTACGCCGACGAAACCGCGGTGGAGGCAGACCTGAACGCGCAGATCGCCGAACAGCACAACGATCCCTACTTCTACGACGCGGCAAAATGACCCTGTCTGACACCCTGCGCCAGCGCCTCGCGGACCGCCGCGAGCGCAACCTGTACCGGGAACTCAAGACCCTGGCCGCTGCGCCGGGGCCGGTGGCGCGGGTGGATGGGCGCGACCTGATCGCCTTCAGCAGTAACGATTACCTCGGCTTGGCCACACACCCGGACGTGATTGCCGCGCAACAGCGCGGCGCCGAGCTGGGTGCCGGTGCCACCGCCTCGCACCTGGTCAACGGCCACCTGCAGGCGCACGCACAGTTGCAGGACAAGATCGCCGAAGTCACCGGCCGCGAGGCCGCGCTGGTGTTTTCCAGTGGCTATATGGCCAATGTCGGCACCATCTGCGCGCTGGTCGCGCGCGGTGACAACATCATTTCCGACAAGCTCAACCACGCCTCACTGATCGACGGTGCGCGCCTGTGCGGCGCCGACAGCCGCCGTTTTGGTCACAGTGACCTGGGTGCGCTGGAGCAGCAGCTGCAGCGCGCGGCGCAAGCCGGCGGCAATATTCTGGTGGCCGTCGACGGCGTCTACAGCATGGATGGCGATTGTGCGCCATTGGCAGAAATCGCCGCACTGTGCCGTGCCCACGGCGCCTGGCTGATGGTGGACGAGGCCCACGGCTTCGGCGTGATGGGCAGTGATGCGCTGCCGTTGGCCGGCAGCGCTGCTGCCGCCGGGCTGGGCCAGGACGAGGCGCCGGTGGTCATGGGTACCCTCGGCAAAGCCGCCGGTAACGCCGGCGCCTTCGTGGCCGGTTCGCGGGAACTCATCGACTACCTGGTGCAGTTCGCCCGCCCGTATATCTACACCACCGGCATGCCGCCGGCGGTGGCGGCAGGTTGCCTGGCTGCGATCGAAACCATGCAGCGGGAGCCGCAGCTGCAGCATCGGCTCGAGCGCAATATCGCCCATTTCCGCACCCGCGCCGTCGAGCTGGGGCTGCCCCTGAGCGAATCCGCCAGTGCGATCCAGCCGCTGCTGCTCGGCAATGAAGTTGCGGTGATGCGCGTCGCCGACCAGTTGCGCCAGGGCGGGTTCCTCGTCGGCGCGATTCGCCCGCCGACTGTGCCAGCCGGCACCGCGCGCCTGCGTATCACACTGAGCGCGGCGCACAGTGAACAACAGATAGACGACCTGATCGCGGCCCTGGCGGCCGCGCTGCAGCGGGACGACAGCACAGCGGTGGCTTCGTGAAGCCGATAGATCACCTGGTATTGCTGCACGGCTGGGGCTGCGATCGCCGGCACTGGCAGCTACTGCTAGACGCGCTCGACGGTTGCCCGCCGATCACAGTGCTGGAACTCCCCGGCTTTGGCGACCGCACAGCCGAGTCCTGGCCGGACGATGAGGCACTGCTGCAACAGCTCTATGCACAGTTGCCGCGCAACTGCATGCTGGTGGGCCACTCGCTGGGTGGCATGCTCGCCGCGCGCCTGGCCGCACAGCCGGGGCAGAACAAAATCGCCGCCTTGCTGACCATCGCCGCCAACGCCAGTTTCGTGCAGCGGGATGATTGGCCAGGCATGGCCCCGCCGGTATTTGCCGATTTCTGCGCGTCGCTCACTCATGCGCCCGAGCCCACCTGGGAAAAATTCTGCGGCCTGCAGGCGCGCGGTGACAGCGCCCTGCACACACTGCTGAAACAATTGAAAAGCTGGCGCCCGCAGGCGATCGGCAACGCTTGGGCGCGCGCGCTGGAAACGCTGGGGCAGCTGGATAACCGCGGGGTAATGGCGGAAATAGCGGTGCCGGCGTTGCACCTGTTCGGCCAGCGCGACGCGCTGGTGCCAGCGGCTGCCGCAGAGAAACTGGCGGCGCAAAAACTGCCGGTGGAAGTGCTGGATGACTGTGGCCATGCGCTGCAGGTTTCCCACCCCGCGCTGGTCGCAGAAAAAATCCGTGAGTTGCTGTCCCGCGCCGATCCGGCGCACGGCGACTCCTCTCCTTTTGCCAAGCGCGACGTGGCCCGCTCCTTCGGCCGCGCCGCCGCCAGTTACGACGCGGCGGCACACCTGCAGCGCGCCGTGTGCCGCCAGCTGTTGAGCGGCGCCGGCGACAGCTGGGCGCCGAAGCGGATTGTCGACCTGGGCAGCGGTACCGGTTATGGCAGCGATCTGCTGCGCCGGCGCTTTCCCCAGGCGGAAATCATTGCCGTGGACCTGGCCGAGGGCATGCTGCGCTATGCGCGCGCCGAGCGTCCGGTCGCGGATGCCTATATCGCCGCGGACGCCGAGAGCCTGCCGCTGGCGGACGGCAGCGTGGATCTGGTGTTCTCCAGTCTCGCGCTGCAGTGGTGCTATCGACTGCCGCAGCTGTTCGGCGAATTGCAGCGCGTACTCGCCCCCGGCGGTCGCAGTCTGATCGCGACTCTGGGACCGGGGACGTTACGGGAATTGAGGCAGAGCTGGGCGCAGGTGGACGACGGCGTCCATGTAAACCGCTTTCTGCCGCGCACAGCGTGGCAGGATGCGGCCGGTGGCGCCGGCCTGGATGGCTCCGTGCGTGAAGAGATGCGTGTTCTGCACTTCGATCGCGTGCAGGAGCTGATGCGGGAACTGAAAAGTGTCGGCGCACACAACGTCAACCGCGCGGCCGGCCGAGGGCTGACGACCCGCGCAGTGTTGCGGCGCCTGGCTGAAGCCTATGAATCCACACGCAGCGAAGCCGGCCTGCCGGCCAGCTACGAAGTGTTCTATCTGGATTTACAGCGCCCGGAGGTAGGGAAGGCCGGGCGGGGCGCCGGCGTGGCCGGCGCGGGCAGGTTTCTGGATCAGGGGTAGATGTCGATCGGGGTCGGCGTCTTCACCAGGGCCCAGATCTCGTCCATCTCGCGGTTGTTCACCGCAATACAGCCGTCGGTCCAGTTCATGCGCGACAGGTATTTCTCCATCCCTTTCCACTCCGGCTTGATGCCGTGAATCATGATGTCGCCACCGGGATTCACACCGAGCCGGGCCGCACGGGCGCGGTCGCGCTTGTTCGGGTAGGACACGTGGATAGAGCGGTAGAAGCGGCTCTTGGGGTTCTTCCAGTCGAGGGTGTAGCGGCCCTCGGGGGTGCGCTCGTCGCCCTGGCGGACCTTGTGGCCCTTGGGGTTATCGCCGAACACGACCTTGTAACTTTTGACTACCCGGCCATCGCGCTTGAGTTGCATCAGGCCTTTGGATTTGTACACGACTACGTGGTCGACGGGTTTCACTGAGGCAAAGGAAAGTGCGGGCACCAGCATCAGCAGGGCAAGTGTCAGGTATCGCATGGTCTTGGCAAAAGCTCTCGTTGTCGGTTTTCCGGTATTTCGGTAGCTTCCGTGCTCTCGCAGTACCGCCCAGAGGAATATCGTGGCGCAATGCGTGACAGCGCTGTCCCTCGCTGACATCCCCGGACAGACCGGGAAATTTGTTAGGCAATTATCCTAATCCCGGGCAGCTCAATGCTTGAGGGTGATTAAAAATTGCACTAAGTGGGTAACTTATCATCAAGTAGACGACGTTTAAAGAGGCGTCAACTAAAAAACCCGGAGATTTTCGTGACCAGGACTTTTTTCGTCGCCGGCACCGACACCGAGGTCGGTAAGACTTATGTGACCGCGGGATTGCTGGCGAGTGCCGCTGCGCGCGGCTTGAAAACTGCCGCGGTCAAGCCGGTGGCTTCCGGCTGTACCGAAACCGAGGACGGGCTGCGCAATGAGGATGCCCTGCAGCTGCAGGAAGCCATGACCATGGATTTGCCCTACCAGCAGGTCAATCCCATCGCGCTGGAGCCGGCGATAGCGCCGCATATCGCCGCGCGCGAAGCGGGCAGGGTGCTCGATGTCGGCCGCATGGCCGGCGTCTGTCGCGGTGTCATGTCCGCCGGTGCCGATCTGGTCTTGATCGAGGGCGCCGGCGGCTGGCGCACGCCCCTCGGCCCGCGCAGTTTCCTGTCACAGCTGCCGCGGGAGCTGGATATACCGGTGATCCTGGTGGTGGGCATGCAGCTCGGTTGCATCAACCACGCGCTGTTGACCGCCGAGGCGGTCCGCCGCGATGGCCTGGCGCTGGCCGGCTGGGTCGCGAATTTTGTGCGCGACGACATGGCGCGCCCGCAGGAAAATCTCGCCACCCTGCAGTCACTGCTGCCGGCGCCGCTGCTCGGCATCGTGCCCCACGACCCCGGGGCGGATTTCCGCCGGGCCGCCGAACATCTCGATATCTCGCCGCTGCTTTCCCCATAACGCCTAGGGCGGGTTTGTGGACGCGATGTCCACAGCCCCGCCGGGGCCCCCTATAGCCGGATTCCTCTCCCCGTCATGCCGCATTGCAGTTGACAATCCTTCCCTGCGCGCCTAGATTCAAACAACTGTTTGAAACACTTGAATGAGGATCGGGAGCATGGCCGAGTACAAGGCACCATTGCGGGAGATGAACTTCCTGCTGCATGAAGTATTTGCTGCGGATCAACTCTGGGCGCGTCTGCCCGGGTTGGAAGGTGCTGTAGATCGCGAAACCGCAGACGCGATTCTGGAAGAGATGGCCAAGCTCGCCGCCAATACCCTGGATCCGATCAATCGCTCCGGTGACGAAGAGGGCTGCCAGTGGAACGACGGCGTCGTGACCACGCCCAAGGGATTCCCGGAAGCCTATGCGACCTTCTGCGAAGGTGGCTGGGGTTCGCTGCTGGGCAACCCGGAGTACGGCGGCATGGGGATGCCGAAGATGCTCGGCGCCCAGGTCGAGGAGATGATCAACGCAGCGAATATTTCCTTTGCGCTCTACCCGGTGCTCACCGCCGGCGCCTGCCTGGCTATCGATGCCCACGCCAGCGAGGAACTGAAACAGCAGTACCTGCCGAACATGTATGCCGGCACCTGGTCCGGCGCCATGGACCTGACCGAGCCCCACGCGGGCACCGATCTCGGCATTATCCGCACCAAGGCCGAGCCGCAGGACGACGGCAGCTACAGCATCACCGGCAGCAAGATCTTTATCACCGGCGGTGACCAGGATCTGTCCGAGAACATCATCCACCTGGTGCTGGCCAAGCTGCCTGACGCGCCCAAGGGCCCGAAGGGGATTTCCCTGTTCCTGGTTCCGAAATTCCTGGTCAATGAAGACGGCAGCATCGGCGAGCGCAACCACGTCAACTGCGGTTCCATCGAGCACAAGATGGGGATCAAGGCCTCCGCAACCTGCGCGATGAATTTCGACGGCGCCAAGGGCTGGCTGGTCGGCGAGTTGAACAAAGGCCTTGCGGCCATGTTCACCATGATGAATTACGAGCGCCTGGGTGTGGGTATCCAGGGGCTGGGAGCCTCCGAGCGCTCCTACCAGAATGCGCTGGAATACGCCCGCGATCGCGTGCAGAGCCGCTCGCCGGCGGGCCCACAGCAGCCGGAAAAAACGGCTGACCCGATCATCGTGCACCCGGACGTGCGCCGCATGCTGCTGACCCAGAAGGCACTGATCGGCGGCGGTCGTGCCCTGTCCACCTACGTGGCGCAGTGGCTGGATATCGCCAAGTTCGGCGAGGGCGAAGAGAAGAAGCGCGCGGAAGCAATGGTCGCGCTGCTCACACCGGTGGCCAAGGCCTTCTTCACCGACAAGGGCCTGGATTGCACCATCATCGGCCAGCAGGTATTCGGCGGACACGGCTATATCCGCGAGTGGGGCCAGGAGCAGCTGGTGCGCGATGTGCGCATTACCCAGATTTACGAGGGCACCAACGGCATCCAGGCGCTCGACCTGGCCGGCCGCAAGACTGTCGCCAATGGCGGCGCCTTCTTCGAGTTGTTTGCCTCGGATGTACAGCAGTTTATCGACGAGCAGGCGGACCGCGAGGAAATGGCGGAATTCGTCCAGCCGCTGGCAGCGGAACTGCAGCGCCTGAAAGACGCTACCGCCAAGATGCTGGCGGCGGCCAAAGACGACCCGCACGCGCCGGGCGCCGCGTCAGTGGAATACCTGCACCTGTTCGGCTTCGTGGCCTACGCCTTTATGTGGGCCAAAGTGGTCGCGGTGGCACTGCCGAAAAGCGGTGAGGACGACTTCTACAAGGGGCAGGTGAAGACTGCGCGTTTCTACTTCGCGCGCCTGCTGCCGCAGGCCCAGGCCCTGGCCGCCAGCATCAATGCCGGCAGCCACACGCTGATGGATCTCGAGGAAGACCTGTTTTAATCGGCCTTAGCAGTCGGTGCGTCCCGTGCCGGCTGCACTCCATCCCTGTTATTGATCTGCCGATCGCGCCCCGCAATAGCGGGGCTTTTTTGTACCGGCTGTTTCTTCTAGACTCGAACGACAACAATAAATCGAGCGCTAGAGCCAATGTCTGAACCCTCCGAGTCTGAAATCTCCGGCAACGCCCGCAAGAAGCTCTCCGCGGAAGACCAGGCCAAGGTCGACAAGTATCTGCGCAGTGGCGTCAATCGCGTCGAGCGCAGACCATTTCGCCCACTGCTGCTGCTGTTTGTGATCGTTGCAGTGCTGACCCTGCTGTCCCTGCTGAGCCTGTTTATCGCGCGTACCAAGGGCGTAGTTTAAGGAGTTGCCGTGAGCGAAGCCGAAACTTTCCTGCCACTGCAATTCGAGCGCCTCGACGACGATACAATGTGCCGTCGCGCGCTGGCCTTCTATACGCAGATGCGCAGCCGCCGCACGGTGCGGGATTTTTGCAGTGCGCCGGTGCCGCGCCAGGTGATCGAGGATGCGTTGCGCACTGCGGGCAGTGCACCCAGCGGCGCCAATATGCAGCCGTGGCATTTTGTGGTGGTGGAGAGTGCCAGGATCAAGCGCCAGATACGCGAGGCCGCGGAAGCCGAGGAGCGCGAATTCTACCAGCGCCGCGCATCGGCGGAATGGCTGAACGCCCTGGCGCCACTGGGTACCGATGCCGATAAGCCCTTCCTGGAAACCGCGCCCTACCTGATCGTGATTTTCCTGAAGAAGTTCAGTGGTGGCGACGGCGGTGAGCGGCTGAAGAACTACTACACATCCGAGAGCGTGGGTATTGCCACCGGCATGCTGATCGCGGCGCTGCACAATGCCGGTGTCGCCACCCTGACCCATACGCCCAGCCCGATGAAGTTCCTAAATGAAGTCCTCGGTCGCCCGGCGACGGAGAAACCCTACATGATTCTGGTGGCGGGGCTGCCGGCGGAGGGAGCCAGGGTCCCGGCGATCGACAAGAAGCCGCTGGACGAAATCGCGGATTTCATGTGAGCGGCGACCTCACATTTCGCCCAGCTCGACCAGGGTCTTCCACTCGCGCGCCGTGACCGGCTGAATCGACAGGCGCCCCTGCTTGACCAGCACCATTTCGGCCAGTGCCGGGTTCTGCTTGATCTCCGCCAGCGGTACCGGCCGCGCGAAGCGGCTGGCGAAGCGGATATCCACACAGTACCAGCGCGGCTTGTCGCCGCTGGCCTTGGGGTCGAAGTACTTGCATTCGGGATCGAACTGCGCGGGATCCGCATAGGCGGCGCGCACCACCTCGGCAGTCCCCACCACCGCCGGCACCTTGCAGGCGCTGTGGTAGTAGAGGACCGCGTCGCCCTCCTCGACCGCATCCCTGAGAAAGTTACGCGCCTGGTAGTTGCGGATACCGTCCCAGCGGCCCACCTGACCGCGCTCCGCTGCCAGGTCGTCAATGCTGTATTCGTCCGGTTCCGACTTGAAAAGCCAGTATTTCACGGGGGCTCCTGCGGCAGTCTGTCTGGATGTTGCGCCGGTTGGTATTTCGCCGGCGAATAACGCCATTTAGTATGAACCTCAACATTAGTGTCAAATCGGCGCGAGTATTGGGCGCCGCGGCAACAGGAATTTATGGGTCATAACGCATTTGAGTGGCTGTCGGATAAGCTGTCCTCGCACCACTGGCAGTACTGGGCGCTGCAGCTGGCGGGGTGGGGCGGCTATACGCTGCTGACATTCGTCGGCAGCTTCTTCTGGGTCGAGAATCACTGGCTGCACTCCGGCTATATTACCGTCGCCACCGCGTCCGGCGTGGCGCTGTCGGAAGTGATGCGCCGCGGTTTCCGGCGGCTGTGGGACAAACCGCCGGCGGTGCGCCTGTTCGGATCCCTGGCCGTGGTGATACTGGCGGCGGTGCTGTGGGCCGCGATCAAGTTCGGCGGCTCCCTGTGGCTGTACGGCAAGCAGGGTGACGACGAGCACCCGCTGGTGCTGGCGGTCTACTGGTTCTCCTACTCGTTCATGCTGCTGATGACCTGGACCGCCCTCTACTACGGCATCAAGTATTACCAGGCATCGCTGACCCAGCAGGAAAAGGCCCTGCGCGCGGAATCCATGGCGCACCAGGCCAAGCTGAAGATGCTGCGCTACCAGCTCAATCCGCATTTCCTGTTCAATACGCTGAACGCGATCTCGACCCTGATTCTCGACAATGAGGCCCGCACCGCCAACGATATGGTGACGCGGCTGTCGCAGTTCCTGCGCCACTCGCTGGACAACGACCCGATGCAGAAGGTCACGCTGGCCAAAGAGGTCGAGGCGCTGATGCTGTATCTGGATATCGAGAAGGTTCGCTTCGCCGACCGCCTGGGGGTGAATCTGGATCTCGAGGGGGATTCGCCGCGCGCGCTGGTACCCAGCCTGCTGTTACAGCCCCTGGTGGAAAATGCGATCAAATACGGTATCTCCCAGCGGGAGTGGGGCGGCGAGATCACGATCAAGGCGCGGGTCTTTGCCGGAGAGCTGCTGCTGGAAGTGAGCGATAACGGTCCGGGCATGCCGGAGGAGGCACTGGCCTCACTGGCCACACTGAATTCGGGTTACGGTGTGGGCATTCGCAATACCTGCGAGCGCCTGCGTTCCCTTTACGGCGATGAGCAGAAGGTGCGCTTCTGCAACCGGCCGGAGGGCGGCCTGGCCGTCCATATAAGAATTCCCTACGAACAGGAATAAGCGCATGACTGGTGTACAGGAAAAACTGCGGTCCATTGTCGTCGATGACGAACCACTGGCGCGGCGCGGACTGCGCCTGCGGCTGGATGCGATACCGGATATCGAGGTCATTGCCGAGTGCGGCAACGGCCGCGAAGCGCTCGGGCGGATCCAGGAACTGAAGCCCGACGTGGTGTTTGTTGATATCCAGATGCCGGGTATCAACGGACTGCAATTAGTGCAGCAACTGCCGGTGGAAGAGCTGCCGCAGATTGTCTTCGTCACCGCCTACGATCAGTACGCCGTGGAGGCCTTTGAAGTCAGCGCGGTGGACTATGTGCTCAAACCCATCGAGGAGCAGCGCCTGGCGCTCGCCATCGAGCGGGTGCGGGATAAGCTCGCCCGGGCCGATATCGCCAGCCAGCGCGAACAGCTGCTGGAGGCCGTTGCGGACCTGACCCACGAATCCCCCGAGGCGCTGGAGCAGAAGCTGGCGGCCGGCGACTTCCAGAGCGAGCTGGGCGGCAGCCAGTACCCGGAAAAAATTGCCATCAAGGACTCCGGCAAGATCACCCTGGTGCCCGCGCAGGAGATCGATTGGATCGACGCCGCCGGCGATTACATGTGCGTGCACGCCAATGGGGAAACCCATGTAATGCGCATCACCATGAAAGAGCTGGAGCAGCAGCTGGACCCGAAAGTCTTCCAGCGCATCCACCGCTCCACCATCGTCAACCTGAGCCGTGTGCGCGAGATCTGCGCGCATATCAATGGCGAATACCACCTGGTGCTGAACAACGGTGAACGCCTGAAAATGAGCCGCAGCTACAAGACCAAAGTACAGCACTTCCTCTGAGTACAGGACACTGTCCCCGCCCGGGTTGGAGGTGTCGACCGCGGGCGAGTACACTGGTCGGCGCTTCCTTTTACCGTGTGAGGGCGCCCACACATGCGCATGCTCGTTGCCATCTCTACGGTCTGCCTGACGCTTGTTGCCGGAAGCGTCTGGGCCGACGACACCGTGAAAAACCTGCCCTATGGCACCGAGGAAGTTCAGGTGCAGGGGCGGACCTATTATTACGCCGGCGGCTATTTCTACCGCGCAGTGGATGACGGCTACCTGCGCGTCGAGGCCCCCCTCGGCGCCACGGTCGCGCTGTTGCCGTCTGGCAGCAGCGGCTTCACGATCGGCGCAGAACGCTATTTCGTCGCCGGCAATGGTATTTTCTTCCGCTACAGCGTTGGGAACAGCCAGTTCACCGTGGTGACGCCGCCTTACAACTGGCGCAATTATTACCGCAATCCCAACAGCTTCCGGGTGCAAGGCGTTCCGCGCGCCCATCCACACAACCGCGACGACTACGGCGAAGGGCGCCAGGATTCTTACCCGGTTTACTACGCCCCCTATCCTACCTACGGCACCGCACCCTCTGTCGACGGGGGCCAAGACGCGCGCGCTCTGCGCGAGGCTACCTGTCGCCAGATTGCCTCGGATCTGTCCCGCCGCAACAGCGCCACCGGCCGGGTGGATAGCCGCAAGCTGCGCATCTATCGCGACGAGTACCAGAACTGCCTGAAGCGCGGCTCTCACCACTGAGTCGGCGGGGCCGGCGACCTAATCATCTACACTGATACGGAGATCCCTGCCGGGATCTCATGGTTTTTCGCGCCGGTGGTACTACGGATAGATGTGGGCTATGGGAAATTGTGATCCCTCATTGGTCGCTTCACAGCAGTGCAGCCGGCGCCCCGCATTTCCCTCGGCTCTTCTTTGCCTGTTGCTGTCCCTGTCCTTATCCCTGTTGCTGTGCGCTGCTGCAGCGCCGGCCAGTGCCCAGCTGCCCGGCCAGCCGAAACCCGAGGAGGAATTTGAACCCGTCATTCCCAACTTCAGCGCGCCCAGTGCCGACTGGTGGACCGGCTGGCCCGATGCCTCGCCGGAGCAGCGGCAGCAGTGGTTGGAGGCCCTGCAAAAGGCATGGGCAGATTGGCAGGCCAAACTCCCGGACAATAAAGATCTGCAGGCGCGCGCAAAGGCGGTGACGGAATCCCTCAAGGGAATCGAAAACACCAGAAAGAAGTTTGGTGAATACCGGAAAATGCCGGTACTGCCGGAGGTGAAATTCCCCGAACAGCCGAATGTGCTGAATTGGGCCGACGCGGACGCGGCGATAGCGCGGGGATTGCAGCGACAGCTGAGCCTGCAACTGGAGCTGCGGCAGCTGAGCGACACCATGAACCAGTCCATTAACCGGCTGCGCCAGCAGGTGGTGGTGCTGCGTGAGGCGGGTGATGACCAGCTCAAGCGCGAGGCGGCGGCCCTGGCACTGCTGCAGGCCCAGCTCAGGCACCTGATTATCGTCGAGCGGCGCGATGCGCTGGAAAAGCAGCAGAGCGCCTGGAAGGAGCAGATTGGCCTGGCGCAGAGCCAGCTCGCCCGGATGTTGAAGAATCTGCAATACAGCGACGAGGTTGGTAAAAAGCTCGACGCGGTTATCAAGGCGCGCGCCAATGTCATCGATAAACTCACGGTCCAGCGTTCGGATTTGCAGGCCGACCAGCTGACTTCCGCCAATCCGGAAGTCGATATGGCGCGTGAACTGAAACTGATGCAGCTTGAAACCGAAATACTCGAAGCCCACCTGAAGAAGCGCAAGGCGGAGCTCCTGCAGTCCATCAATGACGTATTGAAGGAGGACGGCGGTGAACACGAACTGATCGTGAGCCGCGAGCTGTTGGACACGGCGCACACCATGAGCGACAGCATCTCCCGTGACCTGGCGGTACGCCAGCGTCAGTTGGTGGCCTGGACCGGCGAGGAACGGGCGGGCATGCAGAAATGGTGGTTGCTGTTCGAGAAAATCAACAGTGGTCTCGGCAGCGTCGATGACCTGATCAACGACGTGCAGCGCTATGAGGCGGTGCAGCTGCAATTATTCAAAAAGCACCAGGGCTGGTGGCCGACAGTCCGTGAGCGCACCGGCCATTTTCTCAGTGTTGCCTACAGACATTGGCGTGAACTGGCTGACTACAAGCTGTTCACCATCAGCGAAAACCCGATCACCCTGCGCGACATCGCCAAAATCATCTTTGTACTGGTGGTCGCCTGGCTGATTTCCAGTTTTACCCGCCGTTTCCTGCAGCGGCTGGTGCGCAAGAACCACGCCAGCGAATCGTCCATGTACAACCTGGGGCGGGTACTGCACTACAGCATCATCGCCATCGCCCTGATCGTGGTGCTGAGCATGCTGGGGCTGGATACCTCCAAGCTCGCGCTGGTAGCCGGTGCCCTGTCGGTGGGTATCGGTTTCGGCATGCAGGCGATTTTTTCCAACTTCATTTCCGGCCTGATCCTGTTGTTCGAGCAGCCGCTGCGGGTCGGCGACCTGGTGGAACTGGAATCCGGAGTCTTCGGGCGCATCCGCGATATCAATGTGCGCTCCACACGCATTACCACCCGCGACAATGTGGATATCCTCGTTCCCAATACCGAATTCGTCGCCGGCCGGGTGATCAACCATACGCTGGACGATCCGGTGCGCCGCATCCACGTGCCCTTTGGCGTGGCCTACGGTTCCGACCCGGACAACGTGCGCGAGGCGGCGATGGCGGCGGCGGAGCGGGTCGCCATTACCCACACCGACTGGCAGCGCAAAACCGAAGTCTGGCTGATGGAGTTCGGCGACAGCTCGCTCAATTTCAAACTGGTGGTGTGGATCAACAGCAACATGGTGTCGCCGCTCGGCGACCCCTATGCCCTGTTCAACCTGGAGCTGTTGCGCGAACTGAATGAGCGGGAAATCGAGGTGCCTTTCCCCCAGCGTGACCTGCACGTGCGCAGCTGGGAGCCCCCGCTACCGGTTGCGCGGTACCAGCGCAGGTCGGCGGACTAGACCATGGCGATACCGCGTCCCATTCCCAACGTACTTCTGCAGCAGGTTGCCAGCGATGCCCGCAGCCATGTCGACTGTGACCACCTGGACGGCGATATTCCCGCTTTCGCTGGTCGGTCAAAAAACGGGCAAAGTGTTTGTTCTCCGCCCGTGCTGGCGGTATTCTGGGAGGCTATTTGCCCCACAGAGACAGGCCCGCGCCGGTGTTGATCATCCCCATCCAGAACAAGCCCGACTGGCGCCGCCCGCCGCTGATGTGCTTTGCACTGATCGCACTCAATGTGCTCGTGTTCCTGTTCTACCAGGGCGGCGATGAGGAACGCTGGCAGAAGGCCGAGGACTACTACTTCTCCCACGACCTGTCCGAACACGAAGAGGCGCGCTTCCTGATCTATATCGATGAAGTGCATCCGGAGTGGCGCGTGCAGGTGGACGCCCAGGGCGAGGATTTCGTCTACCGGGAACTGCTGTGGAACAAGGAGTTCCACCAGTGGCTGCTGCCGCAGCTGCGGCAGGAAGGGAAAACCGAGTGGCTGGCGGAGCGCGAGCACTTTGCCGAGTTGCGCGACCGCCTGAGCACCATCGCCTACGGACTCACCCCGGCAGAACCGAGCATTGCCGGCCTGTTTGGCCATATGTTCCTGCACGGCAGCTGGGATCACCTGATCGGTAATATGATCTTCCTGCTGCTGTTCGGCCTGTCGGTGGAGCTGGCTCTCGGCGGGCTCTGGTTTGCCGGGCTGTACATCATCAGCGGTCTCGCTGCCGCGGGCCTGCACATCGCCATGGAGGCCGGCAGCCCGATGCCGATGGTCGGCGCATCCGGCGCCGTATCGGCGGTCATGGGCATGTTTGTGGCCATCTACGGCGTGCGCCGGATGCGCTTTTTCTACACCTTGGGTTTCCTGTTTGGCGAGTTCACCGCGCCGGCGTTGCTGGTCCTGCCACTGTGGCTGGGCAAGGAGCTGTTCGGCTATTTCTATGGCGATGCCGGCATCGCCTACTGGGCGCACTTCGGCGGCCTGCTCGCCGGGTTTGTCTGTGCCCTGGTGTTGCTCAGCCGCCGCCCGCCACTGGAGACCATGCCGGTGGAAGACACCGGGCCGACACCGCAGCAGCGGGCACTCCAGCGCATCGAGCGCTTCCAGCACGAGGGCAAGCTGCTGGAGGCGGCCGAGGCCGCCACTGCCGCCGTGCGCCAGTATCCCCAGTCGATGGCACTGATCGAGCGCAATATCGAACTGACCGCTGCCGCGCCGGACAGCGACGCTTACCACCGCGCCAACCTGGCCCTGTTCGCGCTGGCCAGCGACGGCAACAGTGACGAGCAGGAAATTGCCGCCGGCTACCGCCGCTACCTGAATACCGCCACGCAACCGCGCGCCCTGACCGCAAAGGTCTGCCTGCTGCTGGCGCGCCGCGCCGCACAGGCGAAGGACTGGGGCTGGCTGGAAGAACTACTGCGGCGCCTGCACCGGCAGGAAGCCAGCCACCCGCTGCTGCAGACACTCGGCACCGCACTGGTCAATCACTATCGCCGCGTTGGCGAAGAGCAGCGGGCGCTGGAAGCGCAGCTGATGCTGCAAGACGGCGAAGTGTCCACGCCCCAGTAATCGAAAAAAACCACTCCCCTCTGCGCCTTCGGGCGAGCTCCCGCCTTGCAGCGCCCGACATCTCGCCCCATCAGGCATTCGGCCTGGCTTGGGTCGCTGGCGCCAAATCGAACCCGTCGGTAATATCCTGTCAGCCCCGCGGCTGCATCAAAAAAAATAAAAAGCCCGCAATCGAAATTTCTATAAGGATAAATCGATGTATAGAAACCGAATTTCTATCGTCCTGTGCCTGTTGGCCGCCACGCTGCTGAGCGGATTTGCGCAGGCGGCGGAAGACGCCGAAAAGAAAAAAGCGGACGAGCGGGCTGCGTATATTCGCTCCCACTACGCCAAGTACGAATACCAGATACCGATGCGCGACGGCGCCAAGCTGTTTACCTCCGTCTACATCCCCTACGACCGCAAGGATAAATATCCGATCCTGATGCAGCGCACTCCCTACCGGGTGGCACCTTATGGTGTGGGGCAGTACAAAACCAAGCTTGGGCCAAGCGAGATCTTCGAGAAAGAAGGCTATATTTTTGTCTTCCAGGATGTGCGCGGCAAATTCATGTCCGAGGGCAAGTTTGTCAACATGCGTCCGCAGGATGCGTTTGACAAGGGCGGCAAGGCCGTCGACGACGCTACCGATGCCTACGACACCATCGACTGGCTGGTAAAAAACGTACCAAATAATAACGGTCGCGTGGGGATGTGGGGAACATCCTATCCCGGCTATTACACTGCAGTGTCCGCAATTCACAGCCACCCCGCGCTGAAAGCGATTTCGCCGCAGGCGCCTATCGCCGACTGGTTCTTTGACGATTTCCACCGCAACGGTGCTTTCGTGGCGCCGATGGCGTTTCTGTTTTTCGACACTTTTGACAAGCAGCGCGACGGACTGATGGCGGCCTGGCCTGAGGGCATGAAGGCGAGAACGCCGGATGGCTACCAGTTTTTCCGCGAGCTGGGCCCACTCAGCAACGTCAACAAAAAATACTTCAAGGGTACCCGGCCTTTCTGGAACGAGTTGACCGAGCACCCGAATTACGATGACTACTGGAAAGCGCGTAATGTCCTGCAACACTTTGACAACGTCAAACCGCAGGTGCTGATCGTCGGTGGCTGGTACGATACTGAAGACCTCTACGGCCCGCTGGCCACTTATCGGACCATGTCCGAGAACAACGACAAGGACAATGTCCACCTGGTGATGGGGCCCTGGTACCACGGCCAGTGGAATCGCGGCGAAGGCGACCATATGGGTGAGGCCCAGTTCGGCTTCGATACCAGCGCATGGTTTCAGCAGCAGGTGCTGCTGCCTTTCTTCAACAAAAACCTGAAGGGCGCCGATGCGCCGGATCCAGAACGTGTGACGGTCTTTGAGACAGGCGCCAATCGCTGGCGCAGCTTCGCAAACTGGCCGCCGAAAAAGGGTGACGCCGTGACCCTGTATCTGGGTGCTGATGCGAATCTGCTGAAGCAGCGCGAGGCCAAGGGTGGCTATAGCGACTATGTCAGTGATCCGAACAAGCCGGTGCCGCACTCCGCCCACATCAGCCGCGGCTGGGACCGGCCCTATATGGCAGAGGATCAGCGCTTCAGCGCCCGTCGTCCCGACGTGCTGGTATTCGATACCCCGCCGGCGGAGCAGGACCAGACCATTGCCGGTCCGGTCGATGTGGACCTGTGGGTGTCCACCAGCCAGAGCGCGGCGGATTTTGTCGTCAAATTGGTGGATGTATTCCCCGGCAAGGATGTGAATACCGACGAAGTGGATGCCGAGACCGGCAATCGCCATGAGCTGGTCCGCTGGGGTGTCATGCGCGGCCGTTTCCGCAACAGCATGAGCAATCCGGAACCCTTTGAACCGAATAAGCCCACGCGGGTGAAGTTCCAGCTGCTCGACGTGCTGCACACCATCAAGCGCGGTCACCGCCTGGAAATCCAGGTGCAGAGCAGCATGTTCCCGTTCCTGGATCTGAACCCGCAGAAGTATGTGGACAATATCTTCCAGGCCAAGCCGGAAGATTTCGTCAGGGCGGAACACCGGGTATACCACAGCGAGCAGTATCCCAGTGCCATTCACTATCAGGTCGTGGGGAACTGATATTCAACAAACCCCGCCCTTGTGGCGGGGCCCTTCTCACTCCTGGCTGTCAGTCTAATTATCATCGCAGTGTCGGCGACGAACGCCATGAAACAGCTCTAGGGCGGTTTGCTGTAGGCTGCCTGGTATCAATAAGCTCGTGCTGGAGTGGATTGTAAAAGCTATTTTATATCGGTGCTGAATCCGACCAGTTTCCAGCCAAGCCCCTCGTAGATGTATTTTTGTTCAAAATAAACTTTATTGGGTTTTGTGGGGTAGCTGCCCGCAAGAATTAGTATGCCGTCTTCAGTTATCTGTGAATCTTTGGAAAATTGTGGTTCATAAGATTTCAGTACGGTTAGGTCTACGGCTCCAAAAAATGGCTCGAAAGCTTTGTCCAGGGACTCCACTGATACCTGCTTTTGCCAGAATTCAGAAATGAAATCATGAAAAGAAGCCATGCTTTTGTTGTTAACGGAATTTGCAAACTCCTGCATGGCGCGATCAACTAAGACAACCTGTTCTTTTTGTGTTGGAAGCTCGCCGTTTTCCGATTCTATTTGAATGCCTGAAGATGGCTTCTGAATGGAGTAGACCTTCCAGGATCCGTTTCCTTTGACGAGATTCAGCGTTAAGGGAATAACACCCCCTGACACTGTAGTAATAGAACCCTTTAACGTTCCCCGATTTCCGTTCCTTGATCTGGACTCCCAGCTTGAGCTTTCATACTTGTCCAAAGCGCTGGTCTTAATAAACGATGAGAACTCTTCAAAAGAAGTTCCGGCCCTGAAATCCTCCGACAAATAGGCGTACGCCGCTTTGCTGTCATTCCTGGCAAGTGCAAGGAATTCATCAGCGGTCTTGGTCATGTCGGAAGTGAAAAAGAAAACCGCCGCTATAGCTAATACAATGACCCCGAAAATCCCTATGACTATTTTTATTAATGTTTTCATTCTTACTCTCTTATTTAGGTTTGACGTTATTGGCCGAGGTGCGCTTCAGTGTTTTCGCGAGCGGGATGCCCAGAACCGCTTACTGAACTCCTTTAGGGGCAGTCATCGAATGCTGCCGGAGGAATACCGATAGATCGGTAGTTGGTGGGGCGACATTGAGACTATAAAGAATGTCGGCCGCATGACCACGATGGTAGGTGGTGTGATTCACGACATGCACAAGGATATCGCGACGAGACATGCACCCCTCACCGCCGCCTATGAATTCAAACTCCACGGTTCCTTCCAGTTTGTCCTCTGTGATTGAGTTGGCGTAGTCAACATACCACTGGTCCACGTTGCGTTGGCTTGCTGCCAGCGCTTCGATTGTGGGCCAATCCTCTGGGTTGCGCGTCGTCATGCCATGAGGTTCGCCAAGCAGGTGACACTGCCAGACATAATCCATCGTATAGCAGTGATTTAGCGTGCGAATTAGGCTGCCAAAGACAATTGGCCGTGGCGCTGTGAGCTCCTCTATGGGAATTGAAGAAACCGCAGACAAAAACAGGTCGTCGGCCCAAGCCTTGTAGCGTGTAAGAGTTTGAGTGTACGTCACTGCGTTTCCATTGTTTTCCCGGTGCACTCGGAGGTTCGTCTGGCTGTGACAAATTGCCAGGGTTTTCTACTTCATCTCCGCTGACCTAATTATTTTCAAGCGGCCAGACAATAAATAAAATGATGAAGATGGCGATCGGGAAGAAAATAATTCCGTAAACCATACGTCTTTGATTGCTTCGCGTGCGCACGGGCTTGCGGCGCAAAGCGTTGCAGGACCTGTGTGGCGCACCTTGTTATACCCTTAGAAATTATTTTTTACTGTCATTGTTTATATCATTTACTATCTTTTTGGTGTTTTTGCCTATTGCTTTTGCTGTGTCGCGAGAAGCATGGCCAATTGCTTTGGCAACATCTCTTGTGCCATGGCCAATTGATTTTCCAGTATCTTTAAACTCAGCACATCCTGATATAACACTAAGGCCTAATATGCATATTGCTGTGTTAAAAACTTTATTCTTCATAATGTACCTATACAATTTTCGAAATGTTCAATGATTTTAGGATGTGACGCCCGCAGCATGGGGCGGCTGAAGCGTAGCGCAAGCCGTTCCACCCAGGTCCCCAAAGGGGTTGGGTTGTCTGCCTGCAGTTGTTAACCATTATCGCGTGGCGACCTCTGTCCCTGGGTCGTATTTAGAGTGATCGACCAGAACGACCATAATATCATCAAATACGGCTGTACCATTTGAATCGATATTCATACTTACTCCATTCACCGTTACATTCTGGTAGGAGACAGTGCTTGATGACTGGGAATCTACTTTCTTTATAGATAGGTCTATAGGTTTTCCCTTTTCTGTATCCAAAGAAGTCCTGAAATTAGAGTTGGTAGTGATCGTTTTAGGCTCCATCAGTTCTTCAGCTACACGATACACCACCACTGTCATATCCGCTGGCGCGTCTTCCTTTCCGCCAAACTGTGGCATGACCGTGAAAGAAACGGTCACTACAATCCCGACACTTAGAGCAAGGAAGTGTGTAATAATTTTTTTAATCACTGAGCGTTCTCCTTGTAATGGTTAGCGGCCGCAGCGTTGGGCGTCCCACGGAGGCCCCGGCAGGGGCCAGAATAAACTGCCTGCGTTTGTTAGCATAGCTTCGACCACGCACTATTTTTCCCTCCTCTCAGGAGTAAGAAAAACAGAATGGCGACTCCTATTAGCCCGCTAATAGCAGCCTTTAAACCCATAGAGTGGAAATTAATTACGAACGCGATAATTACTACTACGCATACACCCCAAACACCCCACCTTTTATTTTTAAGTAGTGCCCACAAAGAAATGGCGCTCAAAACGGAGGCTGACATTAATATGTAAACGATTTTCATCGTTATTTTTGGTGATTATTTAATAATTGCATCAGACATGAAATATGAAATAGGGATATTGATGACTGTTGTAATCAACATAAACCATAGCCACCCCGTTAACCATTTAGAACGTTTCCAAGGTTCCTCTGTTCTCATAAGATCACTATTCGGTGCACTATATGGATTGCTCATTTACGTCCTCTTAATGCTAACGCCTTGCTCATCTGAGCGCACTGTGGAGAGCGGTTTTTGTGATAATGGAGCGCAACGACACACGCAAAAGGAGCCTAGCAGTGTGTGTCAGGTGCAGAAATTTGTTAGACGTGGTTTCACTTTCTTGGATCAGCGGGCGTTGATCTTGTTGTACTTTGCCAATCAACTAAAGGCTTCCCATTGCTAGAGAGTATGCGGAATTCCGGTATACCCTTACTTTCCAACCTAAAACATATATTTATAGGAACACCTTCCTGCCCGCCTTCAAGTTGACTTGAGGCGTAAGCTATACCGACGATTAAAGCTACTTCCTCTTTTGTAATTGGCAAACCTAATTCTTTCGTATAATCAGAAACCAGTTCGATTTTTTTTTAAGTGGTCGTTTCCAAACTGATTACCTGATCCAACAAGCACACAAGAGGTTCGATCCTCACAGCCCATTAGTAATCCACCTAAAATAATTAAAATATATATATTGCGCACAGATTAAATTTCCACCTCGAACACCCGTTGGTCTTACCCACAAAAAGTAGACGCTCTAACTATGCGCATTTGCGCTCATACTCATCTGGGCTTATGTAACCCAGTGTAGAGTGCCTACG
>NZ_JACZCR010000041.1 GCF_014904735.1 Microbulbifer hainanensis | reverse complement strand
GGCTGCGCTTCGCTCCGCCACCATTTTTCCTGTGCTTTTGGCGTTATGTGAAATTTATGGAGCAAACTCTTGAGCTACTATATATAGTATTGATTTGTAAACTGAGGGCAAGCTGGACAGGCGCTTGTATTCCTGAGTCGCAAATCTAGGAGAACACAAGGAGGCATAAACCATGAGCAACCAAAGTACACAAGCCAATTCGTACCCCAGCAGATTACAGAAATTTCAGAAAAATTCTCGCTCTCTTTCGTCCTCTCAACCTGCTTTAATGAAGGCGTTTTGGGGACTTCGAACAGCAGCTGTGGCTCCCGGAGCACTCGATAGCAAGACAAAATAGCTCATTGCTCTGGCTATCAGTGTTTCCGCACGTTGCGACGACTGCATTGCACACCATGTCTATGATGCGCTTGAAGCAGGGGCAACGAAGGAGGAGGTTACCGACGCACTAGGCGTAGCAATACTCATGGGTGGTGGTACCAGCGTAGTTTATGCATCCCATGCTATTGAGGCGCTTGAACAATTCTCTGAAGGTGGTAGGTCGGTATGAATTCGTCGCACATAACGATGTAAATCAACCTGACACATTTTTCGTTCGCTGTGCTCACAAAAAACGGTCAGGTTATTTACGGCGTTATGTTCTGTATAGGTAGTAAGCTGTGATTAGATCATTTTTAGTGTTCGTGTTGGCGCTCATAGTGCTGTATGTGGGGAAAATTTTCGGGACGATTTTGGTTGATTACGCACATCTGTACTATTGGAAATCAAATGGATTGAGCGCTGATGATATTTCTGCTTTAGGCCCGATATATAGCGCTGCTTATGCTTACCATTTTTGCGGCCTACTATTCAGTTTTTTCTCCGGTTGTGTCATCGGCAAATATGTAAGGTGGCAAGCAAAAAACTTTTGCGTAAGTCTAATATTTATTCATGTAGTTGCTAGCCTGTTTGTTGCATATCTTAGTTTCGCTGAGATGTCTATATTGCCAACTTGGTATATAGTTTCGACTATTCCATTTTTAATTCTAACTTTTGTACTCATTTTTTTGGGATTTAGGTACTCTGAAAATGAACATAACAATGCCAGACAGTAAAGCTTCTGGCCTTCGACCCTCCGCGGGACGTCCTACTTTTTGCACTTTGTTGCGCGGGTCGCTACGCTCCCATTATCGCGCAACATAGCGCACAAAGTAGGCCGCCCCTGCTGGCGGAGTTATGCATCAGAACTAGATAATCAGCATGAATAAAATTTTTTCTACGATAGCTTTTCTCATTTTCAACAACTTGGCTTTTTCAAATTGTTCAGAAGAGCAAGAAACGGCCGAAATAGAAATGAACATTCAGATAGAGGGGCATTCCTCTAATACGGCCACTCAGCATGAAGAAATGGATTTATTCAAGGTGGAAGTCCCTGCATCTGTATCTGGAATCCCCTTAGTAGCTATGTTCCTTACAGAAGGCGAAGTCGCTAGTTTCTGGATACCAGTTTCTTACAGAATACTTGATGATAAAGCCATTTTTCAGTTCCCTGCATATCGTGATTCAATCAAAGACTTTGAGGTGGCGGCACAGTATGAGTCTGGGTCCTGTCTGAAGTATGTACAGAAGCTACTAGAGTAAATGCATAACAAGCGGTTGTAAGCGCCGCAAAAGAACGCGGCTAGGACGGCTTACGCTACGCTTCAGCCGCCCCTAAACCGAGCGTTAACATTAGGATGTCTGCATATGAATAAATTCATAATCATCGCGATTTTGGTGGTTTCTTGTTCAGCCGATGCTTCGCCATTAGAGTATTCAACTGTTGTTAGATATTTGAAAGCAAGTGGTATGTATAACCATGAACTAGGGACGTATGAATACATTACAGAGTTTACGTCCTCTAAAATATCTGATTTCGGTAGAAAAAATATGACTATGGCCGGATATCCAGAAGAAAAGATATTGGCCTATGAAGTGGCGATATCAAAATATACACCAAAGATAAAATTAGATTTCTTACGGCGGTTGAAAAAATAAATACCTGAAAAATCACTTATAAACGATTTATATTATGCACCACTTTCTAAAGAATTTAGCAACGAAGAGCTAGTTGAGGTAATAGAATTTCTAGAATCGTCTACGGGGCGAAAGTTTATTAAAGCTCAAAGCCAATTTTTGTCCTATTATACGTCTGCTATAGGTGCCCTGTATTCTAGTAAATTGCGCGAATGGTACCGCGAGGAAATTAACAAATATAAAATTCTCATCACAAAAGAGGCGGAGGGGTAGATATGCTAACATGCGCAAGCAGTTTACTCCGGCCCTTCGGGCCTCCGCGGGACGCCCAACGCTATGCACATTTTGTGCGGGTCGCTGCGCTCCCGGTTTCGCACAAAATGTGCATAGCGTTGGTCGCCCCTGTTGCGGGCGTTAGGCAAAACCAAGAATAAAATATATGGATACTAATTCGGCTAAAGCAATTTCTTTACTTCTTGAGCTTCAGGACAAAGGTGTTTTAGGTTGGCCCATAGATCTTGAGCTACAGAAACCATCCGAAGAAGATGGCGCGTCGGAAACGAAATACTGGTTTGATGGCGATAAGTGGAAGAAAGAAAAATACAAAATCATTAAATTTGGTCAAGATGGCACCGGCTCATCATATTGCCTATGGTATTACCCAGAGTTAACGGGAGAGCCCCCAGTTGTATTTTTTGGTTCCGAAGGTGAGCTCTACAATGTTGCTATAAGTGTTAAGGAGTTTGCGCGGTATTTGGGTGCTGGTTATGATTTCGGCTTTGGTGGCTGGTTCGCTGCTGACGAAGAAAATGATCCAGATGCGATCGATCGAATGAAACTGCAAAAAGAAATTGAGAGTGTTTACGGTGCACTAGAAGGCAACCCCGAAGAGCTTCATCAAAAATTACTGTCTGCACACCCTAGCTTGGAAGAATGGGTAGATAAACAAGTAGAGCAATATGGGTTTAGCGGGTAATGCCTAACAAAAAGCTCCACGCGGACACATACTGCTTCACTCGTTTTTGTGTATGTCGCTCCGCTCCATTTTTACACAAAAACTCTCTCCGCAGTATGTGCCGGTCAACTTGGCGTTAAGAGTCAGGCATGAATACCACTGAGGAGATCGTAAAGGCTGAACTAGATCCACCCCTCATGGAGAGGGGGTTTCTATATCGCGATCTTTGTTATTTTAAGAATCATTCGAGCGGCCTCACCTCAATGATTTCCTTGGACTTTGACGGTGAGAGTTTTAGGGTTTTCTTGGGTGTTTCAAGGCAGCAAGAGCGTCCAGATAAGGGTTCGCCCCCGGAAGGCGCGTATCTATACAGCTACTTTACCGGCGGAAGCCTCTCGAATCATCCAAAAGATATTACATTTAAGGGTGCCGAGGGATTACGCAACAAGATAGGCCGATTACGAAAGAGTCTTGAAGGCGTAATATTTCCATTTTTTTCGCCCAGTGCCAGTGTAGAGCTATACGCAGACAACCTCAGATCAAGTGAGTGCATGGTGGCCTACGACATATACCAGGAGCTCGGCTTGAAACGGAAAGCCATTGAGGCTGGCAAAGTTGTCCTTGAGCATTATAAGAACATGAGAGACATCCCAAAGATTCAGTTCAAACTATTAGAAGTCGAGAGATCCCTTGGGCGCAGTGAGGGGGCTCTTAACAAATTGCTGCAACGGATCAAGAAAAGCTTTGCTTTTCTCTCTCGCTGAGCAAAGCGTTAGGCCGCAAATTGAATACCGGAAATCGCAAGACGGACCCTGTCTTTCGCGCTATCGAAGCCTTTCGATCGGCTCAAGATGCCGAGGCAAGTAATCGTGCGTACACACTTATTCTTGAGGCCGCTGGCAACAACCACGCCGGCACATACAATTCGTCCGTTTTTCCTCTAATCGACGCCCTGACGGAAGCGCTTTCACAAGCAGGGCAATGGTCGTAACGCGCGGTTCTAGAAGCATTGATTGACCTGTTTGGTTGCACCGACGATTCTGACCAGTCACGCCAAGACAACAGGATCTCCCAGCCATGGTAATTGATCACGATGAAAGTCCGCTTCTGGTCGGAAGCGGACAATCGCTAACTACCGAACTCACAGCGTTGCTCCCGCCATGGAAAAAGGTTGCGCAACGCTTACGCTGTCGAGAGATTAGGTAGGCATGGGCGGTGTCGGCCCCATGTTGGTCGCATCTGTCGACATACTGACCTCGCGCCAACTGGCCGCCTCACTGCTGCGCGCCTGGTCGACCTGCTCGCTCATCTGAACGGCGTCACTGCCCAACAGCAGGTGTGCGGGGAGCCGATCCCGCGTGGCCAGGCGCAGGACGAGCTGGGCAACCTTGGTCGGATCACTGGTTTCCTGGCCCCACAGTGACGAAAGCAGGGTCACAAACGCACCCACCGACGGCTCGTAGTCCGGAAGTAGAGACGGAATGTTTTGCGTCGCGCGGGTACCCCAGTTGGTGCGCATTGCCCCCGGCTCCAGGGCGCACACCTTGACGCCGAAGGGGGCAACCTCCTGGGCCAGCGCTTCGGTAAAACCGCCTACGGCCCACTTCGCGGCATGGTAGGCGGCGCTGCCAGGAGTGGCCATGCGTCCTCCCAGCGATGAAATCTGAAAGATGTGACCGCTTCGTTGATTGCGCATGGCAGGCAACGCCGCACGCGTCATATGGACGACGCCGTAAAAGCACGTATCGATCAGCGCCTGAAAGTCTTGCTCGGAAACTTGTTCGAACGGTGCCACGTCACCGTATCCGGCATTGTTCACTACTACGTCCAGACGGCCGAACGTGTTGAGGGCAACGTCGACGGCCTGTCGAGCCGCTGCCGAATCCGTTACGTCAAGTGTCGTGGGACGGACACGATTTCCGTAGCGATCAACAAGACCCTGTAAGCGACTTGGGTCGCGGGCGGTCGCCACCAGTTGGTCACCTGAGGCGAGCACGGCTTCTGCAATGTGGCGGCCCAGGCCGCTCGCACTGCCAGTGATTAACCAGACCTTGGACATGGGATTCTCCGTTGAGGTTGGCGCCCAGTTGCGCCGGTGACTACAAGCTACGCCCTGGCCTCTATTAAGAGAATCATCTATTATCTAAATAGACTATTAAGGAAACAGTGCATAATGCGTGGTGCCGAATACGCAGAGCTAAAAGCCTTTGCCGCGGTAGTGGAACGCGCGAGCTTTGCCCGTGCCGCAGACCATTTGGGTCTTTCGGCCTCAGCGCTCAGCCAGACCATTCGCCGCCTAGAACAGCGGTTGGGGGTTCGATTGCTCAACCGGAACACTCGCAGCGTGGCACCGACGTCCACGGGCGAACAGCTCTACGAACGAATCGCACCCATGATGCGCGCGATGGACGCGGCCGTTGCTGATGCCGTCTCGTCAAGCGGACGCGTTGCTGGGCGCTTGCGCATCAACACGCCTCGTTTCGCCGCCGTACGTTTCATTGCGCCGCGGCTAGGGCGATTCCATCTGCAATATCCAGACATCGAACTCGAACTGGTCATCGACGAAGGCTTGAGCGATATTGTCGCTGGGCATTTCGACGCCGGCATTCGAATTGGCGAGCGGCTGGAAAAGGACGTTATCGCTAGGCCCCTGATGCCGGACTTCGAAATGCTGGCGGTCGCCTCGCCGGACTACCTATCGCGTCATGGGGTACCGAACGAGCCGGCCGATTTACTTGACCACCAATGCATTAACTTTCGCTACCCGGGCAGCGGTGAGATGTACCGGTGGGCCTTCGCCAAGGGCGGCAAGAATGTCGAGATGGGTGTTACCGGACCGCTGATCAGTAACGATCAGGAAGTGATTCTGGAGGGCGCGCTACAAGGCCTCGGCATCGCCTACACCTTTGACAACCGAATCTACCAGTGGATCAAGGAAGGTCGGCTAATACGTTTGCTCAAGGACTGGTCGCCAACGTTGCCCGGCCTGTTTCTTTATTACCCGCGCGCGCGGCACCCACAGTCAATATTGAAGGCGTTTATCGACTGCATGCTGGATCGCGACCTGGATCCAAGATGATAGGTTCGAGTCGAAAACAGACTGGTCCTCTCAGCCGTCGGATGATCACAACTTCTGGTCGTGCGATGCAATTGACGCGGCGCACGCAACCTGTTCGGTTCTTTCGAGCCAGATTACGCCGCATTGGATCGCGAGCAACTATCGGGTGGTCTACGGAGATGAGTATTTTCCCAGGAGTCACTCATTACGGCTATTGCCTCGGCCCCTGGAGTTGCATCAGATAGCGCCAAAAAGCCGTTGCAACTACTCCATGGCGCAGCGGCCCAACTATTCATTCAAGGCGAACCCGCTTCGCGGGTCGCCTCAGTTCCGGCGTTAGGCATCCGAGTCCCCAAAAAATTCACAACCGATGTCGATTTCGAAATTTCTCGTACGACTATATAGAGGGCTAAGGGCTGGCCGATCAAGATCGACCGGCCTTTTCATCCTTGTATATTCTTTCGAGAAGATTTCACCATGAATAAAAGAATCGTCATGCAGCTTCTGCATTTAACCACAACAGTAGCAATATTAACTTTCGGGCGCGTTGCGCCAATAGCAGCACAGAATGCGGAGCAATTAGCAATGAATCAGAACCAAAAAGCAGTTCAGACAGGCTACGCCCCTATCAACGGTCTGCGAATTTACTTCGAGATCCACGGCATCAAGAACTCAGCGCAGCCGCCTCTAGTGCTGCTACACGGCGGTGGCGATACAATCAATACGTCGTTTGGTCACATCCTGCCAGAACTATCCCGCTCCCGGCAGATCATTGCGTTCGAACAGCAGGGCTATGGACATACCGCAGACATCATAGAGCGGCCATTCAGCTTCGAGCAGTCGGCCGACGACACTGCCGCACTGTTGGACTACCTGCATATTGAAAAAGCCGATCTCTTCGGTTTCAGCAACGGTGGTACCATCGCGTTACAGGTGGCGATTAGGCATCCAAAGCTCGTGCGCAAGCTAGTACTGGCTTCGACCCTTCTCAAGCGCGATAGCGCGTATCCGTGGCTCTGGGACGCGATGGCTAATGCCAAGTTAGAAAACATGCCACAGGAGCTGCAAGTAGAATACCTCAAGGTTGCGCCTCACCCAGAGAATCTACCGCTATTTCACGACAAAGCCGCGCGACGTGTGCTGGAATTTAAGGACATTCCAACTGATGCGATCCGCAGCGTTTCCGCGCCGACGCTGGTTGTTGTCGGCGACGCCGACGTCATACGCCCGGAACACGCCGTAGAAACATTCCGGCTCCTCCAGCACGCTCAGCTCGCCGTGCTTCCCGATACAGATCACATGAAAGTGACGACGCGGATCGATTGGTTGGTGCCGATGATCAAAGGGTTTCTGCAAGCACCGAAGGCAAAGTAACGGAGGCCCTTCAGTTTTGCTTTACATCGGGCCAGAAGATGCCTAACAAAACGCTGCTGTCGGACAAATTTTCCGCTGTGCTCCAAATTCGCAACAGAGCGCGGCATTATAATCGCCATGAATAAAAAGAAGAGCAAGAAGCTGTCTGACGAAGAGGTAGAGAAACTTTACCCAAATGAAAAGTACATCAGAGATTATTCGGCGGTGACGCCAGGGTTTCTGCGATGGCTCTCTGTTGGCCTGTTAGTTCTTACTTTTGTGTTAGCTAAGCTCGGTATTTTGGAGGCTTTACCTGCTAGAGTTAACGAGATATCCAACTCAGGTAGGTTCAGTGGGCGGTGAAATTTATGACAAGCAAAGGCAGCATCGCCCTTCTGGCTGGACGCGCTAACGCGCGCCGCTGCTTTGGGCGTTAGGAGAATCACCGAAGAAGGAAATTTTTTAAATAGCGATAAACCAGAAGGATATCAAATACATTCTTATAGCAAGGGGTAATGTATGGGATTCTGGTCGAGACTGATCCGACGCAAGTCGGTCGAACAGCTGCAGGCGGACGCAGGCGTCAGCACCGATTTCCGTCGCACCATGGGCGTGTGGCAGCTCACCGCCATCGGCATCGGCGCCATCGTCGGAGTCGGCGTGTTCGTGCTGGCGCCCAACGAGGCCGCGCTCAATGCCGGGCCGGCCATCATCATCAGCTTCCTCGTCGCCGGCATCGGCAGTGCCTGTGCGGCGCTTTCCTACGCCGAATTCGCCGGCATGATCCCGGTCACCGGCAGCGCTTACACCTACGGCTACGCCGTGCTGGGCGAGTTGCCCGCCTGGATCATCGGCTGGGACCTGCTGGTGGAGTACGCGCTGATCGTCGGCGTGGTCGCGGCGGGCACGTCCAACTACCTCCAATCGCTGATTACCCAGATCACCGGCCTGCACCTGCCGGTATGGCTGCAGGGCGCCTATGATCCGGCGCACCCGGACAGCGGGCACGCGGTCAACCTGATCGCGATGATCGTGGCCCTGGGCATCGCCTGGGTGCAGATCATGCGCACCGAGATCGGCGCCAAGCTGAACACCATCGTCGTCACCATGAAGGTGATCGGCGTGATCATCGTCATCGTCGCCGGCGCGTTCTACGTGCACGCGTCCAACTGGACGCCGTTCATTCCACACGAAGTGCATGACGCGGTGGCCACTGGCGGGACCCGCTACGGCTGGAACGGCGTGCTGGTCGCGGCCAGCATCGTGTTCTTCGCGGTGTTCGGCTACGACACCCTGACCACCGCGGCCGAGGAGGCCAATAACCCGCAGCGCGACCTGCCGCTGGCCGTGGTGCTCTCGCTGACCATTTCCATGGTGATGTACCTGGCGATCTCGCTGGTGCTGACCGGCATGGTGCCCTACAACGGCTGCATGGACCCGAACCAGGCCGCCGGCCACTGCGACCAGATGATCCTGGCCAGCCAGGCCCCGGTCAGCGCGGTCTTCGAGGCCCGCGGCCTGCACTGGATCGGCGCCATCATCAATATCGCGGCCGTGTGCGGTATTGCCAGCGTGGTGTTCGCATTCATGCTGGGTGCGGCGCGCATCTGGTTCGCCCTGGCGCGCGACGGCCTGCTGCCGGGCTGGTTCGCCAAGAGCCACCCGGTGCACGGCACGCCGTACCGCCCGACCATGCTGCTGGGCATCTTCACCGCCCTGGCGGCCGGTTTCCTGCCGATCCGCGAGCTGGCCGAGCTGGTCAACATCGGCACCCTGTCGGCGTTCATCCTGATCTGCGCCTCGGTGCTGATCCTGCGCATCAAGCGACCGGACATTCCGCGCCGCTTCCGCACACCGGTGCTGTGGCTGCTGGCACCGCTGGGCATCGTGTTCTCGCTGTTCCTGATCATCGGCTGGCCGTGGTTCAAGGACGGGCATTTCGCCCCGATCGGCGGCCTGGATATGGTCACCATCCTGCGCTTCATCATCTGGATGGCGATCGGCTTCGTGATCTACTTCGGCTACGGCATGCGCCACAGCAAGGTCGAGCAGCACAACAACGGCGAGCTGTGAGCGCCGTCATGCGCCTGCCGTCCCGGCATGGCCTTTGGCATACGGGACGGACGGGACTCCTGTTCGAGGATGAAACAATCGCCCGCCTCCCGGACCGGAGTGGTGGCTAAAAATTTCAAAGACTATGTTTGGCTGTTTGCAAACGGCATAGGGCCATATGAAGCAGTGACGTACCCTCAACTAGAGCGCCCAAGGAATCCTGATTTCTTGGAATTCGCAGAAAAGTATGCTCTCTCCTGTGAGGGAAGCGCTAGAGAGATTCTTGGGAGAGCAAACAATGAGTTTCCTGATTTCGAAGAAACTATTGACCAGCAGTGCCGTTAGGGTTGAAGGAGCCTAACAAGGCCGAGCACGCGACAAGTGCATGTCGGAAGCGTTAAAGGTAATTCATGCTCCGAGTGATAGTGATACTTACGTTTTTGATAGCTTTGCCGGCAATTGTTAGCGCAACTACGCTTCAGAAAGCGGAACTATCTGGCACTTGGGTGCCTTCGGGAGAGATGCCGAGAGAGGAAGGTGCGGCTGAATATGTTCTTACAGTGGAGCCAGATATGAGCACCACCTACAATGGTATAAACAGTGGGGCACATCTAAAATGCCAGAACAAACCAAGCGCAGGTAGATTACCCTAACGTCTATCGAGAGCACCGCAGGATGGCCCATGCCTCGCTTCGGCCTACCCTGCCGGCGGATCAGTTTCAGGCTGATCCGCCCTCTTGGAATGGCAACAACTGGGGCAACTGCCAGACTGCTCTTTTGAGCGACATGACAGTGGCAGTAGAACCTAGTTGACGTTTGGTTTCGCGAAGGCGACAGGGCAACCGATAAACTATTGAGCGAACACGAGCAATAGTCTAATTAAATGAGCGAATGGGTACGCTTGACGCTTCAAGTCAACGCTTTCCCAGGGTTGAACCCCGAGCATCCAGCCCCGCCAGGATCGCCTTCATTTCAGCAGCCTCTTCCGCCGCCCGCTTTGCTTTGGCGGCGGCGATGGCCGCCTTTTCAGCCTCAATGGCCTCCTTGATCTTCCTCTCTTTGGCGGCACTGCCGGTACGACCACTCGCCAACTTTTCCTTGACCGGTTTGGCCGGCACCCGCGAATTGACCGACGCAGAAGCCGTCTTCACTGCTGCGGATCGGGACTTGGGCTTTGGAGCCAGGGAGGCCTTGGTGGTGCCGGGCCGGACCGTTCTGATCCCCGCAAGACTTTTACCACCGTAAGTCTCCAGCGCCTCTTCCACGAGCATCTTCAGCTCTGTGGGATCCTCGGCAACTGCGAACAGGCTCACCTCAAAGGCCTCAGGGCCAAATGACTTTAGGTCCCGATAGAACGGATGGTCGATACCAAGCTCAAGCGCGTCCTGAAATTGTTTGAATCGGGCCTCTGGTGACACATCCTCACGCGCAGTGCCTACCCAGACATCGTCCGTCGCCTCATTTACAAGAGTAAATACAATCATACAACCTCAAACAACACGCCAGTGACCGCCGATTCAGACTGCTCTGAAAAGGCTAAAAAGCCGCGCATTCTAATGAGTTAAAAATAAAAGTGCAGTCTTGACTTGGGCGAAAACGAAACCGATTTGAGCCTGCCAAACCGGTGGCGTCCGACGAGGAGGTTGATCGAAAAACAACCAGATATAGGCGACCCGGCAATTTACGCCGACCAGCGTGATACGGCTACCCCCTCCGAATCCCTGCCGGGCCCTTATGCGTGGTATTTCAGCCCGTCAGCCCCCCCTGCCAGCTCACATACCTCGGTCGCATGGATGCAAATCATCACCTTGTTGACACCACTATGACCCAATGACTCCTCTATGTTCAGAAGGTCGTTATCGGCGGACAAGAACCTGGATGCAAAAAGACAGAACGTTGTGGCAGCTCGCCCTCTTCCGCACCCCCTAATCCATCACGGCCAGTGCACTCATAAACGCATGCAGACGCGTCCATAAAGCGCACCGCCCTCCCCCTGGAACGGCACGGGAATAGCTTCAAAGATCACTCTCCACATAAGTTCAAATTGATTATTTATTTACACCAGATAAATAACGACCAGATTAATCTAAATAATTCGGCCACTGCGATTGAAATTCGTGTGACTGATGAGCAAATCCAAAAAATTACATAAGGCGAGGACGAAGAAACGAAGGTATACGCTGTGGCGATCCACACAAAGAATTAGTACAAATGTATCACCCGATTAATGATCTTGACGGCACGGGCGATTATGGACATTCTGACGTCACTTTTATCTGCAAGTATCAGATAATTTATGACCGTTAGCACCACGATATAACGGTTACTGTCTGGTAATAACTGTCGACACAACTATAAGAACTTATTGATCACAGGAAACTCCATTCTTGCCTAACCTGAAAGAGGCTTATATGAAATCCGTCGTACGTATAACAATGGCTTTTGGTTGCATTCTTTTTAGCCTACAAACCTTTGCGAAGGAAAGCCCTGACTCTGAAGAGATCAAATTGCTTGCTGCAAACTACGTAAAGGCACAATTCACTTTTGACCAAGATTCACTTGCACAAATTACGACTCCCCAATTTGTAGAAATTTCCCCCAAAGGTGAAGTAGACGAACGTTCGGCATTCCTGGAATTTTACGCACCTGAAAAGAAGGTTATGTCACCACCCTACACCATTACCAATGTAACAGTGCGTGAAAATGGGAGTGTTGCATTTATCTCGCAAGTAATCGGATTAGCGCTGGGATCAAAAAACGTTGAAATGACCCAGGGGTTATCGGCAGTTAAAACTGAACAGGGATGGAAGCTAGCTTCTTCACAGACCACGCCGAGACCGCCTAAAAACAAGCCATAAAGCGACCGCAGTTGGTTACCAATACTGGGTAACGGTAACCATTCCCTGCAGGACAACCGTCATATCAAACACGGGACATTGGAGGTTCACATGAAGCGAGTCACCGGCATCGGCGGCATTTTCTTTAAGGCTAAGGATGCACCTGCTCTGCAGGCTTGGTACAAGCGCCATCTCGGTATCGATGTTCAGGAATGGGGCGGTACCGCATTCACCTGGACCGACTCGGATGGCCAGCCCACAGACGGAACGACAGTCTGGTCCATTGGCCCGGAGGAAAATGACCAGTTTGCTCCAAGCAGAGCCTCATTCATGGTCAACTACCGCGTTGAAGACCTTCGCGCTGTGGTCGCGGCACTCAAAACGGAAGGATGCAATGTCCTCGACAAGATCGATGATTCTGAGTACGGCAAGTTTGCCTGGGTCATCGATCCCGAGGGGAACAAGGTCGAGTTATGGCAAGCACCTGCTGGCCAATGAACACACCCAGGCTCTGCGAAGCAGCATGCCACCCAACCTGACGTCACTGAGGGATAGTTTACTTTATGCTCCTTTGTGTTTTTTGGTGCGTCTTTGTGCGTCTCTCTACGCTAGCACTCTCACACAAAGCTACGTAAAGTAACCTGCCCCAGCGCACGTCGTAATGCATAATTACCACCAGCAAGAATTACGCGACTATAAGGATTAAACATGTTTGTATCGCGGTGGAGTTGGAGCTGGAGCCCCAGGCCCAAAGTGCATTTGGCCATTGCCATAATGATGATCCTGGTTGCACTTACCTTATTTTTTGTCTCATTTTCGTATTCGCATAGACAGGTCACGCAAAACCCAATTGTGGATGGCATCGTAGTCGATAGTGTTCCCGGGGCTGACGGCCTCCACACGCCTATCATTGAGTACAACTCACCTACTGCAGAGACCAAGAGGTTTAAGTCAAAGCTTTCTACCAGGCCACAATCCTATTTCATAGGAGACCACGTAAAAGTTATATTGGTTGGCCCGACATTAAAACCAAAGCTCAATAACTTTTTTAGCGTTTATGGTTTGAGCGCTTTTTTCTTACTGTTTTCTTCGATATGCGCCATCGGCGCCACAGCAGTCTACTTTATTCGAGTCAAAGGCAATAAAGCGTAATAACTTACAGCAATCGCACTCTGCGATACTGTCACTTTTTAAAGATACATTTAGGTCGCAGGATTATGACCACTATAAATAAACCTGAAGATGTGCCTGTTTTATTCCAGGCAGCCTGGAATGCACACGACATTAAAGCGCTCGGTAGCCTATTCGATGACGATGCCACCTTCGTGAACCGTTTTGGGCACTATGTTCAAGGAATTGATGAGATAGTCGCTCTCCACGATCCGATTCATAAAACGATATATAGTGATTCCACGCTTGAGAATGAGCTGATTGATATCAAACCCGTTTCTGAAGGAGTGGTAATCCTACATTTTTGGAGTCGTTTAAAAGCAGGCACTGCTCACCCAATCGGGCCACATGAGATCGACACCGTGATCCTTGCTGTCCTGACGAAAAAGAATAAAGTATGGCATATTCAAGCGCTTGAAAATGTAACACTCACAGATCCGAGAACCGGCGAGACAGTCTTGCGCGACCAGATAAATACCTGGCAGGATATTTGACCATAAGTCCTACACATAAACGTATTTTTGGTAGTCAAACAATGGATAACAGAAACCCCAATATCGATAGATTTCTGGACAAGTCCGGAAAATGGCAAGGCGAGCTCAAGATGCTGAGAGCAATCGCACTGGGCTGCCAGCTGACCGAAGAATTGAAATGGGGCAAACCCTGCTACACGTCACAGAACAGCAATATCGCGATATTGCAGGGATTCAAGGATTTCTGTGCGATTTTGTTTCCCAAGGGAGCACTGTTGAAGGATCCCGCGGGCATTCTGGAAAAGCCAGGCGAAAACACACAGTCGGCCCGCCGTATTCCGTTCAGGAGCACACAGGAAATCGGCCAGCTGGAAAAGACCCTGAAAGCATACCTGCAAGAGGCTGCCGAGGTGGAAAAGGCCGGCTTGAAGGTGGAATTCAAGGAAACCAGTGATTTCGAGATTCCGGAAGAGCTGCAGATCAAGATGGCAGAAAGCCCGGATTTCAAGGACGCCTTCTTCAATCTGACGCCCGGGCGCCAGAGAGGCTATCTGCTCTATTTTTCCGCTGCCAAGCAGTCAAGAACCCGCACTTCCAGGATCGAGAAACATATGCAAAAGATCCTCGACGGCAAGGGCTTGAATGATCGCTAATCGCGTGGACAGGGCTGTGTGCGAATATATGCGCCCTGTCCTCTAAATACCAGCTCCATACCACTGGCGCGCCTTTTCACGCTTTTGGCCGCAAGGCCCATATCACCTACCGACCGGCGATTAAATCAACCCATCTCATTGCGGATCCTCCCGTTTCTACAATAAGTAGAGGTTTCTGGCGCCCTTTATCCCACACTTTTTTCCCACTGTGCTCTGTCCTGCACGGTAAGTGCTATAACGTGACGTGGATTCCGCTCCATTTGCTGGCCCGTTCAAGTCGGTATCCGGCCGCGTATTTGCCCCCTGCTCTACCGGGGTCGGCCATTTGCGTTCACCCAATAATTCTTGCGGAATCCTGTTCCGTCTTAGCCCAGGGAGTTCCCGCAGTGGTTAAATCGCTAACAATTACAATCCTGGCCATTCTCACCGGGTGGCTTTGCCTCGCGATTTGGCAGACCCCGCTGGATGCCAGCGAAGACAATGTCACCCCCACATCGACTCCGGAGCAGGTAGAACACGGCAGAATCCTGGCCGGCATTGGCAATTGCGCCACCTGCCATACGGCCAGCCTCGATAAGCCCTATGCCGGCGGTCTCGATTTCCCTACGGATTTCGGCACCCTCTACTCCGCGAATATCACGCCGGACAAGGAAACCGGCATCGGCGACTGGTCGCGGGAAGCCTTCATACGTGCGATGCGCAAGGGTGTGGCTGCGGACGGCTCCTATCTCTACCCGGCCTTTCCCTATACCCACTTCAAGAACATTACCGATGAGGATCTGGACGCGCTCTACGCCTACCTGATGAGCCTGGAACCAATTGCTCAAGAGCCTCCGGAGAATGAACTCCGCTTTCCCTTCAATCTGCGCTTTCTCCAGTGGGGCTGGCAGTTGCTGTTTTTCGATGACGAGCCGCTACAGCCGGACCCCGAACGCAGCGCCGAGTGGAATCGAGGCGCCTACCTGGCCGAAGGCCTGGGGCATTGCACTGCCTGCCACTCCCCACGCAATGCGTTCGGTGCGGAAAAGAAAGACAAAGCCTACGCCGGCGCCCTGGTCGATAACTGGTATGCACCGGCCCTCGATGCCAGCCAGCCGGTTCCGGTGCACTGGGACGAGAAAAGCCTGTATGCCTATCTGCGCACCGGCCAGAGTGATTACCAGGGGACTGCCGTCGGCTCCATGGGAGAGGTAGTACACAAGGGGCTAAAGGTGGCGCCCGATAAAGATATCCGCGCAATGGCCGCTTACCTGGCCACGCTGGGCGGACAGAGCACAGTCGGCGGAGAAAAAAACGAGGCAGCCAAACTGATAGAAGCCGCGCACCAGCGCGTGGCGACCAATCGCAGCCGCGGTGAAGAACTCTATATTTCCGCCTGCGCTGCCTGTCACTTCAATGCACCGGAAAATCCGCGGGCACTGCGGGCGGAGTTGAGCCTCAACAGCGCCGTCACCGCTGACGATCCCAGTAATCTGCTGCGAGTAACCCTGCAGGGCGTGGCCGCCAACGAGGGTACACCGGGCATTGTCATGCCGGCCTTCGCGACATTCAGCGACGACGACATTGCGAACCTGGCGGAATTCCTGCGCAGCCGCGCGGGTCGTCCGCCCTGGAGCGATGTCCATGAGCGTCTCAAGGACCTGCGACAGTTGCAGAATTAACCGGATCCCTATTTCCAGATCCCCTGCGGGGCGGGAGCACACATGCCGATTCAATTTCAGATCAACGGGAAGGCCACAACAGTAGATGTGCCGGAAGACACACCGCTGCTCTGGGTAATCCGCGACGACGTCGGACTGACGGGCACCAAATTCGGATGCGGTATCGGAATGTGCGGCGCCTGCACCGTACACATCAACGGCCGCGCGACACGCTCGTGCATTACTCCCGTGGGCAGCATTGCCGGAACCGCTGTCACGACCATCGAGGGGCTGACTCAAGGTGGCAATCACCCGCTTCAGCAGGCCTGGGTCGAAGCGCAGACGCCCCAGTGCGGCTATTGCCAGCCCGGACAGATCATGCAGGCCGCCGCCATGTTACGGGAATTCCCCAATCCCACCGATGACCAGATCGACCAGATAATGAGCGGAAACCTGTGCCGCTGTATGGCTTATCTACGCATCCGCGAGGCGATCAAGATAGCCGCTGGCAATATGCAGGCGGACGCCGCCGAAGGGGCGGCGGGAGGAAATGGCCATGCTTAAGTTTCTCACGGACAAAACCGCCCCAACGACAGACGAGCCCCTCTCGCTCAGCCGCCGCGGGTTTATCATCGGTATGACCAGTGTTGGCCTGACCCTGGCGTTCACGCGCTCGCCCCTCAGCTTGGCCGATCCCACGACGGCAGTGGCCGAGGGTGCTTTCGAACCCACGATCTGGTTTCAGGTGAACAAGGACGGAAGCATTATCGTCAACATCACCAGGGCGGAGATGGGTCAGCACATTGGCACAGCCCTCGCCCGCATCGTAACCGACGAACTGGAAGCCGACTGGGACAAGGTATCCCTGCGCTATGTCGACAGCGACCCGAAGTGGGGTTACATGGTGACCGGTGGCAGCTGGTCGGTATGGCAGAGTTTCACGCCGCTGAGCCACGCCGGTGCCGCGGGGCGGATTGCCCTGATCGAGGAAGCCGCCAAACGCCTGGGCGTACCTGCCGACCAGTGCAAGGCCCGCAACAGTCGGGTGATTGCCGGTGACAAATCGATCAGTTACGCCGAGCTCGTCAGTGACGGACAAATCAGCCGCAGTTTCAGTGACGAAGAGCTGAAAAAAATGCCGATCAAACCGGCCTCCGAGCGCCGGGCCATCGGCAAGGATACCCGCGCGCTGGACATCCCCAGCAAAACCAACGGCGAGGCGCTGTATGGGCTGGACGCCAAAGTGGACGGCATGGTCTACGCTCGGCCGATCATACCGCCCACCCGCTACGGCTCTACCATCGGTAAAATCGACGACAGCGCCGCCCGCAAAATCCCCGGCTACCTGCAGACGATCCAGCTGGAAGACCCGACGGAAACCGTCCAGGGCTGGGCCATGGTGATTGCCGACAGCTTCCACGCCGCCACCACCGCGGTAGACCAAATCAAGGTGGACTGGACGCCGGGAGATACGGCCAACGTGGATGAGCAGGCGCTGATCGATCACGGTTTTGCGCTCATCGACAAGCCGGAAACCGGTGTTGTGGTGGTGGATGACGGCAACGTGACAAAAGCCTTTACCGAGGCCGAAAGCATTCTGCAGCAGGAATACATTACCCACGGCGTGCTGCATTTCCAGCTGGAACCGGTCAATGCGCTGGCACTGGAGAAAGATGGCCGCTGGGAGATCCATACCGGCAACCAGTGGCAATCCCTGATCCTGCCGGTACTCGCCAAGGCCCTCGGTGTTTCCGAAGACAAGGTCGTCTTGCGCACCTATATGCTCGGCGGCGGCTTCGGGCGGCGACTGAACGGCGACTACACCGTTCCCGCCGCGCTGGCGGCAAAGGCACTGGGTCGCCCGGTCAAAATGGTGCTGACCCGAGAGGACGACATGCGTTTCGACTCGCTGCGCTCGCCGTCGGCACAACGCGTCCGCTTCGCATTCAATGCCGAGGGCGAAGTCACCGGTATGGAGCACCATGCCGCGGCCGGCTGGCCCACCCAGGTGATGGCGCCCTCTTTCCTCGCGGACGGCATATCCGGTGGCAAGTACGACCCCTTCGCCATTCAGGGCGCATTGCACTGGTACAGCGTCGGCAGCAATCGCCTCAGGGCCATCTCCAACGACCTGGCCAATGCCACCTTCCGCCCGGGCTGGCTCCGTTCCGTTGGATCCGGCTGGGTAAACTGGGCACTGGAAAGCGCAATGGACGAGGCGGCCCACAAGGCGGGACAGGACCCGGTCGAGTTCCGCCTGTCACGACTGAAAGCCGTGGGCAAAAACGCGGGCTCCGCGCCCAATTCCGTGGGCGGTGCCGCACGGCAGGCCAATGTGCTGCGGCGGGTGCGCGAAATGTCCGGATGGGGCAGCCAGATGCCCACAGACACCGGGCTGGGCGTGTCCACCTCCTACGGACAGGAGCGCAACATGCCTACCTGGACAGCCTGCGTGGCCAGGGTTCACGTCGATCGCGAGACCGGCCGCCCGACAGTGGAAAAGCTCACGCTGGTCACCGACGCCGGTACCATCGTGCATCCGGACGGTGCCCGCGCCCAGGTGGAAGGGGCTTCCCTGTGGGGCCTAAGCATGGCGCTGCACGAGGGCACCCACTTCGAAAATGGCGGCGTCGTCGATACCAACCTCAATACCTATACACCGCTGCGCATGCGCGATATTCCGGAAATCGAAATTGCGTTTATCGACAGTACGGAAACGGCCGTCGGCCTCGGCGAACCCGCCACGACTGTGGTTGCCCCGGCGGTTGCCAACGCTATTTTCGCCGCGGTGGGGGTTCGCATGCGCGAGCTGCCCATCCGCGCCGACGCCATACGCGAGGCGCTGCAGACAAAAACAGACACTGCATAAGCAGGCCTGCCCTCTGCACTTCAACGATCAGTAGATCGAGCGGCTCAACGGCCGGCGCGGCGCAGTACGCACACCTGGTCTCCGTAGTAGTTGTCGGCGTAATTGCATTCGGTTCCAGCCGCTGGGTTTCCAGCGGCTGGCTTATCGGCTCTGCTGGCTGCGGGTTTCTTCAATATGGATGCGATGGTTTTCACGGTGGCCTCCCGGCTTGTTCTTTCATGACACCGAAGACTAAGGCAGTGCTCCCGCACGGTTAAATGGATTTTTTAACTCGGCATGATAGCCCTAGCCTATAAGTGGACATCTTCATATACATCATAACTATTGGCTAAATAAGAGCCCTTTGTCCGCTCCCTGGATCGATCACCGAGCGGGTCAACACCGGGATTCCCCTGAGACAGCCCCAAGTGGCGCGGAAAAAGACCTCGTGGCGCAGCCGATGGCACTTCGGGTAGAGGCGTTCCCTCTGGGCGGTCAATTTGGTGACGAAGGACTTCCATCACTTTGTACAAAATGCCACTATCAGCCGGTACACTTTTAAAGCCGTGTTCTGAATGCGTAGTCTCAAGAAAGTTTTTAAAGGTCTTCTGCTTTTCGCCCTGCTTTCGGCAAGCGCCTTTGTTCTTTTCCCGAGCCTGAAATACAGCCTCTACAAGATTCTGCCCCCGGACATCCGCTGGGACATCTCCTATGCGGTCAGTGACAAGTTCCTGATCGGCATGGTCTATTTTGTCGAAAACAATGGACAGCTGCTGCTGGTCAAGCATTCCTATCAGGACAAGTGGGGCCTGCCCGGCGGCTGGGTAAACAAGAACGAGTCCTTTAAACAGTCTGCCCAGCGGGAACTGCGCGAGGAACTGGGCATTGGGCTGGAAAACATTGAAGTGCTCGAGGTTCACAAGATTCCCAATTCGCGCGTGGTCGACATTGCGATTCGCGGAGAATTAAAGAGCCGCGACATCACGCTGCGCGACGGGGAGGTGGCGGAATACCGGTTTTTCTCCAAGGATGACCTGCCCAGCGACATCCTCTACACACACAAGCCCTATATCAAAAGGTATCTGCTGTCTGACGGCAATCGCGAAAAAGTGGTTGTCCACTGAGCGGACCGCTTCCGAATCACCCCTGAATAAACATGACTGATTTCGGGTAAGCCTGGGCATTTCCCGCGATCATCGATATACAATGGCGCCTGAAATCAATCACACTTCAAACTGCGACTTATTGATTCGCGAGACCGGTAGGGACTCATGTCTGTAAAAGAATTGATGGAAGTCTATCTCGCCCACCAGTGGGCATTTATCCCACTCATCATGCTGTTGTTCATTGGGCTGACATTGTTCTGGTTTGGAGGCTGGCTGGCAGCACTGACCGCACTGGGGAACAAACGCTGGCTTTGGGGAATTTCCTCAATCTTTCTCGGCCCCCTGACCGGCCTGCCCTACGCCCTGCTGCACAAGGAAGCGGAATATCCACAGTCCCTGATGGTCAAGGGCCTCGGCCTGCTGCTTGCTGCGCTGGTCCTCACGATCGTTGTGTGGTTCGTGGTCAGCGGCTGACACATTCATTCCGGCCCGAGACCCGGGATTCCAGTTGTTCGTCCCTTGATCCGGGCGGCCCCGCCCCTATTAGCCAGTATTGCGGAACGTGAATGCTGGCAGCGCCCCGGTCAAATCCCTGTGGAACTGCGGAAGCCTTTTATTCCGCGAGAAACTGCTTCAGAATCGGGCAGTTCCCTATTACAACAATAAAGTAGTTATGCAAGACGTAATCATTATCGGCGGCGGCCACAACGGACTGGTCTGCGCCTGTTATCTGGCCAGGGAGGGCAAAAAAGTTACGGTACTGGAGCGACGGTCTATCGTCGGCGGTGCCGCAGTCACCGAGGAGTTTCATCCCGGTTTCCGCAATTCAGTGGCCAGCTACACGGTCAGTTTGCTGAACCCCAAAATCATCCAGGACCTGCGCCTGCACGAACACGGCCTGCAGGTGAAACTGCGGCCGCAGTCGAATTTCTTTCCTCTCTCCGCCTGCGAAAGCCTGTCGTTCCACCGTGGATTCGCCGAGACCCAAGCCGAGATCGCCCGCTTCTCAGCCAGGGATGCGGCGGTACTGCCGGAATTTTACGCAATGCTGGAAACCGTGGCCGACGTGTTGCGGGAAGAACTGTTGCGCACCCCGCCGAATGTGGGCGGTGGTTTGGCGGATCTGGTGCGCGCCGGCAGTTTCGGCTGGCGAGCGAAAAAGCTGACCATGGCCCAGCGTCGCGATGCGCTGGATTTGTTCACCAAGAGCGCTACCGACGTACTCGACGCCTGGTTCGAAAATGATCACGTCAAGGCCGCCTTTGCGTTCGATTCGATTGTCGGCAATTACGGCGCGCCCAGCACACCGGGATCCGCCTATGTACTCCTCCACCATGTATTCGGTGAGGTGAATGGCGAGAAAGGGGCCTGGGGACATGCCATTGGCGGTATGGGCGCGATTACCCAGGCGATGCTGAAGGAGGCCCAGCGGCTGGGCGTCGAGGTGCTCACCGATGCCGAGGTGGCCGAGGTCTTGGTGGAAGGCGGCAGAGCTGCCGGCGTGCGCCTGGCCGACGGCAAGCAGCTGAAAGCCGCCAAGGTCGTGTCCAACGTGGGCCCCAAGTTGCTGTTCTCACAACTGATCGATCAGCAGCACCTGAGCGAGGAGTTCCAGCGGCGGGTGCGCGGCTTCAAAGTGGGCTCCGGCACCTTCCGCATGAATGTGGCGCTTTCCGAGCTGCCGGACTTTACCTGCCGGCCGGGTACCCAGCTGCAACCACACCACCAGTCCGGAATTGTGATCGGCCCCAGCATGGATTACCTGGAGCAGGCCTACCTGGATGCCAAGCAGTTCGGCTGGTCGAAGCAGCCCATTGTGGAGATATTGATTCCCTCCACCGTTGACGACTCCCTGGCACCGCCCGGACAACACGTCGCCAGCCTGTTCTGCCAGCAGTTTGCGCCGCAACTGGCCGACGGTGCCAGCTGGGACGATCACCGCGAGGCGGCCGCGGACACCATCATTGACACCGTCACCCGCTACGCCCCCAATTTCAGGGATTCTGTGATAGCGCGGCAGATTCACTCGCCGCTGGATCTGGAGCGCAAATTCGGATTGATGGGCGGCGACATTTTCCACGGTGCCCTGGGGCTCGACCAGCTGTGGTGCAACCGGCCGTTCATGGGGCATAGCGACTACCGCACTCCAATTCCCGGCCTGTATATCTGCGGGTCCGGCACCCACCCGGGCGGCGGCGTGACCGGCGTGCCCGGTTACAACTCAGCGCGGGAAATCCTCAAAGACTGAGACGCTACTACAGCTTGCCTTGATGGCTGTAGAGCTGAAATTGCATCAATCGGGGCCTCGGTGGATCGAGGCCCCAATTTCACGATCCGCTAACCATCAACTATCAACCACCAACCATCTAGCCAATATCTCTGTTGGCTGAAATCGCGCTCCCACCCTTCCGTCAATTGGAAATGCCGCACTCTGAAGTCTCTTCCGGGTCGCTACCGGACTTCGCGTTCAATAAGAGAAAACTCATCACGTGCAGATCCTCAAAGCGCTTTTCGTAGGGCGGAAAGCTTTCCACTCCATGCGGAAAGGCGTTCAGGTGACAGCGCGCACAACTAAACCCTTTCTGTGTGTAGGTCTCTAGTGTCGTATTGACGAGATTCTGCACATTGGAACGTTGCGGCCCGGGAATACCTGGCCCCAGATGGTAGTTGGGCGTTTTCAGGTTCTTCTGTTGGGTACCGATCAACTGATAGTACGACCAGACGCTGTCTTTCAATAGGGCCTGATATTTGAAATTCACCATCTGTACGGCCGGCGGAATCCGCGTCACCCGGGAGACATTGACCATCTCCCGCTCTTCCTGCTGAATCCACGGATCTCCCTCCTTGTAGGGCAGCGGGATTACGCCCGCGACACCGCCCTCTCCATTGACCTCGTAACCATTGGGGTATCGCGCTGGTCGGCCGTGTTTGCCACCGGGGTTGAGTGCGGGGTGGGCGGGCACCGGCAATGGATCGCCAAATCGCTTGCGAATACGCACGTTGTCGACTTGCTCAAAGGTGGACGGCAAATGGCCGAAAGGCGTCACCCGGTGGATATGGAATCCAACCAGCCCCATCAGGGTGGGCTCACTGAGAGAACCATCCGGCAGTGGGAACTGCAGGATGCGACGGAAATATCTCCCGGGGATATCCGGATTTTCCCCCTCAGTTTTCAGTACTTTCCACGCTGCTTTTATTTCCGTCATGCCCTGTTGCGCATAATCCGGCAGCTTGTCCAGGTAAAACTCGTTGCCGTTCGGCAGCGGCTGAAACCGGCTGGCATTGTCCGACGGCGAAGTGGCTGCGGGCGGTGCGGCATTGTGCTTGTTGGCATACCAGATATATTTTTTTACGGCCTCGGCCTGCTTGTCGGCATCGTAGTATTCGAACTGCTTGATATAGTCGAAATATGCCTGGTTCTGAGTCACCTCGACCCGGAGGTAATTCCTGTTTTGATCGACAACCGGACCGGTCGGCACATTCGCACTGGTATAGGGCTGGTTGATGCCCGGTGTGAATGGTCTGCCGTAGGCGTAGCTCTGGGTATAGCACGGGGGCCTGCTTATGCGCTGTAGCCCGGTGAAGTCCGGCAAGTTCCAGCTGACCGGCCACTGTTGCGGATGCACGAATACCGTCTGTGGCGACATGTAGGTCTCCCAGACGACGACATCGCCCGGGGTATCGGTGTTCAATATGGGTGCCAGCGGCTGGGAGGGATCCGGTTCACCACGCAACCCGCCAACTTTATAGGGCCAGTTAAGTGCAATGAATGTTCGCCACGCGAAGTCATAGACTTCGACTTGACTGGGGTCAGCCGATGGATCGACAGGTACGGGGGATGAGCGAAAACGCTGATTCACGTCGAAGGGCATAATCCACGGTTTATCCCGTAGATAGGGCGAGGCAAGTGCACTCTGCTGCAGGAGAAAGAATACCGACCAAACAACCAGGACCCGAAACCGCAATACACCCGAGTTCATGAGCTATCCGCCTACGTGGTACATCTACCCCTCTGAGATAAAAAAAGCGTAGACTTCCCCGTGCGTGATTAGGCGCCAGTAGTGACAAGAGCGGTATTGTGGCGCAGACATCAACAATCCTACGCGATTTATCAGAAAGGTTTCCAGTTTCCCCATGGCAAGAAAAGCACTCATCATCGGTGCCACCGGCCTGATCGGCCGGCACCTGACCGACCAACTCGCTGCCGCCGGGGAGATCGATGAAGTAGTCACTTTTACCCGACGGCCGTTCCGGCATCCCTCGCCGAAGGTGCACAACCACGTGGTCGATTTCTCACGTCTGGATGACCACGCAGCGCAATTCACCGGTGATCTGCTCTTCTCCTGCCTCGGCACCACACGCAAACAGGCGGGCTCCATTGCCGCGCAACGCGAGGTGGATGTGGACTTTCAGCTCCACGCGGCAAAGCTCGCCGCACAAAACGGAGTTGCACATTACCTGCTGGTTTCCTCGAGTGGAGCGAACCCGCAAAGCGGCAATGCGTACCTGCGCATGAAAGGTGAACTGGAGCAGCAGGTAATGGCGCTGCCGTTTTCCCGGATCAGTATTTTCCGGCCGTCGCTATTATTAGGCACGCGCGATCATTTACGCCCAGCGGAGAAACTCGGCAGCTGGCTGCTTCCGCTGCTGTGTGCCCTGCCCGGCCTGCGCCGCTATCGGCCAATACCCGCAGAGCAGGTCGCGGCCAAGATGATCGCGGTCAGCCGGAAAGCCGGCCCGCCTGTGCAGGCCTATACCCTGGATGAGCTATTCCATTAAGCCCCAGCCTGATAACGCGCTCATCGGAATTGGCGAAAGACTAAAAAGACGCCGCAAACAGCCCCGGCTGCCAAATGCAGGCCAAGTGCGGGGCAAAAAAACGCATAATGAATAGTATGAGCGGCACTGTTTAACCACCGGCTCCAACCATGTCCACGCAAGCAATCCAATGCCCTACGAGTTCGCAAGCCTACAGGAATTACTGGAACATATTTCGCAGACAGCCTATCACCGCAAGCGGGTTTCACTGAACCTGGTGCTGCGGGCGGTCGGGCGCCGCTCTTTTGCGCCGCTACTGTTGCTGGTGGGTATCATTCTGTTCTCGCCACTAAGTGGAATACCCGGCGTACCCACAACCATGGCGCTATTGGTTCTGCTGACAACAGTACAGCTATTACTGAGACGGCAGCATTTCTGGCTGCCACAGTGGCTACTGCGCCGCTCCATCTCGAAAGAGAAACTTCAGCGCGCACTACAGTGGCTGCAGAAACCCTCACAAGTCGTCGACCAATGGCTGCAACCGCGGCTGGTTTTCCTGGTGAGGCGTACCGGGACTTTCTTTATCGCGCTCATCTGCACGGCCATCGCCCTGGCACTTCCGCTTATGGAGTTCGTGCCCTTCTCGGCCACCATCGCCGGTGTCGCGCTGACAGCATTCGGCCTCGCCCTGATCGCCCACGACGGCCTGCTGGCAATCATGGCCTTCAGTTTCACCGCGCTGGCGCTCGGCACAATCGCATACGGAATCCTGGGTTAATCGCGCGGAGACAACCGGATACCCAGGGAGTGCGGGTACTTTACCAGCGCGGCGATGGCGAACAGGTCATAGAGGCCATGCCATACGGCGACCAGCAAAAAGCTCTGCGTCAGCCAGTAAGCGAAACCCAGCAGCAGGCCGACGATCAGCGTTGCGATAAAATAGGTCAGTGACGCCGCGTGCAGCAGGCCAAAGATAACGGACGCGGCAACAATACCCCAGAGCGGGCTGCTGAGATATCCAATCCAGGGCTGCAGGAAACCGCGGAACAGCAGCTCTTCACAGATACCAGCGGCGGCCGCCGCCAGTGTGATTTGCATCCAGTTAAAGCGTGCAAACAGTGTGTGCAGTGCTGCGCAGTGATGTCGCAGGGCTGCGCCCGCTGCACTGTCTGAGCGGGTGATCCACAGCACTACTGTGTAAGTCAGCAGCGCCCCGAGTGCTCCGTACAGGATCGAAGCGTATCCCGTGGCCCCCCAGAGAGTCACTTTGGTTCCGGTCAACAGGAGACCAACCAGTGCCAGGCCCAGGGCGACCAGCTGAATGCCCATGACCAGGGCAAAAACATTGGAAAGCTGCTGACCGGGAGTACTCATGCACTTGTTCTGTTTAGGATGTTAGCGACAATTCAGGGCTGCCCATTCGCACCCTTCTCGTTGGGAATAACGTCTTTCAGCCGCGCACTGCCACCCGCAGAGACCATCAATATGGCGATGCCGCCATTGCGCAGATTGCTTTCGAGCCCCAGCGCCTTCTCTTTCGGTGCAAAAAACGCCTCGATACCGTAGTGGACGCGATAGTAATCGGTGGAGCCCCGCAGCCAGTTGCCGGTAATCCGCCCGCGCAGGAAGGGTCTCTTCTCCGGCTTGTCCAGACTGGCACCGGCAAATTCGTACAGGCCGCCTTTGCCTGGCTTCAATGATACATAAACGACTTCGCCCTCGCGCAGGTTGTCGCGGTCGGCAAAGAGCGATGTCTTCAGTTGCGAAATATCGTATTGCAGGCGCGCATAGTTGCCGCGAAACATGGAGCGCGGATCCACCGGAATGGTTTTCAGGCGGATTTCCTCGCCGGTCCACAACGGCAACTGGGCATTGAAATAGATACCAATCAGTATCAGGAATTGCAGTGCGATGGCCGCGGCGAGACCAACCTTTATTCTGCCGATCATGCTCCGCCCTCCCTCTGCTGGTGGTGCTTCCAGTAACGCGCTGCCAACAGCAACAGGACCGCAAAGACGGAGAACAGCAGAGCGCCCCCGATATAGTCGCCGATCAGGTCGATATAGCGCAGCAACGCGGTCACCAGCACCGCGGCCAAACCCAGGAAGAAGTAATGGGAAATGCCGCCCTGAATGCCCCGCACGATCAGCCAGACTCCGCTGGCCACCAGGGCGAGGTTGGTCACCACCTGGAAATATATTGCGTGATCCGGATTGCGGGAGAGCAATACGGCAATGAGTGGTAACCACAGCGCCGCCAGCAATCCCGCCGCCCACGGCAGGCCCGCCCTACCCGCCAGCGCAATCGTCGCCGCGCCGAAGGCCAGCAATACCAGCCACATGGACAGCCAGTGTTCCCAGTCAGCGTCCAGCAACGACCGCCAGGGGCCGGCAAAACTCATCACCAGCAGTAGTACCAGGGTGAAGCGCAGACACCAGACCGAGATCACCGCGGCGTAATCCCGCGCGGATGTCGATGCCCGCTGGTTCAGCCACTGACTGAAGACAAACAGCAGAACGAACAGCCCCGCTCCCACGGCGACATTTTCCGCGTGCAGATCGAACAGAAAGAAATCGGTCGACTGGCGCCAGAAAGCCGCGAGGGAATATTCCACCCAGAATCCGATACTGGCCACGATGGCCAACAGCAACACAATGCTCGGTGGCCCGCGCCACAGTACGAACAGTGCCGCAAGCACAAACAGCGGGAACAGCGCCGGGTAAAACCCGTAGGTGACCTCGAGGAAAAACCACAGCAGGGCCAGCAGCAGCGCCTGCAGCGTGAGCCACGGATTGCGTGTCAGCAACGCAAACGGCAGGCAGCCGAGCGCCCACCAGAAGATGCCATCGGGCATGTGCTCGCCCAGGTGGTAGATCTGCGCAATCAGGATAATGGACGCACCGAAGAACATGTTGCCGAGCAGAAAGAGACCGACACCACCACTCCTGTCGCCGGAGAGGTAATGACGCAGCGCCAGGCCCTGGGTCGACACCGTCAGGGCAATCAGGCCGCCCATACGCAGTGCCCGGGGAATTTCGTCCCAGTTGGCGCCGAGCAGCGTAATGATGGCCAGGCCGATAAACAGGTAACCCAGCCCCGTCAGCACGTTGTAGCCAAAAGAACGCTGCTGTACCTGGTGGTAGTCCACCGCATAGCGCTGGCAGATCTGTTCTGCCTGGGGCTCGCTGATCAGCCCCTCCTCCACCCAATCGGCGGCTTCGCGCGCCAGGTCATTCTTCAGTAAACGGATCAATCGCATGCGGCTGCCACCCTCACTTGTGCCGCACCAGCTCTCTGTCCCAGGCTGGCGCAGCGGTCACAGAGGCTGAGTATCGGCAATGGGCTTCGCCGGCGCAATCTGTCCCTCCCGGGAAAACGCCGAAAAACTATTGCCGACATCAGACTAATGAGTCAAAACTATCAGGATCATTAATATAGATTATTTTTATTAATCAATAACCAACCATAGTATTACCTCCGTTCCAGACAACTTCATACCCAACACAGTGAACGAGGAGAAACCTATGTCTCGCTACATCGAATCCGAACTGAAACCTTTCAACGCCAAGGCCTACCAGTCCGGCGACTTCTTCGACATCTCCGACGCCGACGTCAAAGGCAAGTGGGCGGTGTTCTTCTTCTACCCGGCCGACTTTACCTTCGTCTGCCCCACCGAGCTGGGCGACCTGGCCGACAACTACGAAGAGTTCAAGAAACTGGGGGTTGAGATCTACTCCGTTTCCACCGACACCCACTTCACCCACAAGGCGTGGCACGACACTTCCGACACCATCGGCAAGCTCCAGTTTCCGATGATCGGCGACCCCACCGGCACCATCACCCGCAACTTCGGCGTAATGATTGAAGAAGAAGGCATCGCCGACCGCGGCACCTTCGTGATTGACCCGGAAGGCAAGATCCAGATCGTCGAGATTACTGCCGGCGGCATCGGCCGCGACGCCAGCGAACTGCTGCGCAAGATCAAGGCCGCCCAGTACATCGCCGCCCACCCGGGTGAAGTGTGCCCGGCCAAGTGGAAAGAAGGCGAAGAAACCCTGGCGCCGTCCCTGGACCTGATCGGCAAGATCTAAACCGGGATTTCTCCCAACCCGGCGCGGCCAGTGGGCCTTGCGGTTAATTCAGTAACTAAAGCGCACAGCCACAGGCTCCAGGGCAAGGCGAGAATGCGCAGGAATAGCAACGCTATTTCAAGCTTTCTCAACGCTGCCATGGGGCCTGAGGCGAAGCGATCGGTTACAGAATTAGCCGCAGGGCCCACTAACGCCCGCCCCTCTTCTCAACGGGACCCCCATCTCATTTGTGCCCACCTGCGGGTGGGCCTTTTTTAACGCACGAACTGAACAGGACACACCGATGTTGGACGCAAACCTGAAACAGCAGTTGGACACCTACTTGCAGAATATCGTCGAACCGATCGAGATTCGTGTGTCCGGAGACAACAGCCCCAAATCTACCGAGCTGGAAAGCCTGGCCGATGAAATCGCCGGCCTGTCCAGCAAGATTGAAACCCACAGCGGCAGCGCCAAGCGCACGCCCAGCATGGCCATCGCCCGCCAGGGTGACGAGCCGCGGGTCAGCTTCGCCGGTATTCCGCTCGGCCACGAATTCACCTCCCTGGTACTCGCCCTGCTCCAGGCCGGCGGCCACCCGTCCAAGGCCGACCCGCAACTGCTCGACCAGGTGCGCAACCTAAAGGGCGAGTTCCACTTTGAAACCTATATTTCGCTGTCGTGCCAGAACTGCCCGGACGTGGTCCAGGCGCTGAACCTGATGGCGACACTGAACCCGAACATCACCCACGAGATGATCGACGGCGCCCTGTTCCAGGAGGAAGTGGAACAGCGCAACGTGATGGCAGTGCCCGCCGTGTACCTGAACGGCGAGCACTTCGGCCAGGGCCGCATGAGCCTTGAAGAGATTGTCGGCAAGCTGGATACCGGCGCCGCCGAACGCAAGGCCGCCGCGCTGAGCGAGAAAGAGCCCTACGATGTACTCGTGGTCGGCGGCGGCCCCGCCGGCGCCGCCGCGGCCATCTACGCAGCGCGCAAAGGCATCCGCACCGGCCTGGTGGCCGAGCGTTTCGGCGGCCAGGTGATGGATACCGTCGGTATCGAGAACTTTATTTCGATGCCCTACACCGAGGGCCCGAAACTCGCCGCCAGCCTGGAGCAGCACGTGAAGGAATACGGCGTGGACATCATCACCGAGCAGCGCGCCGCCAGCCTGAACCGCAACGGCCTGCTGGAGCTGGAACTGCAGAGCGGTGCTACGCTATCAAGCCGCGCGGTGATCCTCGCCACCGGCGCGCGCTGGCGCGAACTGGGCGTACCCGGCGAAGCCGAGTACAAAACCCGCGGCGTGGCCTACTGCCCGCACTGCGACGGTCCCTTCTTCAAGGGCAAGCACGTGGCGGTAATCGGCGGCGGTAACTCCGGCATCGAAGCCGCCATCGACCTGGCCGGCATCGTCAAGCACGTCACCGTGCTGGAATTCGCCGACACCCTGCGCGCCGACGAAGTGCTGGTGCGCAAGGCGCGCTCGATGGACAATATCGACATCATCACCAACGCGCAGACCACGGAAATCCTCGGCGACGGCAACAAGGTGAACGGCCTCACCTACACCGACCGCGCGAGCGGCGACAGCAAACAGCTGGAACTGGCCGGCGTGTTCGTGCAGATCGGCCTGGTGCCCAACACCGAGTTCCTGCAAGAAAGCGAGCTGGAGCTGAACCGCGTGGGCGAAATCGCCATCGACAGCCGCGGCGCCACCTCGATGGAAGGCGTCTACGCCGCCGGCGATGCGACTACTGTGCCCTACAAGCAGATTGTGATCTCAATGGGGGCGGGGGCTACTGCGGCGCTGGGGGCCTTCGACTACCTGATACGTTCGTCCGTCAGCGAGGAGGCTGGACAGGAGAAGCCTGCCCCAGAGGCGTTGGCCGCCAGCGCATAATCCACTGCACACAATATAAAGGCGGCAGGAGCAATTCCGGCCGCTTTTACTCCCTCCCCTTCACTCACCGTTCAAGTTTTCACCTATCCAGTTTATTTTCACCTGTCTACTGCCTGGCAAAATGATCATCGCGACCGATATACGGCCCTACTGCCAAATTCAGTGAGAAATCCCATATAAAATAAAGCCTTATGGTGCTCCGCGAAAATGCGGATATGAGGCGCGGCGACCGCTTATTCTATTCCGCACCAACGTACCACCTAACCTGCAAGCTTGACGCTGTGGGCGTTGCAGCGCACTCTTGGTCAAATTGTCTCAACTGAGAAATGGGATGTGGGATATTGGTCGTTGCGACCACGATATAACTGTTAAGGTTCCATGAAGCGAGTTCCAACAATTTTTCTATCTATCTGCATTCTTGCTGGATGCTATAGCGAAGAACCAAATGAAGTTAATCTTCAAAAACCGGCAGATCAGATTGAGTTTGGAAACACCTTTCGTCTTGGCGGAGATGAGCTAATGGCTCAGTTTGAAGAGGCTCTAAAAAGTAACAATATTGAGTACCGTACAAACCCTGACGGAACAATCAGTTATCACGAGAGAGATAGCGAGCAAGTTCAAGTTGTTTTAGATGCAGTTTTCTTAAAATATCTAGAGGCACGTAAGGGTCGTAGAGAGTAGCACCTTAACAAGCAGCGGCAGAGCGACAGCCAACGCTACGCACCTTTTGTGTTGCTCGCTGACGCTCAAACATTAACACAAAATGCGCTCCGCGCTGGCTGCGCCTGCGCTGGGCGTTAGCTTTCTAATCGAGCAAGAGCATGGAGAGAGATATAATTGAAGAGATGTTTGCAGAGCGGGTCTGCAATCCGCTTGAGTGGTTTAAGCATTCAAGGTCTCTGCTTGCGGCAGCAAGGTCAACGAGAGAGCGAGCAGATGTATTAATCGACGTTCTTGAGAAGTCTGACTTAGAGAACGTGGCAACCATGCTGTATGGTTTCTCACTAGAGAATCTGTTTAAAGCAATTTGGACGCTAGAGAAATTTGGGCCTCCTCATAAAGAAAGCTGGGAGACAGTTGCGAGCTTTCCTCCTGAGCTCAAGACACATGACCTAGTGAAGCTGGCGAGCATGGTCGATGCTGATCTAGTCAAAGAGTATGAGCTTTCTCTCTCGTTGCTTTCCGACGCATCCACTTGGAGTGGTCGGTACCCCTGCTCGTTAAGGGGCGATGAAGGAACAAGGGTGAGGTGGCCAAAAATCAATGACGACGCCGAAGCTATATTCAAGGCCTATAGTAAGCCCTTTACCACAATCAGCTAACAATCGCAACCACAGCGACGGCTTTTCCGTTACGGCTGCGCCTTCACTACAAAGCCGCGCGTGCTGCGGGCGTTAAATGAATATGCCGAACATTGAAGATAAGATTAAAGCGTGGAGCCAATGTTTGGTTCCCTCTCTTGATGCTGCGGGTTTATATACAAGAAATCCTACGGCACATAAGTGGAAAGCACCTCTTAGAAGCTATGCCTTAAGAGAGTCAACTGCGTGGCGGACTCAAGATCTGTTAGAACAATCGCTTATGTTGTATAACTCGAATAACTTATTGGGCGCGCGAATTTTGTTAAGATCTGCGTTCGAAACGGTGGCAGTCTTAATTTATTTAAATCAATTAACCAAAAAAGTTTTACATGCCAAACTGAACTTTCACGATTTTTCAGATAAAACATCTAAATTACTGCTTGGGTCTCGCGATGGATCAACGGACCATCAATCAATAAATATCATTACAGTCATTGAGAGTTGCAACAAACGTTATCCCGGCATTAAAGACCTTTACGCTGCTTTATCCGAAAGCGCCCACCCTAATTACGAGGGGATAAGCATAGGGTATTCAACACTAGATGAAGAGAAGTATATCTCTCAGTTTTCAAATAGATGGTCCTTTATGTATAAGGATAAACATCTAAAGGCAGTGGAGTTATGCGTCGATACCTTCTTTGATGAATACGATAACGAATGGACAGATTTATTTGATAAGCTGGAAGCATGGATCGAAACAAATGATGAAACACTTGAAGCCGGGAAGTAAATCATTTAACAAACCAAGCCAGCCGAAACTGCGGGCAATGGCCTTGAAAAACAGGCCATTAAAACGCCCGCAATTCGGCTGCCTGGGGCGTTAGGCTTCACTAGAGAGAATGGAATTGAATTTAATCTTTGCGCACTTTTTCTTAGCTGTTCTTTTGTTCTTTGCCCTAAATTGGATTGGCAATCATTCAATTCATGCTGGCTATATTCGCATGTCTGTTTTGGCAAAAGCAGATGAAGCCCCCGCTTTTAACTTCTTGTACCGAGCTTTTTCACCGGTTGCCTATATCACTGTCGTGTCTGCAATATCTTACATGCTGCAGCAAGACTGGATAGTGACCGATATATATTTTGTCGTGGTGTACTACTTTGTGTTCCGGCTGGTATTTAATTTGGCTACCGGTAGAGGGAAGCTGCTAAATTGGGTAACACAGGTTGCTTATGTTCTTGTGTCTATACCAATGTCATATTACGTATACGATACCCTAATAGTACATAAGGAGTTTTTGTTCCCTACAGCAAAGGAACTCGGCAGTGCTGTGTGGCTGGCAATAGTCGCTTACACATATCATACCTTTAACAGTGTGAAGCTCTCGGATGAAAGAACTAAAGCGCGCAAAGCGAACTATCTCCAAGACCGATATGTAACTTATGAGAATCTATACGGTGAGATAATAGAGGGAATTGCCGAGACCAAGAGGCAGGAGGCTCTAATTTATGCGGTTTTAATCGTCGAGGCTTTCAATCGCCCCAAGTTATACCGCCTGATAGAAAATTTACTCTTCTACTTTGGTTTTGCTAAAACACTGGGAATTATGCAAGTTACGACTGAAAGATATATAAATGATGAGGAGAGTGTTCGCCTTGGCGCAACCAAAATTGTTGAGGATCACCTTCAAGCAAAATTAAAGGTTGAGGCTCGTAGGTATCCTGGTGGGTCTTGGGCAATTCGCAGAGAAGTATTGGAGCTATACAACCCGGACGGCGAATACATACGTGAAGTCGATGGTCTTTACGATGAAATCGTAAGTCAATTTTACCCTGAAGAAAAAACTGATTGGGAAGCCGAGATCGAAGAGTCAAATAGGCCACGCCAGAATGATGAAGAGCCTAACAAATCAAGCCAGCGCTACGCCAGCGAAGCTGGCGCATCTGCTTGAGGCGTTAGGTGAATACGGATTTGAGCATGACTGAAGATATAGAGCATGATGACTTGCCCATTCTCTGTTCCGATTGTTTCAAGGACGAAGGGCTAAAAATTGATGCATTAAAGAGAGGTCTGGAGTTACAAGAACCATGCCCAAACTGTGGAAGCCTCAAAGGGCGTAAGCTTACGAAAAAGCTTATCTTAGGTGTCGCTTGGAGATTCTTTGTTAGCGGGACAACCATACGATGTCAATATGGTGCAGCTCCAGTTATACAATTCAATGAACATCGCTATGGCAAAAGCGATATATCGCCTTCAGCGTGGCTTAAAAATGACATCAAATTAATTGAAGACGCTGCGAGGATTGGATTCTTCCATTATGGCCCCCGCCTTTGGATGATTGGCGAAGTCGAGCCTCTCAAAGCCTTAGAGGATGTTACGACGCGTCAGAACATCATTGACCGAATACTTAATGAATACCCAGAAAGAACTCTCGCAAAAAACGAGAGGTTCTATCGTCTTCGTGTCAGTCCAAATCGTCCAGATGATCCGTTTGAATATGACAGCCCACCTATTGCCGTCGCGGGTAAAGGTCGCTTAGATTCAACCGGATTCCCAGTCATGTATGGGTCACAGGATATTGATGTCTGCATCCAAGAATGCCGCGCCGCAGCGGAAGATGATATTTACGTGGCCACCCTGGGGCCACTCCGTGATTTGCGCCTCTTAGATTTGACCCATGTTTTAGAAGAAACATGCACAGAATTCGAAAGTCTGGACATGACAGTCCATATGCTATTTCTCGCGAAGTCTCATTCATACGAAATTTGTCGAGCGATTGCGGTAGCTGCGAGGGACGCTGGATTTGATGGTGTAATCTACCCTTCATTTTTCAGTTTAATTCGCACAGGGGGGCATCCGTTCGAGACGACCTATGGCCTTTCCTTACGTCGATATCATCCAGAGCGTGAAAAATATGCTCAGGCATACACGATTGAAAACTTCGCATTGTTCGGGCGCCCACTGGAAAATGGGTTGGTGAATGTGGAATGTCTCAATCGATTAATTCTCACTCAGGTAGGATATCAGGGGCATTTTGGGCCAGTCACATATTAATATGCGGCGAAATAGACAAAATTTGCCAAGGCTCTAAGAAATTAATTATCCGTGATTATTTTACGTTAATAGTAGGTATATCGTTGTGGATAACAACTTGCTTTCGGCATATAAAATCACCTAACAATTTGCTGTACTCGAACCCAACTACGCGCCGCAAGCCTGTGGTTTGCTGCGCAAACTTCACCACAAGCTTGCTCTGCTCCGTTGGGCTGGTAAGCAAGGCGTTAGGTTCACATACAGTAAGGCGCATTAATGAAAGCTTGGAAACAGTATCAAGAAGATGCAGCTGAGTATTTCAGGTCGATTGGGCTGAATGCATCTACAGATGTAACTGTGAAAGGCGCACGAACTAAGCATGACGTTGATGTGTTGGTTACGTCGCATTATGTAGGCTTCGATATAACTTGGGCGGTCGAATGTAAGCACTGGAAAAACCCAGTGAATAAATTACATGTTCTAGGCCTTAGGGAAATAGTGTCTGATGTAGGAGCTGACAGAGGTATTTTGCTTTCTGAGTCTGGCTTTCAAAGTGGTGCAATTGAAGCTGCAAATCTTACAAATATCCAGGTTACTTCACTCGCGAACCTACGAGATAGTGCAAGCGAAAGTATCTATGCCATGAGGCTAAGAGATCTTTATGATCGTATTGCCATCTGCAACGACCGCTACTGGGATATTCCTAAAGAAGATAGAATCGAGCACGGTCTAAGACCTGATGTAGGTGAGCATAATTACTCTGGAGCTAGAGTGATTAATCTGTGTACAGATCTATTAACTCGGGCATTTCGTGGCGTATATCCATTTGAAAGTGAAGATATTCAAGCGTTTTTTCTATTTAGAAGGGGTAGACAATTCGAATCACCCAAGGAAATCGTTGAGATAGTTGATGCTCAAGTATCTGAGCTTGAGGAAAAATTGAATTCATATGAAGCCGTCACATTGAAAGCCTAACAAAGCCAGCCAAAGGGACCAAAAAACCGCCGCTTCGCTCTGGTCTTCGACCCTGATGGCGGCGTTAGCCCCAAGACTTACCCACGTTTAGTAGACACTCTGTATAGTTAGGTTTCGGCCTAATACGGAGGTGTACCATGGGTAAGAAGAGAGCTCAGGCGTATACGGAAGAATTTCGCAGAGAAGCGGTCAAGAGGGCGGAGAAGCCCGGGGCTACCACGGCTTCAGTGGCTAGAGAACTTGGTGTCAGTGCCCAGCAGATCTACAACTGGCGGCGACAGTTCAATCGGCTCTCAGAGAAGCAATTCAATAGCCTGGATGGGGTCGATTACTCCAAGCAGGAGAGCGCTGAAGTGCGCCGTCTGAAGAAGGAACTGCATGAGGCTCGTCAGGAGGTCGAGTTTCTAAAAAAGGCAGCTGCGTACTTTGCGAACCACCAAGAGTAAAGTACGCACTGATACGCGAGCATGTAGGGTTGTACCCGATCCGCTTGATGTGTCGGTGCCTGGAGGTATCCGCTTCGGGCTATTACCGTTGGATCAGCCGAGAAGAAAGCCCTCAGGCGATCCGTAGGAAGTGGGTTACGGAGCGGGTGAAGGACACCTTCGAGAGCTTCAAAGCCCGCTATGGTGCTCCCAGGATCGCCCGTGAGCTGATGGAGGCAGGGATACCTTGCTCTACCAACTATATCGCTGGAATCATGCATAAAGAGCATATCCGGGCGAGGAACGGTAAGGGCTTCCGTTATAGCCGGCCAGTCGAGAGTAAGGTGAACGTGGCTGCCAACCTGCTGAAGCGCTGCTTCCAGGTGGATCGCCCTAACCGACGCTGGACGAGTGACATTACCTACATCTGGGTTAGAGACCGCTGGCTCTATCTCGCGGTGGTGATGGATCTGTATTCACGACGCATTGTCGGTTGGGCACTGGATACCCAGA
>NZ_JACZCR010000040.1 GCF_014904735.1 Microbulbifer hainanensis | reverse complement strand
CGACCCAGTATGAGCCGCCAAGCGAACTGTTGGGATAATGCTGCGATGGAGTCATTCTTCAGTCGCTTGAAGGTGGAGCTGGTGTACGCAGTGAGCTTTGAGAGTGTGGACCAGGCGAAGTCCGAGGTGTTTGAGTACATCGAGGTTTTCTACAACAGGGTACGTAGGCACTCTACACTGGGTTACATAAGTCCAGCTGAGTATGAGCGCAAATGCGCATAGTTAGAGCGTCTACTTTTTGTGGGTAAGACCACCCCCCAGGAAAAACATGAGTCGCATTAACGAACAACTAGAACTAAGGCTAGCAGGCACCTTTAAGCAATATATACGTCATGCCATTCAACATTCACTGACAGAAGATGTAACAGAAAGTGACGTTTTGCAGGTCATAGTAAATATCCAAGCTGCACTAGAGCTGCTAAGCAAGTTATATGTGTTAAAAAGAACGGGGTGGCAGGGAATTATAAAACCTCAATTTCATAAGAAACCAGAATCAGAAGTGCTTTTGGCAATTGAGAATGGAACAATAACGACAACACCATACTGGAAGAACAAGGAATTTATATCTGATGAAATCTATTTGAATGAGGACGACAAGTCGTTATTAGATGGCTTTCAAAATCATAGAAATCAAATCATGCATTTAGGGATGGTTACTCCTTCTAGGGAAACTTTGAACGAATCAATATGGTTCATGGTAAGAATAATAAATCAGCTAGATTGGCAGGATACTCTTCCTACAAATAAACGGTATATGTCGAATAGCCTTGAATATCTTTTGGGTGACAAGCTATACAAAAAACTGATTAAGACTTCTTGCTATGTTGATGAAGCAGTTGATAGGGCGTATGAACTTTATGACGATGTAAAGCCTTGTATTCAATGCGGCAATGATTCTTGGGCTTTGAATGAAGAAGACTATAGAAATTGCGTTGTATGTGGTTACAGGGGTAATGAGGATGCTCTTGGCTTCATTGATTGCTCACGATGCAATGCAAAAGGCACATTAATTTACGACTCGTTAAATATAACATCTAATACTTTTTCGAATGCAAAGTGCTGTGCTTGTGGAGAGATAGTTCCGGTATCCCAGTGCCATGTGTGTGAAGGAGTTTCTAAGTACACAGAAGAGTGCAGGTTTTGTGGAGATCAGGGCTAACAAGTCGATGCCGTTCGTTTCGGTCCTTTGGGCCTACACCGGACAGTCCACGCTTCGCGCGGCCTGCCGCAGATCGAGGCGTTAGCTTTAGTACTTCTTCCCCTGCAAAACTCAACATTTCATAAAATCTATGAAGGCTCTCAGAGCAGTTGGGACGAGGTCTCTACCGGAAAAATAGAGGTAGTTGGCGGGTAAAGTCGGGGCGCTGTTGTCGAAGACTTCAACCAGTTGTCCGTTTTGCAGCCAGGGTAAGACTTGTTCTTCAACCAAGCAGACGATGCCGCAGTCGTTCAAGGCGGCCTGTAGCAAAAGTTCTGCATCGTTCAGTACCAAGTGAAACTTGGGATTGATGGAATATTCTTCCGTATTGTTCACGAATGTCCATGGATACAAGGTGTTGGCGGATATAAAGCGGTAGCCAATGCAGCGGTGCTGATTCAATGCCCGAGGATTTTCCGGTGTACCGAAGTTGGCTAAATAGGTGGGCGAGGCAACGTAGTACAGTTTCTTCGGTTGGTCGATGCGCACGGCGATCATATCCGGTGAAAGTTTTTCACTTGGTCGAATACCTGCATCGAAGCCTTCTGCTATGAAGTCCACCAGTCGATCGTTCATGTCGAGGTCTACAAAAACGTTCGGATACGCCTGCATGAAATCGGACATACGGGGGATTAACGAGTATTTCGCTGCGATATGATGGCATGTGATTCGGATGCGCCCTGACACCTGATTAGTGTGTTCGCCGATGCTATCAATTGTTTGATTCAGTGTTTTCAGTGTGGGGGCGAGTTCGGACAGGAGCTTAAGGCCAGCCTCTGTGGCGGCAATGCTGCGGGTTGAGCGATGGAGTAAACGTGTCTCCAGTTGCTTTTCCAGCTTCTTGATGGCGTGGCTGACAGCGGAGGGCGTAGTGCCCAGCTGTCGAGAGGCCGCGGCGAAGCTACCCGCTTCGCATGCGGCGGCGAAAACCAATAAGCCGTTCCAGATTTCTTTTTTCATTGCTGAATTTAATTCATGTATGTATGGGCGATTATAGCGGTTTTTATAGGAAAACCTACCTGTTAGATTGATTTCACACATTAATCAGACAGGATTAGCATTGTGACGCATTACAGTACATTGGGTCGTTCAGGTTTGGTCGTGAATTCGTTGTCTTTGGGGACCATGACATTTGGCACACAACGCTGGGGCGCTGACGATCAGCAGTCTTACGAGATTTTTAAGGCCTATTACGAAATGGGCGGTAACTTTATCGATACCGCCAACGTTTACTCGGGCGGCCAGAGTGAGAAACTGGTTGGTCAGTTCGTCCAAGAGATGAACATCCGTGATGAAGTGGTTATTGCAACCAAGGCAGGCTTCGGCACAGGCACGCATCCTCACACGGGTGGCAATGGCGCTAAGCATATTTCCAGCGCGTTGGACGCGTCACTGAAGCGCATGAACACGGATTACGTGGATCTGTATTGGGTTCACATGTGGGACATGGTTACGCCTGCGGAAGAAATGCTGGAAACCATGGCGTCTTTGGTAAGAGCTGGGAAAATTCGATACTGGGGTATTTCTAATTCGCCAGCGTGGTATATCTCCAAAATCGTGACGTTGGCGAAAGCGTTAGGCTTGCCGGGGCCAATCGGCCTGCAATTGCAGTATTCGCTGGTGGAACGAAACATTGAAGCGGAGCACTTTCCTCTGGCGTTGGAAGAAGATTTGGCGGTCCAGCCCTGGAGCCCGCTGGCAGGGGGTTTTTTAACGGGCAAATACTCGCAAGCCGATCCTGATAACGTGGCTGGGAAACGTGGTCCTGCATTACCGGATGGCGCGGAAGATACCGGTGCAGAAACTAACCGTTTGTCTGGGAATAATCCGTTCGGAGACAGTATGTTCACGGAGCGCAATTGGCAGATTCTGGATGTTCTAAAAGAAATTGCGGAAGAGACCGGTTATCAGATGGCGCAAATCGCGCTGAATTGGTTGAGTCGCCAGCCACTGCGTGCGCCAATACTGATCGGTGCGAGCCGCAAGAGCCAGTTGGATAGCAACATGGCTGCGTTGGATATCTCACTGACGGATGAACAACTGACTCGCCTGAACGGCATCAGCCGCCCGGATCTGGAGTACCCTGCTGCTTTGTTTAACCCAGAGGTGCAGAAATTTGTCTTCGGTGGCCATGAGGTGACGGCGTAAGTGGCACGTCTTTGGGCCATAGATCTAAATGGGCCGTACCGGCTAAAATGATAAATGCTATAGGGCTTATGCACTGATTCAGCGGGTTATTCCTTTCTGATTATGACAAGTTCATCAAGTACCGAAGCTAACATACGCAAAGACACGGATCAATTTTTCGCTTCGCTCCAAATTGGCCGGTATTGCGGGGGTTAGGCACAATAGGAGACTTCATGGAATATATTCCTCTCAAAATACTAGTTGGAAAAGCCACAATCACCCGAGTCGAGGAAACTAAATTTGCTTTGCCAACCGACACTCTCTTTCCTGAGTGGGATACGCGCTATGGTCAATCCATGGGAGGAATTCTTAACCCAGCTAGCTTGGACCTCGTTAATCAGCAAGTGCCATTACAGACTCACTTATGGGTGATGGAAATTGGTGGTCTGACCATCGTTATTGACACCGGAATCGGAAATGGGAAAGCTCGTCCATTCAGCAAACTGTTCGATATGCTCGATACGCCGTTGCTCAAGCGTTTCGAAGAAGCAGGATTTCAGCGAGAGCAAGTCGATTACGTGCTCCTTACTCATCTACACGTAGATCATGTCGGTTGGAACACGCATTGGGAAGATGGCCGATGGTCGCCGGTATTTCCCAATGCCACTTATGTATTCAGTAAACAGGAGTGTGATTTTTTCAGTACGCCGGGCGGCGCCGCCCGGCGCATGGTCTTCGAGGATAGCGTATTACCAATCATTGAGGCAGGAATGGCACGCATGATACCCGATGAAGGGGAAGAGATACTTGACGGAATCCGTTTCTTACCTACCCCAGGGCACAGCACTGGGCACATGGTAATTTCAATAGACTCACATGGAGAAACGGCGGTATTTTCGGGGGACGTTATGCATAGCCCATTACAAGTCTATCGTCCGACTTGGAACTCAGTTTTTTGCCTCGATCAACAAGCGGCACAAAAATCGCGCGAATGGTTGCTCGCGTATGCGGCGAACAAAAATGCTATCGTTTTCAGCGCACATTTTCCAGAAACATCTGCGGGAAGCATTCAGCAAGGTGGGAACGGGTATGAATGGCTTTATGTGCCAGTCTAACAACGGCTTCGAGCGCGACAATTTTTCGCATTGCGGCTCAAGCCAGCGTTAAATTCCCACCTATCGGCTCTGCCAACACAGCTGTTTAAGACACCCGCGCAAAGTCTCTCCCGCCGGCAACCCGACTCGAAGCGCCGGCGGGATCCCTACCCCAACCGCACAACCACATCAACGCCCCACGTAAAGCGTCCGCGGCCGAATCAACCGTGGATCCCGGTTGAACTCGTGGAAATGTGAGATCCAGCCAAACACCCGGCTGCACGCAAATAGCGAGGTGAAGTACCTCTCCGGAAACGCCAGCGCCAGATACACGGACCTTTGTAGAATTCCAGATACGCGAAGATTTCCTTGCCCTTCGCACTGAAGACGTCCTGGCCGGTGTCCTCCACCGCTACCAGGGTTTCCATCAGCGTCTGCTATTCGGTGCCTTCGCAGAACTGGCGGGCCATGGGTTTCAGGATGGCGACGACACTGGCGGACAGGCTGGCGCCGGTATTGGCGATGACCACCTAGCGGATGAGCTATGCACCCTTCCCTACAGCCCTTACAGACGCCCATATTTATTGCGATATTCCTGCGGCGTAACACCGGTCAAGCGTTTGAAAACGCTGCGGAAGGTTTTGCTATCGTTATAACCCACTTCGTAGGTCAGTGCCTGGATGTTTTTCTTGCCGCCCTCCAGGGCTTTCTTGGCGACCTCAATTTTCACTCGCTGGATATATTCAATCGGCGTAATCTGCACGGCCTGCTTGAAGCGGCGGATAAAATTGCGCTTGCTCATATTCACCTGCGACGCAATCTGCTCGACGCTGATGTCCTCACCATAACGCGCTTCGATGAAATTCTGCGCATCCAGAATCGCCTTGTCACCGTGCCGGTCCAGGCCACTGAATATCGAGAAGTGCGCCTGATTCATATGATCCCGGTGGATGGAAAAGTTCTTGGCAACCCGCACCCCGACATCGTGCCCGCAGAATTTCTCGACGAGATATAAAACCACGTTCAGAGACGAAAACGCGCCGCCGCCGGTGTAGATGCCGCTCTGATCGGTGAGTACGGAATCCGGTTGCAGGTCCAGCTCCGGGAAGCGCTGGCGCATATCGTCGATGACGGCCCAGTGCGAAGTGCAGGCCTTGCCTTCCAGCAATCCGGCTTCCGCCAGGAAATAGCTGCCCTTGCACAAGCTCGCGACTTCCGTGCCCATTTGATAGTGCTGCTTCAGCCAGGCAATGGCCGCACTGTTTTTCCTGCACAGCAGTTCCCATTCACCATCGAAGGCGGGAACCAGGATCAGGCTCTGATGATGGCCGGCGGGCTTTGGCGGCACCTCTTCCAGGCTGCGCTGGCAGGCAAAGGACGCGGGACTGCCGAGCCGGATATCGCTGGCCTGTTGCGCAACCAGGGAGATATCAAAAGCCGCCGCCCGCCCCATCTGTTTGAGGATGTCGTTCGTGCGCGTGAATATATCCAGCGGCGCTGCCGCCGACGAGAGCACCACTTCTTCAAAAACCAGGATATAGACACTCTTCACTGTCGTACGCTCCTGCGTCCCTTTCACTCCGGAAGATCATAGGTGAGCGGATGGCACAAAACCACCCCGCCTCCGTCATTTGAGCACAGCGCTCGCCAGCGCATCTAGCACCATACTGACCCGGACACTGAAAACGGAGGTCACTATGAACCGGATCGTCGATACACAGGAATGGCAGAGCGCGCTGGAGGCTTTTCGAATCAAGGAGAAGGAACACACCCGGCTTCGGGATGCGTTAAACGCCGAACGCCGTCGCCTGCCGATGACTGAAGTCAGCAAGAATTATCGTTTTACCGGCCCCGAGGGCCAGGTCAGCCTGCTGGACCTGTTTGAAGGGCGCAGCCAGTTGATTGTCTACCATTTCATGTTTGCCGAATCGCCGTGCACTGGCTGCTCGATGATGGTCGACAATATGGGGCATATCGCCCATATCCACGCGCGCGACACTTCGCTGGTGCTGGTATCCCTCGCCCCCTATGCAAAGCTCGCCGCCTTCAAGGAACGTATGGGTTGGGCGTTTCCGTGGTATTCCTCCGCGGGTAGCGATTTCAATAGGGATTTCGGTGCGACCCGCGAGAACGGCGAAATGTTTGGCGTCAGCGTATTTATCCGCGACAAGGACGCTATTTACCGCAGCTACCACACCACCCAGCGCGGCGCGGAATACCTGGGATCCAATTTTTCTTATCTTGATCTCACGCCAATGGGACGCCAGGAACTCTGGGAGGAGAGCCCGGAAGGGGTTCCACAAACGCCACCCTACCGGTGGTGGAAGAAACACGATGAATATTGAGGGGGACTGGCAATGTGTCCGCTGTGTGCCCTGACCGGGCTGACCACCTGGATGCTTGTCGGAGGTGCAGGCAGTAGCTGCGCCGCCACCGCGGCGGTTTATTGGCGCAGACGGAAGTTGGCTTCAAGTACCAGGTGCAAGGCAAAAGGTCTTGCGCAGACGAATATTATTAAACCCAAATAGGAGGGTTGTATGGCGCGTATGCTAGTTATTTACAAGGCCCCTGCAGATCCAGCAGCATTTGATAAACATTACTTCGATGTTCATATTCCATTGGCTAAACAGCTGCCTGGTCTCAAGCGGTACGAGGTCAGCAAGGGCCCCATCGTCGCCCTGGCAGGTGCGGATAGTCCTTACCTTATAGGGACTCTGCACTTTGAATCCATCGATGCCATTAAAGAAGCATTTGCAAGCGAGTGCGGGCAGGCTTGTGCTGCAGACCGCCGAATTTTGGCGCCTGATGACGAGGACGTGCAAATGTTCCTATTCGAAGATCAGAGTACCTAAAACGGCGGTATCCCCAGCCGGCAACCCGGCTCGGGATACCGGCGGGAGCATCCCCTGCGTCAGCATAGATGGCCCGCCGGCACAACCACCTCAACGCCCGACGTAAAGCGCCCGCGGCCGAATCAACCGCGGATCCAGATTGAACTCGTGGAAATGTGAAATCCAGCCAAACACCCGGCTGCACGCGAACAGCGAGGTGAAGTAGCGCTCCGGAATACCCAGCGCCAGGTAAACGGCGCCTTTGTAGAATTCCAGATTCGCATAGATTTCTTTTCCTTTGGCACTGAAGACGTCCTGACAGGTGTCCTCCACCGCTACCAGGGTTTCCATCAGCGTCTGCCATTCGGTGCCTTCGCAGAACTGGCGGGCCATGGGCTTGAGGATGGCGGCGCGGGGGTCGAGGCGTTTGTACTCGCGGTGGCCCATACCCATGATCTTGACCTTGTTGGCGAGGGCATCGCGCACCCAGCTGTCGGCGTTTTCGGGGCTGCCGATCTCCCGCGCCATCATCACCGCCGCTTCGTCGGCGCCGCCGTGCAGAGGGCCGGACAGCGCGCCGAGGCTGCCGGCGACGCTGGCGGACAGGCTGGCGCCGGTGCTGGCGATGACCCGCCCGGCGAAGGTGCCGGCATTGAAGCTGTGGTCCAGCTGCAGTATCTGCGTGGTGTTGATCGCCTGCAGCGCCGCCTTGTCGGGCGCGGCACCGTTGATGCCGTAGAGCAGCTTTTCCAGGAAACCGAGACCGGCGGGGACGGCGAAGATGTCGCCGCGCTGGCTCAAGTTGTGCCAGATCCTGACGGCGGCGTTGATACGCGCTGCCAGGACCATGCCGGGTACCCACTGTTCGCCCAACCAGGCCGGCGGTTGCTGGGCCGGGGTCAGGTCGGCGATGGGCGCCAGGGCCTGCAGCACCGCCATCGGGTGGGTGTCGCGGGGCAGTTGTTCCAGCACCCGCGTCTCTATCGCGGTCAGTTCGGATTCGTCGGCCAGCCAGCGGTCCAGTGCCCGGCACTGCGTCTCATCCAGCCAGTCACCGGTCATCAGCCAGTTGAGCACGGCGGGGAAGTCCCGCTTCACCAGCGCTTCAATCGGCTCGCCGCGGTAGGTCAGCCGGCCGATATCGCCCTCGACGTTGGATAGTTCCGTTTTCCCCACAACAACGCCTTCGAGACCGGCGTTGATTTCCTCTGCCATGACAAACTCCTCACACTCTGTTTGTGATGTATGTATTAAAGATCGAGGAGCGCTGTTAATCTAATTAAACTTTGTGAACAAATGATTAGCAGGACTTATCATGCGTCTGGAAAGCGGTGAAATACGTATCTTTCATTCAGTAGCCCGCTCGGGCGGCTTTCGCGCCGCGGCCGAGGAGCTCCACCTCACCCAGTCGGCGGTCAGCCAGGCAATCAAGCAGCTGGAAACCAAGCTGAACCAGCCACTGCTGATCCGCGACCGTCCGGTGCGCCTGACCACGGCGGGCCGCCGCCTCTATCGCTACGTCGACGATCAGTTGCAACAGGAACAGGCGGCGCTGGCGGACCTGTCGCGGCTCGCGCGCGGCTTGGACCAGCAACTGAGTGTAGCCATCGACAGCACCAACAACCGCTTCGCCGGGGCGGACCTGATTCACACCTTTATCGGCCGCTGGCCGGAGGCGCGGCTACGGCTGGTGGAACAGCCCTCCCGCGCCATCGTGCAGGCGGTGATGAGCGGAGAGGTCGAGCTGGGGCTGGGGCCCTTCCAGACCCGCATGGATCGCTTCGGTACCGAGCCGCTCTACAACGAACACCGCCTGCTGATGATCAGCCCGGCGCACCCGCTCCATCGCACAGAGATGACTGCCAAGGACCTGCAGCGTATCCCCCTGGTGGTGTCGTCGCTGGACGAGCCGGACCAGCGCCCCTATCAGGAGAAGCTGCGCGACCGCTTCCGTATGATCTGGCAAATCAGCAGCCTGAACGTGCGCCTGAACCTGATCGACCGCGGGCTGGCGGTGGGCTATGTCAGCACGGAGGTGACGCGGCAGTTGCCACACGTGCAGCATTTCCGCGCGCTGCATGAATTCGATTTTGCCCGCATCGAGCGCCAGGTTGGTCTGTTTTATCGCAAGGATCGGGATCTGAGCCCGGTGGCCCAGGACTTTATCGAAGTATGCCGGAGCTACTGGGTTGAAGGACAGGGCGACCCCAACATTAGCGCTACGAAATAGCGGCGTTGAATAAGGGGCGCCGGCTCCACGGTGTGCCGCAATCTTTTTTTAATATTGATTGCCGTTCGCTTAGCGGTTCAAATAACCACTCTAAATCGTTAATCCCAGTGTGAGAAAGGAGTCCACCATGCCCAGCGTCCAACACGACGGCTACCAGATTCACTACCAGTGCAGCGGCTCCGGCCCGGCACTGGTGCTACTGCACAGTTTCCTGTGCGACGGCGAAATGTGGAAGGAGCAGCTGGCACCGCTGGCAGAACACTACCGGGTAATCAATATCGATATCCGCGGACACGGCCAGTCAAGCACCGCGGATAAACCGCTGGATATTTATGACCTGGTCGATGACGTGGTGGCAGTGCTGGATCAGGAAGGCATCGACAAAGCGATCTGGGCGGGGCTGTCGATCGGCGGCATGATCGCGCTGCGCGCCGCGATCAAAGTGCCCGAGCGGGTGGACAGCCTGTTGCTGCTCGATACCCATGCCGGCACCGAGACTCGCTTCAAGATTTTCAAATACCGGATGCTGGTTGCCCTGGTGAAGCTGTTCGGCATCAAGCCATTGCTGCCGGCGGTATCCAAGATGATGTTTGGCCGCCACACCCGGCAGAACCAGCCCGCGCTGGTTGAATACTGGCAGCAGAAGTTTTCCGCAATGTCACTGGTATCCATCGATCGTGTGTGCCTCGCGCTGTGCCAGCGCGATTCGCTTAAAACGCAGCTCACCGGGATCTCGCAGCCGGCCCTGGTCCTTGTCGGCGAAGAGGATGCTTCCCTGCCCCCTCCCTGTTCTGAAGCGCTGGCTCAGCGGCTGCCCAATGCAACGCTGGAGATCATCCCCCAGGCCGGGCACCTCTCTACCCTGGAACAGCCAGCTGCCGTGACACAATCGATGCTGGAATTCCTGCGTAATCATCCCACCGGCAGAATGATACCGAGCGATGATCAGATCAGCACGACCTGAAGACGCCGCCCAAGTAGCGGCGATCTACAATCACTACATCCTTAACACGACGGTAACTTTTGAGGCCGAACCGGTATCCGCATCCGATATGGAGGCACGAATTGCCGGTGTTGCCGCGGCTGAGTTGCCCTGGCTGGTCACAGAAGAGTCCGGCCAGATCCTCGGCTATGCCTATGCAACGCCCTGGCGCACACGCAGCGCCTATCGGCACTCGGTCGAAATATCTGTGTACCTGCACCGGGATGCGCGCGGCGCCGGACTGGGGACGGCGCTCTACGAGGCACTGTTCAACTCGTTGCACTCGCGCTCCATCCATGCCGTTATCGGCGGTATCGCGCTGCCCAACGATGCCAGCATACGCCTGCACGAAAAGCTCGGTATGAACAAGGTGGCCCACTTCGAGGAGGTCGGGCGCAAGTTTGGTCGCTGGATCGATGTGGGTTACTGGCAAAGGGTCCTTTTGCGCGAGGAACGGGACTGAAGTTTTCGATTACCTGTCGGCGCTGACCTCAAAGTCACCCCCTCAAATAATTGATTGACTTCTGATCAGGGCTGGATACACTGCCTAAGCGCTAGAAATTAAGCACCATGAACATTCTCTCCTGTTACGAAGTTATATCCATAATCCTCGTCCGATAGTTTAAGTCCTGCTTATTTTCCGCCGTCACCGCCATTACGTATGGCTATATACAATTTAAGTTATAGGACACGATTATGTCTGATACCGTTACAGGAACCGTTAAGTGGTTCGACGAATCCAAGGGCTTCGGCTTTATTGAACAACAGTCCGGCCCGGACGTATTTGCCCACTACAGCGCCATTAGCGACAGTGGTTTCAGAACCCTGGTCGAAGGCCAGCAGGTTTCTTTCTCCGTTGCGAAAGGCCCGAAAGGTCTGCAGGCGGAAAACATCGTCGTTATCTAAATAACGATATCCGGGCGCTGGCGGATTTTGATCAATCCGGCAGCCCGCGGATTGCGGTAGCAAAAAAAGCGGAGCCAATTGGCTCCGCTTTTTTTTGTTGCATGGCATTGATCTAAAATTTTTGAATTATTGAACGCCCGCTGCCGATACCACCATGATTCCACCGCGACCGCCATGCCGCTCACAATGATTTGGCAACGCGAAAAAGGTCGTTTACCTGGTGTTTTTGCCACCTCACTGACACTCACTACCTGACGTTTTACGCGCCGAACGCTGAACAAATTGCTCGGCGGCAAAAAAACTGGCGTCCTATCAGTTTTTTGAACGTTCCACTTTCCCCTGCACCGGATTCTGGGTCGATATCCGGGCATGACAACGCTGACAATCTTCCGCGCAGTCTCTCGCAACAGCCGTATCCGTTGCCGAATAAATTCAAATAATAATTGCGATGAGGTCAGGGAAAATGAAACGTTTGCTCGCCCTCGCTGCGTTCGCAGCGCCTGCATTATTTTCTAGTAGCGGCTACGCCATCGATTGCGACGGCTTGCCGACCTATTCTGCCGGAACCAGTTACGTCCAGGATCAGGACTTGCAAAACAACGGCAGTGCTTACAATTGCGATATCCCCGGCTGGTGCTCTTCCACTGCCGCCTGGGCTTACGAACCCGGCGCCGGCAGCGCCTGGACCCAGGCCTGGTCTTTGCTGGACAGCTGTGACAGCGCTAACAATGGCAGCTCGTCGAGCTCCTCCGGCGGCGCCAGTGCCGGCGGCGACTACGGTATAGAAGCGCTCGGCAGCAGCTCCGTGCTGTTCTACGTGAACACCAGTAACTGGGCTGATGTGCACTTCATCGTGAACAGCGACGGCCAGCAGAACTACCGCATGACCGCCGCCAACGGCCGCCAGGAGTGGCCGCTGGACAATCTCGCCACCGGCGACACCATCCAGTATTTCTATACCTACGACAACGGCAATGGTGCGGTGGATACGCCCTGGGCCACTTATGTTGTGGGCAGCGGCAGCTCCAGTAGCTCGTCGAGCAGTTCTTCGAGTAGCTCGAGTTCGTCTGGCAGTTCTTCCGGTGGCAGCAGCGGCGGCTGGACACTGGTGTGGTCTGACGAGTTCAACGGCTCGGGCCAGCCGGATCCGGCCAACTGGAACTATCACGTGGGCAACGGCTGGAATGCCGGCATCGGCGCCTTCGACGGCTGGGGCAACCAGGAACTGGAGTGGTACCGCCCGGAGAACTGCTACCAGCAGGGTGGCAACCTGGTGATCCACGGCGAGAACAATCCAATCAGTGTCAACGGCCAGAATTTCGACTGGCGCTCCTGCCGCATCACCACCCAGGGCAAGCACTCCTGGACATACGGCCGCATCGAAGCGCGCATCTCGTCACCGAGCCTGCAGGGCAAGTGGAACGCCTTCTGGATGCTGGGGGATTCCCAGAGCGGCAGCTACACCGACAGCTACTCGCCGGCGGCCGGCTACTACGACAGCATGCCGGGCAACTGGGCCAGCTGCGGTGAGACCGACATCTTCGAAAACGTCAATCAGGACAGCTTTACCTTTCACCATAATTTCTGGGATACCCGCACCGGTGACTTCCCCTACGACGCAGGCAGTAACGCCGACTACGGCAGTACCGGCGCTATCGGCGATACGGAAGCCTTCCATGTCTACGCGCTGGAGTGGGACCAGAACGAGCAGCGCTACTATATCGACGGCGTGCTGACCCATACCATCGATATCACACCGGCCAACATGGAAGAATTCCATGAGCCGATGCACATCATCCTGAATATGGCGCTGGGTGGGCGGCTGACCTACGGCTACAACCCGATTGCGTCACAGTGGCCGCGGGATACGCTGGTGGATTATGTGCGCGTCTATCAAGGTGACGGCAGCTCGTCGAGCAGCAGTTCCGGCGGCAGCTCCAGCAGCTCTTCCGGCAGCTCCGGTGGCAGCTTTGATCCGGGCACGCCGGCAGCCGGCACCAGCCACCCGCGCCTGACCGTTCACAACGCCTGCCCCACCAAGACCATGTGGGTGCACTGGCTGAGTGTGCCAGATGGCTCCGGTGGCACATTCAACGCGCCCAATCACAGCGCGGTGCCGGCCAGCGGCTCCATCAGTTACGACATTCCCGACAAGGGACTGGCGGCGATGCGTTTCTGGCCGGCGTTCGACTGCGATGGCACCGGTATGGACTGCCGCATCGGCGCCAGCGGCGGCCCGCAGGAATTCGGCTTTACCTGCCCGCCGGAGGGCTGCGCGCCACCGATCGATTCCAAGTTCGAGGCCACCTTCGGCTGTATCACCGGCATCGACGAGAGCCAGTGCCAGACGAACCCGTCCGCCCCAAGTTCGTCGCTGGGCCGCTCCGACTGGTGGAACTCCAGCGCGGTGGATGGCTTTACCGTGCCGATGAAAGTATCAATCAACGGCTACTGCCCGGAAGGGCCTGTTACCTCCGGCCCGTTCGCGGGGCCCGGCGGTCCCACCAACGGCCAGATCGACTGTTCGGCGCTACGCGTGGCGGACTGCCCGCGCAATGCCGACCTGTCTACCGACGGTCTCTTCCCGCAACTCGGCAATATGGATCTGCTCGCCACCAACCCGGCCACCGGCGAGGCGGGCGGCTGCTATTCACCGGCGGGCAAGCTGACCTACGCCAACTGGGGCAACACGCCCACCTACACCCCGGATGCACCGGAAGCGCAGATGTACACCTGCCCCACTCCGCCGATCAGCCAGGAGGAGTGTCACGCGGGTCCGGCGGATCGCAGCGCCTACCGCAACTACATCCACTCGGTATGCGAGACCTACTCCTATGCCTATGACGATGGCTTCGGTCTATCGACTTGCCCGGCGTCGACGCTGACAACTTATGACGTAACTTTTTATTGTCCCGAATAACAGATTCGCGCAGGGAGTTACCGACAAAGAAACTGGTGAGAAGGTCCTGCCGCCCGAAACACCAACGGGCCGGCGGGCAAAACTTTGAAATGGTGAAGAGAGGAAAAAAATAATGGAAAGCTTTCAATTACCACTGCGTCCGCTTTTAGCGGTCTGCGCCTCGCTACTGCTCGGCGCCGGTGCGGCATGCGCCGATGCCACAGTCTTTCAGGTCGAGGATTACAACGCGTTTTACGATACGACACCGGGCAATACCGGCGGCGCTTATCGCAGCGACGATGTGGATATCGAGGCGACTACCGACACCGGTGGCGGCTACAACGTGGGCTGGGTCGAGACCGGTGAATGGCTGGCGTTCAACAACCTGAATATTTCTGCCTCTGGCGATTACACCGTGCGCCTGCGCGTCGCCAGCCAGGGCGGAGGCACCCTGTCCAACGACCTGAATGGTGGCTCCATCGTACTGGGCAGTGTCAATGTGCCGGACACCGGCGGTTGGCAGAATTGGCAGACGGTGTCTTACACCGTGCATATCGATGCGGGCAATTACAGCTTCGGTGTCTACGCCACCACCGGCAACTGGAACCTGAACTGGATTGAAATAACGGCCAACAGCACCGGCGGCAATATCGCCACCGTCTATAACGACTGTAATTACGGCGGCTGGTCAGCGGGGCTGGGTGTGGGTTCCTACAATCTGGCGGCGCTGCAGGCACTGGGCTTCGTCAATGACCAGGCATCATCCATCCGCGTCTCGCCCGGCTACCAGGCCACGCTGTACGAGCACGACAACTTCGGCGGCTCCTCGATAACCGTCAACGGCGACACCAGCTGCCTCAACAATTTCAACGATCTGGCCTCGTCCGTGGTGATCAGCCCGACCCAAACGGGTGGCCTCGTTTGGAGTGACGAGTTCGACAGCATCAATACCGCTAACTGGACTTTCGAGACCGGCGGCGGCGGTTGGGGCAACAACGAGCTGCAGTACTACACCAACGGCCAGAATGCGTCGATTCAGTATGACGCCCAGGCGGGCAGTAACGTGCTGGTGATCGAAGCGCGCCAGGAGGGTGGCAACAGCTGCTGGTACGGCACCTGCCAGTACACGTCGACGCGCATGATCAGTTCGGGCAAAAAGGAGTTCCAGTATGGCCGCATCGAGGCGCGCATGAAGCTGCCGCAGACCCAGGGCATCTGGCCGGCCTTCTGGATGCTGGGCAACGATATCGGCAGCGTCGGCTGGCCCAATTCGGGCGAGGTCGACATCATGGAACACGTGGGTTACGAGCCAACGCTAACCCATGGTGCGCTGCACGGTCCCGGTTATTCCGGCAATACGCCGATCACCGGCACTAATAACCTGGGGCAGAATGTCGATGCCAACTACCACGTCTACGCGGTGGAGTGGAACAGCAACGGGATCAGCTGGTATGTGGACGGCAACAACTTCTATAACGCCTCCCGCGCCCAGGTGGAGCAGTACGGCAACTGGGTCTACGACCACCCGTTCTTTATCCTGCTGAACGTCGCAGTGGGCGGCAACTGGCCGGGAAGCCCGGACGGCTCCAGTAGTTTTCCGCAAAAGATGTACGTGGATTATGTGCGGGTCTACCAATAATCCGGTAGTCGCTTAGATCGATGCGGCGGCGCAACACTCCGAGTGTCCGCCGCCGCATTTTTTCTATTGGAATATTCCTAAGAGAGAAGCGAGGGCATTACCGTCCCTACGCTGCGACCGTCTGAGCAGTATCCGTACTCCGGTTGTCGACAAACGCCCGGTATTGCGACAGGTACACCTTGCCCGACAGATGCTGCAGGAAGCCGGTACTCTGCAGTCGATCCATCACCGGCCCCTTAACCTCGGACAGGTGCAACTGCATCCCCTGCTCCGCCAGGCGCTCATTGATCGCTTCCAGAACTTCCAGGGCACTCCAGTCGATTTCATTGATCGCACTGCACATCAGGATCACATGTTTTACCCGGCGGTTTGCGGCGAGATCCCCGTAGACGCGATCTTCCAGATAACCCGCGTTGGAAAACATCAGGCTCTCGTCCACACGGATCGTCAGTATCTGTGGATCGGTCACGACTTCATGGCGTTTTACGTTGCGGAAATGCTCCGTGCCCTCGACCAATCCAACCTCGGCAATATGTGGGCGCGAAGTACGGTACAGGAAGAGTGCAATCGACGCTGCGACACCACAGGAGACACCCGCCTCGACACCAAACAGCAGGGTAACCGCGATGGTGATGGTCACAGCGAGGAAATCGCTCTTGGAAAAACGCCAGGTCTTGCGCAGGATCGAGAAGTCCACCAGCGACAGTACCGCCACGACGATGGTTGCGGCCAGCGTCGCCTTCGGCAGGTAGTACAGAAACGGGGTCAGGAATACCGAGGCCAGCGCGATACCCACCGCGGTAAAGACACTGGCGAGCTGCGTCTCGGCACCCGCATCGAAGTTGACCACTGAGCGAGAGAAGCCGCCGGTCACCGGAAAGGCGCCGGACAGGCCCGAGCCGATATTGGCGGCACCGAGTCCGATCAACTCCTGGTTCACGTCGATTTTCTGGCGCCGCTTCGCCGCCAGCGTCTTGCCCACGGAGACCGATTCCACGTAACCGATGATAGAAATCATAATCGCCGGTACCGTCAACGCGCGCACCAGATCCCAGGAAAAATGCGGCAGATGCAGGCTCGGCAATCCCGATGGTATTGCGCCCACCAGTGCCACCTGCTTGCCCTCGAAGTTAAAGGCAATTGCAACGATGATAGTGGCGATCACCCCCACCACCGGTGCGGCCTTAGACAACAGCCCGGCGGTATGGGCGGGCACGGACAGACGCTGCAGCAATCGCCCGGCGCCGCCGCGCGACCAGTAAAGAAATGCGATGACCGCGCTACCCGTAACCAGCGCGTAGACATTGATATGGTGCAGGTGGCTGACAAGCGACCCGATAATCTGCGGCAGGTTATGGCCGCCGGCGCTGACACCAAACAGGTGCTTCAGCTGACTGAAAGCGATCAACAGTCCCGATGCAGTAATGAATCCGGAAATCACCGGGTGCGAAAGAAAATTCGCCAGGAAACCCAGTCGCAATATACCCAGCAATGCGAGAAACGCGCCCGAAAGTGTGGCGAGCACTGCGGCGGCCAGCAAGTAGTCGGTGGTGCCCTGTGCTGCCACTTCGCCGAGTGCGGTGGCACTCATCAGCGACGCGACGGCAACCGGCCCCACCGACAGGGTGCGGCTGGTGCCGAACAGCGCGTAAACGGCCAGCGGCACGATACTCGCGTAGAGGCCGACCTGGGCCGGCAGGCCCGCCAGCAGCGCATAGGCCAGCGACTGGGGAATCAGCATGATGGTCACGATGGCCGCCGCCAGCAGGTCGCGGCTCAGCGCCTGCCGGCTGTACTGCCCGATCCAGCTGAAAACGGGCAAATAACTCTGAAGTGCACGCATATTTATTAATACCGTTAGGGCAACACTAAAAATCAACCGCACTCGTGCTCGCAAGCGCCCGGCGGCCAACACCAGCCACCGGTTCGCTATGGCTTTCAGGGATGCCTGTGCCTATCGCACAGTTACTCTGCAGCAAACGCGGCCACTACGCCGCTCACGTCAAAACCCGCCGTGCGGGCACTTTGCAGCAGAACTTTCTTGTCTGCGCCGGAGAGAGCGCGCGCCCCTGCCCACAGGTTGCTGGAGCGGTTGCCGGTGCGACAGTAGGCGTGCACCTGCTTTCCTCCCGCCAAAAGTTCGGCGAACTGCCGGCAGTGTTCCGGCGTCATCTGCCCACTCGGAAACGGGATTGCGACAAATTCCAGGCCGTGCTCCGCCGCCGCGGTCTGCATTTCGGCATTGGACGGCTGGTCTTCTGTCTCGCCTTCAGGGCGATTACATACAAGTACCTCAATGCCGGCATCAGCCAGCAAAGCAATCGCCTCGCAGCTGAGCTGCTCCGAGACACTGACCTGTTGATCCAGTTGTTTACGGTTCATTGTTACCTCGCAGGCGCCGCCAGGCGGCGCCAATTACAGTTTGTTAATCGGCACTTTCAGGTAAACGGTTCCGTTGTCTTCCGCCGGCGGCATCTGCCCGGCGCGGACATTGACCTGGACTGACGGAATGATCAGCCGCGGCATCGCCAGGGTGGCATCGCGCTTGCTGCGCATCTCGACGAAATCTGCCTCACTCACGCCTTCGTGCAAATGGATATTGCTGCGTTTCTGCTCACCCACGGAGGTCTCACACAGGTGTTCGCGCTCGCCGTTGGGCGGATAGTCGTGGCACATGAACATGCGCGTGTCCTCCGGTAGCGCCAGCAGCTTCTGCGCCGAACGGTACAGGGTGGAGGCATCTCCGCCCGGGAAGTCGCAGCGCGCGCTGCCCACATCGGGCATAAACAGCGTGTCACCGACAAACAGGGCGTCGCCGATCAGCCAGGCCATATCCGCCGGTGTGTGGCCCGGGGCGTAAATGACCTGTGCTTCCAGATCACCGATCTTGAAGGTATCACCGTCGTGGAACAGGTGATCGAACTGACTGCCGTCAACCAGGAACTCTTTTTCCAGGTTGAACACATCGCGGAAGATCGTCTGCACCTGGCGGATATGGTCGCCAATGGCAATCTTGCCGCCGACCTGCTCGCGGATGAACGGCGCCGCCGAGAGGTGATCGGCGTGGGCGTGGGTCTCGAGAACCCACTCCACCGACAGGTTTTCCCCATGCAGGAACTCAATGATGGCCTCGGCCCCCTCGGTCGAGGTGTGTCCGGAAGCGGCATCAAAATTGAGTACTGCATCGATCACCGCAGCAGTACCGCCCGCGTGGTCGTAGACCACATAACTCCAAGTCTCGGTATCCCGATCCAGGAAGGGCTGCACATGGGCAATAGGCTTGTTGGCTGACATCGCAGGCTCTCTCCTATCTATTCCTAAAAATCTGTTCAGCAACAATATACTTGCTAACAATATATAAATCAATATAATGTATTTGAGTAAATTAACCTCATAGTGAGGACACCATGCCCGACACAACTGAGATCAGCCTCGACAAGATGCGCGCCTCGGCCGGCGACGCGTCGATGATGCTGCGCTCTCTCGGCAATCCCGACCGGTTGCTGCTGCTGTGCCAGCTGAGCCAGGAAGAACTCTGTGTCAGTGAGCTGGAGACGCGACTGGATATCCGGCAGCCAAGCCTGTCACAGCAGCTCGGCGTGCTGCGCCGCGAGGGCCTGGTGGCCACGCGTCGCGAGGGCAAGAACATCTACTATCGTGTGGCAGACCAACGCGTACTGGCCCTGCTGCAGACCCTTTACCAACTGTACTGTGCGGAGTAACGACCCCAAATGACCATCGACTGGAATGCATTTACCCCCTACACCGCCCTCGCCGGCGGGGCCCTGATCGGCCTGGCAACCGCCGTGCTGCTGTTGCTGAATGGCCGCATCGCCGGCATCTCCGGCATTCTCGGCGGACTGCTGTTTCGCGCACCGGGCGAGACCGCCTGGCGCCTGGCATTCACTATCGGGCTGCTGGTCGGTCCGGCTCTGTGGATGCTGGTTCACGCCCTGCCGCCAATCCACATCGACGCCGGCTATCCGGTGCTGGTCGCCGCCGGCCTGCTGGTCGGCATCGGCACCCGCTACGGTTCCGGCTGCACCAGCGGCCATGGGGTCTGTGGTCTGTCGCGCCTTTCACCGCGCTCGCTGGTCGCCACACTGACCTTTATGGCCGCGGGTTTTATCACCGTGTTTGTCGTCCGCCATTTGCTGGGAGCCTGAACCAATGAACAAAACCACTGTTACCGCCCTGGTTTCCGGCCTGCTGTTCGGCCTCGGGCTGCTGTTGTCCGGTATGGCCAACCCCGAGAAAGTACTGGGCTTCCTCGACCTGCTCGGCGCCTGGGATCCATCCCTGGCACTGGTGATGGGCGGCGCCATTGCCGTGGGCCTGCCGGTGTTCTTTATCGCCGGACGTCGCGGCCGCACCCTGCTTGGCGACCAGATTCAGATGCCGACACGGCGCGATATCGATCGCCCCCTGGTTGTCGGCAGCCTGTTGTTTGGCATGGGCTGGGGACTGGCCGGCTTCTGCCCCGGCCCGGCGGTGGTTGCCACCGGTGCAGGCGAGCCCAAGGCCCTGATTTTCACTGTGGCAATGCTGGTGGGAATGATCCTGTTCCAGCTCACCCAGCGCCGCGCGCAAACGACCCAGAGCGGCGCCCAGAGTTAATTTCCAAAGCTCCAATCGCGATCGGCAACCCGGGTTGCCGATCGCGCTCTTCTGTACACCCTCACCCAACCGCTTTTCGATAGAGCCCACCCGCAACGGAAAGGGCCTCAAAACCCGACTATCTTTTCAAAGCCGCTGTGAGCGGGCGCCGCGATCATGGAATAATTGCAGCCATGCGACTGAGCAAATTCATTCCCCATTGGTTAGAGGGCTATCAGCGCCACTGGCTGGCGGGTGATGCAATCGCCGCCCTGGTTGCCACCATGATGCTGGTGCCACAGGCCCTCGCCTACGCGGCACTGGCGGGCCTGCCTCCCCATATCGGTCTCTACGCCAGCCTGCTGCCGCTGCTGGGTTATGCGCTGTTCGGTTCCAGCCCGGTACTGTCGGTGGGCCCCGTCGCCATTCTGGCTCTGATGACCGCATCGGCACTGGCGCCGATAGCCGCACCCGGCAGCGCGGAATATATCGTTGGTGCGATCCTGCTCGCGGCCCTGAGCGGTATCTTCCTGGTGATCATGGGCATGCTGAGGCTCGGCGCGCTCGCCAACCTTCTCAGCCACCCGGTCATCCACGGCTTTGTATCCGGCGCCGCCATCCTGATCATCGTCGGCCAGCTCAGCCCGCTGCTGGGGATCGGCAGTGACGGCCACACCGCCCTGCAACTGTTTATCAGCACCGTTGAACACCTGCCGGCAATAGCGCCGCAGACTGCAGCAGTAGGCCTTGGCGCAGTGCTGATACTGGTGACGGCCAAGCTCACCCTGGCGCCGCTACTGCACAAGTTGGGGCTCGGTGAACACATGGCGAATTTGCTGGCGCGCCTGGCGCCAATGTTGGTAGTACTGCTGGCCATTGCGCTGACGGAAATTTTTCACTGGGAACGTCAGATGGCCGTGGTCGGCCCCATTCCCGCCGGGCTGCCGAAAATGCAGCTGCCGCCACTGGACTGGAACCTGATTTACCGACTGTCATTACCGGCGCTGATCATTGCCCTGCTGGGCTTTGTCGAAAGCCTCTCCATCGCCCACGCCATCGCACTGCGCCGCGGCGAACGCCTGAATGCGGACGCAGAATTGCGCGGGCTGGGGGCAGCCAATCTGCTCAGCGCGCTATCCGGTGGTTTTGCAGTCACCGGAAGCTTTGCCCGCACCGCCATCAACGATGAAGGCGGTGCCATGTCGCCACTGAGCGGAGTGATTACTGCGGCACTAATGGCTCTTGTGCTGCTGTTTATTACCGGCCTGTTTGCAGCACTGCCCCTGAGCGTGCTGGCGGCCACCATCATCGTCGCTTCCGCCAGCCTCGTGGACCTGCGTGGTTTTCTGCACAACTGGCGCTACGACCGCACCGACGCTACCGCCATGGCCGGCACCTTTCTCGGAGTACTGCTGTTCGGCGTCGAGGCAGGTATCGGCCTGGGTATCGGCCTATCCTTCGCCACACTAATCTGGCGCAGCAGCCGCCCCCATATTGCCGTGGTGGGACGCGTGCCCGGTACCGAGCACTTCCGCAATGTGCTGCGGCACACGGTGGAGACCCAGCCGGGTATTCTGTTCCTGCGTATCGACGAGAGCCTGTTCTTCAGCAATATCAGCGCCGTGGAAGAGCGATTGCTGAGCGAGCTGAAGCGCCATCCGGACACCCGAGAGCTGGTGATGATCCTGTCGTCGGTCAGTCGTATCGACGGCACCGCGCTCGAGCGGCTGCAGCAGGTCAACCGCGATCTGCGCGGGCGAAAAATCCGCCTGCACCTGTCCGAGGTGAAAGGCCCAGTGCTCGACCGCCTGGGGCGCTCACACCTGCTGGAGGAATTGAGCGGGCGCGTGTTCCTGTCTTCCTATATTGCCGAATTGGCATTGCGCCACGGCAATGTTGGTGGCGAGGATCCGCTGGCCGAGAGCGCCTAAAACGATAACCCCCACCCCCGATTAGCCACTTGTACACGATTGCCGAATACTGGCAAAATATCCAGTATTTGGGCAGGCGGTATCATGCACGCGAGCGCGCTAACGGAAGAACAGCAGGCCATCGCCGACCACCCCGGCGGCCACGCCAAGATCATCGCCGTGGCCGGTTCCGGCAAGACCACTGCCCTGCTGCACTATGTCCGCAACCGCCTGCAATCTGGCGTTCCCAGCGACCGGATGCTGGTGCTGATGTACAACCGCAGCGCCCGCGAGGATTTCGAACGGCGCCTGCAACCGCTGGTGGATGGTCCCGCGCCCGCCGTACATACCTTTCACAGTCTCGGCTACCGCCTCTACCAGCGCATGATTGCCAACCGGCACCTGGCGCCGGCCAATCTCACCCCCCTGCCCCAGTCCACGGTGCAACTACAGATATGGAAAGCGATCGAGGCCTGTGCACCCCGGGCGGAACTCGAAGATATCCGCGCGCGTAAACAGTCGGAAATCGAGGCGGTAGAGTTTTTTATCGACTACACCAAGACGATGCTCGGCGGCGACCTGAGTGCCTTCCAGGAACTCAAGCTCGGCGATGAATACATTTATTTTCTGAAGGTGTTACGCAAGTTTGAGGAGTGGCGGCGCGACCAGAGTGCGGTGACTTACGCGGACCTGATTTACGACCCGGCCATTCTGCTGAGCCTGGAGCCGGGCATTGCCGAGCAGTACGGCAGCCATTACGAAGATATCCTCGTGGATGAATACCAGGATATCAACGAGGTACAGCACTTCCTGCTGCGCGTGCTCTACGGCAAGTCCGGCAATGTCATTGCGATCGGTGATCCGGACCAGACCATCTACGAATGGCGGGGCTCCAAACCCGCTTATCTGCTACGCCTTTTCGACGGCGATTTCCCTCCGTCAAATGTCTATCAGTTGAGCCGCACTTTCCGCTACGGCCACAAGCTTTCGCTCGCAGCCAATCACTTTATCGAAAACAACCGCGAGCGCGCGGAAATTTTCTGCGTCTCCGCCGACGACGAACGGCATACGGAAATCGAGCTGGTACAGACCGCCAAGGAAACCCGCTGGCTGGTGGATCAGCTGCGGCGACTACAGCAACAGGAGCAACCACTCGACCAGGTCGCCATCCTCGTACGCCTCTGGTCCGTGGCCGCCCCCATCGAACTGGCACTGCTGGCGGCGAACATCCCCTACCGTTCCGGCAGCCGCAACACGGTGCTGTCGCGGCGCGAGTTGCGCCCACTGTTCTGGAGCCTCAATGTTGCCTCGGGCCGCTTCGCAGAGCTGCCGGCCAAACGCCGCCAGCAGGGACTCTACGAATGGCTGACGGCCCCGCATATCCGCATCGCCCGACGGCAGCTGGAACCCCTGTGTGCGGAACTGGCCGGACTGGAAAGCGGATGGGGCAAAAACCTGATGGCCCTGATACCCGACACACTGAGCAAGCCGCAGGTGAAGCGACTGCGCCAGCGCGCGGAATTATTGACGGAGATGGAAAACTGGCGGGGCCTGGCCGGCGAACTGCTGCGGCGCCAGCTGGGCGAGCTGGATTACCTCACCGGTATCGGCGACGACAGCTTCACCCGCCAGCAGGGAGAGGAACGCCAGCAGACGATTCTGGCCTTCTGCCAGTACCTCGACCGCCTGAAACAGCGCCCGGTGGAAGCCCTGGCGCATCTGCAGGAACTGCAGCGGCAACACCGGGAAGGCGAGCAGAGTGCCGCTGACGCGGTACAGATCACGACAATGCACCAGGCCAAGGGCCTGGAGTGGGACCAGGTCATCATCCCGTCCCTGACCCAGCACAACATGCCCTATCAACCGCAGCGGGATTTCTCCGCACCGGCGTCGGTGGAGAGCGAACGCCGCCTGATGTATGTGGCCATGACCCGCCCGCGCCAGAAGCTCTACCTGCTGGCACCGGAAGTCGCCGCCAGCCCAGCGGCGGGTGATGACCAGCAACAACCGTCACTGTTTCTCGAGGAAATGCAGCTGCCGCTGTGCGGGATTGTCGGCGACGCCCTGCGCGATCGGCCATCGACCCTGCGCAGCCAGGTTCCGATCACGCGCCAGGCACTGCTTTACCTGGAGGCTTGTAGCTACCAACCGGAAATCGACGCTCCCCGCGCACCACTGCGCAAACCCGCTCTCGGCGACGGCATCCGTCACCGTAAACTGGGCTACGGGCGCGTGATCAAATGGGAAGATGGGCGTGTGGAAATACTGTTCAGCGACCGGCAGACCCGGCGCTTTGACTGGGAAAAAGTGGCACAGTTTCTAATTTAGCCCGGGGCGGCCTGCACCGCTCCCGGGTTCCGGCCCCGGCAATTAGCGATCCGCGTTACTCTTCAGCCACATCGGCGGCGCGCGCAAACTGCTGGCTCACGTTGAAATACAGCGGATATTCCTTACCGGACTCGGGATCGCGAACCTGCATCTTGTCGTAGATACCCTTCTTGTCGTAAACGATCGACTGATCCAGAACTTGCAACCCCTTGAGGCGCAGGAAACCGCGCAGTTCCGACGTGCTGATGGTCCGGTAGGCGCTGTCCTGGGTGCGGCCATCACCGCTTTGTTCAATTGATGCCATCAGCCCGTCCACCATATAGCGGTGCCGGTCCTCACCCTCCAGCTTGCCACTGCGCGCACTGCACACCACGCCAATCATATGTGCCTCGAGGCTCATATAATTCTGTGCCAACACCGTATCGATATCGCTGAGACACTGGTCAAACTCGCCCCGCTCTACGGCGTCATACGCATCTGACAACCCACTCAGTTTGTCGCCGCCATTGGGATTGTACTGCGGCGATGCCACATAGGCGCGGCGCAGCTGGTCAAAATCCAGTGTAAAAGAGAGCTGCTTGGCCTCCGCCACCAGGCGCTGGTACTCGCTCTGCTGCACCGGGCTTCCCGGCTGGACACCCGGCCCGCTACAGGCGGTGCCGACTGCGGCCAGCGCCAGCAGGACCAGCCCGCGAGAAAATTTACGATTGCGTATTGCCATTGGCTGCTTCCGTTTGAGGTTTGACTTTGATACCGAACAGGCCGCGCCGTTCGGTCTCTTCCGGGATCGGGTGGGGCTGGAGGAACTCCCGCAGCTTATTCTGCTCCCACATCGCGTCCTGATATCCTAATTCGATCAACTCACCCAGAAATGGTTTCTCAAATAACAGGTAACTTGCCGCTGAGGCCCCTCCACCGGACGTGGTCGCACCCGTGGAGCGGAACAGCCAGCGCAGTGCCGGCGGCAGGTAGCGCACCTTGCGACCAGCCAGTCGGTCGAGACTCTGCGACGGCTCAATGACCGCGGATTCGACCGGTCGCAGCGGCGACAGATCTCCCAGCCGGTCATGGGCGACAGAATCCAGCAGCAGGTTGACGCGATCCAGGTGCTCCAGGTCCCCTTCGAGACTGTCGATGAATGCGGCATTGAACAGCTGACCGGCAATTTGCGCGATGGACGGTGAGTGTTTCGGTGCCTTGCTACGCTTTTTGCCCCAGTGTACCGGGGAGCGATTATCCGAGACCCCCACGACAAACACGCGGTTGGCACCGAGGTGCAGCGCGGGACTGATCGGTGCCAGCTGGCGCACAGCGCCATCGCCAAAGTACTCGTCGCCAATCTTGACCGTGGAGAACAGCGTCGGAATCGCCGCAGAGGCCATCAGGTGATCTGCAGTCAGTTCCGAGCGCACGCCGAAGCGGCGAAAACGCCGCCACTCGCGCAGGTCGTCTGTGCCCTGGAAGAAACTGACCGATTCGCCGGCACTGTAGGACATCGCATTGACGCAAACGGCGCGCAGGCGACCCTCTTCGATATTCGAGCGGACATTGTCAAAATGGATCACCTCCTCGACCAGCTCGCGCAGCGGCGTATTGTCGAGTAGTGCCAGCGGACGCCGGCGCCCCACCCCGTGGTGGAACAGAGAGCGAGTGATGTGGAACAGGTTGCCGAACAGGCTGCGCCAGCTGCTGCGGTAGATCTGGTCCACCGTAAGGCCCATCCACAGATCGCACAGGCGCGCGACCGCTTCCTTGAAGGTACCCGTATGCGAGGCCAGCAGCAGCGCATTGACCGCGCCAGCGGAAGTGCCGCAGATGATCTGGAAGGGGTTGGGGTTGGTGTCCGGAGTCAGCTCCGCCAGCGCCTTCAGTACACCGGCCTGGTAGGCCGCGCGCGCGCCGCCGCCGGACAGGACCAGGGCACTGGACTGGTGGGTGAGTTTGGGGAGTTCTTTCTTAACGGACAATTTGTTCTACCAATACCGGCAAGCCACGGATAATGCCCCGGCCGTATGGGCTTTCGGGCAACTACACTTCCGCGCCCCATTATAATTCGGGCTATTTAGCATAGCAGGCCGACTGCGCAGCAATTTGACCCAATCGAGATTTTGGTCACTGATTTCCCGGCCGGTGCCGATCAGAGCGCCATATCCACGACATAGCGACCGATACCGTGCCCCCGGTGCAGTCGTGCGAGAAATTCCGGCGCCTGTTCGAGGGAGATATCTTCGGCGATACGGTCGAGCTGTTCACCGATATACCAGTCCCCGGCCAACTTCTCCCACACTACGGCTTTTTTCTCGATCGGCAGCTCGACACTGTCGACACCGAGCAGGCTGATTCCGCGCAGGATAAACGGAAACACATTGGCCTGAAATTGGGCACCGGATGCCATGCCGCAGGCGGCGACCCCGCCGCCATAGGCCAGTGACTTGATGACATTGAACAGCGTCTCGCCGCCGACGGTATCCACCGCCCAGGCCCACAGCGGTTTAACCATGGCCTTGCTGGCGAAGGGCGCCAGCGTCTCCCGATCCAGTACTTTCCAAGCACCGAGATCAGTGAGAAATTCCGCCGATTCCAGCTTGCCGGTCACCGCCGCGACGCGGAACCCGAGATGCGCCAACAGAGCCACGGCAATAGAACCGACACCGCCGGTGGCACCGGTGACCAGCACCTCGCCATCTTCGGGTTTGGCCCCGGCCTCCAGCAGTTTTTCCACGCAGAGCCCCGCGGTGAGTCCCGCGGTACCGAGAATCATCGATTCCCGCGCCGACAGCCCGCTTGGTAGCGGCAGCGCCCAGGTCTCGGGGATCGCAATGCGCTCGGCGAGCCCCCCCGGGGTGTTCATGCCCAGATCGTACCCGGTCACCAGCAGCTGAGTGCCGGGTTCAAAGGTGCCACTCTTGTCTTCGACCACTTCGCCGACCGCGTCGATTCCCGGCGTATGCGGATACTCTCGGGTGATGGCGCGATTGCCGAATGCCGACAGCGCATCCTTGTAATTCAACGACGAGTGCGAAACCGCCAGCAGCAGCGGATTGTCCGGCAGGTCGCGCAGGCGCCGCAGCTCGATCTGCTGATCGTATTTTCCGGCGGCCACTTCCTCGACCCGCATTGCGCGAAAAGTATCATCCATGGCTCAGGTTCCGATTGCTGCCGGGCGTGTCTCGGCGACACAATCCGGCAATCCCACTATTGCGCCATTACTGGGCCTGGTGGCGCCAGGCTTCCAGGCGCGAGAACAACCGCGACACGGCGGACTCTACGCCGGCCTGCGCGGCCAGACCAAATTTCTTGGCAATATTGGTCTTTTCTTTGTATTCCACCTGATACAGGTCTGCGCTCTTCGCACACCCGGTCAGGTACTCATCGGATGTCTTGATTTCGTCAACCAAACCGAGATCCAGCGCCCGCTGTCCGAACCAGACCTCGCCGGTAGCGACTTTGGCCACATCCAGCTGCGGCCGGTATTCACCGACAAAGTGCTGGAACAGCGCATGTATCTCATCCAGATCGCTCTGGAATTTCTCTTTGCCCTCAGCCGTGTTTTCGCCAAACATGGTGACGGTGCGCTTGTATTCACCGGCGGTGAACAACTCGAAATCTACATCGTGACGCTTTAACAGGCGATTGAAATTCGGCAGCTGAGCCAGCACACCGATGGAGCCCAGCATTGCGAAGGGCGCGGCGAGAATGCGATCGGCGACGCAGGCCATCATGTAACCACCGCTGGCCGCGACCTTGTCGACGGCAATCGTCAGCTGGATACCGGCACTGCGAACCCGCGCCAGTTGGCTGGCCGCCAATCCGTAATTTGCCACCATGCCGCCCGGGCTTTCCAGGCAGACCACGACCTCGTCGCCGGGCTCGGCCACCTGCAACACTGCGGTTACCTCTTCGCGCAGGTGCGCCAACGCACTGGCCTTGATATCGCCATCGAAGTGCAACACAAACAGGCGACGGCGTTCGCCCTCAGGCTTCTCTTTGACGACCGTGCGGCTGTGCTGTTCGCCGGCCTCGGCATCCGCCTCACCCTGCTCAGGCAGCGTTGTCTCCGTGCTTTCGAGCCCACTGTGCTGCACTTTTTCCCGCGGTTTCTTTTTCTGTTCCGCCTTCTGTTTTTTCAGCAGTGCCTTGTTCTGCGCTTTCTTTTCCTTCGCCTGCTGCTTCGCGCGATGCGCAAACTCGTGCTTATCCATCACCGCTTCGAGCAGGGTTTCTTTCATCTGCTCGTAGCGGTCATTGAGGCTGCTCACGCTGATGTGTCCCTGCACACGCTCTTTGAGATGCTCCCGATTGGCCACGATAAAACCCACGATGACCAGCAACGCCACCACGATGGTCACCACCTTGGCGAGGAACAGGCCGTACTCAATAAGAAATTCCACTACAACTCCAATTCGCTATCGAAAGATCAAGAAAAACATCCCTGTGCTTTTCGGGGATTATTGCCACTCGTTGAGCGCCGATGTGGCCTGCTTGTTGAGCGGTCGGGCCAGCAGGCCGCTGTGGGTGATGCGCACTTCATAGACGGCACCGTCTTCCATCGGCAGAAAAGTCGCACTGCCGTAAACGGCGTCGACAAAGGGTAGCTTGTTGTCGATTCCGCGCAGTGTCTGCCATACATCGACGCCGTAATTACTGCCGTCCAGCTGGTGAACCGTGCGCTCTTTGGTGCGCTCATCCTGCAGCGTCAGGTAGCGGCCGCTGAGCCGGTCCAGGCGGTACGCGGGCTGTATTCCCCAGCGCGCCAACGGCCCCTTCCACTTCAACATCCGTGCGTCCAGTTGCCATTGGTCCCCCTGCAGCTCAAAGCGCTGGGCGAGTCCGTCCTCATCGGAGAATTTGGCTTCATAGCGCTGGTCTCCGATCTTGCGGAAGGAAACCGTTCCCACGCTGTGTTCTTTGGCCAGGTTGCGGTAGCTGTATACGTCCGCGGCGACCAGTACGATCATCAGCGCAGCGCCGAGCAAAGCCAGGCCGACGGCACCGCGAATAAATCCCAGCAACCAGCTGCCGTTAATCAGTACCCGGCCGCCCCAGAACACCAGCAGCAGGGCAACCAGGGCGATCAGGAAGGTAATGGCGATATACATGGCTATATTGAGCTCCGTTTGCGCGGCCCGGCCCTGGCCGGGTCACTGGCGGTTGTTATTTTCGCTGGCAAACGTCCGGATCAGTTGTCCGGACAGTGTCTGCGCCGGCGGTATCGCGGGCAAGTCACTGAAATGGTACCAGTGCGCCTCGGCGATTTCCTCGAGATCCGGGGCCAGGTCGCCGCCCGCCCATTCGGCCAGATACCCCAGCATCAGCTGCCCGGGAAACGGCCAGGACTGGCTGCCCATATAGCGGCAGGCCCCGACTTCCAGACCAACTTCCTCGCGGACTTCACGCACCAGGGCCTGCTCGGCCGTCTCGCCCGGTTCGATAAAACCGGCCAGCGCGGTGTGCAGGCCGTGGCGATGATGGGCATGTCGCGCGAGCAGACACTCCTCGCCGCGAGTCACCAACATGATGACACAGGGGGAAATGCGCGGATATACCGCCAGTTGGCAGCGGGAACAGACGCGGGCGCGATCCCGCTCGTGATATTCGGTGGCACTACCGCAGCGGCCGCAAAACCGGTGATCACAATCCCAGTTGACCACCTGCATCGCACGTCCAGCCAGGGAAAAAAGATGCTCATCGACCTCGCCGAGCAGCGAGCGCAGACCGCGCCACTCGTAACCGGCAATATCCCATTGCCGCGAAATCAGATGCACACCACAGGTTTCGCCCTCCAGCTCACCGAGAAAGTGACTGGCAGACAGATCTTTGTCCGCCAGTGGCAAGTCGGCGTGCAGAAAGCTTGCGCCGCGGCAGAGCAACTGGCCTTCCGCCACCACGATATGCCGCCGAAAAGCCGGTGCCGGCCGCACTATGCCGGCGGGTACAAACAGATCGCTCACGCGCACCTCCGAATCAGGCGACCTCGACGGGGTAGCCAAGGGCATCGAGACTCTCTACGGCCAGGTTCAGTGACTGCACGTCGGCCTTGCGGTGCAGTTTTACCTCCCCGAGGTAGTATTCGAGACTGATAATGGCATCCGCAAAGACTTCGAGTGACTGCTCGATAGCCGGGGCGGCCTCGTGCTGATCCATCACCGCCTCGACAAAATCTACCAGACGCTCAACCACGGCAGCCGCACGGCGCAGATTGAGCACCACGAGCCCGCCGCGCACCGAGTTGAGCGTGGTCGAAACATTGCGGATATGGCCGTGATCAAATTCCGATTCGGCGTAGGAGGCCAGTGCACGCTTGATCAACGACAATCCCGCTTCCGCCTCCTTGAGCACTGCCACTTCGGCCTCTGCCAGCTGACTGTGCTCCAGCGCCAGGTCCGCGTGTCCGTATTCGTCGACGTCGATACTGGAACTCTGACGCAGGGCACGAATGGTGCTGTCCACCATCAATACCTGGCTGGTCAGTTTCTGCAGCGCGGCTTCCGCGACACCGCCGCCGGCACCGGCACTGCTGCGATATTCCTCCACCGCGTTGCGCAGGCCCTCCCCGACACGGCGGAAATTGAGCAGCGCCAGGGTGCTGGCGATGCGCAGCAGGGTACCGGTCAGGCCGCCCTCCTCGTCAAATCCGGAGACGCCGATGGTCTCCACGTCGTCGAGCATGCGCCGCACACCGGAGAGCTCTTCGTCCAGCGCGCCGGCCACGGCACTGATTGCGGTGGCACCCGGTCCGCCCAGGCTCGCCCGCTCGCGCTCCAGTTCCGCCTCGCTGTATCCCAGTTTGGCCGCGGAGAATGCTTCCAGCATCCGTGCCCCCTGCCCACTCGGGGCTGACAGGGCCAGCCAGTAGAGGCACTCCTTCAACAGAACCGGCGGCGCCGGCTGATCCAGGGCCGCATCCCCCTGCTTTTGCAGCGCGCGAAGGCGGCGGTCAAACATGCTGAATACCATGACCCGCGAGCGGTTGATATGCATCTCTTTCGATGCCATACCGCCCAGCGCAGCGCCGGCCACCGCCCAGAGCCGGCCATTTGGGCGGCCGGCGGAAATACTGGCTATGCGCTGCAATGCACGCGCCATCATCGTGTACGCCGGTTTACACGGTTTGCCCTGCAACAGCGCCAACAGGCCGACCTGGTACATATGGCGGAATCGCCGCACAAAACTGGACAGGTCCTCGGACATCATCGACGCCGAGACGCCACCGGGTAGGCTCGCGTCGAGGCGACAGTGGAAAAAGTGGCTCTCGGGCACCGGTGGCTGGGATCGGGCAGCGCGCAGGTTGTTAATATAAGGAATCAGCAGCTCGGGCCGGGACATGCCGCGATTCTGGACGAAATCGACATAGCGGGTCAGTACATAGAAGCCTGTTCCGAGCCCTTCCATCACTTCGCCGGCGGGCTCCTGACGCCCCTCTTGCAGGTCCGCCAGTGCCGCAAGCAACTCCTGGGCCAGCAACTCTCCCGCGTGCAACTGCACCATCTGCAGCACACCACTTACCTGGCGCACCGCAGCCAGGCACTGTTCCAGCGCCTGCTTGTTACTGTTATCCGCCGCAAAATGGTCGAGATGCGCCGCGGCGGCATCTACGGCCACCACCAGCTCATTTTTGACCACATTGATAGAAGTAAGATTGATATCGCGCAATTCAGTCACTGCTTACACCGCTGGACTCTTATTGATCTTGTACAAAACTCGAGCAAACAAGAGCAGATTGAACGAGTTAGGGGGCAATTTATACCAAACCCGCCAAGAGTCCACCTTTGGGAGGACAATTTCCATCGAACAATCGACAAAACGGCACAACGCCCGGGGAGACTGGTAAAACCACTTGAATTTTCCCGGAAACTGGGTAGCGTTCGGTACAGGTATGACAGCTCCGCACGGCTCTCCGAGAGAAGCTGTGCCGCGGCGGACTGCCAGTGGCAGCGGTACCAATACGGGCAGCTACCCACAGATGGTGGCGCCCATATGCTGGTTACGGCCCACAGCGGGCCACCGGCTAACAAAGGAAGTAAATAATGAATACTTACAATAATGCACTTACGGCTTCTGGCAGTGGCTTCGGTCGGGCCTTAACCGATAACTTTCTGGGCGAGGCTCCCGACTGGTACAAGCTCACCATTGCGTTGTTTCTTATCGTCAATCCCCTGCTGCTTTTCACCTTCGGACCTTTTATAACGGGCTGGGTGCTCATTGCCGAATTCATTTTTACCCTGGCAATGGCCCTCAAGTGCTACCCGCTGCAGCCCGGTGGACTGCTGGCCGTTGAGGCAGTACTACTTGGCATGACCAGCACCGATGCGGTGTATCACGAGATTGTCGAAAGCTTCGAGGTAATCCTGCTGCTGATGTTCATGGTGGCCGGCATCTACTTCATGAAGAATCTGTTGTTGTTTGTCTTCACCAAAATCCTGATTGGCGTGCGGTCAAAAACGCTGTTGTCCCTGCTGTTTTGCGGTGTCGCCGCCGTACTGTCGGCGTTCCTGGACGCACTGACGGTCACCGCGGTACTGATTGCCGTGTCCGTCGGCTTTTATTCCGTGTACCACCGGGTGGCGAGTAACCGTCCACACCACCAGCACGATCACGACCATAACAATGATGACCATGTGGTGGAGTATCACCGCGAGGACCTGGACCAATTTCGCTCCTTCCTGCGCAGCCTGATCATGCACGGTGCCGTGGGCACCGCGCTGGGCGGCGTGTGCACTCTGGTGGGCGAACCGCAGAACCTGTTGATTGCGGAAAAGGCGGGCTGGGAGTTTATGGAATTTTTCCACAACATGGCCCCGGTCACCATGCCCGCACTCTTCTCCGGACTGCTCACCTGTGTTCTGCTGGAAAAAACCGGGGTCTTTGGCTATGGCGCCAAGCTGCCCAATGCAGTGCGCGAGGTACTGCAGAATTTTTCCGCCGAGCAGGAACAAAAGCGCACCACTAAAGAGGTCGCCGAACTCTGGGTGCAGGGTATTGTGGCGGTTATTCTTGTGCTGGCCCTCGCCTTCCACGTTGCGGAAGTGGGCATTATCGGCCTGCTGGTAATTGTTCTGCTGACGGCCTTCAACGGCGTGGTGCAGGAGGCCCGCATCGGCCACGCATTTGAAGAAGCCCTGCCGTTCACCGCACTGCTTGTCGTGTTCTTCGCCATTGTTGCCGTAATCCACCAGCAGCATCTGTTCGAACCGGTGACACACTTCGTCCTCGGACTCGAAGCGGAACACCAGCCGGGCATGCTGTTTCTCGCCAACGGCCTCCTGTCGATGATCAGTGACAATGTGTTTGTGGCCACCGTGTACATCAACGAAGTGAAAGCCGCACTCGCAGCAGGGGAGATTACCCGGTCCCACTTCGACCAGCTGGCCGTCGCCATCAATACCGGCACCAACCTGCCCAGTGTGGCAACCCCCAATGGACAGGCCGCTTTCCTGTTCCTGCTGACTTCGGCACTGGCACCACTGATTCGCCTATCCTATGGCCGGATGGTGATGATGGCCCTGCCCTACACGCTGGTACTAAGTCTGGTCGCGCTGGGCTCGGTAATCTTCCTGCTCAGCTGACACCTATTGCGGCGCACAAAAAAAAAGCGGGCCAATGGCCCGCTTTTTTTTTGTTCGAAACACAAGCCTTACCAGAAATGCTTGCCGGCCGACTTTTCCAGCAGCGCCAGCATTTCCTGATGCGCTTCGACTTCCTGCGCGCTGGCAGCGACAACACTGAGTGGTGATCGCTCGGCGGTAAGACGCCGTATCGCACCGGGCGCCATATCGCGCTGCGTTCCTTCTTCACCGTCACCAGATTGCTGATCCCCGCCCTGAGCCAGGGCCAGATCCGTCTGGCCACCAGTCATCAACAGATAGACGTCTGCAAGGATCTCCGCATCGAGCAAGGCCCCGTGCAAATCGCGCTGGGAGTTGTCGACGAAGTAGCGCTTGCACAGCGCATCCAGGTTGTTTTTCTGCCCCGGGTGCTTCTCCCTCGCCAGTGCCAGCGTATCGAGCACGCTGCAGTGCGCGGCGACATTCTGCCAGCGCGGACTGCCAAGTAACTTGAGCTCCCAATTGATAAAGCCGACGTCGAAGGGCGCGTTGTGAATCACAAGCTCGGCGCCCTCGCAAAACGTCATGAATTCATCGGCGACCTGCGCAAATACCGGCTTGTCCTGCAGGAACTCATTGGTGATCCCGTGGACTTCGATGGCCCCATCGTCCACTTCCCGCTCGGGATTGATGTACTGATGGTAGTGCCGTCCAGTGAGCTTGCGGTTGACCAGCTCCACACAGCCGATCTCGATGATGCGGTGCCCGGATTTCGGGTCGAGGCCCGTGGTTTCGGTATCCAGTACGACCTGGCGCATATTCTGCTCCCCTAGCTCTTCAGCTCATCGATGCCGCGATTGGCCAGTTGATCTGCCCTTTCATTGCCCGGATGTCCGGCGTGCCCCTTGACCCAGTGCCAGTGAACGTCGTGTTCACCGATACTCTCGTCCAGCGCGCGCCACAGGTCGGCATTCTTGACCGGCTTCTTGTTGGAGGTTTTCCAGCCGTTCTTTTTCCAGTTGTGGATCCAGCTGGTGATTCCCTGACGCAGGTACTGGGAATCCGTGTGCAGATCAACCCGGCAGTGCTGATTGAGCGCGCCGAGTGCCTTGATCGCCGCCATAAGCTCCATGCGATTATTTGTGGTGTGCGCTTCGCCGCCACAGAGCTCACGCTCTCTGTCGCCGTGTACCAGTAATGCGCCCCAGCCTCCCGGTCCGGGATTTCCGCGGCAGGCGCCGTCGGTATAAATCGTGACTTCTTTCAATGTGAATGCTTGTATTGATGGCGCACCGCTCGCGCGATGCGCTGGTTGCTTTTAATTAGCGTTTTTGATGGCGCTGACGAGCAGCAACCCGCGGACTCGAAGGTACCGCGGTCAGCGCGGCCTTACGGTCGCCGCGCCAATCCAGCTTGATTGTGCGCATACGCGCCACTTCTTTGCGCGCGACTATGATGTAAAAGCCCCCCCATGGCAAGCGCCAGCGGGCGCCGGTTCGCTCCATCCAGGTAGTCTTGGCAAGCAGTTCGCGCTGCTGCAGCGGCAGCCGGAAGAACCCCCGCTCGATCGTACCCGCCTGGAGGTCGAGCAGATTCATCCAGTCCGCCACTCGAGCCGCGCGGAGCTGGTTACCGCGCTGGTGGGCACCACCGGAGAACAATAAACGCGACAGCCCCAGCAGGGAGAAGGGGTTAAAACCGATCAGCACCATATGGCCACCGGGAATCATGACCCGGGCGGCCTCCCGCAATACCTGGTGGGGATGACTGGAGAAATCCAGCAAGTGGTGAAGGACCACCACATCGATGGATTCCGATGGCAGGGGCAACTGCTCGAACTCTACCACCGCTGCACCCTGCTGCCCGCCACAGGCACTGAGGCGAAAGCGGTGATTGATACGACTGCATGCGCCAAAGTCGACTGCGCTGGTGACCCCGGCCTGCATCAGGTGATAGCCGAAGAGCCTTTCTACCAACGGCTGGGCCAGCGCCAGCTGCTGAGTCAGTATCTCCTGCCCCAGCTGACTGGAAAACCAGTGGGAAAGCGCCTGGCAGGAATCTGCCAGGGTCGGGATTTCCCCCTGCCGGCTCCAAATTGACTTGTTTGCCATAGCTTCTCCCGGACGAACGGTTTTCCGTGGAAACAGAATCCTCTCAAAATCTACAGGAAAACACTCCTGTTTTCATATGAGCAGAAGTGACGCAACAATACTTCCACCACTCCATTCAGGATCGCTCCTGTGCCTCCCACCCATTATCGGGTTTGACGGCCGAATGTCACTGTCCCGTTTCCATTATTAGCTTATGGTATCGTTACTGCTTCACGATTAACGGGCCGCGAAAATGCTCTCTATTAACCCGATTCCAGCATTCAGCGACAACTATATCTGGCACCTGACCCGCGGAGGGGAACACTGGGTCGTGGATCCCGGCGATGCCGCCCCAGTCATCGAAACTCTGGCGGGCGAGTCGCTCGATGGCATCCTGATAACCCATCACCACCTCGACCACACCGGGGGAATCGCCGCGCTGCGCGCACGCTACCAGTGCCCGGTACTGGGCCCCGGCTCCATCGATGGCGTGACCCAGCCACTGCAGTCCGGCGACCGCCTCGAAATACTCGGCCTCCCGCTCGAGGTAATGGATGTTCCCGGCCACACACTCGATCACCTGGCCCTACTTCTCCGGGAGCCCACAGATCAGGGCGAAAAGCTGCACTTGTTCTGTGGCGACACCCTGTTTGCAGCGGGCTGCGGCCGACTGTTTGAGGGAACGCCGGCGCAGATGCACGCATCGCTGTCCAAGCTCGGAAGCCTGCCACCGGAAACCCGGGTTTACTGCGCCCATGAATACACGCTCGCCAACCTGCGATTCGCCGCGGCGGCCGAGCCGGGCAACGTGGCGGTAACCAATCGCCTTGCGGAAGTACAGGCACTACGTGCTGACGACAAAATCACCCTGCCCTCGACTATTGGCGCTGAACTCGCCACCAACCCCTTCATGCGCTGCCATATTCCAGCTGTGGCCCGTCGTGCCGCGGGCCAGGCCGGGATGGACAGCGCAGATGAAGTGGAAGTATTTGCCCGCCTGCGGCAGTGGAAGGACAATTTTTAACCAGCACGGATGCCTGTCAATGCATTTTCGCGGGGTCAGCGACGACATTTTTGAACGAAATCTAGCCAATTTGCATTGACCGAAACCAATCTCGCTCTTTAGAATCAGACAATTAGAACGAGAAGCTCAGGTTTAATACGAAATATCAGTGCCTTGAGCTCCGATGGGAAAAGAACGACTCGCGGATACCAGCATGGTTCACAAAAAACTTGCCGTTGCCATCATGGCAGCGGCTGTGGGGGCCTGTGCGCAGATGCCCGGCAAAGGCACGGCGCCAGACGATTCGGCTATAAAGGCCACTCAACCCGGTAACACACTCAACTCAGCCGCGGCGCATCCCAGTCCCGCGGAGCGGGCTCAACCCCCGGTAGATATCTGGGACAGGCTGCGCCGCGGCTTCCGCCTCGATCGTCACGTCGATCAGCCGGCCGTCGAGGACTACGTCGCCTACTTCTCCCGCAATGAGGCCTATATGTCGCGGGTGACAGAGCGTTCGCGCCGCTACATTTTCCACGTTGCCGAACTGCTCGACGAAGCCAACCTGCCCGCAGAGCTGGCGCTGCTACCGATTGTCGAGAGCGCCTACGATCCCTTTGCCTATTCTCACGCGCGCGCCTCCGGTATGTGGCAGTTTATCCCGGCCACTGCCCGCCACTTTGGGCTCGACGAAAACTGGTGGTACGACGGCCGCCGCGATGTGGACGAATCCACCCGCGCCGCGATCAAGTACTTCTCCTATCTGTCAGAACGCTTCGACGGCGACTGGGAGCTCGCCCTGGCGGCTTACAACGCCGGTGAAGGCACTGTCAGACGCTCGATCGAGCGCAACAAGCGCAGGGGGCTAGGCACCACCTTCTGGGACCTGAAGCTGCCGCGCGAGACCAAGCGCTACGTGCCGCAATTGCTGGCGCTGGCCGAGGTGGTTTCCCGCCCTGACTACTATCACGTCCCGCTTTTCGATGTTGCGAACAAACCCTATTACGCAACCGTCGACGTGGGCAGCCAGATAGACCTGGCCCAGGCCGCCGACATGGCCGATGTGGATATCAAAGAACTCTACCTGCTCAACCCCGGCTTTAACCGCTGGGCAACCGACCCCAATGGCAGCCACAACCTGCTGATTCCGGTCGATAAGCGCGATTCGTTCGTGACTGCGCTGAGCAAACTGCCCAAAGACCAGCGCGTCAGCTGGCAGCGCTACAAGATCCGTCGCGGCGATACCCTGTCCACCATTGCCCGTCGCTACGAAACAACAGTGGTCGCCATTCGCGACAGCAACAAACTGCGCGGCAACTCGATTCGCGCCGGACAGACATTGCTGATCCCGAATGCCTCAGTGCCGGCTTCGCAGTATGCGTATGCGCTGGATCAGCGCGTCAAGCGCAGCCGCTCCTCCGGTAACGGGAACAAGATCAATTACACCGTGCGCCCCGGCGACACGCTGTGGGGTATTTCCCGCGACCTCAAGGTCAGCGTACGCGACCTGGCCCGCTGGAACAGCATGGCGCCCGGCGACACCCTGCGCCCGGGCAACAAGCTGGTGGCCTACGCCGGCAGCGGAAGCGACAGTCGCACCACCCGCAAGCTGTCCTACCGCGTGCGCAATGGCGACTCGCTCTACCGGATTGCCAGCAAGTTCAGCCTGGAAATCAGCGATATTCTGCGCTGGAACCAGATCAACAAATCCACGTACCTGCAGCCGGGTCAGCGCCTGACGCTGTTTGTCGACAGCGCCGCCAGCAGCTGATCGACTAGCATCGCAAACCTGGCCTCCAGGCAATAAAAAACCCGGCAAAAGCCGGGTTTTTTTATTGCCTGGAGGGAGGGAGCAATTCACTCCCGCCCATCCTGCACTACCTACTACGCATTACTTGCTGCTGCTAAATTCGATCTTTGCCTCGTCGGTGAGGTACTTCTGCACCGCCGCCAACTCGGCCCTGCCGTCCATTGTGGCCAGCTGCTGCAGCAGCGCAGCGCGTTGCTCACTACTCTGGCGGGACAGATCACCGGGACGCACCGCGCGCAGCTTGAGCACCACCTGGTTGCCTTCATCGGTGGCAAAGGTGCCGAAAGTACTGCCGCCGGATGCCGGTGAGGCCATCGCAAAAGCATGCTCGATGATTTCTCCGCGTTCACCGAAACCACCGCGGCGGGTATTGTCGCTGGTCTCCAGCGTCAGTCCCTGCTCTTTCGCCAGCTCAGCAAAATCGCCGCCGTCTTCCAGCTGCTTCTGCAGCGCCTGCGCTTTGACGGCCAACTGCGCGCTGGCTTTATCACGCTTCAGGCGCGTGACGATTTTCTCCCGCACCTCTTCCAACGGGTAGGTACCGGAATCCTTGTGCTGGGTAACGCGCAACACCACCGCTTCATCACTGCTGAGATTCAAAACATCCGACGTGTTGCCATCGAGCATCACCTCGGGCGAAAAGGCCGCAGCCACAACCTTGTCATTGGCAGCGATACCTGCCCCCCCTTCACGACTGAACAGTCCGGTTGTCTGTACCGGCACCCCGAGCTCCTCGGCCGGTCCGCTCAGGGAATCAGCGTTATAGGCCAGGTCGGCCAGGCGGCTCAGCGCACCGACGAACTCCCGCTCTGCCTCGGCATTCTGCAACTGCTCTTTGATTTCGGCTTTGCGCTCTTCGAAGGTTGGGGCCTTGCTATCCTCTACCTCGAGCAGCTTGATAAAGTGCGTGCCCGCATCGGTGGTCACCGGCCCGGAGACCTCTCCCACCTTCAAGCCCGCGAGCGCCTTCTCGAAAGCTTCCGGGAAAACATCGCCGGCCGTGAAGCCCAGATCACCACCTTCGTCGCGGGAACCCAGGTCATCGGAATAGGTCTTTGCCAGTTGCGCAAAGTCTTCACCCGCAGCCAGCTTGCTCTGCACCTCGGCAATTTTCTTCTGGTCGTCGCCTTCAATCAGGATGTGCGCCGCATGTCGACGGGTTTTCGCCTGGAAACTCGACTTTTCCTGCTCGAATTGGGCGCGGACATCCTCTTCAGAAATATCGATATTTTTGGCGAACAGGCTCGGCTTCAGGTCGATATATTCAATCGCCACCTGCTCCGGACGCTGGAAATCATCCTGGTGCTTGTCGTAATAGTCCTGGACTTCGCTGTCGCTGACACTCACTTCGTCCAGCAGGCCGTTGACCGGCAACAGGGCATAATCGAAATCCCGCTCTTCCATGGACATTGCCACGACCTTGTCCGCAGCGGCACGGGTTGTAAAGGCGCTGTCAGTCACACTGTCGGCGTACTGCTGCAGCACCAGGTCGCGCTCCATCGTCTGGCGGAAGCCGGCCGCGCTGTATCCCAGCCGACGCAGGCCATCCCGATACAGCTGTGGGTCGAACTTGCCATCGACCTGAAAGCCCGGAATCTGCACGATTTCCCGATCGACGGCAGCGGGGCTCATCACCATGCCACTGTCCTGCGCAGCCTGGCGCATCACGGAGCTGGTGACCAATTGCTGCAGTACGGGCTCGCGGAGCTTCTCGTCAGTGAGCAGGTCGGCGGGCGCCTGGTCACCAAACTGGTTCATGATCATGTTGCGGCGATTCTGGATTGCACGCTGCAGATCCAGGTTCGTAATTTTTTCGCCATTTACCTCGGCCACCTTGTCGGCGGCTCCGCCGCTTGCACCGGAGAAAAAGTTGATTCCCCCAATGACCATTATGAAACCAAACAGGGCAGCGACGATAATGGCCGCAGTACCCTTAAGGTTATCGCGCATGGACTGAAGCATGCTCAGCTCCGAAAGTTAACTCTAAAAAATTTTATGGTTGTGTGTTGTCGCCAATGCAAAACATTCAACAGGCGACCCTGCGTCAGATACAAAAAAGGCGCATCCGAGTGATACGCCTCTTTGAAGCTTCGGCTGAAATACGAGGCTTCTTAATTTACCGCGTCTTTCAGGGCTTTGCCGGCCTTGAAGTTCGGGATTTTCGCCGCAGCGATTTCAATCGGATCGCCGGTGCGCGGGTTGCGGCCGGTGCGGGCTGCACGCTCTTTAACGGCGAAAGTACCGAAACCTACCAGAGCAACTTGATCACCTTTTTTCAGGGCACCAGTGATGCTGTCTACCATAGCGTCCAGAGCACGGCCGGCTGCTGCTTTCGGAATGTCTGCAGATGCGGCAATCGCTTCAATCAGTTCGGACTTATTCACGCTTAATCCCTCTGTTCTTTTCTAGTATGTTTCTGGCGCTCCCTGCGGGGCGCCATTGTGTTCGAGCCATCAATCGCCGGCAATTTTTGCGCCGGTCAATAAGCCCCGTTTTATACCAACTGCCCGGTAGTGGGTCAAGGAACCATGCGGGTTTCCGGGCAGTTGGACAAATCTGCAGCAGCTTTCACCGCTGACAGATTATTTTTTAGCCGGCGACACCAGGCAGTGTCGCCCAATCTGATCAATGCGTACGCACTGAACGCTGCGAACGCTCTTCCGCCTGTTTTTGCAGCGCGGAATACTCTTCGTCCGACAGGGACTCAGGTTTGTGTTCGAGCGCCAGCTCCAGCACCTGATCAATCCATTTGACAGGCTTGATTACCAGATCCTGCAGGATGTTATCGGGGATATCTTTCAGGTCCCGCTCATTATCCGCAGGGATCAGGACTGTTTTGATACCGCCGCGATGCGCCGCCAGCAACTTCTCTTTTAGACCACCGATACGCAAAACTTCTCCACGCAAGGTGATTTCCCCGGTCATTGCCACCTCTGAGCGCACCGGGATACCGGTCAGCACCGAGGCCAGTGCGGTACACATGGCAATACCCGCAGAGGGCCCGTCTTTCGGGGTTGCGCCTTCCGGAACGTGAATATGGATATCCCGAGTCTCGTGGAAGTCCGGCGCGATTCCCAGGGATTGAGCCCTGGCCCGCACTACCGTCAGCGCGGCCTGGATCGACTCCTGCATGACATCGCCAAGCGAACCCGTCTTGATCACCCGACCCTTGCCCGGCACCGCCGACGATTCGATTGTCAACAACTCACCGCCGACTTCCGTCCACGCCAGACCGGTAACCTGCCCGATTTTGTTCTCCTCTTCGGCGCGACCGAAATCAAACTTACGCACGCCGAGCAAATCTTCGAGCTGACTCGGTTCAATCACCGCTTTACTGCTGGTGGACTTCCGCACATGCTCGGTAACCACCTTGCGGCTGATCTTGGCGATCTCCCGGTCGAGTCCGCGCACACCGGCTTCGCGGGTGTAGTAACGCACGATATCGCGCACGGTATCGTCGGACAGGGAAAGCTCATTGTCTTTCAGGCCGTTCGCCTTGCGCTGCTTGGGCACCAGGTAGCGCTGGGCAATATTCACTTTCTCGTCTTCGGTATACCCCGGCAGGCGGATTACTTCCATCCGGTCCAGTAGCGGGCCGGGAATATTCATGGAGTTCGAAGTACACACGAACATTACGTCGGAGAGATCGTAATCGACTTCCAGGTAGTGGTCGTTAAAGGACTTATTCTGCTCCGGGTCCAACACCTCGAGCAACGCAGAGGCGGGATCGCCGCGGTGGTCCATCCCCATCTTGTCCACCTCATCGAGCAGGAACAATGGATTTTTGACACCGACTTTGGCAATTTTCTGAATCAGTTTACCCGGCAGCGAACCGATATAGGTACGACGGTGGCCGCGAATTTCCGCCTCGTCGCGCACACCGCCAAGCGCCATACGCACATACTTGCGGTTGGTGGCACGGGCCACGGATTGGCCGAGTGACGTCTTACCGACACCGGGGGGCCCAACCAGGCAAAGAATCGGGCCCTTCACCTTCTTGACCCGCTTCTGCACCGCGAGGTATTCGAGGATCCGCTCTTTTACCTCTTCCAGGCCATAGTGATCCTGATCGAGAATTTCCTCGGCTTTTTTCAGGTCGTGGCGCACACGGCTGGCTTTTTTCCAGGGCACGCTCAGCATCCAGTCGATATAGCTGCGCAGTACCGAGGCTTCCGCCGACATCGGCGACATCATTTTTAATTTGGCGAGTTCCGCGCGGGTTTTCTTTTCTGCCTCGGCGCTCATGCCGGACTCGACAATCTTTTTCTCGAGCTCCTCGACTTCGTTGGGCTCTTCGGTAATTTCACCCAGCTCTTTCTGAATGGCCTTCATCTGCTCATTCAGGTAGTACTCGCGCTGGCTTTTTTCCATCTGCTTTTTGACACGGCCGCGGATACGCTTCTCGACCTGAATCAGGTCAATCTCGGAATCCATCAGGCCAAGCAGATGTTCCAGGCGCTCTTTCACGCTCGCGGTTTCAAGAAGCTCCTGCTTTTGCGGCAACTCCAGCGACATATGCGCGGCGATCGTGTCCGCAAGGCGACCGGGCTCGTCAATGCCCGACAGAGATGTCATCACCTCATTGGGCACCTTTTTGCTGACCGAAACATACTGTTCGAACTGGCTCATGGCAGAGCGTACCAGCGCCTCGGCTTCGGCTTCGGGCAGTTCTTCGGTCTCCATCGGTTCGACGACCGCCCGGTAGTGGCCATCGCCTTCGGTGACATCTGTGATGTTGACGCGGCGATTGCCCTCTACCAGCACTTTTACCGTACCGTCTGGCAGCTTGAGCAACTGCAACACGCTGGCGACCGTGCCCACGCGGTAAATATCTTCGGCACCGGGATCGTCTTCCGATGCCTTGCGCTGTGCAACCAATAGAACCTGCTTGTCGTTGCGCATTGCCTCTTCCAGCGCATCGATGGACTTTTCCCGGCCGACAAACAGCGGAATCACCATGTGCGGATAGACGACAACGTCACGCAGCGGCAACAGTGGATATTCTTCAATTGTGGTGTCGGATGGCTGATCCATAGAACTCCTCTCGGCCCGATCACTGGGGTATTGGCGCGGCAACAACTAGCTGCAATTCACGATTAACAGCTGCTCTGGGTCACCGCTTGTCTGTTGCTAGAGATGGGGGGGCAGTGACCGGAATACAAGTCTAATCTAACGGCGAATCGGTGCCGAGGCAGAATTCCCGCTTTGCCGCGCCAAACCTTCACACAATGATCGACATCACAGGAAATAGGCGCCTTTTAATGGGAAACGCGCCAAACCGCAGCGAATCAACTGATGCCGTCCAGCTAAACCCCATAAAAAAAGCCCCTTGCGGGGCTTTTCGAGCGGGAGTGAATCACTCCTCCGGGGCAGCCTTTTGTTGCGGCTGGGACTCGTTACTCTCGTAAACAAGCAGTGGAGCCGATTCACCCTTGATGACCGCCTCGTCAATGACAACCTTGGCAACATTGTCGCTGGACGGGATATCGTACATGGTCTCCAACAGAACAGACTCCATAATGGAGCGCAGGCCACGGGCGCCAGTCTTGCGCTCCATCGCCTTGGTCGCCACCGCATCCAGGGCATCCGGACGGAAATCCAGCTCCACCCCTTCCATTTCAAACAGCTTGGCGTACTGCTTGGTCAGGGCGTTGCGCGGCTCGGTCAGGATCTGGACCAGCGCAGCGCGATCCAACTCTTCCAGCGTTGCGGTTACCGGCAGGCGACCGACAAATTCTGGAATCAGGCCGTAGCGCACCAGATCTTCCGGTTCCAGGTCGAGCAACACTTCACCGAAGTTGCTGCTGCTGTCCTTGGACTTCACCTCGGCACTGAAGCCGATTCCGCCCTTCTCGGAGCGATCGCGGATCACCTTGTCCAGGCCCGCGAAGGCGCCGCCACAGATGAACAGGATGTTCGACGTGTCGACCTGCAGAAACTCCTGCTGCGGGTGCTTGCGGCCACCCTGGGGCGGCACGGACGCGACGGTACCCTCGATCAGCTTCAGCAGCGCCTGCTGCACGCCTTCGCCGGAAACATCCCGGGTGATGGACGGGTTATCGGACTTGCGCGAAATCTTGTCGATTTCGTCGATATACACGATGCCCTGCTGGGCTTTCTCCACGTCGTAGTCGCACTTCTGCAACAACTTCTGGATAATATTTTCCACGTCCTCGCCCACGTAACCGGCCTCGGTCAACGTGGTCGCATCAGCGATCGTAAACGGTACGTTCAGCAGTCGCGCCAGGGTTTCAGCCAGCAGAGTCTTACCACTACCGGTGGGACCCACCAGCAGGATATTGGACTTGCTCAGCTCGACGTCTTCCTTGCCCTTGACCCCGGTCTTGCTGCGCAGGCGCTTGTAGTGGTTGTAAACCGCTACTGCCAGCACCCGCTTGGCACGTTCCTGGCCAATGACGTACTGGTCGAGAATTTCGGTAATTTCACGTGGGGTCGGCAGGCGACCCTCGGGACCTTCCGAGCTCTCCTGCACTTCTTCGCGAATGATGTCAGTGCAAAGTTCGACGCATTCGTCGCAGATAAAGACTGACGGGCCCGCGATCAGCTTGCGCACTTCCTGCTGGCTCTTGCCACAGAAAGAACAGTACAGCAGTTTGCCGTTGTCTTCTCCGCTGCTCTGGTCGGTCATCAAAATACTCCGTGGTCTGTGGCCTGCCGGGAGCCCGGCTTACACAATGGTTTCCATAGCAAGATGCTGTCTTTTGGCGGGTTTTTCAAGCCCTTTGTGCCACAGCTAACAAAAGGCGCCTCGCCCACCCCCGACCTCCGGGCCGGGGGTGTATCAATATATGAACAAATAGTCTTATTTGGTCGGCAACTGGCGTCGCGCGAGAACATCATCCACGAGACCGTATTCCTTGGCCTCGTCGGCACTGAGGAAATGATCCCGCTCGGTATCGCGCTCGATATCCTGCAAACTGCGGCCAGTATGGTGGGCCATGATCTCGTTCAGGCGCTGGCGGATCTTCAGGATTTCCTGCGCGTGAATGTGGATATCACTCGCCTGCCCCTGGGCGCCACCGCTCGGCTGGTGGATCATCACGCGGGAATTCGGGGTCGCGTAGCGCTTACCTTCGGCGCCGGCACTGAGCAGGAAAGCACCCATACTGCATGCCTGACCAATACACATGGTACTCACGTCAGGCTTGATGAACTGCATGGTGTCGTAAATGGACATGCCCGCAGTGACCGAGCCACCCGGAGAATTGATGTAGAGGTGAATATCCTTGTCCGGGTTTTCCGCTTCCAGAAAGAGCAACTGTGCCACGACCAGGTTGGCCATGTGGTCTTCCACCTGACCCACGAGAAAGATCACCCGCTCTTTCAGCAGGCGGGAATAAATATCAAATGAACGCTCGCCTCGGGCAGTCTGCTCTACCACCATGGGCACCAGGCCGGTGGCGGTCGGGTCGATCGAGGACTGGGGGTAATCAAATCGTGCCATAGATACCTTAGCTTCCTTTTGTGGCGTATTAGGCGAGTCAACCCGCGGCATAAGCGCCAGGGGCCGAAAATCAGGTCTTTCTGAGCTTAACCGGTCAGGCGCGAGAAAGCCAGCCGGCGAAAAGGGGAAGGAAAGGGATGGGCGACGGCCATTATACCGTCGCCCATCGAACAGGATTTAGCCCTGCTGTTGCGGCTTGATCACATCGTCGTAGCTGCTGTTAACGTCCTTGACCTTGGCGGATTCCAGCACGAAATCAACAACCTGGTCTTCGAGGACGACCGACTCAACACCGGACAGCAGTTCGCGGTTGTTGTAGTAGTACTCAACCACTTCTTCCGGCTGCTGATAGGTGGAAGCCAGCTCCTCAACCTTGGCCTTGACGCGGTCGGCATCCACAGACAGCTTGTTCTGCTTAACGATTTCGCCGACCACCAGACCCAGTACGACACGGCGCTTGGCCTGCTCTTCGAACATGGTGTCCGGCAGCATCTTCTCGGCATCTTCGGCTTTGATCTGACCGCCGAACTGCTGAACCATCTGGCCGCGCAGGGTGCGGACTTCGCCGGCAACCAGTGCTGCAGGCAGCTCCACTTCGTGCTTCTCGAACAGCGCGTCCATGACCTGGGTCTTGACCTTATTCAGAGCCGCATTCTTCAGCTCACGCTGCATGTTATTGCGGACTTCTTCGCGGAATTTCTCCTCACCGCCCTCTTCCACGCCATAGGCCTGGAAGAACTCTTCGTTCAGTTCCGGCAGTTCCGGCTTCTCAGAAGCGGTAACTTTGATGCTGAAGGTTACTGCTGCGCCGCGCAGATCTTCCGCCTGGTAATCTTCAGGGAAAGTCACGTCGATGTCTTGTTCTTCGCCGGGCTTCATGCCCAGGATGCCATCTTCAAAGCCCGGGATCATCTGACCGGAGCCCAGCACCAGCTGGTGACCTTCGGCCTTGCCGCCCTCGAACTCTTCGCCGTCTTTACGACCGACGAAATCGATGGTCACGCGATCGCCCTTCTGGGCCTTGCGCTTGGTTTCCTTCCAGCCGGACTGCTGCTTGCGCAGCACGTCGATCATGTTGTCGACGTCTTTATCGGTAACTTCAGCTACCGGGCGCTCGATGCTCAGCGCTGCCAGATCGGTCAGTTCGACTTCCGGATAAACTTCAAACGTCGCAACGAATTCCAGGTTTTCACCGGGCGCAGTCTGCTTGGCCTCGATGCTCGGCTGCCCAGCCGGGTTAACCTGTTCTTTCTGTACCGCCTCGTAGAAAGAGCGGCTCATGACTTCACCAAGCACTTCCTGGCGAACACCGGCGCCGTAACGCTGGCGAACCACTTTCAACGGCACCTTACCTTTGCGGAAGCCGTTAACGCGGACATTCTTTGCCGCCTGCTGCAGACGCTTATCCACTTCTTTATCGACGATTTCCGCCGGCAAATTAACCGTTAAACGACGCTCCAGGCCGGAAGTTGTTTCGATGGAAACCTGCATGTTATTCCTCGTGAGACTCTCTCTAATCGCGCCGCAGCGCTTTAGGCTCTTCTGATTTTGCCAGCGCGCCGCAGCGCCAACTCTGTACCGGGCCGCCGAGATCACATCGGCCAACCGTCCTGTATGGCCCACCGGAACTGCATTGCAATCGCCGGCATCAGCCAAATACAAACAGCCCGCACCTGCCCTTTCCGGGCAGGCGATACGGGCTGTTCAATTCCTTAATCTGGTGGGGACGGGGAGACTTGAACTCCCACACCTTGCGGCACCAGAACCTAAATCTGGCGTGTCTACCAATTCCACCACGTCCCCGAAATACTCCCCGGCGCTAACTCATTGATATTCCTGCAATTTACTGCAAAAACATCGGGTCCCGGCGACGAGGGGAGCAGATTGTGCCACAGGCGCCTGAGCGCTTCAACAAAAGCGGGCGTTCCGGGGGCCGACGCCGCCCCTCATCTTGCGGCAGCTACGAAAAAGGCGCCCCGCAGGACGCCCTTTCCGCTACCGAACGGCGGCTATCGGGTCACACTCTCTCAACGATGGTGGTGATGCCCTGCCCCAGCCCGATACACATGGTGGACACGCCCAGGTTGCCCCCCTCGTTCTGCATGACGGACAGCAGTGTTCCGGTAATACGCACACCGGAACAGCCGAACGGGTGACCCAGGGCGATGGCGCCGCCGTAGAGGTTGACCTTCTCGTCCATCTTGTCGAGCAGGTTCAGGTCCTTCAGCACAGGCAGTGCCTGGGCGGCAAAGGCCTCGTTCAGCTCCACCTTGTCGATATCCTCGACACTGAGGCCAGCACGCTTCAGCGCTTTCTGGGTGGACGGCACCGGGCCGTAACCCATGATCGAAGGATCCACACCTGCCAGCGCCATCTCACGCACCTTGGCGATGGGAGTCATGCCCAGGGCCTGGGCGCGCTCCGCGGACATTACCAGCATGACGGAAGCACCGTCGGTGATCTGCGAGGAGGTACCCGCGGTCACCTGGCCGTGCTTGGGGTCAAATGCCGGCTTCAGCTGGGCCAGGCCTTCGACAGTGGTGTCCGGACGGATGGTCTGGTCGGTCTCCACCAGGTGGGGCACGCCGTCGTCGTCGTGACCTTCAATCGCGATGATCTCGCGATTGAACTTGCCCTCTTTGGTCGCCGCAGCGGCGCGCTGGTGCGACCGGGCACCGAACTCGTCCATCTGTTGCCGCTGGATACCGTGCATCATTGCCAGGTACTCAGCAGTCATACCCATGGAGCCGGCGGCCTTGGCCATATAGCGGCCCAACATCGGGTTGGGACTCACGTGCTCCATCATGTTCAGGTGTCCCATGTGCTCGACACCGCCGACCACGTAGACATCGCCAACGCCCGCCTGGATGTTGGCAGCTGCGGTGTGCAGGGAGGACATGGAAGAGCCGCACAGGCGGTTGACTGTCTGTGCAGGGACGGTGTGCGGCAGGCCGGCGCGCAGCAGGATGAAGCGGGCCACGTTGAAGCCCTGCTCGTCGCGCTGCATCACGCAGCCCCAGATCAGGTCGTCGATCTCTGCCGGATCCAGTTTGTCGTTGCGCTGCAGGAATTTTTTCAGCAGCTCGGCAGACATGTCATCGGCGCGCACATTGCGGTAAACGCCGTTCTTGGAGCGGCCCATTGCCGTGCGCGCGTAGTCGACGATCACAGCGTCTCTAGGATTCAAACTCACGATAATTCTCCTTACTTGTCGTCGCCGTAGTAGGTTTCACCTTTGGCGGCCATTTCGCGCATGCGCTCGGTGGGCTTGTACAGCTCACCCAGGTCGGCGTACTTATCGGCCATCTTCACAAAGGCATCCAGGCCGACCTTGTCCAGCCAGGCAAAGATGCCACCGCGGAACGGCGGGAAACCGATGCCGTAAATCAGCGCCATATCGGCCTCAGCCGGTGACTCGACAATACCCTCTTCCAGGCAGCGGGCCAGCTCGGTGGCCATCGGCACCATCATGCGCTCGATGATTTCGTCTTTTTCGAATTCGCGGCGGTCTGCCACGTGCGGCTTCAGCAACTCATAGGACTCTTCGGTAGCCACTTTTTTCGGCTTGCCTTTTTTGTCCTCTTCGTAGTTGTAGAAACCCTTGTCATTTTTCTGGCCATAGCGACCGGCTTCGTACATGACATCGGACGCGGCGGTGAAGGTTTTGCCCATGCGCTCGGGGAAACCTTCGGCCATCACTTCCTCGGCGTGCACACCGGTATCAATACCAACGACGTCCATCAGGTAGGCGGGACCCATCGGCCAGCCCCAGCGCTCCATGACTTTGTCCACTTCCTGGAAGTCGGCACCGTCACGGACCAGCATGGAGAAACCGGCGAAGTACGGGAAAAGTACGCGGTTGACCAGGAACCCGGGGCAATCGCGTACCACGATGGCCTTCTTGCCCATCTTGTTGGCATAGGCAACAACGCGAGCAATGGCATTCTCGGAAGTCTTCTCACCGCGAATTACTTCCACCAGCGGCATCTTGTGCACCGGGTTGAAGAAGTGCATGCCGAGGAAATTCTCCGGGCGCTGCAGCGGCTCCGCCAGGGAATCGATGGAGATGGTCGAGGTGTTGGAAGCGATCACAGTATCTTCGGTGACCTTGCCTTCCACTTCTTTCAGCACCGCGTGCTTCACTTTCGGATTTTCCACCACCGCTTCGACGACCACGTCGATATCGTCAAAGCCGTCATAGCTCAGGGTCGGCTCGATACGGTTCAGGGTTTCGCCCATTTTTTCCGCGGTCATACGGCCGCGCTGTACGAGCTTGGACAGCAGCTTGTTCGCTTCCTTCAGGCCGAGATCGATCCCTTTCTGGTCGATATCCTTCATCTTGATCGGCGTACCCTTGTACGCAGACTGGTAGGCGATACCGCCACCCATGATGCCGGCACCGAGTACCGCAGCGCGCTCGATCTTCTTATCGGCTTTCTTTTCCCAGCCTTTTGCGACCTTGCCGATCTTCTGGTCGTTCAGGAACAGGCCGACTAGGGACTTGGCCGTGTCGGTCTGGGCACACTCGATGAATTTCTGCTGTTCGATTTTCAGCGCTTCTTCGCGCGTCACCTTGTAGCCCTGCTCGATAGACTCGACTGCCTTGACCGGTGACGGGTAGTTTTTGCCCGCCTGGGCGCCGACAAATGCCTTGGTGGTGAAGAAGGCCATCAGCGCTTCGATGTCATTGAGCGGAATCGGCGACTTTTTGATTTCGCGGCGGGCCTTGTAGTCCAGCTCGCCATCGATAGCGCGACCCAGCAATTTCAGCGCGGCATCCTTCAACTTGTCCGTCGGCACTACCGCATCCACGGCGTGCGCAGTCAGAGCCGCGTCCGGGCGCTGCTCTTTACCGGCGGCGATCCACTCGGCAGCTACATCCACCCCGACGACACGCGGCAGGCGCACGGTACCGCCCCAGCCCGGGATCAGGCCCAGCTTCACTTCCGGCAGACCGACTTTCGCCTGATCACCCATGACGCGGTAATCACAGCCGAGACACACCTCAAAACCACCGCCAAGGGCGTAACCGTTAATGGCGGCAACACTCGGCACCGGCAGGTCTTCCAGGCGGCTGATATTCTCATTGTTCTTGTTCATCAGGTCGGCGATACCCTCGGGTCCCGCCGAAAAAGCGCCGCCGAATTCAGTGATGTCGGCGCCGACAATAAACACGCTCTTGCCGCTGGTCAGCAGCACGCCTTTAATGTCCTTGGCCGCTTCAATCGCGTCCAGGGCCTGGGAAAATTCCGATACCGTCAGGCGATTGAATTTGTTGACGGACTCGCCTTGCAAATCGAACTTGAGCTCGGCGATGCCGTTGTCCAGCATCTGCACCGATAGCGCTTTGCCACTAAATAACATTGATTGACCTCTTTTATTCGGGGCTGGGAAGTGAGCCCGGGGTCGGGATTTATTGCGCCACATTCCTGTGGCTCGGTCTTCAACCGGTGGATGCCGAAACAATTCGCTCGGGCGAATTCCCGCCGCACTGCGGCAGCTCGGCGACACCGGTCAAATTCGCTCCCGGCGAATTTGCCACTGTACCCGGCCGAAAACGGTGACGTATTCGCCAAGTACAGTCAGGGAACCCTAGTATAGCCAGATTCAAACGTCTGTTTGAATACTATTTCTTACAAATCGAATGGCGCCGGCGGCAATAAAGATCACTATTCCATCAGCCGGCGCCTACCCGATGCCGTTGGGCCGGGGCCGCAGCAAGTCTATATGCAGTGAGCCGGACTATTAAGGTACCTGGCGCAACAGAGCTTTTATCGCGAAGCCGAACGGGGGAAGCGAGTGGAGGAGATCAAACACTGGGCGGAGAATTGGCGGTCACCAGTACACAATCCTCATCGCCGGGATTGCGGAAACGGTGGGGGCGACGACTGGTGAAATAATAACCATCGCCGGGACCGAGCAGCGCCACCTCGGCACCGACGGTCACCTCCAACTGGCCCGATACGACGATGCCCCCCTCTTCTCCCTCGTGACTCAGCAGTTCGTGGCCGGTGTCCTGGCCGGGACGATAGGTTTCCAACAGGATCGACATGGCCCGGTTGCCATTGCTGGCCGCCAGCAAGCGGTATTGGATCGGCCCGCTGCCAACATCGGGCATTTCATCCGCGCGGAAAAAAACCTGGGGATTGTCGTCCAGTTCCAGCGCGAAGAATTCGGCCAGGGACATTGGAATGCTGTCGAGGATCTTTTTCAGGGAACCGACAGACGGACTGACCCGCCCCTGCTCGACCAGGGAAATGGAGGCATTGGTAACGCCGGCGCGCTTGGCCAGTTCGCGCTGGGACCAGCCGTGCATTTTGCGCACGGCCTTCAGTCGCACACCGACCTCGTCGCCATCCCTTGCCTCCGGCGGCTGAATCACCGAATCCATGTTTGCCATGTTGCTGCCTGCCTTGTGCGGACTGCCAGTCTAACGCCAAACCGCTACAGCGAACAAAAGGCGCAGGCGCGCAAGCGCTCGCCCGCCCCAGCATTAGCCTGGCATCAGGTCATGTCGTCAAACGGATTGGTGTCCGGCAAGGTGACCGAGGGATATCCCGGCAGGGTCATTTCCGCCGAGGAAATCTCAATAGCACTTTCGTCCACCAGGCCTTCACCAAACCGATAGATCGCATTCAGTTCTCCACGGCTGGCACGGCTGTCATAGGCCGCAGACTGCTCGCTCGCGGCTTCGTTGCGCTTGCGGTAGTCGGTCAGTGCGGCGGCGCCATGGCGCTTGGCCAGCATCCGCTCGGCGACGTGCGGGGCCAGGACGGTGGCCGTAGCATTGTTACCGCCAAACCCTTTGGAATTCAGGAAGGCGACGTCCAGTGATTCAGGCTCGCGCTCGGTATGCTCAAGGGAAATGTCCAGGTTGCCGTGATGGACGTCATCCGCGAGCCGGTCAATGGTGGTAATGCCCGGCAGAATTCCCCGCGAGAAAATACCCAAACTGGTAATCAGCTGGTCGCCACTGGCCGCCGATACGGTATGCCCAAGGTAGGCCTTGACTGCACATACCGGCCACCGCTCGATACCGAAAGCTCCGGCCAGTCGATCGAAAATTGCCGACTCCGTCACGCGATTCTGCGGCGTACTGGATCCGTGCGCCTGCACGAAGCTGCGCCGACGCAGGCTTTCCTCTCCGACGATCGCGCGGGCTTCCGCCATGGCGCGCGCCACCGTGAGGTAGTTGCCGGGACCCGGGGCAGAGATGGACTTCTTGGTACCGTCGGCGTTGACGAAGACATTCGCGACGGCGCCGTGAATCGTCGCGCCCAACTCCAGGGCCAGGGCATCGTCCATCAGGATGGTCCACTGGGTGCCCTCACCCAGGGTGAATCCGCAGTTCTCGCCGAAAGGCCGGCTCGCACGGCGATAATCGATCTCGCCCGGGAACAGTTTGCGCAAGCCGTCGAGGTTGGCCAGGGCACCCATGGTCGTGTACCCGTCCACGACCTCCGGCACCAGCGGCGCCTCGGCCGCTCCCACGACTGCGACGCGCGCGCGACCGCTGCGAATATCTTCCACTGCCGCGCGCAAATTGTAGAGGTAGGTGGCGCAGGCACCGGCCACAGCGCCCGTCGTACCCACACTGCCGAGCACATAGGCATTGACGAAGTCCGCGGGCATGCTGGTCAGGCCCAGGGCCAGCTGCTTGGAGCTGACCCGATTGCCGCGCAGCCGCGATTGCAACAGGCCGCCGTTGCCGTATGGGTCCAGCTGGCTCATGGCGGAACTGGCATACACAGAGATCTTTTCCGGGCCCGCCGCCGCGACGACCGTCTCCCAGTCGATCCCCAGCGACTGCACCGCATCCGATGCCCCCAGGATGGCCAGTTGCAGGCCGCGCGGGTGGAAACGCGAGTTGTATTCTTCGCCGGGCTCAAAGCCCGTCGGCAGCTGCCCCGCAGAGGCTACCGAGATTTCACGATAACTGTCGAGCATCACCGACAGGCCGCTGCAGCGCACGCGCACGCGCCCGTCGCCGAGGGATTCCACCTGCCAGTCTTCCGGCAGTGGTTCCGGCAGCTGCCGCGCCGCCATTTCAAACGTGAAACCGTCGCCGTTGCTCAGCTCGGCGGGCTGATGGTAGTGACAACTGCGGTAGTCGTAGAAGCGCTTCTCCAGCTCCCGCACCAGCGTACCATTCAGCACCTGCTGCTCGAGCGCGGCATCCAGCGGGCCGGCGGCCTCGGCACCGCGGCGCAGCCCCATCAATGCCGCCAGGTCCGACAGCACATCGGTGCGCTCGGCGGCACCCAGCTTGTCCAGCACCAGACGGCGGTAACCGCGATGAAAAGAGCTACGCCCGGCGGGATTAAAGCCGCCGAATGCGGTAATGACGGGAAGGCGCTGCATCCTGACCTCCAGCAAACCTAGTAATAATTGGCAAATTTAGTATGGAGCTCAGTGTAGGGGCTGGCGATTCGGCCGAGTTATGGGCATACTGGCCAGCAAAATTGAGTTTTTGGCCATTGGCGTCACTACGCACGAGATGTAATGCGAACCGTCACCTTTCTCCTGATCGATCAAATGCTGGCAACCGGCACCGTGCTGCCTCTCGAAATGCTCCGCGGCGCCGAGAGCCGGGCCCGGGTCGAAGGCAATATACCGCCCACGCAGCTGATTACTGCCAGCCTGGATGGCAAACCCGTCGCCACCCGCTCCGGGTTTTCCTTTACCCCGGACGTCAGCCTGGCTGACGCGCCCGCCAGCGACATCATTTACATTCCCGCCCTGTGGCGCAACCCGCGCCCGGCCCTGCGGCGCAGCGGCGCGCTCCTGCAGTGGTTGCGCCAGCAGGCCGAGGGCGGTGCCGCCATCAGCGCAGTGGGAACCGGCGTCTGCTTTCTCGCTGCCGCCGGCCTGCTCGATGGCAAACCCGCCACGACGCACTGGCACTACTTCGAGCGCTTTGCCGCCGACTATCCCCAAGTAAAGTTGAAACGCCAGTATTTCATCACGCAGGCAGACAAGCTCTTCTGCGCGGCCAGTGTCAATGCCCTCGCGGACGTGACCGTTTACCTGATCCGCCAGCTCTACAGCGCAGCGGTTGCCAGCCACGTGGAGCGCAATTTCTCCCACGAGATTCGCCGGCCGTTTGAAGAGATCGCCTACTCCGAGGGTGCCGTCCACCTGCATCCTGACGAGGAGATAGTCCAGGCGCAGACGTGGCTGAAGGAACACTGCAGTGAAGATGTGCGCCTGAGCGACGTCGCCAGCCATTTCGACATGAGCGTGCGCTCGTTCAACCGGCGCTTCAAGCTCGCCACTGGGCAGACGCCGCTCCAATACCTGCAGAATGTGCGCGTGGATATGGCCCGGGAATTACTGCAATCGACCAATTTGTCCGTAAACGAGATTGCGGAGAAGGTGGGTTACCAGGACATGGGGCACTTTACCGCCCTGTTCAAGAAATTCCTGTCGACGACACCCAGCGAATACCGCACTACCGTCCGCGCCAAACTGTTTCGCGTAAACACCTGATTAGTGGACGTCAATCCGTGTCGCTGGCAACAGGGCTCAGCGCTTGCGCAACAGGATGACATCGCTATCGGCAAAGTGCAGCTCTGCGCCAAACCGGTCGGCGAGCCAATGAAAAGTGGGCACGCTGAAAAAACAGATATGGGTGGGGTCGCGAATATAGTGCCAACTGGCGAAGCGCTCCGGCGAAATGACTAACTTGGTCATCAACGCGAGCAAACCGCCAGGCCGCAGACGCGCCCAAAGGTTGTCCAACTCTTTTCCCGGCGCAGACAGATGCTCGATCACCTCTGTCGCAACGACAAAATCGTAGTCCCTTTTCATTGCCCCCCTATTGGGCGCGTAATAGACATCGAAGAGTTCGACCCGGTGCCCCGCCTCAGCGAGCATTGTCGCCAGCAACGGAGCCGGGCCACAGCCGAAATCCAGCCCTTCGCTGTGCGGCTGTAACTGCTCCAGCAGCGGCGTTGCGCAGCGACTGAGAAAGCGGCGGTAACCCTCGTCTTCCAGGGAGTTTTCGTGCTGCTCGTAGTACTCCAGCTCCTGCGCAGTACTCAGGTGAAATTCTTCAGGCACGAAAACCAGTGCGCAGTGTGCGCACTGGTGGTAGCTGCGAAATTGATCGCGGTGATAGAGCTGTGTCGCCTCGTGGCGACACAGCGGACAGGAGAGGGACAAATCAGGCCGCTTCGCTCGCGGCGTCCTGTGCTTTGTCAGAGTGATTCAGCAGGTTGCCGCCCTCACTGATTTCAATTTTGCGCGGCTTCATTGCCTCGGGAATTTCACGCACCAGCTCGATGTGCAGCAGGCCGTTGGCGAGCTTGGCATCGGTCACCTTAACGTGATCTGCGAGCTGGAAGCGGCGCTCAAAATTACGTGCCGCTATGCCGCGGTGCAGAAAGTTGCGCGGATCTTTGTCTTCCGGCTTTTTACCGCATACAGTCAGGTGGTTTTGCTCGACCTGAATATCCAATTCCGACGGCGAAAATCCGGCCACTGCCATCGAAATCCGGTAACTGTCTTCGCCCGTCAATTCAATATCATAGGGCGGGTATGCGGGTTGCTTCTGCTCGCTGGTCGTCATCGCATCGAGCAGGCTCGCCATGCGATCAAAGCCGATTGCAGAACGGTACAGGGGAGAAAGGTCTAGATTACGCATTGTCATATCCTCAATTCAGAGCAATATTTGAAGTTCGCCCGTCCGAAGACCGAGCCGTTGCGGAGACAGCTCTCTTGAGCCTGCCCTCCGTACTCAATAAATAGGGGCAGCCCAAACGCTTTCAAGGGACAAGAAAGAAAGTTTTATGCCAAACAGGGAAATTGATACGCGCATCGACACGGCACGACTGTTTATTGGTGTGCAACCGGACGCCCCCACCCAGCGGTTTCTGGACGGCCTGGTCGCACAGTGCAAGGCACTGTCCTCGTCGGGAAAACGCGACCAGACTCGCTGGACCAGCCATGCCAACCGCCACCTGACACTGGCCTTTCTCGGCGAAACGGCGGAGCCCATGCTGGCACCCCTGGAGCGCGGACTCGGTCAACTCGCCGCCGAGTTACCAGCCTGCAGTGGACGGATAGTCACGCTCAGCCCATTCCCCCAGCGCCGCTCGCGCCTGCTCGCGGCAGAGCTACTGACAAATCCCGGGCTGGATCGGTTACACGAGGGTTGCCGTCAGCTGATGATTGACCTGGGTCTAAAGCCCGAAAGCGCGGCTTATCGTCCACATTTCACGCTCGGACGCAGCCGCCGGGGCTTTGCGGGATTCGAACCGGTTCCGCTCGACTTCACGGCCCAACTGACCAATATCGTACTTTACGAAAGCCTTATGGCACCGGGCGGCAGCCAGTATCACCCCTTGTGGGAAGGGACGCTCACCGGGCCGAATGAACTGGAGTGAGTGGCAAGAGAGGGGAAAAGGCCCGCTCTGGGCGGGCCGGAGGATTTCAGTCGAGCCGGGATAGCACGTATTCCGGGTACATGATCAGGCGCGGGCGCGACAGGCGTCGCCCGTCAAAAATGAAGACATAGCGCACACCGTCGTCATCCGCAGGAATGGTGCGACGGAACTTCCAGGTATTGATCTTGTAGATCTGACGTCCGGCCTCCACCGGCGCAACCAAGCGATACTGGTTGTGACCGAGGAATTCGAACGGGATCTCGTCACCGCGCGGCGGATCCAGGTCCAGGCTGCGGAAAGTGTGCTTACCCTCATCGCCGTCCGCCAGGAGCTTTTTCAGTCGCGCCTGCTCGCGTTTGACATAATCAAGCAGATCCGGATCTATCTCGCGTTGCACCTCGGGCTTGGCTTCCTGCGGTGCAGCTTTCGGAGCAGCTTTTACAGCAGCAACCGAGGGGGCGGGAATCTGCGGTTTCTGCACCGGTGCGGCCTTTTTGGCCTCGGCGCGGTGCTGGGCGGCATCAGCCTTGGCCAGCATCGAATTGACCATTTGCTCGATCTTGCGCTTCTGCCCGGCAATGCGCATGTCACCCTGGGCAATCGCGTTTTTGGCCTCGTCCAACTGAGTCTTCAGATCCTTGTGACTGGACTCGATGATCTCGATGCGCCGCTTGCGGCTGTCCACGCCGCGCTCGGCCATCTCGAACGCATGCTTGGCCTTGCGCAACTGACGCTCGGAATCGGAATTGTGGTTCTGCTTATCCTCGCGCTTCGCCTGCTCGTACTCGCGCTGGCTCTGCTGGTAGTGGTCGCGAGCCTTTGTCAGTGCGTCTTTGGCACGCCCCAGCTTGTAGTCATAGGAAACCAGCTCGTTCTCGATATCCTCGACATCCACCATGCGGTTTTCTTGCGACTGCTCCATTCGTGCGAGCCGGTTTTTCTCCGCCGACAGGGTCGCCTGCGTTTGCGCGACCGCTCCCGCTCCCCCAAAAACTACAACACTCGCCATCAAGAGCGAGCAGTACCGCATTAACGCCATAACAAAGAACCTATTACCCGGTATTTCAACATCGATAGAAAAAGCACACCAAGATCATTTTTCATACAAATCCGTGTGCTTATGCGGGCAATTCTACGCAGGCATGCGGTCTCGGGCAATGACCGTACGTCGGGCGGTCGTTCCGCATCGGCGGACGGTCGAGGTTGACCCTGTGCCCTGTTTCACAGCGGTGGCAGCAGCAAAAACTTTTTGTGACATTTTTGCGCTCACAGCGCTTGATTTTTTTCCTAGCGCAAGCATTATGGGTAACAGGGAGAAAGATCGCTGGACTCAGCGGATATCGGACCCGGGCGTAAAACACCTCGCGCTGTTCAGTCAGCAAATTCAAGTTGCGACCCAGGTGCTCCGATCCACTGCCTGCCTCGGCCTCTCCCCAAAGGGCGCCCTACCTTCTTTTCAGCAAACCGCAAACTGCGGCCTGCAAGGTTTCTTTTAACCGGAGGTATTTGCCCATGAAATCTGCGCCTGACGATAACATTGTGTTCCGCGATATCGACAAATCTGCCGCCCTGGCCAATACGGTATCGAAGAAGTTGCATAAACTGGAACGTTATTCTGGCGACATCATCCGAAGTCGCGTAGTTCTCGAAGCCCCCCATCAGCACAAAACCAAAGGCAAGCAATTCAAGGCTTCGGTCGAACTCGCACTCAGTGGCAATCCCGTGACCATCAGTAGTGAGAGTGAATCCATTCACCGTGCCGTAAACGGCGCGTTCCAATCCGCAGAGCGCTGCCTGAAAGAGCGCAGCGAACGCCGCAAGACAAAGCGCCATCAGGCACTGGAGACCGCGGAGGAAGAGTAACCAGAGGTGAACCCATAAATAAAAAGGGCGATGCGCAAGCACCGCCCTTTTTATATGCCAACAATCAAATCAGGTCGCCGGCGTACGCATGGTGACGAATTCCTCCGCCGCCGTCGGGTGAATACCGATGGTCTGGTCGAAAATGGCCTTGGTTGCGCCTGCCTTCATCGCCACCGCAATCCCCTGAATAATCTCACCGGCATCTGGCCCCACCATGTGCGCACCGATAACCCGGTCATTACTGGAATCCACCACCAGTTTCATCAGGGTGCGTTCATCCCGACCACTGACGGTATGACGCATGGGGCGAAATTCAGATTTGTAGATTGTCACTGCCATACCAGAGTTTCGCGCCTCCTCCTCGGAGAGCCCCACCGTACCGATATTGGGCTGGCAGAACACGGCCGTTGGAATATTGTTGTAATCGATTTCCGTCACTTTGCCGGTCTGGAAATGCTTCACCAGCGCCATCGCTTCGGCCAGCGCCACAGGGGTCAGTTGCGGTTCCCCGGTAACATCGCCCAGAGCATAAATCGAATGTACGTTGGTACGGAAATTATCATCAACCGAGATGGTACCGTCCCGGTGCATGACCACGCCGAGCTTTTCCAGCCCCAGGCCGACGGTATTGGCCACTCGACCAGTCGCATAGAGGACGGTGTCTACAGCCATGGTTTCCCCATCATCCAGACGCACCAGCAGCGATCCATCGGCCTGCTTTTCGATTGCTTCCACGCGGTGATTGAAATGTAGCTCTATGCCTTTTTTGCTCAATTCGTCGCGAACAAAGGTACGCACATCGCGATCAAACCCGCGCAAGAAAAGATCCTTGCGGTATGAGAGCGCAGTCTTTGCGCCCAGACCGGCAAAAATTCCGGCAAACTCCACGGCAATGTAACCACCGCCGACCACCAGGATGCGCTCGGGAAAATCCGCCATCGAAAATATTTCATTGGACGTAAGCGCGTATTCACGCCCGGGAATATCCGGCACAAATGGCCAACTGCCGGTTGCCACCAGAATGCGCTCGGCCGAATAGTGCTGCTCACCGACCACTACCTGGTGCGGATCCTCGATCCGCGCACGACCATCAATGACGGTGACACCGGAATTCGCCAGCAGGTTTCGATAAATTCCGTTCAAGCGCGCAACTTCATTCGCATTGCTTTCACGCAGCGTCTCCCAGTTGAATTCCGATTCGGCGCGCTGCCAGCCATAGGCCGCGGAATCTTCAAACGCCTCTCTATAGCTGCTCGCATAAACAAACAGTTTTTTCGGCACACAACCCACATTGACGCAGGTGCCGCCCATATAGCGATCTTCGGCGACCGCTACACGCATACCTCCGGCGGCGGCCATTCGGGCAGCACGTACGCCCCCGGAACCGGCTCCGATGACAAATAGATCAAAGTCAAAATCGGCCAAAATAAAACTCCTGCTATCTCAAAACCGCTCCGCGCTCTTCAGCGCAAAGCTGTAAAAAAAACCGGCAAACTGTCGACGTTTCAATCAACTTGAAATGAAACGCGCGTTGAAAAAAGACAATTGGTACAATAATGACTATTTTCGTGGAGATCGTATTGACATCGACCTAACCATTCGTTATTCATGTGATGTTTATCACAAAAAATAGCCTGTTAGCGACAACAACAAATATAGGCAACCAAAATGGAATTCCTGACCAGACCCTACCAGCGAGCGTTGTGCTTTGTCTGCCTGCTGTTGATCAGCGGCGCCAGCACCGCGAAAACGCACCCATCGTACCTTTCGCCGAAATACTGTGAAAGTGTCGCCGAACAGTTCGTAGACTCCGGCATGCGCAGTCTCGGCAAGTACGTAAATGAAAACTTCAATCCCGAATTCAAAGGCGGCATTCGCAACACCGTTGATTTTCTCAATCAGCGTTCCGATTGGCTCAGTGAATGTGACGACTACCTGGCGGATACGTCTAAGGACAGAATCTTCTACAGTCCCAAACTGACCAAAAAAATATTCTCTGCCATCACCGAACTGTCACGGGAACTGCAGCACGTGCGCGAAGGCGTCGAATATCCCGATGACGCGGGCAACAACAACCCGACACCCTTTATCAAACAGCGCTATGACACCCTGGCCAAACTCGTGGATCAGTACCACACGCGCATGCTGATGAAGAAGCAGTTCCAGTAAAACAGTGTTCCCGACGGGCGCGAGCCCGTCAGGAGTCTCCCTCGATCTCGCCAGCGCTTTCTTTGCGCCCGGCTCCCGCCTGCAGATACCGGGTCAGCGACAGAAACTGCTCCGACAGTACACTGTCGACAGGTGCCGCAATCCGCTGCAGCTGGTTCGCCTCTCCACCCCAGACGCGGTATTCCCAGGTTAAAACCGACTTTTCTCCCTGCGGCACAATCCGCCACTGCATCAACCCATCCACCGGCATCTTCTGCAGGGGACCAAGACCTCCGCGCAAGCGTACCTCCCTGCCGGGCAATGCGGCGATCACACGCAGATGCTCCACGGATCCGCCCTGCCAGCTTTCACAGAAGCAACCGTCGGCGCGCAAATCAATCGACAGATTCGCCGCGGAACCCGAAAAACTGTGCGCGGAACTCCACCACCCTGGCAGGTCTCCCAGGCCCGCGTAGACCTGCTCATTGCTGTAGGGCAGCGTCTGCTCGATGTGTACGGTAAACCCGGTAGGTGACTGCTGGACCACGTCAGCAGGGGCATGCACGGATATCGCTGACAACATCGCCGCGATCACTAATTCTCTTTTCATAATGGCTCGCTCCACCGAAGTGTCTAGCTACCGTCCCGGCGCGCGCTGGCGTCAACGCCGCTCCGCGAACGCTCACCCGGCATAGTTACCTGAGCTCCCGAGGCGAATCCACCGGCACCCAGCAGCCGCTCTTTGAGACTGCTGGCGATGCGCTTGGTCAGCGTGCCGAGGCGCGGGCGCTGTTTTTCGGAAAAAGGGACCGGGCGACAACTGTGGATTGTGGCAAGACCGATGCGGGCCATGAACAGACTCGCGCCCATACCCTGTCCGAGCCGCGCGGATACGGTGCTCAACATGCTGTCACCCACCAATTCCGGCCAGAGTTCACTGATGGCATATTCACTCGCGCCACTGTAGGCAATAAGCGCGAGTACTTTTTTAAACAGTCGCCAGCGCACGACCACCGAGGGCCGTACGCCGTAAATCTGGCCGACATCGTCGATCATGCGCAGGGACTGGCGTAGCGCCACCAGAACATCCAGCGTCGCGAAGGGACTGAGGCCCACCAGCGCACCGGCACCGGTTGCGTGGCGCACGATACGCCGCATTGCCTCCTGGTCCAGCGCGTCGAGGAAGGTGACTTCCACATGCTGCAAGAGTTCGCTGCTATCGTAGTAATCCGGCGCCTCCTCCAGCACGCGGCTCAACAATACGCCCTGGGGCTTTCCGGCGAAGTGATCATGCAACTGGCGCCGGAAAGGTTCCACCGGCTCGCAGCTGCGGCAATCGCGCATTTCCCGCGCCAGCTCCTGGGTCTTCTGCAATTTGCGCAGCGGGCGACCGGCACGGAAATATTCCCAGATCGAGCTGGCGATGGTGGCGCAGAAAGCGGCGATAACCACACCCGCCAGCACCCCCAGGCTCCAGTGTTTGTCCGCCGCCCAGGTGTATAGCTGGCGCAGCTCCCAGGCGACCGCACCGCCCGCCAGCCCGAGCCCGGCCAGCAGGGCAGGCTTCCACAACCGCAGTCGGAACGTCGGCAGGCGCAGTTCGCTGAAGGAAACCCGGTCAGGCAGGGATTCACCAGTCGTGATCGAGCGCGGCAGTTCCTCCCGCTCCTCGCTGAGCGTCTCGACCCGTGTGGAATCGCGGTGGACCGTTTCGGCTTCCGGTTCAGCCAGTGGCTCAATACGTGTCTGCCGGCGCTTGTTGTCTCTTTCGACACTCATCAGACTTTGTCTCCAAGCAACAGGTTGAGCAGCGCATCCACGCGGATATGGGGGATGCACTGGCCGGCCCCCATGGCCGCCGGTGGCCGCAGCTGCGGCGGCGCCGCCCCGGCGTAATGCTGCCAGCCTTCACCTTCCCGGGGTAAATGATCAAAGATCTCGGCATTTTCAAAGCCGAGGTAACGCCCCTGTATATCGTGCCCCACCAGCATGCGGCGGCCGTCGCGCAGGCTCTCGTTGGAACAGCGCACCGCCGCGATCGCCTCGCAGAACAGTGGCAACCCGCGGTGGCGCGCGCCGGAAAATGCCTGTTGCAGTTGCTGGCCGAGTAGCTGGCGCAACGCATCGTGGTCCGCCGCAAGAACCTGGTCCACTTTGGTGGCCGCAAACAGCATCCGATCGATCCGCGGACGCCACAACTTGCGCAACATTCCGGTGCTGCCATAGCGGAAGGTATCGGCGATGTGAGTGAAGGCCAGGCGCATGTCATCGAGGGCCTGTTCGCCGGCATACAGCGTGCCGATCATATCCACGAGCACCAGCTGGCGGTCCAGATGGCGGAAATGACTCGTCACAAACGGGGTTACCAGCTCTTCGACGTATTCGCGGTAGCGCTCGGCAAGCACCCGGTAATTGGAATTCTCCGGCAGCGCATCCAGTTGCTCCGGCGCCATGCCGCGCAGGTCGAGCATCGGAACCACGCCATAGTCCCGCTCGTCGAGCAGCGCCCTGCCCGGCTGCAGATAACTGAGTCGGCGCTGGCTGCGACAGTCGAGCAGGAACTGGCGGTAGTCCCGCCAGAGTTGTTCGAGACGCGCGCCATCGGCAGGTTCGCGGGGATCCAGCGCGGCCAGCTGGGCCAGTAACTGCGGTGCGAGCCCCGCGCGGGCGTCGGCGCCGATGATATGCGCCTGGTGACGGCACCAGTCCCGGTATTCCATCTGCAGCAGGGGCAGGTCCATCAGCCACTCGCCGGGATAGTCGCGCAATTCCAGCACCAGTGTGCGCGTCCCGTCGCCTCCGAGCCGCCGCCGCCGGCGCAGATGGATATGCAACTCCATTGCCGAGACGTCGCGGGTACTCTCCGGCCAGCGCGGTGGCTGGTCGAGAAGCGCTTCAAGGCAGTGTGCGTAGTCGAAAGCAGGTAGGCCGCTGTCCAGGGCCGGTTTCAGCTCGGCCCCCAATAGATCGCCATTGAGCGCCGGGGCGAAGCCTGGCAACTGCGCCTTGTGTGGGTGGCTCAACTGGTAAATCAGGCTGGTCAGCAGAGTGGATTTGCCGGCGCCACTGAGCCCGGTGATACCGACACAGACACGTCTGTCGAGCAAACGCTCCGCGGCCCAGTGCGACTTCTCCCGGGCCTCCTGGCGCCACTGGCGCAATTTGTCCTTCACCCGCCGGCTGCGCCCGGCAACCTCCTCTGCGGCGGTCGCGGCGCTGGGTCCGCTTTCACTCATTCCCTACTCCCTGTATCGCCCGAAAACCGGCGTTGCCGGCGCGTTAGGTGTTAAGAATACCAGCTGGGGCCGCCCGAGAGACATCAGGGCGAAGTCGCGCCAACCGGGCTCCGGCCACAAAAAAGCGCGCCGCCATTACGGCGAGCGCGCTTTAGAGGAGCCAGTCTGGACAGGTTTAGTCTACCAGGGCGACGTCCCCGGATCCCATCACAGAAAAGGAGTCCTTACCGGGGCGGCGAATGACGATGTCACCGGAACCCATGATCGAACCACTGGCGTTATCCGCCAGCAGGCTGCGGCCGACAAAATCGCCGGATCCCATCAAGCTGACCGCCAGATTGCCGACCCGACCACCGATCGACATATCGCCGGAACCCTTGATTTCTGCTGCCAGGCGCTCCCCTGCCAGGCTGTCAACACGCATATCGCCGGAGCCCTTGATGGATGCCTCGGCTTCCACCGACAGTACAGTGCCAAGCATTAGGTCGCCGGAGCCGGTGATGGAGGCAGTCAGCGACTGAGCGCCCACCTTGTCGACGTGCAACTCGCCGGATCCGGTCACCGCCAGTTCCAGTTTCTCACTCTCCAGGGTGTCGGCGCGTGCCTCCCCGGAGCCCGTGACGATAATGGCTTCAACCACGGGCAGGGTCACCCGGTATTCGACCGCCTGGTCATCGCTGATGGTGACGAATCCAAAGTATTTGTGGCGGGACTCCACCGACAGTTTCAGCGTATCGCCTTTTACCTCCGCGCGGGCCAGTTCCATCGCCTCGCGGGGGCCGCTTGCCTCCACCGCAAAGTGATCGCCCTGCACGACAGTCAACTCGGAACTGCCCTGCAGCGCGATGCGGGTAAACCCGGATACGTCGAACTGCCTGGTGACAGTATCATCCGCCCGAACCACCGTGCTGAAGGCCAGCGCCACCAGTAGAAGAACCGCACCTGGTGCGGCCAATAAGTGTCTTGCGGTCATGCGTTTCCTCTCGATTCAATTACCGTTCCTGCCCCTATAGACGGATCGACGGCGGCAGTTGGATGCACTCTCAATAAAAAAACCTGTATCTGCTCGCAAAGGTTCAACCGCAGTCGGCTTCCTTGAACCCCAAGTCGAGCAGTGAAGTGCGAATCTTCTGTGCCTCGGCGGCCAGCTCATCGGCCTCTGCCGGGCGCTGCAGGGAGAAATCGAGCTCGCCAATCGCATCGATCGGCAGCAGGTGCAGATGGGTGTGGGGCACTTCCAGGCCCGCCACCATGACCCCAACGCGCTTGGGTTGATAAACCGATTTGAGCCCCTTGGCGACTTTTTGCGCGACGAGCATCAAGTGTGCAGCCAACTCCTCAGGCATATCATCCCAGTGATCGACCTCTTCGACCGGAACCACCAGGCAGTGACCGGACTTGATGGGAGCGATCGTCATAAACGCCACAGCGCGCTCGTCGCGCCAGATAAAATGCCCGGGTAACTCGCCATTGATAATCTGGGTAAAAATACTTGCCATTGTCGCTCTTTCCTTGCAGTTCGGATCGAAATTACAGACCAGACCCGCGAGTCTAACAGTTTGAGGCAAAAGCGCAGCTAATTGCCACGCCATGGCAAACCACCCTTTGGCCAGCTGAATTACACCGCCTCTCCCGGCCAGAGATTAACCGCGCACTGTTTCCGCACAAACCGTAAATTTCCTCGATTTTTCGCCCCGATTTGACGCATTTGCGAGCCGGGGCGACCTTTTACAATTGGTACCGCGCCGGTGACCGGAGAGACAGAAAATTCGGCGGGAAACAACCCGAGGAACGAGATGACAATTTGTCGAATGGCCGTTGGCAGCCCCGGTCGGATACCTTAGGCTCCCCCTCCATAAAGATTCACCGCATTGAACCGCGGCATATAACAGCACCTCTGCCGGCAACTTTTTCGGCTCTGCGGGAATCAAAAGAGTGCAAAGTGTTAACTTCCTTGGGGGGAAGCGATTATGAGCAGCCTGTTGGAACAGGTCGGCGGGGCCTCCGTCGTCAACCGCACCGTCAGCGAGTTTTACCAGGCCATCGGCCGCCACCTCACGCAGTTTGAATCCTGCGATCACCGCAAGCAGCAAATTCGACAATCTCAATTCCTCAACCACGCCTTTTCCTCCCAACCAGAACCCGTACGCAGCAGCCGGGCCAGCTTTCTCGCGCGGGGCCTGAATCCAGCCCTTTTTGAAGCACTGCTGGAATATGTCGAGGCGCGCCTGATTGAGCTGGGGTTTTCCATCCAGCTGAGCAGCTGCCTGGTAGAAACTGCCGGCGATCTCTACGATAACTGCGAACAGGACCTTTTCATCGCCTGCTGATCTCCCGGCACCATTCCCGGCCCCCCGGTTGCGGCACGGCGGGCCTGTCAATACAATGGCCGCTCACAGCCTTTCCCGTAGCTACCGTATGCGGTAAGCGCTACTCCATTCATCCATCCCCTAGAGATTATTCATGAAGATTGCCAACCACTCCGTAGTGGAAATGCACTACACCCTGAAAGATGCCGAGGGCACGGTCATCGACTCCTCCGCCGGCGGCGAGCCCCTCAAGTACCTGCAGGGTGTGGGCAATATCATCCCCGGTCTGGAGCAGGAAATGCTGGAGAAAGGCGTCGGCGACAAGTTCACCGCCGTTATTCCGCCGGAACAGGCCTACGGCCCGCAGAATCCCGAACTGATCCAGACTCTGCCGCGCAGCGCCTTCGGCGGCGTCGACCAGCTGGAAGTCGGCATGGCATTTCGCGCGCAAAGCACTGAAGGTCAGCCGATCGAGGTGGAAATCATCGATATCGATGGCGACAACGTGACCATCAACGGCAACCACCCGCTCGCCGGCGTGGAATTGCACTTCGACATCGAAGTGGTTTCCGTGCGTGAAGCGACTCCCGAGGAAATCGATCACGGCCACGTGCACTGATTTCCCGAGTGCGGCGGCCGCCACGGTCGCCGTATTGCCTCCCCCCACCGAGCTCCTGTTTTCCGCTCGCCGATCCGACTACCATTCTCCAGCGCAAGCAGCCCCGGATTCACCATGCCCGCATCCAGGCCGGACAGACTCATCCTGTTCGACAGCCTCTGCAATCTCTGCAATGGCTGGAGCCGCTTCGTACTCAGGAATGATCGCAACTGCCTCTTTACGCTCTGCCGTGTACAATCCCCGGCCGGCCAGCAGCTACTCGAGGAGCTGGGCCTGCCGCTCGACACCTACGAAACCGTGATCTACCTAGAGCGCGTCAACGGCGCTTACCGGCAATTTCACAGAAGTGAAGCGGCTCTGCGTATCACCGCGCAATTGCCCGGCCCGTGGCGGCACCTGGCGTTGCTGCGCGCGATACCGCTTTCGCTGCGCGACTGGATTTACGACCGCGTCGCCCGCAATCGCTACCGCCTGTTCGGCCGCCGATCCGAGTGCCGACTGCCGGACGCCGCGGAGCGGCACCGATTTCTGGAAGAACTGAACCGATGAGCCTGACCGAACAGTATTTGCAACGCTTTGGCGGTATCGCCCGCCTGTATGGCAACGATGCCCTGCCGATCCTGCACAGAGCCCGTTTCACCGTGATCGGGATCGGCGGTGTGGGCAGCTGGACTGCCGAAGCGCTGGCCCGCTCCGGAGTTGGTAATATCACCCTGGTTGATCTCGACGATGTCTGTATTACCAACAGCAACCGCCAGAGCCACGCACTGACCGACACCATCGGCCAGCTGAAAGTGGATGTAATGGCAGACCGCCTGCGGCAAATCAATCCGGAAATACGGGTGCGCGTCGTGGAAGATTTTATTGCTGCAGACAATTTTGCAGAGCTGCTGGATCCGGAGCGGGAAGACGTCGATATCGTTATCGATGCTATCGACGCGGCGCGGGTCAAGGCCGCGCTGATCGCCTACTGCAAAGCGCGCAAGATGCGCCTGATTACCGTGGGCTCCGCCGGCGGCAAACGCGATCCGTCGCGGATCGGCTGTGCGGATCTGGGGCGCACGGAACACGACCCGATGCTGGCCAAGGTTCGCAGCCATCTCTACCGTTTTCACAATTTCCAGAAATCCCGCAAACGCCAGTTCGGTATCGACGCCATCTACTCCACCGAGCCGATGGTTTACCCCCAGCCGGACGGTCAGGTGTGCCAGCAGAAAAGTGCAATGCAGAACGGCGTCAAACTGGATTGCAGCGGTGGCTTCGGCGCCGCCACCATGGTCACCGGCAGCTTTGGCTTCGCCGCCGCGGCGCGCGGTATCGAGCGGTTGCTGCAGAAAAGCCGATAACTGCGCTCACTGCAGTGTCTCGACGGCTGCGCGCATCAATGCGTAAAAACCGTTGCTGCGGGATTCACTGAGATGCCGGGCAAGCCCCAGGTCGGTAAATAAGGCTTCGATATCCGCCGCGCGGATGTCGCCGGCGGTTTTACCGTCGATCTGCGTCAACAGCAACGCGCCCAGCCCCCTGACCACGCGACTGTCACTGTCTAGCGCGAAGAAATGCACTCCTCCGGCCTCGCGGTGCACCAGCCAGGCCGCGGATTCACATCCCTGTACGAGATTCTCCGGGCATCGAATCGCCGGCTTTTCCGTGATCGCCTTGCCCCAACGCATCAGCTCGCGATAGCGGTCTTGCCAGTTGCGCTGGGCCGCCAGTCGTTCCAATTGCAGCGCGGATAGATCGTCGGGCTGCCAGTCCGGCAAACCCTGCACCGCCGGCGACTCTTCCACTTCGGACAGTGACAGATAATCCCGCAGCGCCGCGAGAAAGTGATCCACGTCTTCCATCGTGTTGTAGGCTGCGATGGAAGCGCGCACCGTGGCGCTTTCGCCGGCGGCGCGAATCAGCGGCTGTGCACAGTGATGGCCCACGCGCACGGCGATATCACGCCCGTCCAGCCAGTGCATCAGATCCGTCGCACTGCCGGAAACCGGTGCGAAGGCGAGCACCCCCAGGTTGTGCTGGGGCTGACTCAGCAGGCGCACTTGCGGTAGCGTCGCCACACCCTCGTGGAGTTTCTGCAATAGCACCTGCTCGTGCGCCGCCATGGCAACACGATCCTGGCCTGCGAGGAATTCCAGCGTCGCGCCCAGACCGGCAATGGACGCAAGAGACGAGGTGCCCGCTTCAAACTTGTGCGGGAGATCCCCGTAGCGACTTTGATGCAGGTCCACCTCCGCAATCATTTCACCACCGCCCTGCCACGGCGGCATGGCCAGCAGCAGGGACTCCCGGCCATACAACAACCCGATACCAGTGGGGCCGTAAAACTTGTGCGCCGAGCACACCAGGAAGTCGCAGCCGAGTCGCTGTACATCGATAGCTTCGTGCGCCGCCAGTTGTGCGGCATCGACGATCCAGCGCGGATTACCGCCGAACCGCTCTCTCGCCTCGCGCAGCTGCCGCGCGATATCGGCGAAATCCGGTCGCAGCCCCAACGCATTGGAGCCACCGGTCAACGAGACGATTTTCGTGCGCGCTCCCAGTACTTCGTGCAGGCGGTCGAATTCCGGCACACCGGCGAGATCCGGAACGTAGCGCAGTGTCAGCTGGTTTTTTTTTGCCATCATCTGCCAGGGCACCAGGTTCGCGTGGTGCTCGGCAGTGGAAAGCACGATCTCGTCGCCCGGTTGCAGTTCACTGCACAGACTGTTGGCCAGCAGGTTCAGCGCCTCGGTGGCCCCGCGGCAGAAAATGATTTCACGCGGACTGGCGGCCTGCAAAAATGCCGCAGCCTGCACGCGCACCCGCTCGACCATGGCGGTCGCGCGACGGGCGAGGCGATGGCTGGATCTGTGGGTATTGGCATTACTGTGCTGGTAAAAATCGACGATGGCGTCGATGACACACTGCGGCTTCTGTGTGGTGGCAGCGTTATCCAGATAAATCAGTTCGCGGTTTTCCGGCTGGGAAAACAGCGGGAACTTGCGTTTGAAATCGGCAACGGAAAATTTTTCGTAACTCATAGCGCAAAAAGTTGTTGAGTATTTTTGCGGGTTTGTCGGGCGATTTCCTCCACGGACTGACCGCGCAATTGCGCCAGTGTCTCAGCGACCTCCGGCATGTACGCGGGGCTGTTGCGCTCGCCCTGTCGGCCGGCAAGGGGCATATCCGGCGCGTCCGATTCCAGCAACAGCGACTCCAGCGGCGCGGCCGCCACGGCGCGGCGGGTTTTTGCGGCGCGCTCGTAGGTGATGGTGCCGCCGATACCGAGATAGAAGCCCAGCGACCAGTAATCACCAGCCATCTGCTCGCTACCGCTGAAGGCGTGAATCACACCGCCCCGCGGCGGCTGCAATTCCTTCAGCAGACGCAGCGTTTCATTGTGCGCTTTGTGGACGTGGACGATAAGCGGCAGGTTCAGTCTGCACGCGGCCAGCACCTGTGCACGGAAAACAGCGAGCTGCAGATCCATCGGCGCATCCGTGGCGGCGTCCAGCCCGCATTCACCCACCGCGACAAAGTGCCGACCTGCGGCTTCAGTACAAATGGTCTGTTCCAGCTCCGCCGGTGCGACATCCAGCCGGCTCACCCACCAGGGGTGCACGCCGATGGCGGCGTGCCAGGCAGACTCGCGCTGCACCAGTGCCGCCAGGTCGGGCCACTGCTCAATGCTGACCCCGGGGATGATCAGCTGAGTCACACCCGCCTCTTTACACCGTCGCCACACCAGGTCGCGGTCCGGCGCAAAGGCGTCGAAGTCAAAGTGGCAGTGACTGTCGATCAATTGCACTTGTACTTCCCCACAAATGGCCGCATCTTAGCACGGCTCCCAGATTTGATAGCGACGCCGAGGCCATAGTGTTAGAGACCCTGCTCCCCATCGTGTTATTCACTTTCTCCACCAGCATCACCCCCGGTCCCAACAACCTGATGATAATGTCCTCGGGCCTGAATTACGGTGTCAACCGCTCCCTGCCCCACCTGCTCGGTATCTGCCTGGGATTTCCAGCCATGATCGTGGCCATCGGCCTCGGGCTCGGCGCGCTGTTTTCGCAGTTCCCGGTACTGCACGAAATCATCCGCTGGGTAGGTATTGCCTATCTGCTGTATCTCGCCTGGGCCATTGCCAGAACGCGGGAAATCGGCAGCGCCGACCGCAGCAAACCCTTCACATTTTTGCAGGCGGTGGCTTTCCAGTGGGTCAACCCGAAAGGGTGGATTATGGCAGTGGGCGCACTGGCAGCATTCACCAGTACCGGCAGTGAAATGTGGATCGATGTGGCCCGTATCGCGTTGACCTTTATCGCCATCGGCGGCCCCTGCATCATCGTGTGGATGCTGTTTGGCGTGGGGCTAAAGCAGGTGCTGAACAACCCGGCACACCTGCGCCGCTTCAATATCGCCATGGGCCTGCTATTGGCGGCCAGCGTTGTGCCAATGATTATGGACTGAGTGGAACGGTTGGAGAGGGTCGTGCTGTCGGCGGTAACGCAGTGGCACACGCCTTGAGCGTGCGGAAAGAATACGGAGCGGGCGGATACGGCTGACAACGAAGCCCCGCACCGGGACGCCGTGGCCAGCCCGACTATTCAGCCCTGGGCGCGGGCCACTTCCAGCTCGACGCGGAAGTTCTTCACCATCTGCTTCAGGAACAGGCGCGGTGCCAGTTTGTACAGATAGGCCCCGAGCAGGGTCTTGTCGCGCGGAAACAACCGTTCCCGCCCCTGCTGCAGTGCAGCAACAATCTGTTCCGCCATCCACTCTGCACTGCGCACCTGGCCGATAGTGCTCTGCTTGTGCTGGGCCCTGCCGCCATCACCGGACAGTGCATTGCGGTCGATATTGGTGGCGACAAAGCTGGGGTAAACCATCAGCACCCGTACGCCCTCGTCGCGCACTTCCTCGCGGAAGGTTTCAAAATACTGGTGCAGCGCACTCTTGGCCGCGCAGTATCCCGCGCGTCCGAGCACCGGCATCCAGCCGGCCATGGAACTGATATTCACCACGCAGCCGGACGCCGCGCGCAGCTCCGCCATCAGGCCCTGGGCCAGCTCCACCGGTGCATGGTAGTCCACCGCCATAACCCGGCGGATCACCGCGTTACTGGTCTGCGTGGACAGGCTGCGATGGGTGATACCGGCATTGTTGATCAACAGGTCGACTCGCTCGTATGCGCCGCGCAGTTCGGATACCAGCTCTGCGGTGGCCGCTTCGCTCGACAGGTCGGCCACATAGATATCGGCAGGGATGTCCCGCGCCTGCAATTCTGCCGCACGTGCTTCCAGTGCCTCGCGATTCATATCCACCAACGCAAACCGCGCCCGGTGCCGTGCCGCAAGGGCCTCGACGGTCGCCCAGCCCAGGCCACCGGCAGCGCCGGTTACGACGAAGACTTTCCGCCCATCGCTCACACCGCACCTCCGGCCATTTCTGCCGGCTGTACCAGCTCCGCACCAAGCGCTTCGCGGGCAAAATAGGCAAAGGCTTCGGCGGAGGTCTTTTGCGGTATGTAACCCAGCTCTTCTTTCAGGCGGCGATTGAGCAATACCGGGCGGTACTGCAGGAACATCACCTGTCCCGGTTGCTTGTCGGTCAGGTGCAGGAAATAGCCGATCCCCAGCAGCGTTTTCACCAGCCATACCGGCGGCTTGCGCAGCGGCTTGCCGAGCAACTGGGCGATCTCTGCGGGTGTCAGCGCGCCGTCGCCGGCGAGGTTATAAATCCCGGCGGCACTGCGCTGCACACCGAACTGGATCGCGCGGATCACATCCTGGTCCCAGATAAAGACGAACGGCGAATTGTGGCCACCCGGATCGAGAATGGCGCTGCCGGAAAACAGCTCGCCGATCTTGTTGTTGGTGGTGGCGCCGATGACGGAACAGGGGCGAAAAATCAGCTGCTGCAACTGCGGGTGCTGTTTGCGGTAGGCCGCCAGCATCTCCTCCACCAGGCGCTTGTGATCGGAATAGCCAAACTCCGGGTTGCCGCGCAGGCGGTGGTGCTCCTCGAGCCACTTCGGGTTATCGGCGTGGTAGCCGTAGGCAGCCCCACTGCTGGTCACGGTTATATGCTTGACGCCGGCATAGAGGCAGGCCTTGAGCACATTTTCGGTACCCTCGACATCGATGCGATATTCCGCGGCGCGATCGCGCCCCGCCGCCATGACCGATGCCAGGTGCACGACATGAGTGACTTCCTCGGCGCGCAGCAATTCACCGAGCGCCTCGTCACAGATATCCATCGAGAAAATCGGGAAGGCCGCCGGGCGCGAACGCACATCCACCCCCACCACCGGCATTTCCTGCGCAAGCAGTTCGCCCAGCTGATGGCCGATATAGCCTGCAGCTCCGGTAATCAATACTTTCTTGTCGCTCATAATGACTTCTTATTATCAGGTTTGCGGTTCGCTTTGCAGGTTCTGTGCCCGCGCCCACTTTTTATTGCTGAAATTCCAGTAGCCCGCCAGCGCCAGCCCCGACACCAGGTGCCAGACACCCCAGAAACCGGCGACCACCAGCATGGCGCCGGCAGAGGGATAGAAGGTGAACAGGATGGCCAGTGCGAGGCCAGAGTTCTGGATACCCACTTCCATGGTCACCGCACGCCGATCCGCCAGCGGCAGGCGCATCAGGCGCCCGCTGGCATTGCCGATCAGGAAGGCCAGCGCATTGTGCGCAATCACCAGCAACAGAACCGAGCCGGCAATCTGCACCGCAGTCTGCCAGTGCTTGCTGAACGAGATCACCACGAACAGCAGGAAGACCAGCAGCGAGCCGCTGCGGAAGTAGCGCTCGCTCTGCTCCACGAAACGCGGGAAGCGCGCGCCGATCAGCATACCCAGCAGCATGGGTACCGCCAGCACCAGCACTACCAGCATCACCATGTTCTGTACCGGCAACGCGATCGTCTGCAGCATCTCGCGGGTGTAGGGGTTCAGGTGACCGTAGAGGGCAAAGTTGAATGGGGTCATGACCACAGCGGCGAGACTGGACACCGCGGTCATGCTCACGGACGTCGCGACATTGGCGCGGCCGATCCAGGTCATCACATTGGAAAAGGTGCCGCCCGGACAGCAGGCCACCAGGATCATCCCCAGGGCCAGGCCCGGCTCTATCTTCAACCAGGAAGTCACCAGGCAGGTCAGTGCTGGCAGCAGCAGGAACTGGGCCACCAGGCCGGTCACCGGTGCCAGCGGTCGCCGCATCACGGCGACGAAGTCCGCCGGGCGCAGGCCCAGGGACACGCCGAACATCATGAAGGCGAGCACGGCATTCAACACCAGAAGCGCCACCGGCGACATCTGGAATTGACTGGCCACGTCGAGGGTGTGGTCCACTAGGCTGCTCCCACGGTACTGTTGATTAATTCGCCAGTATCCCGCGCGGGCAGATCCCGCTGCAAGTCTGCGGTGTGACTGCGCAGTGCCTTAAGGTAAGTATCCTTGTGCACGTAGTAAGCCATGCGCTCCAGCTCCAGGTACTTCATCCCACCGTCAGCGCGCACTGACGCCCGCTCGCGCTTGGTTTGTTTCAGCTTCCGCGCGGAATCCGCGCCGTAGGACAGCTGGCGGATATAGAGCGCGACCATCTCCGCCTGCTCGTTGCGTCCTTCCCATCCCAGGCCCGCGGCCTCGACCATGCCCATCAGGAACAGGTTGTCGTACTCCGGGTGGAAAACATTCAGGTAAAAGCGCGGGGCAAACCCCTGCCAGTTCAGGTGCGCACTGTCGACGAACGGATAGTGCAGCTTGTACCCCGTGGCCAGCAGTATCATGTCGTACTCGCCGCTGCGGCCATCCCTGAAGGTCACCTTGTGGCCGTCGATGTCGGCGATGTCCCCCTGCGGCTGGATATCACCGTGGCCGATATGGTGCAGAATCAGGGAGTTGATAACCGGGTGCGACTCGAACATCTTGTAGTCCGGCTCGGGCAAGCCGTACTGGCTGGGACGCCCCAGCATAAGGCGGCTCAGCCCGGCACTGATGCGCTGCTGGACAAACTTCGGCAGCTTGATCTTGCCACCGACCGCATCCGTGGGCTTGCCGCCGATAAATTTAGGCAGGAAGTAGTAGCCGCGACGGAGACTGATATCCACACTCTTCGCCCGGTGCGCCGCGTCGACGGCGATATCCGCCCCACTATTGCCGCAGCCGACCAGCAGTACCCGTTTGCCGTCGAAGATGGCCGGATCGCGGTACTCGCTGGAGTGCAGCAGTTCACCGGCAAACTCGCCCGGCAATTTCGGCAGATTCGGGTGATGCAGCGTGCCGTTGGCAATCAGCAGCCCGCCGAACAGGCGCGTCTGCTCCTCGCCCTTTCTCTCGCCGGCAACAATGCGGGTGACAATCTGCCACTCGTCACCGACGCGCTCGCAATGCACCACTTCGGTATTGAATTCGTACAGGTCGTGGAGTCCGAATTCCCGCGCGTAATTGCGGAAGTAGTCGCGCAGCTCGCTGTGGTGGGGAAAATGCGCGACCTTTTCAGGCATCGGAAACTCGGCGAACTCGGTCATCTTCTTCGATGAGATCAGGTGCGCCGATTCGTACATGGTGCTGGTAGGACTGTCGATGTCCCACAGGCCGCCCACATCGCTGTGAATTTCAAAGCCGACACAGGGAATGCCGTGTTTGTGCAGATTGCGCACTGTGCACAGGCCCATGGGGCCGGCACCGATGACCGCGTAGGGTTTCATTGTCGATTATTCTCCCACTCGCTATCGCGCGATAAAGATCAATATTGTGTCGAGGGCAATATACCGTGACAAGGCGGGACCAGATTGTCATAATCGGGCAATCAGTGGTTAATTTCGGACAGACAAAGTGAAACCGGCGGACTGTAGAAGCGTTACCTTAAACTACACTCGCGCAGTTACCGCGGCATTGAGCAGCCTCAACCTGCCGATGCCGCCAGCGGCGCAAACGATTTTGTCCGGTATCGACGAAAACCAGCGAGTCCCCATGGGTGTCCAGGAGCAGCTGTGGCTGGAGCTGGAAGCCGCCTATCCGGATCCATTACTGGGCGTCAGGCTGGGACAGGCCATGCACAGCAGCCAGATGGGACTGGTGGGCTACCTGCTGATGACCCAGAGGACACTCGGCGCCGCCATAGAGCAACTGCTGATCTACCACCCGCTCGTCGGCGAGGGCGGCCAGTTCGAACTGCGCCGCGGCGCCCACCATGCAGATCTCTGCTACCAGCCCAACTACCTGCGCTGCGCGCGACTGCGCGTGGAAACTGTCCTGTCCGCCTGCCTGACCCAGACCCGCAGCATGACCGGGCACCCGTTTCGCGCCCAGAGTGTACAGCTGGCCTACCCGGCACCATCGCTGGCGATCCAGCAGCAGTACCAGCAGCTGCTGCAGACACCGGTGCAGTTCAACGCCCCAGTGTCGGCAATCCGCCTGCGCTCCCAGGACCTGGATATCCCCCTGGTTGCCGCGGACCAGCAGGTCATGGCGCGCCTGAAGCCGGAGGCCGACGCCCTGTTGCGGGCACTGACCAACAAGAGCCTGCAGTTGCAGGTTTCCCATCTATTGCAGCAGGAACCGCAGCTCTCCCGGGAACAGGTGGCCAGCCGACTGTGTATCAGCCCCCGCCACCTGGGGCGCAAACTGCTCGAGGAGCAGGCCAGCTTCCGCACGATTCAGGATCAGGTGCGCAGTCACTACGCGTGCCAGTGGTTGCGCCAGGGCGACCAGAACAACGCCGAGATCGCCGCCGCCCTCGGCTACTGCGATGAGAGCGCCTTCGGCAAGGCCTTCCGCCGCTGGACCGGCCTATCACCCAAGGCATTCCGCAAGCAGCCGCAGGCCATCCCGGAAGCGCTCGAAGCCTGATCCGCCCGGCCGCGCACGGGAGAAGCCTGCCAGGGCCTGCTCACACTAAATTCGGTGGCCCCATCCCTTCAGGTTGCGCCCCCAAACGGGCCATACGGCGTTGCTCGTCGCTCATTTAGCTCGCTAAATCACTCTCCTCGCGCCTTGCCTGACCTGCTTTGGGACGGCCTGTAATGACGGCAACGCAGCTATCTAATTTAGTGTGAGCAGGCCCTAAGACTAAAGTTAGTGGGTCACCCCGAACACCTGGAACTGCGGCATGCCTGCCATCACCCTGGGAATCCCTGCCGACGGCGACCGCTCCACCCCTTGCCAGCTGATGCCGGACATGGTCAACCGTCACGGCATTATCTGCGGCGCCACCGGTACCGGCAAAACAGTCACCCTGCGCCTGCTCGCCGAGCAGCTGTGCCAGCGCGGCCTGCCGGTCTTCGTCACCGATTTCAAAGGGGATTTGAGCGGCCTGGCGGCACCCGGCGGCGACAGCGCCAAGGTGCGCGAGCGGCTGCCGAAATTCGGCCTGGACGACAGCTACTTTCGCGCCAATCCGCTGGAACTCTGGGGGCCGACCGCCCTGCCCCTGCGCACAACTGTCTCCGAGCTGGGACCGGAAATCCTCGCACAGATGCTCGGACTGAACGACAACCAGAGCGGACTTCTGCAACTACTGTTCAAGATGGCTGACGAGCAGGGGTTGCTATTGCTGGACTGGAAGGACCTGCAGGCACTGATCGACTTTGTCGCCGACCAACGCCAGGCGCTCGCACAGGCCTACGGCACCATCTCCCCCGCCAGCCTCGGCGCCATCAAGCGCAAGTTTCTCGCCATCGAGCGCACCGGCGCCGCCGCGCTATTCGGCGAGCCGGCACTGCAGATCGAAGACCTGCTCAACGGCGCCCGCATTCACCTGTTTGACGCGAGCAAGCTGAATCCCCGTGTATACGGCACGCTGCTGCTGTGGCTGCTGGCAGAGCTCTACGAAAATCTGCCGGAATCCGGCGGCGGCGCGATCAGGATCGCACTGTGCTTCGACGAAGCACACCTGCTGTTTGACGGACTGCCGAAAGACCAGCGCCAGCAAGTGGCGCAGATCGTCAAACTGATTCGCTCCCGCGGCGTCGGTATATTCTTCATCACCCAGAACCCGCTGGATATTCCCGAGGAAATCCTCGCGCAGCTGGGCAATCGCATACAGCACACCCTGCGCGCCTATACCCCGACCGAACAACGCGCAGTCCGGGCGGCCGCGCGCAGTTTCCGCGCCAATCCGGGCTTCGATACCGCCGAGGTCATCGGCCAACTGGCTGTCGGCGAGGCGCTGGTGTCCTGCCTCGATGAAAACGGGGTGCCGCAGCCGGTCGAACGAGTATTGATCCAGCCCCCGGCAAGCCGTTTGGCACCGCTGACGGTGGGAGAAGCCCAGCAACTGCTCCGGGAGAGCCCACTGGCTGCGAGATACGGGCAGTCACTGGATCGGGAATCTGCCTATGAACAGCTGCAGAAAAGGCGCAAGGACACCGCTGCGGAGGCACCCGAGCGGAAAGAAATACACAGGAAAGGAAAGGAAAAGCCTTCCGAGCTGGACCGCGCTCTGGGCAAGATGGCCGACAGCTTCGGCCGCCAGATAGGCAGGGAACTGGTGCGGGGCTTACTCGGCGCGCTCACCGGGCGGCGGTAGGAACCGGCTGCCCGGCCTTTGGGAGTGCCTGCGACGGCGGCACGGCGGCAGATCCGCCGCGCCACAATCAGCCAATCAGAGGGAAGCGGTGCTTTGTACCGTCGCGGCCCGCAGTGCGGCCATATCTTGCAGCCAGACGATGTCCTGCGCAGCAACCTGGCTACCGGTCGCGTGGGACAGGGTGGCAGTCAGCTGCTGCAGGTTGCCGTCGGTGGAAATCTTGTCCAGCGGCATCTTCAGCCACACCTGGCCCTGCTCATCGATCACTTTTTGAGCATCTTTGGTGTCAATGGCTGACAGGTGACGGTCGACGGCGGAGCGGCCACCGGCCGGGAGGTAGATGCTGCCACTGGTGAAATCCACGGCGAAGGCGACCACGCCCGGCAGGATACCAAACAGCAGTGCCGCACCATCCAGGATAACTACAGTCGGATCCACGCGCCCGCCAGTCTGGCCCTTGCGCTCCGGATACAGGAAGTAACCGCAAGCGGTCAGGTTCATCAGCAGTACGAGCAGGCAGCTGGCGGCGATGCCGCGCTTGACGGTCTTGTTCATGGTGACTCTCTTCTCAATCGTATTTGTGCGGGGCTGGCCCCCAAAAATCAGGGGCGTAAGCTTACCGAATGCGTGCCGCCGCAGGAAGTGGCGCCAGGCAATATGATTGTGTCGCAGGTCGCAAAGCCGCAACCTGCCGGTCGAGCCCCCGGCGCCACTCTGCTTTAATCCGGGGCTGGCGCCATTAAAAACATAAGGGAGACCACCATGTCGTACACGCCCACACGCCTCCTAACCATTGCCTGCCTCTGCCTGTCCACCCTGTGGCTGGGGGCCTGCGCCGCACCGGGCAAGACCCGGGATGACCAGCGCCAGTACATCGACCGCACCGAACGGCAGGTGCTGAACGAGCTCTACGCGCTGAAGCCAGATCTGCGCCGTGACGTGGCCAGAGCGCCCGGTTACGCCGTGTTCAGCAATGTCAACGTGAACCTGCTGTTCGCCAGCGCCTCCACCGGATACGGCGCGGCGGTAAACAACCGGAATCACGCGCGGACCTACATGAAGATGGGAGAACTGGGCGTTGGCCTGGGTCTCGGCGTCAAGGATTTCCGCGCACTGTTCCTGTTCGACTCCCCCGAGGTCATGCAGCGCTTTATCGACCAGGGCTGGTCTTTCGGCGGTCACGCGGATGCCGCGGCCAAGGCCCAGGACAAGGGCGCGGCTTACAGCAAGGAAGTGGTTGTCGAGGGCATGCGGGTATACCAGCTGACCGAGAGCGGTATCGCGCTTCAGGCGACCCTGAAGGGCACCAAATTCTGGAAGGATCCGGACCTGAATTACGACTGATCCGTGCACTGCCGACCGGACTTAGCGCCGCGTATAGAGTTGACCAAAACTACGCCAAACTCTGATGGGCGACACATATTTGCAGGTCGAATGGCTAAACTTTAACCAGCACCAGCTGCGAATCGTAAGGGAGTAGTACACGATTTCTGACAGTGCGGGTTCGCACACTTGTGAACGGGCCGGGCAGTGAGCAGTCGCCAGGGGTCAATCACCGGAAATTTCATGGAGCAGTAGTCGCAGCAGGTGCCGCCAGGGAATGGCAAAGGCACGGTATCGTTCGCGGTACCGTGCCTTTTTAATTTTGGCGAACGGAAACATCCCCGGCGTTCCAGGCGACGCCAAACACCAGCACAACGATCGTGGCGCACCAAATTCCCAAGGAAGTCATGCCAGACTGAAAAATCTTTTCCATCCCTGTATGCTGCCCGCGTTAATCTGACTGGAGCCAATCCATGCATATCACGAGCGCCTTTGACAGCGGCAATATCGAAGTCATCAACGCCGACGCCCGCCCGATCGAACTGTCCATCCGCCAGGACAACAATTCCGATTTTTATCAGTGGTTCCACTTCCGCCTGGAAGGCAAGACCGGCGACAGCTACCCGCTGCGTATCATCAATGCCGGCAAGGCCGCCTATCCGGCGGGCTGGGAAAACTACCGCGTCTGCGCCTCCTACGATCGCCAGAACTGGTTCCGCATTGAAGCCGAGTACGACGGCAACACGCTGGACTTCACCGTGGATCTCGACCAGCCGAGCATTTACCTCGCTTACTTCGCGCCCTTCCCCTGGGAACGGCACCTGGATCTGCTGGCCTGGGCCCAGGGACACGACCTGGTACAGCTGGAAACCCTCGGCCAGACGCTGGACGGCCGCGACATGACACTGCTGACCGTCGGCGATGCCGCCGCGGCCAAACACAAAGTCTGGATGATTGCGCGCCAGCACCCGGGCGAAACCATGGCCGAATGGTTTGTCGAGGGCTTTCTCGAGGCACTGCTCGACGACGCCAACCCCTCTGCACAGAGCCTGCTCGCCGATACCGTTTTCTATGTCGTGCCAAACATGAATCCCGACGGCAGCGTGCGCGGCCATCTGCGCACCAATGCGGCCGGCGCCAACCTCAACCGCGAGTGGCAGGATCCGAGCATGGAACGCAGCCCCGAGGTCTTTCTGGTGCGCCAGAAAATGCTCGAAATCGGTGGCGACATCTTCCTGGACATTCACGGCGATGAAGCACTGCCGTTCAATTTCGTCGCCGCCTGCGAAGGGATTCCCGGTTACGACAAGCGTCACGCCGAGCTCGAGGAAACATTCAAGCGCGCATTTGTCACCGCCAGCCCCGATTTCCAGACCGAGCGCGGTTACGACCTGGACAAGCCGGGCGAAGCCAACATGACCGTGGGCACCAATTGGTGTGGCCACCAGTTCCGCACCCTGGCGCTGACCCTGGAAATGCCGTTCAAGGATAATGACATTCTGCCCGACCCGATCGAGGGCTGGTCCCCGGCACGCTGCCGCCAGCTGGCACGGGATATATTCCTGCCGATCCGCGAGACCCTGAAAGTTCTCTGATCCCCTCGACGACTGCATGACCGGCCGCAATCGCCACTGGTTGAAAAACCGGCGCTTGCGGCCGGTGCTCGCTCCCGCCCCGCACACCTAAATAAATTTACTGCGCAATCCACTTTATTCAGCACAGAATGCCTCGGCGCCCGGCGCGCATTTTGCTACCTTAAACCGTTCAAAATAAGACTCACAGGGAATAACCATGCACATACCTACCCTCTGGCGCCGTCTCGGCCTGGTGGTCGCGATCAGCGGCGCTCTGACCGCCTGCGGCAAAGAATCAACGGAACCTGCGAAGGAATCCACCGCCGAAAGCGCGGCGGCGGCCGAACAGCAGATGCAGGCGGAAGACACCGCCAAGGCGAGCAAACTCCAGCTCACCGAAGCGGAGCAGACCCAGGTCGATGAAATGGCCGCTGACCTGCACAAGTACATCAAGGTGCTCGCCTCCGACAAATTCGAGGGTCGCGCCCCCGCCACCAAGGGCGAGGAGCTGACCGTCAATTATCTCGCCGACCAGTTCAAGGCCCTGGGCCTGCAACCGGGCGCGAAAGACGCCGACGGCAATCCCACCTGGTTTCAGCAGGTGCCGGTGGTAGAAATGCAGATCAAATCCACCCCGCTGGAAATCAAGGGCAAGGATTTTGACAAGAAGCTGCAACCCCTGACCGACATGGTCACCTTCACTCAGCGCCAGACCGACTCTTCCGCACTGAAAGACAGTGAGCTGGTCTTCGTCGGTTACGGCATTGTCGCTCCGGAAAACAACTGGAACGACTACGCCGGTCTCGATATGAAAGGCAAGACCGCGGTCATTCTGGTCAACGATCCCGGCTACGCTACCAAGGACAAGTCCCTGTTCAACGGCAACGCCATGACTTACTACGGCCGCTGGACCTACAAGTACGAAGAAGCCGCACGCCAGGGTGCCGACGGCGCCATCATCATTCATGAGACCGGTGCCGCCGGCTACCCATGGGAAGTGGTCAGCGGCAGCTGGTCCGGCGCGCAGATCAGCCTTGCGGACAAGGACAAGAATGCCGACCGCGTCGCTGTGGAAGGCTGGGTAACCAACGACGCCGCCAAGGAAATCTTTACAGCGGCCGGCCTGGATCTGCAGAAAGAAATGGACGCAGCGAAAGCCCGTGGATTTAAAGCGAAACCCATGGGCCTGACCGCCAGCGTCAAGCTGGACAACACCGTGCGCACCTCCAATTCACGCAACGTGGTCGCGAAGATCGAAGGCAAGAAATATCCGGATGAAGCGGTGATCTACACCGCGCACTGGGATCACCTGGGCGTCAACGACAATGCCAAAGGCGAAGATCACATCTTCAATGGTGCCGTCGACAATGCCACCGGTACCGCCGGTCTGCTGGCCATGGCGCGCCAGGTTACCGAATTGCCGGAGCACCCGGACCGCAGCATGCTGTTTGTCGCCGTCACCGCCGAGGAATCCGGCCTGCTTGGCTCCAAATACTATGCAGAAGACCCGGCGATTCCGCTGGACAAGACTGTTGCCGGTATCAACTTCGACGCCCTCGGTGTCTACGGCCCGATGCGCGACGTCATCGTGGTCGGTTACGGCAACAGCGAACTGGAAAAGATGCTGGATAAAGCGGCCACCCGTCGCGGCCAGTACCTGGCGCCGGAAGAGCACCCGGAACGCGGCTACTTCTACCGCTCAGATCACTTCAGCCTGGCGAAGAAAGGCGTACCCATGCTCTATTTCGAATCCGGTTCTGACAGCTATGAACACGGCCAGGAGTGGGGTCAGCAGCAGAGTGAAGATTACACGGCCAATGCCTATCACAAGCCCGCGGACGAGTACGATCCCAACTGGAATCTGAAAGGGGCGGCCATGGACCTGCAACTGGGCCTGGAACTGGGACTGCAACTGGCCAACAGCCGCGACTGGCCAAACTGGTACCAAGGCAATGAGTTCCGCGCGATTCGCGATGCGAGCGCCGGCAGCAGGCAATAATTAGTCTGCCACCCAAAAGCCCGGAATTTCCGGGCTTTTTTTTGCGCGCATTGTCCCTCTTCCAATCCAGAATAACTTCCACGGCTATAACTCAGCATCCAACGCCCCCATACCTACAACTGCCGGCCAACACACGCAAACTTGTCCGCCACCCCACCGCAGGGCATGATAGTCAACGTTTCGATTCAAATGGAGCGTGCAATCGATGGTTGAAGGCGATGAGCGACACAAGCTGATTCACGACGAGCTACCCAAGGAACATGACGATCCGTTGATTCGGATCCTGCATCAAGTAATACGCAACTCCGTGCGCGTACTTGCTGTACTGATGGCACTGGTCATTATCTGGGGGGTACTCGACGTCGTTTTAGTCCTTTACCAACGCCTCACGGATGAACCGAAATTCCTGCTGGACTTCAACGATCTTTTCGATGTATTCGGCGCCTTTATGCTGGTTCTAATCGCCATCGAAATTTTTATCAATATCCGTCTCTACCTCGGCTCCAACGTAATCCCGATACAACTGGTAGTCGCCACGGCACTGATGGCAATCTCGCGGAAAGTGATCGTAATGGATCTGGAGGATATCAGCCCAAACTATATTTTCGCGATAGCTTCCGTCGTACTGGCGCTGGGACTGACTTATTGGTTAGTGGCAAAGAAGGATAAATAAGCCGATAGCGCGCAGTCGTGAGATTTATGAGCCAAAATTTTTAATCCCCCCGGAGCACATACTCTTCGCCAAAGAAATATCATAGGACCGTAAAGCGAACCTTGCCGCTCCGAATATTATTCATCGTCAGGCGGACGCTCAGCCGAACTGTGAGAAACAATCCAATAAGTAATGCCAAGAGCAATGATTACCGCGGCAAACCCCATGACGAAAAGCGGGCCAGTCTTTTCGGTATCCAGCACGATGACTTTCCGCGCCATCGCCATCAGCGCCGTCGCCACCACTAGTTGAATGGGAATGATATTAGTGCCCAGGTAGAGTCGAATATTGATAAATATCTCGACGGCAATAAGCACCACCAGAAACGATCCAAAAATATCTAGAATATCCCTGGAATCCAGAATCCAGACTGGCGGAAAACTCAGTCTTTCGTATAGAACAAACAAAACATAAATCGACCCCCAGACGATTACCAATGACATCAGGATCGCCATGAACCGCACGGCCATTCGGATAACGCGATGCAGATATCGAATTAACCGGTCTTCGTGTTCTGTCGGCAGCTCTTCATGCACAATCGCGCGACGCCCACGCCTCTTCATATCCAGCATCATCCTGCAGAGCCATTTTTTTAGTTATAGCGCAAACTCAGCAGATATCTTTTCAACGGGCACCGCATTGGCTTTAGCGCTCCATATCAATAGACCATGAGGCCAAAACCATTGATCTGTGGCGGCCCTACCCCGCTGGGCGAAACGCATAAATAAAAAAGGCCCCACCGTTCCCAGTGAGGCCTTTTTTTGCTTTCGCCAGCCCACTGCACAGTCATCTCTGCGCAATGGGCTTTAAGGTCGAGATCAGGCGCTAACGGCCGACTCTATTTTCTTCATTTCCTCGTCGCGCAATTCGCGGCGCAGGATTTTGCCGACATTCGTCTTCGGCAGGTCCTCGCGGAACTCGATTTGTTTCGGCACTTTGTAGGCCGTCATATTTTCGCGACAGAAGGCTATGACCTCTTCTTCGGTCAGGGAGGCGTCCGCCTTGACGACAAACAGCTTCACCTGCTCGCCACTCTTTTCGTTGGGGATACCGATCGCAGCAGCTTCGGCAACCTTGTCGTGCGCACTCACGACATCCTCGATTTCATTCGGATACACGTTGAAGCCGGAGACGATGATCATGTCTTTCTTGCGGTCGACGATCTTGATGTAGCCGTCGTCCTGAATCACCGCCATGTCGCCGGTGCGCAACCAGCCTTCGCTGTCCAGGGCTTCCGCTGTGGCTTCCGGACGCTGCCAGTAACCTTTCATCACCTGGGGGCCGCGCACGCACAGCTCACCCGGAGAGTTATTCGGCAGGTCATTGCCGTTCTCGTCGATCACTTTCACTTCAGTACCCGGTACCGGGATACCGACAGTGCCCAGCTGAACCGCGTCAGCGGGGTTAAAAGACACTACCGGGGAGGTTTCCGTCATACCGTAACCCTCGGTCACGACACAGCCGGTCATCTGCTCCCAGCGTTTGGCCGTATCGCGGGTGAGCGCCATGCCGCCGGAGCAAGTGGTGTGCAGCTTGCTGAAATCCAGTTCGGGGAAATCGGGGCAGCGCATCAGGCCATTGAACAGGGTATTGAGGCCTGCGAATCCGGTAAAACGCAGTCCTTTGAGCGCCTTGACGAAACCGGGAATATCGCGCGGATTCGGAATCAGCAGCGAGTGACTACCGGTCGAAAAGAGGCACATGCAGTGAATAGTGAAGGCGTAAATGTGATACAGCGGCAGCGGTGCCACATAAAACTCCTCGCCCTCCTTCATGGAATCGCCCAGAGCTTCGCGCACCTGTTCCATATTGGCGACCAGGTTGCGGTTCGTCAGCATGGCACCCTTGGCCACACCGGTGGTGCCGCCGGTGTACTGAAGCACGGCCACATCTTCCGGCGATCGCTGGACGTCCTGGTGCGGCTGTTTGGCACCGAGGGACATGGCCTCACGGAAGCTGACTTCGTTGGCAAAGGAGAAGTCCGGCACCATTTTCTTAATATATTTGGCGACGCTGTTAATCAGCATTCGCTTGACCGGGCTGTGCAGGTCAGCGATTTCGCTGACGATGACTTTCTTTACTCCGGTTTCGGCAACGATCTGCGACGCAGTGTCGGCGATATTCGCCAGCACCACGAGGGCCTTGGCACCGGAGTCATTCAGCTGGTGTTTGAGTTCTCGCTGGGTATACAGCGGATTCGTGTTGACGACCACCAGACCCGCGCGCAGGGCGCCGAATACGACTACCGGGTACTGGAGTACGTTTGGCAGCTGTACTGCGATGCGATCGCCGGGCTCCAGGTCGGTGTGATTCTGCAGGTAGGAAGCGAATTTGGCGCTGAGCTTATCGATTTCGCCGATGGTTAGCGTCTGCCCGAGGCAGGTAAACGCAGGCCTGTCACTGAACTTGGCACAGGCGCCTGTAAATACGTCGAGTATGCTGCGGTCGATGTCCAACTGTCTTCTCCCAGTCCTGTTGTTGTCGCCTGTCCGTTATATAGACCAACCGCACAGCGGAAGTCCGCGGACACTTAATTATTGTTTGTTTCTGTACAGCCGTTTCTGTTTGATCTTATTGGGCTGTACGTCCGGACAGATTGTGATTATTCAAAGCCGCTGCCGGAAAGTGCGGTTGAACTGATTGTGTGGCTATCTATGCCGCAGGGAACAGGTCGGCCAGCGCAGCTGCCAGGTCCCTGTCACCGGTATACCGGATATCGCCAAGTAGAAATGCATGGCGGGCGCTTAAACGGCCATCCAATATAGCACCAAGTGTGGCATTTGACATTTCCAGAACCAAAGCCGGATTTTCTGCCTCACCGTGGTGCGAAACCGCCGCGCTGCCGCCCTCCTGCTGCGATACGAGCACGTAAAAATCGCTGGCATCGGGCAGCCGGAACTGTACCCGAGTGCCTGGGTGCAAACAAGGGAGGCGCTGCAAACGAGCTACCGTCTGATCCGGCAACTGCATAGGATCTACTCCACAAAAAAACCGCCGGCGAACCGGCGGTTTTTTACAGTGAATGGATTTAGAACGCGAAGTGTTCGGCGTCCAGTTCCATCAGGTTGTCCGCACCGCTCTGCATTGCCGCGGCATGGGTCGCCGTGCGCGGCAGGATGCGATCGAAGTAGAAACGCGCGGTCGCCAGTTTGGCGCGGTAGAATTCCGCTTCGCCCTCGCCGGCAGCCAGCTTGTCGTTAGCCACTTTTGCAGCGCGCGCCCACAGGAAAGCTTCCACAGCGTAACCGGAATACATCAGGTAATCGACAGAAGCCGCACCTACTTCGTCCGGGTTCTCCATCGCCTTGGCACCGACGTGCATCGTCAGCTCGCCCCACTGCTTGTTCAGTTCCTGCAGCTTGGTGACGTACGGAGCCAGTGCTTCAGTGTCGATTTCCGCCTGGCAGAATTTATGCACCATCTTGGTGAAACGACGCAGTGATTCGCCCTGGGTCATAAGGACCTTACGACCCAGCAGGTCAAGCGCCTGAATACCGGTGGTACCTTCGTAGATGGTGGAAATACGCGCGTCGCGCACGTTCTGCTCCATGCCCCACTCGGCGATATAGCCGTGACCACCAAAGCACTGCATACCCAGGTTGGCGGATTCAAAACCGGTCTCGGTCAGGAAAGCCTTGGCGATCGGAGTCAGGAATGCCAGCAGCTCGTCGGCTTCCTTCTTGTCTTCGTCGCTGCCTTTCTGCAGGCGGTCTACCTGCTGTGCACACAGCAGGATCAGCATACGGCCACCCTCGGCAAACGCCTTCTGGGTCAGCAACATGCGGCGAACATCCGGGTGCACGATAATCGGGTCGGCGGCACCATCGGGGTTTTTCGGTCCGGACAGGGAACGCATCTGCAGGCGATCCTTGGCGTAGGCCAGGGATTTCTGGAAGCCCGCTTCCGCGTGCGCCAGGCCCTGCAGGGCAGTACCCAGGCGCGCAGTGTTCATAAAGGTGAACATGCAGTTCAGGCCCTTGTTCGGCGGGCCGATCAGGTAGCCTTTGGCACCGTCAAAGTTCAGCACGGCGGTCGCGTTGCCGTGAATACCCATTTTGTGCTCCAGGGAACCGCAGGCAACGCCGTTGCGCTCGCCGATGGAACCGTCGGCATTGGGCAGGAACTTGGGCACGATAAACAGGGAGATCCCCTTGGTACCGGCCGGTGCATCGGGCAGGCGTGCCAGTACGATATGGACGATGTTCTCCGCCATATCGTGCTCACCGGCAGAGATGAAAATCTTGGTACCGCTAATGGCATAGGAACCGTCGGCATTCGGCTCAGCCTTGGTGCGCAGAATGCCCAGGTCGGTACCACAGTGCGGCTCGGTCAGGCACATGGTGCCGGTCCAGGTACCCTCTACCAGCTTGGTCAGATAGGTATCTTTCTGCTCGTCAGTACCGTGGGCTTCCAGCGTATTCATGGCGCCGTGGGACAGGCCCGGGTACATACCCCAGGACCAGTTCGCGGTGCCCACCATCTCGCTCATCACGGTACCCAGTGACGGCGGCAGGCCCTGGCCACCGTGATGGGGATCGTGTGCCAGAGAAGGCCAGCCCGCCTCGACGAATTGCTGGTAGGCTTCTTTGAATCCTTCCGGCGTGGTGACCTCGCCGTCTTTCCAGGTGCAGCCCTGCTGGTCGCCGATCTGGTTCAGCGGCGCCAGTACGTTTTCACAAAACTTGGAGCCCTCTTCCAGGATGGCATCGACCAGATCCGGAGTCGCTTCCTCGTAGCCCAGGGACGCGTAGTGTTGGTCCCAGTCCAGCAGTTCGCGCATGGCGAAGCGCATGTCGCGCAATGGAATCTTGATATCGGTCATCCTGCTACCCTCAACTCTCTACTTTTTTGCCGACCCGCCGGGAAACCGGCCGGTCAGACTTGTGACTGATTCTTGCGATTGGTTCATCATAGTAGCAAGCCGCCAACTCGCTCTATGGCGAAATCAGTCCAAAGCGATGACAAAACGGGGCGGCTCAGCGAAAAAAAGGCGGGATTTTCAGTCAGTTTGCGTCACTGACAAGCGGGCGACCACTCTTGCGATATTCTCCGGGCGTAACCCCGGTCCATTTCTTGAAGGCGCGGAAAAATGCGCTGGATTCGTCGAAACCGAGCATTTCAGCAATCTGTCCGTTGGACAGGTCGGGACAGCTGAGATAGTGGAAAGCGGCCTCCATGCGACACTCATCTTTCAACTTCTGGTAAGAGGTCCCCTCATTCTGCAGCCGCCGGCGCAGGGTCGTCACCGACATATTGAGACGCTCCGCGACAACCTCCGCCGACGGCATCGACTCGCTCACATCCCGGTTGAGGATGGTCTTTACCTTGGTCTTGATACTGTTGGCACTGCCGTCGCTGATCACCAGGTGATACGGTGCGGTACGGATAAAGTCTTCCAGCGTCTGTGGATTCTGTACGATTGGGTAATCGAGGTAGCGACTGTCGTATTCGAGCGCATTGACGGGCTGGTCAAAAAGCAGCTCACCGGCCTCACTCTGTGCCAGAGTGCGGAATTCTTCCGGGCAGGGAAAGGAGAAGTGCAACCGGGCCAGGGGAATTTCCCGACCTACCAGCCAGCAGTAGAAACGGTGCCACACCGCCAGCGTAGTGCGGATAACACCGGGGCTCGTCTCCCGAATCAGCGCATCAAACTCCCCTTCTTTCAGGGAGCTGATACCGCGAATGGCCACTCGCTCGCGACCGCCTGATGCAGGTTCGAAAACCGGCTTCACCTTGAAACCGCGGCAGATTTCCATGAATTCGGCACTGCGCGCTATGGCCTGACGCACGGTTGCGCAGTTGACGACCGTCAGGCACAGCAGCCGGAACGATCCCGAGCGCACCCGGCCACCGCTCAGCATGCCAAACCACTCATCCTGTACCTGCCACATCACACGCTGGTACAGACGACCGTATTTGATTGCGGAGAAAGCGGCTGTGCCCTCTAGTTCACTGGCTTCGATGCCTACCGAAGCCAGCAGTTCATTGCGGTCACAGCCATGCCGGGCCGCCTCCTCCAGCAATCGCTCGAGGTAGGCAATGGGGATGCGGATATCCTCTTCCGACACGGGCATTCGGTCAACTACCTCAACAATCGCGGCAGGCCGGCAACTGCAAGCAGCCGCCGGGACAAGCGCCTTGGACACTGCGACGAGCACCGCAGCGGATCACGGCCATAGACAGGTCCCGTGCGTTTCCGGAACCGCCCATTTACTTCTTGCGCCTGCGCAACCAATTCAGCAGTGCGCCGAAACCCAGCGCGGCAACTATGATCACCAAAAGTAGAATCAACAGTACCGCCGCGTAGGAGGCGATATCTTCAATTGGCAGATCCCAACTCCAGACGGCCGCAATCACGAAGGCGACACAGGCGAGCACACTGGTAATAAACGAACGTCGACTTTTCTTGGCCATGAGATCCACTGCGTTGGTTACAAAAAGTGAACAATTGGTCGGCATAAAACTGCCACACTATCCTTCAAGGATAGATAGACCGATGCGGCGCGGAATCGTGCGGTAAAGTCCGCTTCCTGTCAACGCCGCGGGAGGTTTAAATGGGCAGGAAACTATTGTACCGACGCGAGGACCGCATCACCGTACGGCATCTGTTTACCCTGATCGAGTGTCTTGCCGCATTGATGGTGGCAATATTGCTGGGAATTGCCCTGCTGTCGTAGTGCAGGGCAATTACACTCAGGACACAACGCTCACTCCCCCTTGACGATTCCCCCCTGCGCCAACTTCGCAGGGTCCAGCAGTTTTTTTAACGCTTCTTCGTCGAGGTCAGTCATTTCCCGTGCGACATCGAGTACCGGGCGGTGGCTGCGATAGGCCTCTTTGGCGATTTCCGCAGCTTTGGCGTAACCGATGACCGGATTCAGAGCCGTCACCAAAATCGGATTGCGAGACAGCGCTTCCTCTATATGCTCCCGGTTAACGGTAAAACCGTCAATCGCCTTGTCTGCCACTAACTGGGCGGCATTTCCGAGCAGCCGGATACTTTCCAGCAGCGTGTGTGCAACCAGCGGCAACATGACGTTCAGTTGAAAATTTCCACTCTGACCCGCCACGCCGATCGTCACGTCGTTTCCCATTACCCGGGCGGCCACCATTGCTGAAGATTCGGCAATGACCGGGTTCACCTTGCCCGGCATGATACTGCTGCCCGGCTGCAGTGCCTGCAGCTCGATTTCCGCCAGCCCCGCCAGGGGGCCGCTGTTCATCCAGCGCAGGTCGTTGGAGATTTTCATCAGCGCCACCGCCAACACCCGAAGCTGGCCCGATAATTCCACCGCCGTGTCCTGGCTGGCAATCGCTGCAAACAGGTTGTCCGCCGGGCGGAACTGCTGGGTGCTGTTGGCACTGAGCTTCTGCGCAAACAGCTCGGCAAATTGCGGATGCGCATTGAGGCCGGTGCCAATCGCCGTGCCGCCCTGGGCTACCTGCGACAACCGTGGCAGGGTGCCGCGGATACGCTCGCGGCAGAGTTCGATCTGCCCCGCCCAAGCGTGAATTTCCTGCTCAAGTGTCAGCGGGAGCGCATCCATCAGGTGGGTGCGCCCGGTTTTCACCACATCGCCGAGTGAGGCTGCCCTGTCACACAATTTTGCGTGCAGGTGCCGCAACGCCGGCAGCAACTGATCCCTTACGGCGAGCAATGCGGAGACGTGAATCGCAGTGGGAATCACATCGTTGCTGCTCTGGCTCATGTTGACGTGATCGTTGGCTCCCACATCGAGACCGCTTTCGCGCGCGGCGATATGGGCCAGCACTTCGTTCACGTTCATATTCGTGCTGGTACCGGAACCAGTCTGGAAAACATCGAGGGGAAAGTGTGTGGCGATGTCCTCTTCCGTCAGGGAATCGCAGGCTGCCACGATTGCCGTCGCCATCTTTTCATCAAGCAGGCCGAGTTCGCGGTTGGCCTGCGCGGCGGATTTTTTAATCAAAACTACCGCGTGAATGAACTCGGGCGGCAGTGGCGCTCCACTGACGGGAAAGTTCTCATGGGCCCGCTGGGTCTGGGCGCCGTACAGCGCCCATTGCGGTACCTGAATCTCTCCCAGACTGTCTTTTTCGGTGCGAAACTCTTTGCTCGAACTGCTCATCGTTTCACCCATCTTCCGCATGCTGCTGTCACAGCGCGGCTCATTCAACGTTGACGGTAATCTTCTTGGAAACTACGGGGTTCTTGAATGGGATATGCAGATAATTGCCCATAACCAGTTGCAGCGTGTGCTTGCCCGGCGGCAGTGTCAGTTCAGTTTCAGTCTGACCACCGCCGAAATGAACCACGTGCTCGTTGGACGGCAGCGGCTTGGTCATATCTGGCATGGAGTCCACATCAATCAGCAGGTGGTGGTGCCCGGTATTCTTTTTATCGACTCCCGCCGGAGCGACGCCCATGCCGGACAGGCCAAACTGCACCTTGAAGGTCTTGCCCACGGTGTCGCCGTCTTTGGGAGAAATGATATAGACCTTCGCATCTGCCGGCGCTTCCGACATCATCTGCGACGACGTGTCCTCAGCGGCGTTGACAAACGGCGCCAGGGCCAACGCACCGGCCAGAATCAGGGATTTATATGCGGTCATGGGAACTCCTTATTGGTGGTTCGGCGCACGTACCCGCTCAGCAGGCGGCGCCGCTGCGTGGAATCACGTTTCACAGCTTATCGCCGCAGACCGGTGACGCCAAGTCCAAAATCAGGCATTACTGAAAAAGTATTCCATAAACAACCAGCAAACCTGGAATATGATTGCCAGCACTACAAACGTGGCATGGTAGAAACGGTTGGTGCTGATCAGCGCTACCAGGCAGGCGGCAATGAACAGGATATTGCGATACACATACAGGCTGCCCAGCTCCACCAGATAGCCCCCGCCCTTCAGCAGGGTATCGCCGAAATCGACGGCGAAAATCAGGGCGAGCACACCGAAGAACCACTTGCGCCGCAATAAAAATAACGCGCGATAATTCTTGGGTTCGGAATTTTTTTCCGGGAACAGCAAGGCGCACAACAGGTAGAGCAGCAGCGTATAGCCGATGAGGTAGAGATAGACCGGCAGACTGATCAATGTCGTGTGGGAGAAGCGGAACTCCCACCACCAGAAATGGAGCAGGTAGAGCACTGCGAACCCCGCCCACATCAGGTGCACCCAGTAAAGGCGGTCCTCGCGAGGCTCCTCCACCAACCGCGCCAAATTGCGCAACAGGTGCGTGAGCCCGAGGCCGACAATGATACCGAGTATTACGCGGACATGTGCGTAGAGAGTTGCGAATTCGGGAGTTCCGTCGCTCACGCCGTCTGCCCTCCAGCCCGGGGCCGGACACACAGCAGCGCCCTGGCCTGTCACTCAGTACAGCATAGCAGTGGCGCGGAAAAGTGCGGGGTCAGACGCTGACACGCCCCTCCTGGGTCCACTCGCAACGCACCTGCATATCGCCGCTACCGGGCTCGTGATAGAGACCCGCCGCCTCCCAGGTAAAAGAGTGGATACCGGAGAGCTCGGTCTCGAGGTGAACGGTGGCCGATACCCAGTACATGCTGCGCAGCAGCTCTTCAAACTTCTGGATCCAGTGATTCCATTCGTATTCCACGGCGCGATAGGAAGCACCAAAGTGGATGACATCGGTCTGGTACTGGGACAATTTGACCTTGATGGTGGGAATCGAAAACATATCGCGGCACAGGAAAGGCCACTCATCGGCACTGGGCAGCGCCAGCACCGCCTCGCGGTTTACCCGCCGGCGATCGGCGCCACCAGCGAGGCTGTTACTGTCTTTGATACATCCGTAGACAATGGATTCCTGATCGCCCTGTACCACTATTGCTTTTCCTCGCGGCGGCGCTGCTGGACAAAAAACATCCGGCAAATAAAGATTCTTGGGGCTTCACTTTAACGGTGAAAAAACGAGAAAGCTATAACCGGGATCGCAAATGAAATGTCGATCAATAACCGACCGCATTCGCTGTCCGACTTTCAATTGCAGAGGCTGTGACCGCGGTCAGATCTCAATACCGCGACCGCGCAGCATTTCGATAAAGGCTTCCTCATCCAGTGTGGGAATATCGAGTTCCCGCGCCTTGTTCAGCTTCGAGCCGGCACCGGGACCGGCGACCACGCTGTCCGTTTTGGCAGAGACACTGCCGGCCACTTTGGCGCCCAGGCGCTGAAGGTAGTCTTTCGCCTCGCTGCGCGACAGGGTTTCCAGCTTGCCCGTCAGCACCCAGGTTTGTCCGGACAGGGGCTGTTCCTCGCCGCCGGTTTCCTCAGGCTGCCAGTGCACACCGGCCTGGCGCAGGGCCTCAATCTCTTCCTGGGCGTGGGTCTGCTGGAAAAACTCAGCCACGAAATGCGCCACCACCGGGCCCACATCTTCCACCTCCTGCAGGGATTCCTCGTCCGCCTGCATCAACGATTCCAGATCGCCGTAATGCCGCGCGAGATTGCGCGCGGTGGCCTCACCCACTTCGCGAATTCCGAGTGCGTAGAGGAACTTCGGCAGTGTCGTGTCTTTGCTGCGCTCCAGCGCGTCGAGCAGGTTCTGCGCGGACTTTTGCCCCATCCGCTCGAGGCCCGCCAACTGTTCCAGTGTGAGGTCATACAGGCCGGAGACCGAGTGCAGCAGTCCCTCGTCTACCAGCTGCTCGACCAGCTTGTCGCCGAGGCCGTCGATATCCATCGCCTTGCGCGAGGCGAAGTGCTTGATCGCCTGCTTGCGCTGTGCGCTGCAGATCAGGCCGCCGCTACAGCGCGCCACCGCTTCGCCGGGGGTCGACTCCACCGGGGAATCGCACACCGGGCAGTGCGTCGGAAATTCGATATCCCGGGCATTTTTCGGGCGTTTGCTCTCCACTACGGAAACCACTTGCGGAATCACATCGCCGGCGCGGCGGATCACGACGGTATCGCCGACCTTCACACCGAGTCGCTCAATTTCGTCGCGGTTGTGCAGTGTTGCATTGGAGACAGTGACGCCGCCGACAAAAACCGGCTTCAGGCGCGCCACCGGTGTCACTGCGCCGGTGCGCCCCACCTGGAACTCCACGTCCAACAGCTCGGTCATTTCCTCCTGCGCCGGGAATTTGTAGGCCATCGCCCAGCGCGGTGCACGGGCGACGAAGCCAAGGCGGCGCTGCAGCGCGGTGTCATTCACCTTGAAGACGATGCCATCGATATCGTATGGCAGCGCATCGCGCTTCTCACCCAACTGCTGGTAATACTCGATGCAGCCATCGATATCTCTGGCTGCGGCCATCTCGCTATTGATTCGGAAACCCCAGCGGTTGAGCTGCAGCAGCATTTCTGTGTGCTTGCCCGGTAAAGTCGCCCCCTCAACCTGCCCTACCCCGTATACACACAGCTGCAACGGGCGCTGCGCAGTGATACGGGAATCCAGCTGGCGCAGGCTCCCCGCGGCGGCGTTGCGTGGATTGACGAAAGTCTTCTCGCCGGCCTCCGCCGCCTTTTTATTCAGCGCCGCAAAGCCGTCTTTGGGCATATAGATTTCGCCGCGCACTTCCAGAACCGCTGGCACACCATTTCCCAACAGGCGCAGCGGCACCGAGCCGACAGTGCGCACATTCTGGGTAATATCTTCACCGGTGGTGCCGTCGCCCCGGGTAGCGGCCCGCTCCAGCACGCCTTCCCGATACAGCAGACTAATGGCGATGCCGTCGAGCTTGGGCTCACAGGCATACTCCACCGGCTCGCTGGTATTCAGGCGATCGCGCACGCGGCGGTCGAACTCCTGCAACTCCTCGTCGTTGAAGGCATTGTCCAGCGACAGCATCGGCACTTCGTGACGCACCTCGGCGAAGGACGTCAGTGGTCCAGCGCCCACCCGCTGGGTCGGGGAGTCCGGTGTTACCAGGTCGGGATATTCCGCTTCCAGGTCCTGCAACTCGCGCAGGCGGCGATCGTACTCCGCATCCGGTAACTCCGGATCGTCGAGGACGTAATACTGGTAATTGGCGCGCTGCAGGATGTCGTGCAGTTCCTGCGCGCGCTGGCGCTGTTCGGTGGTAGGCTGTTTATCTGTGCTTTTTTTGGTCATTCTTCGTACGCAAAAACAGGAATTCTTGCCGGAGGTAGGGTATCAGGTTGCAGGAGCGTCCCTAACTGCGATCGGCTCAACACTGAGCACGTGCAATCGCGGCCGAAGGCCGCTCCGTCAGATTCAATAAAACGGGGGTCAGGCCTGAGCCCGCGCCAGTGCTTTGCGGCGCTGGTACTCCATCACCCGCTGGCGGTAGTGCTCTGCAGTCTGGGCGGTGAAGACACTGCGATTCTCGTCTTTCAGCTCGCCGCCGAGCAGCTCCGCGATCTGCCGCGAGGTGGAGAGCAACTGCTCGAACGCCTTGATCGCCTCACCCTCGATCGGCAGTGCCAGGAACAGGCTCAGGCCCGGTGTGACGAATTCCTCCATCTGCGCCAGGTCGAATACACCCGGCACCACCATATTGGCGAGACTGAAGACCACTGGGCCATCGTCGCTGCCGCCCTGGTGGAAGTGGAAGATATTCATTTCACCGAAGCGCATGCTCGCGGCCATCATCACCCGCAGGATGTCATTGCCTTCGAAGTGATCGCCTTCCGGCGCCATCACGTTGATGATCAGAACTTCTTCGACCGGGGATTTTTCCCGCGGTTTTCTTGTTGTGTCTTTCACCGCTGCCCTCTTTTCCCGTCGCTGGGTCGTCGCCACCCCGGGCTCCGGCTGTATGCGGGGCTCCCGGGCGTCCTGGACCGGTGTATTAGTCAGTGTTTCCGGTTCGGATTCCAGCGTTTCTCTAAGGGCTTCGAGGCTTTCCGCCTCATTGAGTTCCGGCTCGCGGCGATCTTCTTCAGCGACCACGGAATCCATCAGTGTCGGAACCTGGTCTTCCAGGTTCAGCGATGTCTGCTCGGGCTCCTCCCGCTGCGCGCTGCTGCCGGCGAGCGGTTTGCGCGAGGACTGGAAAGTCTGTTGCACCTGGCGGTTGACCTGTAGTGCATCCTCCAGCGCGCGCCGCTGTACCACGCGCACACTGCCAGGCAGCTCCGCGGCTATCTGGCGGCGCTTGGCCTCTTCTTCCGGATCCACGTAATCATCAGCATCATCCTGTGGAACGGATGCACTGCGCACGGGCGTGAGGATATCGTCTTCCTCATCCGCATAGGTGTCCCGCCGCATTGACTGCGACAGGTTGCGCGAAACCTTCATCGCGTTGCGCTGTTTCAGAATTGCGCGACGCACGCCGTCCAACACCGCAAGAAGCAGTATGAGCGCAAGAATTGTTACCAGCCAGTTTCCCATTAAAGCGTCTCTCTCAGCGTCTTTCCCTTACGCCGCTTACGCGGATGCCAGTTCGGCGGCCTCTTCTACGTCCACGGATACGAGGCGCGATACGCCTGGCTCATGCATGGTTACACCCAACAGCTGGTTGGCCATCTCCATAGCGATCTTGTTGTGGGTAATATAAATAAACTGCACGTGTTCCGACATTTCCTTCACCATCCGCGCATAGCGGCCGACGTTGGCATCGTCCAGCGGTGCATCCACCTCGTCCAGCATACAGAATGGCGCCGGGTTCAGGCGGAAAATCGAGAACACCAATGCAATTGCGGTCAGCGCCTTTTCCCCGCCCGAAAGCAGGTGGATGGTGCTGTTACGCTTGCCCGGCGGGCGCGCCATGATCGCAATACCGGTATCCAGCAGGTCTTCGCCGGTCAGTTCCAGATAGGCGTGACCACCGCCGAACACTTTCGGGAACAACTCCTGCAGGCCGGTGTTGACCTGGTCGAAGGTTTCCTTGAAGCGCGTGCGGGTTTCCCGGTCGATTTTCTTGATGGCGTTTTCGAGGGTTTCCAGCGCATCGGTCAGGTCGCTGTACTGGCGATCCAGATAGTTCTTGCGCTCGGATTCCTGCTTGTATTCGTCGATGGCTGCGAGGTTGATCGGCCCCAGGCGCGAAATCCGCGCCGCCACCAGTTCCAGCTCCTGCTGTACCTGGGAGATGGTCAGGTCGCCGGGCAGAGACTCCAGCAGCTGATCCACGTCGTGATCGGTTTCCGCGAGCTGCTCGACCAGCCCCTTGCGCTGTACATCCAGCGTCTGCGCACTGAGGCGCTCCTGTTCCAGCTGGGCGCGGACACCCTGCAGGGCCGACTCCACCTTGTGGCGCTCCTGTTCCTGCTCGCGCAGGCCGCTCTCGACTTCCTCGAGTTTCTTGCGCGCGTCGGAGAGCTCGGTCTCCACGTCGAGACGCTCGGCCAGCTTCTCTTCCAGCTCGGCCTGAAAATCCTGTGACGGGTCCTGGGCTTCCGCCATCTGCTCCTGCAGCAGTTCGCGGCGGCTGCGCAGACGCTCCAGCTGCTCGCGCATGACCTGCAGCGTGCGCTCCAGGGACATCATCTGGGTGCGCACAGACTGCTCGCGCATCGCCAGTTCGTGGGCGCGATCCTTGTCTTCGCGGGCGCGCTGGCGCGCCGCATCCAGAGCTTCGCGCAACTCGTCGCGGCGCGCCAGCATGCTTTCACGGCGGTCGGTGTCGTCGCTCATGGCCTCGACCGCTTCCTGCAACAGCAGGCGCGCTTCGGACAGGGACTCCCCTTCCAGCTCCAACTGCTCACGCACCTCGGTGATTTCCTGTTCGACACGGGTCCGGCGCTCGCCCATCTGCTCGGCGCGCGCGCGACGGGCGGACAGCTGGCTGCGCAGCTCCGATTCCTGTCGACCCAGTTGCTCCGCCTCGTTGCGGGACTGCTCAATGGCCCGCTCTAGATCGCTGGCCTGCAGGCGCAGTGTCTCGCGCTGCTCGGAAAAGCTCTCGATCTGCTCTTCTGTGGTGGCGATGGACTGCTCCAACTCCTCCAGCTCCTGCTTGCGCGCCAGTACGCCGGCTTCCGCATCGGAAGCGCGGTTCACGCGCAGCCAGTTGGGGCCGAGCCAGAGGCCATCGCGGGTGACGATGGACTCGTGGGCTTTGAGCTGGGCGCGCTGGGCCAGCGCCGCATTCAGGTCTTCCGCGGTGTAAATGCCCGACAGAATGCCCGCCAGGGACTGGGGGCCGTTCACGACATCCGCCAGCTTCGGCAGGGCGCCGTCGGACGCGGCGGCCACCTGGCCACCGTCGATAAATATTGCCTGGCCGCTCTCGAAACTCGCGAGACTCTCGCCGAGGCTTTCCAGCTGCTCGACGCAGACCGCCTGTAGCTGGGCACCGAGTACGGTTTCCACCGCGGTTTCCCAGCCGGACTGGGCGGACACCTGGTCAGCGAGGCGCGGCCGCTCGGCCAGGGCCTGCTGCTGCAGCCAGTTCTCCACCGCCTTGCCCTGCCCCAGCGCCGCCTGCTGCAGTGCCTCCAGGGAGGCGTGGCGGCCGCGACTGGTCTGCAGCTGCAGGCGCAGCTGGTCGAGCTCACTGGCGACATCGCTCTCGCGCCCGCGCAGCTCGGCCAGGGATTCATTTTTCTCGGCCACGGTCTCGCGGCGCTCGGTGGCCTGCAACTCCAGTTCCGCGAGCTGTTCGTTCAACTGCTCGGTTTCACCGTCGTCACCGCTCTCCTGCAGTCCGGACTGTTCCGCCTGCAGTTTGTTGATACGTTCCTGCAGGCGCTGGCGCGAGGTCTCCAGGTGCTGGATACGTGACTGCTGCACTTCGGCCTTCTGGCGCGAACCGGAGGCACCCTGATTGAACTGGTCCCATTCGTTTTGCCAGTCGCGCATGGCGTCTTCCGCGGACAGCAGTGTCTGCGCGGATTCCTCTTCGGCGGCCTGGACCATTTCCAGATCCGGCAGGATCACTTCCAGCTCGCCCTCGAACTGGACGGCCTTTTCCTGATCTGTCTCGAGGTTGGTCTCCGCCTCGCGGAATTCCTGTTCGGTTTGCTGCAGGTCAGACGCCAGGCGGGTGTTGCGTTCGCGGGCGTGGGCGATGCTCTGTTCCAGACGCGCGATATCGGCGCCCACGGCATAAAAGCGGCCCTGCACTTCATTGAAGCCGTCAGACAGCTCGTGGTATCCCACACGCTTCTGCTCGATATCGGTGTCGCAGCTGACCTGGCGGGTCACCAGCTCTTCGACGGTGAGTTCCAGCTCGGAGATCTGCTGCTGCTTACTCTTGGACTGGTCGTTCAGGTCGCGGTATTTCAGCGCCTGCAGATGGGCCTTGTGACTGCGCTCCTCTTCCTTGAAGCGGCTGTATTTCTCCGCCGCGGCGGACTGGCGCTCGAGGCGTGACAACTGGCGATCCAGTTCATCGCGGATATCGGTCAGGCGCTCCAGGTTCTCCTTGGTGCGGCGCATGCGGTTCTCGGTATCGCGGCGGCGCTCTTTGTACTTGGAGATGCCCGCGGCCTCTTCAATGAAGACCCGCAGTTCCTCCGGCTTGGCCTCGATCAGCTTCGAGATCATGCCCTGTTCGATGATGGCGTAGCTGCGCGGACCCAGACCGGTACCGAGGAACAGGTCAGTCACATCGCGACGGCGGCACTTGTCACCGTTCAGGTAGTAGTTGTTCTGCCCATCGCGGGTAACCTTGCGCTTGACCGAGATCTCGGCGAAAGCGGCGTAGGCGCCCTGCAGCTTGCCCTGGGAGTTGTCGAACACCAGCTCGATGGAGGCCTGCCCCACCGGTTTGCGGCCGCTAGAGCCGTTGAAGATGACATCGGTCATCGAATCGCCGCGCAGGTTCTTGGCCGACGATTCGCCCATCACCCAGCGCACCGCATCAATGGTATTGGATTTGCCACAGCCGTTGGGGCCAACCACGGCGCTCAGGTTGGACGGAAAGTAGACTGTGGTCGGGTCAACAAAGGATTTAAAACCCGCAAGCTTGATGCACTTCAGACGCATGTATTTTGCAACTCGATAATTGTTCTATGCCAGCTGGCGCGGCGGCTCGCCAAACCGCCAATTGTACATGGCCGCGCCGAGGCTTTCAGCGCAAATTTTTACACTTTCGGAGGGTGACTGGTAAGGCGTGCCGCCCCGCTTTGGCAGTGGACGCCACTCGAGAGGATCGGCCCGCACAGCAAAACCCGAAGCGCCCTGAGGGGGCAATGGTGAGGGAGCGGGCGAAAAAGGCGTGACCGACACGCCGTTGCGGCGCCAGCCAGTGGAAGGCTGGCGCGGCGGCGATCAGAGCTCGGTATCGATGGTGATCGACTGGGGTTCGGACCACGCGGACCGGGAAAGCGACTCTATAGCACCCTGCCAGTCACCGGGGGCCGGTCGCGCATTACCGTGCACTGCCAGCCGGGCCACCAGCTCCACCGAATCCACTCCGGCGATGGAGCGACTCGGCATCATCGCCCGGGACTCGTCGAGCACGACGTCCGCGGGCAACTGATCCGCGCGCAGGCGCACGATGGCCAGCGGCATAGGGCTGTCGGCACCGCGGGCATAGATAAACACCGGGGTATCCGGCTTGGCCTCGACACCCTCGCCGAGCATCACTCGCAAACGGATTGACGGGCCATCCGCCGCCGGCGCCTTTTGCTCGGCCACAGTCTGCGCCACCGGTTCGCCCGCGTCCGCCAATGCCTTGTCGGCCCTGGCCACGCCGGCAGCGAGCGCCTCCGCCGCCGCAGAGCCCCGCGGCAACAGGTTCAGAGCACGCTGCCAGCTGTTTCGTGCAGCGCGGTAGTCTTTGCGATCAAAAGCGGCGATTCCGGCCAGCCCCAGCGCAGTGCCATTGTCCGGCTGAATCTCCAGCACCTCGTCGACCAACTGGTTGACCTCGGCGGAAACCTGAGAGCCATTGGCAAAAAACAGCGCTTGCGCCAGCTCGGCCTTGACCCCAGCGGCTTCCGGCGAGCGCGCGACAACGTAGCGGTATGCCTCCACGGCACCCTGGAGATCACCGGTCACCAGCAGGCGCTGCGCCAGCACGTAGCGGCTGGTCAGGTCGTCCGGGTGGGTCTGTGCGCGGGCCTGCAACTCCCGGGTGATTTGCGCCTCGTCCTCCGGCGTGGTTTTACCCTGATGACTCGCAACCACCTGTCGGTACAGCTTCAGATCGCCGATATGGTCGGAACTCAGATAAACCCCAAGGCCAACCAGCGGCAACAGCACGGCCAGGCCAATGACTAGTCCGCGACCGCCGCGGGCGGCAGCTCCGGACTTCAGGGATTCCTCTGCGGCCAGCAGATTGCGTGCCATCTCAGCTTCCAGCTCGGCAAACTGCTGTTCATCCAGCGCACCACTATCGCGCGCCGCCTGCAGCTCAGCCCGCTGCTCCCGGTATAGATTTGCCAGCGCTGCACGCTTGCTTTCCGCCACGGTGCGCTGCCGCCCGGCGCCACGCAGCGCCGGCCACAAAAGCACGAATGCCAGCGGCAGTATGAGCAACCCGAGACCCAGCCAAAGTTCTGTCATTGTTTTACTTCCCGTTGTCGCTCACATCATCAAAATCGTCGCCCAGCAGTTTTTGCAGGCGACGGCGCTCGTCAGCGGTCAGCTCCGAACTGGCATCATCCTGGCGTGCCCCGGTACCACTGCGGGAACGCATCACGATGACTATCAAAACCAGAAGACCGATAGCCGCAAACACCCCGGGGGCTAACCAAAGCGCCACTGTGTTGCGCTGCAGCGGCGGCCGGTAGAGTACAAAATCGCCATAGCGGGCGACCATGTAGTCCTTGATATCACTGTCCGTGAAGCCCTCTTCCAGCAAGCGCCGGATCTCTTTGCGCAGATCCCCTGCCACCGGAGAATCGGAACCGGCGAGATTCTGGTTCTGGCACTTGGGGCAGCGCAGCTCTTCGATCAACACGTGATAGCGCGCTTCCAGGGCCGGCGACGACAGCTGCTCCACCTCGACGGCCGCCTCTACCTCGATAAACGGCAACAGCCAGAAACACAGGACACACAGCACCGCCGCCACTACGGCCGGCCAGCTCGACTGTTTCACAGGATTTGTCACGATTTATCGTCCGCCGGAAATTTGCGCGATTATAGCAGTGCCAGAGCGCCCGGACACACCCGCGCGTGCGGGATCAATTCACGCCCCAAACCGTTAACCTATTGAAAGACAAAAATTTTTTTGCCGAAGGCGTTGACGGGGCAAAATTTTTCATTAAGATACGCAGCTCCTGACACGGGGTGGTTAGCTCAGTTGGGAGAGCGACGGCCTTACAAGCCGTAGGTCACAGGTTCGACCCCTGTACCACCCACCACTTCCCTTAACCTGCCCGGCAGGCTTCACAAGGGAAGAAAAGGAACTGCGGACCGGTAGTTCAGTTGGTTAGAATGCCGGCCTGTCACGCCGGAGGTCGCGGGTTCGAGTCCCGTCCGGTCCGCCACATACAAAAAAGGCTCTCACGAAAGTGAGGGCCTTTTTTGTATGTGCTGGATCGGCGTACGAGAGCCCCCGTTCGACAAAATTGCCGGGAGCAATTTTGGACGCCGCAGCGCAGCGTAGGCGCCCACAGGGCGAGGGCCAGGATGGCCCGAGTCATTCCCGTCCAGCTCGCCACACGATAAGAGGCTCCCACTAAAGTGAGGGACTTTTTGTATGTGTTGGATCTGCACACAAGAATCCTGCTCGACGAATTGTCCTTAGCAATTCTTGACGCCCGACAAAACTGTAAGCGCCCGAAAAAAGAAAAGCCCACCTGGGTGGGCTTTTCTTCAGACGAAGTCATGACAGAACAACGCGCTTATCCGAACCGGCTTCACACAGAAGTCGACGGGATAGGTCACCCCTGCCCCGGCCCGAACACCTGCCCGATCAAGACACTGCCCCGGGCAACAGGATCCTTGCGGATCAATGCCTCTTCCTGGCCAATGCGGCTGAACAGTGTCGTCATGCTACTGTCGACCACATAGCGCTCCAGATCCATATTGGGCTTGTTGGCGATCGGCAACTTGTCGTACACCGCGAGCATGCTTTTGTACTGATCGTAAAAGCCGGTCTTGCGCAAGTTGGCCTCCACGATTGGCTGGTAGCGTTGGCGCAGCGCACTCTCAGTCTGGCCACGGAAATAATCCGTAGCAGCAGTATTGCCACCTCGGACAATGCCCAGGGCATCGGTGACCGTCATACCGGTAATCGCCTGTTTGAACACCGGCGCCGCCTCAGCGACCGCCTGTTCCGCACCCCGGTTCATCGCCGTTTCCAGCTGGTCCACATAGCTGCCAAAACCAAACTGCCGCAGACTGTCGGCCACCGGTCGAGCGGCTGCGGGCAACTGGAGATGGAATGCCCCCGTCTGCGAAAGCTGAGCGCTGGCGCGATCGGTGCTGGTATTCAGGACATCCTTGACTCCCCTGGCCAGGCGGGAATCGGTATCGTAGCCCGCATTTTTGGCTATCTGGTTGCCCACATCCACCCACGGAGAGACGGCCTCCATGTTCTGGCAACCCGCCAACCCCAACAAACCCACAAGTAACCAGCACTTTTTCACGGACATTCTCCCCTGTTACAGATGCCGCCATGTTACCGCATTCGACACCGCTGGGAAGTGACCGTATTCCCGCTGCGATCGCAACGCGGCCACTCTCCTGGCGCGTTATGGCTGGATATCGAGGCCGCCCGCCTTGCGAACCAGAAATAACAGACTGGCTCCGCTCGCCAGCACAATAAACACGCCCGGCAACCCCGCCAGGTTGGCCAGCATCTTGATCCCGTCCGCCCCGAGAAAAGTTGCACTGCACCAGCCGATAACCCCGATCAGTGATGCCCACAACAATTTAATCCAGAATGGCGAAGCCATATGTTCCGCAGTCACTGACTTCATGCACAGGCCCCCGATGGCATCCGTGTTGGAGTCTGTGGCAGTAATGAAGGAAATAAAGCAGGCAATCACAAAGAAAAAACTTAACAGCTGACTTCCCGGCAGGTAACTGAACAGCTGGTAGACCATCGCTGCCAAACCCTCGCCCCGATAGGTGTCGTACATAGCACCGCCATGAAAATCATCGAAATACAGGGCCGCGCCACCAAAGACGGAAAACCACAAAATACCGAAAGCCGAGGGCAACAGCAGGTTCACCAGGATGAACTGCCGCACGGTATAACCCCGCGCGATCTTGCCGAGGAACAGGCAGGATAGCGGCGCCCACGCAAACCAGCTGGCATAGAAAGCCGTGGTCCACCAACCGGACCAGCGGCTGCCCGCCGGCTCATCCAACAACAGCTGACGGGGAAAGAAATCCACCACATAGGCAACCAGGGATTCGCCGCCGATCCGGGCCAAGAATCCGTCAGGCCCCACCACCAGCACGTAAAGCATCAGCAGGACAAACAGCACAGTGTTGATTCTCGCCAGCACCTGAATTCCCTGGCGCAAACCGCTGGATGCGGACAGCAATGCGACCGCAACAATAAACACAGCGGTGGCGGCATAGCCTGCCGCGGACTTGGGAATATCGAACAGGGTAAGCAGACCGTCGCCGATCAATAAGAGCCCGGCACTCAGAACAGCCGACATGCCGACCACCACAGCAAACAGCACCAGCGCGTCGATCAGTTGCGCGGCGGAATCGTGCAGATGCCTGCCCACTATGGGCCGGAACAGTGAGCCAACGGAAAATCCATAGCCGCGATTATGAAACCCCAGCGCAAACGTCAGGGCGGCCACGGTGTAGATTGCATAGGGCGCAAGGGTCCAGTGCACAAAGACTGTCGACATCGCAAAGCGCATGGCACTTTCGCTGCCCGGGGCCACTTGGGCGAAATCCGGTGGCTGCCGGAAGTGCAGCACCGGCTCCGCCACTGCCCAGAACAGAATGCCCATCGCGATCACCGTCGTCAGGGATACTGCAAACCAGCGAAAGGGTGAATAGATCGGCCGCGCGCCGGGCCCACCAATTCGCACAGGCCCCAGCGGCGAGATGTAAACGAACAGGCAGAGCCCGAGGAGTGCCACCGCGGAATAGAGAAACAGCCAGGAAAAATTACTGATGATGCCGTCGTTAATGGCAGTGGTGATGGCCACGAATTGATGCTGGTCGACTGCGGTTACGGCCAGCACCACCAGGATACTGACCAGCGCCGGCCAGAAGGTGATTGGCTTAAGCTGTCGCCAGGATGACGCTTGCACCCCTGTCCGATCTTCGATAGCAATTCCCCCGTGTTTCCCATTGTTCGGCGGTCGAAATCACCTGCAACCGAAAACTTTCAAACTGCCAGATGACCAATTTGGCTTTTAGGATGCTGCCGGCAAAAAAAATCCAGGGGAATTCATTGCTCAACGCAGGAACCGATTTCAAACCCCTCCGCGATCAACTGCTCCCGCATGGATATCCACTGATCTTGCGGCAGCGTGACACGCATTGAAACGCGATCGCTGTATTCAGCATCGGCACAGGTGCCCCCGTGCTGCCCGGCCAGGAACCGCAGGCGCGACTCCTGGGCAAAATCGCAGCCGATAACAACCGCCAGACGAGGGACAAATGTCTTCAGGTCAACCTTCTGCAATGCAGCGCCTACGGAACCGCGGTAGGCCCGCATCAGCCCCCCGACACCGAGTTTGGTACCGCCAAAATAGCGGGTGACGATAGCACCGACATTGCCGACCCCCTGTTTCAGCAGCAATTCGAGCATCGGCCGCCCGGCACTGCCACCGGGCTCGCCGTCGTCGTCGGATTGCATTACTTCAGGATTGGCGGGATTGCCGATAATCAGTGCAGTACAGTGATGGCTGGCATCGGGAAACTCGCCGCGGGCGCGCTCGAGCTCACGCTGAAAAGCCGCCTTATCCTGCACCGGGCCGAGCCAGCAGATAAAACGGCTTTTCTTTTCTTCGGTCTCACTGACAACCGGAGAGCAGGGAATCTGATAGCTCACCGGCAAACTCGTCCCAGTGTTGTTTTTTCAGGCGCTGATACAGCGGTTGCAGCTTGATCTGCCAGATGCGCTCGTCGACGACACCCACGTGTTTGCAACGGATGGTGCCTTGACTGTCGACCAGGAAGGTCTCCGGCGCGCCGTAAACGCCCAGATCCAACGCCAGCTGCCCCTGATGATCAGCAATACTGAAAATATAGGGGTTGTGAAATTTCTGGAGCCACTCTTGCGCAGCGGCATCCTCATCTTTCAGGTTCACGCCGACAATCGGCACTCCCTGCTGGGCCAACTTATACAGATAGGGGTGCTCAACACGGCAGGAGATACACCAGGTCGCCCAGACATTGATCAGCAGCGGTTCAGCGGGCAAATCCGACTTGCGCAGGACCTTGTCCGTGTCCGCCACATTGGGCAGCGTAAATTCCGGTACCGGCTTGTTCAGGAGTGCCGAGGGCATATCCCGCGGATCGAGTGACAGGCCCTTCCAGAACAGCAGCGCCAGCGCCGCAAATATGATCAGCGGCAAAAACAGTTTCAATCTACCCACGAGTTGCCCCCCCTTTCTCAGGCCCCGGCCGGTATTGCGTCGATGGCCTCGGCGCGCTCGGCTTTGGCCTTGCGGTAGCGTTTGTCGGCCACAGCGATGCCACCGCCCAGCGCCATCAACAGCGCGCCGAGCCAGATCCAGACCACAAACGCCTTGTAGTGCAGGCGCACGGCCCAATCGCCATTCGGGTTGGACTTATCCATCGGCTCACCGAGGGCGACATACAGATCGCGGAACAAACCGCTGTCGATTGCAGCTTCGGTCATGGCTCCGCCACCGGAAAAGTAATTGCGTTTCTGCGGGTGCAGTTCCGCTACCGGCTTGCCATCGCGTCGCACATGCAATACGCCCTCGAAGGCGCGGTAGTTGGGGCCCTGTGCAGCGCGAACACCGTCGAAGTGAAAATCGAAACCGGCCAGGCTGTGGTTGCCGCCCGGAGCCAGGCGCACGTCTTTTTCAATGCTGTAGACGGTGGTCAGGGCCACGCCCAACAGGCTCACTGCCAGGCCGATATGGGCCAGATGCATGCCGTAGTAACTGGCGCGCTGGCGCTTCAGTCCGGCAGCGAAGGAGTCGGCATTGCGGGTCCTGGCAAAGATATCGGCGGCACTTGATGCCGTTACCCAGACGCCGATAAAAACGCCCAGCGCCGCACCCCAGTGGAAGCCACCCAGAGCAAACGGCAGCGCGAAGCCGGCAATGACCGCGACAGCCAACGGCAGTCGCCAGATACCGAACAGCTTGTCCCAGCGGCTGTCCTTCCAGTTGGCATGGATGCCGAGACCGAGCAGCACACACAGCAGCATCATCAGCGGTACAAAAAACATATTGAAGAACGGCGGACCGACACTGATCTTGCCCCAGTGCAGCGCATCGGCGAGCAGCGGATATAAGGTGCCGGTCAACACCACCGCCATCATCAGTATCAGCAGGATGTTATTGCCGAGCAGGAACGTCTCCCGCGAGCGGAAGGAGAAGACACTTCCGGCACTGACCGTCGGCGCGCGCAGTGCAAACAGCAGCAGCGACAGACCGACCACGACCGCCAGGAAAGCGAGAATAAATCCACCGCGCAACGGATCCGTGGCGAAGGCGTGCACCGATGTCAGCACACCGGAGCGCACCAGGAAGGTTCCCAGCAGGCTCAGGCTGAAAGCGAAAATCGCCAGCAAGATGGTCCAGCTCTTGAACAGGCCGCGCTTTTCCGTCACTGCCAGCGAATGCAGTAGCGCAGTTCCCACCAGCCACGGCATAAACGATGCGTTTTCCACCGGGTCCCAGAACCACCAGCCGCCCCAGCCCAGCTCGTAGTAGGCCCACCAGCTGCCGAGAGCGATGCCCACGGTCAGGAAGGACCAGGCTACCGCGGTCCACGGGCGTGCCCAGCGCGCCCAAGCGGCGTCCAGTTGCCCACCGAGCAGTGCCGCAATGGCGAATGCAAATGCGACCGAGAAGCCCACATACCCCATGTACAGCAGGGGCGGATGCACGATCATGCCAGGATCCTGCAGCAGCGGATTGAGGTCTGAACCCTCCACCGGCGGGAACGGCAGGCTGCGGTCAAACGGATTGGAAGTCAGCAGGATAAACAGGAAGAAGCCCACGAGCACCAGGCCCAGTACCGACAGCACCCGCGCCACCAGCTCCGCCGGCAACTGGCGGCTGAATACGGCCACCGCGGCGGTCCAGCCAGACAGCATCAGCAACCACAACAGGATCGAGCCCTCGTGGCCGCCCCATACCGCGGTGATCTTGTAATGCAGGGGCAGAATGCTATTCGAGTTTTGCGCCACGTACTTGACGGTGAAGTCGCTCTGCACGAAAGCGATGGTGAGGCAGATAAACGCGATGGCAGTGAATACCAGTACCCCGATCGCCAGTGGACGCCCCGCCGACATCCACAGCGGGCGCGCGGTATAACTCCCGGCCATGGGGACCGCCGCCAGTGCCAGCGACAGTAACAGCCCGAGGATCAGTGCGAAGTGTCCGAATTCCGGTGTCATATTTTGGCTCCGCCCGCGCAGCTCGCCTGAGCCTTCATCGACTCGGCCACTTCTGGCGGCGTGTAGTTTTCATCGTGTTTGGCCAGTACCTGATCCGCGCGCACCGTGCCGTCGTCCATCAACTTTCCGGTCACCACCGCCGCTTCACCTTCGGCGAAAAGGTCCGGCAGTATCTTGTCGAAGACCACGTTGACGTCCGCCTCGCCGTCGGTGATGGCGAAACGCACATCCAAGCTGTCAGAAGCGCGAACCACGCTGCCCGGCACGACGCAACCGCCGGCGCGGATGCGCTGATGTACCGGCACTTCGCCCGCGGCAAACGCGCTGGGAGCGTAAAAGTAATTCATGTTGTTGCGCATGGCATAGGTCACAAAACCCACGGCGGCACTGGAAAGCGCTACCAGAACCACGACCAGAATCAGGCGCTGCTTGCGAACTGGATGCATGACTTCTCGTTATTCCCTGTTAATCCTTACGGGTAAATTCTATTCACTGACCGCGAGCGGTTCAGGACGCGCCTGAGTCCGCTCCCGGCGGCGCTGCTGAATGCGCTGCTGCCGTGCCAGTTCACGCTGCATACTACGGCGGCGAAGTGCCGGCTGCAGGGCCAGCGCAGCCAGTGCGGCGAAGGAAATGCCATAGGCGATCCACACATAGACCCCGTGACCGTTCATGGACAGAAAATCGGCAATACTGGCGAACTGGAATTGCATGACTTGACCCTCGTTAACCGGCATCGCCCAGGGGCTCGCCACGCAGTACTTGCTGGGCCCACTGGGTGCGCCATTCGCGCTGCAAGATCAGGTTTCGCGTATGCACAAGCAGGGTCCAGGCGTAGAAACAGTAGAAACCGATGATCATCACCAGCAGCGGATAGAACATGCTCGGGTCGATACTGCTGGACTCGGTCAGCTTGATGGTCGCCGGCTGGTGCAGCGTAAACCACCAGTCCACCGACTTGTAGATGATCGGGATATTCACCGTACCAACCAATGCCAGCAGCGCACAGGCTTTGTCCGCCACCTGCTCGCGGGCAAAGGCGCGCGACAGGGCGATCACGCCGACATACAGAAACAGCAGAATCAGCATGGAGGTGATGCGCGCATCCCAAACCCAGTAGGTACCCCAAGTGGGCTTGCCCCAGAGAGACCCGGTAAAGAGCGCGATGAACGTCAGGACAGCGCCGATTGGCGCTGCCGCGCGCATGACCGCGTAGGATAGTTTCATCTTCCAGATCAGGCCGATGGCGCCACTGAAAGCCATGATGTAGTAGCCGGCCAGGGCCAGGAAAGCCGCCGGCACATGGATATAGATGATACGGTAGCTGTTGCCCTGCTTGGCATCCTGAGGCGCAAAGCCAAGCCCCCAGACGGTCCCCACCAACAGCAGTAACACACTGGCTGCCGCCAGCCACGGCAGCCAACCACTGGTCTTCTGATAAAACCAGCGCGGCGAACCCAAGCGGTGAAACCATTGCCAGGCCAAGGGGAAACCCTCCGTCAAGAATCTAAGCTGATGCGGATCGCACCCGCAGCCGCCAGTGGGGCCAGCGCGGCGGCCGCGGCGAGCAGTGCGGCGAGTACTGCCAGCTGCACGCTGTAGGCATAGCCATCGAGTGCTGCCTGCACTGCGCCGGTGCCAAAGATTAACACGGGCACGTATAGCGGCATAACAATCAGTGCCAGCAGCAGGCCCGCGCGCCGCAGTGAAACGGTCAGGGCCGCCCCTACTGCACCGATCAGGCTCAGGCAGGCGGTGCCCAGCAGCAGCGAGAGCAGCAGGCTGGGATAACCCGCCGCCGGCAGGTTCAGCATCATCGCCAGCAGCGGTGACAGTAGTGCCAGCGGCAAACCGGTAACCAGCCAGTGCACAGTCACTTTGGCCAGTACCGCGAAATACAGCGGTTGCGGGGAAAGGGTCAATTGCTCCAGGGAGCCGTCTTCAAAATCGCTGCGGAACAGGCTCTCCTGGGACAGCAGCGTGGCCAGCAGGGCCATCACCCAGATCATCCCCGGCGCCATGCGCGCCAGCAGTTCCGGCTCTGGCCCCACCCCTAGCGGCAGCAGGGCGAGAACCGTGACAAAAAACAGCAGCGGATTGGCGATATCGGCCCGGCGGCGCAGGGCCAGCAGCAGTTCAACGCGCAACAGGGCCATAAAGCCGGGGCCGGCGCGATGACACGGCTCCGCGGGATCGCGGACTGCAATGGAATCAACCGAGGCCATAGGCGCCCTCCTCCATAAACGCATCCGCGGCGACCGCGTAATCCGACAGATTAACCCGCTGCAGTTGCGCCAGCGCCACCGGCTGGTGGGAAGTAAACAGAATGCAACCTCCGCGGCTCAGGTGGCAGGCCATCTGCCCCTGCAGGCTGGATACACCGGCCACATCCAGCGCAGCCAGTGGTTCGTCAAGAATCCACAACGGCGGCGTGTTTGACAGATACAGTCGCGCGAGAGCGACGCGCCGATTCTGGCCCGCCGACAGGTGCTGGCAGAGGCTGCCCTCGAAACCGAAGAGGTCCACCTGCTCCAGCGCCCGCAAGGCGTCTTCCTCACCCGCGCCATACCAGACCAGGTTTTCCAGCGGTGTCAGCCCCCTTCGGATACCGGCCTGGTGACCGATGTAGAGCAGGGATTCCCGCAACTGGGGCAGCGCCGCCGGCAGTGCGGCGCCATTCCAGTAGATATTCCCCTCCGCATCGCCGGCACTGCCGATCAGCGTGCGCAGCAGCGTGGTTTTGCCGGTGCCATTGGCCCCCTCCACCTGCAGCGCGCCGCCGGAATTCAATTCAAAACTGAGCCCCGCAAACAGGCGCCGGCCGTCCCTCTCACAGGACAGATCGCGCACTTGCAGGCAGGCAGGGGAATTGGCTTTCACGGGCATTGGGGCCGACGGTACTTTTGCTGACGAAATAATGACCGGCATTATACCGGCTGCGGCGGTAATTGCATGGAATTCGGCTCCACTGGAGCTGACAGAAGCTGCCCAGGCAGCCGCCAAACCGACTGCACGGCACGGCGCCGATGCCGGTTGTCATTGGCGACAGGCGGCTCCTCTGATATGTTTGCCCGATCTAGGCCCGCTCGACACACACCAAAACACTGTTTGGGCGGCGTTAACCGGAGTGATGTAATCCACAACGAAGAGGACGCGCAATCGTGACCACCCTCGCCGCCGATACCAGCAGCTGGCTGAAAGCCTCTGCATTGGCCCACCAGGACACCCTGGTACGCTCAGAACCATTTTCCTTTATGGTCGCTAAAGACATGCTGCCGCGCGACATTATGCCGTCGCTGCTGGAAGATTTTCCCAAACTGAAGGGTTCCGGTTACCTGCCCTACGAGAGCGAAGAGTGCGGCGACTCGGTGAACGCACTGATCAAGCGCATGATCGAACCGGAATTCGCCAATGCCATCGGTGACAATCTCGGTATCGAGAATATGTCCCAGTATCCGACTTACGTTTCCATTTCCCGTACGCTGAAGAAGCGCCACGGCAATATTCACACCGATGGCAAATCGAAGATCGCTACCGCCCTGCTGTACCTGAATGGCGACTGGGCCTCGACCAGCGAAGGCTGCCTGCGCTTCCTCAACAGGATCGATGACTTCGAAGATACCGTGGTCCCCGAGATCCAGCCGATTTACGGCACCCTGGTTGCCTTCAAGCGCGCCGACAACTCGTTTCACGGTCACCTGCCGTTCGAGGGAGAGCGCCGCGTCATTCAGATTGCCTGGCTGGTCAGTGCAGAGGACAAGCTGCGCAAGGCCAAGCGTGGCCGCCTCTCGCACAAGCTGAAGCAATTGCAGGGATGGCTGGGCGGAAAGTTCGGCGGTAAGACAGGTTAACCGCACAATAGGCTTTTGCCTGCAGCGGGTCTCGGTACTAAGCTCCGGGGCCCGCTACGACTTCGCCGCCCTGCGTCGGGAAGCCGGCGCAGCGGTTGGCGGAGATACCGCTCCCCAGTTCAAGACCGCACGCACGCGGCTGCTGCCAGACTGAATATGCACGTCCCGGCAGATGGCCCGCAGCAATGGCAGACCGCGACCGGAATACACGTTACCCGCTGCGGCCTGTTCCGGCATGCCGGATCCACTATCTTCGACCTCCACTTCGAGCACGCCCTCACCATCGCGATCACGGCAACGCAATGCGATGCGAATCCAGCCCTCCTCCAATGCCCGACGGCCGCTGTGCAGCTGCCGGTAATACTCGGCAAATCCGCGATCCGTCTGCTTCAGCGCACTGTCCAGCTGTAGCAATCCGTGTTCAAGCGCATTCCGAAATAACTCCCCGAGCACAATGGTCAGCGGATCCTGGAAATTCGCCGCGCCGGGCACCTGGGCCAGTACCCCGTGTAACAGCGGCAAGGGATCTGCATCACACAGCTCTTTAGGGCCCAGCGTGAAGTTGATGGCCCAGTCGCCGACGCGGATCACCTCCTGGCTCGCGCCCGCATTACCCGCCACCGTCGTTGCCGGGCCTGGCGCCATGTCGAGACAAACCTCAACCAGCGAGAGGTCATCATGCTGGTCGGCACTGAAACGATGTACTGTGGCGAGCAAGTGGTCAAAGCGACGCCCATCAGCGACCGGTGTCGCCATGGCCTGCAGCAGCCGCTGCTCACCAAACAGCTCGCCACGCAGATTACGCGCCTCGTGAATCCCGTCGCTCCACAGGTAGAGCTGGTCGCCCTCCTCTATCGGGATATAGACAATGGCTTCTTCGACAGTCGCCTCTTCGAGCACGCCGAGCGGCAGATGACTCGACTCCAGAAGGCGCAGGTTGCCGGAACGGCGGCGCAGGCAGACACTCGGCATGCCGCCGTTGAACACCCGCACATATTTCTTATGGGGGTCCAGCTCAATCATCACCGCGCAGCAGAACATGTTGCCCGGCAATATCCTGTGCAGCTTAGTGTTCAGCTCTCTGAGGATATGGCTCAGGGAAAACCCCTTGGGCACCATTGAATAAAAGATCGAGGTCAACGGAGCCGCACCCACCGCTGCGGCAAGACCATGGCCGGTAAAGTCCCCGAGTAACATCATCAGTTTGCCACCGGGGGCATAGGCGGCGGCCAGCACATCGCCATTGAGGACCGCCCGCGGGGACAAGTGGTAGCGGATGGCATCGGTCTGATCGAGACAGCTTTCGTGCCCCATATTGTCGAAGATCTGCCGTGCACTCGCCTGCTCCTTGAGCAGATCGGCATGGTGGCGACGCATCCGGTTGCGCTGTGCCATCAGGGATCGGTTGAATTCGCAGAATCGCTGCAGTGCAGCCAGCTTTAATTGCACCAGATTGACGTTATAGGGCTGCAGGAGAATGTCATCACAGCCGGCCTGCAGGCACCCGGAATCCAGGGTCTCCCGCTCTGATTTAACAAACAGGATGGGCACCGGCTCCAATCCGGCCCGAGCGCGCAGCCGCTGCAAGTCATCGGGCCCGGCGACTCGGGCAGCACAGGGCCCGAAAATGACCAAATCGGGGCGCAGTTCAGAATAGTTTTCCAGGGCGTCAGCTGGCGTGGCTAGCAGACTGGTCTCTACGGATCGAATTCCCCCTTCTCCCATAGAGCATTCGCGCAACAGCTGGCGGAGCTTTGCAGCCTCGGCACCCTCGCTCTCGATAATCAGTACGCGAAATTTTTCGAACACTAGCGAATCGTAAAAATCTTATCGAAGTTGGAGACCAGCAGGATATTTTCCACATGGTCATTGGCATTGCGCAATTCCACCGTGCACTGCGCTTCATCGTCCACATCTCCGAGGCAGTGGTCGCGCAACAGCAGCAACATGCCCAGCGCCGCACTGTCGAGATGGTAGGTTTCCGAGAGATCGATACAGAAGTGTTTGGGTGAGAGGGGTAGGTTCTGATATGCCCGCTGGAATTCGCGGTGCACGTTGAAATCGAAATTGCCGCAAACGCGAATGGTCAGCGCGTCACCGCCTTCAGACAGCTCGCTATCCACCCGTGCTGTTGTCCGCTCCAATACCGCCATAGCGAAGTTCCTTTTCTGAAGACCAACAACGACTCAGCCTCTTTCGGCCAATACCGTTGTCACCCGGAATTAAATTCCGCACATGATACGACGAACCACTCGATGTCCGCGGCCCCAATCCGGCAGACAACGCGATGCGATACTGTGCGAACCCGCTCAACAAGAAAACAGAGTTATAATTGAGATCCTTCGCCAACCGCAATATCCCAGCGGCAGACGAGCGTAAAGTGGGACTGTTGCGCCCTGCCTACTTTATCGTCCGTCTTGATGCGGAGACACAACCAGACACTCCACCAGATAGGACGAACAATAAAAGCTATCCCTCAACAGGTAAAGCAGTCCGAACACCCGGACGCAACCCGTCAGGCGATACAGATCCCGAAAGCAGAAAGGCGCCATTACTGGCGCCTTTCTCCGAGTCTACAAATCGAAGTCGTAGTCCATCAGCTCACGGCGCAGACGCATTTCCTCCAGCTTATCCTCAACCATTCGGCGGGCATCGCGGGGGGGCTGCGACGTGGCCTGCTTCAGAACCTCGTTTGCAATCTGTGGGATGTCATCGGTATCAAAATCTATGTTATTTCCGCTAACGTTGCCGCTCATACGAAACTCCACAATCTCGATCTGCGAGCGCAGAAACACCCTTGTTGTTTTTGTTGTTCAAGCCGAGATTAGCCAGCTCGACCAATCGCGGTCAAGCAATATTTTGCCTTCCGAAACGGGTTTTTAATTGCCAGCAAAGAGGACCCGACTGGCGGGAAAAAACTTGCTCCGAAACAGGCCCCAGTGGCGCCAAAATAGCGCCGATATGTGTCTGTTCGGCGACAGTTTTTCGAAGGCGGGATGACAGCGAGATCGCGGGGACATGGGTAACCACAAGCCTTGAATGTTACCTGTGGTGACAAGGGGCCCGGCCTGCCCCCCGATGGAGAGACCCAATTCCCCGACACGCGGCATGACACCGACAACGGCAGGCGTTAGAATAGCGGCCCGCCCGATACCGGGCGCACGGAACTGGTCTCTCAGGGCCAGACCCGCAGTCCCCGTCGGTTAACAGGATAAACCACGGACCTCCTAAGTCCGGACTGGTGGTTCGAGTCCACCCGGGGACGCCATCTTCAATCTCACCCAATCAGAAGACGCCCACAACTACCTAACCTTACCCAATATTATTCCCCCAACTCGCAGTTGATCCCACTAGGCTCAGCAAAACCCCGACTCCGCCCTCATGCCTTTTCCTATCTCATCACCAGGACGCAAGCCGGGGAGTTCATATTCCAAACAGTTTGTATCGCCACGAGCACCTTGAAATAAGTTGCACTTCCGTGGTACGAGACCCCAAACACCATTAGGTAACCTAGGTGCAGCACTTCCGCGGGGTCAAGCAGCAGGGGCTTTAGAGGTCGCTGTGCGGGCCAAACACTTCGTAGTGGATGCGACCCCCCCCCACCCCCAGGCTCAGCAGCTGGCCTTTGACAAATGCCATAAAGCCTACAGGCCCGCAAAGATAATATTCACCTTCGTGGAGTGGCAGCTTATCGCTAATGGTTTCCAGATCCATTAGCCCCGAAAAATGATTATTCGCAGCATCCACCTTACCCCGGTTGTACCAGACGTAGCTATCCACCAAGTCCTGACTGTCGACCAACCCCTCCAGCCGTGCGGCAAAGGAGTGTTGCATGCGGTTTTCACAGGCATGCAGAAATAGCACAGACGTATTCGCGTGGACGTCAACGATGGTTTCCAGCATAGACATCATCGGCGTCAGGCCCACACCTGCTGAAATCAGCACAGTGGGCGACCCGACAGCCCTGAGAAAGAAGTCCCCGGCGGGCGGGAGGAGTTCTACATGATCCCCAACGTTCAGATGATCGTGCAGATAGTTGGACACCAGACCCGCCCCCCCATTGTGTTCACGCTTAACGCTGATCCGGTAGCTTTCCCCGTTGGCCTTGTCTGAGAGAGAGTACTGGCGAATCTCGAAATATTCGGCCCCCTCAGCCTTTATCCTGACGCCGAGGTATTGGCCCGGCTTGTAGTCCACTACAGGACCACCATCGACTGGCGCAAAGCGGAAACTGCTGACCAGTTCGGACTCCGGCCGCTTGTCGAGGACCTTGAATAGCTTGGGACCGAGCCAGCCACCCGGCGCCTGTTCATTGCTCCGATACAACTCAGCCTCCCTGCCTATAAAAATCTTTGCAAGGAAGGCGTATGCCTCACGCCAGGCAGTTTCGACCGCCGGCGTAAACTGTTCACCCACCATCTCGCGCAGCGTTTCAATCAAGTGATGGCCGACGATGTCGTACTGCTCCGGTAGAATGTACAAGCTGGTATGCTTGTGCGCTATACGCTCCACCATGGCGCCGAGTGCCGGCAGATTATCGATGTGTTTGGCATATGTAGCTATCGCATTGAACAGTGCGAACTGTTGGCGACCATCCCGCTGGTTACTCATATTGAAGACGTTCTGTAGCTCCGGGTTCAACCGGAACATACGTTGGTAAAAATGCGCGGTGATGCCTGTCCCCGCCTCTTCCAGCAGCGGTACGGTTTGCTTTACAGTAGTGATGGTGCTTGCAGATAGCATAGGATTTTCCTCATACAACGTAAGATACCTATTGGTGAAAGTGGTGGTTATCCGGGGCGCCCATCGAGACGGCTCCGCAGAAGAATTGGCACGTACTGCCACAGAAATAGAACGAAGGCGACGATCCAGAAAGTGCCCGCCAAAATCCAGGCGAGCAACGGTGGCAGCCACTGCGGGCCAAACGCACGAACCAGAGCCGCAACCGCGAGTAGCAAATACGCGACGACAAGCCTGCGCGATGCGCGAAGTTGGCGTCCGGTGTGGCCCAAGCTGACCCTGGACATCATGGACAGAATCATCAGCCCCATGGCTCCTATCGTGATCAGGTGCAGGGCATTCTGGAAAGTAATCCACGGAAGCAGGTAGCTGAGTCCGATTAACGCCATGCCGATACTCAGCGCCAGATACGACAAGTGCAGGGACCAGAGCAACGGATGGGCGAGCACCCGACGCGGATACCAATACAGGTGACGGCAGCCGTGCAGGGCCGCAGTCAGCAGCATGATCCAAAAGGGCGAAAAAGGCGGTCGGAGAAAGTAGCCGGTAAAATAAATCAAGCTGCCGAGAGCCGCACAAATCAGAATCAATCGGTCCAGTTGCGGCGTCTTTCGCTGCTGCACATCGCCAAGCGCATTGGCGGTAAAAAATGGGATGACCCTGCCACCAACCAATCCCATCAGCAGACCAAACATCAGCACTGCGGTTTGTGCCAGATGGGCCGCAAACGAAAAGTGACCACTGGTGGCAGCACCCAGCATCGTTAAATCTAGCCCCGCCGTGACGGACAGTAGAGGCAAGAAAAAGTAGTTGCGGCGATTGCGCGACTTGAACAACATCCTAGCCAGAGCGGCAATACCTCCCAGCCACCAGGCCAATTCACACAAAAACGCCCCGGCCAACCAGGCAGGGCTGGAACACCGCCACAGCAAAATCCTGGCTGTCAGCCAAACGGCGGCAAGCAGAGCTAGGCGAATGCCACTCACACTGGGGACACCTGTCCAGGTCTGCGCCGCGGTCAAAAGGAAACCCATGGCCACTGCACCACCAAATCCGAATAGCATCTCGTGGGCGTGCCATAGAGGCGGTGCCAGGCCGCTGCGCCAGGAAATCCAGCCGGTGATCGACAACAGCCACGCAGCTATGGCTAGAACGCCAAAGCCGGCGCCGACCAGGAAAAAGGGCCGGAAGGCCAGTCGAAAGACGGCCCAATTTAAGGTGGCCGAGGTTTTGGCCCCTCGCAGTGCCAGACCCGGCGCTGCCAGTACGACCCTGGACTGGTTTGACACCGCCATTTCAGCTCACCAATTGGCCGAGCCCGCGCTGAGCCACGCAGCGCGCCACATAGGCGATTTTGATGACGGTAGCTAGCAGAATCATTCCGATATGATCCGCCACCAGCAGGTGAATGCAGAAACTGTCAGCAAACGGATAGCCGATAAGAATGGTGGCCACAAATGCCAGGGCTGAGACCACCAGGGTTCGGTTGGCGCCGCTGATCATCCGCCGATATAAATCTGTTTCGTGTTGGTTGAATGCCCAAGTCATGGAAACTCCCGGTGTTTGTCCGTCCGCCAAGGGTCACCGATAGCTTGCACACGGCATGCCAATTTATTTTTCTTTATTTATCAATAACTTAAAGGTTTTCTCTTTCCATAACGTGTTATTTTGACTACTCTAGTTGGCGGTAATTTCAACTATTTCGTGTTAATTTGACATGACAAGACTCAACATGTCGGTACTCATAGAGCTGGCCCTGGATTTGGCGCGTGGACTCACCAATGAAGATAGGTTCGACCGCTTGCTCAGCACTATCCGCAAAGCCATCAACTGCGATGCAGTCGCACTTCTCTCCTATCACGACCGGCTATTGAAGCCCTTGGCGATTCAAGGGCTGGCGAAGGAAGCACTGGGAAGACGCTTCCAGATTGAGGATCACCCCAGGCTGCGCGACATTTGCGCGGCACAAGAGCCGGTGAGGTTTACAGATGATGCGGACTACCCTGACCCTTACGACGGCCTGCTGCTGGCGGAAGCGGGTGACCTGCCCGTCCACGCCTGCATGGGCCTGCCGCTCTATGCGGACCGGGACCTCATAGGCATAGTCACGCTGGATAGCCTGACGCCAGGGGCCTTCGACCAGATACCCCAGCGGACCCTAGAAATCATCGCTGCCATGTCGGCCGCCACACTAAAAACCGCGATGCGCCTCGAGCAGCTCGAGCATCACGCTCTGCATGCCCGCGAGGTCCTGCAGGAGCTAAACCTAGAGGCCCTGACCCGCGACGGCGGCGAACTGATCGGTAAGAGCGTTCCGATGCAGCAACTGAAAAACGATATAGATCTCGTTGCAGGATTTGATTACACGGTGCTGATTGAAGGGGAAACCGGGGTTGGTAAAGAGTTGGTTGCCCGGACGGTGCACCAGTCTTCGACACGCGCCAATAACCCACTGGTCTATATCAACTGCGCTTCCCTGCCAGAACAACTCGCCGAAAGCGAACTCTTCGGACATGTAAAGGGCGCATTTACGAGTGCGGAACGCGACAGGGCGGGCAAATTCCAGCTCGCCGACGGCGGCACACTGTTTCTCGATGAGATAGGCGAGCTCCCGCTACCGGTACAGAGTAAGCTTTTGCGAGCGCTGCAAAGCGGAGAAATTCAACCGCTAGGTGTGGACGAGGTGCACCAGGTAGACGTGCGGGTTATCGCCGCCACCAACCGCGATCTCAAACACGAGGTCGAGGCGGGGCAGTTCCGCGCCGACCTCTATCACAGGCTCAGCGTATATCCCATCCGCGTTCCCAGCCTACGAGAGCGGCAGTCGGATATATTGCTGCTGACCGGATATTTTCTCGAATTGACGGCCCACCGCCTGGGGGTTCGCCAACTGAAACTGGCCGCGGAAAGCGAGCAGCTGCTGCTGCACTATTCGTGGCCGGGCAATGTCCGCGAGTTGGAACACGTGGTAAGCCGAGCGGCCCTTCGGGCACGCAGCGAACAGTGGGGTAGAGATATCATCAAAGTGGAAGCCAAACACTGCGATCTCGACCTGCGGGCCGAAATAGCAGCCGCTGCCACAGAGGTCGTCAAACCCGCCTCACAGTTCATATCGCTGCGGGAGGCGACTGACGACTTCCAGCGACAATTAATTAGCGAGCAGTTGCGGCAATACGGCGGCAACTGGGCGGCAGTCGCGCGGAGCCTGGGCCTGGACAGGGCCAATCTCACCCGGCTGGCAAAACGGCTAGGCGTCCACGTGGAGAAACGAGTGATAGCGAAACGCGAGTAATTGGAGTGCCGAAATTGAAGCGGCCAGCTAAGGCGGCTATCGAATTCGGTCTAAAGACAGCAAAATAGTTAAGCTAACGGATCCTGAGCACACTTGCCTCAGCCTATGTTTTCCCAACCTGAAAAACAAAAATTTATATAAAACGCGGCATTTCGACTACTATTCAGTGCCACCCTGGGACGCCAACCTCCCACTTCGCTTCCCCCCCTAGAGATTCCAATTCCCAGCTCTTGCCCGCAAAAAAATGTTCGCACATGCAAACGCCAGGGAAGTCTTAGCCGGCCCTGCGGACTGGAACAACTCTTCTGGGCGACGTACTCACTATGGCATATAGCTATCTAGCGCCTCGAGCCCAATTTCCAATGCCGCCGTTATTTCTCGCCGGTCGGCACCCGCCTTTTTCATCACTGCCGCCCCAACAGTTAGCATGTTGAGATAGTGCGCCAGGCGGTCCAAATCCGCGGTGTCAGACAGCTCGCCTCTCTCTCTGGCTCGCTCCAGTATTCGCCTTAGTCGCCCGATGGTCAGATCGTGGCCGGCATGAATGTGATCGCTGAATGGAGATCCCAGCTGCATGCATTCAACGGTGGCATTCACCAACATACAGCCCGGCTCGCGCTTCGCTTCACCACCGTCACTCACCACCCTCTCCAACAACCGCAGCAGGTTCGCTTTGAGCGGACCCGTATCGTTTTGAAAACGCTCTTCGCCTTGCGGTGCAGTGTCCACATAGTGATCCAGTGATTTCAGGAAGATCTGCTGCTTGTCACCAAAGCTCCCGTAAACGCTGGGCTTGGTCACACCAATAGAACGCGCCAGGTCCTCTACGCTGGTCGCCTGATATCCCTGCCGCCAGAACACGCGCATGAGCTCGTCCAGTGCCCACTCTGGGTCAAACGACAAGGGGCGACCGCTTTTCTTCGCCTTACGGGCAGACTTGTCATTCATATTGCACTCACGCTTGACACTCCAAATTTCCTACTCAATAGTATAAAACAATTTCATACCGTATGGTAGGAAATTGAGGCTACTGCCGATACGGTGGTATCCAGTGGTTCACTTGCAATGAAAGAGGTTGTCCATGAGCAAGTATCCTTCCCTTTTCAGCCCTCTGCAGATTGGTGCCATCGATGTGCAAAACCGGGTACTAATGGCCCCATTGACCCGCAGCCGCGCCAGCGACAACGGCGTGCCGAGCCCCATGGCCGCCACTTACTACAGGCAACGCGCCAGCGCCGGCCTGATCATCAGCGAGGCCACCCAGGTGTCCCCAATGGGCAAGGGTTACGACAACACGCCCGGGATCTACAACCAAGCGCAGGTAGCAGCGTGGAAAGAGGTTACCGATGCCGTGCACGCGGCCGGCGGCAAAATCTTTCTCCAGCTTTGGCATGTCGGCCGCATCAGCTTCAGGTCTCTGCTCCCCGGGGGACAGGCTCCGCTGGCGCCCTCCGCCATCCGCGCGCGAGTGAAGACCTTTGTCAACGGCACCTTTACCGACGTCGACGCGCCTCGAGCTCTCGCCACGAACGAAGTTGCCGAAATCATCGGCCAGTTCGCCGACGGCGCCCGGTGCGCCAAGGCGGCGGGTTTCGACGGTGTAGAGATCCACGCAGCCAACGGCTACCTGCCGGAGCAATTTCTCCTGAGCGGTACTAACCAGCGAACTGACCAGTACGGCGGCGACGCTGTAAATCGCGCCCGCTTCCTGCTGGAGATCACCCGGGCTGCAATCGATGTCTGGGGCTCAGAACGGGTGGGCGTGCGCCTTAGCCCGACGAGTACCTACAATGACGTTGAGGACATCAATCGTCTGGAAACATTCAGCGAAGTCTATCGCGCGCTCGACGCCCTGCAGTTGGCCTATCTGCACGTGGTTGAACCGGCGCCCGGCGCACCGGCCAGCGAATTGAAGCTGATCGAGCAGCTGCGCCCGCTATGGACCGGTACTTATATTGCCAATGGTGGTTTTGACGCCGCGCGCGCCAGCGCCTGGATCGATAGTGGTCACGCGCACGCCATTACCTTCGGTAAGGCCTTTATTGCGAATCCTGACTTGCCGGCCCGGATCAGCACGGATGCATCGCTGAACACCCCTGATCCCGACAGCTTCTACGGCGGCGACGCCCGCGGCTATATCGACTATCCCAGCCTTTAGTTTGGAGTCATTCAAGATGTCAAAAGATCTGATTTTCACCGTCGAATTCAATGTAAAACCCGAACGGGAAGACGAATTCATGGAAGCGCTGCTGCACGTGCTCAACCGCATGTCGGAGGAAGACACCTTCGTCAGCACCTACCTGCAGCGCAACCTCATCAATCCCCACAAGATCATGATATTCGAGCGCTGGGCTGAACCGTCCTGGGAGGTATTCCGCCAGAATCACCTGCTGACCAAGGATTATCGCAAGGACTACGAAGCACGGCTCCCGGAATGGCTGGTGGAAGAACGCAAATTCGCCATGTATGAACCGCTTCAGGAGTGGGTCAAATAAAATAGAAACAAACGCTCCGTCCGGGGCGTTTTTATTTAATATTGGCCGCCAACCGCTCGGACAATTCCAGTCGGCGAAACTCGTCAACGATATAGTCCACGAACACTCGGGTTTTACGCGACAGGAGCTTGCGTCCCGAAAAGTAGATATTGATCGTACCACTGTCCACAAACCATTCCGGCAAGACTCTTACGGCCTCCCCGCGCTCGAGAAAAGGGATCGAATGCGCCATTCCCACCACGGTAATACCCAGCCCGCGAAGCACTGCCGCGCAGGCCGCGTCAGGGTCATCCAGCGTCATCCGGGTTCGCATTTTCAGTACACAGGTCTGCTCCCCTGGACCCTGCAGGATTCGCGGCAGCACGCGTCCAGACTGGGGCGAGCGAATCAGAATGCCGCTGTGCCTGGCCAAATCTGTGGGTTTTGAAATCGGGGGACTGCGATCGAGATAGTCACGGCTCGCCAGCAACACCAGATGGGCGGGCGCCAACTCCCTCGCCACCAGACTCGGTGAGACCTCAAAACCGCCACCAATAGCGACATCAAAGCCTTCGCTCACCAGATCGACGGCCCGATTCGAAAAACGCAGATCCGGCACTATTTGCGGGTATTGCTCCATGAATCCCGCAAGCATCGGCACGACATAATTACAGCCGAAGGATGGGGCTAGGCTAATCTTTAGGGTGCCGGTGGAGCGGCCCTGGGCGGTTGCCAGATTGGCCATTGCCGCTTGGATCTGCGACAAACTGTCGGTGGACTCGGCGAGGAACTGTCTGCCCGCCTCGGTGAGACTCAGGCTGCGAGTACTCCGTTGAAAAAGACGAACCCCAAGCAACTGTTCGAGTTTTGCCACGTTTTTTCCAACCGCAGCGGGCGTCAATCCCAGTTGCCGCGCGGCCTCTGCAAAGCTACCCGCTTCAGCACTGCGAATGAAGCAATCGATGCCATTCAATGTATCCATAATAAAATTCTAAACCAATGGTATCGAATGTAACGCCCGATTTGTGGCTACTCAGACATGGCCCAACTGGGGATACTGCGGGCGTCCCCCATCACCGAGGTATTTTGAAATGACTGACGCACTCGCACTGAACAACAAGGTTGCCTTTATCCAGGGTGGCTCCCGCGGCATCGGTGCCGCGATCGCCAAACGACTGGCGAAAGATGGCGCATCGGTTGCGCTGAGCTACAGCAGTTCCCCCGATGCTGCACAATCGGTCGTAGACTCTATCGTCGCGGCCGGCGGCAAAGCCATCGCCATCAAGGCCAACAGTGCAGAGGAGAATGAACTGCGAGGCGCCGTTCAGCAGACCGTGGACAAGTTCGGCCGACTGGACATTCTCGTAAACAATGCCGGTGTCCTGGCCATGGCGCCCATCGCCGATCTTGATATCGCGGACCTAGATCGCACCTTATCTGTCAACGTACGCAGCGTCGTCATTGCCACTCAGGAAGCGGAAAAACACATGGGCGACGGCGGCCGCATCATCAATATCGGCAGCTGCAACGCCGATCGCATGCCCTTTCCCGGAGGCGCTGTCTACGCAATGAGTAAAGCTGCCATGGTCGGATTAACCAAGGGACTGGCGCGGGATCTGGGCCCCAAGGGTATTACCGTCAACAACCTGCAACCCGGACCGATCAATACCGAGATGAATCCCGAAGACGGCGAATTCGCCAGCGCGCTCAAGTCACTGATGGCGCTTCCGCGCTTTGGCACTGTCGATGAAATCGCCGGTTTCGTCGCTTACCTGGCAGGCCCGGAAGCGGCATACATTACCGGTGCCAGCCTGACAATCGATGGCGGTTTTACTGCCTGACCGGTAACAGCAGCCGACGGCCGGGGCCCGGTAAATCGCAGAGACCGGGCCTGCGGCTGCCCTGCAAAGCGGATGCTCCGCAGTCGCGCAATCAGCGTCCGAGAACACCGCATTGAAATCTATACCGACCGCAGTAAAAGACTCCCCTCTTCTCCCTGTTTCCATTTCTCCCGTTTATGTCCCGCTGCCTCCGACAGTAAAACGGACAGCGCCGCTGGCGCTAACTCTGCAGCGCAGCCGGCAGGCGCTCGACAAGAAAATCAACGAGTGAGCGTACCGAAGGCAGCATACCCCGGCGACTGGCAAACAGTATGTGCACGTCCTCTTCGGGCGTACTCCACTCTGGCAACACCCTTACCAGCGCGCCATATTTTAGCCCACGCGAGGCTATCCGCTCGGGCAGCAATGCGATGCCGACCCCACTGATGGCCGCCTCGTACTGCACACTGAGATCCGAGCACAGTAAGCGGGGGCGGTGCTCGACGCGCGCGCTGTGCCCGTCCGCCGTGACCAGCGACCATATTTGTTTTTCACCTCCAGCGAGCCCCCCCAGCGTATCGCATTCTGCCAACTTTTCCGGACTGTCAATTTGGCCGGCCGAATCGAAAAATGCGGGGCTGGCAGCCAGGATAAAGCGTCCGCTGGCAATTCGGCGGGCGACCAGTCCCGGCTGCTGCAGCGCGGAATCTCGCGCCCTTACGGCGATATCGACGCGCTCTTCGATCAGGTTAATGTTTCGGTCATTAGAGTCCAGTTCCACGCGCACCTTCGGATGGGCCACCATGAACTCCGCAAGCAACCGCGCAATATACAGTTGTGCCATGGCTACCGGGCAACTTAGCCGTACGGTTCCCACCGGCTCGCTGCGCATTTGCGCGATCGCCTCCACCGCCGCGTCCGCCTCAATCAGCATCGCGGCACAGTGTTCGTAAAAGGCCTGTCCGGCTTCTGTCAGTGCCAGGCTCCGTGTGCTCCGCTGCAGCAGGCGCACCCCCAGGCGCTCCTCCAGCTGCGCGACTCGGCGACTCAATTTGGAGCGGTGAACGTGAGCGACCTGTTCTGCGGCGGTAAAACCGCCGTGCTCAACGATTAACGCAAAGTACCTTAGGTCATTGAGATCCATCATTACTATCCTGAAATTGAGATAGTGAATTGAAAAACAGCATCTTTTTAGCGGGCGGCATTTTTTCTATTTTTACCCGTGTACCAATGAGGTGACCGCTGTCATCCACACGAATTACCAACCTGAGGAAAGACCTATGAGCGCACGACTCGATTTCTACAAAGCCAGCCCCGGCGCGATCAAGGCGATGCTTGCCCTGGAAGAACAGATCGGAAAGTCCAGCCTGGAAAAACCGCTGGTCGAGCTGGTACGCCTGCGGACCTCTCAAATCAACGGCTGCGCCTTTTGCGTCGACATGCACTCCGCGGATGCCAAAAAAGGTGGCGAGGACGATCGTCGCCTGGCAACTGTCGTCGCCTGGCGGGAAACACCATTCTTCACCGAGCGTGAACGCGCCGCGCTGGAATGGACCGAGTCGCTGACGCTGATTTCCGAGACGCATGTCCCGGACGCCACCTGGGAAGCAGTTAAGCCCCATTTCAGCGAGGCCGAACTCTCCGACCTGACCCTGTTGATCAATGCCATCAACGGCTGGAACCGGTATGCAATTGCCTTTCGCAAAGGCCCCGAATAGCGCTGGCAAGCATCGCGCAAGTGATGCAGCCAAACCTGTTGTCCGGGGCTCGCGCCCCGGATGCTTCGGAATTTTCCATACCCTTACCCCCTCGCCCCGCGCTGCGATGGCCGCCCCAGCCACGACCCGCATAGACTTACGTCAAACCGCCGCGCCGCGCCGCGACTTTTGCCACCGCCGACCAGTCCAGCTCCGCATCACCCTGGGCGATAGCATCCAGTAGGTTGTCGCGTAATATACTGGCAAAGGGTAACGGCAGGTGCGCTTCCTCGGCCGCCTGCATAGCCAGCTGTACATCCTTGAGCCCCAGCGGCAATTTGAAGCCAGCGGGTTCAAAGCGCTGCTGCGCGATCATAGCGCCGTAGCCCTTGTATACCGGTGCGCCAGCGAAGAGGGTATTCACTAATAAATCCAGGAAGTTGGCGGCATCGATACCCTGGGCACGCACCAGCGCGAAAGACTCCCCCATGGCTTCCAGCGCGCAGGCAATAGAAAAATTTGCGGCGATCTTCACCGCGTTGGCCCGCTCCGGCAATGTTCCGAAATGCCAGGTCCGTTGCCCCAGAATATCCAGCAACGGCTGCACACGCCCGATAGCGTCGTCAGCACCCGCGGCCAGAATGTTCAGTTTTCCCGCGGCAGCCACATCGGTCCGGCCGAGTACCGGCGCCGCGACATAGCCAATACCGCGCTCGGCGTGCGCGGATGCCAATTCGCGGGCGAAGCGCAAGGACACCGTAGCCATATTGACGTGAATACTTTCACGTCGCATCCCCGCCAGGATACCGCCGTCGAGCAACAGGTCGCGAACCGCGGTATCGTCTGAAAGCATGGAAAACAGGACGTCAACATCGGCCAGCTCTCGCGCCGAAGCCACGCTCTCCGCGCCCTCCTCGACCAGTGCCTGAACCACAGTCTGATTTCGCGCCCACACCTTTACCGGGTAATTGGCCCGAAGGAGATTGACCGCCATTGGCCGGCCCATGGCTCCCAGGCCGATAAATCCAAGTCGCATTTCGTCTCCTCCAACCAGGTTTACTATTTTGGCTACCGCGAGTCCGATGCCCACCCGGATGACGATGCCAAAAAGGCCGCATGCATGGACGACTGCGTGGTAAACCAAGTTCAAATAGAAAAAGAGTAGATGTGAAATCGCTGGATCCCTAGACGTGTGTGCGGAAGAAACACCAAGCGTCTCTAACAAGCCCCACAGAGAGATTGTCTACATCCGTTCCCTACCCATATCCCGCGCTATTCCCACTACGCCCACGGGTGTAATCCCCTGGCAAGCGAGCGAGCTATTCTATAGGAACGTCGCCACTTCATTTGGCGCGGTTCTGCAATAATCAATTGAAAAAGAGACCGTTTATCACCAGTAGTCGCAGACTTATGGTGGCGGCATTTCCTCAAGGGTAGTGACGCCGGAAGTATTCATGAGTACGACACAGGTCTCCCCCACCGACGCATCCGGCGGTCAGCCTCAGGCCGCTGCGGGCGCCGTGGAATTCGGCCCCCGGCTCCTGACCGGTCTGTGCGGCGTCCTGGTGGCGACGCTGGCGGCCGGCTTCAACGGCAATATTATCGATATCGCACTGGCCGATGTACGCGGCGCGATGTCAATGGGTCTGGATGAGGGCCGCTGGCTCTCTGCCTGGTATCAGGCGACCCAGGTGGCCGCGATGGCATTTGCTCCCTGGTTTGCCGTGACCGTCTCCCTGCGACGCTTCACCCTGTTTGCAATTGCCGGCATGCTGGTGCTTGGTATCGCCTGCCCCCTGGCACCCGATTACACGTCGCTGCTGGTGATGCGCAGTGTGCAGGGGCTGATGGCCGGGTGCCTGCCGCCGATGCTGATGACCGTGGCATTGCGCTTCCTGCCACCCAGCATCAAGGTTTACGGGCTGGCAGCCTACGCACTGACCGCAACCTTTGGCCCGAATCTGGGGATCGCGCTGGCGGCCCTGTGGACCGACTTTGTCGGCTGGCGTTTCCTCTTCTGGCAAGTCGTGCCCCTCGGCCTGCTCTGTCTCGCTGCGATAGCTTACGGAATTCCGCAGGATCCCGTGCGCCTGGAACGCTTCCGCCAGTTCGACTGGGTGGGCCTGCTGACCGGCTTTCCCGGCATATGCGCGCTGGTACTTGCACTGTTGCTGGGCGACTGGCTGGACTGGTTCAATTCCCCGTTCATCACAGGCCTGCTTTTTAGCGCTGGCGCCCTGCTGTCTGTGTTCTTCATTAATGAGGCCCGCCATCCAGCACCATTTTTCGCTCTCTTTATATTGCGCCGGCGCAATTTCTCCCACGCGCTCTTCACCCTGTCGATGTTCCTCGTCATCGCCACCACATCGTTTGCCCTTCCCAGTGGGTACCTGGCGCAGGTCCAGGGGTACCGGCCGCTGCAGATGGCGCCACTCTCCCTACTGGTGGCATTGCCGCAAATCGTGCTGCTGCCCATCGTGGCCGCACTGTGCAACCGACCCTGGGTGGACTGCCGCTGGCTGATGGGCCTGGGACTCGCGATCTGCGCGCTGTCGCTGTGGCTCGGATCATCGCTGACCAGTGCCTGGTCGCGGGAAAATTTTTACTTGCCGATGGTGCTGCAGATGGTCGGGCAACCGATGGTGGTGGTCTCGATACTCCTGTCCTCGACCAGCGTGGTACATCCGATGGAGGGGCCGGTGGCCTCGGCCTGGTTCAATTCCATCAAGTCTTTTGCGGCCGTGCTGGCAACCAGCGCACTGTCATTATTGATACGGATACGCGGACAAAATCACGCCACTACGCTGGCGGATCAACTGGGCAACAGCCCGCTGGTGTTGCAGCAGCTGCAACAATCGGCGGCCCGGGGCGGCGAACAGGTCATTGCCCAGCTCGGGCAACAGGTTCAAGAGCAGGCGCAGGTGCTGGCCAGCGCCGACATCTACCAATATATGGCCCTACTGGCGGTATTTCTGATCGCGCTGATTCCGCTGGTACCACAGCGGGTATATCCGCCGGGAATGGCCGCAAAATCCAAATAATGAACACACCAAACTATGAAGCAGGAGTTGGTGATGAGTGACGTCACTGATAATACGACGACAAAACGCTACGCCATGATAACGGCAGCTCTGCTCGCCGCTATCGCCCTCGCCGTATTTATCTGGACCAGACTCGATGGCAGTGAATCGACCGACGATGCCTATGTCACCATCGACAGCACCCTGGTGGCACCGAAGGTCGCGGGGTTTATCGATGAGGTACTAGTGCAGGATAACCAGCATGTCAAAGCCGGTGACCTGCTGGCACGTATTGAAGACAGTGACTTCCGCGCGGCCCTCAACGAGGCGAGCGCCGGCGTAAGTGCCGCCGAGGCAAACCTCAAACACGCGGAGGCAAGCTTGGAAAAACAAAAAGCCGTGATCCAGCAGGCCCGCGCCAACATCACTGCAGGCCGGGCAGAAGTTGTCTTTGCCGATCAGGAACGGAAACGGTATGCGACCCTGGTGACCCGCGGCGCAGGATCGCTTCAGGATTCACAGCAGGCCAACTCAAGATACGACGCGGCCGATGCTCGCCTGGAATATCAAAGAGCAGCGCTGGTATCCCAGGAACGTGAACTGCAAGTGCTGCGCACCCAGCGCGACCAGATGGCTGCGCACCTCCAGCAGGCACAGGCCGAACTCGAGAAAGCCCAGCTCAATCTCTCGTATACGCGCATCAGTGCACCAATCGACGGCGTGGTCGCCAACCGCGCAGTTCGTCAGGGAGCCTATGTCAACCCGGGCAACCTGTTGCTGGCCATCGTGCCGGTCAGCAAGGCCTATGTGGTCGCCAATTACCGCGAAACCCAACTCGCGCATATTCGGCCCGGACAGTCTGCGTCCATGCGGGTGGACTCAATACCTGATGTGATTTTTTCCGGACACGTAGACAGCATCGCGCCGGCTACCGGCCTCGAGTTCGCACCGATAAAGCCGAGCAACGCCACCGGCAATTTTACCAAGGTAGTGCAGCGGATTCCCGTGAAGATCGTATTCGAACCGAATCAGGCCGGGCTAGGCCGGTTGCGCGCCGGCATGTCGGTAGTCACCAAAATCGAACCGTCTGATCAAGAAACTAGCCGTTAAGCTTAATAGCCGTGCAGGAGTCTGTTATGACTGCAAGAACTTTCATGATCACAGGTGCCAGTAAAGGCATTGGCCTCGCACTGTCAAACTACTTAGCTTCAAACGGACACCAGGTGGTGGGCTTGGCACGCGGCAAGCCCGAAGCCGCCTTTCCCGGCACACTGGTTTCTGTAGATCTCGGCGATTCCGCACAAACCGCAGAGGTTCTCGCCGAGTTAACGCAGAAATACCAATTCGATGGACTGGTCAACAACGTCGGGCTCGTTTCGCAACAGCTGTTGGGTGAAGTGACGCTCGAGGCTTTTGACTCGGTCATCGGTCTCAACCTGCATCCCGCCCTGCTGGCAACACAGGCCCTGCTGCCGCACATGCGCACCCGCGGTTGGGGGCGTATCGTCAATATTTCCAGTTTAACCGTGCTCGGTATCACCCACAGAACGTCGTACGCCGCAGCCAAGGCCGCGATGATCAGTTTTACCCGGTCCTGGGCGATGGAGCTTGCACAGACGGGGATTACCGTAAACGCCGTCGCGCCGGGCCCGACCGAAACCAAACTTTTCCGTGAAAACAATCCTCCGGGAAGTGAAGGCGAAGCCCACTATCTGTCTGGCGTTCCCATGGGGCGCTTCGGCCGACCGGAAGAAATTGCGGCGGGCATCGCTTTTTTGTTGTCTGAAAAAAGTAGCTTTATGACGGGGCAAACACTCTTTATCGACGGCGGTGCCTCTATCGGCAAAGCGCCTTTCTGACCTGCATCGACATACCCCGGGGCCGCAATTAGGTGCGACTTTCCCGGGGCTAAACTTACCGCCAGTCCAACCTCAATCCAACTGGCCCCCCTTACCACCAGGAGTGAAAACCATGCGCAGAAATTCATTCGCCTTCTCTACAGTACTATCTACCGCCTTATCGCTGGCTGTTTGCAGCGGCCCCGCCCTCGCCCATGGCGGCGCCGGCGACGAAGAAGTGAAACAGCTGGCCGAAGCCCAGCTACCCAAGCAAGCCAACACCCACGCCACCGCGCTGCGCGTGGACTTCGCACCCGGCGCCACCTCGAAGCCGCACACCCACCCTGGCCCGGTATTTGTGGTCGTGATCAGCGGCGAAGTCGAATCTGCACTCGACGGAGAAGCGCCCAAGCGCTACAAGGCCGGCGACGCCTGGTACGAGGCGCCCGGCCAGCTGCATCGCATCACGCGCAATGCGAGCCAAACAAAACCGGCAACGCTCGTCGCTTGGCTGCTGTCTGATGGCAGTACGCCATTGGTCAAGCCCACCGAAAACTAGTGGTTGACCCCGGATCCGTCATTACATTCTTGTAGCGACGGAGGGTTACGCGCGGGTAGGCTCGGGACACTTAACCAAACGGCGTCCTACCCGCTGATAGCAAATCGGGCGCCAACTGGCCGCTGGGAGGTAGCCGGATAGAGATCGTGAAAAATTTCCGGCTAAACCACAGATTTCTATAATTACCACCACAATCTGCCCCTAGCTCTCAATTTCGATCGGTGATCGGGGGGGGCAGCCCCCTCACCTCGAGGTCACGTCAAGGCCACATACATCAACAGCACCGCGAACAGCCCCACCAGGAAAACCCCACCCCAGAAATAGCGTACCGAACGCTCGATTTGCTGTGGATTTCTTTTGACTCTTCTTTTCTTCGATTTCATGGCCAATTTCTCCTGTTTTAGCGAGGCAAGCCTAAAAACCAGCGCCTTTCCCAGCCGGATACCTGCGATTGACAGGCACCTTACTCACCCTGAAAAATTTCCACCTGAGCCGGCTGGCTGCTGCTCCTGCTCGCGCGGTACATGCCCGTTGTGTTGAAGGTGAGCGCGATGTTGCCGGACCGGTCGAGTACAATCACCCCGCCGGTTCCCCCGATCGGTGCCAGAATACCGTTGATCACTTTATCCGACGCCTCTGCCACCGATTTGCCCTGGTACTTGACGCGAGCACAGATGTCCGCGGCGACGTTGTAGCGGATAAAGTATTCGCCGTGCCCGGTTGCGGAGACTGCACAGGAATCATTATCGGCAAAGGTCCCGGCACCGATGACCGGTGAATCGCCGATGCGGCCATAGCGCTTTGCGGTCATGCCGCCGGTAGAAGTACCGGCCGCGAGGTTCCCCGCCCGATCCAGCGCCACGGCCCCCACAGTGCCCACCTTGAACGGCGTCGGCAGCGCGTCAACCGCAGCCTGGTAATCTTTCACCTTCCGCTCTTTCTTGAGTTTTTCCTTGGCCTCGTTCAACTGCTTCAGGCGCTTTGGCGTGTCAAATAGCTTGTTGTCCACCAGCGGTACGCCCTGTGAACGGGCAAAGGCCTCAGCGCCCTCCCCGGCCAGCATGACGAACGGTGATTTTTCCATCACCAGCCGCGCCAGGCTGATCGGGCTCGCTATATGCTGCACGCCAGCCACGGCGCCGGCCTGGCGGGTCTTGCCATCCATAATGGAGGCATCCAGTTCGTGCTTGCCGTCATAAGTGTACACAGCGCCCTTGCCCGCATTGAACAACGGCGAGCTCTCCATCGTGGTAATGGCGGCGACCACCGCATCCAGGCTACTACCGCCCCTTTCCAGTACCGCGTAGCCCTTGTCCAGGGCCTCGCGCAGTTTGGCGCGGTAAGCCTTTTCCTGCTCCGGGGTCATCTTGCTCTTTTCAATCGTACCGGCACCACCATGAATAGCGATGGCAATCGGGCGCTCAGCCGCCAGCGCCGGCATACAGAACAGCAGCGCGGACATAATCAGCGATAGGGAGACAGTTTTCATGGCTCTTCCTTAAAATTCTTCTATTTGAGACATTTAATAACATTAAGCCGGAATTGATGAAAGAGGAGCGATGGGTGAACCATTCCCGGTACAGCATTATCCGTGGCACCAGTCACCGGCCCGGCAGGGATACAGAGCTAAAACAGGCCTGGCCGGGCTAGAAGTAAACCGCCAAGTAGTAGGACAAGGTTCCCACCACACCCAGTACATAGGTGTAGAACGCGGCGGGTAAAATCAGGAACAGGACCATCGCCTTTCCTTTCGAAACCGGAAATGTCAATGCGGCACGGTAACTCGTTACGCAGGACCAGAAAGAAAAGACGTAGCAGCTCAGCATAAACCAGTCGTTCAGGACTGATCCCGAATACCAGAACTCGTCGTAACTGGAGAATTTCAGCGGCAGGAGTATTCCCAGACAAATCCATGGCAATACCTGGATCAGGTTTTGATACTGCCAGGCAGCGCATGCCTGCCGTATGGGTATATCCGTGGCACCACACAGCTCCAGCCTCGCGTGATACCACCAGCCGGTGATAAACCAGAGAATTACCCCACTGGCCGTTCCCCCTATAAACGACAGCGTAAAGTAAGCCGGCCACGATCCAATCAAGTCATTAATTATCGGCGCGATGGCGATCTGTTCACCGCCTTCCATTCGATACAGAAATCCATCAATGCGCTCCTGCATTGACATCACACCCGCCAGCCAGGCCACCAGTAAAATCTCGAAGCGGTTCGATAGCCATTCCTGGCTGGAGAAGTAGCGGGTGGGATTCGTGAAAAGGATCGAGAGATTGCGGGGACTCAGAGGTGAGCCCTGCATCGGCAGCTCGCGATTCCGCGCATCTTCATTATCGCTTGCCATCAAGTCGGACGATGGGGGCAGATAGGGTGTCTGTTCGTTTGCCGACATACTGAGCCCTTCTTTCTATTTGTTATCGCGAGTACCAAGTACTGCCCGCCCGAATTTGCGAACGGTATCGAAACCAGATCCCGGGTTTCCCGAACGCTGTTATGGGGAGGGCAATCACTGGCACAGAAGCGGATAGCGCTGGGGTTGTTATCCACTATCCGAAAGACGCAGTGCAAAAGGCGCAGACTGCAAAGTCAAAAGTCTAGCAGCAGCCGCAAGCGTCAGCTGGGATTTCACACGTCGGCCAAATTCGCGGTTTCACAACCATGGCCACGATGAACAAAAGTCACAATTGGCATTACTGCCCGATAGCTCACAAAGACCTGGCGTCAGAGCTCAGCCACGTAATCAAATTTTCTAGAGGATTGGTCTAATTGACGCCACCGCTTTTATTTCGATGCTTGGCGCGGCACCGCCCTGTCGTCTCGTCCATCTTCCACAAAATAAATTTTCCCCGACCGCATCCAATTCACCTCGCTGGGTGGTCAATAAACTGATTGGCAATGGGCATCCGGCGCGTATCCGGCTCATCCCGGCTCCGAGCCCGTAGCCAGTAACCGGAGTTTAGTGATTTGATAAAACCCAACCTGCTCCTAGGGTCGCCGTTGGCGAAATTTGTAATCCAGGCAAAAGAGACAAATGAAGAAGAAATATCTGAAAGTCGCGGCACCGGTATTGGTACTCGCGCTGGGTTTTGGGGTTGTGCAATTGATGTCGGCCGCCAAGCCGGCCCCGGAGAAGAAGGAGGAGGAGCACCGCCTGGTATCCCTCGCCTACTCTGAGGCCCGGGAAGAAACGGTGCATCTCACCGTGGCAACCCAGGGTGAAGTGCGCGCCCACACCGAAATCGACCTCACCCCTCAGGTTGCCGGGCGCATCGTCGCCGTTTCCGATAGCTTCGCGGAAGGTGCGGGGTTTGAACCGGGCGAGACGCTGGTTCAACTGGACGACGCCGACTACAAGCTCGCCTTAGCCCGCGCCAAGGCCGGCGTTGCAGAAGCCGAAACGCTCGTACTGCAGGCCAAGGCCGCGGCGAGCATCAAGCGCCAGCAGTGGCTCTCCGTGCACCCCAACAAAAAACCGACGCCCCTGCAGGTTAACCAGCCCCAGGTAGCCGAGGCTGAAGCCAGGCTGCGATCGGCACAGGCCGAACTCGAAGAAGCCGAGTTGAAGCTCGCCCGCACCAAGATCCAGTTGCCGTTTCGCGGCCGGGTAATTCGGCGCGATATTGGCGTGGGCCAGTACGTGACTACCAACAGTCCCCTTGGCCGCGTCTTTGCCACCGACCGGGTCGAAGTGCGCTTGCCACTGACCGACTCCCAGCTGATGGAGCTCGACCTGCCCATGGGCTTCGTCGCCACCGAAGAAAAACCCGGCCCCCAGGTGACCTTCACCGCGCAAGTCGGCTCGCAGCAGCACCAGTGGCGTGGGCGTATCGTGCGCACCCAGGCGGCGGTAGATCAGCAGACCAGACTGATCTACGCAGTAGCGGAAGTGAACGATCCCTACGGCACCGGTGCCAGCAACGGCGTACCGCTCGCGGTCGGAATGTTCGTCACCGCTGGCGCCGAGGGCATACAGGGACATCGCGCCCTGGTACTGCCGCGGGAAGCACTGCGTAACGCCGACAAGGTGTATGTGATCGATCCGGATAACCATTTGAGCATCCGCACTGTGGAAGTCCTGTCCACCTCGGAAGACCGGGTAGTGGTGACCTCTGGCGTTGCGGACGGCGAGCGTGTCGTCACCTCCACCATCGCCAACGCTGTCGATGGCATGGAAGTCCAACCCATGACCCAGCTGGCCAAGCAATAACGGAACGCACCCATGAACAAACTGATTGAATGGTGGGCCCGCAACAGCGTTGCCGCCAACCTGGCCATGGTGGGCATTTTCGTCGCCGGTCTCATTGGCTTTTCCAGCATGGAGCGGGAAATGGACCCCCAGGTGCGCTTCCCGGGTCTGGAGATCATGGTCTCCTGGCCGGGCGCCGCACCGGAAGAAGTCGAGCAGCAGATTGTGGCCCGCATAGAAGAGTCCGTCAGCGACCTGGACAACATCGAATGGGTGCGCTCGAGTTCTTCCGAGGGACAGGGCGAGGTCTATATCCTGGCCGAATCCAACGTCGATTTCTCCCGCTTCATGAACGACGTCAAGATCCGTGTGGACGGTATCTCGTCTTTCCCCCGCGACATAGAACCACCCCAGGTACACCAGTGGGTGAACCGCGAGGAATTTATTCGCGTGGCCGTACATGGCGACCTGAGTGAGCGGGAGCTCAAACGGCTGGCGGAACAGCTGCGGCGCGAGGTTGCGACCCTGCCGGCCATTTCCGTGGTCGAACTCTTCGGCACACGTATGGAAGAAGTGTCCATCGAGGTGAGTGAACTGGCCCTGCGCCGCTACGGCATGACTTTCCAGGAAGTGGCCGATGCCATCCGCTCCGACTCCCTCAACCAATCTGCCGGTACCGTCAGGACCGAGGCAGGTGCCTACCAGATCAAGGTGCGCAACCAGGCCGACAATGCCAAAGATTTCTCCAATATCATCGTGCGCCAAACCGCCGACGGCGGCACCATTCGCGTCGGCGATGTCGCCCACGTAGTGGATGGCTTCGAAGACAACGAAATCCTCGCTACCCTGAACGGCGAGCCCGCGGTGCTGCTGCAGGTCATGAGTACCGAGACGATGGATATCGTCACCGCGTCGAAATCGATCCACAAGTGGATCGACGAGCGCCAGAAAACCCTGCCCCCGGGTGCCAAACTCACGCTCTGGACCGATAACGCCAAGGAATTCAAGAGCCGCCTCGATACGATCGGCACCTCTGCCCTGCAGGGGTTGATCCTGGTACTGCTGGTTCTGGTACTCAGCTTGCGCCCGAAGGTGGCTTTCTGGGTAGCCATGGGTATCGCCACTGCCTACGCCGGCGCCTTCGTGCTGCTGCCCAGCATGGGCGTATCCCTGAATATGCTGTCCACTTTTGCCTTCCTGCTGGTGCTGGGGATCGTCGTGGACGATGCCATTGTGGTGGGCGAGAGTATTCATACGGAATCGCATAATCCGGAGAACCGGGGCCCGGACGGCGGCCTGAATGCCGCGATACTCGGCACGCAACTGGTGGCCAAACCGGTAATCTTCGCGGTGGTCACCACGATATTCGCGTTCCTGCCGTGGATCTTTATCAGCGGTTCCACCAGTGAATTCACCCGTCATATCACCTGGGTAGTGATCCTCGCACTGGTGTTTTCCCTGATTGAGTCGCTGTTCATATTGCCGGCGCACCTCAGCAAAATGAAGCCGCGCACAAAACTCGGCCGGTTCGGGCGTGTCCAGAAACGGATTGCCGACGGCATCATCAGTTTTGCCCAGAATCACTACCGCCGCATCGGCCAGTGGGCGGTGGATCGCCGTTACCTGACACTGAGCATTTTCATCGCCGTCCTGATGATCGGATTCGGCATGTTCGGCAGCGGCTGGGTGAAGAAAAGCTTTATGCCGGATATCGAATCCGACCAGATCATCGTCAATGTCGTCATGCCTGAGGGCGCTCCCTACAGCCGCGCACTGGAAGTACTGGCGCAATTGCAGGATGCGGAAAAAAGCCTTGAGGACGAAGTCAACCAGCGCACTGACGGTGAGGGCGCACTGATCGAGAACTGGTATACGCGCTCCCGCCGCGACAGCGTCATGGCTATTGTCCAGCTGGCGCCGCCAGAAGTCCGCGACATGTCGGCCAAGGATGCCGCGTTGCGATTGCGCGAACTACTAGGCGATATTCCGGATGCGAAGGAAGTCTCGGTGCAGTATTCGCTCAACAACAACGGTCCCGGATTTGAACTCTCCATCCGCCATCCCGACCTGGACGTCTTGCGCCGCGCCACCGCGGACCTGGAAAACCAGCTGCGCACTTACTCGAGCCTGTACGATGTCCGCAACAACCTGGAAGGTGCTTCGGAGGAAATCCGTATTCAGCTCAAGCCCGGCGCGGAAAAACTCGGGCTGACGCTGGCGGCGGTCAACCGCCAGGTGCGCCAGGCTTATTTCGGTGAAGAAGTACAGCGCCTGCCCAGAGCCGGACAGGACGTCAAGGTAATGGTGCGCTACCCGCTCGCCTCACGCCGCTCTATCGAGAGTCTGAAGGACTTCCGCGTGCGCACGGCCGACGGCCGCGAGGTTCCACTGCTGGCCGTTGCAGACCTGGAATACGCGCCGGGTATCAAGCGCATCCAGCGCTGGAACGGCAACCGCGCGGCGCGGGTCATGGCGGACCTGAAAGACGATGTCCGCGGCGAGATCATGGAAGACCTGAACAAGAACTTCTTCCCGGAATGGGAAAAGCGCTACCCCGGTATCATCCGCGGCGCAGTGGGGCAGGCAGAGGGTGAAAAACGCTTCATTCAGGAAGTGGTAGGCCTCTACACCATGGCCCTGTTTGCCATGTACAGCCTGCTGGCAGTGGCTTTCCGCAGTTACTTCCAGCCCTTGCTGATCATGGTAGCCATCCCCTTCGCCTTCGTCGGCGCCATCTTCGGCCACGGGGTGCTGGGACTGACCATGGCGATATTCAGTTACTTCGGTATCGCCGCAGCGGCGGGCGTGGTGGTCAACGACAACCTCGTGTTGATGGACCAATGCAACCGACTGCGCGAGCAGGGTATGGCGCCGTTAAAAGCGATAGTGGAAGCCGGCGTTTCTCGCTTCCGCCCTATCCTGCTAACCACGCTCACCACCATCGCCGGCCTGATGCCGATGATGATGGAGCGCAGCATCCAGGCAGCCTTCCTGAAACCCACCGTTGTGGCACTGGCATTCGGGGTTTTCCTGGCCTTCTTTGTCACGCTGTTACTGGTGCCAGCACTTTACGGAATTGGTATCGATATCAGCGCATTGGCTGGCCGGACAAAGCAAGCCGTATCAAGCCGCATGACAGGAAAAAAACAACATCCTGCCATGACACCCGAGTAACGGCACTACTCCCATAAAGAAGGCCCCGGATTGGTAACTCTCCGGGGCCTTTTCATTTGTCGACATCAAACTCCTGCCGCTAACCGTCAGCGTACACACCTATCTTTTGCACAATTACAATCAATACAATTGCACCTATCCTTAAAATAGTTCCCCCCTTTTCAGGCCGCAGATGATTCGCCGTTGAGGAAACGCAGCTTGTGCATATCGGTGCTGCCAAACTGGAACTGGAAAGTGGTCAGGCGCTTGAAGAAATGGCCTACATCCAGCTCATCGGTCACACCGATACCGCCGTGAATCTGTACCGCTTCCTGCCCCACCTTGCGTGCAGCGGCGCCAATACGGCTCTTAGCCGCAGATACCGCACGCTGTGCCACACCACCGTTGGCATCCATTTGCATCGCGGCCATATACAGGATGGAGCGGCCTTGTTCCACTTCGATAAACATATCTGCCATGCGGTGCTGCAGGGCCTGAAACTTTGAAATTGGCACACCGAACTGCTTGCGGGTCTTGGTGTACTCGACGGTTTTTGCCAGCGTCACCGCCATGGCGCCCACCGCTTCCGCGCAGATTGCCAAGGTCGCCCGATCGATCACTTTCTCGATTCCAGGCAGCGCCTTGCCCTCTTCTCCCAGCAGACAGGCAGCCGGTACAGACACATTGTCAAGGGAGATTTCCGCTGCGCGCTGGCCGTCCACGGTGGCGTAACCGCGACGCCGTACGCCCCGCGCTTCTGCGTCGATCAGCAGCAGGCTGATGCCGTCGCGATCGCGCTGTTCGCCGCTGGTACGCACTGCAACCAGTAGCTTGTCTGCAGCTTCGCCGTTCAGCACCACGGATTTGGCACCATTAACAATAAACTCGTCGCCGCGACGCTCAGCGGTTACGGTCACGTTGTTCAGCTCGTAGCGGCTCTCCGGTTCTGTAAAGGCGAACGCCAGTTGCAGTTCTCCCCCCATAATGAAGGCAAGCAGCTCCTCCTTCTGGCTGTCATTACCGCATTCAGCAATCAGCCCGCCACCAAGTACCGCTGTGGCCAGGAAAGGCTCAACCAACATGCCCTTGCCGAACTCCTCCATGACCACAATCAGGTCAGTGGCGGAGCCGCCCAGGCCGCCGTCACCCTCGGAGAAAGGCACCATCAGCCAACCCAGTTCGGCAAACAGGTTCCAGTTTTCCTCACTGAAGCCCCTGGGGCTTTCTGTAATTTTTCTGCGGGTATCGAAGTCGTAATCCTGCTGGATAAACTTGCTTACACTGTCTTGCAGCATTTGCTGCTCTTCGCTGTAGGAAAAGTTCATTCTTCTTATCTCCCTATCACAGACCGAGCACGGCCTTGCAAATGATGTTCTTCTGGATTTCGTTACTGCCCCCGTAAATAGACGCCTTGCGGTTGTTGAAATAGCGCGGCGCCGCGTTGGCCGCAGTACCCGGCCCCACCGGCTCGCCGTCGAAGCCGGGCGCAAACTGGTCCTTCACGAACGGCATGCTGTAATTGCCCGCTGCTTCCACAAACAACTCGTCGATCAGCTGGGCAACCTCTGTCCCCTTGATCTTCAGTATCGATGATTCCGGCCCCGGTGCCTTACCGGTACTGACAGAGGCCAGGGCGCGCAGCTCGGTGTATTCCAGAGCCAGCAATTCCAGCTCGACGTCCACGATTTTTTGCGCGAATGCCAAGTTGTCGAGCAGGCTGCCCGCACCATCGGCGGTCTCTGCGGCCAGCCGCTTCAGTTGCCCCAGGCGCTGTTTGGAGTTGGCCACCCGCGCAATACCAGTGCGCTCGTGGGTCAGCAGAACCTTGGCATAGGTCCAGCCCTTGCCTTCCTCGCCGATACGGTTCTCTACGGGGACGCGCACATTGTCGAAGAACACTTCGTTGACTTCGCGGTGTCCATCCAGCGTGATGATCGGGCTGACGGAAATGCCCGGATCATTCATGTCGATCAGCAGGAAGCTGATAGCCTCCTGGTTCTTCACGTCAGGGCCACCGGTACGTACCAGACAGAAAATCCAGTCGGCATAGTGCCCCAGGGTGGTCCAGGTTTTGGTGCCATTGACGACATAGTGGTCGCCGTCGCGCACTGCGGAGGTTTTCAGGGAGGCCAGGTCAGAACCGGCATTGGGTTCGGAATAGCCCTGGCACCACCAGACGTTGCTGGCGAGAATGTCGGGCAGGAACCGCTGCTTCTGCTCTTCGTTACCGTAGGTGTAGATCACCGGCGCAACCATCTTCATGCCAAAGGGAATCACGTCCGGCGCGCCCGCGACGGCACACTCATTGGCCCAGATATACTTCTGCGTCGGGGTCCAGCCGGTGCCGCCGTGCTCCACCGGCCAGTTCACTGCGGCCCAGCCCTGCTCGTGCAGGATCTTTTGCCAGCGTACATAGTCCTCTTTTTCCATGTGCAGGCCATTCAGCGTTTTGCGGCTGAGATCTGCCGGCAGCTTTTCTTTCAAGAAGGCACGCACCTCCTCGCGAAAGGACAATTCTTCTTCTGTGAGATCAATATTCATTTCTTATTTTCTCCAAGCACTATTTATGCAATTTCCCGAACCATATTCCGCGCAATCACCATGCGCTGGATTTCGGAGGTACCCTCATAAAGCCGGAATAAACGGACGTCGCGGTAAAAGCGCTCTACGGCATATTCGGAGATGTATCCGGAGCCGCCGTGAATCTGTACCGCGCGGTCGGCCACCCGGCCCACCATCTCCGTCGCGAACAATTTGCAACAGGACGCCTCCGTGCTGACGCGCTCGCCGTCGTCGCGCCGGCGCGCAGCGTCCAGCACCATGCACTTGGCCGCATAGGCCTCGGCCCGGCAATCCGCGAGCATCGCCTGTACCATCTGGTGCTCGGCAATGGGCTTGCCAAACTGGCGGCGCTCCACGGCGAACTTCAGGGCATCATCGATCAGGCGCTCGGCGATACCGACGCTCAGTGCGGAGATATGCAGGCGGCCGCGATCGAGCACTTTCATCGAAGTGATGAAGCCCTCGCCCTCCCTGCCACCGATCAGGTTTTCCGCCGGCACACGCACGTTGTCGAAAATCACATCACAGGTATAGGAACCCGCCTGCCCCATCTTTCGGTCTTTGGCACCCAGAGAAATGCCAGGCGTATCTGCATCGACAATAAATGCCGACACGCCACGGGCGCCGGGGATTTCCGGATTTGTCCGAGCCATCACGGTAAAAGTACCGGCGCGCGGTGCATTGGTGATAAATCGCTTGGTGCCATTCAGCACATAGAAGTCACCATCGTAACGGGCACTGGTTTTCACCGAGGCGGCATCAGAGCCAACGTCCGGCTCGGTCAGGCAGAACGAACCGATCAGCTCGCCGGATGCATAACGCGGCAGGTACTTGTTCTTTTGCGCATCGGTGCCGTCAAACACGATGGCCGCGGAGCCGATACCGTTGTTGGTACCGATCAGTGAGCGGAACGCGGGGGAAGTGCGCCCCAGCTCCATCGCCACCAGGGTTTCCTCCTCCATGGTGAGTCCCAGGCCACCGAATTCCTCGGGAATCGTCAGCCCAAACAGGCCCATTTCACGCATTTCGGCGACGATTTCCTCCGGAATCGCATCCTCTTCTGCGACCTGCGCTTCCGCCGGTACTAGTCGCTCCCCCACGAAGCGGGCGATGGTGTCGAGCAGCTGCTGCAGGATCTCCCCGTCTCGAATCATGTTCTTCCCCCAAGACGCACTTTTAGCCGCACGCCTGCCTTTTCTGACTATTGAAAAACTCTCCGGATACGATAACAATAGCATTGCGTACCGCAGAGCGGAACACCCATATCAAAATAAGATCTCTTGTGCTGTAAATGCACAAAAGGAGAGAGAAAATTGGAAGTCGAAACTGATTGCCCACCTGCAGCATCGCTGCTCACACGGGAGGATTTGGAGCAATTCGAGGCGGTGCCCCTGCGGCAGCGCTACCCCTGGCTGTCCAGCTTCGAACTGCTGAGCCACGCAGCGCGGAAATTCGGCGATGACCCGGCTCTGTCCTACCTGCCCACGGCAGTGCGCGATGAGGAACCCATTCATATCAGCTATCGCCAGCTGCTGGGTCGGGTATGCCAGATGGCCAATCTGCTGCACGCTCTGGACTTCGGCACCCAGGACGCGGTGGCCATCCTGCTGCCGATGATTCCCCAGGCCCATATCGCCCTGTGGGGCAGCCAGGCGGCGGGTATCGCCAGCCCTATCAATCCGCTGCTCGAACCGGAGCATATTGCCGAAATCATCAATACCACTGGTGCGAGAGCCCTGGTGGCACCCGGTCGGGAAGACAGCGCGGAAATGTGGCAAAAGGTCCAGCGCATCAGCGAAATGGCTCCGGGGCTGGAGCACCTGATCCTGGTACGCCGCGACAGCCAGGCGCCACTGCCGGAATGCGGAGCGCTAAAGGTATGCGACCTTAACGAGGCGCTGTCCGGCCAACCCGCAGATCGGCTGGTGAGCAATCGTCAGTTTCGCGCCGAAGACATCGCGGCCTACTTCCACACCGGCGGCACCACCGGCCGCCCCAAGGTTGCCCGATTGACACACGGCAATATCGCCTTCGTAGCCCAGAACTATGCCGAGCGCACCATCGACAAGGGGCGCTTCACCACCCTGGCGGCACTGCCCCTGTTCCATATTTACGGCACCGTGCCCGCGGGCATAGCCACCCTCTTCGCCGGTCGGCGCCTGCTGATGATGACCGCCACCGGGTTCCGCAATCCCAATGTCATCCAGAACTGCTGGCACCATGTGGCGCGATTCCAGATCAAGGGCTTTGCCACCGTGCCCACGGTACTGGCGCTGCTACTTCAGGTACCAGCTGATGGCGAGAACATCAGTTGTCTGCAGGACATCACCAGCGGTTCTGCCCCACTTCCCTCCGGGCTCAAAGCGGCCTTCGAAGAGAAATTCCAGGTATCGGTCATCAACGGCTACGGCATGACCGAATCCACCGGGATTCTGAACCGGCCTTTTGGCAGCTGTGAGGTACCGGCGGGCAGCGTGGGCATGCGCCTGCCGTATATGGAATTAAAGGTGGCCGATCTCGACGGCAACCGTATCCGCCGCAGTTGCGGCGCCGGCGAAGTGGGCAGCGTACTGGTGCGCGGTCCACATATTTTTGCCGGTTACCTCAACCCCACTGACAACGAGAAAGTCTGGGTGGAACACCGCTGGTTTAATACCGGCGATCTGGGCTTTCTCGACGCCGCCGGCAACCTGACCCTCACCGGCCGCGCCAAGGACCTGATAATCCGCGGCGGCCACAATATTGATCCCGCACTGATCGAAGATCCTTTGAGCCGTCATCCGGCAGTGGCCATGGCGGTGGCCATTGGCCAGCCGGATGCGGAAACGGGGGAACTGCCGGCTGCCTTCGTAACGCTGTGCGCAGCAGAAAGCGTGAGCGAAGAATCGCTACTGAAATACTGCCGCGAGCATATTTCCGAACGCGCCGCGGTGCCCAAGCGCATCGAAATCATTAAAGAGATGCCACTGACCGCCGTGGGCAAGGTATTCAAGCCGGAACTGCGCAACCGCGCCACCGAATTCGCGCTCACGGTGAAACTGCAAAATGCAGATATCGAAGCGCGGGTATCCGCATGGCACGACCCACAGCGCGGTCTGGTGGCCTCGGTTGCCCTGGACAATGCCGACCTGCGTTTACAGGCCGAACAATTATTGCGCGGCTTTCCGTTGACACTCGAATTCCGAGACTGACCCGATGGAGAAACCACCCATGTCACAAGCATTCATTTACGATGGCGGCCGCAGCGCCTTCGGCCGCCACGGTGGCGGTCTCTCGGGCGTGCGCCCGGATAATCTGCTCGCCCACGTGATCAAAACCCTCGCCGAGCGCAACAACTTTGCCCCGGATTTGTACGAGGACGTGATCGCCGGCAGCACCAACCAGGCCGGCGAAGACAGTCGCAACGTCGCCCGCTTTGCCGGTCTGCTCGCGGGCCTACCGCTCGAATGCGGCGGTCTCACCGTAAACCGCCTGTGCGGTTCCGGCCTCGCAGCCACCCTCGATGCCGCGCGCTGCGTGCAGACCGGTAATGGCGAACTGTTCGTAGCCGGCGGAGTGGAATCCATGAGCCGGGCACCGCTGGTGGTCTCGAAGGCCAACAGCCCCTTCGACCGCAATCAGGTGATGGCCGATACCACCATGGGCGCGCGCTTTAGCAACCCCGACATCGTCGAGCAATTCGGCGGTCACAGCATGCCCGAGACGGCGGACAATATTGCCGCCGACCTCGGCATTACCCGAGAGGAAAGCGACCGGTTCGCCGCCGCCTCCCAGGAAAAATACGAGGCGGCGCGCCAGGCTGGATTCTTCAGCGAAGAAATCATTCCCATTGAAGTATTCGCCGGCCGCAAGAAGCCACCAGTGCTCGTGGATGTGGATGAACATCCGCGCCCCGGTACCGATATGGCCGCGCTGTCCAAGCTACACAACCTGTTCGAAGGTGGTGTAGTCACTGCGGGCAACGCGTCCGGCATCAACGACGGCGCCGCCGCCCTGTTGATTGGCAGTGAGCGGGCGGGCAAAACCGCGGGCATCGAGCCCCGCGCGCGTATCGTCGCCGGCGCCATTGCCGGTGTGGAGCCGCGCGTTATGGGCCTCGGCCCCGTACCCGCAACCCGCAAGGCCCTGGCCCGTGCCGGCCTCACCCTCAACGATATGGATGTGATGGAATTCAATGAGGCCTTCGCCACCCAGGCGCTGGGCTGCCTCAAGCTGCTGGAACTCAATAGCGACGACCCGCGCATTAACCCCAATGGCGGCGCCATCGCTGTGGGCCACCCGCTGGGCGCCTCTGGTGCGCGCATCATGTACACCGCGCTGCGACAACTTGAGCGCACCGGTGGTCGCTACGCGCTGGCCACCATGTGTATCGGCATCGGCCAGGGAATCGCTGTCGTCATTGAGCGGCTTTAAAAATTTCTGCGAAGAATAATTAACGGGGAATGAATCGTGTCTGTCGTCACTTACGAACTGATTGAAAACATCGGCGTTATCCGCCTGAACAACCCACCCGTCAATGCGCTGTCACACGCACTGCGTGAAGGTATCCAGGATGCCATCAACCGGGCACAGGAAGATGCCTCCAAAGCCCTGATCCTGATCTGCGAGGGCCGCACCTTTATTGCCGGCGCAGACATCAGCGAGTTTGGCAAGCCGCCCAAGGCACCGTCGCTGCCCGAAGTAATCTCTGCGATCGAAGGCTCGGCGAAGCCGGTGATTGCCGCCATGCACGGCACCGCACTCGGTGGAGGCTTCGAAGTCGCGCTGGCCTGCCATTATCGCTGCGCGCTGTCTTCCGCCAAGGTGGGTCTGCCCGAAGTAAAACTCGGCCTGCTCCCCGGCGCCGGTGGCACCCAGCGCACGCCGCGCCTCGCCGGCGTCGAGGCGGCGCTTGAATTGATCACCAGCGGCGCGCCGGTTGCAGCGAATAAAGCTGCGCAAATGAATCTTATCGACCGCGTCATCGACGGCGAACTGCTCGAGGGTGCCCTCGACTACGCCCGCGAACTGGTGACTGCACAGGCGCCGGCCCGCCGCGTCAGCGATCTCATGATTGATCCCGCCAGCGCTCCGGCGGAACTGTTTGAAGGCTTCCGCAGCAAGCTAGCGAAGCGCGCTCGCGGCCAGATGGCACCGCAACTGATCGTCAGCTGCGTGGAGGCCGCCGTTGCTCTGCCTATCGAACAGGGTTTGGCGAAGGAACGTGAACTGTTTATCGAATGCCTGCAGTCAAGCCAGTCGGCGGCAATGCGTCATCTGTTCTTTGCCGAACGCGAGGCGAGCAAGGTCAAGGGTCTGGACAAGGACACTCCGAAACGCGAGATCGCGTCCGTGGCGATTATCGGTGGTGGAACCATGGGCGGCGGCATTGCGATGAACTTCGCCAATGTGGGTATCCCGGTAAAGCTGGTAGAAATCGATGACGAAGCCCTGGCCCGCGGCCTGAGCATTATCGAAAAGAACTACAGCATTACCGTCAAGAAAGGCAAGCTCAGCGAAGCGCAGAAAGACCAGTGCCTGTCTCTGATCCAGGGCACTACCGACTACGCGGATCTGGCCGACGTGGATCTGGTGATCGAGGCGGTATTCGAAAACCTGGAACTGAAGAAAGAGATCTTCGCCGAGCTCGACAACAGCTGCAAGCAGGGCGCCATCCTCGCCACCAACACTTCCTACCAGGACGTGGACCAGATTGCCGCCGCCACCCGGCGGCCGCAGGATGTCATCGGCCTGCACTTCTTCAGCCCTGCCAACGTGATGAAGTTGCTGGAAGTGGTGCGCGGCGACAAGACTGCGGACGATGTCATCGCGACGGCCATGGCACTGGGAAAGAAAATCCACAAGGTGCCGGCACTCTCCGGCAACTGCTACGGCTTTATCGGCAACCGTATGCTGCGCCACTATGCCCGCGAAGCACAGCTATGCATGATTGAGGGCGGCACCCCGGAGCAAATCGACAGCGTGATGCAGGATTGGGGGATGGCCATGGGTCCAATGGCCGTGGGCGACCTGGCCGGACTGGATATCGGCTACAAGGCTCGCCAGGGACTGACCGACGAACAGAAAGGCGACCCCAAGACCTACTGCATCGCCGATGCTCTCGTTGAGATGGGCCACTTGGGGCAGAAGACCGGCGCCGGCTACTATCGCTACGATCCGGAGACCCGTGCGCGTATTACTGATCCGGAAGTAGTCGAAGTGATCGAAACCCAAGCCAAGGCTCACGGAGTCAGCCGTCGCGCGATCGATAACAGCGAAATTCTCAACCGCCTGACTTGCGCACTGATCAACGAAGGCAGCAAGATCCTGCAGGAAGGCATTGCACAGCGCCCCGGTGATATCGACGTGGTCTATGTATTCGGCTACGGCTTTCCCGCTTACCGCGGCGGCCCCATGCAATACGCCGATACTGTGGGCCTGAAAAGAATCCACGACACTATTGTCATGTTCGGTCAACGTTACGGGGAGGAGTACTGGACTCCGGCGCCGCTGTTGAAAGAGCTGGCCGAATCCGGCAAAACCTTTGCCGAGTGGGCCAGGGGAAAATAATAGAAAAACCGATGGGAAACCCGCTACGAGTTAACCTGGCACTTGGCGAGGCGCCCGACCCCACCGGCCGCCTCGCCGTTGCTTACGGTTTGTCTACACGGCCTTTCACTGAGTTTCTGCCGCCGAATCCAGAGACAGAATCTATGACTCAACCGCCCCTACAATTTGTGAAGATGTCTGCGGGGCGCGATTTGGCCATGCGATTGGAGCCTGCTACATTAGTCAAAAAATATGAGTGTCCACTCACATCTTACCCCTGAGATGGAAAGCACCGGTGGATGCTGCCTCTGTTATTTCGGGTATACTGCCGCTCCCCACACGGAACACAGATTTTATGAATTCAGTCATCGGCCTTCCCCGTGAAAAAGGCGAGGAAAAAGACCGAAAGTTTATCGAGGCACTGGCCCGCGGGCTGGATGTATTACGGGCCTTCCAGCAAGGTGACGGTTTCCTGGGCAATCAGGAAATTGCCCAGCGTACCGGTCTGCCCAAGTCCAGCGTGTCGCGCCTGACCTACACCCTCACCCAGCTGGGTTACCTGACCTATTCCGAGCGTCTGGAAAAATATCAGCTGGGTAGCGGTGTACTTGCGCTGGGATACGCCTACGTCTCCAACCTGTCAGTGCGCCGGATAGCCCAGCCACAGATGCAGGAGCTGGCCAACAATACCGGTACCGCCGTGGGGCTCTCGGATCGCGACCGCCTGGAAATGATCTACTTGGAACACTGCACGCCCACCGACGTCACCACCTTCCGCCACGAAATCGGCGACAAGATCGACATCGCCCGCAGCGCTTCCGGACGCGCCTACCTGGCCAGCCTGCCGGCGGAAGAACGGCAGTTTCTCGAAAAGCACATTGAGAATAAATACGGAGAGAAATGGCCGAAGATCAAGGCGGGTATCGACGCGGCAGTCCAGCAGTTTGAAGAATCCGGTTTCTGTTCCTCTTTCGGTGAGTGGAACAGGGATATCAATGGAATTGCGGTGCCGCTAATCCTCGGCCGCGGCAGCATTTATGTGTTCAATGCAGGCGGCCCCGCCTTTCGAATCAGCCCGGAATACCTGCAGCGGGAGGTGGCACCTCTGTTGAAAAATATGGTTCGGGATATCGAAGCCACTCTCATTCATTTCTGACCCGTCTCGCCACAGATTCAGACTCTCCTGTGGCGAAATCACAAAGCCTCATCCAAAAGCAGACCCGCGTCCGCTGTTTTCCGATTTAACAGAGAAGGACCATCTTATCCCGCTTCGTTCGATCTTTATTAGAGCCTATTGCCGGAGCAATTTCAGGTACCGAATTCACGATCGCTAGGGTGCCAGTAAACTGATTTGGAAAAATTTCGACACCATTAAGGCACATGTTCAAACGGTTTGTCTTCAGGCGATGCACGCCCCTCTATGCATTTATGTCAATCGACAGCACCCATCAAATGTACTATCAAGTCAAACACCGAAAAGGAAACACGTAGCGTAGATTATCGTGCCTGCTCCATCCCTGACGAATTAGCCAGCGCTCCATCTGTAGAGTGACCCTTTGAGATATTCCGGATGTGACTGTCTCGACCTCCTGGCCGCCACCATGTCCATCCAAGTACAAGAATGCGGAAGATCAATCCGATGACAGAGATCCTGCTCAACTCTCTGGTACCGATTTTCGCCGTCATGGCACTCGGCTACTTTGCCGGCCGGATCCGTGATATCGACAACCATCACGTCTCAGAACTGAACGCACTGGTGATGGACTTTGCGCTTCCCGCCTCATTATTCGTGGCAACTGCTTCCACGCCCCGGGCGCTGCTATTGGCACAGTGGCCGCTGCTATTGGTCTTTTTCATCTCCATGCTTGTGCTTTACGTGCTGTCTTTTTGGATGCAGCGCCGCTTGTTCCGGCTCGGCGCGAGCGAGGCAGGGGTACAGGCTCTCACAATCGCCGCACCCAACTATGCGGCTGCAGGCCTACCCCTGATAGCCGCCGTGTTCGGATCGACCGATACCATTTATGTCGCCCTGGCAATCGCCACCGGTTCGATTGTGCTGTCACCGCTGACACTGGCTATCCTTGAGGCCAACAAGGTTGCCGAGGGTGGAAAGATGAGTCCCCGTGCAACTCTGCAGTGCATCGGCCGTTCATTAAGCAAACCTATCGTGTTTGCTCCGCTCGCCGGAATGACATTCTCCCTGCTCGGAATCCCCCTGGCGGAGCCGGTCAAAGACTCTTTTCAATTGATCGGCCAGGCGGCTGGCGGCGTCGCACTCTTCTTGACTGGGCTCATACTGTCGGCGCAGACGATTGAATTGAGTGCTAATGTACTGAGCGGCACGGTGCTGAAGAACGTGGTCCATCCCCTGCTGGTTTTCGGGTTGATCCTGGCCCTTCCGATAGAACACAACGTTGCTCGCGCCGCAATTCTGCTGTGTGCTCTACCCTCCGGCTTTTTCGGTACCTTGTTCGGCTTGCGCTATGGACTTGAGTCCCATGTGGCGGGGTCAACTCTGATTGTCAGTTCACTGGCCAGTATCGTGACGTTGCCGATTGTGCTCGCCCTTACGAAGGGGTAAGGCATAGTGATGCCTGATCTTAGAGCGATCACCTTCTCCGGTGATCCGGTCGGTTCTTACGGGGGGTTCTATCCAGCCCCCCCTTAGCACCACTAAATGAAAAAGCCCGGCATGTAGCCTGAATGATCGTCGGAGTGAAATCCCGAAAGGGGTGGACTCAAAACGCGCTAGGGCGTGTTTTCCCCCTGCAGGCTCGGCTTTGCCTCGGTCTCAACTCGCCTTCGCGAGTTGATCGAACCCTCGGCACTTGCTCTCAATACAATCCAAATACACAACCCCTGTATACCAATATCTGGCAAGCTGCCTGGTGAGCTGGGGGGAGTTTCACAGAGGTAAGCTTTCTCACCACTATCAAAGAATAGAACTATGCCCAACGCTATCTACGTCTGGCCCCCGGCCTGTCAAACTCTGCGCGAACCGGCGCCGTGTCGTAGATGATTGTGATTGCGGAGATCTTGCTACCGTCCTCGGTCAATTCGAAGATATCGACGCCCTCAATGGTCGCGGGCTGGCCATCTGCGACTGTACGAGTATAGGCCACATGAACTGCCGCCTGCCGCGGATTCGAGGTCCCCACGAAGATCGTCTTGAGCGCCATCTTCCGATCACTGGTTACTCGCATTACGTAGGCGTAGAAGTCCGCCGCCGGCTGTTTTCCCGAAATTGGCGATGTGGCCGTCGCGTCGTCTGAAAAGTTCGCCAGCAGGGACTCCAGATCGCCACTTTCCAAGGCAGCCAGATATCTCCGACAGAGCGCCTCGATTTCCCCCCATTCTCTGCTCACCCTTCTGCCTTCCTCTCTGCTAGTTTTCATCACCCAACGTCCGGTTTAGAGGCTGCTGGGTCGTAGCGTAAATCATCGTTCGGTCGCGCGTCAGGGAACTGCCTCCGCTTGCACGGCCGTCACAGCCTCACACCACTAGTTATTGGATGATAAAGGAGACTCCGAAACAGCGCTTATTCCCCTCGAATTCGCCCAGCCATTTACAAACGTTCAACGTTGCCTTTCCCTGACTCGATTTTTCCACGTACTCATGCACATAGGAGGGCTCTCCTGTTTCAAACACCTTTCGATCATCTGCCTGTAGAGCATCGGCGTTTTTCGCCCAAGGCAACTCGCGGTCGGTCTTGCCTACAATATCCTCTCCGGCAAGTTGGGTTATGGTTTGATTACCCCATAAGTATTTGCCCGCTTCATCTTTCACCCAAAATAGAAACGGCATGTCATTAAATATCTCGAGGTCCTTGATTTCCATGAAAACTGCCTCTCTCCGCAATAAGACGTGATGTGCACCCGGCCTGCATCAGTTCCAAAGAATGTGAATTGATTAACTCATTGGCGAGGTTAAGCCGCAACGACCAAACTCAGCGGCATCAACCGTGTGAAGAGCCAACGTAGAAGCCATCTCAACTCTACCCCAACCGCTGCAATGCTTTGCTAGTTTCCTCGCTGGCGCGTATTGCCGGAGCGTTCAAGCAAGCGTTCCGCGCTGTCGTTCCATACATCCATTCTTGTGATCTTTTCGCCCCTGATGGTGAACCGGTCTACGTACCGATCGCCTTCAAATGATTCTCCATCGAGCCATGTACCAAAGAGTGTTCCTATGCTGTATACGACAGTTTCATCGTCTTCGAAGGCAACGTCATAGCGCTCTATAGATTTTGAGACTTTGCGATAGCGTCGCGAATTGACCGCCTTAATGTCCTCTGGTTTGCGGAGCTTTTGCCCGCCGACGAATGTCACTTCGATATCCGGTGACATCAGCTCGTCAGTGACCGCTCGATCACCCTCCATTGATGCGAGCATAAATCGCTCGACCATCGCGATTGCCTTTTCCTTTCGCGCGTCGTTCACTGCGGTGCCCCTCACTATCTATGACGTCGATGAGTTAGAACAACGACGGTCGAATTCGAACATGACGTTATCTACAGACCAGGTTTATTCCCGCGGGCGAATCACCAGCGACGGCAACCCATGCTTACCCGCGACCGCTGCGGCGCCTAGTTTTGTGGCGGACAGCTATCAACAGAACTTTAATAATTAAGATAGCTGCTTCGCGTAGCCTTTGTCCTTTCTCTGAATTGGTATTTTGATGTCGAGGAGGAATCACTCATGTCTACAGACGAGAGTGCGGCCATATTAGCTGCGCACAGGGCCTGGCTCGACTCATTGAACGCTATGCTCCAGGGCGACCCAGCGCCTTTCGCCGAGATCTATTCCCACTCCGATGATGCGTCATATATGTCCGCCGAGGGTGGTCTACGCATTGGGTGGGACGCGACGTGGAGAGACTGGCAGGCTCAGGCGCGTTTGGCTCAGGGCGGTCATATCGAGGAAGTAGAACGCCATATTATCCTCCACGGAGACATGGCGGTTGTGCAATTCGTAGAGAAGGGTGTCGTCAACAATGCCCAGGGTATTGGCGTTGAGCTAGAAGGCAGGGAAACTTCGGTATTTCGGCGCGAAGATGGCCAGTGGAAGATAGTCGCCCATCACGCGGACGCCCTTCCCAATTGGATTGAAGTCGCCGGTACCGCTCGTAACGCCTGACTGAGCAGCCAGCTCCTTGCCACCGGACGTCCCCGAGAGGCTTTAATTGTGTCGCGAGGAATGTATAAAGATGGATAACGGCGACATTTTGATTGCATCGATATGCTTTTTGACGCCCGAAGGTGGCATGGTTTCAGTGACCAACTGCCACCGGTCGCATAAGAAAATCGTACCCAAACACGCCTCGCAAGTGCCCCGTGAACTGGGTTCGATACAATCAGAGGCCGGTATCCCTCTCACTTTGTCCCTCCGAGTGAATTCTCCTTTGGGCTCTTTTGAACGAGGTGAAACAGGAAAAGCCTAGCGATGGCTCTGATCCGAACACCCCGGGGCGACTTTGCAGCAATTGGCATTGAGAAGGACAAGCCATTCAAGCCCGATCCACGAATTAAGCAGCCCTAAACGAAAAAGCCCGGCATATAGCCGGGCTTTTTCATTTAGTGGCGGTGAGGGAGGGATTCGAACCCTCGATGCCTTGCGACATACACACTTTCCAGGCGTGCTCCTTCGACCACTCGGACACCTCACCGCAAATTGTGAGCTAAATCAGGAACATAGCTCCCGTTCAGCGAGCGCGCACTTTACATAAACAGCGGCGCCGATGCAACCCTTAGTGAGCGTCCCAATCGCTGAAATAATCATCCGGGGACAGGTTCGGCGCTTCCCGCGGGCCTTTCTGGCGGGTGCCGCAGTAGATGAAGCCGTCGATTCGCTCGTTTTCCGCCAGGCCGAGCCCCTCGGCAACCACGGGGCTGTAGGCCAATGGCCCGGTGCGCCAGTAGGCACCTAGACCCTGGGCGTAGGCTGCGGTCAGCATGGCCTGCACGGCGCCGGCGGTGGACATATGCTGCTCCAGGTGCGGGACCTTGGGGTGCTCCTGCAGGCGGGTGATAGCGACGATGATCAGCGGGGCGCGCAGGGGCATTGCCAGTGTGCGCTCGCGCTGGGCGTCGGTCAGCGGCTCGGCGGCATCGCGCCCAGCGGCCCGCAGGAAAATCTCGCCGAGGCGGTTGCGGGCTTCACCCTCAATGACCAGAAACCGCCAGGGGCGCAGGCAGCCGTGATCCGCGGCGCGCAGGGCGGCGCGGAAGATGTCCTGCCGCTGCTGGGCGCTGGGGGCCGGATCAGTCAGCAGGCCGCAGGATACTCGGTTATGCAGGGCAGTCAGGGCGTCCATTGGGTTCTCCGGTCATTAAACGGGGGCGGATTTTACCGCACAGGGCCGGGCAGGCCCATGAGATCGGGGCCAATTGCGGTCACTGAGAGATATTTCGCATTCTTTTCTCTGGCGGAGTACACTTCACCGCCTGTAGTTACGTCAATCCGACTGGTCAAATAAGACGGGACGAACCCCACGGATTGACGCCAAGGCGACATGTTCACTTTCTGCACAAATGGAAAAAGAAAAACCAGATGCCGGACCAGCCTGAGGAAACTAGCGGGCGGAATATCGATCACCGTTATCCACTCTACTTCCGCACCCTGATCTGTTTTGCCGCGGCCGGTACGTTGGTCAATGCGGTCAACTGGTCTGCGCCGTGGGAATTGGACAAGATCATAGTGCTCGGCATGGCCTTCCTGCTGCTGGCCTATACCGTGGTGGCCTACCGGATCAGCCTCCATTTCACCGGCGATAGTGCCTTTCAGGCCAGGCGCGCCCTCTCCTTCTGCGATGCAACCCTGATCGGCATGGCCATTGCACTGGCCAATTTCAGCCTGCTGCCTTCACTGCTGTTCATCACCATGGTGCAGTTCAATGCGCTGACCGAGGGCGGCGGCCGCCGCTGGTTCGAACACAATACCGGGTTGCTTATGGGGGTCGGCGCCGGCTACCTGATCCACGAACCGGCGCTGGTGGTGAATTCGGACCTGACCATCAGCGCTGCGAGCCTGATCGGGGTCTTTACTTATTTCTGTGCCTACGCCTTCTATACCCACAAGCAGATCTCATCGCTCAAGCGCGCCAACCAGGAGCTCACCAAAGAGCAACACACCAGTAAGATGCGCACTTACAAACTGTCCAAGTACCTGCCGCAGCGGCTGTGGCGGGCGGTGACCAGCGGCACCGAGGGCGAGCTGGTCACCGAGCGCAAACTGCTCACGGTATTCTTCTCCGATATCAAGGACTTCAGCCAGCTCACCGAAGAGCTGGAGGCCGAAACCTTCACCCAGCTGCTGAACAGCTACCTGTCCGAAATGTCGCGAATCGCCGGTCAGTACGGCGGGACCATCGACAAGTTCATCGGCGATGCGGTGATGGTGGTATTCGGCGATGACCAGAGCAAGGGCCCCAAGTCCGACGCCCTGCGCTGCGTGGCCATGGCGCTGGCAATGCGCAAGCGTGTGCGCGAGATGAAGCAGGAGTGGTACAACAAGGGAATCGCGCGGCCGCTGCAGGTACGCATGGGAATCAATACCGGCTACTGCACTGTCGGCATCTTCGGCACCGCCAACCACCAGTCCTATACAGTTATGGGCACTCATGTAAATCTGGCGGCCCGTCTCGAGGGCGCTGCACAGCCGGGCGAGATCCTGATCAGTCACGAGTCCTGGGCACTGATCAAACACTCGGTCATGTGTCGCGACAAGGGACACGTTACCGTAAAAGGTTTCAGTACACCGGTGAAGGTCTACCAGGTCACCGACCTGCGCAAGAACCTCGGCGGACAACAGAGCTACCTGGAAGACCATGCGCCGGGTTTCTCGATGCATCTGGATCTCGACAAGATCCGCAATTACGACAAAGACAAGGTGCTGCAGTCATTGCAGAAGGCCGCTGCAACTCTGAAGAGCAAGGTCATTATGTGATGCCTTGAGGGAGGGCACACCCGCCCTCCCCGCTTTACCCTCCTTTCAATTCAATTCCAGAAACCCGACTGCCCGATCCTCCATCCACGAATAGAACGGATTCCAGCGCAGCCGCAGCTGAGACGATGCACTGATCCTCAGGGCGCCGCGCTCGCCGCGCCAGGCCAGGTTGCCGAGATGAATTCCCGGACCCGGGCCCGCAGGAAAGCCGCCATAGACCGAATCGTCCGACGCAAATGGCAGTGCCACATGAGACAGCGAATAGACCTCCTTCGGCCAGCTCAGCCCCAGCGGTGTGCGGGTCGCAGACTGCTGGTCCGGCGGCCAGTGGGCGGCCATCACGGCGAGCGACTGGCGGTCACTATTGGTCACTAGCGTCAAGCCGTAATGCCGGGGCGACGCTCTGCGCACGGCATCGAGCATGGGGTCGGGGTTCCAGTTGAGCAGGGGCTCCACACCGGCCTGGCGATTAAAATCGAACAGCACCAATTCGTGTCCCCCGGCCGGCAGCCGGTTGAACAGCTCCGTGATCACTGCCGGCGCCTCGACCGTCGCATCAATCACCGAAGAGAACGACAGGATCGGCGGCATCTGGCCCAGCTTGCCCGCTTCCGCCAGCTCGCGCAGGCGGCGCTGGTTTTCCAGGGTAATACGGTGCGCCAGTGCAGCGGCATTGACGGCAAAGGAGCCGTATTTAAACGGCTCGTATTCGAGGTGTACGGCATTCCACTCGAGCTTGCGCAATCCCAGCAGGTGCCCCAGGCGAGCCTGCCAGACGGCGAGTCCCGCCGCTGGCGAGATAGCGATTTGCGGCGACAGCAACACCAGATGCCGCACGTGGGGCAGCGACGGATTACCGATACTTTGCAGTGTGTAGTGCAGGGCCAGGGCCGCACCGTTGGAGTAACCGACAATATCAATCGGCTGTCCGCCCCCGAGCTTATTCAAGTGTTTCGCCGCCAGCTTCACTGCCGCCGCCATATCCTGCCAGGTCACAGTCGTCAGCCCCGATGGTGCCGTGCCGTGGCCAGGGATACGCAGCCCCAATACCGTGGCGCCTGAGCGGTGCAGCCGCAGGGCCAGGTGTCGCAAACTGTAAGGCGCATCCGTCAGCCCGTGCAGCAGCAAAACCACACGGCGCGGGTGCTCCGCTTCCAGTAAAAAACTGCGGTTCCAGTTGGTGGGCCAGCGAGCGGGGTCGGCAAGGCTGCCGCGGCGGTAGCGATTGACGGTGTCGGGAGTGGCCGGTGCTGTTTTTTTGTAAACTTTTTCATCGAGCTGGGCAAACAGCCGATCTTCCAGCGCCAGGTATTCCTTGAAGGTAGAGACAGGGGAATCTTCGGTGAACTCGGCGTCCAGAATTGCCGTGTGCCAGACCTGCAGGTCTGGCAGCCGCGCGATATAGATGGCGAGCCCGATCGACAGGATCAATAAAAAGGCGAGAACGCAGAGGCCGGCAAAGCCGGCTAGTCGTCGAAACCACATGGTGCGGCGAAACTGCCGGGACGGGCCGGCAACGCGCAAACGCTAGACGCGCACCGGCCGCGCGCCCGAGGCCATGATAAGACCGATAAAGATAAGTTTGACCCCGAATATAATGCCGAGCATCCAGTTTCCGGAATACGGGAACTGCGTCCACACCATCACGCCCAAAATGATTGAGATGATGCCACCCAGTGTCAGCCACATTTTCCCGGTTTCGGGAGCCGCGCGAATTCCGGCAATCAGCTCAGCTGCGCCGTCCACGATAAAATAGATGGCCAATAATATTGTAATGGTACCGGACAGCAGCACTGGATTACTGAGCAGTATCACCGCCGCCACGATCGTCAGCAGCCCCAGCGCAATACCCAGAATACCCTTAGTGAAACTGCCGGAGCGAAACGCCCAGATCAGGCGGAAAATGCCTCCGAACAACACCAGTACACCCAGCACCATGGCGAGCGAAAGCCCGGTGAACCCCGGCGCCAGCAATGCCAGTGCGCCCAGGATCATGGTCAGAATACCGAGCGCGGTCATTGCCTTGCCGCCATAACCCATATCGCGCATATGCACCTCCCGCTTGCGCAGAATCCGGAACCGTTATTACCAGTAAAGACTATAGTCGGGGCATTAAGACGGGAGGCAAAAAGGCGAGAGGCGGCGCCGCGGGTAAGCGGCGCCGGAGGCAACGGTTACTGACGGGCAAACCTGGGCGGCAACGGCACACCCTGCGTCGTGCTGCGCAGTGGATTGATATCCAGCCCGCCGCGGCGCGTATAGCGCGCGCAGACGGTCAATTCTTCGAATTCGGCCAGCTGTTGCAGGTCACAGAAGATCCGCTCGACGCAGTGCTCGTGAAAATCCTGGTGTTCGCGGAATGAAACGATATAGGCGAGCAGCCCTTCCCGATCCAGTGCCGGGCCCCGGTAATCGAAGCAGACTGTCGCCCAGTCCGGCTGACCGGTAACCGGGCAGTTACTGCGCAGCAGATGGCTGTATAGCCTTTCACTGACCTGGCCGCGATCGCCGTCCAGCTTCAGCAAGGCCGCATCCGGCTGGTAATGACGAGTCTCGATATCCAGCCCGTCCAGACAGAATCCGTCTGGCTTGGCTATACCCAGCTGCGGGTCTTCCACGCCGAACAGCTCTACTGCCACCGCAGCGCCGGCGGCAGCGGATAGATCCCGCACGAGAATATTTCGCACCACCTGCCAGGAATCAAACGGTGTCTGGTTGAAAGAGTTCAAATACAGTTTGAACGATTTGGATTCCACCATATGCGGACTGGTGGCGGGAAAAGTGAAGCGGGCCACGGCCACCTGCGGCAACCCTTTCGGGTTCAGCCACGACAGCTCGAATCCCCACCACTCATCCTCGCCAAAGAACGGCAGTTCGCCACCCGCCAGCCCCAGGTGAGCCCGCGAAACGGCGCGCTCGATCGGGAACAGCAGCTGCGGATTGTAGCTGGACTCGTAGCGGGTCTCTTTGCCGAGCAGCAGGTTCTGCCAGTCTTCTCTTTCATTGCTCATGAGCGCAGACCCCATCAGTGCCGCAGGCGTTTGCCGTTGCTCATCAGGTGCAGGCCCCAGGCAGACAGCAGTGCGATAAACACCAGCACACCGACAAAGGCCCACACCACATTGATATCGGACACACCCAGCACGCCGTAGCGGAAGGCGTTGACCATATACAGGATAGGGTTGAGCTTTGATAATCCCTGCCAGAAAGGTGACAGCAGCTGAATCGAATAGAAGACGCCACCCAGATAGGTCAGTGGTGTCAGCACGAATGTGGGAATGATCGAGATATCGTCAAAGCTGTTGGCGAAGATGGCATTGATAAAGCCCGCCAGGGAAAACAGCACCGACGTCAGGAACACGATCGCAATGGTGATCCCCACATGCTGCACGCTCAGGTGCGTAAAGAAGAGCGCGATCAGTGTCACCACCAGGCCCACGATCAGGCCGCGCGATACACCGCCGAGCACGTAGCCGGCCATGATCACCCAGTTGGGGGTCGGCGATACCAGCAGTTCCTCGACACTGCGTTGGAACTTCGCGCTGTAGAAAGACGACACCACGTTGGAGTAGGAGTTAGTGATTACCGACATCATGATCAGGCCGGGCACGACAAACTCCATATAGCTGAAGCCACCCATATCGCCGATACGGCTGCCGATCAACGCGCCGAAAATGACAAAGTACAGCGACATGGTAATCACCGGCGGTACCAGCGTCTGCGGCCAGATACGGGTAAAGCGGCGTACTTCACGGCGCAGGATGGTGCTGAAAGAAGTCCAGATTGCACTGCTGTTCATCGGGCTTCCTCCTGTTTTTCATCGGCCAGCAGGGACACAAACAGTTCCTCCAGCCGGTTGGCGCGGTTGCGCATACTCACTACGGAAATCCCCTGCGCACCCAGACCGGTGAACAGTTCATTGAGGGATTGCCCCTTCTCTACCGTTACCTCGAGACTGTGCTCGTCCACCAGGCGCCCGTTAAAGCTGCCGAAGTCCGGCGCCCCCTGCAGGGACTCAGCCGTATCCAGGATGAATGTCTCGCGGCTCAGGGTCTTGAGCAGCGACTTGATCGAAGTGTTCTCGACGATATCGCCCTTATCGATGATGGCGATATTGCGGCACAGGCTCTCCGCCTCTTCCAGGTAATGCGTGGTGAGGATGATAGTGGTGCCCTGCGCGTTGATCTCCTGCAGGAAGGTCCACATAGAGCGGCGCAGCTCGATGTCCACGCCGGCGGTGGGCTCGTCGAGAATCAGTAGCCGGGGCTCATGGATCAGGGCCCGGGCAATCATCAGGCGGCGCTTCATGCCGCCGGACAGCATGCGCGCCTGGACATTGCGCTTGTCCCACAGGCCGAGCTGCTTGAGGTATTTCTCGGTTCGCTCCTCTGCCAGCGCCCGCGGCATTCCGTAGAAACCGCCCTGGGTGGCGACGATATCGAACACCTTTTCAAACTGGCTGAAGTTGAATTCCTGCGGCACTACGCCCAGTAGCTGCTTCGCCTTGGGAAAATTCTTGTCGATGTCGACACCGAAGATGGAAACGCTGCCACCGGTTTTGCGCACCAGTGAACAGATGATACCGATAGTGGTGGATTTACCGGCACCGTTGGGGCCCAGCAAAGCAAAGAAATCCCCGGGCTGCACTTCGAAACTGATGCCCTTCAGAGCCTGGAAGCCGTTGTCGTAGATTTTCTGCAGATTTTGAATGGAGAGCGCTGCGGTCATTACTGTCTCCTAGAATTGAAGGCGCTATTCAACGCGCTTGGGCAGTATATTTCAACCGGTCAAAGGGAAAGGCGCTACGCAGCGGCAGAAATAGTTGGAGAAAAAAAAAGCCGCTCTAAGAGCGGCCTTATAAACTGGAGCGGGAAACCGGGTTCGAACCGGCGACCTCAACCTTGGCAAGGTTGCGCTCTACCAACTGAGCTATTCCCGCTTTTTCTGTCATCTGCAGCCGCGCTTTGCGCAGGCTGCCGAATATGGCATCCCCAAGGGGAGTCGAACCCCTGTTACCGCCGTGAAAGGGCGGTGTCCTAGGCCTCTAGACGATGGGGACAGAAAACTTGCACTTGGCCCCGAAGAACCAATGCTGCCACACTGCCGGTGGCTTCGCTACCAGAAATTCTAGTAGCAACTCCCTGTAGTGCGATCTAGGCGTCACTCTACAAAGAATGAAAACTGGAGCGGGAAACCGGGTTCGAACCGGCGACCTCAACCTTGGCAAGGTTGCGCTCTACCAACTGAGCTATTCCCGCGTGGCGTCCCCTAGGGGAGTCGAACCCCTGTTACCGCCGTGAAAGGGCGGTGTCCTAGGCCTCTAGACGAAGGGGACCCGGACGACTTCGTTCGCGTTGTTTGGCGTCTCAAAGATCCGCTCTGCGTCAGAAGTGGGGCGCATTCTATGTAGCACCCGGGGGGCTGTCAACACCCGAGTGCGAACTTTCTTTGTATTTTTTTCTTTTATAGTCAGGCACTTACCCAACTTGCCGGTTTGTGGCGATTGCGCCCTACTCCACCTCGTGGGCGCGGACCTCCAGCTCGGTCAGAAAACTGCGGATACGCTTGGCGTTCGCACCCAGATCGCTCTGCCCCACCCGGGAGCTGGAACGGATATCCACCCGTGAGCCACCTTTATCCTCGGTCACCCTGACCACGACATCATCGCTGAATCCCAACAGCAGCGTCCGGTCCACAGCCTCCAGATGTCCCTGCGCCGGGTTCTCGGCCACAACCCGCCAGCCGAGGTCATTGGCCACGTCGGCCGCGAGTTCCGTCGCCCGGGCTACGGGCAGCTCGAGCTGCAACGGCTGGATATCCGCATAGATATCCGCCAGGCGCTGCTGTTCCGCCACGGCCTCGCCACCGTACTTGGCACTGTTGTCGGTTTTCTTGCGCAGCGACAGGACCGCCTGATACTGGGGCGGATTCTGCAGGTCGGTACTGATATCGTGTATCGGCGGCACTTCGAAGTTGCTCCTGCCGACCGTCAACAGCGGTACCGCCACCGGCAGCAGGCCCAGGACCACCGCCCAGAGTGCCGCGCGGCGACTCTCGGGGTGGCGTTTCACCAGCCCCCAGATAAACACCAGGATACTCAGCAGCGCGACGCCCAGCGCGGCGAGCCCGGCATATTTGAATACGTGAAAGATGGGGCGGAAGTTGACCAGATCGAGGCGCAGAGCCAGCCCCGCGAAGAAGATGATGGCCAACAATAGCCATTGCACGCGCACCAGCCAGCGACTCCAGTGGGTATTCCGCATGGGTCTCTCCCTATTTTTCTTCCCGGTCGGGATCCAGTTTCACCGACAGCGAATTCACACAGTAGCGCAATCCTGTCTCTGTCGGGCCATCTGGAAAGACATGCCCCAGATGACTGTTACATTTGGCACAGAGGATCTCCGTGCGCTGCATACCGAGACTATTGTCGACTCGCTCTTCCACCTTGCCCTTCTGCACCTCACTGTCGAAACTCGGCCAGCCACAGCCGGCATCAAACTTGGATTCCGACTCGAACAGCACCTCACCACAACAGCGGCAGCGGTAGACGCCGTCCTCGAATGTATCCCAGTACTCTCCACTGAAAGGCCGCTCGGTGCCGGCTTCACGGCAAACGTGAAATTCTTCCGGCGAGAGCTTGTCGCGCCAGTAGTTATCGTCTTTTTCTTTTGACATACTCTGTCTTCCTTATTCCTTATCCGCCTGCAGGAGCGGCAGCTCCCGCGGCAAGTGCACCAGGGATTACCACTGCCATCATGAATGACATTCACAAGTCGGAAAAGCTGCACGGCGTCTGTTACGAAATCCGCGGACCGGTCATGGAACAGGCCAGCCGCATGGAGGAGGAAGGTCACCGTATTCTCAAGCTGAATATCGGCAACCCAGCCCCCTTCGGTTTCGACGCCCCGGACGAGATTATCCAGGATGTCATTCACAACCTTTCCCAGGCCCAGGGCTATGTGGAATCCAAGGGACTGTTCGCCGCGCGCAAGGCCATCATGCAGGAGTGCCAGACACTCGGAATCGACGGTGTCGATATCGATGATATCTACCTCGGCAACGGCGTATCCGAGCTGATCTCCATGGCGACCCAGGCGCTGCTGAACGATGGCGACGAACTCCTACTGCCGATGCCGAACTACCCACTGTGGATGGCCGCGACCAACCTGACCGGCGCCAAACCGGTACTCTATCGCTGCGACGAACAGGCGGACTGGCTGCCGGACATCGACGATATCAAGGCCAAGATTACGCCGCGCACCCGCGGAATTGTAGTCATCAACCCCAACAACCCGACCGGCGCCGTCTACCCGCGCGCGCTGCTGGAAGAGATCGTCGAGCTGGCCCGCGCCAACGACCTGGTCATTTTCGCGGACGAAATTTACAGCAAAATCCTCTACGACGATGCCGAGTTCACGCCGATGGCCAAGCTGGCCGAGGGCGTGCTATGCCTGAGCTTCAACGGCCTGTCAAAATCCTATCGACTGGCGGGCTTTCGCTCCGGCTGGATGATAGTGACCGGCGACAAGCATCGCGCGAAAGGCTTTATCGAGGGGATGGACATCCTGTCTTCCATGCGTTTGTGCGGCAATGTCCCCGCCATGTTCGCAGTACAGACGGCACTGGGTGGCTACCAGAGTATCAATGACCTGGTATTGCCCGGCGGACGCTTGCGCCAGCAGCGCGACCTCGCCTACCGCATGCTGAACGACATTCCCGGTGTCAGCTGTAGCAAACCGAGCGGTGCCATCTACCTGTTCCCGAAGCTGCACCTGGATCGCTACAAGATCCACAACGACGAACACCTTGTGCTCGACTTCCTGCGCCAGGAAAAAATCCTGCTGGTGCAGGGCAGCGCCTTTCACTGGGACGCCCCCGATCACCTGCGTATCGTCTTCCTGCCGCGTGCAGATGACCTCTCCCACGCAATCGATCGCCTGGGTTACTTCCTGGAACGCTACACCGCTTGAATGCAATAGAAGTAATGCTCGACGACCTGCATATTCACGACTTTTACCGCGATGCCGGCAGAATCCTGCTGGCGCTGTTCGGCCAGTTCCCCGCACCGTCGACCGTGTATGTCGAGGATATCGCCGGGCCCGACACACCGGACGAGTTCGGTCTGCACTCGCCGCGCCACCTCGCCTGCCTCGGCGCCATGACCTGGCTGAAACAGAGCGGTTATATCGGTTTCGGACAGCTGGTCCGCCAGGAAGCCGTGGAGGAAGCGGTATTGAGCCACAAGGGCTTCCTGTTACTGGTGAACAAGCTGGAGAGTGGCGAGAGCAACGCTGAACTGCTGAACAGCGCCGTGCGCGGTGGTTCGTCGCCGCAATTGCAGGAATTGATGGAGCGATTGATGCGGGAGTTCTCTGCTCTGTAAGCGCGCTTCGGGCACTTCACAATACGGGCGCGATCGCCGATCGCGCCCACAGGATCTCCAGTGAAATTATCGGCGAAACCTGACGTGCAGCATTTTCAGCGCCGCATCCGGATCCCGGTCGGGAAAATCCGGATTCTGCGGCAGCCGCTCCACCACTTCATAGCGGATATCCGACTCTTCGATCAGCGCACGGAAATGGGCCTCGCTATGGCGCGGGGAGTTCATCACCATCAGCAGTTCCGCTTCGTCCGCCAGGCAACCCGGTAACAGCTGCAGCAGCTTGCCGTAATTCTCACTGACATCGAAACGCCCTTTCTGGCGCGTGGGGGGATCCACCACGGCCAGCTGGAAGGGACCGCGCCGATCGAAGCGGTTGAAATCGCGCAGTGCATCCAGCTGCAGAAATTTGATGCCCTTTAAAGGCAGCTTGTTCGACAGGTGATTTTCGCGGCCGCGGTTCAATACGCCGCGGTTCACGTCAATATTGAGTACATCCAACTCGCCGGCCGCGCGCGCCACCACGGAAAATGCGCAAGTAAAGGCGAACAGGTTCAGCAGTTTCAGGTTTTCCGTTTCGCTGTGGCTGCGCACCTGCTCTTCGAGCCAGTGGCGGCCCGGCTCGATATCGAGGAAAAATCCCACATTCTGCCGCTCGAAGGTCAGCGGGAAGCGCAGTTCACCGCGGCGCGCCTCAGGTGCCGCCACCGGCGCACCACAGGGCCAGGTGATCGGCGCGCCCGGTTGATACCGGCGCTGCACCGCAATTCCCTGGTAACCCTGCGCTGCAGCCATTTCCCACAGCCGCTCGCAGAGTGCTTCCTCGCCTGCGTACTCCTCGAAAAAAGTCACCAGTATTGCGGGAAAAAAACTGTCCACGCATACCTGCTCCAGCCCCGGGTAGCAGCGCCCGCGGCCGTGAAACAGGCGCCGACTGTCCGGCTGCGCTTCACTAAATTTGCTTTCCACCTGTTCCAGCAGGGCAGTCCAGTCTGTCGCCATTTCTAGGATAAATCTCCGTTGCTGAGCGGATAGAGAATCGCGTCCCGGTAACCGGTGACCACGCGAATAAAACCGCTCCAGTGTTCGTCGAGCTCGGCATCACCGCTGTCCACCAGTAACGGACGGCCACCGAGTTCGGTAATCTTGGTCTTGGTGGCGACGACAATCAGGTTGTCGCGGCCGACCGACCGTAGTACCGCCGGCGAGAATTGCTGGTTGCCGCGTCCGATCAGGTGGCCCTGCCCACCGATGGCGGTCAGAATGATTTTCACCGGGCCGTCATGCGCGGCGATGGCGCGCTCGATTTCCGGCGCACTGACGTCCTCAGCGACCAGTTCCCCGTCCCTGACCAGATCCACCCCCAGCAATGTACCGTCGCAACCCAGCTCGCTCAGTACCGCGAGTGTGGTTGAGCCCGGCCCGACGATATAGAGAGTCTGCGGATCCAGGTCTTCGACAATATCCGCAGCGATGTCCGCGACCGCCAGCTCCTCCACTTCGCGGCCGGCATTTTTGACCGCCTGCAGGAAATGTCCTTCCTCCGGCACCAGCAGCTCGCCGTAGTAGCGGGTACTCACCCGCCCTTCGCGAAAGGATTTCTCGTCGATATCGCGCACTTCGTGCTCGTGCAGATCCACCAGCTGCCCGGTCAACAACCGGCGCAGCACCTCGCCGCCAGCCCGCGGCGAAATCGCAAAACAGGCGGAGTGCATTTTGACACCTGCGGGAATTCCCAGCACCGGGAAGTTGTCACCCAGCGCATTGACCATATTGCGCGCGGTGCCGTCGCCGCCGACAAAAATAATCAGGTCGGCGCCGGCGTCGCGAATGGTTTGCGCAGCGCGCTCGCTGTCCTCCGGTGTCGACGGATCTGTCGCCGCCGCGCCGACCACGCGTGTTGTGAATCCACCCTCTTCAGCAACCAGCTCCCCCATGTTGCCGGCAAAGCAGAGGATCTCCAGCTGCCCGGCAAAAGGTTGCAGCGCAGTCAATGCAGTGGCCGCGCGCTTGTGGGCCTGCGGCTCGGATCCCGCAGCAAGCGCCTGCGCCACGGTATCGGCACCGTCGCTGCCCTTGAGACCGGCGGGACCGCCGACGCCGGCCCACGGATTGATGATCAGGCCGAGCTTCTTGATATTCACTGCAACCCCAGAATCGCCAGTTGCCGTTGCAGCGCGGAGTCCAGTGCCGCACTGTCGACACTGTAGTGGGAAAATTCGAGTCGCTCCGGGTACTCCCGCCGCAACCGGTCAAAGGCCCGGGCCATTGGAACATCGCCTGCG
>NZ_JACZCR010000039.1 GCF_014904735.1 Microbulbifer hainanensis | reverse complement strand
CGCCTGCGGCGCCCGCGCGCAGGCGGCGGTCGTCTGCGCGGGGATCATAGATCTGCAACAGCAGTTCTGCCATCGCGGCAAATTCATCTGGAGCTGCCGCTGCCGGAGCCAGGGCGCGGCGCGTTGATGCGGCTCCGTCGCGGTCGATGTCGGAAACGTCCGGCAGGGACAGCGCTTTCGACAGCGCCGCGCGAATCATGCGGGTGCCGGCGAGCTTGCCGTCGAGGCTGTAGCCGGCAATATGCGGCGTGCCGATATCCACCAGTTGCAGCAGCGCCGTGTCGATGTCCGGTTCGTTTTCCCAGACATCCAGCACGGTAGTGACACGCCGGCCCTCACGCAACAGGGTCAGCAGCGCCGAGTTATCTATTACAGCGCCGCGGCCGGCGCTGATCAGTACAGCGCCGCCCTTGATTTTTTCCAGCTGTGCGCGCCCTATCATATGCAGACTCGGGTGCGGGCCACCTTTTACTAGCGGCGCGTGCAGGCAGACCACGTCCTGCCCCAGGACCCGATCCAGTGTGGCCGCGTCCGGATTGTCCGGCAGCCAGGGGTCATACACCGCACATTCCACGCCCAGCGCGTGGAGCCGCTGCTGCAACAGCCCGCCCACATTGCCACAGCCGACGATACCGAAGCTCCGCTGCCGCCAGTCGCAGCCCAGGGCCGCCAGCGCGCAGAATACATATTCTGCCACGGAGTTTGCATTGCAGCCCGGTGCGGCGCTCCAGGCAATACCGCTGCGATCCAGCCACGCGGTATCGAGATGGTCCGTACCGATGGTACAGCTGCCGACAAAGCGTACCGGTGTGCCGGCCAGCAGGGATTCGTCGACCCTGGTCACCGAGCGCACCAGCAGTACGTCGGCTTCCGCGACCTGCTCGCGGCGCAGGTCGCGCCCCGGCACCCGTATCAGTGTTCCCAGGTCACCGAAGTAGTCTTCCAGCGCCGGGATATTCTCGTCGGCGACAATCGTCATTCCGGACTCTGTCACAGCACCTCCGCTGTATCTGGACTCAAGGTTGGCGGACTCAATGTCCGCTGGATTTTAGCGTTCAGGCCGCCGATGCCGAATTCGAGCGCCAGCGCCTGGGCCACTTCGATATCGGCGCCGCGCCACTCGAGGTCGGCGCCGTCGATCGCCAGGCCTACCCGCTCTTCCAGCGAGGCCAGGCGCTTGGCCAGGGCAATCTGTTCCGCATGCTCTGCCAGGCGCACTGCCAGACCGGCGGCGCCGCGGAGGGACAGCCGGGCCACCCGATCGGTATTGGCGAGCAGCTGCTCGACGCTGTCGAATTCTTCCAGCAGGCGCGCCGCGGTTTTCTTACCCACCCCGGGCACGCCGGGAATATCGTCACTGGTGTCGCCCACCAGCGCCAGGTAATCGGCGATCTGCCCGGGGCGTACACCGAATTTGGCCTGTATCGCCGCGGCATCCAGGTGCTGGTCTGCGGCAAAATCCCACAGGGACACGGCACCCCGGTCCAGCAACTGCCCCAGGTCCTTGTCGCGACTGACAACCACCGGACCCTGTTCAAGGCACAGGCGCGTCAGCGTGGCGAGGATATCGTCCGCCTCGTAGCGCTCGCTGGCAAAACTGGCAATGCCAAAGGCCTCCGCCATTTCCCGACAGGCGGCCAGCTGGAAAGCCAGCGCTTCGTCCGGTAGCGCGCGGCTGCACTTGTAGTCCGGATAGAGCTCGTTGCGAAAGCAGCTGCCGAGGGATTCATCAAAGGCGCAGGCGATACGCACCGGCCGGCGGGCGAGCAGGTCCAGCAGGAAGTTGGCGAAACCGTAGACCGCCTCGGTGGAATAGCCCGAACGGCTCATCCAGTTCGGCGGCAGGGCAAAGTAGTAGCGGAAAATATATACCGAGGCATCCACCAATAATGGCGCCCGCTCGCCGACAGTCACTGCAGGTCCGCCTTCTGGTAGAGGTCGGCGCACAGCGGCTGCGGTCGCCCGAATTCCCGTGCCAGCGCCATGGCGAAGGTCCTGGCACGCTGGTTCATGCCGTCCGCACAGTAGGCGCGGACCTGCGCCCAGATCGCCTCTTTAAAGGCCGCGCTGGGGCCGAGATCACTCTCCAGATTGTCGGCACTGACCCGGAAACGCAGCCCGCAGGCCCGCGCGAAGATCCACTCCAGCGCCTGGGGCTTGACCTCCACCTGCTCAAACAACCGCTGCTGCTCGGCGCTGCGGCCGTCCGGAGCGTACCAGTAACCGTAGTCCGGCAGGCAGCGCCGGGCCTCACCGGCCACGCACCAGTGGGCCGCTTCGTGCAGCGCGCTGGCGGCATAGTCGCGGGTGAATTCCACTTGATGATAGGAGTGGCGGTCCCCCGCAGGGCGGTAAAAGGGTTCTTCGTAGCCCCCGCGCAGGCGCGTATTGAGGCCCGCCGGATCGGCAAAACAGCAATCGAATACCGCCGCAATGCGCTCGGCTGTAGGGCTGTCGGCCAATGGGGCACTGGCGCAGGGCTGGGCAGACAAGGGATTCTCCGCGGTTCGGCAAAGGCGCGGACTATAGCAATGCCACCGATAAGATCAAAGTCATGGAAAACCACACTGCTGATAACCAAGGAGTCTAACGCCTTGGTTGTATTTCGGTAATTCAGCATATACCTTTAGTTACAGGGACACCGGAAAGGGCCCCGCCCGGCATCCGGTTCCCCCAGGGGGGAATAAGCAGTCAAACGCCCTCCTGCCCCAGTCTTCATTCAGAGATAGGGCACCCGCGGTACGCGACATCTTCTGGATGGAGACGGTATACAACCGGCCCTGCAAGGAGGTGCTCCATGACCGACCACAACACCAGCAATGTGGTTGACCTCTTCACCGGCGAGCCAATCGAGACTTCTGCGAGCAGACGCTTTATCCGACTGTCGCCGGAGTTAGATGGCTTGGAAATGCTCTACTCCAACAGCTCCAGCGGCTCTGACCTCTACAGCCTGAAAATTCTCTGCTGGGGCCTCAAAGCGAATGGCGAGATTGTCGGTCTCGTTCCCTGGTTGAACTCCATCGTCGCCTGCCCGGATATCAAGGATCCCCTGGACGGCCGCTTTGAGGGTTACTACGACCCGGGTATCGAGGAAATCTTCCACGAACCCCCTATCCACAAAATCGTCGAGCTGGAGACTGCGGCGGAATATTTCGAGTACGAAAGCAGTAAGGCCGAGGAAGTACTACAGGAGATTCCGGACACCATTGGCACCCACGGGGTGTTCATGGATGAGCAGCGGGAAAACCTGACACTGACCGAAGTCGTGAGCTGGCGGCTGTACGCCAACGGCGAAATTCACGGTATGTTGATCGACCACGACAGCGTAGTCACCACCCCGGTGCTGCCCGGCGACCTGTGTCTCTACCCGGCCCAGGAAGCGCGGGATTTCCGCTATTTCTTCCAGCACCACATAGCCAACAAAATCAAATCCGAGGATCCGGAAGCACTGGCGGCGATTGCGGCGCTGGTGACCACGCCCTAGGGTCTCGGCACAGCATCGGTGATTCCTCCCCGCCGCCGCGGGGGGGGGGGATCACTCGCGACGCCTGGCGGGCTTAACCTGCCCTATCGCAAGACGCGGGCAGCACAGCACCGCTCGCCTCAACGCAAGCCCTCGCCATCAAGCGCTATTCAGCCTTTTTGATCCAGTAGACGAACTCGTCGTTCTCTTCGGCGTGCTCCACCAGCTCGTAGCCGAGAAACTGGCAGAACTTGGGAACATCCCGCTGGGTAGAGGGATCGGTGGCAAGCATCTGCAATATCTCGCCGGGTGCCACTTTACGCACTGCGGCGTGCAGCATCATGACAGGCTCCGGGCACAGCAGGCCGCGGGCATCTAAAGTGTGATCTGACTTCATGGAAGTATTTTCCGGGTTTTCTGCCTTGGCGTCACCTGCAACTTTGCCTGACCAGGCGGCCAAAATGCCCGCTTGCCGTTATATCGGTAGATCTGCGAGACGCGCTAAAATCCACGCAGTGAATCGGCAACTCAAGAGTAGAAGATGATTTACGTATTGATTGAGCGGGAAATCGCCGCAGACAAAATGGATGAGTACGAGGCCGCGGCGCGCAAGCTGCTCAATAACGCCTACCGCACCGTCGGCTTTGTCGACGGGCAGACGTACACGGAAAAAGGCAATCCGCAGCGCCGCTTTACCCTGTCAAAATGGCAGACGGCGGATCAGTGGGAACACTGGTATACCAGCGAAGAACGCCGTGCGCAGCTTGCCCAGCTGAGCCCGATGCTGGCGCAGGACGAACGGATCACGATTCTGGAGACCGCATAAAGGTCGCAGCCGCGTCCACAGCCGCTTGCCAGTGACCCGCCTGGGTTAAGCCACTGGCACGACGCGGCTTGAAGTCGTGGTCGCCATCCTCGAGCCACTCGATGCGAACCGCTTCCGGCAACGCGTATGAAATGACCTCCTCGCGATTGCCGAGCGGATCCCGCGTGCCCTGTACGATCAGAGCCGGACAGCGCAGCTCATACAGGTGCTCCGTGCGCAAGCTGTCGGGCTTGCCCTGCGGGTGAAACGGATATCCAAAACACACCAACCCCTCCACTGAGCCGTCCGCAAACAGCGCCTGTGCCAGCAGGCTGGCCACCCGCCCGCCGAGGGATTTCCCACCGATATAGAGCGGCAGCGACTCTCCATCGAATCGCGCAACCTGGGCACGAAAGCTGTCCAGCAACTGGGGCATGGGATTTGGCGGCCGCCGCGAGCCACCCCGGCGGCGCTCCGCCATATACGGAAACTCGAACCGCACCACCTCGATACCCCGCTCGCTCAGACCGGCACTGATTGCCTGCATGAAATCGCTGTCCATGGGCGCACCGGCGCCGTGGGCAAACAGGAAGCGGGCGCGGGCGTCACCGGCCGGTGTGTCGATCAGCTGATCAGGCATCGTCGGGAAGATCCTCGGCCAGCACCAGGTTGACAGACTCCTCGCCGGGCTCGAACCAGATCACCACCTCTCCCGACTGCAGCTGGCGCCGCAGACTCGCCACCTTGTCGACGAGACTGACTTCCCGCTCGCCGTAATCGGTGCCGTCGCGGGTGGCGTACTCCTCGAGCAGGTTTTGTAGGGTGTCCTGGTCGAGCTGGTTGTAAGGGATGCGCATACTTCTACTTCACTAATTGGCATTGGCGGGCAGACGATGGCCGGAATGCCCCGGCCATCGGGCCCGGACACTACATATCCGCGGGCTTGCTGAACAGCAGGGTCATACGATCGCTCTCGCCGATCGCCTGGTACTTGTCCTTGTCTTTGTCACCGAGACTCAGCGTCGGCGGCAGCGTCCAGACGCCCTTCGGATGATCGGCGGTATCTTTCGGGTTGGCATTGATCTCGCTGGTTTTCTCCAGCTTGAATCCGGCCTTTTCTGCCAGCGCGATAACGTAGTCCTGGGACACGTAACCGCTCTTCACCATATCTTCGCGGCTCGTTCCCGGCTTTGCGCGATGCTCGACCACGCCGAGAATACCGCCGGGCTTGAGTGCCTTGTAAAAGCTCTTGAAGGCATTCTCATCACTGCCGCTATTCATCCAGTTGTGCACATTGCGGAAAGTGAGCACCGCGTCGACGCTGCCCGCCGGCGCAATTTTACCGCCGTCGGCCGGATTGAATTCGGTCAGTTTCACTTTGCCGTAATCGGCGCTGTTACCGGCCAGCTTTTCCTGGAAAGATTTGCGGGACTTCTGGAAGTAGTTGGACTGGCTATCCGCGGGGAAATGCGCGGCGTAGAAAGTACCCTCGTCTTTCAGGTACGGCGCGAGGATTTCAGTGTACCAGCCGCCACCTGGCCAGATCTCCACCACCGTCATGTCCGGCCTGATGCCGAAGAACTTCAGCGTCTCTGCCGGATGGCGATACACATCGCGCGCCGCATTGGCTTTCTCGCGGTGATCACTGTTGATCGCCGACTGGAGATCGGCCGCCTCGGCCGCTCCGGTGAAGCTCGCCGCACAGGCCAGCACCGCCAGTAAAGTCTTCAGTTTCATGGTCTCTCCCGGTTGTTATTACTTATTCAATTTTGACTGAACGCTGTCGATTTTATCCTGCAACGACTGTTCGCGATCGGTACGGGTCCCCAGTTTAAGACTGGTGGTGATACGCGGTGCCCCGTGCGCATGAACGCGCTCGTGACAGCGTTTGACTGCCGCCATCACGTCGTCCCACTCCCCCTCGATGTTGGTGCCATAGGCGTGCATCTGGTGCTCGAGCCCGGCTTCCTCCAGAACCCGCTGACACTCCGCGACGTATTCCGCCACGGACACACCTACACCGATGGGAATTACGCACAGGTCCGCATGCACTTTCATCGACTGCACCCCCGAAGTTATCTGGCATCGAAATGGAAAATAACGCCTTTACGACCAACGGATGGTGTTATCAGACCAGCCGCCAATCGCTACAATTCAGTAAATCAGTGTAACCGTGTCTTCCGTAGCAAAGGAATAGCCCATGCAGCAGCACCTCGTAATTTCCCTGATCAGCGACGACAAACCCGGCGTGGTGGAAAAACTGTCCGCCGTGGTAGCAGACAACGGCGGCAACTGGGAGGACAGCCGCATGGCGCACTTCGCCGGCAAATTCGCCGGCATCCTGCGCGTCAGCGTGCCCAGCGATGCCTGCCAGGGCCTGCGCGATGCCCTCGCGGCGCTCGCCGGAGAGGGCTACAAACTGCAGATCGAAGAGGCGCTGGCGGTCGCCGGTGGAGCGATGCAGACTCTGCAACTCAAGCTGGTCGGCAATGACCGCCCCGGCATTGTGCGGGAGATCGCCCGCGCACTGGCCGCCCGCCATATCAATATGGAACAGCTGGATACCGGCTACGACAGCACGCCGTGGAGCGGCGAACCGCTGTTCACAGCCACCTGTACCATCCGGGTGGCGGAAGACATGGATCTGGACGGCCTGCGTGACGAGCTGGATGAAATTGCCGACGAGCTCGGCGTGGAGATCGACTGCGAGGAGATCGCCTCCACCCTCTAATTGTGAAATAATCCGCGCCTGATTGGGCCGGACACTCCCGTCCGGCCCCGCCCAATATTGGCCGCCACCACAACGGCCCCAGCCCATGTTCAAGATTGTTCTCTACCAACCGGAAATCGCCCCCAACACCGGCAATATCATTCGCCTCTGTGCCAATACCGGCGCCGAACTACACCTGATCGAGCCGCTGGGCTTTGCCATGGACGATAAGCGCCTGCGCCGCGCCGGACTGGATTACAGCGAATACAGTCGCGTGGTGCGCCACCGGGACTGGCCCGCGTTCGTCGAGACCGAAAAACCGGCGCGGGTATTGGCGCTGTCGACCAAGGGCAGCCGCAGCCACGCCGATTTTGCCTTTCGCCCGGACGACGCCATCGTGTTCGGCCCCGAAACCCGCGGCCTGCCGGCGGTCTTCCTGGACAATGTCGGCGAGGCACATACACTGCGCATCCCGATGCGCCCCGAAAGCCGCAGCATGAACCTCTCCAATGCCGTGGCCGTGGTCATTTACGAGGCCTGGCGACAGCTCGATTTCGCCGGCGCCCAATAAACCGAATCTGATTTCACCATGCTTGCACCTATTGGACTTTTTTACGGTTCCAGTACCTGTTACACCGAAATGGCGGCGGAAAAAATCCGCGACCGCATCGGTGCCGAGTGGATCGACCTGCACAACGTGGCCGAGGACGATATCGCCCTGGCGGAACAGTACGATTTCCTGATTTTTGGTATTCCCACCTGGGACTACGGTGAACTGCAGGAGGATTGGGAGAACATCTGGGACGACCTGGCCCAGCTCAACCTGCAAGGGAAGACCGTTGCCCTGTTCGGCCTCGGCGACCAGGAGGGCTATCCGCAATGGTTCCAGGATGCCCTCGGCTACCTGCACGCACAGCTTCTGGCCCTGGGCGCCCGCGCGGTGGGCTACTGGCCCGCCGAGGGCTACGAGTTCGAGGAATCCAAGGGACTGACCGAGGACGGCAGCTGTTTTGTCGGCCTGGCATTGGATGAGGAAAACGAGTTCGATCTCAGCGAGGAACGCATCGATCGCTGGTGTACGCAGGTCATGCGCGAATTCGGATTGCAGGCCTGAACTCATTAAGCTGCCCCGCGCAGCGCAGCAACTCTCGAGCAAACAGACGGCAGTGAGCGACAAACACCCCCACGCGCAAATCGAGTGGCGCGACGACGGCCAGCCACTGTCGCGCGCCTTCGCCGACATTTATTTTTCCAGCGCCTCGGGTCTCGGGGAGAGCCGCTACGTATTCCTGCAGCAGAACGACCTGCCCGAGCGCTGGGCGCAACTGCCCGACGGCGCCACCTTTACCATCGGCGAAACCGGCTTTGGCACCGGGCTCAATTTCCTCGCCGCCTGGGCACTGTGGCGGGAAACCGCACCGCCCGGCGCCTGCCTGCATTTCATCTCGGTGGAGAAATATCCGCTGCACCCGCAAGACCTCGCCCGCGCCCTGGCGCTGTGGCCACAGCTGCAACCACTGGCCGAGCAGCTGCAGCAGCAATACCCTCCGCTTCTCGCGCACGGCGTACACCGGCTGGACTTCGGCCGCATCTCGCTGACACTGGTGATCGGTGAAGCAAGCGCTGCATTCCATGCACTGCGGCTCGAGGATCCAACGCGTGATCGACAGGTCGACGCCTGGTTTCTGGATGGCTTTGCCCCGGCCAAAAACCCGGACATGTGGTCCGCTGCACTGTTCGAGAATATCGCCGCACTGAGTCGGCCGGCAGCGACATTCGCCACATTCACCTGTGCCGGGCTGGTCAAGCGCGGCCTGAAAGGCGCGGGTTTCACGCTGAAAAAAGTACCGGGCTTCGGGCGCAAGCGGGAGATGCTGCGCGGTGCCCTGGAAACCACGGGCCCCACCGCAATCACCGAAACGCCGTGGCACCTGCCGGACTCGCGGGACGAAGGCGGCCGGGATGCACGAAGTGTCGCCATCATTGGTGCCGGTATTGCCGGTGCCACCGCCGCCCGCGCGCTGGCCGAACGCGGCTTTCAGGTTAACGTCTTCGAGCGCGGCGCCCGCCCCGGCAGCGGTGCTTCAGGAAACGATCAGGGCATTCTGTACGCAAAGCTGTCGCCGAAACCCGGCCCCAATGGCGATTTCAATCTGCACGCCCTGATGTTCGCACTGCGCTATTACCGCAGTTTTTGCCCGCAGGCAGTGCATTTCAATGGACTGCTGCAACTGGCACAGACGGAAAAAGAACAGTCCCTGCACGCTCAGGTGGCCAAGTGGCTCGAGCCGCACAAGGCCGAAAATCTGGTGCGCCCCGTCGGCGCCGCCGAGGCCGGTGAACTGGCGGGCCTGCCGCTACCGTGCGGCGGGCTGTATTTTCCCTCCGCCGGCTGGCTGCAACCGTCCGTGGTCTGTGCAACCCTGTTACAGCACGACAATATCCGCGTGCACTGCGAAACGCAGATCGACAACCTGGAAGAGAGTGCGGGTGGTTGGTCATTGCGGTCTGCCGCAGGTGAATCCTTTTCCGCGGATATCGCCATCGTATGCGCCGCCAACGAAATCCGTGAACTGCCCCACACCGCTGCCCTGCCCCTGCGCCCAATTCGCGGCCAGGTATCCGGCGCCGCCGCTTGCGACACTTCGCGCAAGCTGCGCACCGTGCTCTGCGGTGAAGGCTATATCACGCCGGCATTCGAGGATCGCCACAGCTTCGGTGCCACATTCAAGCTAAAAGAGACACAGACCCAACTGCGCGACGAGGAACACCGGGAAAACCTGGAAATCCTCGCAGGCCTTCTACCGGCCATTGCCAGTGAGTTTTCCCAGCAACAACTGCACGGCCGCGCTGCCCTCCGCGCAGCGACCCCGGACTATTTGCCGATGGCCGGCCCGGTACCGGACTGGGATGCCCTGGCGCAGACCTACGCCGGCTTGCAGAAGAACCGCAAAGCGCTGATTGCCGAACGCACCACCTACCGGCGCAACCTGTACGTGCTCGGCGGGCTCGGCTCCCGCGGATTTACCTATGCGCCACTCGTGGCAGAAGTTGTGGCGGGCTGGATTGACGGCGGTGTCATGCCCGTGTCGGCAGAACTGGTCAAGGCACTGCACCCGGCGCGCTTCGCCATCCGCGCGCTGGGTAAGAACCGCAGCACCTGACCGAGGGGATAGCGCGGGAGGACTCCGGTATCCCGGCGCAACCCGCTATCGTCTGAAGAAACCTGGAAAAATCTACTCGGTGGCTGGCGCCAGCAGATTGCCGCTGCCCGAGCCGCAGGCGACGATGGATTTCATTGCCGCCTCCACGGTTACGTTCGGGAGGATTTCCACACAGTCCTCCGGTACGTGGTAGACAAATCCGGAAGTGGGTACCGGTGCAGTCGGCACATACACGGTGTAGTCGCCATTGTCGTGACGCGAAGTAACGATCGCCGTCACTGACAACGGAATGTCGGGGCCGTGAATTTTCACCCGCGCCACGGGACCGGCGAGCACCCCCTCTCCTGTACCACTGCCGATGAACTGCAGCACCAGGTCCTTGATGGTGTTGTATCCCGGCGCAAGACGCCCCAGCCAGTGATCCATATGGCGGTGCAGCCAGCGCCCGACACTGGTTTTGACCAGCAGGCCGATCAGAAAACAGCCGCCGAGAATCAGCGCTATCACTGCCAGGCGCGCGAGGGTATCCTTAAAATGTGTGTGGGCCTCCAACCACTGGACGGCCGGGGCCACCAGCTCGCTGATGTGGCCGAACAGCCACTGAAACAGCAGAATAAAGATGGCGATGGGCAAGACCACCGCCAGGCCCCCCAGCAGGGTCAAAGTGATAAACGTTTTTACTCTGGTCATAGCCTGTTCTGATGCAAAAATTTCTGTTACTGCTTCTCGCCCTGATGCCGCTCAGCGGCTTCGCCGAAGTACCACTCGCGAATACCCCCTACATCAAACTGGACGAGCGCAGCCGGCCCGCGGATCACTTTACCCAGGGGCTTTTTTTTGATGGCCAGCGCTGGTGGGAGAGCAGCGGCCTGTACGGGCAGTCCTGGCTGGCCGAGTATACCGACCCCAGCGCCAATCCCCTACGGCGCAAGTGGCTGGCTGCGAACCGCTTCGCAGAAGGATTGGCCGTACACGGCGACCGCCTGTACCTGTTGACCTACAAGGCAGGTCTCGTGCAGGTATTCCGGCTCAGCGACCTGAAGCCGCTCGAAACCCACGAGTATTCTGGCGAGGGGTGGGGACTGACCAGTGACGGCAAGCAACTGATTATGAGTAACGGCAGCGATACGCTGACTTTCCGCGACCCGGAAGATTTCACTGTGCAGCGCCGCCTCAAGGTTCACGGTGGTGGACGGCAGTGGTCGCAATTAAATGAACTGGAATACGTACACGGATTGATCTGGGCGAATATCTGGCAGGACACACACATCATCGCCATCGACCCGCAAAGCGGTCTGGTGCGGGGGCAGATCGATATCAGCGCACTGGCGCCGCCAAAGTCCGGGAACCCGGATGTAGTCGCCAATGGCATCGCCTGGGACGAGACCCGTAACGGGCTCTGGGTCACGGGCAAGTTCTGGCCGAAACTCTATCTGATTCAGCCCCAGGGACTGGGTTTCGAAGGCGGGAAGAAACAGTAAACCCGGCCGGCGCTGCCGGGAGAAAGCACTCAGCCGCGGTAGTAATCGATCACCGTCAGTACACCGCCACCGCGCAAGCGCTCAAGCGCCGCGCCGGAGATCTGCAGGCGGTAACCGTGCCCCCGGCGCTGCAGGGTCACGCCGTCGGCACCGTCGACACCGCTGTACAGCATCGCGCTCTGGCCGTTCTCGCCGACCCACTGCACCCCTTCCACTTTCTGCATGCCCGGCAGGTCCAACGTCAGGGTCTGCAGGTCGTCCGGGAGCGGGCGCAGCTCAACGCGCGCGATGCCTGTCGCTGTGGCCAGGGAGAAAGCCAGCTGGTGTTCGGGTGCCGGCTGCCAGCCGAGGTGGGTATCCGCCAGGGCGGACTGAACGAGAGTCTGCGGAGCCGTGGCCGCACATCCTGTGAAGCTCGCCACCCCCATTGCCAACAACCAAGACATCGTTATTGAAGTACGCATCATTTTGTCCTTGCGGAAGCCCTACCACACCCCTGTCGCTGCAACGCGGACGCCCGGGGAGGCTCCCTGCCTATGTCTGTGGTGCCGCGATTATAGTCCGACGGCCCGCAAACCATGATCAAAAGCACGACAATATTGTGAATTACCGCCACAAATACAATGGTGAAACCCGCCAGAAGAGCAACGATTTCCCCGCCATTGCGCACTGATATGTCGCCGGTCCCGCGGTATACTGCGCCGCTATGACATCCCCTCAGCAGATCCTCGAACACACCTTCGGCTACACCGAATTCCGCGGGCCCCAGCGCCAGGTCATCGACACCCTGATGTCGGGCCGCGATGCCCTGGTCCTGATGCCCACTGGCGGCGGCAAGTCCCTTTGCTACCAGATACCGGCGCTGGCGCGCCCCGGTTGCGGCGTGGTTGTGTCGCCGCTCATTGCCCTGATGCAAGACCAGGTGGAGGCACTTCAGGCCGCCGGCGTACGCGCCGCCTTCCTGAACTCGTCCCTGCCGTTCGACGAAGCGCAGAATATCGAGACCGCCCTGCTGCACGGGGAGCTGGACCTGCTCTACCTGGCGCCGGAGCGGCTACTGCAGCCCCGCACGCTGGGACTGTTGCAGCGGGTGGAGCTGTCGCTGTTTGCGATTGACGAGGCCCACTGCGTCTCCCAGTGGGGACACGACTTCCGCGCCGACTACCTGCAGCTGAACTGCCTGCACGAGCAGTTTCCGCGGGTGCCGCGCATTGCGCTGACCGCCACTGCCGACCAGCGCACCCGCGAGGAGATAGCCCGACGCCTGGATCTCGAGGGTGCCGAGCACTTCGTCAGCAGCTTCGACCGCCCCAACATCCAGTATCGCATTGCGCAGAAGAACAACCCGCGCCGCCAATTGTTACAGTTTCTGCGCGACGAACAGCAGGACAATGCCGGTATCGTCTACTGCCTGTCCCGCAGCAAGGTAGAGAACACCGCCGACTGGCTGCGCCAGCAGGGTTTCAACGCCTTGCCCTATCACGCCGGTCTCCCCGCCGATGTGCGCGCCGACCACCAGCGCCGCTTCCTGCGCGAAGACGGTGTCATCGTTGTCGCCACCATCGCGTTTGGCATGGGGATCGACAAGCCGGACGTGCGCTTCGTCGCCCACCTCGACCTGCCCAAGAGTGTCGAAGCCTATTACCAGGAAACCGGCCGCGCCGGGCGCGACGGCGAAGCCTCCACCACGCTGCTGCTCTACGGACTGGAAGACGTGGTGAAACTGGGGCAGATGGCCGCCGGCTCTGAGGGCAGCGAGGAGCACAAGCGCCAGGAGCGAAATCGCCTCAATGCCATGCTCGGCCTGTGTGAAATCACCAGCTGCCGCCGCCAGGCACTGCTGCGTTATTTCGCCGAGGAACTGCCCCAACCCTGCGGCAACTGTGACACCTGCCTGCAACCGCCGCAGACCTGGGATGGCACCCAGGCGGCCGCCAAACTGCTGTCCTGTGTCTACCGCACCGGCCAGCGTTTCGGCGCCGCCCATGTCATCGATGTATTGCGCGGCTCAGAGAACGAAAAAGTGCGCAAATTCGGGCACGACAAGGTCTCCACCTATGGGATCGGCACCGAATATACGGCCAATGAATGGCGCGCCGTGGTGCGCCAGCTGGTAGTCCGCGGCTATCTCGAGGTCGAAGGGGAATTCCAGAACCTGCGCCTGACAGAGGCCTGCCGCCCGCTGCTGCGCGGGGAGGAATCCGTCGAGTTGCGCACGCTGCCACCGAGCGCGAAAGCAAGTCGCGGGGAGTCCCGTTCTGGCGCCGCGGCGGCCGATATCGACCCCGCTGACGAACCCCTGTGGCAGGCCCTGCGCGCCTGCCGCAAGCAGCTCGCGGAGGACAAGGGCGTCCCTCCCTATGTGATTTTCCACGACGCCACACTGCGCGGCATGGTGGCAGCCAAACCCCAGAGCCGGGAAGCGCTACTGGCCGTTTCCGGCATCGGCGACAGCAAGCTGGAAAAATTCGGCGACGCCTTCCTGGCAGTGTTGCGGGACTTCGCGCCAGCTTCCACCCTCTAGCTCCACGGCCACCTAACCTGCCCCACCGCCCGTGGACAAACGTCCCGGCGGGGTTTTTCCGTTCTCTGCGGCAAAATACTGGCGCGCCAATTTACATTGCGGCGCACAGGCCGGAGCCGCGCCCGCCATTACCGCTTATGCTCGAAGCCTGACAGACAGTAATGTCTTTCCCGGGCGGATTCCGCTGACGAACACTCCAGATTCCGGCAATCCTATCCGCGGGAAAACAGCCACTCGAATAACAGGATAAACCCAAGGAGACGACATCATGCAAACCGTCGGCCACCTGATCAACGGCAAAATCGTCGCCACCGACCAGCGTCATCAGGACCTGGTCAATCCGTCCACCAACGAGGTAACCGCCAGAGTCGCCCTGGCCAGCAAGGCCACGGTGGAAGATGCGATCAGTGCCGCAGCTGCCGCCTACCCGGCCTGGCGCGATGTACCCCCGATCAAGCGCGCGCGCATCATGTTCCGCCTCAAGGACCTGTTGGAACAGAACGCCGACAAGATCTGCGAATTACTCACCCGTGAACACGGCAAGGTCCTGAACGACGCCATGGGCGAACTGCAGCGCGGCATAGAAAACGTCGAATACACTTGCGGCGTACCCGAGTTACTGAAGGGTGAGCACAGCCGCAACGTCGGGCCGGCGATCGATTCCTGGAGCGAGTTCCAGCCACTGGGCGTCTGCGCCGGTATCACACCGTTCAACTTTCCCGCCATGGTGCCACTGTGGATGTGGCCGATGGCCATTGCCTGCGGCAACACTTTTGTATTGAAACCCTCCGAACGCGATCCCAGCTGCGCGCTGTTTATTGCCCAGCTGGGCATGGAGGCCGGCATCCCCCCGGGTGTGCTGAATGTCGTCAACGGCGACAAGGAAGCCGTGGATACGCTGCTGACCGACAAGCGCGTACAGGCCGTCAGTTTTGTTGGCTCCACGCCGATTGCCGAATATGTCTACACCACCGGCACCGCCAGCGGTAAACGGGTGCAGTCGTTTGGCGGCGCCAAGAATCACGCGCTGGTGCTGCCGGATGCGGATCTGGACAACGCGGCCAGTGCACTGATGGGCGCCGCCTATGGTTCCTGTGGCGAGCGCTGTATGGCGATCTCCGTGGTCGTCGCCGTGGGCGATGCCACCGCCGATGCCCTGGTGGAGAAACTCAAGGCGCAGATCGCTGAACTGAAAGTTGGCGACGGCATGGACAACAACAATGATATGGGCCCGATGGTCACCCGCGCGCTGAAGGAAAAGGTCGAGGGCTATATCGCCACCGGTATCGAGGAAGGCGCCGAGCTGGCAGTCGACGGTCGCGGCCTGACCGTCGCCGGTTTCGAAAACGGCAATTACCTCGGCGCCTGCCTGTTCGATCGGGTGAAACAGGGGATGGTCATCCACTCGGAGGAAATCTTCGGCCCGGTGCTGTGCGTCATGCGCGTGGAAACCGTGCAGGAAGGAATGGATATCATCGACGCCCACGAGTACGGCAACGGCACCTGTATTTTTACCCGCGACGGCGAGGCGGCGCGCTACTTCAGCGACAACATCAAGATCGGCATGGTCGGCATCAACGTGCCCCTGCCGGTACCGGTGGCCTACCAGAGTTTTGGCGGCTGGAAACATTCACGCTTCGGCGACCTGCACGCCTATGGTCCGGATTCCGTGCGCTTCTATACCGTGCGCAAAACCATGACGCAGCGCTGGCCGGCCAGTGGCGTCCGCGAGGGCGTGCAGTTCAGTTTCCCGAGCCATCACTGAGATCACGCGTCGATCTGCCGCACCGACTTGCAACGGGCAATAAAAAAAGGCAGCCCGAGGGCTGCCTGAATGTGAGACGCGATGATGAGTCCTGTTAGAAGGAGTAGCGCGCGCCCAGCGCAAAGGTACGACTGTAAATGGAAGAGCCGAAGTTATAGACACTTGGGTTTTCGTAGTAGCTCTGGTATTCCCCGTCGAGCAGATTGGTCGCATCGAAGGTAACCAGCAGGTTGTCCGTCACGTCGTAACTGGCCTGGAAATCCATACTGGTTTCTGCCTTGCGGTATACACCCAGTGGGTTGGCGAACAGGCGTGCCTCATAATTGTTGAGGAAGTCATCGCGCCATACATAGGACAGACGCATATCCGCCGGTCCCTTGTCGTAGGCCAGCACCACGCTGTAAGAGGAATCCGACACACCGAACATCGGTGTTTCCTTCATACCGGTTTTGTTACCCAGCTCGTCGTATAGCGGAATCTTCTGCGAGGAGTCCAGCGCGGTATAGCTGGCCTGAACGCCGAAGCCGTCGAGCCACGCCGGCAGATTGTCCGGGAAGTAAACCGCACCCAGTTCAAAGCCCTTCAGCACGCCGTCGGAACTGTTGTCCGGCTGGGACAGAATATACGGATAAGGCGCAGTGTCATCCGGCCCCTGGTAAGTCACCCGGCGCACGGAATCGTAAACGAAGCCGTCAATATTGCGGCGGAACAGGGTGCCGTAAATCGCGCTGGTATCGGAGAAGTACCATTCCAGGGACAGGTCGAGATTCTGCGACTCCACCGGTTTCAGGTCCGGGTTGCCACCGGAGGCCGTACCGTAACCAATATTGGTCACGTCTTCGTAGTAGTAAATAAAGGAGTTCAGCTGACTGAAATTCGGGCGGCGCAGCGTCTCAGTATAGGCGAAGCGCGCCATCAGATCGTCGGTCAGGTGATAGCGGGTCACGAAGCTCGGTAGCAGCTTGGAGTTGCTGGCGGTTGCTGAACTTTTGTGTCCCGGCTGGCCCGCATCCACATCGATATCGTAAAAGGTCATATCAGTGTCAGCTGACACGTAACGCAGGCCAAATTCACCATCCAGGGTCTTGCCGGCGATTTCCGTATCAAAGTCGCCCTGCAGGTACAGCGAGGTAGTGGCCTCATCGATTTCGAAGGTTTTTTCCAGCGGTTGCGCCTGCAGGCCGTACATCGAGCGGAATTCACCGATGTGGTCGCTCAGGTAATACCCGTTGGCGACTACCCACTCAGTGGGAATATCGGTGCGCCCGTCAAAGAAGCCACGGCTGGTGTACTGCAGTCCATCAGGCAGCTCACTGAGTGGCCGGCCCAGATAGGCGTCTTGGCCGCGAGTCGCTTCCGAAGCGCCGCGCGCATCGTAACTGAGGCCAAAGTCCAGTTTGTTGACCCAGCCGAAATTCACATCCAGCTCGCCGTCTAACGTGTAAGTTAGCGCATCGCCCTCACTACTGCCGCCGTTGTCATACAGCTGGGCAACATTCCACTGGGAAGCATCAGTCAGATCACTCTCATCCACGTTGGGCGTGGCGGGGTCGTCATAGAACTCCAGATCCGGCATGCCGTCGCCGCTGTTGAAGTCCACACCCAGGCCGTAAGCGACGCGGTCGGTGCGCATGGCGATAAAGTTGGTTTCGTACTTACTGTTCTGGTAGACGATTTCGGATTCCAGCCTGAAGCTGTCGCTGATATCCCATTTACCACCCAGCGCATAGACGTAGCTATCGGTCTGGCTCTCGGTCAGGTCGCCACTGTTGAAACCATAGGGGTGGTCCACATCGCGGGCCTTGACCACATTGGTGCCAGGGTACAGTTCCACATCGCCACCGCGCGGCAGGCCGGATGCATCGCCCCACCAGTCAACGAAGGAGAACATCAGCGAGTTGAACGATTCGTTGCGGTAGCCATTGTAGAAGGCTTCAAACAGATATTCGGAAGAGTCGTTAGGGGCAAACTGCAGCGAGATATTTGCGGCCGGGCGCTCGCGCTTACCAGTGAAATCGCTGGCAAAGATGGCGTCGCGGCCCAGTACATAGTTAACGTCCTGGCCGTTCATCTGCAGCGTGGAACCGGCACCATAGGGCAGACCGGATTCCAGACCTGGTTGCCAGACCGGATCTTCACTCACGCGGCCATCGGTGGGGAAAATACGCTCATAGGGCACCCAACCGTCCGGCGCATCGCCAGTCACGAAGGGCACCACGGCACCGGGGGTGATGCTCTGGTCGCGGTAGTTGGTCTCCGCATAAGAAAAGTTTACCAGTGCACCAAAATCACCGGCGCTGGTCTGCCAGCGGTTACTGAACAGGCCACTCAGGTTGGGATCGGTGGAATCCGCCTGCTCCTGGTTGATACCACGCGCCGCAAGGACCACCTTGCTGCCGTCGAAATCGAACGGGCGCTGGGTGTGAATATCGATCTGTCCGGCGATGCCGCTTTCGAGCTGGTTTGCCGAGCGGGTTTTGTAAACGTCCACGCTCTTCAACAGACTCGCCGGCACATCGGCCAGCGCCACCGAGCGACCGGAGGCAGTGAAAATCTGGCGGCCGTTGACGGTAGTGGTCACGTCGGTCAGGCCGCGGATGGAAACGGTATTAACTTCACCAGTACCGCGGTCGGTCACCTGCACACCGGAGACCCGCTGCAGGGCTTCAACGACGTTGTTGTCGGGGAACTTGCCGATATCTTCGGCAACGATAGAGTCGACGATCTGCATTTTCTGCTGCTTGATGTCGATCGCTTTTTCCAGGCTCGCGCGAATGCCGGTCACTTCAACTTCTTCGATGGCACCGGAGCTGTTGCTGTCTGTTTGTGCGATAGCCTGCATACCGCCAAGGGCGCCCACCATCGCAATGGATGAACAGAGTAAACGCTGCTTGAACATAAATATCTCCCATCTGGGTTTTATTATTTATTGTGTTGCCGAAAATTCAGAGCCCGACCAAACAACACCAGGCCCCACGAAACCCACGCTGAAATCAGCGCGTAATTCCGCCAACACAACTTCCGTCACGTGCAGATCGAATCCCTGCTCTGGGCGGAAGAGTGTGATGGCTGTTCAGACCACATTGGCGCTCTCTGAGCGCGAAGTCCTTATCGGTATCGGGGAAGGTGCCGGCAGCCTGACTGGCGGCTCGGGAGGAATATTGCGGAGTGCCGGCCGGCGCGGTCATCGCGGGCACAGCAGCAGCGTAGACGCGGAATAATCGCGGCTCTCTCATCGCCTGGTCCTCTCTCTTTCTTATTTTGGCGCGTATTTCGACCAAGGTCGACACGCGCTTCTCTTTTTACGGGTCTTGTATCGGCCCTGGCTCGCCTATTCGGCGGAGGATTGGGACAATCACAACCACATTTGTATTATGATTAAGGGATACTAGCCAGCAAAAATCGTCTAGTCAACGCCAAAAAGGCGCTTTTGTTATACTTTATGATCATTCTCGGTAGTATTCAGGGCGATTTTCGCGCCATACAATCACACGCCTCCAGGCGCCTCGATTCACACCACAGCCCGCCAAAACCTCGCAAATCCCGCCCTGTCCGGTTCCGTTAAGGGGAATTCAGCGGAATTTCGTGCGCCATTCTTATACTCCGAAGGTCAATAACATTATTGTATTACTATATTCTAATTGGCAAGATGGCTGTCCTCTCGCGCCGCCCAGGGCGCTGGCGGCAGTGGTGAATGTCGACGGACGCGTGGTTGGAAGCGCGGCGGGGAGTGGAAAAACACAAAAATAACGACCACGATGAGGGAAAATATCGATGCAAATACTCAGAATAATCAGCTACTTAGCGCTGATATTGAGCTGGAGCCTGCCACTCTATGGCTGCAAGGACTCGGGTAGCGACAGTCCACCCGCAGTGGACACCTCGACACTCACCGACGACAGCGCTAGCGCAAACGATGACCAACAGGGCGACCAGGACGGTGACAGCCAGGGAGAAAATGGCGACACCACACAGCCGGATCCTACCGCCGACGCCAGTGCCATCCACTACAACGACATGGCCGTCCACGATCCCTCCATTGTCCGGGATGAAGACGGCACCTTTTACGTGTTCGGTTCCCACCTGTCCGCGGCCAAATCCACCGATTTGATGACCTGGGTCCGCGTGGCCGAAGGCGTGAACGACGCCAACCCGCTGTTCAATACTTATGCCAGTGAGGTGTCTGAGGGCATCGACTGGGTCGGCGGTTATGAAGGTTCCTGGGCTCCCGACGTCATTCGACTGAACGACGGCCGCTATTACTTCTACTACGACCACTGCACCAATCCGGCTACCGGAGAGTGCGACGCGCCCCGCTCCTACCTCGGCGTAGCGGTCTCCGACAATATCGAAGGGCCCTATACGGATCTCGGTATCTTCCTGCGCTCAGACATGACTGACGAGGAAATCGCCGAGGGTTACGGTCCGGATGGCCTTGATCATTACGACGCTACTATCGATCCCAATGCCATCGACCCCAACGTCTTCTACGGTAAGGACGGCAACTTGTGGATGACCTACGGCTCCTATTCCGGCGGTATCTTCGTGCTGGCAATGGACGAAGCCACCGGCATGCCCAAGCCCGGCCAGGGTTACGGCACCCATGTGGCCGGCGGCAGCCACAGCGCGATCGAGGGCAGCTATATGCTCTACAGCCCCGATACGGACTACTACTACCTGTTCATGTCGTTCGGCGGCTTTGTCTCCACCGATGGCTACAACATCCGGGTGGCCCGCTCCCGCAATCCCGACGGACCCTTCCTGGATGCCGAGGGCAACGATATGGCCAATGTCCGCGGCAGCCTGGAAAGCATCGCCCCCTACGGGGTGAAGCTGATGGGCGGGTTTGAGCTGGATTCCGATCCCGGCGATCCGGTGCCGAGTCGCGGCTACCTGTCACCCGGACACAATTCTGCCTATTACGACCCGGATACCGGCAGGTACTTGCTGGTTGCCCATACGCGATTCCCCAACCGGGGCGAGGAACACGCAGTCCGTGTGCACGAGATGTTTATTAATGCGGACGACTGGCCGGTGGTGTCGCCGGAGCGCTACGCGCCCATAGAAGGCGACAATATCGTGGACGCCGGCGACCTGCTCGGCGATTACAAGTTCATCAACCACGGCAAGGATATCAACCGCACCGCCAAGCCAACCCTGTATATCACGCTCGGCGACAACGGGGCTGTCTCCGGCGAGGTCACCGGCCATTACCAATTGTTCGCGGACGATCCCAGTCGTATCGATCTGACCCTGAACATCGACGGTGCCAGCAATAGCTACCGCGGGATCATGCAGTGGCAGTGGAACGAGGGGGCGCGCGAGCTGGTACCAGTATTCACCGCACTCTCCGGCCAGGGCGAATCTATCTGGGGTGTGCGCATGGCTCTGCGCACGAGCAGCCAGGTTCTCTCCGACATCGCTGCCGACCTGCAGTTGCCTGATGTCGCCAAGGGCGGCGCGCTAACGCTGCCGGAGCGCGGTACCCGCGCGGCGGATATCAGCTGGAGCAGCAGCAATGACCTGGTAATCAATACCGATGGTCATGTCACCCGTCCCAATGTCGGCGATGGCGATGCCAGCACCACCCTGATCGCTACCATTGCGCTGGACGGTCAGCAACTGAGCCAGTCCTATACGGTACTGGTGCCCCAGCGGCTGCCCTATAACCGCTCAGCCTATTTCGCCTTTGACGATGACCTCAGCGAATCCCTGCACCGCTTTGCGCCGGGAACTCCCACCGGCGATCGACTCTGGAACGCCGGCAGTATCGCATTCACTGCAGGTCACGACGGCCAGGCGCTGGCCCTGGACGGCAGCAACGGCGTTCTTTTGCCGCCAGCCCTGATCGACAACAACGAATACACGGTTTCCTTCTGGGCCGATCCCGCCGCCCTGACCGCCTATACGCCGGCCTTTTTCGCGGCAGTGGATGAACAGGTCGATGCCGGGGGAATCCCCTACTCCAGCCGCTGGATCAGCTTCCAGCCACAGGCGTGGGACGGCAATACGATGCTCTGGAGCGGCAGCGAACAGTGGTTCGACGGCAGCGCCGGCGAACTGATCCCCGCCGATACCTGGACGCATATGGCATTTTCCGTCAAACAGGGACAGGTCAGTGTCTACCTCAACGGTGTACAGAAGTTTTCCGGTGGCACGCTGAGCGATTTCTTCAGCGGCAAAGAAGGCCGTTTTGCCCTAGGTGTGAATTACTGGGATACGCCCTTCCAGGGCATGATCGATGAGCTGAAGGTTTACGACAGCGCCCTCTCCGCCGAAGAGATTCAGAACCTGGACATAACCCCCAAGTCCAATGCTGAACTGCTCGCGTCTGCGGCCGACCTGCTGGATCTCGGCGATCTCAGTGCCGTGCGGGAAGACCTGCTCCTGCCTGCGAGCGGCGCCTACGCCAGTGCGATCAGCTGGACGTCTTCGCATCCGGCGATCATCAATGTCCACGGCGAAACGGGCGAGGTTACCCAGCCCGACGGCAGCGATGCCAGTGTCACCCTGACGGCGACCCTGTCTCTGGACGGTGAACAGGTCACGAAGACTTTCCCGGTGACCGTCAAACACCAGGGCCCGCCGGACGCCATCGCTGCATTCGGCTTCGAAGACAACCTCGGGGACAGTAGCGGACACTTCGCTACCGGTACCGTCGTAGGTGCCACCATCGACCAGAGTGGCGGCGCAGTAAGCTATACCGACGGAGTCGTGGGTAAAGCATTGGTGTTGAATGGCAGCAGTGGCGTACGCCTGCCCGACAATCTGATCAGCAACAATAACTACAGCTTCACCCTGTGGCTGAACCCATCCGCGCTGAACGCCTATACCACGAGCTTTTTCGGCTGGGCTACCAGCGACAGCTGGATCAGCGTATTGCCGAACGGCTTCGGTGCGGACACCATGCTGTGGTCCGGCAGCGACCTGGGCACCGGTTGGTATGACGGCCACACCAACGTGCAGATAGCGATCGATACCTGGAGTCAGCTGGCGGTAGCCGTCAGCAATGGCGAGGCGAAGGTCTACATCAATGGCCAGCTGAAATTCAGCGGCAGCAATTTCCCCGATGTATTTTCACCGGTGGCCTCGACGCACTTTGCGCTGGGGGTCAATTACTGGGATACCCCGTACCAGGGAATGGTGGATGAATTAAAGATTTACGGTGAAGCCATTTCTGCCGACGACATTGTCGCACTCTATGAGGAAGAACTGCTCGGCACTGCGCCCTAAATTGTCAAAATCAACGGACTAAACTCAAAGGCCCGGGCACCTATCTGTGCCCGGGTCTCACACAGTAGTTGTCACTTCCCCATCTCTCACCGCATCAACAACTCGACTCGTTCAACTGCACCGCCCGAGACGGGCTGCTAGTAATAGCGCATGCAGCGCGCGTACTCATCCCGGTAGCTGCCCGGCTCACGGCGGTAGGGACCGACCTTGGCACGGCGCGATTGATCCGTGGCGATACGGCGGCAGGTGGAACGGAGCTCGCGGTAACTTTCGCCAGAAATATCGTCTCGGTAACGGTAGCGACCGTAATAACCTTCGTAGTAATCAGTGCGGTAGCGTCCATAGTAGCCGCCGCGGTTCCCCGGCGCGGGGAGCGGGTAGACCTGGCGTATTTCCGGAGGCGGCGGTGCTGGAGTCGGAGCCGGAACCCGAATCGGGGGTGAAAGCGAGGACAGTCTCTGCGGCGCTGTATAGTAATCGCGCCAGCCGTAGGGCGGAGTTACGACCGTGAAGTCGTCGCCGTCGGGCTCGTAAACGAAGAAGGTGCCTCTATTAGTGACATAGTAGCGCTCACCGCCCATGGTGAAGGTACCGCTGCTACCGGGAACATTAGGCACTCGCGCGCCCAGTGGAGAATCCACGCGCACAAATCCCCTTCCGCTTGGCCGGTAGAAGGAACCCACCCAGTAGTAATAGGTTTGGCCACCTATAAGAATTTGTGAGGCGCCGCTGGGCAGGGACCTCACCCGATCCTGGGCGAACGCGAATGCGGCCGCCAAGCTGAACAGCACTGCAATGGCATAGCGCATAGCGTCATACCCTCTGTTGCAAACTACTGACTGTAAGTCTACTCAGCGGCTGGGGCATTCCCCAATTGCGGACATGGGTTTGGCCGTTTAACACTGCAGGCTATGATGCTACGACATATTCAAAGCAATAGTTTCGAAATCATTCCACCGGGCTATGCACGCCCACCAGACCCTCAATCCGGGCCGATCTCAGGGGAGGATTCGAACGGACGAATACGCGGTTGCGCCCGTCCTGCTTGGCACAATACAGAGCCCTGTCTGCCGCTTCCAACAACTGGACCGGTGCGTCGAAATTATCCTGCTCGAAACTGGCCACACCGATACTGATCGTCAGTGAGCTACCGTTGATATCCAATTCGGCGACCTTTTTTACCAGCCGTTCGGCGACTACTGTGGCTTCACTAGTGCTGGTACGTGGCAGTAGTATCGCAAACTCCTCACCACCGTAACGGCAGGCTAGCACCGGCTTGCGCGAGTACTTGCCGATCAGTTGGCCGATTGTACGAATGGCAAGATCGCCGCGGCGGTGACCGAAGCGGTCATTGATCGCTTTGAAGTGATCCAGGTCCAGCATCAGCAGTGACAGCGCAGTACCGGAGCGACTGGCGAAATGAAATTCCCGGGGAAATTGTTCATCGAAGAAACGGCGGTTATACAGGAGCGACAACTCGTCGGTGTAACCCCGTTTACGGATCTCGTTGACCCGCGCACCCAGTGCAAGTGACAACAACACCATCTCGATCAGTGCCGCCACCTGAAAGGCATTGTGGGTAAAGCCGTTATGCGGCAGTAAACCAAATGTCTTGAAGACGTAGACAATGACGCTACTGAGAAGCGTGATCCAGCCCACCATAAAATAGCGCGCAGAAATTGAACCACGCATCAGGCTGATCGCTCCCATCACCATTAATACCACGCAGCTCATCAGGGCAAAAATCGTGAAGGTCGTTATCATCAGCCGATAGCTGAAAAATGGGGCGGCGAAGGTCAGGGGAATCATCGTGAACAGCAACAGGCGTGCGAACTTGTCCGTGCGCGGTGCCAGTTGCCTGCCGGCACAGATCTCGCGACCGAACTGGATGCCAAATATCAAAGTGACACCGAGTAGCACCACCAGGAATTCATTGGCAATCCAGGGCTGCCGGGGCAATACCAGCTGGAAGGAAACGCCATTCAGTGCGCCGAAATAAAGCCCATAGCTGAGCACGTAGCCCATATAGAAAATATAGGCACGGTCGCGTACGGCCAAGAACAGGAACAGGTTATAAATCACCAGGACCAAAAAGCCGCCGTAATAGATACCCAACAGCAGCTGCTCCATTTCCAGATGCGGCAGGTAGGCACTTTCGCTGCTGACTGACAGACCGATGTTTATCGCTCCCTGGCTGGCAAAGCGCAGGTAATAGGTACGCTGACTGTGCGGGGGCAGCGTCAGTGGAAAGATGAAATCCCGCAGAGCAAGTGGGCGGGAGGCGAAGGGGCGCCGGTCGCCGGTAGCGATGTGTTGCCAGTTGCCACCATCGCCCTGCTCCCAGAAATCCAGGTAATCGATAAGCGGGTAGTCTTGCTTGATGAGCAACGCGAGGGAACGGTCTGAGGGGTTGCGCAGCGTAAACGCCACCCAGTATGCAGAGCGGCTGTAGCCGAAGTTGGCCGAAGGTTGCGTCCAGGGCCGCAGCTGGTCAGCGTGCTCGGGAGACTGGATCTGCGAGAAAGTCAGCTCGCCCCCGTTGTCCTCCAGCAGGGACAAATGGGAGGTCAGTGACGTGATTGGCTGGCCGGGCACCACTTCCAGCACGGCCGCAGAGGCACTTCCGGCGAACCAGAAGACCAGTACTCCAAAGAGTAAGCGGGCCAGTTTCATCCCTAAAAACCTGATTCAGCGTTTTTGTTTTTGATTCGAGCCAGGCATCCATGCAGTGCTCAATACTTATCGATGGTATCACAGAGCGGGACCGAGAAAAGCGAATGCTGAATTTCTTTGCATTACACATTTAAGATGACTTTTATGCCACGAATGACCCACCGCCTTTGCAGCGCGCTCCCGTGAGCGCGCATTCAGGATGGCTGTATTCACCTAAGGCTGACAACCAGTACCGACTTTGCCGGAATATCGAGATTCAGGGTTCCGTTATCCGCACTGGCGGTATAGCGAATCGGTTTCACGGCCTGCGGTTTGTCGAAGGTATTGCGCGCATCCATGGCGGTGGCGGTCAGTATCTGCCCGGTCGCAGCCGTAATTTCCGCTCCCTTTACGTTCACGGCAACCTGTCGCGCTTCCCGCGGGTTCAGGTTCACCAGCGAGAGATACAGGTGGCCGTCTTTTCCCCGCGCCGCTGAGGCACTGATGCCCGGCACGCTGGTTTTACCCAGCTGGTAGCTGTGGGCGTTTTCCAGCTCTAACGGCAGAGAAGCCGCATCCTGGAAGACCTGGTACAGGTCGTAGACATAGTAAGTCGGTGTCAGGACCATTTTTTCCTTGTCAGTCAGGATCATCGCCTGCAGTACATTCACCATCTGCGCGATGTTGGTCATCCGCACTCGATCCGCGTGGCGCTGGAAGATATTGAAATTGAGCGCAGCCACCACTGCATCCCGCAGCGTATTCTGCTGGTACAGGAAGCCGGGCTCCCGGCCAGGTTCCGGGTTGTACCAGGTGCCCCATTCGTCGACGTAGAAGCCGAGTTTTTTCTCCGGATCGTTCCTGTCCAACACCTTTTCATTGCTGCGGATGAACTCGTCCATACGCAGGGTTTGCCACAGCGTAGAGATCCACTGCTCTTCCCCGAACCCTGTCGACGCCCCTTTGTCACCCCACTCGCCGGTGGGCAGCGTGTAGAAATGGAAGCTGATGCCGTCCATGTTCTGCTTGATCTGGTCACTCAGTACGTCGGTCCAGCGCGTATCGTCACCGGTACCGCCACTGGCAACCATTTTGGGACGCGCGCCGGGTGGTGTTTTCAGGAAGGTGGAAAAGTGCCGGTAGAGGTCGGCATAGTAGCCCGGCCGCATATTGCCACCGCAGCCCCAGGCCTCGTTCCCAACACCGAAATAGGCGACCTTCCAGGGCTTGTCGCGGCCGTTCTTGCGGCGCTCCTCCACCACGGATGACTTGCTGTCACCGGTCATGTATTCCAGCCATTCGGCCATTTCCCGCGGCGTGCCGGTACCCAGGTTTCCATTGATATAGGCATCGGCACCCAGCAACTCCACCAGATCGAAAAATTCGTGGGTGCCGAAGGCATTGTCCTCGGCCACGCCGCCCCAGTGCGTATTGACGCGCACTGGGCGCTGCTCTCGCGGGCCGATACCATCTCGCCAGTGATACTCGTCGGCAAAACAGCCACCGGGCCAGCGCACCAGTGGAACGTGAATGGCTTTCAACGCCTCGACAACATCGGTGCGGAATCCGCGGACATTTTCGATCTTGGAGTCCTTGCCGACCCAGATACCGCCGTAGATTCCGCGCCCCAGGTGCTCGGCAAACTGACCGTAAATATCGCGATTGATCGTAGCCCCGGGATGAGTACTGTCGATATCGATCCTGGTGACGCTATCGTCGGCTATCGCCGGTAGTGACAGGCAGCACGCCACTGCCGCGATCCATTTGTTTACACGTATCCGCATGGTTTTCTCTCTTTATTATCCATTGACTGAAACTGCAGGCACTCACGCCTCAATTGTTGTTTGGTTCCCCCCTCCTCTTTTATTTTTCCAATAAAAACCGGATACCGTTGTGTGATTGACCAGTCCGGTGTCCAGCTTGAAATCCGAATTTTTCCGGACGCAAACCCCAGATATAAAAAAGGGTGGACTACATCAGAGATGCATCCACCCAAGCCCGATAAACAAGCGTGCTACTACAAAACGTTTTCGGCGGATGGCCGACAATCCCCGTGAGAGTAATCCTGTAGTCAAGGATCTCACGGGCTGGGGTCAGGTGGCGGGCACTTCGCGAACCTGGAATTTCTGGCAGTCATTGCCTTCCCAGGGCGCCTGGGCAATGCCGGTACCCTCGGCGAGCCCACAGTGCGCCAGATCCAGGTTCAACTGGCTTTCGCGATTGACGATTTTCAGGCTGCCGTCGCTCAGCGGCTGCAGTCGCCACTGGCTGCTGGGAGAATCACAGCTGCCGAGCGTGGCCGCGGCACCGGGAACGATTGCGCCCTGTGCGATCGTCATGCACTGGCCATCAGTGCGCAGTTGCAGGAACCCCTCTTCCGCACCGCTGAATTGCCAGCGCTGGCAGCTGTCGCCGCGCCAGGCACCCAGGCTGATTCCGGCGGCGCCACAACCCTGCACTCCCCGTCCGCTCTGCACACTGGCAATAGCCACGGCCGCTGCCGGTTGCAGGCGCCACTGGCCGCAGGCATCGCCGCTGCAGTTTTCACTACTCAGCGGTTGGCCGGTCTGCTTGTTCAGCAGGGCTACCCAGCCGGTCTTCTCGTCCTGCTGTACCTGCCAGCGCTGCGCCTGGGTATTGGTCCAGGGCGCCAGCTCGTTTTCTGCGCCGAGAAATTCTCCGGTCTCCACGTGTGCCAGGCGATAGGCACCGTCCGCGGTGTTGTCGAGTACCCACTGGGCGCTGCTGTCGTCACAGTTGCCCAGGGTCGAACCGGCCAGGCACTGGCCAGCGCTGTTGACCAGTTGCCAGTGGGCGCCCTGCACTTCAGTCATCAGCGGGCCGTTTTCACCCGATGGCAGTTTCTGTGGCTGACCTTCAGGCACCGGCTCTCCGAAGTTCGGTGTGCCGTCCGCGTTCCAGGTAAATTTCTGTGCGCGCACAGAGCGGGTCGCGCTGCAGCCATCGGTCTCTTTCGAATTGCCGTGGTAGACAATCCAGTCTTCGCTGCCGTCGGGCGAGGTAAAGAAACCGTTGTGGCCGGGCCCGAAAACGCCGTTACCGCGCTGGAAGACCGGCTCCGGGGTCTTGGTCCAGTCGTCCGGGTTCATCGGATCGTCGCCGGTCAATTCTTTCATCGCCAGTTTGTAGTCCGGCGTATCGCAGAAGCTGGCGGAGTAGATCAGGAACGTACGGCCATCTTTTTCCAGAATTTCCGGCCCCTCGTTAACCTTGCGTCCGCTTTGCTCCCACTTGGCTTCCGGCCGAGTCAGTACTACCCGCGGGCCCTCAATGGTCCAGGGGTTGGACATTTTCGAAATCCAGTTGAGCTGTTCATCGCCTACCCATTCCGACCAGAGCAGATACAGCTGGCCGTTGTGCTCCAGATAGGAACCATCGATATTCCAACTGTCGGGCATCGGTGAGCCCTTGTAGACATAGGGCCCCATAGGATCGTCACCGGCGCTCTCCAGCACAGACAAATGCTGGTGATCCAGGGTGCCGTGCTGGCCGGAGGTATACATCAGGTACCAGCGCAGGCCATTCGGACCATTCAGGTGGTGAAATTCAAACGCCCAGAAATTGCAGCAACGCTCCGGATCCGTCGCCGACCAGACGTTAACCGGCGCCGCCGTGGCCAGCCCATCCAGTGTCGGCGACTTGCGCATGACAAGCTGCGACGTCCAGGTGGTCGTGGTCAGGTAATAGTTACCGTCGTAAAACTCAAGCCACGGATCGGCACCGTTGCTGAACAACGGGTTGGTAAACATCCCGTGAGGGACTTTGCCTTCGACCGCCGCCGCTGTGGACGGTACTTGAACCTGATTGTCTGCGGCCGCTTTATCGGAATTTTTACTACTGTCCGCTGGCGGCTGGCATCCCGCCAGTGCCGCCAGTGCCAACGCGGCGAGCATTTGGCCCGGCTTGAATCTTTTGGAAAAAGGTTTCATCTGCTACTTACCTGCATTCCTATCTGTTCAAAAAGGCGGAAGTCCGCGCTAACGGCAGCGGCCCCCGACCATATCAATTGGCTGCGGTTTCCCTAGACACACCCGACTGCACCGGATCCACGCCTTCGGAAGTCATCACTATCCGCTGGATAGTGCCGTCCGGGTTGTAGTGCAGGTCATCGATGCACACGGAGCGCCGGAAGCTACCCCCCTGCGGCGTGCCGCCGTTGTGATAAATGAAAAAGGAGCGGTCTTTGAATTCGATGATCGACTGGTGATTGGTATTCGAGTTACCCGCCAGCTCGTTGAGGATTCCCTTGTACTCCCAGGGCCCGTCGATGGATTTACTCATCGCATAGGCAGTTTTTTCCGGGAAGCCCATGGAATATGTCAGGTAGTAGTAATCGCCGTGCTTGTGCACATAGATGGCTTCGGTGAAATTCGGCAGGTCGAGACTATGGATGGGGCCATCCAGTTCAACCATATTGTCTTTCAGCTTCGCGTAGCGCGGCTTGGTGTTTCCCCAGAACAGGTAGGCCTGGCCGTCTTCATCGATAAACACTGCCGGATCCAGGTCGTCCCAGTCGATCTCGGTATCCGTGGTCATATCATTGCTGATGAGGGCCTTGCCCAGGGCATCCTTGAACGGACCGGTGGGGCTGTCGGATACCGCCACGCCGATGGCAAAACCATTGATATCCCGGTGACGAACAGTGACATACCAGTAGTACTTGCCGTTTTTCTTTACCACATGACCGGCCCAGGCATCACTCTTGGCCCACTTGAAATCCTTGACCGCTAGCGGGGAACCCTCGTTTTTCCAGTGCACCATGTCCTGGGAGGAAAACACCAGCCACTTGTTCATTCTGTAGAAATCTTTGTTGTCCTTGGCTTCGTCGTGCCCGGTGTAGAGGTATACCGTATCGCCATCGACCAGCGCCGCCGGATCAGCGGTGAGTGTGTCGGTAATTGCCGGATTGGACGCCTGGGCCAGTAGCGGCAACATCGCGGACATTGCCAGGACGGCCAGCGCGCTTTTTCTCACTGTCTTCATCGCAACAAAACCTTTTACTTATTTATCTATTTTTCTGAAACCAACTGCTCGCCAACAAAGGGTACCGCGCTCTCAAGCGGCCGCGGTCAGTCCCCTTCACCCTGGCGAAAATCCGGCATTCCGTTTTTATCCCAGTGCAGCACGCGCACCCGGGTAGCGCGGTTGGGGTCGCGCAGCGGGTTGCCCTCGATATCCCGGTAATCCCGCGCGTGGTACACCATCAGATCGGTGACACCATCTTCGGCCAGGGTAAAACTGTTGTGTCCCGGGCCGAACCGCTCCACCGCGGGATTGGTGTAAAAAACCGGTTTGGGTGACTTATGCCACGTTTTCGGATCCATCAGATCCGCATCGGCGTCGGCCCACAGCAGCCCCATGGCATAGTGGCTGTCGGTGGCGCTGGCTGAGTAAGTGACAAAGATGCGGCCGTTCCTCTCGAGTACCGCAGGCCCTTCATTGACCTTGAAGCCAATGGTTTCCCAATCCAGCTCCGGCTTGCTCAGCATCACTACCGGCTTACGGATTTGCGTAGGGGGTTTCATCTCCGCCATCAGCAGCGCCGAGTTGTAGGTGCCTCCGGCATCGGACTGCGCCCACAGCAGGTATTGCTTGCCGTTGTGAAAAAAGGTGGTCGCATCCAGCGAGAAAGTATCCAGTGGCGTCGCGATACGCCCCAACTCCTCCCACTGGCCGTCTAAGGGGTTGTCGGCAGTATTGCGCAGGACGTACATGCGGAGATGGAAAGGGTCGCCGGCTTCGCCGGCAGCGAAATAGATATACCAGGCACCGTCGATCCGGTGCAGCTCCGGCGCCCAGATATTGCGGCTCATGGGCCCGCTGGCGTGTTTGCTCCAGATGACGTCCGCCGGCGCACTGGCCAGGCCATTGATGGTGGTGGAACGGCGCAGTTCGATACGGTCGTATTCCGGTACCGTGGCAATAAAGTAGTAATAGCCATCCCAGCGGAGCACCCAGGGATCGGCCCGTTGCGGCACCAGCGGATTGTGATATTCGGCGGCCACCACACTGGTCGCCCCCAGCCAGAGCAGGCAGGCACCGAGCAGGTAGCGGATGGTGTGCATCCGTGGCCTTGAGCGGAAATTCGTCATCGCTGCAGTTATTCTTTTATTGCTTGGCAGCATTGGTTGCTGCATTCGAAACGATATTATTATAATACTAATAGAGCCTCAACCCCGGAATACTCCGGGGCCGGTCGTCCCGATGCAACCCGGCGTGAATTAAACTCGCCCACCGAAATCAATAACAGCATCGGCAGCAATGCAGCGATATAAGAAGAGAGAGCCTATGTCCCGCTTCGCCTCCCCCCTGACCCGCGCGAGCATTTTGTTCACGCTGTTACTCAGCGCCTGCACCCAGGCCGATGCCGGCGCGAAAGTGCCACAAGTCAGCATCCACGACCCGGTCATGGCCCGCGAAGGCAAGGACTACTACCTGTTCAGCACCGGGCCCGGTATCACCATCTACCGCTCAAAAGATCGCCTGCACTGGCACCGCGCCGGCCGCGCCTTCGCCACCGAGCCGACCTGGGCAAAAAACGTCGCCCCGGAATTCAATGGCCACCTGTGGGCGCCGGACGTGATCGAGCGCGATGGCCGCTACTATCTCTATTATTCGGTCTCCGCCTTCGGTAAAAATACCTCGGCCATTGGCGTCACCATCAATGACACCCTGGATCCGCAATCACCGGACTACCAGTGGCGTGACCAGGGCATCGTCGTAGAGTCGGTGCCGAACCGGGACAACTGGAACGCGATCGATCCCAATATCGTACTGGACGACCAGAGCACCGCCTGGATGAGCTTCGGCTCCTTCTGGGGTGGCCTGAAGCTGGTCAAGCTGGACGACAGCTGGACAAAGCTTGCGGTGCCGCAAGAGTGGCACACCATCGCCCGCGCCGAACGCCCGCCGTTTACCCCGGACGACAAGCCCGGTCCCGCGGAACTGGAAGGCCCGTTCATCTTCAAGAAAAACGGTTACTACTACCTGTTTATCTCCCGCGGCCTCTGCTGTCGCGGCGACGACAGCACCTACCGGCTCGCGGTCGGTCGCGCGAAAAAAGTGACCGGCCCCTATCTTGACAAATCCGGCAAGGATCTCGCCAATGGCGGCGGCACCCCGCTGATCGCCGGCAACAAGCGCTGGCCCGGTCTCGGCCACAACGGCGTCTACACTTTTGACGGTAAGGATTACCTCGTCCTGCACGCTTACGAACACGCGGACAACGGACTGCAGAAACTGAAGATCCTCGACCTTAAATGGGACAAGGATTTATGGCCGGTAGTGGATCCGGCGCAGCTGGACAGCTACCAGAGCCAGCTGCTGGATTAACAGCTCCACCGCCCCCTTCTCTCCCAGGCCCCTCTTCCGGACCCCTCTTCCAGGCCCGGGAGAGGGAACCGCGCACCGTCACAGTATTTCTGCAGGTACCGCCCCATGAAAAAAATAATCTCTGCCCTCGCCCTGTCCTCCTTCGCCAGCCTCACCGCGACCACATCCATCGCCGCAGCGCCGGAACAACCGGCACAAGCTTTCCCGCTTGCCGACGTACGCCTACTGGACAGCCCGTTCAAGCACGCCCAGGACACCAATATCGCTTATATCCTGTCCATGGAGCCGGATCGGCTACTGGCGCCGTTCCTGCGCGAAGCCGGCCTCAAACCAAAAGCAGAGAGCTACGAAAACTGGGAAAACACCGGCCTCGACGGCCATATCGGCGGCCACTATCTCTCCGCACTCAGTCTTGCTTACGCCGCCAGCGGTGATCAGGCAGTGCTTGACCGTCTGCACTATATGCTCGGTGAATTGCAGCGCGCACAGAAGGCCAACGGCGACGGCTATATCGGTGGCATTCCCGGCGGCGCCAAGATGTGGCAGCAGATCACCGCCGGCGAAATCAGCGCAGACCTGTTCACGCTGAACCAGAAATGGGTACCGCTCTACAACATCCACAAGCTGTTCGCCGGGCTGCGCGACGCCTACCGCTATACCGGCAGCGAGCAGGCGAAAGCCATGCTGGTGCAGCTTTCCGACTGGGGGGTACGCCTGGTCGGTAAGCTCAGCGACGCGCAGGTACAGGACATACTGCGCAGCGAGCACGGCGGCCTGAACGAGGTCTACGCCGATGTGGCGGAAATCACCGGCGACGACAAATACCTTCAGGTCGCCCGCCGCCTGTCCCACAAGGTCATCCTGCAGCCGCTGGAAAAACATCAGGACAAACTGACTGGCATGCACGCCAATACTCAGATCCCCAAGGTGATCGGCTACGAGCGCGTCGGTGAGCTCACCGGCGATAAAACCTGGCGGGACGCCGCGGAATATTTTTGGAGCGAAGTGGTAGAGCACCGCACCGTCGCCATTGGCGGCAACAGCGTGCGCGAGCACTTCCACAGCCGCAAAGACTTCTCCCCGATGATCGAGGACGTGGAGGGGCCGGAAACCTGCAACACCTACAATATGCTCAAGCTCACGCGGCTGCTGTACCTGGCCCATCCGGATACGCGCTATGTGCGCTATTACGAGCGCGCCCTATACAACCATATTCTTTCATCGCAAAACCCGGACACCGGTGGCCTGGTCTATTTCACGCCGATGCGCCCGCAACACTATCGCGTCTACTCGCAGCCGCAGAAGGCCATGTGGTGCTGCGTCGGCTCCGGGATAGAGAACCACAGCAAATACGGCACGATGATTTACGCCCACCGCAGTGACGACCTGTTCGTGAACCTGTTTATTCCCTCCACCCTCAAGTGGAAGGAAAAAAGCCTGACCCTGACCCAACGCAACCGCATTCCCGACAATGAGTCCACCAGCATCACTCTGGACCGCGATGCAAACTTTACCCTGCAGCTGCGGTACCCCAGCTGGGTGGCGGAGGGTGCACTGGCAATCCGTATCAATGGCAAGCCCTACCAGTTTTACGGCAAGCCCGGCAGCTACATCGCGATCAAGCGCCACTGGAGCGCCGGCGACCGCATTGATGTGGCACTGCCGATGCATCCGGAAATGGAGCAGATGCCGGACGGTTCCGACTACTTCGCGCTGCTCTATGGCCCGGTGGTACTGGCGGCAAAGACGCAGCCCTTTACCGAGGAAAAACTCAACTTTTTCGCAGACGCCAGCCGCATGGGCCATATCCCCAGCAGTCAAATGTGCCCGCTGGACCAATCGCCGGTATTCGTCAGCGAGGATCACGATTTCCTACAGCGCCTCAAGCGCCTGCCCGGCGACCAGCTGCACTTCGCCGCACCGAAGGAACTGCGGACCAGCAGCCACAACAAAGCCCACGACAACCTGGAACTGATTCCCTTCTTCCGCCTGCACGAATCCCGCTACATGGTCTACTGGCCGGTGGAAACGCCTGAACAGCTTGCGCAACGCAAGCAGCAATACGCCAAGGCGGACGCCGCGCGCCTGGCACTGGCGGCTCAGACTGTCGACTCGATCTCCCCCGGCGAACAACAACCGGAAGCGGACCACTTCTTCGCCGGCGAGCAAACCGAAGCGGGCATTCACAACGGCCGCCACTGGCGTCACAGCAAAGACTGGTTCAGCTATCAGCTCAAGGATCCCAAGCACGAGGCGAAGACGCTGCGGATTACCTATTACGGGCTGGATGCGGGGCGGAACTTCGAGATTCTGCTGAACGGGGTCAAGCTGGCAGATGTGGCGCTGAAAGGCGACAAGGGGGATCAATTCTTCAGTGTGGATTACCCGCTGACACCACAGATTCAGAACCGTAAAGCGCCGCAGCTGAAACTGCGTTTCAGGGCCGCATCCGGTTCCATTGCCGGTGGCATCTACGGTATTCGCTTATTGCGGGATTGAGATGCGATTTTCGCCCGGGACTTCCCGCCCCCGGACACTTGATCATTGCCCTGGGGCGGGTGCGGTTGCGGCCCGCACAGCCGCTCTGGCCCGGACAAATGGATCGAGCGCCGCACCGGCCGGGTAGCGCGCCCGCACTCCGCCCTGGAAGAGATCAGTTACAACGCTGCCAGTGCCGCGGCGTAATCCGGCTCTTCGGCGGTTTCGCTCACCTGCTCGCGGTACAGCACTTTGCCATCGGTATCCACCACCACAACCGAGCGCGACAGCAGGCCAGTCAGCGGACCGGAAGAAAAAGTCACACCGTATTGCTCACCAAAATCGGAACGAAAACAGGAACCGCTCAACACATTGTCAATGCCTTCGGCACCGCAGAATCGTGCCAGTGCGAATGGCAAATCGGCAGAGACATTGAGCACGACAACATTATCCATGTCCCCGGCACGCTGATTGAACTCACGCACCGAGGCTGAACAAGTCGGCGTGTCCACCGAGGGAAAGATATTGAGCACCAGGCGCTGACCGCGAAAATCAGCGATATTTTTTTCAGACAGGTCGGTCATCGTTACGCTGGCGTCGGGAGCGATAGTGCCAACTGCGGGCAACTCACCGACGGTAGTAATGGGATTCCCTTTAAGGGTGACAGTCGCCATATTCATTTCCTTACTGATAGGCTGGAGTGGTTTAGGCGATTGTATGTCATTGGGTATGAGCCTCAAAACCCCGGCATCAAATTCACCTTGCGCCGGCCGAATTCAGGCTCGCCGACATCGAGTGCCGGCAAAGCAATAGATTCCGATCTCGCTTTCGACACGAGCGTTACGCCGTGTTTCACCTATAGCACTTGAAACATCGGCTTGCACTTAGAAACCGGCTATCCCGTGCGCAGCCAGCCTGTTCCGCAACGCGTTGACTTCCGAATGCTCCAGACTTCGAGATTCTGCTGAACGGCGTCAAGCTGGCAGATGTGGCGCTGAAAGGCGACAAGGGAGATGAATTCTATAGCGTCGACTACCCGCTACCCGAGGTACTGTTGGAACGCGAGAGCGACAAGTTGGAGCTGCGGTTTGAGGCGGGGCCGGAATCTCTGGCCGGGGGGATTTATGGGGTGCGGTTGTTGCGGTAGCGCAACCGTAGCCCCCAATTCCTTATATAGATTCTTGGTCTATTTAGGACCCTACTCTCTGGGCAGTACATTTGATGTTACCCGCGTAACGTCTACAAAACGGGCTAGAGTAGAAACTCGAAGCGCTGGAATGGACTTCCCACCCGAGGGGGCTTGCGTGACTCTGATTGTTATTAGTATTTTACCGAGATTCTGGTTCTTTATTTGTTGGTGCTTTGGCAACTATGGCTGGATCGATTTTTTGCTCAACGGTCATCGCCGCTTCCAGCGCCGTCATATCGTTTACCTGCTGCTGATTTATTGCACAAATTGTTTTATTTGCCTCCTCTTTCCCTGAAGCTACGCCAGTTCCATCTTTACCGACTATCCCACTAGCTTCAGGTAACGGTTTTCGATCCTTCATCGTTTGAGCAGCAGTTGCAATCAAGTTAAGCAGAACATCTTGGCTAGTCCTTGGATCAGCACTTAACTCATATGCGCTGTCGCTAGCGGAAATTTGAAATGGATGACCATCTTCCAAATCTTGATCCTTGCTAGACCGAAAACCTAAAAGATAGCTTGCGAAACCAGCCAAAGTTCCTGGTATAAATAACAGAGATCCAGCTAAGAGCTTATCTTCTGAAATATACCAAGCTCCCCAAACTATCAGGGTTGCCGCAATTAATAGTGACCCTAGTGTAAATATAGCGCTTTTAGCCGGTTTAAATTCAGCAGCAATACGATGATTTGGCTCATACATTGCTTTTGCTCACAAGCCCGGCGAGGCTAGATAGGGCATTGTTACTCAATGTGATTCGACCTTTTGCATCTCGTTGAGGAACATACCAAGGAGCATTTGAGTAATACCAATCTGTTCTGCAATTAAAAAGCTTGATAGCAGAAAGTGCACTTGCACCATAAACGAAGTATGAATCATTACTAATATAACAATTAATAAGATTTACATTCTCAGCATTGGCCACATGAAGCTTACAGTTATCGAACCTACATTCCTCAAACGTGTAGCCATCCAGGTAAACTTCTTTTTCTGAAAACCAAAGGCCATTTACTTTTTTAGGCTCTAGCGCATTACTTAGCGCATAAGAGAACAATTTATTTTTATATTCTGGAGGCGGTGGAGGCACATTACTCATAAAATACTCTCGTTAATTTTTCAGCGCCATAATTTATCAGTCACAATCCTAAACCCAAGGGCGACTCTCTTCCCTTTACGCTGTAATCCATTTCTCAAAATGGGACTTCGGCATTATCAATGCTGCTGTTCTTGATCCATAATAAAACGCCCATCTTTTCCGGCGGAATATTTAAATCTTCTCCTACCATGCGAACCACGTCATTCTAGAAAAGCACTCTAGCATCTTTTACACTTCAAGCTTATGGGCTTGTTACGATTCTCTGCGGCCAACAAAACTACTGAATGCTAAACCCAATACGCTGACTGCAATCGTTATCATCAGACCAATAAACCACTTATTTAAGTCGTATATTTGAGCAATCTCCGACCTCGTTTGCGCCAAGTCTGATTTAAACGCTTCGCGAGCATTATCGAGGTCTTTTCTCAAAATTGGGACCGCTAAAGCTTTCGTTGGGTCGGCCGTTAGCGCCGACTCCAGAGCAGACAGCTTACCATCAACTGTCACAATCTTTTCGTTGATTTGAATAGCTTCGGAAGCCCATGCACTATCTTTTGGAAGCCGCGCAATTGTTCCGAGTTCTGTTTCAATGCGCTTTATTTCGGTTCTAGCTTGCGCGACAGCTTGATTATTTCTTTCTAGCTCTGACTCAAGCAAAACAATTCGTTCCGAAAGCTCTTTTCTGGATAACTCCCTATCTCCACCAAAGAAAACCGAAAACAACATGGAAAAAGCAATCCCGATTGCAATGGTTGCAGAAGTACCAGCAACAATAGTAGATAATCTTCGTGTTGCGTCTACCCTCTTTGCTGCCTCATAACTTCTCTTAACTTCCTTAAGTCGAGCCTGATTAATCGTTGGCTTATGCTTTGCAATTAGCTCCCTCTCTACAAGTCGTGCTTCCATCGATGAATCTGTCTCCCAGAAATAGATATATATCGACGAAAGATCCTTGATATATCTTGCTATGATCCCGGAATCGACGTGTTGGAGAATACGTGCGCGGATGTTCTCGGATATGCCAATATATAGTGGCACAAACTCGTCATTATCCCCTTCTGCAATTATGTAAACCCCATTCACTGATGGGATGGATTCATCTTCTGGGCCAACTGGCCCGGCAAATTCTCTTCCGCACAGCTCCACGAGACTTCCTTTTTATTCATGACAGTTATATCGTGTTCTTCATGGCTGATATCCCCTTAAAATATATTCAAGGTGATAATTGAGGTCAGAATGTCCGCAATTCCTCATCCAGTCAAGTTCTCCAGCTCGTTTACATGGTTACGTAGGTTCTTTAAAACAGTCCAGAAGACGAATATCCCAGAAATCTCTGAAATAGATAACTTATTGATATCTGTATGATTTCCTATATCTTTTGGTCGCACATAAAAATAACGGCCCCCGGGGCCGAAATTACAGGCTGAAACTGTTTAACTTTCTCCACAGTGCCTCAACAACACAAGGCGATTAGTTAAAAGCCGGCGATCCCCTGCGCAGCCAGTTTATTGCGCAGCTGCTGAACGTCCGGATACTGCAGGAAAGCCACAATCGCCTTTGCACGCCCCACGCCAATACCTGGTAACTGTTGCCAATCATCCAATGTGCGAGCGGACAGACTGGCAAAATCTTCGCCGCGCCAGAAGCCCACATCCAGGCGATTCGCTGCCGGCATGCCCAGTGCGACCATCCACTCACGGAAACTGCGCGTGCGGGCTTCGCGGAAATTTCGCTTCAGTGTCTGTGCCCGCGACAGGCCAATACTAGTAATTTGCGTCAGCGCCGCATCAGGCAGGTCAAGCCAGGCCAGCAGGTCTGGCAACAGTTTCGCATCCTCAAGCGCCTGCCAACTGCCCTCCCCCATGCCGTGAAACCCCAGCTTCTTCCCCAGCCATTCAGCCCGAGCCAAGAACTGGTCTTCGCACTGGGTTGTCGGGTGCCAGCAGGTGAGCGGTGTGTAATTATCCGGGTCGGGAACTTGCAGTGGTGCGCGCTGGCTGGCCTGTAGTATTACGTCGACGATTTTCGGAACTGTCTGCCCGGCCAGGGCAATGCGCAGCTGGTCGCCGGGGCGGATATCCCATTCCCGCCACTGCGCGAAGGAACCGCTGCTGACTCGGCGGATTTCACGGTCGTCCAGTTCTGTTGGAGCTATCTCCACTACCGGTACTATCTTGCCCGTGCGACCCACCGGAAATTGCACGTCCACTACCTGTGCCAGCGCAGTTTGCGCGGGGTACTTCCAGGCCACGGCCCAGTCCGGCGGTCTGGGGTGCCAGCGTGCAGCATCCGGTCTGCGGCTCTGCTTGAGCACGATGCCGTCGGTGGCGAATGGCTGGGGCGTGCGATACCAGGTCTCGCGCCAATGCTTGACGTCCTCCATCGACGCGACAGGGTGAGCAAAGGGGGAAGTGTCGTACCCCAGGGCTTTGAGGCTGTCGATACGGGCCGCCAGGGTTGCCGGCCCGCGCGGCCACTCCCAGACAAAGATGCCGAGGGACTGCGCCTGCTCTGCCGTCAATGCCTTCGAGGCCATGGCACCGCTGGCGAGGCCCCGCCCATTGTCGCTGCCGTCCGCCTGAATGTGGGCATCGAATCGCCAGTAAACCTCACCCTGCAGCATCAGCTCCGCGCGTTGATCGGGAATCTCGCCGAGGATGGCGGGCATACGGCGTGCGTGTGCAGTCCAGTCCTGGCCGCGGGTGCCGTCGCCACGGCTGATCAACCGTGCTAGCTTGCCGTGCCGGTAGACCAGCGTCACCGCCACGCCATCCACCTTAGGCTGAATCCAGACGTCGCTGCGCCCTTTCAGCCAGTCGGCCACGGCGGCGGCGGAATGCAGTTTTCTCAGTCCGGTGTGCACTACCGGATGTGCAACCGTCTGCACGCCATTTACATTCGGTTTTGCTGCCGCTCGGGCTAACTGCGGAAAGCACAGATTCCACAGCGCAAGCGTCGCCCGCGCCTTGTCGTAGACGGCGTCATCGACCAGGGACTTGTGCTCGAGGTAAAAGGCTTTGTCCCACTGCACTACCTTGTCGTGCAGCTGGCTGATTTCAGCCCGCGCGCGGCCTACCGGCCATTGCGGACACGACGGTTCCCCGTAGGCGCTGCACGCCAGTAATAGAAATAGCCAAGTGCCGATTTGCGCCCAAATACGGCCGCAAAAATACGGAGGGCTGAGAAAGAGAAGGAATGGAAGACTGAATCGCGGATGGGATAGCGCCATAACCCGGCCTCCTTGCCGATGGTCGCCGCCTGAGTGGCAGTGGATTTCCGGCCAACCGGCTTACACGCCGATTGGCTTTGACACGGGACAGAAGCCTACAAAAAAGTCCGCCACCCCGTCACTGACACACACTCTACCGAAATGCGATCCTATGCGCTATGTAACTTCGCCTCGTGTAACTGGACCTCCAGCAAAGCGCCGGCAGCGAAGCGGCTATCGGCCAGCCCGCGAAAGGGAGTCTTGAATACAAACAAGCCGCCGGCAAATCGCTCCCGCCCGAGTGTCCATTCCGGCAGTGAATCCCGCGCGGAGGTCACAAACAACAGGTCCATATCCTTACCGCCAAAGGCGACACAGGTTGCCTGGCTCACCGGCAGCGGTACGACTCCGGCACTGCGGCCATTGGGTGCGTAGCGCTCTACTCGCGCACCGCGCCACTGCGCGGACCACAGGTAGCCCTCGGCATCCACCGTCGCGCCATCCGGATAGCGATTCATCAGGGTGCGGGCAAAAACCTGGCGATTGCCGATAGCGCCGCTGTCCGCATCGTAGTCATAGCTGTATATGGTTCGGCGCGGTGAATCGGCGAAATAGAAACGGGTATCGTCGGCGCTCCAGCTACAACCATTGGAGATCTGGATCCCATCGGCCATGCAGTGCACCTCGCCATCGGGGTCCAGCCGATAGAGTGCCGCGCGGGCATCCTCCGAGCCGACCTCAACCATGGTGCCGGCCCAGAAACGGCCGTGGCGATCGATCCGCCCGTCGTTAAAACGCATACCGGAATCCGCGGACAACAGTACCTTCTGCCACAGGATCTGTCCGGCGCGGTAATCGTAGAGGGCAAAGCCGCTGGCGAAGGCGGCGATGATGCAGTCCGCTTGGTCCGTAAAGGCGAAGGCGCAGAGGCGCTCCGGCATGTCGAAGACTTCCAGTTCGCGGCTCGGCCACTGCAGTCGATAGAGCCTGCTCTCCTGAATATCGGTCCACCAGACGCTCTGGTCCTGGGCATTCCACTGCACGCCTTCACCGAGGGTGTTCTTTACCTCTATGACGTCGAGCCGTTGAACATCAAGCATGACTGAATTCCCTTGTTCCGTTCGCGCTCAAAAGGCGCTTTCCAGTCAACAGTTTCTGCAGGGCGATAAATGCAAACAGCAACAACCCTATCACGATTTTTGTCCACCAGCTGTTGAGCGTACCGTCAAATGAGATATAGGTCTGAATTACCCCCATGATCAGTACACCGATCAGGGTGCCGACCACATAACCGGAACCGCCGGTGAGCAGGGTTCCGCCAATCACCACCGCAGCGATTGCGTCCAGCTCCGTGCCCACCGCGGCAAGCGAGTAGCCCGAAAAGGTATAAAAGGAATAGACGATCCCACCGAGCGCAGACAGGAATCCGCTGATGGCATAAATCGCGATGGTCGTGCGCGCGACCGGCACTCCCATCAGCTGCGCGGACTGGGCATTGCCGCCCAGGGCATAGATGTAACCGCCCAGCCGGCTGAAATGTGCCAGCACGATGGCGGCAACCAGTACCGCCAGCAGTATCAGGGTGGAGGCACCGACCCAGGCATTGCCGGGCAACTGAATGCCGAAGTCCGCCACTGCATCGTAAAACGGGTGGTCGATGGGCACCGACTCCTCGCTCAGGGTCGTCGCCAGACCGCGGGCCAGGAACATGCCGGCGAGTGTCACGATAAACGGCTGCAGCTTGTAATAGTGAATCAGCGCACCCATGCCGGCGCCGAACAGGGCCCCGCCGATCAGGACGATGGGGAACACTTGCAGCGGATGCAATCCGTACTGGCCGATCAGCAAACCGCAGGCCACACCGGTGAGCGCAATCACCGAACCGACGGACAAGTCAATACCCCCGGAAATAATCACAAAGGTCATGCCGATGGCGGTGATGGCCAGAAACGCATTGTCGCTGAACAGGTTGGCAAAGACCCGGGTGCTGCCGAACCCGTCGAACTGCAGGGAGCCGGCCAGGAACAGCAGCATGAACAGGCCCGCGGTAACGGTGAGGGTGGTATATCTGGATTGCATCAGGCTGCCCTCCCCGGTTGCTTCTTCACGCGCTTGAACAGTGCCGCCATCTGCGCCTGAAAACGTGGCGACTGCAGCAACAGTACGAAAATGACCACCAGGGCCTTGATCAGCAAGTTAAATTTGGGTGGCAGGCCGCTCATGATGATGGTGGTACTCAGGCACTGGATTACCAGCACGCCCACCAGTGACAGCACCAGCGAGAAACGCCCGCCCATCAGCGAGGCCCCGCCGATCACCACCGCGAGAATCGCGTCCAGCTCCAGCCACAGGCCCGCGTTATTGGCATCGGAGCCCTGAATATCCGCCGCGGAAATCATGCCCGCCAGCGCCGCGCAGAGACCGGCGATGCAGTACACCAGCATTTTTACCGCGCGCGCATTGATGCCCAGATAGTGGCTGGCGCCGGCATTACAGCCGACCGATTCCACAAACAGGCCCAGCGCCGTCTTGCGCATCAGCAGCTGCACCGCGGCAAAGACAATCAATACCAACACCACCGGAAACGGCAGGCCGAGGAAATCACCGGTACCGAGAAACGCAAACCCCGCGTGCTGGAAAGTGACGATCTGGCCCGCGTTGATCAGCTGCGCAATTCCGCGACCCGCCACCATCAGGATCAGCGTGGCCACAATTGGCTGAATTCCCAGAATACTGACGAGACCACCATTCACTGCCCCAGCCACCAAGCCCGCAACAAGGCCGGCGACAAGCAGTACAAAAACACTGTCGACACCACTGACAACTAGGTTTGCGCACACGGCACCGGCAATGGCCATGGTGGCACCGACGGAAAGATCGATACCGCCGGTGGCAATGACCAGTGTCATGCCGATGGCCAACAGCGCTACGGGTGCACTGCGATTCAGCACGTCGATCAGGCTGCCGTAGAAACGGCCATCGTTGAATTCAATATGGAAAAATTCGGGCGTCAGCACGAGATTGATCGCGAGCAGGCAGAACAATCCCAACAGCGGCCACAGGTAGCGCCCCGACAGGGATGGCAGTTTTCCGCGCAGACCGGCTGGCGAAACTGGCTGCTCGGGGAGAGCAGCGGATTGAAGGTTACTCACATCACGCCTCCAGGACGTTTTTATTCGTTGTGTACTTCTTGCAGAAACCGGGAAGCATGCCCCGGAAGCCGCTATCAGGCCTCGGCGATGGCCCGCATAATCGTGTCTTCGGAAATATCTCCGGCTTCGATTTCCGCCACCTTGCGGCGGTCGCGCATGACGGCGACGCGGTCGGAAAATGCCACCAGCTCTTCCAGTTCGGAAGAAGTCACCAGCAGCGACATGCCCTGGCTGCACAGCTTTTTGATTAATTTAAGAATTTCCGCGTGCGCGCCGATATCGACACCGCGGGTCGGCTCGTCCAGCACCAACAGCTCTGGCTCGGTGGCGAGCCAGCGCGCCAGTATCACTTTCTGCTGGTTGCCACCGCTCAACTGTTCGATTGGTTTGTCCGCGTCCGGCGTGGCGATCTGCAATTCCTCGATAAACCGCTCGGCCAGCCTCTGCTGCTCAGCACGACTCATCGGGTGCCACCAGCCGCGGCGCGCCTGCAAGGCGAGGGCAATATTTTCGCGAATCGACAGGGGCCCGACGATGCCGCTGGTCTTGCGGTCTTCCGGGCACAGCGCCAGGCCGGCAGCAATCGCGTCGGCAGGCTGGCGGAAGCGGCGCTCGCTGCCCTTGAAGGTCAGCTTCCCAGACGACACCTTGTCCACACCGAATACCGCCTTGCACACTTCTGTGCGCCCGGAACCGAGCAGGCCCGCCAGGCCCACCGCTTCACCGCGGTTTACCGTGAGGCTGGTCGGCTGCAGTGAGCCCTGCACACTGACGTCCGCGGCTTCCAGCAACGCTTCACCGGCGGCGCGCGCTTCGCGGGTACCGCTGCGATGCGCGGCCTCCTGCAATTCCTTGCCGAGCATATGCCCGACCAGAGCCTTGCGCGGGAGCTGGGCCGTTTCGAATTCGCCGACCAGGGTGCCATTCCGCAGGACCGTGATGCGGTCGCTGACGCTGTAAACCTGGTCGAGAAAATGCGTGATAAAGACGATACCGATGCCCTTGGACTTCAGTTCGCGCAATACGCCGAAGAGCTGCTCCACTTCGCCGGCATCGAGACTCGCGGTGGGTTCGTCCAGCACCAGGACCTTCGCCGACATGTCCACGCCGCGGGCAATCGCAACCAGCTGCTGTACCGCCACCGAATAATTCGACAGCGGTTGGGTGACATCGATATCCAGCGCGAAGCGCTCCAGCACGGCGCGGGATTGCCGGTGAATGCGCTTCCAGTCGATCAGGCCGAACTTCTTCGGTTCGCGCCCCAGGTACAGGTTCTGCGCCACGCTGAGATTCGACAGCAGGTTGACTTCCTGGTACACGGTACTGATGCCGACCGACTGCGCGTGCGCGGTACTTTTCAGTTTCAGCGGTTTACCGAGATAGGTCATGGTGCCGGCGTCGCCGTCCAGGGCACCGGTCATTACCTTGACCAGAGTGGACTTGCCCGCACCGTTTTCCCCGAGCAACGCGTGGACTTCTCCCTCGCGCAGATGGAAATCGACACCATCCAGTGCCTTGACTCCCGGGTAGCGCTTTTCAACTTTACTGAGGCTTAGCAGCGTCATGGGTACCACCACTGTTACTTGGCCGCGCGTTTCGCGTATTCCTCGGCCGCCGTCGCCTGGGTGTACAGGCCGCCGGTGGTGGTAATCAGCTTGTCGATATTGTGGTCGCCATCCAGGTAGCGCTGGATCACATCAAACGCCGGCGCACCCAGGTGCGGATTCAATTCGACAGTTGCGTTGGCATCGCCATCGGCCATGGCCTTGAAGTAATCCGGCACACCGTCCACGGAAACCACGAGGATATCCTTGCCCGGTTTCAGCCCGGCCTCTTTGATGGCCTGAATACCGCCGAGCGCCATCTCATCGTTGTGCGCCCACAGTGCGCAGATATTTTTGCCGCCATCCTCTGCCTTGAGCATGGCTTCCATTACTTCCTTGCCCTTGGTGCGGGTGAATTCACCCGTCTGGCTGCGCACGATTTTTGCGTTCGGGTACTTGCCGATGACTTCATTGAAGCCTTTCATGCGGTCGATGGCCGCAGTTGCGCCAACCGTGCCCTGCAGTTCGAGAATATTGCAGTTGCCGTCGGTCTTCTGCATCAGCCAGTCGGCCGCGCGGCGCCCTTCTTCGACAAAATCGGAAGCGATGCGGGTAACGAAGAGGGAGGGGTTTTTGCTGTCGACATTGCGGTCGAGGATCACTACTGGAATACGCGCGCGCTTGGCTTCGCGCAATACCGGCTTCCAGCCGGTTTCCACCACCGGGGCGATCATGATCGCATCCACGCCCTGGGCGATAAAGCTGCGCACGGCCTTGATCTGGTTTTCCTGCTTCTGCTGCGCATCGGAAAACTTCAGCTCGATACCGCGGCGCTTGGCTTCCGCCTTGACGGATTCACTGAAGCTGGTGCGCCATCCGCTCTCGGAGCCGACCTGGGAAAAACCCACGGTGATCGCCGCGGCGGATTGCGCCAGGCACAAGGTGAGTGCCAGACCGGTTGCCAGTCTCTGGATGATTTTCATAGTGACCTCCTCATCGCAAGGTTCTGTTTATATTTATTTTGGTTTTTGGTCGGCGCGTCGCTGCACGCCGGCCGCTGCAAATCTATTCCGCAGAAAAACTGTAAATCGTCGTCTGCCGGTACTGCTCACCCGGTTGCAGGATCACCGACGGAAAGTGCGGGTGATTCGGCGCGTCGGGAAAGCCGTGGGTTTCCAGGCAGAGGCCGGCATACTGTTGCATTGGCGAACCGCTTTCGCGATTGCGGCTGCCGTCGAGAAAATTACCGCTGTAAAACTGCACGCCCGCTTCGGTGGATGCGATACTGACGCTGCGCCCGGAAGCCGCGTGAGTCAGTGTCGCAATCGGTTTGAGGCGTTTTTCCGCCGTGGCGTCGACCACCCAGAAGTTGTCGTAACCGCCGGGCCAGGCCTCGATATCCAGCCCTATCTTCTTGCGCCGGGAGAAATCTACCGGCGTGCCCGCCACATCCAACAGCTTTCCGGTGGGGATCAACTGGCTGTCCAGCTCGAGCATCTGCTCGGCATAGATAACCAGCTCGTGATCGAGAATCCCATCGCGGCCAGCCAGGTTCCAGTAGCAGTGATTGGTCAGGTTGACCGGTGTGGCGCGATCCGTCGTGGCACTGTACTCCAGCGTCAAGCGGTCATCCTCACCGAGCCGGTAAGTCAATTCCACCACTAGGTTGCCCGGATAGCCGGCGTCACCATCGGGACTTTCACAGCGGAAGGTCACCGACTGCCCCGCCGCACCGGACTCACTCTGCACCAGTGTCCAGCGCTTGGTACTCAGCCCCGCGGGGCCGCCGTGCAGGTGATTGGCGCCGTCGTTGGCCGGTAGGCGGAATTCCCGGTTTTCCAGACTGAACTTGGCCCCGCCGATGCGGTTGGCCACACGGCCGGCAGTGACACCCAGATACCAGTGATTGTCGAGGCAGTGCTGCGGGTCCGCGTAGGACAGCAGGATATTGTCCAGATGACCGTAGCGATCCTCCGTGTGGATGGACACCAGGCTGGCGCCGAGGTCGCTCAACTTGACCTCCGTGCCACGGCTGTTCGTCAGAGTTACCAGCTGCAGCGGCGCCTGGGCACCGCCAAGTGGTAACTCTGCCGCGTCAATTCCGCGCGGCATGACCAGTTCACATTGCATCACGGGTGCTTTCCCCGTTGACCAGACGCGGAATGCCCAGCGGATTGCTGTCTTTCAGCGCATCCGGCAACAGACCTTCCGGATAATTCTGGAAGCAGATTGGGCGAACAAAGCGCGCGATCGCGCGGGTACCCACGGAGGTGAAGCGCGCATCGGTGGCGGCCGGATAAGGGCCGCCGTGCATCATGGAGTGACAGACTTCCACACCGGTGGGAAAACCGTTGACCAAGATGCGGCCAACCTTCTGGCGCAGGACTTCTACCAGATCGGTGTAATCCGCCAGCTCGGCCTCGGTGCACTGCAGTGTACCGGTCAGCTGGCCCTGCAGCGCGGAGGCCGCAGCGAGCAGCTCCGCGTGATCGCGGCACTTCACTACCAGAGACATGGGGCCAAATACCTCCTCCTGCAGCGCGCGGTTGCCGAGGAAATCCTCTGCGCTCACTGTCAGCAGGCCCGCCTGGCAGGTGAAGCCTTCACCGTCAGCGACAGCTTCGCCAGCGGCCACCTGTTCAACACCCGGCTGGTCACGCATGTGTGCGACACCGCTCTGGTAACCGAGCTGGGTATTTTTATTCAGCATCACGCCGGCGCAGACTTTCGACAGGGCTTCGGTGGTGGCGCCGATAAAACGATCGAGGCCCTCGCCTTCCACTGCCAATACCAGGCCCGGATTTACACAGAACTGGCCGGTGCCCTGGTTAAGCGAAACGACAAAACCTTCGGCGATGGATTCAGCGGAATTCTTCAGGGCTTCTGGCAGCAGAACGACCGGGTTGATGCTGCCCATTTCGGCAAATACCGGGATCGGTTCCGGGCGTTCATTGGCCAGTTTGAACAGCGCCGTGCCACCGGCGGTGGAACCGGTGAAGCCCACGGCCTTGATACCCGGCGCCGTGACCAGTGCCGCACCGACGCGGTTGCCGGCACCGAGAATCAGCGAAAACACACCGGCGGGCAGACCACACTTGGTCACCGCGCGCGCGATGGCCTGGGCCACCAGTTCGCTGGTACCCGGGTGAGAGTTGTGTCCCTTGACGATTACCGGGCAACCGGCTGCGAATGCGGAAGCGGTATCGCCACCGGCTACGGAAAATGCCAGCGGGAAGTTGCTCGCGCCGAACACCGCCACCGGGCCGAGCGCCTGGTTATAACTGCGCAGGTCGGGGCGCGGCAGCGGCTGGCGATCCGGCAGCGCGGTGTCGATACGCGCTTCCAGGTAATCGCCGGAAAGGATCCACTCGGCAAACAGCTTCAGCTGGCCACAGGTACGGCCGCGCTCGCCTTCGGCACGCGCGCGGGGATAGCCGGTTTCCGCGGAGACACGTTCCAGCAGTTCGTCACCCAGCGCCATGATTTCGTCGGCGCAGGTATTCAGGAACTCGGCGCGCTTCTGCGGAGAAGTGTTGGCAAATTCAGTGGCACAGGCGGTAGCCGCGGCAACCGCGGTATCTACCTGGGCTTCGTCGGCGCAGGTAAATACCGGCTCCAGTTCGGCACCAGTGGCCGGATTGACGCCGTGAAAGTTGCCCGCGTTACCGGCGATCCACTGGCCGGCAATCAATTGGTTTCCGCTGATCGACATTGGTCGTTCTCCTGTTAAATATTGGAACAGTGGTTGTGCTGCAAAGCCATCGGCTGGCCGGCATAAATCCGGGACTTCGCACGGAAGCCCGACTCACCCGCTCGCCGCGCTACCAAGCCACTTTTTAAATCCAGCCACCATCGACGATAAAGTTCTGTGCGGTACACATACTGCTGTCGTCGGAGGCCAGGAATAGCGCCATGGCGCTGATGTGTTCCGGCATCAGCCGGTCGTTAATACTCTGACCGCGCTCGATGTCTTTCAGCGCCTCGTCAGTCACCCAGTGCGTGAGTTGTTTTTCGGTCATGACCCAACCGGGTACCAGGGTATTAACACGGATATGATCCGGCCCCATATCGCGGGCCAGTCCGCGGGTCAGGCCTTCGATCGCCGCTTTCGAACTGGTGTAGCCGGGCATGCCGCCCTGGCCTGCGTGCCAGCTCATCGAACCCAGATTGATGATGGAGCCTCCACCCAGTTCTTTCATAAACGGATAAACCGCCTGCGCGGCAAAAAACTGGTGGCGCAGGTTTACCGCGGTGCACTTGTCCCACTGTTCTGGGGTCACTTCCCGGAAGTCGTGGCGGGTATCGTTGGCGGCATTGTTGACCAGCACGGAAATCGGGCCGAGATCCTGCGCGGCCTGTTCAATGGTCGCGCGCAGCTGGTCGATTTCCGTCAAGTCGCAGTGATAGAAATTCAGGCCTGCGGTCTGGTCAGGATTTTCACTGCGCAGCCGCGCGACCAGTTCCTCGGCAGGCGCCTGCTGGATATCCACGAATGCGACATTGGTGCCCTGCTGGAAAAACGCCTCCACCAGACTCGCACCGATACCGGAGCCGCCGCCGGACACAAATACGGTTTTGCCTTTCAGGCTGGGATATTGATTACTCAGTTTCATCATTCGCTCAAAAATTTTTTTATTTGGCAGATACTGCAATCCGGGTAGCGTCAGTGCGAATGGGAAGGCACTTCGGCACCACGGCAACCCACCAGGAAGTCGAAATCGCAGCCCTCGTCCGCCTGCAGCACCCGCTCGCGGTACATTTCCAGGTAGCCGCCAGTGGAGGCGATGACCCGGTTAGACTTTAACGATTCGAGGCGCTCGGCCAGCTCTTCGCCGGAGACTTCCAGCTGCAGGATGCCGCCCTCGGCGTCCAGGTGAATCATGTCACCGTCGCGCACCGCGGCCAGGGGGCCCAGCTCCATCGCTTCAGGGGCGACGTGCAGCACCACGGTGCCGAAGGCCGTGCCGCTCATACGCGCGTCGGAGATACGCACCATATCCTTGATGCCGCGCTTCAACAGCTTCGGCGGCAAACCCATGTTGCCCACCTCGGCCATGCCCGGGTAACCCTTCGGACCACAGTTCTTCAATACCATCACACAGGTTTCATCGATATCCAAATCCGGATCGTTGATGCGCTGCTTGTAGTGGTCGAAGCTCTCGAACACGACTGCGCGACCGCGATGGTTCATCAGATCCGGGCTGGCGGCGGAGGGTTTCAAAACCGCGCCGCGCGGCGCCAGGTTGCCCTTCAAGATGCAGATACCGCCGTTGTCCACCAGCGGATTGTCCAGGGGGCGGATGACATCATCGTTGTAACAGGGCGCGTCTTCTACGTTCTCCCACAGGGTCTTGCCGTTGACGGTCAGCACGTCGCGATTCAGCTTGCCGGACTCACCCAGACGACGCAGTACCGCGGGCAGACCGCCGGAATAGAAGAACTCCTCCATCAGGTATTTGCCGGACGGCTGCAGGTTGACCAGGGTCGGAATACCGCGCCCCTCTTTCCAGTCGTCCAGATCCAGGTCGACGCCGATGCGCCCGGCGATGGCCTTCAGGTGGATGACCGCATTGGTGGAACCGCCAATCGCCGCATTGGTGCGAATGGCGTTGTGGAAAGCTTCCTTGGTCAGGACCTTGGACAGGGTCAGGTCCTCATGCACCATCTCGACGATGCGCATGCCGGACATGTGCGCGAGCGTGTAGCGGCGCGAGTCAACGGCGGGAATGGCTGCGTTGTGCGGCAGGCTGGTGCCGAGGGATTCGGCCATACAGGCCATGGTGGATGCGGTACCCATAGTGTTACAGGTACCCGCGGAGCGCGACATACTGCCTTCCGCGCTCATGAATTCGTGCAGGGAGATATTGCCGGCCTTATACTCCTCGCTCATCTGCCACACCAGAGTGCCAGACCCCACATCTTTGCCGTTGTGCTTGCCGTTCAGCATCGGGCCGCCGGTCACGACGATGGTGGGCAGGTTACAGCTGGCTGCGCCCATCAGCAGCGCCGGCGTTGTCTTGTCACAACCTACCAGTAGCACCACGGCGTCGATCGGGTTGCCGCGGATCGCCTCTTCGGTATCCATCGCTGCCAAGTTGCGGGTCAGCATCGCCGTGGGGCGCAGGTTGGACTCGCCATTGGAGAACACCGGAAACTCGACCGGCACACCGCCCGCCTCGCGCACGCCATTTTTGACGTATTCGGCAATCTTGCGGAAGTGTGCGTTGCAGGGCGTCAGCTCGGACCAGGTATTGCAGATACCAATCACCGGCTTGCCTTCGAAATGATGATCCGGGATGCCCTGGTTTTTCATCCAGCTGCGGTACATGAAACCATTCTTGTCCCGCGTCCCGAACCAGTTGGCCGACCGCAGAACCGTTTTCTTTTTATCGTTACTGGCCATTTTTGAACCCCACTTTATTCTCTCATAACTATTATTGTATGACTTTATAATTTCCGAGACAAGCAAGCGCCCGTCCGGGCGGCGCGACCGGATCACCTATAGAAGTAACCGGTGATTTTCGCGCCAATTGAGAAACATCATATTGTATGATATAAAAAATCGCCAGCGCCAAAGCGGCCCGAATAACAACTGACAGCACAAGAGAATAAAGCGATGAGACTGATCCAGTTCACTACCGAAAATGGCCAGCGCGCAGTGGGCGCCGTCGCCGACAGCGAGACCATCGAGCAGCTGAGCGGCGTCGACAGTATCCACCAGCTCGCGACCCGCGCTATCAAAGCCGACAGCTCCCTGGAAGTGCTGGTGCGCAGCCTGCTTTCCGACACCCGTGTCAGCTACCAGCAGATTATCGATGAGGGCCGCCTGCTGCCGCCGATCGACCACCCAGAACCCACACAGCTGATGGTGGCCGGCACCGGCCTGACCCACCTGGGCAGCGCCGACACCCGCGCAGCGATGCACGCCCAGAACAGCGCCAGCGCCGAAGAAGATCTCACCGACACCATGAAAATGTTCAAGATGGGTGTTGAAGCCGGCAAACCCGCTCCCGGAGAAATCGGCGTGCAGCCGGAATGGTTTTACAAAGGTGACGGCGACAGTATCACAGCGCCGGAAGCCGAGCTGGTCAGCCCGTCTTTCGCCCTGGACGCGGGGGAAGAACCCGAAATCGCCGGTATCTATATCAATGATGCCGAGGGCAACCCGCGCCGTATCGGCTTCGCCCTCGGCAATGAACTCTCGGACCATGTCACCGAGCGGCAGAACTACCTCTACCTGGCCCACTCAAAGCTGCGCCCCTGCGCCATCGGGCCCGAGTTGCTGCTGGGAGAACTGCCGGAAGATATCGAAGGGGTATCCCGCATCGTCCGCGACGGTGAAGTGATCTGGGAAAAGGCCTTTCTCAGCGGCGAGAAAAATATGTCGCATTCGATCGCCAACCTGGAAGCACACCACTTCAAGTATGCCGGTTTCTGCCGTCCGGGCCATGTGCATGTACACTTCTTTGGCACCGCCACCCTGAGCTTTGGCGACGGCATCGAGCCCCGCGCGGGCGACCGCTTTGAAATCGAAGCCAAGCCATTCGGCCGGCCACTGCGCAATCGCCTCGCAATCGCTGAGCGCACTATCCCGGCAGTCAAGCCACTGTAACCAGCCAGCGGCGCCCTGCCCCCGACTGCGGCAATCGGGTCTGCACATAAAAAAGGGCGATCCATTCGGATCGCCCTTTTTTTATGACCTGCGGTAATGACTTGGCTATACGGCCACATTCACGCCGGGGTCGGAATCCTCCTGCGACAGGGTGTCCAGCGCGCGGTGCACGGACTTGGACAACAGGGATTTCATCTCAAAGCGCGCCCGCTCGGAATCGCCATCGCGGATGCCCTGATACACCGCCTTGTGCCCCGGCAGCGAGGCGACAAAGCCTGACTCCTCCGCACTGCTGATGCGGAACAGCCCCATCAGGGCGGTCTTGATCGACTGGCCGAGGGAAATCATGAATTCGTTATTGGTCGCCCGCAGAATCGCCATATGGAAATCGATATCCGTCAGGATGACATCCTCGGTACCGGCCTCCGCCTCCTCCATTGCCAGATAGGCCTTTTCAATCGCATCTATCTGTTCCGGAGTTCCGCGCTTCGCGGCCAGGGCCGCGGAACTGGGCTCGATTACCTCGCGCACTTCAAACAGGGAGCGCAGGAATTCCGGTGACGGCGTCGACTCGAAGCACCACTTGAGTACATCCGAATCGAACATATTCCAGCACTCTTTCGGTCGCACACGCGTGCCGAGCTTGGGGCGGGACTCAATCAGACCTTTGGCAGAGAGAAGTTTAAAGGCCTCCCGCAGCGCGGTCCGGGAAACATTCAGCTCCTCACCGATAGTCGCTTCATTGGGAATGTACTCTCCGGGAGAATAACCGCCACTGACGATCCTGGTTCCAAGTTCGTATGCCACCCAAGCGTGAACACTGCGCGGCCGGTTTTCCCTGACCTGTTTTGCCATAAATAAGCCTTGCTCAAATGCGATGGCCGCGCCTCTGGGGGCATACTGTATCGCTTACTGTATCGCTTACTGTATCGATAGTACCGGCCATAAAATCGGTGTGCATCAGGTAGCGCACCGGACTAGGCAGACCCTCAAAAAATGGGGCCTACAGGAAATTTATTCTACTATCTGCCACCAACCATTGGTACAGCTATCAGCCTACCTTATGATTTTTGCCGGTGTTGCCGGCAGCGGCAACAAGGGCCTCTTCCGCCCCCGTCAATTGCCTGCGCCAGTGCCCTGGTGGGGCGACACGGAACACAGTGCGATGCCAACAACGGCAGCCCGCCATTCGGTCACAGCCAAGTTAGCACCCTTGCACCAATTGTGGGTATGATCGGATATTAACCAGCCGTCATACCATGGCGGCCCCGGATCGGTGGCCGCTGGCTACGGGGCAATTTGTCGACGTCGCTCCGCTTTGACATTAATACTACAATAATATATATCTAGCGCCAACGTACGATAAAAAGAACCGGCGGCACAGCCGCTGTCCCAGCGATTGACGGGAAAGAAATAAATGAAGTCCAACAAGCTTTCCATCTTCGAGAAGGTGGGTTTCGGTGCAGGCGATATGGCCGTTAATGTGGTCATTTCGTCGATGATGCTGATCATCGCCTTCTTCTATACCGATGTTTACGGCCTGAAACCCCAGGACATGGCTCTGCTATTCCTGCTGGTGCGCCTGATCGATGCAGTCACCGATCCCCTGATGGGTACGATCACCGACCGCTTCACTACGCGCTGGGGCCGCTACCGCCCCTACTTCCTGTTTCTCGCGGTGCCTTTCGGCATCTCGGTGTTCCTGACCTTCAGCACGCCGGACTTCGATTACAACGGCAAGCTGGTCTGGGCTTACGCCACCTATATTCTTGTCACGCTGATGTTTACCGCGGTCACCATTCCGTATATCTCCATCATCGGCGTGCTTACCGACGATCCCAAGGAACGGTTGTCAGCCAACGGCTACCGGCTGTTCTTTGCCAAGATTGCCGCCTTCCTGGTGACCATCGTGGTACCGATGCTCGCCGCCGCCTGGGGAGAGGACAAGCTGGCCCAGGGTTACCAGATGGCCATGGGGCTGATGGCCCTGCTGGCAACAGCGCTGTTTATCTTCTGCTTTTTCGCCACCGAAGAGCGCGTCCAGTATGAGCCGGACCGCACCCCCTTTCTGACCCAGGCGAAAAACCTGCTGCAGAACGACCAGTGGCTGATTCTCACCGGCGTGTGCCTGGTGGGTACCATCGGCTACGTGGTGCGTGGTTCCGTGGCCGCCTACTACGCCAAGTATTATCTGGGTGGCAACGCGCAGACCCTGTCCGCATTCCTCGCCACCGGCGTTGTCGCGGCGATTCTCGCCATGGTGGCCTCTACCTGGATCACCAAGCGCTACTGCAAGATCAAGCTGTTCAGCCGCAGCCAGCTACTAGTCGGCGCGATCAGTGTGGTGATGTTCTTCGCCGTGAGTCCGGGAGACAGAGCGCTGGCCTTCGTGCTGTATTTCCTGCTGTCGTTCGTTGTCGACCTGCACGCCCCCGTTTTCTGGTCTGCCATTGCGGAAGCCGTGGATTACGGTGAGGCGAAAACCGGCAAGCGCGCATCCGGACTCGCGTTCGGTGGCATTTCATTTTTCCAGAAAGCCGGTATGGGTATTGCCGGCGCGATGGTCGGCTGGCTGCTGGCCTTCTTCGACTATGTGCCGGATCAGGCCCAGAGCGAATTCTCCCTGATGGGAATCGCGCTGATGCTGACGGTGATCCCCGGCTTTTTCCACTTCCTGATGGGTATGCTGATGCGCCGCTACGTGATCACCGACGCCTATTACGCAAAGCTGAAGCGCGGCGAGGCACTCCCGGCATCCGACGCGACCGACTCCGGCAACCTGCGCCCGTCTACCCCCTGAATCATTCGTCGCCCCGCTAATCGCGGGGCAAACTCTGATGTATTGCGGAGAACAAAGTGAGCGAATCCACTCCTATCCTGAAACCGCTGATCGAGCAGCGCGCTGACCCCTATATCTACCACCACAGTGACGGCCACTACTATTTCATCGCTTCGGTACCCGAATACGACCGTCTGGAACTGCGCCGCTCGAAGACTCTCGCGGGACTCGCCGACGCCGATCCGGTAACTGTCTGGCGCAAGCCGGACAATGGTCCCTATTCCGACCTGATCTGGGCGCCGGAAATTCACTATATCGACGGCACCTGGGCCATCTATTTTGCTGCGGCACCGTCGCGGGAAATCAAAGACGATCTATTCCAGCACCGCATGTATGCACTGACTACCACCGCTGCCAACCCGCTCGAAGGCGAATGGCTATTGGAACAAGTGGATTCCGGAATCGATACCTTCTGCCTGGATGCCACCAGCTTCGAACACCGCGGGCAGCGTTACTATCTCTGGGCACAGAAAGGACCTGGGATTCCCGGTAATTCAAACCTGTATATAGCGCCGCTGGAAAGCCCTACCCGAATTTCCGGTGAGCCCGTCTGCCTGACAGTGCCGGAGTACGACTGGGAAACCATCGGCTTTGCCGTCAATGAAGGGCCCGCGGTAATCGCGCGCCACGGCCGCGTGTTTATCGCCTACTCCGCCAGTGCCACCAACCACAACTACTGCATGGGTCTGTTGTACGCAGACGAGAACGCGGACCTGATGGACCCGGCAAGCTGGACCAAGTCACCGGTACCGGTTTTCCAGAGCTGCTACGAGCGCGGCATCTACGGTCCCGGCCACAACAGCTTCACCGTGTCGGAAGACGGCCAGCAGGATATCCTCGTCTACCACGCGCGCACCTACACCGAAATCGAAGGCGACCCGCTATGGGATCCCAACCGCCATACCTATATCAAGGCGTTCGAGTGGTCTGAAGACGGCATGCCGGTATTCGGCAATCCCGCGGAACCCTGAGCGCTGCCACGCATCAACTCGCACTGCAGGGAGCGATCATGTATCGCTCCCGTCTCTCCCCTCCTGCCCGACATCACTGTCGGCAAACTGCTTGTGGTGTCCATCGCAAAACGGGCGCGTCGCTGTGTGCTTGCAGCAACACAGCCAGTAATCGGCGGTTTCTGACACGGAAAATTTCAGTGGCTCGAGACCGCTACCCTTATGCGAACCGTCGCAGAACGGTTGCGCCTGCGAGCGGCCGCAGACACAGAAAAAATAATTCTTTCCCGCTTCCAACGGCACGCATAGCGGCCGGTTACCGGCAACGATGGGCGAAGTCATTTCAACTCACCGAATTGATCAATTGAAAAAAGGCGCCGAAGCGCCTTTTCCCTGCCGATTGGCAATTGAAAGATCAGAACTTGTAACCGATACCGAGGGTATACACCCAGGGATCGACGTCCAGATCGGTTCTGACGGAGTTGACGAACTGGCGCGGCGCGCCAGTATTGGTGACACCGTCGACAACGTAACGCAGACTCGATGTCGTTTCGACATCGTGGTACTGCACCGCTGCATTCACCAGCCAGTTGCTCTCGCGGCCGAACAGCACGTCGACCCCGACCTGCGCCGCCCAGCCCCAGGAATCGTCCACGCTGACGCGGGCGGGCCCGACGGCATCGCCCACTTCAAACAACAGGTCGTTGACCGGTGCGCGCACGTTCACGCTGTCGAAGCCGGTGTAATTGGCGCCCACGCCAATATACGGCTGTACCCAGGATTCCGGACAGACCGGCAACCAGTTGACCATCAGCGTGCTGGAATACGAATCCAGGCTGCCAAGATTGCGGCGGTTACCCTGGATTTCCGGCAGACCGAGCGCGCCGAGATTGCGAATTTCCAGGTCGTGGCTGGACTCACCCACATAACCAAACTCAATGGACCAGTGATCCATCGGCATGAACATCGCAGAAAACTGCCAGGTGGTGTTGTCGTCCAGATCGTATTTCAGCCCGGAATACTCGGGAAAAACATCAGGATACCTGAGGTTACTGGAAGAAGAAGAATCCGGATTGACATAGCCAGCCCCTAAACGGACCACGGCGGTACCCGCGTGATACAGCTTAGGTGGAGGGGCCGGCGGTGCATAACCGGACGGTCCGGCCATCGCCGTGGACGCGGCCACTGCGGATACTGCCAGGGCCAAGGGTGTCAGAATGTGCGTCATTTTCATTGGTAATACTCCGTTGATATTCGGCAAATTGAACAGCAACTAACCCAATCACTTTCAGTCTAGACACGGAAAAAAACGCCTGTAGAAAAAACATCCAAATAAAGTCCCGATCGTTGGAACTTTTACGTAAAGTTGGCGTACACCCTATTTTTATGGCGGCAGCATAATTAAATTCGAAGTTTGAGGCGCTCTTTTGATTTGACTAAAAAGACGCCAAAAAAGACATTCGCGCCATTCCATACTTTTTTTGAAAGATTTTCCGGCATTAATTTCCTCCTAAGCATCTGAGACAAATCTTATCGCAAACCGCTAGACATAATAATTCCGCAATGAAAAAGGGCGCCGAAGCGCCCTTTTTTTACATAGCTACAGTAGAGATCAGAAAGAGAACTTATATCCAACACCAATGTTGAAAAGCCATGGATTGAAGTTGTAGTCGCCGGAGTAGGACTCAAAAATGGGTTCCACATCGACGGGAGGCGGCTCTCTGTCAAAGACAGAAAACTGCGCATCGCTTTCGGATCGCACGTAGATGGCCGCAACATTCACCAGCCAGGCGCTATCGTGGCCGAAGTTGAAATCCGCACCAATCTGCCAGGTATATCCCCAGGAATAACCCAGGTCATAGGTCCCTCTCAGGCCCAAGTCCCGCAAATCCTGACGTAGGATTCCTCTGAAGTTCTCACCACTAAAATCGGTATAGCTGACGCCACCACCGACATAGGGCTGGAACATGCAGCTCGGATCCAGCGGATAATACTTTAAGGATGCAGTACTAACCTCGACATCGAATTCACCGATATCGCGGAATCGACGATCAAGATTCAAATCATAAATATCATTGATATAATCCACGTATGGATTCAGGTTACCGCCTCTGAAGGAACCAGCATCGGTATAGCTCAGTTCGAATCCCCAGTGATCGGTCGGCTTCCATTCACCATTGATGAACCAGCCCCATTCGTCGTCAGGGTCCAGTCTTGCCCGGAAGGCATCAAAAAACTGAAACGTATCATCGGCAAACGTGACCGTGTCAGAACTCGGTGTAACATAAGAACCACCGATACGAACCATGAAATTCTGCTGCGGCGGGGGTGGCGGCGCAGGAACATATCCGGACGGCCCTGCCGACGCGACGCCGGAAACGGCCAGCGCCAGAGGTGCCATTGCGGGGATTAAAATACGCGTCATCTTCATTGCTAAAACTCCATTGATTTTTCAGCAGATCAAACAGCAATCAGCCCAATCACTGGAAAGTCTAATCACACGAAAACAACTCTGTAGAAAAATTAACCAAATTTTGGCGTCAAAAAAGAAATTTCCTGCATATTAGGCGCATTGATTTTCTTCTTGTCGGGAAATTGCTCCGACGACAAACACAAAATAAATTGATTAATGTTGCGCATAAGCGCTAAGGGAAGGAATTTTATTTCGGTGCGGCTAGGTTAGCACTATCGGTTTGCCCGAATTTCGTCTAAATGACGCAGAACACTACACGTGCTTGAAGGAAGTTTTAGAGGAAAGGTCAAAAAAGAGATGTGGCGGATAAAAAGCGCGCCCAGAAACGGCACGCTTATCACCCGCAAATGATCACGATTTTTTACCGCCGCCGAGACACTGCGGACTCTCCGGCGCCTGGCCTTCCCACTCCGCAGGGCTGTAAGTGTGCAGTGCCAGTGCGTGCACAGGCCCCGCCATTTCCTCGGCCAATGCCGCGTAAACTTTCTGGTGCCGCTGCACTTTGCGCAGTGTTTCGAACGCCCCGGTGACCAGCACAACGCGAAAATGCATTTCCGCGCCCGCCGGTACATTGTGCATATGGCTCTCGCACTGAACATCGATATAGTCCGGCGCAAAGGCATCGGTAAGTTTCTGCTGAATTTTTTCCGCCAAGCTCATGGATTGCCCCATTTCATTGGACCTTGATATTCGCGACTAGCGGCAATTAAGCGCTGGCCGCAGCTTTGCGCTTGCGCGCATCAACGATGGTGTCATAGGCCACGGTAACACTCTTCATCTGGTCTTCCGCATGGCGCATGAACTCTTCTGGCAGCCCTTTTGCCGCGATCTTGTCCGGGTGGAATTCGGCAGCCTTGCGGCGGTAGGCCAGTTTCAGTTCCCGGTCGCTGGTATCCGGTGTGCAGCCGAGTACCGCGTAGTGCTGTTGCAAACTTTCCGCAGAGGTCGGTGCACGTCCGTCAAATTCTCCCTGCATGGCCGCGAAAATGGATTCGTGCAGACCGAGGAAATTGGGAATGCGGCGCAGGATTTCCTCTTCGCTGGCGTGCAGTTCCCCATCGGCATAGGCCACGGCAAACAGCAGGCGATAGACCATTTCCCGCATAGCCTGATTGCGCACCAGCTGCTGATACTGCTGTGCATAGTCGTAAATGCTGTACGCATCGGTCTTGGCATTCTCGAAGATCTTGATTGCCTGCTTGCGGTCCTCGCTGCTGAGACGCAGGTTATTGCGCATGAAGTCCTCGATCATCTGGACTTCCGCCTTGGACACCTGACCGTCCGCCTTGGCCATTTTCGCAAGCATTGAGAACAGCGTGACGATGAATACCGTCTGGGCACCGTCGCGATTCAGGCCGCCCACCTCACTGGTTAATCGCTGCAGGCCGGAAGTAAACGAACTGCCGATCCACGCACCCAGCGCCGCGCCAATGGGACCGCCAAACATCATGCCGATACCGGCCCCGATTCCCGCGCCCAACCAGGACATATTTGCTCCTCCAGACGCCGTATTGCGCCGGTTTTAGATAAAAAACGCGCCTATGATATCACGGCTTATCCGGGGATACGGCCGAGAGCAGACCGATCGGTCACGGGTGGCTGGCCAACGCCGTGCAAGTAATGTCTCTCCCACCTCTGCCCATATCGTTTCCGGAGCGGTGGAACACCAGTATGCTTGTGCGTATGGTCCGCGCTACCGACAATCCACACAATGCCAATTCGATGGATCCACCAGGAATTGCGCCCGTCAGCCATGGGCACGCCCTTCGCCATGGTGTTGAGAGTGGTTATCGGCTGCGGCCACAAACACACCCTGGGGCCCATACTGGTTCCTTGCGTCGCTGTCAGTGAAGTCTGCGAAACGGTGCCACGCGCTCAAAACCCCAAAGCGCAATGGCGGCAGCTCAGGTTGAGAGTGCTGTGGGTTTTACCAGTTCCACCCTGTTAGTTCATGAAATCGCACTGCGGGACAGATACGTGCAACAGCGCAATTTTGACAATTATATTCCCGCCCATATGCCGAATATGCGTCAGGTGCAAGTTCATAATGTGTCTTCAACCAACACGTCCGCAGGGTTGGTGACACTGGATTATCTTCGTTGGCCCCGGCTGCAGGCAATGCCATCACTGCGTGACAATTAAGCGGACATACCGGACGTCATCCTCCCTCGCCTGGTTTCACCGTCATCCTGCTTCACAGTTCCATCCCGCAGAGGAAGTCTGAATTCCGGCAGCCATTCCTATGCCATACTTTTTTAACGCGAATTCGATACGGCCTCTCCCGGTCGTGAACCCGAGATGTAGGAAGTTAGGTTCATGGAAGATCAGCGTAAATCCCCCTTCTCCAATTCTTGTTGGCATTTTCTCTTATCACTCGCCTTCATAACTGCGCTGATTGCAAGTGGCAGACCTGCTGGGGCACAACCGTCGGATCATACACACCCACAGGTACCGGGCACTGAATCGGGATCATTCAATACTCACAACCCCTGGGATTCTTGGGATATCGGTCCGTATCTGGGCAAGCCCCGTCACATAAGTGGCCTCATTGAGGGTAACGGCAACCCACAGCCAGGATATAGAGTTTCGTTGTACGTGAGTTACGCAGGAGATATCCGGCATGGCAAAACGATCGCAACCACCCACACCGACCAGTATGGAAAATTTCGCTTAAAGTACCGCCAGCCATACGTACTGTCGCGAAGATTAAAACCCCTATATTTCGTCATTGCCGAAAAAGGGCCCGCGATGCTTGCCAGCGCTATCGGCAATGGCCGCAAGCTGCCAAAACATATCGCTGTCAATGAACGCACAACAGTGGCTACCGCAACGTCGTTTGCTCAGTTTATTCACGGAAGGAACATAGCGGGCAACACCTATGGACTGTTGAATGCGGTCAGAATGGCCGCCAACATGGCAAACCCGCTGACGGGCAACCTCGCATCAGTACTCGCCAATGAGCCCAACGGGACTTATACCGCGACACTAAAAACCTTTAACTCTCTCGCCAATGTGGTTGCCTCCTGTGTCGCCGATGCAGGAAACTGCCTAGCACTGTTCGATGCTACATCGCCAGAGGGGGAGCCCCCGGTACAGACGGTACTCCAGGCGCTGGCCAATGCCACAAAATACCCCTCATATCCGAATTATCCGCACGATGTGGACGATCCTCTATTTCTGCTTTCGCTGGCATCGCCAATTTATCAGCCAGCTCTTCTGGAACGCCCGACCAACTGGCTGCTATTCCTGAAATTTACCGGCGGCCAGTACAGCGAACAGGACAGCTCCAACTTGATGAATGGCCCCGGCAATGTAGCGATCGATAAAAAAGGTTCCGCCTGGATTCTCGACAATTACGAACCCGAAGCGTCGGACGAGACCGCCTGTACCGGTTTGCGGCTGCTGAAATTTCTGCCCTGGGGAGAGACGTATCCCGGATCTCCCTACTTCGGCGGCGGCCTTAGCGGCGCCGGGTTTGGCATTACCTTAGATCCACGCGGCCATATTTGGGTCGGAAATTTCGGCTTCGAAGCCGAGGGATGTGCCGACGGCACTGTCCCGCCGGATCCGAGAAAGAAAATCCCCGCAACACACAACAGCGTCTCACTGTTCCACCCGAGCGGGATTCCGTTGTCCCCCTTCCGCGGTTTTACCCAGGGAAAGATTTCATGGCCCCAAGGAACCGTTTCTGACAAAAAGGGCAATATCTGGATCGCCAATTGCGGCAACGATAGCGTGACGATTATCCCCCGGGGCAATCCGGCACTCGCCCGCAATATCCCGTTACCCGGCGGTGGCACCGAACCAGATTCAGACTCCCCACTTCTGAAGCCGTTCGCCATCGCAATTGATCCCTATGGCCGTGCATGGGTCACCGGTAACAAGGGCCAGGAGATCTACATAGTGTCTTTTGACGGTACGGTCGAGACAGTCGACAGCAGCGATGTATCCCTTTCCTGGCCGATGGGAATTTCTGGCGACAGCCAGGGCAACATGTGGGTTTCCAGTTCGGACACGGTCAACATTGTCTGTATCGATGGTCTGAGTTCACAGGGTGCAGAGAACCCATCAATTGTTTTCTACCCTGCAAACGGCGCTACGCCCCGACAATTCCAAAAAACCGGAGGGCTGACAATTCCATGGGGTAATGCCATCGACGGCGACGACACCCTTTGGGTATTCAATTTCGGCCGCGCTCCAATGGAAGATGCAAATGAAAACCAGGTCTGGCCGGAAACCGGGATATCCCGCTTCTGCGGTGCCGGTAGATGTCCTCATGGCTTACAGCTGGGCGACCCGATTTCACCGGATACCGGCTATACCAGCGATGCACTGGAACGGGTTACCGGCGGCGCCATAGACCCTTCTGGCAATATCTGGCTACTCAATAACTGGCGCAAGGACGGCCCGCTGTATTACAGCGTTAATCCGGGAGGCAATTCCTTTGTAATTATTCCCGGCGCTGCCAAGCCGGTAAAAACGCCCCTGATCGGACCACCGCGCTCATTTGGAGAAACCCATCCGGACAACCATTAAATTAATTGCCTGAAACATAGAAAAAGGCGAGCCTCCCGGTTCGCCTTTTTCTATAGGAACATATCGTCAGTCTGTCAGCCCGTCATCGTACGGACCATGGTGATCATGACACCCGCTGCGACGGCCGAACCAATCACTCCGGCCACGTTGGGCCCCATCGCATGCATCAAGAGGAAATTGTGCGGATTCGATTCCAGCCCCAGTTTGTTGGAAACCCGCGCAGCCATGGGTACTGCGGAAACGCCTGCGGAGCCGATCAATGGATTGATCTTGTTTTTGCTGACGACGTTCAAGAGCTTCGCCATCAGCACGCCGGACGCGGTGCCGATGGCAAACGCAATGATCCCCAGTGCCAGGATTCCCAACGTCTTCGGATCGAGGAACTTGTCCGCAGCCAGCTTGGAGCCCACCGACAGGCCGAGGAAAATGGTCGTGATATTGATCAGTGCATTCTGCGCTGTATCGGACAGGCGCGCGACGACTCCGCACTCGCGCATCAGGTTGCCGAAACAAAACATACCCAGTAGCGGCGCCGCGCTAGGGAGGAAGAGCGCCACCAGGATCAACAGTAACAGGGGAAAGGTAATCTTTTCCCGCGTGCCCACGTGGCGGAGTTGCACCATTTCGATTTTGCGCTCTGCCGGTGTGGTCAGTGCGCGCATGATCGGTGGCTGGATCAGCGGCACCAGTGCCATATAGGAATAGGCCGCGACGGCGATGGCACCGAGCAGGTCGGGCGCCAGCAGGCTGGATACGTAGATCGCCGTGGGGCCGTCGGCGCCACCGATAATGCCGATGGCCGCGGCGTCGGCAATGGAAAAATCCATGATGCCGGCAACAGACAGCCCCACTGCACCGAGTACCGTGGCAAAGATACCGAATTGTGCCGCGGCACCGAGAAACAGGGTGCGCGGGTTGGCGAGTAGCGGACCGAAATCGGTCATCGCCCCCACCCCCATGAAAATCACCAGCGGCGCCACGCCCGACGCGATGGCGACCGAATAGAAGTTATACAGCATTCCATTGCCGTAGCCCGCATCCAGCGCCAGCTGCGTTACCTGGGTCTGCACTGCCGCGGGCGCTGCCGCCACTGCCTCTCGCATGGCATGAACCGAGCTGGGATTATCCATCCCCAGCATCTGGCTAACCTGAAACAGCAGGCCGCTGTCACCGGAGACCAGCGCGGTTTCCGCTGCGGACAGGGCCAGGTGGGCGCCAGGAATATTGGCGAGAATGCCGCCGAAGCCGATCGGAACCAGCAGCAGCGGCTCAAAGTTTTTGCGGATGGCGAGAAACAGTAGCAACAATCCCACCAGGATCATCGTGAACTGTCCCCACGCCATCTGGTAGACGCCAGACGATTGCCACAGGTTGGCCAGGTTTTCCACGAGCGTCTCCCGTTATGCGATGGCCAGCAGCGGATCGCCCACGGATACAGAATCGCCCTCTTTGACGGTGACACCAGTGATCAAGCCCGCGCGCGGCGCGCTGATGGAGGTTTCCATTTTCATGGCTTCCAGCACAATGATGGTCTGGCCTTCGCTGACGCGCTCGCCCGGCCGCACCAGCACCTTGAAAATATTGCCGGCCAGCGGCGCAGACACCGGCTCGCCTGTCGGTGTGGGCGCCGCCGCGCTGTCCGCGGGCGCCGGCACCGGGGTGACCGGGTTCAGGCTGGTGATATCGCCGCCGTCGGCCACGGTGACGGTATAGCTCTTACCCTCCACGGTGACGGTATAGAGGCCCTCGCCTTTCTCGGTGGTGACCGCATCGCGCACGATGCCGGTAGGTGCAGGCTCAAAGGCTTCGGGGTTATCGCGGTTGCGCAGGAATTTCAGTCCGATCTGCGGGAAGAGCGCATAGGTCAGCACGTCGTCGATACGTCGGTCACCCTCCTCCAGGGGAATTTTCTGCTCGTCGGCGGTTTTCTCCAGTTCGCCAGTAATTTTTTCCAGTTCCGGCTCCAGCAGATCCGCCGGGCGGCAGGTCACCGGCGCGTCGTCTTTCAGGACACGTTTCTGCAATTCCCCGTTGACCGGCGCCGGGGTGGCACCGTACTCGCCCCTCAGCACCGCTGCCGTCTCATTGGAAATGGTCTTGTAGCGGCCGCCGGTCAATACATTCAGGACCGCCTGGGTTCCCACGATCTGCGAGGTCGGGGTTACCAGCGGGATAAATCCCAGATCCTCGCGCACGCGCGGTATCTCTTCCAACACTTCGTCAAAGCGCTCGCTGGCATTCTGCTCGCGCAACTGGTTTTCCATATTGGTCAGCATGCCGCCCGGCACCTGTGCCACCAGGATGCGCGAGTCAACTCCCTTGAGCGAGCCCTCAAACTGGGCGTATTTCTTGCGCACTTCGCGGAAGTAGGCCGCGATCTCCTCCAGCAGATTCAGGTCGAGTCCGGTATCGCGGTCGGTGCCTTCGAGGATGGCAACCAGGGTTTCGGTGGGGCTGTGGCCGTAGGTCATCGACATGGAGCTGATCGCCGTGTCCACATTGTCGATACCCGCCTCGATACACTTGAGCGCGGTGGCGGTGGAAAGCCCGGTGGTGGCGTGGCACTGCATGTGAATGGGAATATCCACGGCGGCCTTCAGCTTGCTCACCAGTTCGTAGCCCTCGTAGGGGCGCAACAGGCCGGCCATATCCTTGATCGCAATCGAGTCCGCGCCCATATCCTCGATCTGGCGGCCGAGGTCCACCCACAAGTCCATAGTGTGCACCGGGCTCACGGTATAGGAGATGGTGCCCTGGGCGTGCTTGTCCTGCTTCTTGACCGCACGCAGTGCCGTCTGCAGGTTGCGCATATCGTTCATCGCATCGAACACGCGAAATACGTCCACGCCGTTCACAGCGGCGCGCTCGACAAATTTTTCCACCACGTCGTCGGCATAGTGCCGGTAGCCGAGAATATTCTGGCCGCGGAACAGCATCTGTTGCGGCGTATTCGGCATGGCCTTTTTCAGTTCGCGGATGCGCTCCCAGGGGTCTTCACCCAGGTAGCGGATACAGGCGTCAAAGGTTGCCCCACCCCAGGATTCCAGTGACCAGAAACCCACCTTGTCGAGTTTCTCTGCGATCGGCAACATGTCATCAAGGCGCAGGCGGGTCGCAAAAAGTGACTGGTGCGCGTCGCGCAGGACTACATCAGTAATCCCCAGTGGCTTTTTTACCTCTGTCATCGGTCGTCTCTCTCGGCAATTATTAAAGTTGTCAGCGGCCAGAAAATTGAATGGCTATTTTTGGTTGCGGTTGCGATGCTGTTGGATCGCCGCTTTGATGATCGCGCGCAGGCGCACATCATCGGGGGTCTGGCTGCCGGACGAAGGAGTCGTGGCTTCGGGGAAGTTGCGGAGAATAATGCGGGACATGATACCGGTGGCGATGACCAGCGCCATCAGGAATGAGAAGACGATCCCCATGCCGAACACGGTGATGTCCATTCCCTGTTGTAAGAGGGTATCCTGCACTATTTTCTCCTGTTTCCGCCGCAGCGGACGCTATTTCATTACAACAAACCTTTAAAATCAAACACTTAATAGTTTCAGCCGCAACGATAAGCCTTGTCTGCACCGTACTCTTACAGCCTTTGGTGACCGCCCAAAAGGTCTCTGCCACCAACAGAACTAGGGTGACTGTTAAGCCCCTGCTAAAATGCGCGCCCCTTTTGGCATCGGCTCCCAGAGCGCCGGATTGACAGGCAATGACCCGACAGACAGATTTTACAGCTCCGCGGATTTACCAGGCCCCCATGGAAGGCGTTATCGACCACCATGTCCGCGCCCTGCTTTCCGCCATCGGCGGCGTGGACATCTGCGTCACCGAGTTTGTGCGGGTCACCCATACCCGCCTGCCGCGCCGGGTTTTTCTGCGCCTGTGCCCGGAGCTGGAGCATGGCGCCGTCACCCCGAGCGGCACACCGGTACGCCTGCAGCTGCTCGGCGGCAATCCCGAAGCGATGGCCCTCAATGCTGTTCGTGCAGTAGACGCGGGCGCCAAGGCCATCGACCTGAACTTCGGCTGCCCGGCCAAATCCGTGAATAACAGCGACGGCGGTGCCTGCCTGCTGCAGAGCCCCCACCGCGTGGAGGCCATCGTCGGCGCGGTGCGCCGGGCCGTGCCGGAACCGATTCCGGTAACCGCCAAGATCCGCCTGGGCTTTCAGGATAGATCAGGCTACATGGACAATGCCCGCGCGGCGGAAAACGGAGGCGCCAACGAACTGGCTGTACACGCGCGCTCCAAGGTCGACGGTTACAAGCCGCCAGCCTACTGGGAATACATTGGCGAAATCCGCCAGCAGCTCTCGATCCCGGTCATCGCCAACGGCGATATCTGGACCCTGGAAGAGTTCCGCCGCTGCCGCGAAGTGACCGGTTGTGACGCTTTTATGTTTGGCCGCAGCCTGCTGGCGCGCCCGGACCTGGCCCTGCAGGTGAAGGCATTCTGCGAGGGACGGGAACACAGCCCCATGTCCTGGCACCAGGTAGCCGCCCTGCTGTGGGATTACTACAGCACGACGCGGGAGGAATACCCGGCCAAGTACCTGGGCAACCGTATCAAGCAGTGGTTGGCCTACCTGAAGCTCGGCTACCCCGAGGCACAGATCTTTTTCGAGGAAATCAAACGTCTCCGTGAAGCCGAACTGATCGAAGCCGCGTTTGCCCGCACATTGGCCCTCAGCGAGGCCGCCTGACGACACAACCTCCGCTGGGTGCCCCGCACAGTTCTGCGCCGTCCCGGCGGGCACCCCAGCCCCTTCCCAACCTTCCCTATACTGAATCGCAGAGCCGGAAGCCCACCTGGCCATGATTCCTCGCCACGACATCTTCCGGCAGTCCCAGAGCGCACCACCATGCCGATACACAACCGCGAAATCGCCGACCGTTTCGAGCGCCTCGCCGACCTGCTGGAGATCGAGGGTGCCAACCCGTTTCGCGTGCGCGCCTACCGCAACGCCGCACGCACCGTGCGCGGCTACCCGCGCAGCATGGCCGACCTGCTCGACGATAGCGCGGACCTGACCGAACTGCCGGATATCGGCAAAGATCTCGCAGAAAAAATCGCAACGCTGGTTGATAGCGGTAAGCTGCCACTGCTCGATGAAATCGAACAGCGCACGCCGGCGGCACTCAGCGAACTGATGAAAATCGAGGGACTGGGGGCCAAGCGGGTCAAGGTGCTGCACGATGCGCTGGATATCGATTCAATCGACGACTTGAAGAAGGCCGTGGCGAGTGGCGAGATCCGCGACATCGAGGGCTTCGGTGAGAAGAGCGAGGAAAAAATCAAACAGCGCCTGGAGAGATTTTCCGGCGAAGAACAGCGCACCAAGCTGATCGAGGCCGAGGAAATCGCCGCCCCCCTGCTCGACTACCTGAAACAGGCTGACGGGCTCAAAGATATTCTCGTCGCCGGCAGTTACCGCCGGCGCAAGGAAACCGTCGGCGACCTGGACATACTGATCACGGCGCGAAAAGACGCCAACATTATGGACTACTTTGTCGATTACGAGGACATCGAGGAGATTGTCTCCAAGGGCGAGACCCGCTCCACCGTTCACTTGCGTTGTGGCATGCAAGTGGATCTGCGTGTGGTGCCGCAGGTCAGTTTCGGGGCGGCGCAGCACTACTTCACGGGTTCCAAAGACCACAATATTGCCGTGCGCAAACTGGGCATCAAGAAGGGCTATAAAATCAACGAATATGGCGTCTTCAAGGGCGATAAACGTATCGCCGGTAAAACAGAAAAATCTGTTTACGCCAGTGTCGACCTGCCCTATATACCACCGGAATTGCGCGAAAATCACGGCGAACTGGATGCCGCACGCAAGGGAACACTACCCAATCTTGTGACCCTTGAGGATCTGCGCGGCAATCTGCATACCCACACCGACGCCACCGATGGTCACGACACCCTGAAAGCCATGGCCGAGGCTGCTGCGGAAAGGGGCTTTGAATACCTCGCCATTACTGATCACTCGCGACACCTGACGGTTGCCCATGGCCTGGACCAAAAGCGGCTGCAGCAACAGATCAAAGCCATCGACAAACTCAACGATACCCTCGACGGAATACGCCTGTTGAAGTCTATCGAGCTGGATATCCTCGAGGACGGCAAACTGGATTTGCCGGACAGCGTGCTCGGCGAGCTGGATTTCGTCCTGTGCGCGGTACACTACAAGTTCAACCTGTCACGCCAGAAGCAGACCGAGCGCATTCTGCGGGCGATGGACAACCGGTACGTGAATATCCTCGCCCACCCATGCGGTCGCCTGATCAACGAGCGGGAAGCCTACGATATCGATCTGGAAAAAGTGCTCGAGGGCGCCACCGAACGCGGCTGCTTTATCGAGCTCAATGCTCAGCCGGACCGACTCGATCTCACCGATGAAGGCTGCAGGATGGCAAAAGCCATGGGGGTAAAAATTTCTATTGCCGCCGATGCCCACAGCAAAAGCGGCTTTGATAATCTCCGTTTCGGCATCGATCAGGCACGCCGCGGCTGGCTGGAAGCGGCCGACGTAATCAATACCCGACCGCTGAAAGCGCTGCTCAAGCTATTCGAGCGGTAAAAAATGCCAGAACTGCCCGAGGTGGAAACCTGCCGTCGCTATTTCAATGCCACGGCCCTGCACCAGAAAATCGCCCGGATTCATGTGCACGGAGCAGCGTTACTCGTCGACACCAGCCCTCAGGGGCTCGGCCGTGCACTGAAAGACCACACCTTCGACAGCACTTGCCGTCACGGCAAATATCTGTTCGCCAAACTCGACAGCGGCAACTGGCTGGTACTGCATTTCGGCATGAGCGGCCTGCTGGATTACGGGCGCAGCGCCGTGCCGCAATACACGCAGCTGGCAATCGAGTTTAACAACGATTACCGACTCGCCTATGTGGCGCCACGCAAGCTCGGTCACATCGCCCTGACCGACAGCCCAAAACACTGGGTGGAGATGAAAAAGCTGGGCCCGGATGCACTGGCGCTCAGCAGCGACGATTTCCTGCGGCTGGCGGCTTCCCGGCACGGTGCGGTCAAGCCTTGGCTGATGGATCAGCACTCGATTGCCGGGATCGGCAATCTGTACTCGGATGAGGTTTTATTTCAGTCTCGTATACACCCCCGGCGCGCCGTCGCAGACCTGAGCGAAGCCGAGCTGAAGGCAATACATCGAAAATTGCGTGAGGCTCTGGATACGTCCGTTGCTGTGCAGGCAGATCCGGACAAGCTTCCCAAGCAATTTCTGCTACCGCACCGCCATGAGGGAGGGCACTGCCCTCGCTGCGGCTCCAACTTGCAAAATGCCAAAATAGGCGGTCGCACCAGCTGGTTCTGCCCCCATTGCCAGAAAACTTAAATCACCCCGCATTCAAATCACTGAGCGGTCGGCTTTTTCCCCGCGCCCTCACTGTCAGTATTAATAATTGCCTGAATCTCCGGCGCCTCCAGCGTCTCCTTTTCCAGCAGCGCGGCGGCCAGCGCATCCAGTTTGGTCCGGTGTTCCGTCAGCAACGCGACGATCTCCTTTTCAATGTCACTGACCAGTTCGGTAATCTCCTCGTCGATAACCTGCGCCGTGTGTTCACTGAAATCTTTCTGCTGGGCCATTTCCCGGCCGAGGAATATATGCTCCTCACCGCGCTGAAACGCCACCGGCCCGATTTTCTTGCTCATTCCCCAGTGGGTCACCATGTGGCGGGCCAGGCGCGTCACCTGCTTTAAATCCTCTTCCGCGCCGGAGCTGACCTCATTGAATACCACCTGCTCGGCGACGCGTCCGCCGAGCATCACGCCGATGCGGTCGCGCAGGTAACTGGGCCGCAGGTTGTGATGCTCCTCCTCCGGGATCTGCTCGGTGGCACCGAGACTGCGGCCGCGGGGAATAATGGTGGCCTTGTCCAGCGGGTCGGCATTGGGCAGCAGACTCGCCACCAGGGCGTGGCCGCTTTCGTGATAGGCAACGATTTTTTTCTCCTCGTCGCCGATCACCATTTCCCGCTCGCTGCCGAGTACTACTTTGTCCCGCGCCAGTAGCATGCAACCCATATCCACTTCGGATTTGTCTTCACGACCGGCGAGTAACGCCGCTTCGTTGATCAGGTTTTCCAGATCTGCGCCGGCAAACCCCACCGTCAGGGCGGAAAGCCGCTCGAGGTCCACGTCCGCAGCCAGCGGCACCTCGCGGGAATGTATCTGCAGGATCGCCAGGCGCGCATGCTTGTCCGGCAGGTCCAGCACGATCTTGCGATCGAAGCGGCCGGGGCGCATCAGCGCGGCATCGAGCACATCCGGGCGGTTGGTGGCCGCGACGACAACCACCGCCTCGTGGGGATCAAACCCATCCATCTCCCCGAGGATCTGGTTCAATGTCTGTTCGCGCTCGTCGTGTCCCCCGCCGAGCCCGGCGCCGCGGGCGCGGCCCACGGAATCAATCTCATCGATAAAAATAATCGACGGCGCCTCTTTCTTGGCGCTGGCAAACATGTCTCGCACCCGCGATGCGCCGACACCGACAAACATTTCAATAAATTCGGAACCGCTGATACTGAAGAAAGGCACATCGCTCTCTCCGGCGAGAGCCTTGGCCAGCAGTGTCTTGCCCGTACCCGGCGGCCCCATCAGCAAAATTCCTTTGGGTATTTTCGCGCCGAGCTTGCGGTATTGATCTGGATTTTTCAGGTAGCCGGCGATTTCCTGCAGATCCCGCTTTGCATTGGCCAGGCCGGCTACGTCATCGAAGGTCACGCTGGACTCGCCGCGACGGAAGCGTTTGGCAGTGGAGCGGCCAAAACCGAAAGCGCCCCCGGGCCCGCCGAAACCACCGGCGCGCTCCTGCATGCGGCGCCCGGCGTACCACAGCAGCCCGAGAATCAGTATCCATGGAATAAGCCCGACCAGCACCCGCGCCCAGGGGCTGGCCTGCTGGGATTCCGCGCGGATATCTACCTGATACTCCTCCAGCAGGGGCATCAAATCCGGATCCTCCACGGGCGGCCGTGTGGTGACAAAATGGGTCGGTGCCGGGCGATCTCCCGCAGTCTTTACCTGGCCCTCGACCTGGCTTTCCGCACGATGGTAAGTGCCGACGATGCGTTCCCCCTGCAGGGTAACGCTGGCCACGTCGCCGGCTCGTATCTGTTGCTTGAACTGGCTGTAAGAGATCGGCTGGCGCTGTACCCGGTCCTGGGCACTGTTCACCAGATAGTGCGAAGTCAGCAGTATCGCCGAGATCCAGATAAGGTAGGGCAGCCATGATATCGGCTGCACTGGCGGTGTCTCCCGCTGTGGCGGTTCGCGCTCCTCCCCCGGCTTCTCGCTGTCTTTGTCGTCTGCCATAACCCTTCTGCACTAGCCCCTGGAGGCTCGCCGACTGTGGAAGCGCGGCAATCGCCACGGCACTGCTCAGTATAGTTTCACCCACTCCAGCCACGCCGACCGCGCATAAATTCGGCGCTCCGCCCAATAAATACGACTATCTTCAAATTAGGGCTTGCAAAGCGCCGAAAGCCACGGCAGAATTCGCGCCCTATCGAGCTGCACCGTCACCCCAACGGGAGGCACCGGAGTTCGGTAACCTGCGGATTTTTAAGGACTTTTTCTTAAAAAGACTTAAAAAAGAGTTGACTCCGCCAAGCCAACTCTCTATAGTTCGCACCC
>NZ_JACZCR010000038.1 GCF_014904735.1 Microbulbifer hainanensis | reverse complement strand
GGCTCCCTTTTTTGTATGGCGCGTTTGGTCGGGTGAGCACCTCCCTAGGTTCGATCAACTCGCGCCGCGAGTTGAGACCGAGCGCAGCGAGCCCGCAGGGTTCAAAACGCCAGTGCGTTTTGAAGTCCATCCTCCCGAGCCTCCCTCAACACGCATATCATGCCTTTTAGTAAGATTCGCCCGGTCGGTTATTCCCCCCAAACTTCAATCAACTCTACTGCGACGTAGCAAGATCCAAAACGCCAAAGCGTTTTGAAGTCCACCCTCCCGAGTCGACATACCCCCTCCTCTGCACCAATCCCGGAACCATCCCCACCTACCGAAACTCCAACTACCCAGGAGCAAACCAAGTAAAGGACGACACTGAGCAGCCCGTGCAATACGCCGCCCCAATTCCCCCTGCGACAAACCCTCACAGTCCCGCCGGTAAACGCCTGGCCATCACCCTGGCCATAGCACTCGCCTTCCACGCGGCGCTGTTACTGATTCCCGTCACTTGGCACCTGCAAACCGCTGCCGACCGGCGCCCATTCGAGGTAACCATCCGCCACATTCAAACGCCGGTACCGAAAGAGAAACCGACCGCACAACGCACCTCGCCAGAGGCACACAAAGAAACCCGGACGCGACCGGAAACAAAACCAGAGCAAAAAGCAGTTCCCAAGCCCCGACAGCCCAAAATTGAAAGTACTCAGCCCCGCATTGACACTCGGCCCGAACCACTGAGCGCGCCCCCGCAAGCACCCGTCGAGGGCGCCAAAAGCCGCTCCACAGTCTTTGACGCTGGCCTCAGAAACCGCCTGGAGCACGAGCGCAATCGCGTCAAGAAATTCACACCACCAAATGCGGAGTACATGACCGCGAACGGCACCTTTATTCAGCGAGGTGACTACTGCGCGGAGATTCGCGAACTGGTGCCGCAGGACATGGACAGCCACGTGACCCAGGAGTTTAAGATCAAATGCACCAAACGCCGGCGCCCCCAGGAGGATATCGACCGGCTCGCGCGCAAGTACGGAATTCCCTAGAATCAGAAAAACTCCGCCAATCGAACAGGGTGCCCGTGCTTACCTTCCTGGCCATTATTCTCCTCGCCATCCTTATCTGGCTGGTGCCGATTTACTATCAGCGCTTGCGCCGCCGCTATCTGCGTTCGAGGCCGCTAACGGCGACACAACAGCGGATACTGACTGAGGCCCTGCCCCTGTACCGCCATCTGACGCCGTCGATGCAACGGGAACTACAGGGGAATATCTCCCTGTTTCTGCGCAGCAAGGAATTTGTCGGCTGCGAAGATCTGGCCGTTACCGAACAGATGCGCGTCGCGGTGGCGGCACACGCTTGCCTGCTGTTGCTGGGGCGGGAAAATTCCTGCTATCCGGATCTGTATACCGTACTGCTCTATCCGGACACCTATGTGGCGCGGGAAACCCGTGTCGAAAATTACGTGGAGTCCACTGCACACAGTGCCCGCGAGGGCGAGGCCCACTACCGCGGACCAGTGGTTTTGTCCTGGGGAGATCTCGCCGAAGACCTGCGTTTTCCGCAGCGGGGCCGCAATGTGGCACTGCACGAGTTCGCCCACAAGCTGGACGAAGAAGACGGCTACTACGATGGCCGCCCGCTGTTCGAAAATGGCAGTAGCGGTAAGAGCTGGGCCCCCGTACTCGGCCGGGAATTCAAGCGGCTGCGTCAAAGGCGCGACCATCCGCACTCGGCCGCGCATCATCATGAAGTGCTGGATTTTTACGGCGCGGAGTCACCGGCGGAATTCTTCGCCGTGGCCACCGAGGCATTTTTTGTCAGCCCCATGGCGATGCGGGCGGAACATCCGCAGCTGTATGAAGAGCTGCGCAAGCTGTATCGGCTCGATCCCCATGCACTGCTGCATGAAAATCCTCCGGCCGGTCAATATCCTGAGTAATTCCGGGATCGTCCACGGGAACTTCCACAATGGCCTGCGGCCGGTCACGCAGAACCCGCGCAGCGCCACTGCGACCTTTCAACGCCAGCAGCTCCGGAAAGAATGCCCGCCCGAAAACAACCGGGTGACCCCGCTGCCCGGACCAGGTGGGCACACAGATGGTATCCGGCCGCGCCACTGCCAGCAGGTGCCGCAGCGTCTGCGGCTGCACGAACGGCATATCCCCCAGACACAGCGCCACTGCGCGCGGGGGGCAGGTCCCACTGCGCTGTAGCAGCGCGTCCAGACCCGCGGCAATACTCACCCCCAACCCCACGGGCCAGACCGGAGCGTAAAGCCAGTGCAGCGCCGTATTTCCCCGCAGGCGCGACACCATCGACGCCACCAGCGAATCCCGCGCGCGCAATACGATCTGGATCTCTCCGCCAGGCAGATTGTCCATCGCCGCATACACCCACTGCAGCGTGCGCAACAACATCGGCTCTCCGTCGACGCAGGCCAGCCGCTTGTCGCTGCCAAAGCGGCGCGAATAACCGGCGGCCAATACCAGTGTGGCTGTCTCCATAAACCGCTCCCGCTTGCTCGCTGTGTTATAGGTATTGCTGTCGGTGCATCGTGAGCGCCGACGCGCCCGGCACTGAAATGGAAAGCGCCGGGTTATTGGTCGTTTCCGGTCAGATAGCCCTCATCGTCGAGTGCCCTGCGAATTTCTGCCACATCCGCAGCAGTGACTTCTTGCCGGGCACCGCCCCAGGCAGTGCGCATAAAGTTCACCAGCCCGGCCACCCGCTCGTCATCCAGTTCGCGATGAAACGATGGCATACCGGCGCGGGCCTGAATACGGTCGCGGCGCTGCGCCGGCAGTCCGCGCAGAATAACCGCCACGGCATTGTGCGCACTGTCCGCACGCAGACTCGAATTGCTCGCCATCGCCGGCGCAAAAGCCAGGGTAATCCCTCCGCCGCCGCGCCCGTGGCAGCCGGCACAGTAGGCGACGAAATCGCCCCTCCCCTGAGGAAATCGCTCGGAAGCCGCGCCCGTGTTATTCGGCACTGCTGGTAACGGCTCTGACTCGTCGAGCAGGTAGGTGATGATCGCATTGCGATCGTCGCCGCTCAGGTGGCGCAGGCTGTGATCCACCACCCGATACATCTCGCCGAACAAGGTGCCGCGTTCACTGCTGCCGGTAGTGAACAGTTCCTGCAGGTGCGCCCGATCCCAGCCCTGGCGACGCAGCGCATGGGGGCGAATGTCCACGGCGTCCCAGCCCTCCAGCACATTGCCGGCCAGGTATTCATCACTGCCCATGGACGGGGCCCCTTTCATGGCAAAGGCAAAGTTGCGCGGTGTATGGCACTCACCACAATGGCCCAGCGCATTGACCAGGTAATTGCCACGCTGCCACTCCGCACTTTTGCCCTCCGGCTGTGCCAGCGGTTCATCGTCCAGGTACAGCCAGTTCCAGAAACTGAGACCGAAACGCAGGTTGGCTGGGAACATCAGTCTGTTGGCCGGCGGACTGTTTTCCACCGCGGGCAGGTTCATGAAATAGTGGAACAGCGCGGCAATGTCCTCGTCGCTGACCAGGCGATAGGACGTGTAGGGCATGGCCGGGTACAGGTTGCCGTGCAGCCCCTTGCCCCGGTGCATTGAGGCGGTGAACTGCTCCAGTGTGTACTGACCGATTCCGGTTTTTTCATCCGGAGTGATGTTGGTCGAGTAGAGCGTGCCGAACGGCGTCACGAAGGGACGGCCACCGGTAAACGGCCGGCCGTTTGCCGCCGTATGGCAGGCTACGCAGTCGCCGGCAGCGGCCAGGTAGCGTCCGCGCTCAAATTCAGTCTGCGCTACCGCCCACTGCGCGAAGCACAAGGCGAGCAACAGGCAAAGCGGAGTGCGCATCGACATATTACCCCTCCGACTTGACCAGCCCGGGTGTGGACTCGATGACGTCTTTGACCGCGCGGAAGTAACGCACATAGCCGGTACAGCGGCAAATATGGTGCTGCAGTGCTTCGCTGATAGTTGCCTCCAGGTCTTCGGCGGCGACGGGCTCCCGCTTCAGGCGGTCGATCAGCACCATTGCCGCGTTGACGAAACCGGGGGTGCACCAGCCGCACTGAAAGGAAAAATGCTCGAGAAATGCCTGCTGGATTGGCGCCAGCTGTTCGATCTCGCCGTCGGCGTTGCGCCGCGCATGTCCCTCAACTGTGGTGACCTTTTTATCGATGAATCGGCCCACATTATTGATGCAGCTACGCACCACCTCGAGACTGCCATCGTCGCGCTCCACCACCACTTCACAGGCGCGGCAAACGCCGATACCACAACCCAGTTTGGTGCCGGTGAGATTCAGGTATTCGTGCAGAAAATCCAGCATGGAGGTGTATTCCGATACCTCCATGGGGCCGACTTTATCGCCGTTAACCACCATCGTTACCGAAATCTTGCCCATCTAAACCTCCGGATTCAGCGCGCGGCGCAAAATTTCCGGCGTTACCGGCGTGTCGTTGAAGCGTCGCCCGGTGGCCTGAAAAATCGCCTCGCTGAGTGCGGCGACAATCGGAACCGCGCATACTTCGGCAATGCCCTTGGGGGGATCGTTATCGGATTCCGGTGGCAGGATTTCGTGCTGCTGTTTCCACACAGCCACATCTTTTGCCAGCGCCACCTGATATCGGTTCAGGTTCCAGGTGCCGTTACCGGCCCCCTCCCCCAGCGGCGGCAGGTATTCATAGAGCGCATGGCCGACCCCCATGGCAATGCCCCCTTCTATCTGCCCCTCGACCAGAGCGCGCACGATGGGGCGACCGCAGTCGAGGTAATTCTGCAGCCCCTGTATTTCCACCGCGCCGGTGCCCCTGTTCACCGCCACTTCCACCAGTGCCGCGCAGGGAGCGTAATAGGTGACCATCGCGTTGTTGAGCGCCGTCTTCGGATAGCGCACCGCACTGCGCTTTTGCACTTCGTATTCGCCCGCCACTACGCGCCCGCCGGGGCCGCCCTGCCCGCCCCGGCGCAGTGCCAGCCCGTCGATCTCCCAGGTACTTTTTTCTCCGTCCAGCTCGAAATCCGCATCGCTCCAGGCCCAGCGATTGAAGCCATGGGTCATGACGCCGGTAACCTGCCCCGCCCTGTGCGCCTCCGCGGCCAGTTTGGCCAGCGGCAGCGGCGGCATCTCGGGATCCGGCAAATGCAGGGCTCCGTCGCGCCAGACCAACTCCGCAGGATCCAGTGCATCGCGCTGCCACAGGCTCCGGGCCGCCGGCAGCAGCCCGTGCTTGAACAGGATCTGCGCCGCGATCACAACGGGATGTGACTGGAAATAGGCGGACATGGAAGCGGAGCTGGCCATGGCAACCACAGGGGTCCACAGCGGATTGGTGGACATCTTGTCCTGGTGCTCCTGGCTCATGGTATAGGGGCTTTCCGTCTGGAACTGCTGTAGCGCCTGCCAGGCATCCACCACGGCCAGGTGACATTCGTCCGCCGGTCGGCCGAGTAGAGGTTCCAGCAACATTGCCTGCGAAGTCTGGGTGCCGGTACCCATCTCGATAAACCCGATACTCAGTGACAGTCGGCCGTTTTCGTCAATCTGCACCGCAGCGCTGGGCGCGGCGGAGCCGGTGCCAAAGTCCTTGGTGGCAATGGCAAATCCGGTGCCAAAGAAATAATTTGGATTGCGCTCTTCGAACATCTGCTTGCGGTGCGCGCGCTCCTTCCACATCGGGTGCTGGCCGGCCCGCTCGAGCATTTCGCGATAGCGCACGCGTACTTGCGGTACCGCGCCCTGGGTATTTCGCCAGCCGGTTTCGGAAGCGTTGCGCAGACGCAATTCAATGGGATCGATGCCCAGTTCGTGGGCCGCCTGGTTCACCATCATCTCCATGGCGTTCATGGTCTGCAGGGTGCCGTAGCCGCGCATCGAACCGGAATCCACATTCATCGACTGGTTGGCGGTGGAAGCGATATCGTTGCGCGGGAAATAGTAAATACTCTGTATCGCGCTCGCGCCCACCATGGCCACACTGGCGCTGAAGTTCGCGCGGCCTCCGCCATCCGCCTGCATTTCCGACACCAGCGCCTGAAATTTGCCCGTTTGTTTGTCAACGGCCAGGGTATTTTTCATGTGGAACGGATGGCGCTTGAGACCGGTCTGGAACTGCTCGAAGCGGTTGTTGGCAAGACGCACCGGCCCGCGCCCAAACAGCCCCGCCATCAGCCCGTAATAGGGAAATATCGTGTGGTCCTTGCCACCGAAGCCGCCGCCGATAAACGCAGAGTGCACCACGAAGTTTTCAATCCGGTCGGCCAACTCGCTCTGGCTGATCAGGTGTGCGGCCTTCTCGTGGAAGTCCTGCGGCGACTGGGTGGTGAGCACAAGATGCAGCGTTTTGCGATCGCCATCGAGCCAGACGTTGGCCGCCTCTGGTTCCATCATCATCGGCTCGACAATCTGGGTGCGGTAATCCCCCCGGACCAGATGCCAGTTTCCGACGGCAGCCTGCCGTTCGACCTCGCTGCGAATCTGGTTCGCGTAGTAGATACCGCGTTCACTGACATTGCCCGCCTGATTGGCTTCCGTGGGCCACTCCACCTGGCGGTTGCGGTATTGGGGGAAAAAGATGCCGTCCTGTAACGGCGAGTAGCGATCCTCACCGGTGGGCCCGCCCTCGCCTTCAACACGGATAATCCGCCAGGCCGCGTAGGGATCGCGGCGCACCGGCGGTGTTTCGTCGCCAAAGCGGATCACCTGTTCGTTGAATTGCAGCGCCTGCTTGGCCGTCGCGTACTTGTCAAAATCGTCGAATAGCAACATGGCCGCCGCGTGGCCGTAGTAATGTGGCGAGCCCCCCTGGGGCAGCAACATATCGTCACCGTAAAACGGCGGTAGCTTGAGCCCCTTTTCCGCAAGGGATTCCGCGGTGATCTTTTCGTAGGGTTGCGCGTCTGCAGGAATCTGCGACCAGTCGAAACCGGTAAATTGACGCTCAACCCGATTGCAGCGCAATACCAGCGCGTAGTGCTGATTTTGCGGCCAGCCGGGCATATCCCGGGCGCGGTAATCGCGGCCATAGATCTTGTGGCCGGTGACCTTGGCCAGGCCGTCGGTGCGAAACGCGGGATCCGGGCCTTCGCCGCGCCAGCCGGGCATTTTCACGTCGGCGGCCTTCTGGCCGGCACGGCTCAGCTGCCACAGAGCGGGCGCGGCAAAGACGGTAATGCCGGCTACGGTACACAGCTTGATGAATTGACGGCGGTCAGGGCGGAATCCTTCCATGGTATTCCTGTGATCAGCGGAGTTGTGTGCCAGCCGCCCGATCGAAAAGACGGCGGGAAATTCACCCTAAACAGTCGCGAGACTGGCCCACAGTACTAATAGTCGTTCTTCCACTGTAGCTCCACACTGCCGGCACCGCTTCCATTGCTGTCGGCAGACTTGATTTCGAGATTCAGATTGCGCCGTAACTCTATCTGCATCTTCGCCTCCCAGGGATTCAACGGATCGGTGCTGCGCTGCAATTCGATATAGATACGGTTGGTGATGTACTTGCCCAGGCTGAGAGCGTACTGGTCGCCCTCATCGCTTTCCTCCCTCTGCAGGTCGAGGGTATCCACCCCCAGCAGCTCGCGCGTTTTGGCCACCGGATCAAAGGCCGAACCGCCGCTTTGCAGGGTGCGCACGACGCTCACCAGGCGCACCGCCTGCAGCGGCGAAATATCCGACAAGGACTTGCCGAACAGCAGCTGGGCAAAAATTTCGTCCTGAGCCGCCGCCGGGGTGGAACTGAAGGTCACGTCCAGGTCGTCTTTGGCGCCGCTCAAGGTGCCGGAAATTTCCGCCGTGATCTCACCGTCAGTGTAGGTGTGCCGCCCTTTGACATAAATCGCAGCCACGTTGTTTTCAAATTGAACCTGTCCTTCCTGCAACTCAAAGCGCTTGCCCAACAGGTCGAAATTCCCGCGTACGATTTTCAGCGCCCCGGATGCTTGCGGTTTCGCCGCGGTGCCGGCGATATCCACCTCGCCACGCAGTTCTGAATTCAATCCCAGGCCGCGTACATAGGATTGCTGATCCACCACCACCTGGATAGCCAGCGCAATCTTGTCCAGCAGCGGTGGCCCCTGCTTCACCTGAGGACCATCGACCTCCACTTCGACCACTTCGATCTCCGGCACGCTGGTGCCGATCAGCTGTTCGAGCTGGACCGACAGTGGGCGCAGAGTCAATTTGCCCGCGACCTGCGCATCTTCCGTGGTGCCGTCGAGGACCAGGGTGCCGGAAACCGCGCCGCGCACCGCCGGGGTATTGAGCAAGTGCAGCTTTCTCGCGCGCAACTCGAAGTTCATCGCCGCCGGTGCTGCCGGCCTGAAACTGACGGCGCCGCCAAGATCCAGCGTGCCCTTTTCACCATCCTCCGCATGAGCCCGCTCGATACGCCACTCGTCCGGCGTCAGCCGCGCCAGCAACTCGATGTGCCGCAAGCGGGTGTTGCTCGGGCGATGCTCGTAGTCGCCGCCACTCAGTTCGATCCGGCCATTAAAGTTCGGCCGTTCCATATCGCCATCGGCGTCCAGAGTGAAATTGAGCTGACCGCGCATGGCGTGGATTTCAGGATCGATAAATTCACCCAGTACCGACAGATCCGCGCTGCCATCGCTGGTGAGCTTCAACGGGAGGGGCGGTTGCGCGGCACCGGCGGGATGCTGTGCAAACAGCTGCGTCAGTATCGGTGTCACCGCCAGCTTGCCGCGCAACTGCGCGGCGCGACGATCGCCGCGCTGGGCACCGAGGGCAACGTGCAGGTCATCACCCTGTGTCTGCCAACCCAGCACCAGGCTGAGCGGGCCGCCAGTACCGCCATCATTACTCAGCAGTTTCAGTTCGCCATTCAGCTGCGGCCGCTTCGGGCTGCCCGCGGCAGTCGCATACAGGGTCACCTCACCGCGCTCGGCCAGCTCCGCGGGTAACCCCAATTCCAGATCGGCCAAGCGACCACGACCGCGGATTTCCAGGTCGAGTTGCTTTTCGTTGAGACTGCCCTGTGCGGACAGTTGATTGCGCTCTGCCCATACCAGTTCCACATCGGAAAGGTCGATCCGTCCGCTGGCATACTGCACATTGCCCTGCAGTTGCCAGGGTTCGCTGCGGAACTCTCCCAGCGCCAGCAGGTTCACACTCGCTTCGGGCTTGGTAAAGGGCCCGGCGAAACTGCCATCAATGCTGATCTCGCCCTCCAGGGACGGCGGCAGATCGACGCCCGCCAGTTCCGCCAGGGAGACAGGTATATTGCGGCCGGCCACGGTGCCTTTGGCGCGCCCGGCCTCGGGCTCGATCACGCCGTTGACTTCGAGCCAGGCATTACCGCTGCGACCGAGCTGCCGCGCCTCTTTCGCCAGTTCCGCCACGCTGCCGGCTTTTTGCGGCAACGGGCTCTGCCTAGGCGTCGTTGCGCTGTCGCCCCCGGGCTGCGGTTTGGACGGAATCAGTGACTGCTGGGGCTCGAGCGCGTTGGCTTCAAAGTGACGGGTACCTTCGCCGGCAGCCAACTCTAGGCGCAGCCGGTCGAGCGTCACTTTCTTCAGGTCACCGACGGCGCCGCCATTCAGCGTATAGCGATATTCGCGATAGTGACCGTCCGACTGAATGCGCGCGCGCATCTGCGGGTTTTTCCACGGCCCTTTGACGTCGAGTGCCGTATCCATACTGATGACCACACCCTCGGCCGCAGCCACCCCCAGTTGTTCCGCCGGGCGGAAATCCCGTGCCTGCACCGACAGTTTGAGATCCAGTGCCTCGTCGGCAATGGCCACCTTGCCCCCGCCGCTGACGGTGACATTGTCACTTTTCAGTTGCAGGTCAGTGATGTTGAGCAGGCGCAGGTCTCCCTCCACGCGGGCTCCGAGCTGCGCGGACAGTTGCCGGTAAACCGGTGCAGCCTGCAACCTGGCGCTCAGCGCAGGGTTGTCCCACGGGCCCTTCGCCTGCACCTGCAGCTTCTCGATCGCCCCCTGTAAATCCGCCGGAATTTCGACGGCTTCAGTCCCCGGCAACGCAGCCAGCAGGTGGCGCAATTCGTCGACCGTCAGTGCGTGAACCTGCCCCTTCAAATCGATGGCCTTACCGCCGACGTCCACACTGCCCCCGGCATCGAGGCGGGCATCCGCATATTCCAGGGTCACCGCTTCCAGCTGAATGACCTCGTCGTGGGTCTGTACCCGTCCCTGCAGGCGCAGGGGCTGATCCCGGTAGTGGGTGTTCAGGTCAACAACGCCCGACACCGCCGGCAGAGACAGGGGGCCACGCACGGACAGGTCGGCAGTCAGCCAGCCGCCGCGCAGGTACTCCTGCCAGGGTTTGGAAATGGAAACCGGCAGTCGATTGAATTTGATCTCTGCATCCACCGCGTCTGCGCTGACCGACCCGGCTATCTGGTGGCGGGTATCGTCTACCTCCAGCGACAGCTTTTCCGTGGCGACTTTCCAGGGTGCCAGGGTGATCGCCGCCCGTCCGGCCAGTGCAAAATGGTGGTCGACCAGCGGCAGCGAAAATTCCTCGATATCCACTAACAGTCGATTTTCGCGCGGCTGCCACAGCCGCAGGCGCCCTCTTGCGTCGAGCGCCTCGCCATCCGGCAGTTGCAGATAGCGGCCGGCAAAGCCGCCGGCATTTTCCCGCGCGGTAATCTCCAGCAGAAAACGCTGCTCTGCAGCTTCGCGGCCATTGACGGCGATATGCAGGCCCGCGCCATCGAGCTCGCGAATCTCCAACTGAAAACCGGCGGGCTCGCCCTCCCACTGGTAGCGGCCATCGGAAGTGACCGCCACCACCGGAAGATCCGGCAGGCGCTGATCGATGACTTCGAGGCGATCCACACGCAGCGATCCCAGGCGCATTTGTGGCAGCGACAGCGGCTCCGGCGTTTGGTCCACGACTTCCTCTGCGGGCTGCACCTGGGCCTCGAGCAGCTCGTTGAGCACGTCGTCGTCGAGGCGCAGGCTGGTAGCGGCAATCGTCTCGATATCGATGCGGTTGTGCAGCAGCCCGCCCAGATCGATGTCCACGACAAGATCCCGCGCCTGCACCAGAACGCCGTCGCGGTAATCCACTCTCAGTGCGGGGAAGCGCCATTCACCCAGGTGGGCACTGCCAATTTCCGGTGCCTGAATCCGGAGATTCGGCACCAGCCTTTCCGCACCGTAAATCGCCGTGCGCGTCAGTGCGACCCGCCCCGGTTCCGTGCCGACGAAAAACAGCAGGGCCAGCAGCGCCACAAAAAACAGGCTGAACAGCAGCGAACCGCGCCCCCCCAGGGCGCGCCCGAAGCTGCGCAACAGGGTGCCGAGTGCGCGCAGGTAACCGGTCGCCAGGGCGAGTAGCACTTTCATCAGAATGCCTGCCCCAGGCTGACATAGACCTGAAACCCATTGTCCAGATCATCGCGGCGATCCAGCGGGAAGGCGATATCGAGACGTAGCGGCGCAAAGGAAGTGATATAGCGCACGCCGAAACCCGCACCCCAGTAGAGATCGGAAAAATTGGGCGAGGGATCGGCATAGGCATTGCCGGCATCCACAAACAGCACTCCGCCCCAGGTGTCGCTGAAGCGGAATCGACCCTCAATGGAAATTTCACTGAGCGCCCGCCCACCAATAGGGTCACTCAATGTCGGCTGGCCGCCCGGTTCCTTGGGCGGGATCACCTGCCGCGGACCGAGCGCCTGATAGCCATAGCCGCGCACGGAGCCGCCGCCACCGGCGTAGAAGCGCTCGTCCGCGGGCACGTCAAACAGGGTGCTGCCGGAAATCACGCCGGCTTTTATACGCAGCGCCAGCGTCGGGTCAAAGCGCCAGTCACTGGCGGTCTTGTAACCGGTAAGCACCACGGTATTTTTTACAAAGTTGGCACCGGTGCTTCCGAGGTCTATATAGGGCTTCACTTCGATGGCTGCGGTGGCGCCCCTGCGCGCGTCGAGCAACTTGTCGGTGGTATCCCACTTCATGCCCAGCGGAATAGACAACAGCTGATAATTTTCACTACCACTTTGGTCGGTAGTTTCCTGTACATCTTCTTTCACCCGGCTGAATTTGAGTTCGGTGCCGATACTCGCAGTGCGGTGCTTGCTCAAGCGGCGCGATACCGCAGCGCCCACTTTCACTGCCTTGGCGGAGTATGAGTCACGCTCTTCATTGGAGATTTCCGCTTTGGCGGTAAAGTTCTGCTTGTCGTTCAGGAAGCGTGGCACCAGCAGTTGGCTGGTCAGCTTCTGCTGGACGGGGTTCGCCTTGGTTTCGATTTCGATCTTCTCGCCGCGGTGAAATACATTGCGGTGCTCCCAGCCCGCGGACACCCCAGCCCCTTCACTGGAGGTATAACCGACACCGAGTTTCACCGTGCGGTGACGGCGTTCGACCAGAACGAAAGTGATATCGACAAAATCGTCGTAGGGTTCGGAGACGCGGCTGTTGGCGCTGGAAATAAGGTTGGTGCGCAGCAGGCGCAGCCGCGCGGCATCGATCTTGTTACGGTTGAAGCAGTCGCCGCGCTTGATCTGCAGCTTCTTCTCCAGGAAATCGGGCTCCACCGAGGTCAGCCCTTCCATCGTCACGTCCCCCACGAGGACTTCAGGACTGGGGGCAACGCGGTACTCGAGCCGCGCAGCGTTCTCACTGCGGATCACCGTTGCCTGGTAGGTAACATCGATATTCAGCAGGCAGGCGTTCTCGGCGAGGTACCGTTCGATCACCTTGACCCCTTCGAGTACCTTGCTCGCTTCGAGGGGATCCCCCACCTTCAGTGGCAGGCCACCGAGCCCCCCGCGCAGGTGCTCAGGTATATCGACGGTGATGCTTTTTATACGGTACTGGGTGCCGGGTACGACGCGGTAGACAATGCCGTCGGCGCTGACGTATTCGCGCACCCGGCCATCGTAATACCCCTTCGAGCGCAGCAGCTTTTCCAGCGTACCGCGCTCGTAGCGGGCCACATCACGGGGATCGTCGTAACTCTTGAGGACCGAGTTGTTCTTGCGCAGTTTCTGCAGTTCCTCGCGCAGCCAGCCCTGCAGTGCGCGGTTGCCCTCCACGCGCACCTTGAACTTGGGCAACTGGTCGAAAAACGGGATAGCAAAAGCCGGCTGCAAGGGTGACAGCAGCAATCCGGCCAGCAGGATACCGATTAAAACGCGCAACGAGTTCTTCCGTGATTGCCATTTATTATCCGGCCGCCATTCAGGCGTCGGCTAGCTCTATGACGCCCGGTATTCGCAAAAGTTGCCTGATCGCGGGGGCCGGTCGCTTCAGGTCAGGGGCCGCTGGCCGGTGTCGTGAGCAGCGGATTGCAGTCGCGGATCACAACGCGACCCTCCAACAGGTTACCCTTTGAATATTCCGAAAAAATGCACTGGTTCGTCTGCGGGTCGTAGTTTTCGATCCACAGGTTGTCGTCCTTCCAGGTGGCACCAATATGCCGCTGCCCATCGGGCACGGTGATTTTCATGACCCCGCCATAGCGCTTCACAAAAACCTGTTCGTAGTGGAAGTAGTAGGCGAGCCAGCCAACAAGAAAAATAACCGCTGCAACAATGGCGCCGATCCGCAGGCTACCGAGCCGGCTGCCAGCGTAGAGGGACAGAACGACCAGGGCGATGACTGCCGCCCAGTAGAGATAAGTGACCATGGACACTCTTCCGTGATGATTATTACTTGTAGCAGTGAAGGTTAGCTCAGTTTGGCGGCTAACTAAATGGCGCACCGGTGTTCAGGCGGCAAATGGAGGGAAGCGGGAGGGCGAGCGGCGCCCGCCCCGAGAGTTCGGCGGAACTGGTGTGGATCAGTCCGCGGCCAGTTCCGGCAGGTTTTCGTAGAGTTCCAACGCCTCCGGATTCGCCAGTGCCTCCTGGTTCTTCACCGGCTTGCCGTGCACTACATTGCGCACTGCCAGCTCGACAATCTTGCCACTGATGGTACGCGGGATGTCGGCCACCTGGATCACTTTGGCTGGCACGTGGCGCGGCGTGGTATTGGCGCGGATGGTGGTGCGGATTTTCTGCACCAGCTCGTCGTCCAGCTCAATACCTTCCCGCAAAACCACAAACAGCACTACGCGCACATCGTCGCGCCAATCCTGGCCGATACAGATACTGTCGAGCACCTCTTCCACTTTTTCCACCTGGCGGTAGATTTCTGCAGTGCCGATACGCACGCCGCCGGGATTCAGTACCGCGTCGGAGCGGCCATAGATGATCACACCGCCATGGCCGGTGATCTCTGCATAGTCACCGTGGGCCCAGACGCCGGGCCAGTTCTCGAAATAGGCGTCGCGATACCTGGAGCCGTCCTCATCATTCCAGAATCCGACCGGCATACAGGGGAAGGATTTCGCACAGACCAGCTCGCCCTTTTCGCCAATGACCGGCTTGCCGTCGTCATTCCATACCTCTACCGCCATGCCCAGGCCGCGGCACTGCAGCTCGCCGGCGTAAACCGGCAGCGTCGGGTTGCCCAGTGCAAAGCAGGACACGATGTCGGTGCCGCCGGAGATCGACGACAGGCACACGTCGGCCTTGATATCCCGGTAGACGTAGCGGAAACCTTCGTGAGCCAGCGGCGAACCGGTGGACAGAACGGCGCGCAGTGAATCCAGCTTGTGGGTCTCGCGGGGCTTACGTCCGGATTTTTCCAGGGCGGCTATATATTTGGCACTAGTGCCGAAGACGCTGATGTTTTCCTCGTCGGCCATATCCCACAGGCTCTCGGCGGCCGGATAGAAGGGTGAACCGTCGAACAGCACCAGGGTCGCGCCGCAGGCCAGGCCGCTCACCAGCCAGTTCCACATCATCCAGCCACAGGTGGTGAAATAGAACAGGGTGTCGTCGCGCTTCAGGTCGCAGTGCAAGCGGTGCTCTTTCAGGTGCTGCAACAGGGTGCCACCGGCGCCGTGCACGATGCATTTCGGCACCCCGGTGGTGCCGGAGGAATACATGATATACAGCGGGTGGTTGAAGTCCGTCTGCGCAAAAGTAAGTGCCCGCTCGGGCGCACTGGCAACGAATTCGTCCAGCGCCACTGCCTTGTCGATATCGGCGATCGCCGCGGCAGTCTCCGCGCCACTGCGCGCCACCGGGACCACTACCAGCTTCTGGATGGAGTCGATGCGCGCGACAATTTCCTTCAGGCGCGGCACCGAATCGATGGTTTTGCCGTTATAGAAGTAGCCCTCACAGGCCAGCAGAACCTTCGGCGCCACTTGGCCGAAGCGGTCAAAAACACCATTGATGCCGAAATCCGGGGAGCAGGATGTCCAGATGGCACCCAGGCTCGCTGTGGCCAGCATTCCGACCACGGTGTCAATGACGTTCGGCATGAATCCCGCCACGCGGTCGCCCTGCCCTACGCCCTGGTCGGCCAGGGCCGCAGCCAGGCGCTCGACGCGCTGGTAGAGCTCCGCATAGCTCAGTTCGCGGCGGCGGCCGTTTTCCAGGCGCTCCACCAGCGCCGGCTTGTCATCGCGGTAGCGCAACAGGTTCTCGGCGAAATTCAGCTTCGCCTCCGGGAACCACTCGGCACCGGGCATGGTATCGCTGCCCAGCACCTTGTCGCCGCGCCCGCTGGCGATCACCTCGCCGAAGTCCCACAGGGTGCGCCAGAAGTCCTCGCGCTGATCCACTGACCACTGGTACAGCGCGCTGTAATCCGCCAGATTCAGGCCAAACTGTTCATTCACCAGTCGGCGAAACTGGTCCATCTGGGTGGCGGCAATGGCTTCAGGGCTGGGCTGCCACAGGGGCTGGGCGTTGTTACTCATCTCGGCTGACCTTGTCGGTTCTTTGTTAGCAATGGTTGACCATTATTCGCACGGCGGCGATGTGGACAATCATGCCTTGGTCTGACACTTAAAACTATTTTAAACTTTGTTATATTTGTTAATTTTTATTTAAGCATCAAAGGCCGCCCAAATTGCTTCCCGGCGGCCTCTACAATCCGCGACCACTCACTATGGAAATAGCAGCTTGAGCGCCACCGTCAAACAGCTTCGCGCCTTCGTCACGGTTGCGCGCACCCGCAGCCTGGCGGAAGCCAGCGCCCAGCTGCATATCTCCCAGCCCGCGCTGTCTGTGGCCATTCGCAACCTGGAGAACACCGCCGGCGGCCCCCTGTTCAACCGGGACAGCCGCCAATTGGCGCTGACCCCCGAGGGGCGCGAGTTTCTGCGCCGCGCGGAACAGCTGCTGCACAACTGGGACCAGTCGCTGGATGCGATTCAGCAGCGATTCCAGTTGCAGCGGGGCCAGCTGTCCCTTGCGGCCATTCCGGCCTTCGCCCTTAACCGCCTGCCCGCATTGCTGGCGCAATTCCACCAGTCACACCCGGAAATCAATATCGCGCTCGAGGATATCGTGATGGAGCGGGTGTTCCAGGCGGTGCTGGAGGGGCGCGCGGAGCTGGGCATCAGCTTCCGGCCAGACGACCTGGGCGGGCTGGAATTTGTGCCTTTCGAACGCGACCGCTTTATCGCCGTGGTACCTGCCGGACATCCGCTCGCGGCGCGCAAGAGCCTGCGCTGGAGCGACCTGGCTTCCGCCCCGTTTATTGCCATGAACCGGGGTTCTGCCGTGCGCCGCTGGACCGACGGCGCGCTCGCCGGATGTGGCCGGCCCGTGCACCTGCTGTGCGAAGCCAACCAGCTGAGTACCATCGGCCAGCTGGTGAAGGTGGGGCTGGGAGTCAGTGCGGTACCGAGCCTGTGTGAGGCGCAGATGCGGGATTACGGACTGGTCTGTCTGCCGCTGTCGGCACCGGTCATCGGTCAGGAGGTCGGGGTACTGTTGAAAAGCCGCGGCGCCCTGTCGGCGCCGGCGCGGGCCTTTCTGGATCAGGTATCGAGTCAGGGTGTCGACCGATAAGCCGCGCCAGGCCGGCGGGAACCGGGCTTAGACGCCCCGATCGGGATACCGGGCGGACCGGAAGCCCGCCCCGGCGCCGGCGACTGCATTCCAGTTTCAGGTCACTGGGATTGCAGCGCTGGCAAATGGATTTATTTGGACATGGCGCGCAGCATCCACGCGGTTTTTTCGTGGACACGCATGCGATCGGACACCAGCGCGACGGTGGATTCATCGTCCCCTTCCTGCGCGGTCTTGAGTACATCGCGGCAGGTTTTCACCACTTGCTCGTGGCCGTGCGTGAGGATCTCCACCATTTTTTCCGCCGCCGGAACCTCTTCCACTTCCTCGATAGAACTCAGCTGGGCAAACGCCTTGTAGGTACCGGGTGCGACGACGTCCAGGGTACGAATCCGCTCGGCGATATCGTCTACGGCAGTGGCCAGCTCGGTATATTGCTCTTCGAACATCAGGTGCAAGTCGCGGAACAGGGGACCAGTGACATTCCAGTGAAAATTATGCGTCTGCAGATACAGCGTGTAACTGTCCGCCAGCAGGCGCTTCAGACCCGCGGCAATTGCTTCGCGATCTTTACTGGCAATACCGATATCAATCTTGCTCATACTTAACCTCTTGCTTTCTGTTTAAAAAACTTCCCAGGGGTCAGTTGACTCGCTGAAACTCATGGTAACCCGTCAGCTTTCAATTAATAATTTATATCAGCTTTCAGGGCGATAAAAAATTACTATGGAAACTGTGGAACCCCGCTCACAAAGCGTAGCTCCGCTGTCGGTTTTTGCGCCGCTCCCATGAACTGTTAACACTATGACTTGTGCGGTTTACCCTGTGCGAGGAAACCGGAATCGACGCCAAACCAGATGCTGCCATCCTTCGCATTGAAAAACATATGGCGGACATTGCCACCACTTGGTACTGGGCTCGCGCTGACAAACTTTTCCGCAGCGGTATCAAAAGCGAGAATGCGATTGGGAATCACACCGGTGTCCGCTAGCCAGAGTATTCCGCGGTGATCCAGCGCAGTCCCGTAGGGCCTGGACGTGTCTCCGGGGACCCGCCACTCGCTAAATTTACCACTCGCTGGCACGTAGCGGCCGACATAACCTTCGCTGTAATCGACGTACCAGATATTGCCATCGCCATCTATTTCCAGACGGCGCGGGCGGGCATCGGCGCGGGGCAATTCGATTTCGCGCAACGTCATGGAGTCGGGGTCGATGTGAGCGAGCTTGTTGGTCCCGAACAGTGCGACCCAGGGAGCCCCCTGCCCATCCAGCTTGATGCCGTAGGGGCGTGCCCGCGCCGTCGTCGGGGTGAGCGCCTGTACGTCGCCGCTGGCGGTATTCAGCAGCCCGATCCGATTGCTGTTCTGTGCGGTGAACCAGATGTTGCCGGCACGATTCAACACCAGTGTGTGTGGGTCTTCGACGCCTTCGGGCATGGCGTAGCGCTTGATGGCACCGCTTTGCGGATCCAGCCGGCCGATATGCGCGTTGCGATTTCCGGCATACCAGACCCGATTTTTGCCGTCGACGATCAGGTTGTGCGGATGGGAGCCCTCCGGAACCTCAAAGCGCTTGAACTCGCCGCTCCCCGGCTCGAAGCGACCAATATAGTTTCCGGACTGGCCACAGAACCACACATTACCGTGGCCATCGACAAAAGGATCCCGCGGGCGGCCCTTCCAGGGCACAGCCCATTCGCTTACATGGAGCCTGTTCGGTAATGGGAGTTGCTCCGCCCAGGCGGACGCGGAAGGAAATAAATAACAGAGGAAAAAAATCTGGACGACGCGAACGCTCGGGTTGCACCGAAAAGCTGCTCTCATGGGCTGTCTCCTGTCACTGGAAAACCCCGCCCCCTCACCGGTTATTCCGGCTCGGCAATTTCTCCCGCTCCTGACATCAACTGGATCAATGCGGCGAAATCCGCCTCGCTGCAGTCATAGCAGAGGCCGCGCGGCGGCATGGCGCGGTAACCGTTGATCGCGTGATCTAGCAGCGTATCCATGCCCTTATCGAGACGCGGTGCCCAGGCCAGCGCATCCCCAGCCTTTGGCGCGCCGCCAACGCCGCTGCCGTGGCAGCTGTGACAAGTGCGCCAGTATGTCTGCCGTGTTTCGTCTGTACTTGGCGCCGCCGTCTCCGCTGCCGCGCCCTCCACACCGGGCACCTTACCCACTGCCTCCGGCTTTGAGCAGGCAGTCAGCGCGACGGCAATCAGCACACCGCAGATAACGTAAGTCGAGCGCTTTTCCATGTTTCTTTGAAATTATTATTCTGAGCCACAAACTGGACAGTCATTATCGCGCTGCAGTTGCAGCGGCCGCAACTCCAGTGTCTGCGCCTCAAACAGGTGCAGTTGCCCGAGGCTGGCCATGGGCATGCCGAGCAAAAAGCGCAGCGCCTCCAGCGCCTGCATACTGCCGACCACCCCGAGTGCCGGGCCGATAACCCCAGCCGTGGAACAGTTCTGTACCTCCTGCTGCTCGCGCGGTGGAAACAAACAGGCATAGCAGGGGGAAGGCAGGGCAGAAAAGTCGAAACTGATCAGCTGGCCGGAAAAGCCGCGCACGGATGCCATGATCACCGCCCTGCCCGCCTCGCGACAGGTCCGGTTGATGGTATGACGAATCTCCAGGTTATCCGTGCAGTCGAGCACCAGGTCGACATTCGGCAGCTGATCGCGCAGCCAGGATTCATCCGCCATGCGCGCATGGCCGTGCACGCGGATTTCCGGATTGGCGGCAGTCAGCTGCTGCGCGGCAACCTGCGCCTTGGGTTTATCCCGGTGGTTGGTTTTGTAGAGGATCTGGCGCTGCAAATTGGAAATTTCGACGGTGTCGCCATCGACCAGGTGCAGCTGACCAATACCCGCTGCGGCGAGGTACAGTGCCGCAGGGCTACCGAGACCGCCCAGGCCGATGATCATGACGCGCGCCGCGGTGAGCTTTTCCTGTCCCGACTCGCCCACCTCCGGCAACATAATCTGGCGGCTGTAGCGCTGCAGCGCTTTTCTACTCAACACGGTAATTCACCTGTCACTGTCATAAATTGACGTACCGCCGCGCGGTAATCCGCCGCTTTGGTGATCGCGCTGACTACCGCAATGCTACCGACTCCCGTGGCCGCAACAGCCGCAGCCCGCTCGAGGTTGATACCACCAATTGCCACCAATGGCATATCCGGCAACAAGGCAACAAGACGTGCGAGCTTCTCCACCCCCTGCAGCTGATCGCTCATATCCTTGGTATCCGTCGCGTAAATGGCACCAATGGCGAGGTAACTCGGACGGTACCGGTACGACAATAGCAATTCGTAGAAGCCATGGGTACTGATACCCAGTTTCAACCCCGCGCGCCTGATGCCCATCAGGTCCGCCGCTTGCAGATCCTCCTGGCCCAGATGCACGCCGTAAGCGCCGCATTCGATGGCGAGCTGCCAGTGATCATTGATAAATAGCCGCAGGTTATACGCGCGGCCTATGGCTACAGCCCGCGCAATCTGTTCCTTCACGTCATCGCCCGGTGCCTTGATACGCAGCTGCAGGGTGCGCACCCCCGCTTTCGCCAACGCCTCGATCCATTCCACGGAATCCACCACCGGGTAGAGTCCCAGTTGCTTGCTGTCGGTCGCGGCAAAATTGTGCACGAATGCCCCGACATCATTGGCGCCAGCGTAAGCAGCTGAGCCCTCATCACCGGGCACCAACACTCGCGGGAAATCCTGCAGTGAATCCGGCCAGCCGCAGTGCCTGAGCGGACCGGCACCGCTGCCGATCCCCGCGGAATTGCCCAGGCGCAGGCCGCGCTGAACATAGGCCTTGGCGACCACACAGGCATCGCGCAATGGATAGCCCAGAGCCATACAGGCGGCGATTGCCGACGAGAGGGTACAGCCGGTGCCGTGGGTATTACCACTGTCGATCCGCTGGCCGACAAACCAGTCGGCACGCTCCCCGTCCCACAGCAGGTCGGCGATCTCGCCATGCACCAGTTCGCAGTGCCCACCAGTCACCAGCACGGCGCAGCCACGCGTATCGGAGATTTTGCGCGCGGCATCGGTAATCTGCGCTGCCCCACCAACCCGTTCGCCGGCCAGGCCCTCCAGCTCGTGTACATTCGGCGTTACCAGGTCGCATAGCGGCAGCAGCTGCCCGATCACAGCATCGGCAGTGCCATCCTCGGTCAGTGCTGCACCACTACTGGCCACGGCAACCGGATCGTAAATCACCGGGATTTTTCGCGAGTGCAGCAGTTCGCGCAGGAACTTGGAAACCGCAATAACCTGCTCAGTATTTGCCAACAAACCAACTTTGATCGCCGCCGGGAACAGATCCTTCCGCAGTGCCCGCAACTGTGATTCGAGTACGTCCGGTGAAACGGCATTGATGGCCGCGACCTCGACCGTGTTTTGCGCAGTGTTGGCGGTTATGGCGGAGCAGCCGTGGCAGCCGAAGTCGGCGAAGGTCAGCAAGTCTGCCTGAATACCGGCACCGCCGCCGGAATCACTGCCGGCAATTGTCCAGACAATCGGACTTGGATTTTCTCGCATACGATTCCGGGTCAACCCGCCGTCGATGGCGCCGGCTCCAGTTGTTTGTAAAAAATGCAGGTCGCGTCGAGTGTGCCAGCCGCACTGCGCGCGAAGGCGGGTATCTGGCCGGCCTCGATATAACCGATTTTGCGGTACAGCTGCTCGGCCACATCGCCGACACGGGTATCCAGTATCAGCAGGCTACGCCCGCTGTCCCGCGCGCACTGTTCGATCTTTTCCATCAACAGGCGAGCGATACCGCGGCCGCGACAGGCCGAGTGCACCATCAACTTCTCCACCTCGCCGCGGTGATTGCCGTTGGCCTTGCCGTGCAGCGCGAGCTGGACGACACCGACGACCTTACCATCAGCGATCGCCACGCAGACCCGTCGCGCACCCGCATGCAGGTCTTCCTCGACCGACACCCAGTAATTCGCAGCATCAGTGTCGGAGAGTGGCGGCAGGAAACCCACCGAGGCACCGCCGGCCACGCTGTCATTTAACAATTCAATCAGTGCCGCGCGGTATTCAGCCAGCCCGGTAATTTCTTTGATAACCACGTGCGAAATTTCCTTTAATTATCACTTCTCAGGGTTCCGTCGGCGCGACCTGCTGCCAGAAAGGCATATCCAGCGTCGGTGTACTCGGGCTGGCAGTCTGGCGTTTTGTCATCAGGCCCGCCTCAAAGGCACAGCGGCCGGACTCGACCGCAAGCTTGAAGGCCCGCGCCATTAATACCGGCTCTTGCGCTTTGGCGATGGCAGTGTTCAACAAGACCGCGTCAAAGCCCAGCTCCATCGCTTCCGCGGCCTGCGACGGCGCGCCGATACCGGCGTCGACAATCAGCGGAATATCGGGCAACCGTTCCCGCAGCGTCTGCAGATTGTACCGGTTCAACAACCCCTGACCGGTGCCAATGGGCGCGCCCCAGGGCATCAGCACCTCGCAGCCGACGTCGAGCAGCTTGCGGCAAACCACCAGGTCATCGGTGCAATAAGGCAGCACCTTGAAACCCCGCTTGATCAGCTCGCGCGCCGCTTCCACCAGGCCATAGGGATCCGGCTGGAGGTTGTAGTCGTCGCCGACGACTTCCAGCTTGAGCCAGTCGGTGGCAAAAATTTCACGGGACATCTCTGCCAGCGCAATCACTTCCCGCGGCGTCTTGCAGCCGGCGGTATTGGGTAGCAGCTGGCAACCGGACTCACGGATATAGTCCCACAGTATTTTCCCCTGTTGCTGCTCTGGATTCTGGCGGCGCAGGGACAGGGTGATAATCTCCGCTGCCGACGCCTCCACCGAGGCACGCATCACCGCAGGTGACGGATACAGGGCGGTGCCCACCAACAAGCGGCTGGCGAAAGTTTTTCCGTAGAGTGAAAGTTGTGTAGCCACGATTAACCTCCCACAACCGGCGCGACGACATCCAGGCAGTCACCCTCGCCAATTTTCACCCGAGAGTAATCGGCGCGGGCGACGAAATCGCCATTCAGGGCCACGGCGAACGTCTCGCCGGTGTAGCCCAGCTGTAGCAATAGTTCGGCCAGGCTATCAACCGAGCCCAGACTTTTTATCTCACCGTTGATCGTTACCTGCATCAAGCCACCTCTGACAGCTGTTGAGCAATGATTTTTTCCACCTGCTCTGCCAGTGCCGGCGCCAGCAGGTAGCCGTGCCGGTAGAGTCCATTGAGCCGGACCAGACCGGGTTCACAGTGAACAGTCGGCAAATTGTCCATAGTCGCCGGGCGGCAGTTAACCCGGCTCTCGACGATACGGGCCTCGGCGAAGGCCGGATGGAGCGAATAGAGTGCGGAGGACAGCTCCATGGTCGAGCGCACCGATATCGGCGACAGGTCTTCGCTCTCGATTTCCGTCGCCCCGATCACCGTGGATCCATCACTGCGCGGCACCGCGTACAGCTGGTAGCGGGGATGCAGCAGCCGCACCGGGCGCTGCAACTGCACTTCATTGGTTTGCACCACCAGCACCTCGCCGCGCACACCGCGCAGTCCGTTGATCGCATCCTTCGCACCCAGACCGCGGCAGTCGATCACGCAATCAAAGTGGTACTGCGCATCTTCGGTGACAATGGTATTCCTCTCACAGGTCACCGCCGTATGCTCGCGTAGTGTTACTCGCTGCTGGCGCAGTGACTCAAGTAGTACCGGCAACAGGCGCCGGTTGTCGATATCGCCTTCGTCACGTAAAAAAATACCGGTTTCGAAACTCTCCAGCGCAGGCTCCAGTTTCTGTAACTGTGCGCGATCCAGAGGCCGCACATCCGCGGCGCTGTCGCTCGGCAGCTTACTCTGCAACTCACGCACAAACATCGGCAATTCGGCGCGATCGCGCCCGTGGGCAACCACAATACTACCGGCACGACGGAACGATACCGGTCGCCCGACCAGTGCCTCCAGTTCGGCCGCCCAGGGTTCCCACAACGCGAGGCTGCGGAGGCCAAGCTGGTAGATTTTTTGCTCGCTATGCACCAATTCCGACAGCGGCGAAATCATGCCCGCGGCCGCCCAGCAGGCGCCCGCAGGCACCGCCAGCGAGCCCGCCTCGAACAGAGTGATCTCCAGATCTTGCCGCGACAGCCGCCAGGCCAGTAAGCGCCCCATCAGCCCGCCGCCGGCTATTGCGATTTTTGCTGTTAAATTATGTTTCACGACTATTCCACTATTGGCTCACGGCTCTTGCTGATTTCCGGGCGGCGCTGCTACCGGGATGTTTTTACGGTGTATCCCGCAAACCTTTATCGATAGTGGAACCGGCTCCGCGCCCATGCAGCCCCTCAGCCCTTGTGATAAATCTCACTCCCCATATCCTTGAATTTGATCGCCATCTCCTCCATGCCCTGCTCCGCCTCCTGCGCAGCGGCATACTCCCTGACATCCTGAGTGATTTTCATCGAACAGAACTTGGGCCCACACATGGAGCAGAAATGGGCAACTTTGCCGGATTCCTTCGGCAGGGTTTCATCGTGATAGGCCCGCGCTCGTTCCGGATCCAGGCCCAGGTTGAACTGGTCTTCCCAGCGGAATTCGAAACGCGCCTTGGACAGGGCGTCGTCCCTCATTTGCGCCCTTGGATGCCCCTTGGCCAGGTCGGCCGCGTGGGCGGCTATCTTGTAGGCCATCAGACCCTCTTTAACATCTTCCTTGTTAGGTAGGCCCAAATGTTCTTTCGGGGTCACGTAACACAGCATCGCGCAACCATAGGTGCCGATCAGCGCCGCGCCGATACCGGAGGTAATGTGGTCGTAGCCGGGTGCAATATCCGTGGTCAATGGCCCGAGGGTATAAAAAGGTGCGCCGTGGCAGTGTTTCAGCTGCTCGTCCATGTTTTCCTTGATCTTGTGAATGGCCACATGACCGGGGCCCTCGATCATGGTCTGCACGTCGTGCTTCCAGGCAATCTCCGTCAGTTCACCGAGGGTATGCAGTTCGCCGAACTGGGCCTCGTCATTGGCATCGGCGATGGAGCCCGGACGCAGGCCGTCGCCGAGGCTGAAGCTCACATCGTAGGCCTTCATGATTTCGCAGATGTCCTCGAAGTGGGTGTAGAGGAAATTCTCCCGGTGATGCGCCAGACACCACTTGGCCATGATGGAGCCGCCACGCGAGACGATACCGGTCACCCGTTTCGCGGTCAGCGGCACATAGCGCAGCAGCACACCGGCGTGAATGGTGAAGTAGTCCACACCCTGCTCCGCCTGTTCGATCAGCGTGTCGCGGAACACTTCCCAAGTGAGGTCTTCGGCGATGCCGTCGACTTTTTCCAGGGCCTGGTAAATAGGTACAGTGCCAATCGGCACCGGTGAGTTGCGCAAAATCCATTCGCGGGTCTCATGAATATTCGCGCCGGTAGACAGATCCATCACCGTATCCGCACCCCATTTGGTGGACCAGACCAGCTTCTCTACTTCCTCCTCGATGGAAGATGTCACCGCCGAATTGCCGATATTGGCGTTAACCTTGCACAGGAAGTTGCGGCCGATGATCATCGGCTCTAGTTCCGGGTGATTGATATTGGCCGGAATAATCGCTCGGCCCTCGGCCACTTCGCGACGCACGAACTCCGGGGTGATCTGCTCCGGAATATAGATACCTTCGCGCGCCTTTTGGTAATGGGAATCTGTCAGCGCATCGGCGACCTGCGCGCGGCCCATGTTTTCGCGTAAGGCGATAAATTCCATCTCCGGAGTGATAATGCCGCGGCGTGCGTAGTGCATTTGCGAAACGTTCTGCCCGGCCTTAGCGCGGCGCGGGGACGGCAGGTTTTCAAAGCGGATATGGTCCAGCCCCTCGTCCGCCATACGCTTCTGGCTGTAGGCCGCCTGGCGGGAGCTCAGTTTCTCGGTATCGTCGCGCGCCTCAATCCAGGCCCGACGCAGTTTGGGCAGCCCTTCGCGGACATTGATGTCGTAGTCCGGATCTGAATAGGGGCCAGCGCTATCATAGACCCGCAGCGGCGCATTGGGCTCCAGTACCGGATTATTCTCGTCACCGCCCACCACACTGTCGCCGAGGCAAATTTCCCGCACGCCCACACGCATATCCGGCGTCTCCCCCTGCAGGTAGATTTTGCGGGAATTGGGAAAAGACTGTGCGGTGAGATTGTCGAGGAACGACTTGGCAGAGTCGCGGCTGGCGGCGCGGGACGATTTTGCGGTGCGACTGGGCTGGTTGGTGTTATCAGACATGCTTACCCCTGTAGCTTGCGGAACAATAACGCCGCAGCACCCAGGAGCAGACAAATAGAGAAAAGCCGCGAAATTTCTATAGAATGTGGGCGCCTCTTAAATCGTAGTGAGCGGACGCCGCCAGGCGCACGCGCAGTTGATTTAGAGGTGTCCACAGGCGACTTCAGATCTTGTTCCCTACGCGGGGGTTACCCCGATCAGGTTCCACGGATCTCGCAACAGCGATCTCAGCCCACAGGCACTCCGACAAGTTGTGCCGGAGTATAGTAGATGGCCAGCGCAGTGGACAAGGAAGACACTGCGCGGATATCGCGAAAATGCAAAACTGATCAAATAACCAGGGCTTTCTGGTAACTCATCTCGCGGATGGCGTAACGAACCCCCTCTCGCCCGACGCCACTTTCCTTGATGCCACCAAAGGGGAAGTGCTCCGCACGGAAGCCCGGCCCATCATTCACCGCCAGCAAGCCGACTTCGAGCTGATTGAACAGCTGTTTTGCCACTGCCAGGTTCTGGGTAAAGACACCGGCTTGTAAGCCGAACGGTGAACGATTCACCAGGGAAACCAGTTCCTCGATCGTATCAAATACCCGCAAGGGAACCACCGGCCCAAAAGTTTCCTCTACCACCAGCTCGGCATCATCGGCCACGTCACTGAGGATAGTCGGCCAGATAATGTTGCCTTCACGCTTGTGACCAAACAGCACCTTCGCACCGCCGGCCACTGCAACGCTGATTCTCTCTTCCACTTCGTCCGCAGCCGCCTTGTGAATCAGCGGACCGACGAAAGTATCGTCCTGTACTGGATCACCCACTGCCAGTTGTTCTGTTGCGGCGACCAGCTGTTGGGAAAACGCGGCAAATACACTTTTATGCACAAACAGTCGCTTTGCCGCCGTACAGCGCTGGCCAGCGGTCGCAAAACGCTGATTGATTGTCGCGCTCACCGCTCCATCCAGGTCGGCATCATCCATCACGATCAACGGATCGTTGCCACCGAGCTCAAATAACAGCTTCTTGTAACCCGCCTGCGCCGCAATGGCATTGGCAGCGGCAGTACCACCGGTAAAGTTGATGGCGTGTATCTCACGGTGGGCCACCGCATAGCTGGTACCGTCGATGTCAGGAATCAACATCTGCAGGACTGACTGATCCATACCAGCTGCGTAGCAGAGTTCCACCAGCAATTGTGCCGACCGCTTATTCTGCGGGCCCGGCTTGAACAGGATGGTATTGCCTGCCGCGAAAGCCGGACCGATCTTGTGCACGGCAATATTGATGGGGAAATTGAACGGCGTGATACACAGAACCGTGCCCAGCGGCTTCCACAGGACGATACCGACCTTCTCTCGCTGCGGCGGGAAAGCATCGGAATCCAGCGCCTCTCCGGTGATTCCACGGGCCTCCATCGCGCTCGCCAGGGCCGTGTTGTATGCCCGATCGATTTCCACGCGACTGTCGCTGATGGTTTTTCCCGTTTCCTCGGTAATCAGTGATGCCAGTGTCTCCTTCCGCTCCAACAGCAGCTGCGCAAGCTTCAGCAGTATATTTGAACGCTCAAAAGCGGGGGTGGCCGCTTGAACCCTGCGCCCTTCGGCCAGCAACGTCAGAGCACTCTCGACCTGTTCACGGCCGGCAAAATCGTACTCCTCGATCAGTTCGCCGCTGTAGGGATTGGTAATCTGATAGTCAGCCATTTCGCACACCTTATTCATATTGCAACAATTGATAGACGATCCGCAGACCGGCCACCAATAGCGCCACGCGCATTAATTTGAAAAACAGTTCACTGTCGAGCTTGTTCAGCAACGCTACACCAATCCGGGTGCCGATGACCGCCGCTACCGTCAATAGCAGAATCAGCCCTAGGTGATCGGAAAAAGCAAAGCCGAGAAAAATGAAGGCCGGTATCTTCAATGCGTGACACCAGGCCTGCATGACTGATTTGTTAGCGACCACTTCCTTCGGACTCAGGTCCTTACGGACAAAAAAAGCAGCCAGTAATGGATCCACGGCGCCGGCCAGGATTCCCAGCGTGCCGGTTGCCAGGCCGACCCAAAAATAATTACGCGGAGCCAGGCGTATTTCCGGCAGTCGCTCGGGCTTGAACACCGTGTAAAAAATCAGTACCGCCAACAGCACCAGGGGCAGTTGCTGCCAGCTGAGGCTCGCCAATCCCAGCGTCATACCCACCGCACCCAGGGCGCAGCCGACAAAAAAAGGGCCGCACAGATCCCAACGGATATGCTCGCGCACATAGAAGATACGCGCGAGGTTATTCATCAGCTGAACTGCGCCATGAATCGGCACCAGCATACGCAGCGGAATTGCCATGTTCAGGGCTGCAAACATCAGCACCCCGCCGGCGCCACCGGTGACAGCGGAAATAAATGCACTCGCCACACACACCACCAGCAATAGTGCCAGTGTGAGGTTGGACAGTTCTCCCAGATCCGGCAACGCGGGACCTCATTGTTGGATTTTTAGTCGATGCAGTGTAAATGGGGCAGGATGGCAGACCAAGTATTCGGGGGTCTTGGGCTGGTTAAATTGGGCCAGATTGAGTTATGAGGAAGAAAACTCAGTGAGTTTGTGGCTCGTATGTCCGCTTTTAATGAATTCAAATTTTTGGGCAAGAGGCGAGGGATGAGTGGTTTCGGTTCGTTTTTCTGTCGTTTGGAGTAGAAGCGTATACGCAGTGGTTGT
>NZ_JACZCR010000037.1 GCF_014904735.1 Microbulbifer hainanensis | reverse complement strand
CGTAAATAAAAAAAGGACCGCCCGTTTGGGTGGCCCTTTCTTTTATTTGAACCGGGCTGGCGCTCCAGCCTGACAAACGGCTAAGCCGTTTAGACTGCCGAAGGCAGTCGGGGTGCCGCATCACCGAAGGGTGAGGGCCAAGGGCCCGAATCACCATGACCTTTTCGCGAAGCGAAAAAGTAGGTCATCGGCAGGCTGGAATGAAAAAAGCCCCGACCGCGTTAGCGATC
>NZ_JACZCR010000036.1 GCF_014904735.1 Microbulbifer hainanensis | reverse complement strand
TGTAGTCGCCAAAGGGAGCGTTGGTTCCGCCAGTACTGGGGTCTCGTCCACCAAGGCCACCGTAGCTGCCTCCAGACTGCGTGTAGTCGCCGGGTAGGGATAGAGCGCCTTTGCCACTGACATCTATAGATGACGTATTGTCTATCAATAAATTCTGGGCAATATTCAGTGTCAGCTTACTTTCTGCTTCTAGCGAGTGGGTCAACACAGCCGAATTCTGAAGCACTAGGCTGTTAAAACCGTGGGCACCATCAATCTTCAGAACGGCTCCATCAACAACGATATCTGCACCGTCATAGGACATATCGTTCGCTGATATATTTGTATCGCTATTTACTAAAATTGACTCTGCAAACGCTGACGAAGCTGCAAAACCATTCAAGGCAATAAACAAAAATAGCAGCCTAAACACACAACCCTTCATTTATTCGACCCTTAGACCTAAAGCATCTGCACACTCAAACGATGGTCATAGCTCAAGAATCGTTGACTATTTTCCAAGCGCGAGTATTTATCAAAGTTATAGAAAGCGATATAAGACCCGTAACCCGAGTCAATAATATTGTTCTGTGGGTCAGCGATACTCCAGGCCTCGCCTCGCTTGTATTCTGCCCAGTTGTGATAGTTCTCTGCTCTCAACCTTCCAGAATCATCGGCAGTAAATCCGCCGATCATTCTAGCTGGCACATTAGACGCCCTGGCCAGACCGACAAATGCCGAAGCAAATTCCGTGCAATCACCTTTTTTTCGGGTTATTGCGTAACGGGCGCCACGGTCTTCGGCCATATATCCAGTATCGGTTATATTCCTATAAATCCATGACGCTATTTTTTTCACATCGCCACTCAACTTACCGGCCAACGCCATTATCTCTGGTGAATCGACTTCTATATTGGCTTCAGGCTGTAAAAAGACTTCAGCCTTAACACCAAAAAACTGCGGCCTACTAGCGAGCCTTAATTTCGCGGTAATACTAATTATCTGACTGGCGTGAGGGGCAAGCCCCTTGATTTGGAATAACAGCGACTGATTGCCAGATTGGTCAATTTTCGTATCGAAGGACTGATTCGCCGTAATCCTCTCAATCAACTGGTAAGAATTCTTTTTTACAGGAGCGAACACACTCACATGAGCGTTTTCGATAAATTCGCCTGTACCATTGGAAACCAAGAAACTGTAACGAACTGTTTTGGCGAGCTCATAGGACGACTGAGGTACTTTTCCGACTGTATTGAACCAAAAACAAACCAACAATCCGGAAACCAATAGGCCAACACACCAGAGCGTAATCTTCGAACTTTGGATTGAAAGCTTTTTAGCCAGCACAGATTGACACCCCATTTGGGTGGAGCCGCTTATTAGCGCTTAACGCACTGGATTTCAGGACCCTCTTTATACTTTCCACTCCACCCGATACGACAAAAGCTTGACTGACAGGCTCTCCATTTAGAAGGTTTTGTAGCTCTTCTTCGCTGCCGGACTTCCCAACCACAAATACCGGGAGATATCCGTTTAGTGAATGATTGACCTCAGCTTCCCGTACGGCGCTTTTTATACCGCCTGCGGAGCCGGCATTAATGGTTGGAATTCCGAGTGCAGCCATTTCCTCAGCCACCTGCCGATCAACTGCAATCGTTACGGCACCGAACTTACTCGTTTCAACTATAAATTCTTCCACAGGAACGTCTGCAGACAGATCTTTTCCGGCTCCTCTAAAGTCGTTGTCGATCAATATCTTTGGACTCTGAAACCCACTTTGAATCAGCTCCCTACATAGCTTCGCAAGCGCGTAACGCTTATAGGGCTCAGCGACGATCAGGATCGGCTTGTTCTTTAGAAAAAATTTAGTTTTGATTTGCCAGTCAGGAAGCGAAATAGTGTGAAGCGCAGAATTTTGCAATGGCGACTGAGCACTCGTATCAACGATCACAAACCGATCAAAGGACTGAATCTCGGACGGTCGAACAAAGCACAACTCAGATGTCTGTGTGCTTGTTGATAATATTGGCGTGAAATAGCTGACAGCCGGATCAACTACACATTGCTCAGATTCGATATCTGATGCCTGTGCTGCTAACCAGCCTGAAGCCCCCCCGAAAAACCACAATAATCCAGCAACGCAGATTACAGATGTGATACGTCCCCTCACATCTAACTACTCTTTTTGTATTTTTATTTACAGCGGCCAAGTACAGCTGCCCTCCCCAAGGCGGCACATGTTAATGACAATGACGTCTTATAGTCAATTTTGCGCCATTACAGTCAATTACAAAGTAATACATACGTACCACTTTGGGTTTTAAGCTGTAAGGGGAGAGAACAGTTAAGAAGGATAGGGATAGGGAAGATCGAAAGCCGTAACGCCTGGCGGCCAGTCAAATAAAACCGTCTCGAGAAACGCAGCCGACGAGGGCTTGGTTAGGATGAGCAGCCGCCGATTAAAAGTAGCGTATTTGCAACGCTGCCCATCCCAACAATTTTGAATCGCCTTCAAAAACGCTTAACGGTCAATACCGCCCATACACAGGTATTTAATTTCCAGGTAGTCGTCGAGCCCGTACTTGGAGCCCTCGCGCCCCTGACCGGACTCCTTCACGCCGCCAAAGGGGGCCATTTCATTGGAGACGATCCCTTCGTTGACGCCGACCATACCGTATTCCAGCCCTTCGCCGACGCGCCAGATACGGCCGATATCGCGGGAATAGAAATAGGACGCGAGGCCGAACTCGGTATCGTTGGCCATGGCGATAACTTCTTCCTCGGTGGAAAACTTGTACAGGGGCGCCACCGGGCCGAAAATTTCCTCGCGAAACAGGTCCATCTTGTCGTTAACGCCGGTCAGTACTGTGGGCGCATAGAAACAATCTCCCATGCTGCTGGGACCGCCTTCCACCACCGCATCGGCGCCCTTGGCCAAGGCGTCGTCCACCAGCGCCTTGACGTCCTCCACGGCCTTGCGGTTGATCAGCGGGCCCACTTCGATGCCCTCTTCCGCACCGTTGCCCATTTTCAGGGCGTTGACCGCGGCAGCGAATTTCTGCGCGAATTCGTCGTAAATGCCTTCCTGCACAAAAATCCGGTTGGCGCAGACACAGGTCTGCCCGGCATTGCGGTATTTACAGATGATGGCGCCCTGGATCGCTGCATCGATATCGGCATCGTCGAACACGATAAACGGCGCGTTGCCCCCGAGCTCCATTGAGGTTTTCTTCATGGTTTCGGCGCACTGCGCCTGCAGCTTTTTGCCCACTGCCGTGGAGCCGGTGAAGGTGAATTTACGCACCAGCGGGTTGGCCGTCATCTCCGCACCGATTTCACGCGAGCTGGTGCCGGCCACGACATTGAATACGCCGGCGGGGATTCCCGCTTCTTCCGCGAGCACGGCCAGGGCCAGCGCCGACAGCGGCGTATCCGATGCGGGCTTGGCAATGAACGGGCAGCCAGCCGCCAGCGCCGGCGCCATTTTGCGCGCGATCATTGCGCTGGGAAAATTCCACGGTGTCACCGAGCAGGTCACGCCGACCGACTGCTTGATCACCACAATGCGTTTGTCCTTCGATGGCGGCGCGATGACGTCGCCGTAAACGCGCTTGGCCTCCTCGGAAAACCACTCGATATAGTTGGCGCCGTAAACGATTTCGGTTTTGGCTTCCGCCAGCGGCTTGCCCTGTTCGGCGGTGAGGATCTTGGCCAGGTCATCGACGTTGTCGATTACCAGGTCGTACCAGCGGCGCAGGATTTTCGCGCGCTCCTTGACCGTCTGATCGCGCCAGGCGGGCCAGGCCTGGTTAGCGGCTTCGATGGCCCGACGGGTTTCCGCAGCGCCGAGATTGGCGATACTGGCGATGACTTCGCCGTTGGCGGGATTGGTGACATCGAAAGTGTCACCCGAGTCGGCGTCGATCCACTCGCCGCCGACATAGGACTGTTGACGCAACAGTGAGGAATTTTTAAGGTCCAGCATGGCGTTCTCCTTTGTGCCGTTTTGTGCAGTTGCCCACCTCTCCGGCCGCTTTCCCGCGCGGGAAAGCGAGGCCCGGAAACCGGCTTCACCACTCCGGAGAAGTCTGGCCCAATCTTATTTTTTCTTTTTGACGAATTTCATCAGGCGGCGTTTTTTGGCCTTCTGGCGATCCGTCAGCTTGTTCTTCTTGCCCGAATAGGGGTTTTCACCGGTGCGGAATTCGATTTTTACCGGCGTGCCGTGGAGCTCCAGGGCCTTCCGGAAAGTTTTCTCGAGATAGCGCACATAGTGCCCCGGCACCTGCTCGGTCTGGTTGCCGTGTATCACGATAACCGGCGGATTCTGGCCGCCGGCGTGGGCGTAGCGCAACTTGATCCGGTGACCGTGCACCAGTGGAGGCTGGTGTTCACTCACCGCCCACTGCAGGATACGCGTCAGGTGGTTAGTGGACAACTTGTCGGTGGCGGACTGGTAGGCCGCCTCGATGGATTCGTACAGGTGGCCGACACCGGTGCCGTGCAGCGCGGAAATAAAGTGGATATCGGCGAATTCCACAAAACGCAGCCGGCGCTCCAGCTCTGTCTTGACGAAATCCCGGTGATCCACGTCCAGGCCATCCCACTTGTTCAGGGCAACCACCAGGGCGCGACCTGCCTGAATGACACTGCCCATCAGGTGCAGATCCTGATCCACCAGACCCTCGCGGGCATCGATCACCAGCACGACGACGTTGGCGTCTTCCACCGCCTGCAGGGTTTTGACGATGGAGAATTTCTCCACCGATTCCTTGATGTTCTTGCGGCGGCGGATACCCGCGGTGTCGATGATGGTATAGGGCTTATCATCGCGCTCGTAATTGATGTAGACGCTGTCGCGGGTCGTTCCGGGCTGGTCGTAAACCACGACGCGGTCCTCGCCCAGCAGGCGGTTAACCAGGGTGGATTTACCCACGTTGGGTCGGCCGACAATGGCGATCTTGATGCCCTTGGCAACATCTTCGGCTTCGGGCTCAGCCTGCTCCGGCAGGTCTTCCACCACGCGCTGCATCAGGGTGCGCACACCGCGGCCGTGGGTGGCGGTAGTCGGGAACAGTTCACCAATACCCAGCTCGTAGAACGGCGCCAGGGCGATATCGGGATTGACGCCATCGACCTTGTTGGCGACCAGCAGTGTCGGCTTGGAGCGGGTGCGCAACTGCTCGGCGATCATCTGGTCGGCGGGGGTGAGGCCTGCGCGGCAGTCGACGAGAAACAGGACGATATCCGCCTCTTCGATGGCCTGCATGGATTGCTGAGCCATGGCGGCATCAATCCCCTCTTCACCGCCGCTGATACCGCCGGTATCCACCAGGATCACCTTGTGACCGTCGATTTCGGCTTCGCCGTATTTGCGGTCGCGGGTCAGGCCCGCGTAATTGGCCACGAGGGCATCCCGGCTTTTGGTCAACCGGTTGAACAGTGTGGATTTGCCCACGTTGGGGCGCCCGACCAGGGCGATTACAGGCAGCATAATTCAATCTACTCGGGGCAAAATGTCTTTTGCCAGAAATGCGAACGCCCGCGGATCGCGGGCGGTCTCAGGTTAGCCTGTCAGATTTATGGGGCCGGCGCCGCCCAATCGCGGTCCGGCAAAATCTGCATTGCGCCATTCGTGGCGATTTTCAACAGGCTCCAAAACGGGCCATAAGGCCCAAAAATTCCGTGCGTTTACTGGCGACGCTGCAGCCGCAGCGCTACGAGCTCACCATCGTCGGAGACGGCGAACAGAAGGTCACCGTCCACCAACAGCGGGATACGGATCGGGTCACTATCGATGCGCTTGCGACCGATGAAGTGGCCCGTGGCCGGATCCAGCACGTGCAGGTAGCCGTCCAGGTCGCCCACAATGACGGTGTCCCCGAAGTACGCCGGCGCACTCAGCTGGCGGCGCAACAGTTCATTGTTGCTCCAGACAATCTGTCCGTTGCCCACATTGTAGGCATAGACACTGCCGGAGGCATCGCTCAAGTATACATTGCCCGCACCGACTGCCACGCTGTGGTTGGTGGAGGCATCGCGCGCCCACAGGCCGCGACCATCGTCCCGCGACAGCGCCGCAACACGGCCCTGGTAGCTGGCGGCGAAAACCAGTTCACCGCGCACCACCGGAGAACCGTCGATATCGACGACCCGATCCAGCTCGGCAGATCCCTGCGGAATGGCGACGCGCTGATCCCAGCGACCAATGCCATCGGTGGCATCCAGTGCGATAACCTTGCCGTTATCCAGGCCGGCGAATACCACGCCGCCGGAAATAATCGGCGCTGCGTTGCCACGCAGCGTCAAAAGCGGCAGTACGGTGCTGTGGTTCCAGCGCTCTTCGCCGGTGCTGGCGTCGAGACCGATCAGCTTGCCGTCCACGGTCTGCACCACAACGCGGCCGGAACCGACCGCCGGTGCGGCGACCACTTCACCGGAAACCTGGTGATTCCAGACTTCCTCGCCATTATCCAGGTTCAGTGCGATTACGCGGCCGCGGTAATCGGCGACCACCGCAATCCCGAGGCCGACACCCACGCCGCCGCTGATCTGGATATCCAGGTCGGTTTTCCACTGGCGTTTGCCGGTGCTGCGGTCAAAGGCGATCACATCGCCATCGCTGTTGGCGGCAACCAGCTTGCCATCGGCGATATGCGGTTCGAGCATCGCATAGAGTTTGGCGTCGATATCGCCGATATTGTGAGACCAGACTTCTTTCAGCTCCACGGTCGGCTTGATGTCAACCAGGGGCACAGGATCTGTGTCTTCTTTTTCATCGTTGGACGCGCAGGCTCCCAGCGCGAGAGCCAGGGCGACCGCCACGGTGCGCGCAGTGGCGCGAATCATCAAACTCATTGCTCGTCACTCTCCTGTGCGTCGTCGCTTTCGTTTGCCGCCTCGCTCTCTGCTGCCGGAGCATTGTCCGCAGCGCTGTCGTCAGAGGCAGCCACCGGTGCGACACTCTCCGCTTTCAGGCGCAGTACCTGGGCACTGTTCGCCTGGGCCGGCAGCAACTGTGCGAGGGCCTGCTGGTAGGCTTCGTGCGCGCCCTCTTTGTCACCCTTCTGCAGCAGGATGTCGCCGCGGGTCTCGGAGTACAGCGCGGCGAACGCCGGCGGCACATTGCCCTCGAGCAGTTTCAGCGCTTCATCCGGCTCGCCGCGCGCGGCTTTCACCGCCGCCAGGCGGCGTTTGGCCAGCAACTGCAGCTCGGTTTTGTCACTGTTGTCCACCACCCACTGCAGGTCCTTCGCCGCGCTCTCCAGATCATTGCCGGCGGCAGAGAGGGCCGCGAGGCGCAGGGAGGCCTGGCTGGTATAGATGCGCTTGGGGAACTCTTCCTTCAACTGACGCCCCAGGCTCTGGGCTGTGGTCAGCTGGCGGTTGTCCGGCTGGCCGTCATTGGCGCTCACCGCCTCGACGAACTCCTGATAGAGGTTGGAGGCCGCTTCGGCCTTCTCGCGCTCGCTGGTTTGCCACCACTGGTAACCGAAGTAACCGACCAGGGCCAGCACAATACCGCTGACGATGCCTTTGCCGTTTTCCGCCCACCAGCGTTTCAGCGATTCTATTTGTTCTTCTTCGGTAAGATGGTCAGCCATTGCGTAATTCGCCTTTCCTATCAATTCTTAGAGTTTTGGTCGATGCGGCCATCCGGCCGCCGTTCCATTTTGTCTGTGCGTGCCGCTGGGCGCGCAGATTCTGTTCTTGATCAGCCCTGCAGCAGCGCCGGAAGCGCATCCAGTGCGACTGTCTGCTGCGGCGCCTCGGAACGCAGGTATTTAACCGTTACCTGTCCCGCCGCCGCCTCGTCTTCACCGATGATCAATGCAAACTCGGCGTTACTCTTGTCCGCCTTTTTCATCTGGCTCTTGAAGCTGCCGCCACCACAGTGGGTCTGCAGGCGCAGCCACGGCAGTTCGTCGCGCAGTTTTTCCGCAGCGGACAAAGCCGCCGATTGTACCGCACCCACAGCAACGAGGTAGGCGTCGATCTGCTGGTCCAGGGCCTCTGGCAGCATCTCGAGGGTTTCCAGCATCAGTACCAGCCGCTCTACGCCGAGCCCGAAGCCCACAGCCGCGGTCGACTTGCCGCCCATTTGCTCCACCAGCCCGTCGTAGCGGCCACCGGCACAGACAGTCCCCTGGGCGCCCAGGCTGTCGGTGACCCACTCGAACACGGTCTTGCCGTAGTAGTCGAGGCCGCGCACCAGCTTGGCATTGATCTCGTATTCCACGCCCGCGGCGTCCAGCATTTCTTTCAATCCGGCAAAGTGCGCCGCTGATTCTTCATCGAGGAAGTCCAGTAGACACGGTGCATCGGCCAGCAGTTCCTGCGTCTGGGCATTTTTGCTGTCGAGAATGCGCAGTGGATTCCGCTCCAGCCGGCGCTGGCTATCTTCATCGAGCTGGTCGCGACGCTCGCTCAGGTAGGCGACCAGCGCCTCGCGGTAGGCGGCGCGGCTGGCGGAATTGCCCAGTGAGTTCAACTGCAGCTTCACGTGGTCAGCGATGCCCAGCTGGCGCCACAGGCGCGCTGTCATGATCAGGATTTCCGCATCGATATCCGGCCCCTCGATGCCGAATACTTCCACGCCAAACTGGTGGAACTGACGCAGGCGCCCCTTTTGCGGGCGCTCGTAGCGGAACATGGGGCCGAAATACCACAAGCGCTGCGGCTGGATCAGCAGGTTGTTCTGGATGGCCGCACGTACGGTGCCGGCGGTACCCTCCGGGCGCAGCGTAACACTGTCCCCGCTCTTGTCGTCGAAGGTGTACATTTCCTTTTCGACGATGTCGGTGGCTTCGCCGACGGCACGGCTGAACAGCTGGGTCGCTTCCAGGTAGGGGGTGCGGATCTCGCTGTAGCCGTAGCGGCCAAAGAGTTCGCTGAGGGTGGATTCCACGTACTGCCATACCGGCGACTGGCCGGGCAGCAGATCGTTCATGCCGCGGATTGCGCGAAGCTGTTTCAACGGTGTTCCTTAATTGCTGGTTCTTTAT
>NZ_JACZCR010000035.1 GCF_014904735.1 Microbulbifer hainanensis | reverse complement strand
GGCGCCGGTGTCGGGAGCCATTTGTTCAACAGCCTCCTCGGCAATCGTTTCACAAATGGCTCCCGGCATCGGCGCCTTCGCATCTGGTCTCAGGTTTCCTGCCGCCCGCGGTTAGGCCTTGGCGATAATGTCCGCCTCGCGCTCCGCCTTCGCCGCGGCCTTGTCACGGATCAGGCGTTCCAGGTCGTCGACCAGGTTGTCGTTTTTCAATTTGGTATGGGGCTGGCCGTCTACATAAATCGCATGACTGGGCGTACCGCCGGCGAGGCCGAGGTCGGCCTCCTTGGCTTCGCCCGGGCCATTTACGATACAGCCGATCACGGCCACGTCCAGCGGCGTGGTGATGTCTTCCAGGCGTGTTTCCAGTTCGTTCATGGTTTTGACCACATCGAAATTCTGGCGCGAGCAGCTGGGGCAGGCGATAAAGTTGATGCCCTTGGTACGCAGACGCAGGCTCTTGAGCAGATCCCAGCCCACTTTGACTTCTTCCACCGGATCGGCCGCCAGGGACACGCGCAGCGTATCGCCGATGCCGTCGAGCAGCAGCGCGCCGAGGCCAATGGCGGACTTGACCGTACCCGCGCGCAGGCCGCCGGCTTCGGTAATCCCCAGGTGCAGGGGCTGTTCAATCTGTTGCGCCAGTTTGCGATAGGCCGCGGTGGCCATAAAGATATCGGAGGCCTTGACGCTCACTTTGAAGTTCTGGAAATCCAGGCTGTCGAGAATCTCCACATGGCGCAGGGCCGACTCCACCAGGGCATCCGGCGTGGGTTCGCCGTATTTCTTCTGCAGGTCTTTTTCCAGCGAACCGGCGTTGACGCCGATACGGATCGGGATATTCAGGTCGCGGGCCTTGTCCACCACCGCGCGGATACGGTGTTCCCGGCCGATATTGCCCGGATTGATGCGCAGGCAATCCACGCCCAGGTCAGCGACGCGCAGGGCGATGCGGTAATCGAAATGGATATCCGCCACCAGCGGCACTTCCACCTGCTGGCGGATCTGGCCGAAGGCCTCGGCGGCGTCCAGGCTCGGCACGGACACGCGCACGATATCGGCCCCCGCCTGCTGCAGGCGCTGGATCTGGCCGACCGTGGCGGCCACGTCACAGGTGTCGGTATTGGTCATGCTCTGCACCGAAATCGGCGCACCTCCACCGACGGGCACATTGCCCACCATGATCTGGCGCGACTGACGGCGAACAATCGGTGACTCAAATTGCATAGGCTGACCTGGCAGTTTTGCAGACTGAAAAATCGAGGGGAGATTATAGAGCCTGCCGGCTCTAAATTCGATGGTCGCGACGGCAGCCGAGGCCCTGTGGACACTGCGACCCGCCGGACTGACCGGACACGGAGCCCGATGAACGGAATAGTGAAGCGGGGGCCGGGCCAGTCACGCGGCAATCGCCATCGGGACAGGCACGCGACCCCTGTGCAGATTACTCGCCGACCGTGAGCCTGCGGGTACGACGGCTGCCGATGGGCGCGCTGTCGACCAACTCACCGCGGAAGCTCACCTGAGTCCCGACAGCATTGCCCAGCATCACGCTGAACGGTGCCTGGCCTTCGAGGGTCACCTCTGCGCCCGCCGGCTGCAACTTGGCCATCAGCAGCTTACCGGAAGCATCCTTGACTTCGACCCAGGATTCCTCAGTAAAGCTAAGCTCCAGCTTTTCCGGTGCTGCGGCCGGCTGTGCTGGCTCTACCTCGGGCTCAGCGACTGCGGACTCATTCGCCGCAGTTTCAGCAGCCGATGCCTCGACAGCAGTCGGCTTTGCCGCTTCCACGGGTTCCGCTACAGCGGCGTCCGCATCGGGACTGTCCATCGCGACATTAGCAGGCTCAACGGGTTTCGCATCCGGCGCGGTTGACGCTTCCCCGGCCTCTGCTCCGGTTTCAATCACCGCCGATTCCACCGGTGCCTCGTCAACGGATTCGATGTCGGACGGCACCGCTGCAGCCATCCCGGACTCGCTGTCCGCAGTTGCAGCTGCAGTGAGATCTGCTTTTTCGTCCGCTGCCGCAGCGGATACCGCCGGTGCGGCCACCGCATTATCGGCAGTAAACGAGGGCGGGGTCAGGTTGCGACCGTTCATCCACCAGAAAACACCGGCCACGATCAGCAGTGGCAACAGCGCCAACCCCTTGAAGCTGCGACGACGTCCCTCGTCCACTACGGCTGTGCGGCTCACATGCGCGAGGATTGCCTGACTCTCCTCTTCCGCTGCCGCATAGCCGGAGTAGGCCTGCAATACCGGCCCCTCGTCGATCTTCAGTTCCTTGCAGATATTGCGGATATAGCCGCGCACATACAGGGCACTCGGCAGCAGGTCGTATTCATCCCGCTCCAGCAGCTCCAGCTTGTTGCCGGTCATGCACAGGCGGCGCGACAACTCCTGGAGACTGAGGCCCGCTTCTTCGCGGGCGCGCCGCAGCAGGCTGCCTGGGGTGTTGTCGTCGTCGGGCGCACCGCTCTGCGACGCCCGGGATTCACTGATCTCCGAAACGTTATCCGTCATTGTCCATCATCTTTTGGTATTTCAGCGTCTCCGCCGAGTAGGGATAGAGGTTTTTCAGCGCAAGGGCATAACTGCGTTCCTTGTCCCGATTGCCAAAGATTTTTTCGATCCGGATTCCCAACCACAGGGACTGGGGCACCTGTCGATGATCAGCACTGTATCTGTCCAGGTAGTGCTTGGCCTCCGCATAAGCGCCGGCATTAAACTTGAGTTCCGCCAGCTCCAGCAGTGCCTGGGGCATATCCTTGTCCAGCGCCAGGGCGCGGGTATAGGCGGCCTCGGCCTCTTCTGTCATGCCCAGCTTGAGGGCACAGCGGCCGTAATTGGCCAGCGCGAAAGAGCGGCGATTGTAGGTCAGGTCTTCCGAGGCGGTCTTGAACTGTTCAAGCGCCTCCTTGTAGCGCTCCTGCTGGTACAGGAAAACACCGTAGTTGGTGCGCGCCATGGAGAAATTCTTGTCGTAGCGCAGGGCTTTCTTGAAATGCTCCTCGGCTGCGGCCGTTTCGCCGTCCGCCTGATAGAGCAGCGCCAGGCCGTGGTGCGCCTGCGGATTGCGCTTGCCCAGCTTGAGCGCCTCGTTGAAGTGGAAGCGGGCCGCCTCGCGGTTATCGCCACTCTGCAGGTAGCGCAGCCCGAGCTGAACGTGGGTCTGCACGGCCTTGTCCAGGTCGACCTTTTGCGGCGCCAGACCACCGGTGGTCACACAGCCGCTCAGCGCTGCGGTGAGAATCAGTCCGGCGAAGGACAGGGATAGAAATCTGGTCAGCACGACATCACCATCTGTTTTTATTCATTGAGCCGCAGCGATGCGCGCTTTTTAATCAGCCGACAATACGCACTGGTCGCTCCGCGTTGCGATAGCGCTCAGAGCGGCGCGTGCGATCGTTGACGCTGCCGGCCAGCTGGCCACAGGCCGCGGCGATATCATCTCCGCGTGTGGTCCGCACCGTTACGGTAAAGCCTTTATCCAACAAAATCTGTTGAAAACGTCGCAAAGCGTTGTTGCTCACCCGCTGGTAATCCGATAACTCGAACGGATTGAAGGGTATCAGATTTATCTTGACCGGCACATCGCGCAGCAGTTCCGCCAGCTGTTCGGCGTGTTCGGGGCGGTCATTGACCTCCCGCATCATGGTGTACTCGATAGTCATTTTGCGGTGCGTGTCCGGCATGCGCTCGATATAGCGCTTGGCGGAGTCCAGCAGCATCGCTATCGGATACTTTTTATTGATCGGCACCAGTTCGTTGCGCAGCGCGTCGTTGGGCGCATGCAGGGAGATGGCCAGACTCACGTCGGTGACATCCGCCAGGCGGTCCAGCGCGGGTACAACTCCAGAGGTAGACAGGGTCACGCGGCGCTTGGAGATGCCGTAGGCATTGTCTTCCATCATCAGGTTCATGGCATCGACGACATTGTCGAAGTTGAGCAGGGGCTCACCCATGCCCATCATGACGACGTTGGTCACCTTGCGCGGGCCTTTCGGCTGCAGTTGACCGAAGGATTTACAGGCGATCCACACCTGGCCGATGATCTCGGCCGCGGTCAGGTCGCGGTTGAATCCCTGCTTACCGGTTGCGCAGAAGCTGCAATCCAGCGAGCAGCCCACCTGTGAGGAAACACACAGGGTACCGCGGTCCCCGTCGGGGATGTAGACAGTCTCGATGGCACTGCCACCCTCGACCTTGATCAGCCATTTGCGGGTGCCATCGGCGGAATCCCACTGCTCAAGCACTTCCGGCGGGCGAATTTCGGCAACGTCGGCCAGCTTCTCGCGCAGCGCCTTGCTGACATTGGTCATCTGCGCAAAGTCATCGACACCGTTCTGGTGAATCCACTTCAGCACCTGCACGGCGCGAAAGCGCTTTTCGCCCAGCGACTCGAAGAAGGCCGCCAGCTTGTCGACGGACAGGCCGAGAAGGTTGGTTTTTGCGGATTCTGAAGTGCTCATGGATAAAGGTGCCTCTAGGCTAGCTCGGCGGCAGCCCTGCTACCGGCTACGGGTTACGGGACCGCCGTATATCCATCCCTGGAGGCTTGTCCGCGAGATCCCTCTCGCAGACAGTCCCTACACCCAAAGCCGGTAGCAGGGCTTAAGCTGCAGGCTCAGGTGTTTTAGACACCGGCTGCCTGAGCAAAATTACGTAAAATCAGCCGCGCGGGCAGATTTCGTCGTCGGCGAAGAAGTAGCTCACTTCGCGCGCGGCAGACTCAGTGGAGTCGGAACCGTGTACCGCGTTGGCGTCGATGCTCTGGGCAAAGTCGGCGCGGATGGTGCCGGCAGCAGCTTCCTGCGGGTTGGTGGCACCCATCAGGTCGCGGTTGGCCAGAACAGCGTTTTCGCCTTCCAGAACCTGTACAACCACCGGGCCGGAGGTCATGAAGTCCACCAGGTCCTTGAAGAAAGGACGCTCTTTGTGCTCGGCGTAGAAGCCCTCGGCCTTTTCGCGGGACAGCTGCAGCATTTTCATGGCAACGATACGCAGACCGGCCTTTTCAAAGCGGCTCTCAATTTCGCCGATCACATTCTTGGCTACCGCGTCCGGTTTGATGATGGACAGAGTGCGTTCCAGGGCCATGTTTTTCTCCAATTTTACTGATTACTGGGATATTCGTGATTTAGATATGGAAAGAGCAACCCAAAAGTTGCTCTTCCTAGAATTCGTTCCGCTCAATAAATGAACAGCACCTATCGAGGCGGGCGGATTATACGCGTTAGCGCATGAACTTTGTACTATTTCTAAGAGATCGACTGATTATTCAGCCTCTTCGATCCACGCTGCCTGGATCGCCTCGAGGATCTTCTCGCCGCAGCGGTTGGGATCGTCGTCAAAACCCGGCAATTCCATCACCCAGTTGCGCAGATCGACGAAATTGACCTGCAACGGATCCACGTCCGGGTGAGTATCCACCAGTTCGATCGCGATATCGTTGATATCCGTCCATTTCATGACTTATAGCTCCCTTTGGGTCAGGGCCTGACTAACGCGTCAGTGCTTCTCCGAAACCTGGTTGATGGTGTATTTGGGAATCTCCACCACCAGGTCCTCGTCGTCGACAATCGCCTGGCAGGACAGGCGTGAATCCGGCTCCAGCCCCCAGGCCTTGTCCAGCAGATCCTCTTCCAGCTCATCCGGCTCGCCGAGCGAGTCGAACCCTTCGCGCACGATGACATGGCAGGTGGTGCAGGCGCAGGACTTCTCGCAGGCGTGTTCGATTTCGATGCCGTGTTCCAGCGCCGCATCGCAGATACTGACACCGGACTCCACTTCCACGACCTTGCCCTCGGGGCAGATTTCGGCGTGCGGCAAGAATACGATTTTTGGCATGGGTTGCTAGCTCTCTGTGTGCTCTATTCGGGACCGGGCCGCTGCCCGCCCCCGCTACGATGGCCGCCGACTGCGGCGGCTCCGCTGTTTATTGATCAAATTCATCCAGACTGTGGCCCTGCATGGCGCGCCTGATGGATGCATCCATACGGCGCGCTGCGAAGGGCTCGGACAGTGTGTTGAGCGCCTCGATGCGCCTGTGGATCTCATCCGCGTCGCCGCCATTGTGTGCCAGGCGCAGGGCTTCCATGGCCCGCTCGAGCCCGTCCAGCTCATTCTCCTGCAGCAATTCGGCGCCATTTTCGCGCAGGGCGACCAGCAGGCTTTCCAGTACCCGCTCCGCCTCTACCTGGGCCTCGCGCAGGGCCCGCGCGGCAACATCCTCTTCGGCGTGCGCGTAGGACTCCTGCAACATGCGGGCGATATCCGCGTCTTCCAGGCCGTAGGACGGCTTGACGGTAATATCGGCGCTGACACCGCTGCTCTTCTCCATCGCGGTCACCGACAGCAGGCCGTCGGCGTCCACCTGGAAGGTCACGCGGATATGCGCGGCGCCGGCCACCATCGGCGGTATGCCGCGCAGCTCGAAGCGCGCCAGCGAGCGGCAGTCCTTGACCAGCTCCCGCTCACCCTGCACCACGTGAATGGCCATGGCGGTCTGGCCATCCTTGAAAGTGGTGAACTCCTGCGCCTTGGCCACGGGAATCGTGGTATTGCGCGGAATCAGTTTCTCGGTGAGCCCGCCCATGGTCTCGATCCCAAGGGACAGCGGAATCACGTCGAGCAACAGCAGGTCCTCGCGGGACTTGTTGCCCACCAGTACGTCCGCCTGCAGCGCCGCACCGATGGCGACCACCTGATCGGGATCGATGTCGGCGTGGGGAACGCGACCGAAGTAGTCTTCAACACGCTCGCGGACACGCAGTGTGCGGGTCGAACCGCCCACCAGCACCACTTCCCCGATCTCATCCGCGCTCAGGTCTGCGTCGCGCAGGGCGCGTTTGCAGGCGCGCAGGGTCTTGTCGATCAGCGGGTCGAGCAGCGCCGCCATGCCCGCGCGATCCAGCTGGTCGCGCCAGTCGCCGTACTCCAGCGCGACACTCTCCTCCGCCGCCAGGGCCTCCTTGGCCGCACAGGCGCGGTCCAGCAGGGCGCGCTGGGTGGAGACATCGAGATCGGTACCCAGCCCCGCCTGTTCGGCAATCCAGCTGGCAATCGCGCGATCGAAATCGTCGCCGCCCAGCGCCGTGTCACCGCCGGTGGACAGTACTTCAAACACGCCGCGGGACAGCCGCAGAATGGAAATATCAAAGGTGCCGCCACCGAGGTCGTAAACTGCGATCAGCCCTTCTTCCTGCTGATCCAGGCCATAGGCCACCGCGGCCGCAGTCGGCTCGTTCAGCAGACGCAACACCTTCAGGCCCGCCAGCCTGGCGGCATCCTTGGTGGCCTGGCGCTGGGCGTCATCGAAATAGGCCGGCACAGTAATGACCGCGCCGTCCAGGTCACCGCCGAGTGCTTCGGCACCGCGCTGCGCCAATACCTTGAGGATTTCCGCGGAGACCTGCACCGGATTTACCGGGCCCGCGGCGGTTTCGATCGCCGGCATACCGCCGCTGTCGGCGGCAAATTTGTATGGCAGCTGCTCTCCGAAGCTCCGCACATCGGCGATGCCCCGGCCCATCAGGCGCTTGATCGACAGCAGCGTGTTGTAGGGGTCTTTCCCGGCACGATTGCGCGCTGCCGCACCCACAGTGATATCGCTCTCGCCGTAGTGCACCGCGGATGGCAGGATCACCTCGCCATCACTGTCGGCAATGGCCTCCGCCGAGCCGCTGCGCACCGTGGCGACCAGCGAGTTGGTGGTGCCCAGATCGATGCCCACAGCGCGCTTGCGCTGGTGGGGTTCGGGGCTTTGGCCGGGTTCGGAAATCTGCAGTAATGCCATTAATTAACTCATCTATGTCATAGGTGACGTTAATGGCGGCGCGCGGACGCGCCGCCGCTGGCCCCAGGCCAGCGCGAGCCCGCAAAATACGAGCAACTTCGCACAGTTGCGCAAGTGATTTTGCGGGCGACCGATCTAAAGGTCAGGATGGCCTGTAGATCGGCTTAATAGTCGCCCAAAAGGTCTTCTTCCAGTTCTTCCACCTGCCGCTGCAGCTTGCTCAGGAACTGCAGCTTGAGCAGGGAGTCCTTGCCCGCGTCGAGATTCCCCGCGGCAAAGACGTCGGCGAAGTTTCGCTGTTCAGTGGCAAAGAGCCCGCGAACCTCTTCGCCCAGTTCGTCGATTGCGGCGGCCGGATCGGACTCGTCGCGCACCTCTTCGAGTCGCTCGCGCAACATCATCTGCTGCATCAGGAATTCAGCGTCGGAGGTGGTCTGCTCCGGACTGACTTCAACACCGGCGAGCTTTAGCAGGTAGGCGGCGCGCAGCACCGGATCGCGCAGTGTGGTGTGCGCCTCGTTGATCTGCGCGGCGTACTGCATCGCCAGCAACTGCTCGCGGTCGGAGCGCGCGGCGTACTTGTCCGGGTGAAATTCGCGCTGCAGCTTGCGGTAGCGCTCGGCCAGCGCCGCGCGGTCGATATGGAAAGCGGGCTGCAGGCCGAACATTTCGAAATAGGTCTGGTGCAGTGACATGGCTCCACTCGCTTTATTGGGCGAACTCGCTCCAGCCAATATTAAAAAGGCCGGCGTGCGCGACGCACCCGGCCTCTGGGCGGCAAGGCAAAAGTCACACGTGGAAACTTTCGCCGCAGCCGCACTCGTTCTTCACATTCGGGTTGGAGAAGGCAAAGCCCTCGTTCAAACCCTCTTTGACGAAATCCAGTTCTGTTCCGTCCAGGTACACCAGACTCTTGGGATCCACTACCAGCAGGACGTCCCCCTGCTCGAACACCTGGTCTTCGGGCTCTGCGCTATCGACGAACTCGAGCACATAGGCCATGCCCGAACAGCCGGCAGTGCGGATACCGACACGAATTCCGATGCCGCTGCCGCGCTTCTCGAGCTGGCGCTTGACGTGGGCCCGCGCCGCTTCTGTCATGGTAATTGCCATTGCGGTTGCCTCTACTTCCTTCCGCCGGGCTTAGCTGGCCGCTTCTTCCTGGGCTTCACCGGCGCCGCCGGAAACCAGGCCGCGCTTCGCGCGGATGTCTTTCACCGCAGCCTTGATGGCGTCTTCGGCCAGTACCGAACAGTGAATTTTCACCGGCGGCAACGCCAACTCTTCAGCGATGGCGGTGTTCTTGATCTGCTCCGCCTCGTCGATGCTCTTGCCTTTCACCCACTCGGTGAGCAGGGAGCTGGAAGCGATCGCGGAGCCGCAGCCGTAGGTCTTGAACTTGGCGTCTTCAATCACGCCGTTCTCGTTCACCTGGATCTGCAGGCGCATCACATCGCCACAGGCCGGCGCGCCGACCATGCCGGTACCGACATTGTCGGACTTGTCGTCGAGGCGACCGACGTTGCGGGGATGTTCGTAGTGGTCGATTACTTTATCGCTATAGGCCATGACTGATATCTCCTGAATCTTTTCGCGCGCGGGGCTTAGTGAGCCGCCCATTCAATGGTATTGAGATCGATGCCGTCTTTGTACATGTCCCACAGGGGCGACAGCTCGCGCAGTTTTTCCACCGCTTTGCGCACTTCCACAGCAGCGGTATCGACGTCGCTCTCGGTGGTAAAGCGACCGAAACTGAAACGCAGCGAGCTGTGCGCCAGCTCATCGTTGACACCCAGCGCACGCAGCACGTAGCTGGGTTCCAGGCTGGCCGAGGTACAGGCGGAACCGGAAGAAATCGCCAGGTCCCTCAGGGACATGATCAGGCTCTCGCCCTCGACAAACGCAAAGCTCACGTTCAGGTTGCCGGGCACACGCTGCTCGACGGAACCGTTAATGTGCACCTCTTCCATGTCCTTGATCTGGTCCCAGAAGCGGTTGCGCAGTGCGATCAGTCGCTCGTTTTCCGCACCCATCTCTTCTTTGGCAATACGGAAGGCTTCGCCCATTCCCACAATCTGGTGGGTCGGCAGGGTGCCGGAGCGCATGCCGCGCTCGTGGCCGCCGCCGTGCATCTGTGCTTCCAGGCGCACGCGCGGTTTGCGGCGCACATACAGGGCACCGATGCCCTTGGGACCGTAGGCTTTGTGGGCGGAGAAGGACATCAGGTCCACTTTCATTTCCGCCAGGTCGATCGGCAGTTTGCCGGCGCTCTGCGCCGCGTCCACATGGAAGACCACTTTCTTCGCCCGACAGAGTTCGCCGATCGCGGCGATATCGTTGATCACGCCGATTTCATTGTTCACGTGCATCAGGCTGACGAGGATGGTGTCCTCGCGCAGCGCTTCCTCCACCTGCTCCGGGTAGACGATGCCGTCTTCACGGGGATTCAGGTAGGTGACTTCAAAGCCCTCGCGCTCCAGCTGTCGGCAGGTATCCAGTACCGCCTTATGCTCGATCTTTGAGGTAATGATGTGCTTGCCCTTGCTCTGGTAGAAATGAGCCGCGCCCTTGATCGCCAGGTTATCGGATTCAGTGGCGCCGCTGGTCCACACGATTTCGCGCGGATCGGCATTGACCAGTTCAGCAACGTGGCGACGCGCTTCCTCGACTGCCTCTTCGGCCTTCCAGCCGTAAAGGTGGGAGCGGGATGCCGGGTTGCCGAAATTGCCCTCCATGGTCATCTGCTCCGCCATTTTGCTGGCGACGCGCGGATCCACCGGGCAGGTAGCCGAATAATCCAGATAGATGGGAAGCTTCATACTTATTTCTCTCCGCGCACTAATACTGTCAACTCACGTGTGCATTCGATAGGTTCATTCGAGCGGTCGGCGCGCACCTTACTGCAAGCCGCCAATCACCGCCACTCTCTCTTCCGGCGTGTCGCGCCGGTTCTGGCGCCGCGCCACTTCCTGCACTTCGGCGCGCGCCACCAGATTGGCGAGGCTGATGCCGTTGAGGAAGTTGTGAATCTGCTCGCTGAGATCGGACCATAGATAGTGGGTCAGGCATTGCTCTCCACCGGCACAGTCAGCGTTGCCGCCACAGCTGGTGGCGTCCACGGACTCGTTGACCGCATCGACGATCTGGGCCACAAAAATTTCTTCGCCTGACCGCGCCAGGCGGTAGCCGCCGCCGGGGCCGCGCACGCTGGACACCAGGCCGGACTGCCGCAGCCGCGAGAACAACTGTTCCAGATAGGACAGGGAAATACCCTGGCGCTTGGAAATATCGGCCAGGCTGATCGGGCCGCAATCGGCATGTAATGCCAAGTCCAGCATTGCCGTGACCGCATAGCGGCCTTTGGTTGTCAAACGCATATCAGCTCCCGACTGATCTACAGCCCTTCTTCGATCGGGGCGCGAGTATGGAATAACCCACCAACTCAGTCAAGTATATAACCCGGTAGCTCAGTCAGGTATTGCGGCAAGAGGGAGAATGGAGCGGGCAACGACTGCCCTGCCCTCCATCAGTCTTTCGGGCGGCCCGTGCCCCCACTGCGGTGAATATAGTTCTGAATCGCCGTCAGCATCCCGCGCAGGATACCCAGCTCCATGTCGTCCGGGCGTACTCGACTAAACAGTCGGCGCAGGCGGGTCATGGTCTGACGGGGATTGTCGGGATCGATAAAACCGAGCTCGCCCAGGGCCATCTGCAGGTGCTCGTAATAGAGTTCCATATCGCTCGCCTTGGCGGGCGGGCGGTCCCAATCGGCGTAGCTGAGCTCGGCGCCCCGCTCCGCCTCCAGGGCCGCCATGCGCACCTCGTAGACCAGCACCTGCACCGCCGTGGCCAGGTTCAGGGAACTGTATTCGGGGTTCGCCGGTATATGTACGTGGAAATTGCAGGCCTGCAGCTCTTCATTGGTCAGGCCCCGGTCCTCGCGGCCGAATACCAGCGCCACCGGATGGGTGGACGCCTCAGCTACCGCCCGCGCGCCGCATTCCCGCGGCGTCAGCAGGGGCCAGGGGATACGTCGCTCGCGGGCGCTGGTCGCGACGACCAGGCCGCAGTCAGCCACCGCCTCTTCCAGCGTGTCCACCACGACCGCCCGGTCGAGCAGATCCGCGGCGCCGGCGGCGCGCCAGATCGCATTGGCGGCGGGAAACTCCCGCGGCGCCACCAGATAGAGCTGACTGAGCCCCATGTTTTTCAGCGCGCGCGCGGCACCGCCGATATTGCCGGGGTGAGCGCTGTTCACCAGCACCACGCGCACATTGTCGAGGGGAGAAGTTTGCAGAGGAGAGTTGGCCATACTGTGTAAACGGTTTGGGCTGCCGAGGGCGCGCGAGTGTAGCAAATATGAGCGAGAATCCCTACAATCGCGGCGTCCGGCTGGCCCGGATACGGAGAGCGCCCCGGAGCCTGTGGCCCGAGCCTGCGCCTCCCGCTTTTTAACCCTCTTATATCACTTGGTGCGGAATAGTTATGGAACCCATGCTGAATATTGCCCTGCGCGCGGCGCGCAAGGCCGGTGAACTGATTGAACGAGCCTGGGAGCGCGGCGACCTGTCCACTTTTGAGGAAAAAGGCCGCAACGATTTCGTCACCGAAGTGGATCGCGCCAGCGAGCAGGAGATCATCTACCACCTGCGCAAGGCCTACCCCAAACACAGCATCCGCGCCGAGGAAAGCGGCCTCCAGGAGGGCGCCGAGCCGGATTACGAGTGGATCATCGACCCGCTCGATGGCACCACCAACTTCATTCACAACATTCCGCACTTCGCGATTTCCATCGCCTGCCGCTACCGCGGCCGCATTGAACATGCGGTGGTACTGGATCCGATCAAGCGTGAAGAGTTCACCGCCAGCCGCGGCCGCGGTGCGGCCCTGAATGGTCGCCGCATCCGCGTATCGCCGCGGCAGAACATGCGCGGCGCGCTGATCGGCACCGGCATCCCCTTCAACGGTCCGGCCCTGGAGAACATCGATCCGTACCTGGCTGCACTGAAGGAAATCGCCGGCCAGACCGCCGGTATCCGCCGCCCGGGCGCGGCAGCTCTGGACCTTGCCTACGTGGCTGCTGGTCGCTTCGATGGATTCTGGGAGATGCACCTCAACACCTGGGATATCGCCGCAGGTGCACTGCTGGTGAAGGAAGCCGGCGGGCTGATCAGCGACTTCCGCGGCGGTGAAGACTACCTGGATTCAGGCAACCTGGTCTGCGCAACTCCCAAGGTGTTCAAACCTTTGCTGCAGATTGTCGGCCGCCATATGGGCGGCATTCGCTGAGCAGACGGCCCATCCGGGATCCGAGCGGGGGCCGCAGCCCCCGCGCATTCCCGCCCTCATTCATTGACGGCGGCCAACATCCTTTCTGGGGGCGCCCCGTCAGCTGACGGACCGTCACCGAGCAGCTGCTCCAGTGGCACCGGTCGGCCCACATGATAACCCTGAATCAGATCCACCCCGATGGTGCTGAGCCGCGCGGCCGTCGATGCATCTTCCACGTACTCGGCGATAGTGCGCGCACCCAGCCGGTGCGCCACCTGATGGATGGACTCCACGATAATCAGGTCGACAAAGTTGGACTCCACCTGACGCACGAAACTACCGTCGATCTTGATATAATCGATGGAGAAGGCTTTCAGGTAGTTAAACGAACTGAGACCGTTACCGAAATCATCGAGCGCCACCTTGCAGCCCATCTTGCGCAATGTAGCGACAAAATGGCTGGCGTTGTCCATCTGATTGACCATTGCGGTTTCGGTAATCTCAAAGCCGATATGCGCGAGCGGGATCGGTGTCTGCTCCAGAATCTGGATCAGGCGCGACTGAAACTCGCCATCGCCGAGCGCCTCGGCGGAAATATTCAGGGCGCAGCGTAGCCCCAGCGCCGCGATCTTCTCCGCGCGGCGCACCAGCACTTCGTCCATGACCCAGCGATCCACCTGCAACATCAGCCCGTAGCGCTCCGCGGCAGGAATGAATGCAGCGGGCAGCATCAGGTTGCCGAAATCATCCACCATGCGCACGAGGATTTCATAGTGGCTCACTGCCGCGGTATCACGGGTGCCGGCAATGGGTTGCGCGTACAGCGTCATTCGCCGCCCATCCAGCGCCTCGCGGATCGCCGAGGCCATGATGATTTCCCGGTGTTGTTCTGCCGCGGCGCTCTGCTCCATTTCGTAGATCATGACTGTGCCGCGACTCGCGTGCTTGGCCGAGTAGCAAGCGACGTCTGCCTGACTGAGCAGGTCCCCCAGGCGATTATTGAGACGGTTTATCTCCGTGATACCGACGCTCGCGCCGACATCGTAAACCCGCTCATTCCAGGGAAAGCGCAATGCCACGATCTGCCGGATCAGCTGCTCGCAGCGCAGCTTGGCCTGTTCTTTATCGCAATAGCGGAACAGCAGGCCAAACTCATCCCCACCAAGGCGCGCTACGCTATCGGAAGTCCGTAGCAATCCGCGCAAATACTTGCTGATTTTCTTCAACAGGGCATCGCCGGCCAGATGCCCGGCACTGTCGTTGATGACCTTGAAACGGTCCAGATCGATATAGGCGAGGGAGTGGCGGTCGTCCGTACCGCGGACACTGTCGATGGCTTTCAACAGCTCGCGCTTGAACGCATCGCGGTTCGGCAGGCCGGTAAGGTCGTCGTGGGACGCCTTGTAACTCAACTGGCGGATAAGCTGGCGGGACTCACTCACATCCTGGAATACCATCACCGCGCCGAGCAGCTCGCCACGATCGGACTTCAGTGGCGATGCGGAGTTTTTAATATCGTAAATCCGGCCATCTGCGTGGTGCAAAACACAGCCTTCGGCGCTGCTCACCGGCACACCCTCCCGCAGGCATTCCGCCACCGGTGTCTCTACCGCTTCACCATCGCGGCCCAGGGTGATATGCAGCACCCGGTCCACCGGCTGCCCATAAACCTGCTGTAGCGTAACCCCTGTCATCTGTTCGGCAACCGGATTCATGAAATTGATGCACTGGTCGGCATCTGTCGCAATCACCGCGTCGGCAATCGAAGAGAGGGTGACCTGAAGCCGCTCTTTGGCTTCCAGGAGGTTGGTCTCACTGCGTTTACGCCAGTCGATATCCTCGACCTGGGCAACCGAGTACAGCGGCTGTCCGCGTACATCGCGAGCCAGGCAGCAGGACAGGAACCCCCAGACAATTTTGCCGTCACGGCGGATATAGCGTTTTTCCAGATAGGGTGCCGCCCGGCCGCCGTGGACAAAGCCATCCCACAATGCGCGACTGCGGGCCTCATCTTCAGCATACGTAATCGAAAAGATATCGCGGCCAACCAGCTCGTACTCCGGGTACTGCAAAAATTCACAGAAGCTCCGGTTGGCCTGCAGGATTCGCCCCTCCAGAGACACCAGCAACATACCAATACGTGAATTCTCGACCGCGGCGCGAAAGCTGCTCTCCATCTCGACGATCCGCGCATTGCGATTGCGCTCGATATTGGTGTAGATCGCCATCGCATAGGCCGGCAGCGATGCCGCAAACAGTGTCAGCACCAGCTTGCCGTCATCCCCGCCGGTCTCCAGCGCCAGCACCGGGTTTTCGTGATCCTCGATCCCGACGTAGCGCAACGCCAGTGCCAAAATGGTACCGAAAATCACCAGCAGGGTTTGAAATAGTGGCAGCCTTGTCGCTACCCAGATCAACGGCAGGGAAATGAACACGAATGGCAGCAACGCCACTTCCAGCAGCAGGAACACCAGAGCCAGAGCGGCGGCCCCCACCAGCAGGAATCGCGCCAGCGCTCTGCGATCGAGAAACACCCGCAGCGATTCTGTGCGAACCAAAAGGGCCAACGGCAGCAGTACCAGAATTCCGATCGAGTCAGCCAGATACCAGTCGGGAAAAAAATCCAGATAGGGCAAGCCGGTGCGCACCGACGCCACAACAGAGCCAATGCCTGCGCTGGCGAGCGGTGGGAGTATCGCCGAGAAAAACGTAAAGCGACTCCAATGCTCGAGCCCGTCAAAATAGTTTTCTTTACTGCAGAAACGGCGCAACAAGGCCGCCGCCAGTGTCACTTCGGACAGGGAAATGAACGTATACAGCGCGGCTACGCTCAGCTCGAAACCGATGGCGGTTCCGGTCAGCGTACAAACGGTAAAGAAAACGGCCAGTAGAAACGGCCAGGTCCGCAGCGGGTGACGATACAGGAAGGCGATGGCGATGGTGTCGGCAAACCAAATAACCGCTGCATTGCCGCCGGGGCTCAGGAACTTTTTACAGATGACCACAAACACAGCGCTGAAAACTGCCAGCATAAATGCGGACAGCCAGAGACGCCGTGCAGACTTCCACCCGCCGGGACTTTGACCCGGAACCAAAACAGACATCCACTTCCTCGGTTTATTGGTATCGTTCCGTGAGTACTGCCTGAAGGAAACTAATATAAATGGTGTAAGTTGAAATTAACCCGGCCCATTGTAGACGAATTGGCCTCAGTAAAAAAAACTAATAAGTTCGCAAACTTAAATTATTTACCTTACCCGCTACCGCCCGCCTCAGCCGAGGACAGACACCCCTCCACCACACTGCACAATTGTACCAGGTCAAATGTCGCGGGCAGTGTCGCATCACATTCCTCACCGGCATACTCACCAATGGCGACGAAACAGACCGATGCCGTGCGGGGATCTGCCTTCAGAATGCGCGCCATATCCGCCACGGACATACCGGGCATCGATGGATCGAACAACACAATATCCGGCCCCTGGGTGCGCGCGGCGAAAATGGCTTCCACCGCATCGGACGCCACCAGGTGCAGCACCTGGCTGAAACCGCTCAGCATGGCCTTGACCCGATTAACTCCGGTAGGACGGTTTTCGATCTGCAAAATCCGGCAGGTGGGGAAATTGACCGATACCCGCGGCCGCGACGAAAGCTGCATCACTTCGACCGGGGCGTCGATCAGCGGGAATTCGATCCAGAAAATCGAACCCTGATCCTCGTGGCTATCGAAATCGATGCGTCCGCCCATGGCCTCGGTCAGCCGCTTGGCAATGGCCAGCCCCACGCCGGTGCCTTCGATCTGCCCCTTTTCGGCACCAAGGCGGTTAAACGGCTCGAAAACTTCTGCACGCTTTTCCTCGGGAATCCCGGTTCCGGTATCCAGGATACTGAGCCGCAGCCATCCCTCCGCCTGGGGAGCAAAGTTCATCACTACCCGGCCGTTCTCGCGGTTGTACTTCACGGCGTTGCCAGCGAGATTCAATACCACCTGCTTGAAACGCACTGGATCGGCGCAGATATAGGCGGACTCCCAGCCGAGCGGCTCAAAGATCAGGCTGACCCGGCGGGTTTCTGCCAGGGGTTCCAGCAGGCGCCGACAGTCCGCCACCAGCGCCGCTGGCTGCATCGGCTCCATCGATGGCGCCAGGCGGTTGCTGTCGATGCGCGCCAGCTCAAGAACGTCGCCGACCAGGTGCAGCAGGTGCTGCCCCGCGCGACGAATCTCACCCAGGCGCTGGCGCTGATCGGGATTGAGGCTGTGGTCCAGTTCCACCATCTGGCTGTAACCGAGGATCGCGTTCAGTGGCGTGCGCAGTTCGTGGCTGAGGCTGAACAGGAGGTCTGCGCGATTCGCATTCTCCTGGCGCAACTGCTGCAACTCGCGCTCGGCCCGCGCCAGCGACTCGCGGTTGCCGGTGATGTCCTGCACCACCCCAAGAACGCGCACGGCGACCCCCTCACTGTTGCGCTGTACCTGTCCGCGGCAGCGCACCCAGACGATACCGCCGTCCCGGTGCCAGAGGCGGAAATCCACATCCAGCGGCAGCTGTTCGCGCACGTGATCGAGCATGGCCTGCTCCGCCCGCGGATAGTCCTCCGGTAACATGCGTGTCTTCCAGTGGGACAAAGCGGTGCGCGCATCGGTATCTATCTGGTGGTTTTCATAGCCGAGGATGGCCCAGCAGGCGCGATCCAGCACTACTTCATCCGCGCGCAGATCCCATTCCCACAGCCCATCGCCGACACCGGCCAGCGCCTTCAGGGGACGCTCACCGGGCAGGTTGGACAGATAGCGTACCGACAGCGAATCCGTATAGTCGGCGCAGCCCCCGATCACGAACACTTCACCGTTGGCGGCATTCACCGCCCGCCCCCACAGACGCATCCAGTACAACTGGCCAGAGCCGTCGTAAGCGCGAAAAGTGGTGTCGACAATGCCACCCTGGGTGGAAATACGCTGGCGCAGGGCGCGCAGCTTTTCGCGGTCATCCGAATGCACCAGGATAAGCTGCTCGTCACTCCACAGACCGGCCAGCGCCCTTTCGGGATCGTCACCGAACAGGGACCAGACAGCGCCCTCAGCGCGCTGAAGCCCGCTCTGCGGGTGCCACTCCCATAAACCGCAATCCACGTCCAGCAGCAGGCGCTGCAGGTAATTGACCTGCTCCCGCAGCTGGGATTCGTCCATATTGGCCAGCTCCTCGTCGGTGACCGCGAGTTGCAGAGGAAATACGGAATCGTCAGTCGGGAGCTGTCTGGTCACGCGTGTCACATTTACGCCGGAGCATTTACCGGCTAGTGAAGCACTTATCCACCCCCGTGAAAAGGGCGCCGGATTCCCCCGACCGAAGCGACCGGGCAAAATCAGAATAAAAAAAGGCCCCGCATTGCGGGGCCTGAATCAGCGATGATGAGAGAAAACGGGAAGTCACGCATTAATAACACTTTGCCATAACCCGTGATGGATTCCCGGAGCGCAGGCCTTTCGGCCCACATCCCTAACATTGCAACCGCCATGCCAACTTTGCAAATCGCCTGTTTTCGGGGCCTATCCGGCCCTAAAGCGTCTGCAAGAAGCCCCGAAAAGTGCCGATACACCGGCGCACGAACCAACAATGTTCGTATTCTGGTGCCAACGCACCAAAATTATGCAGCGTTACCGTCGTACGGGCGGTGACCGGAGAGCGAGAAAAATTCTCAATATCCATTTGGAGCGCGTGCCTTGCCCCGGGGGATCAGGTAGCATCTAGTTAACGGTGGGCACGCCGGTTCCAACCGGTCTAACTTGTTCAGGTCGGGAAAGCCCCGACCGCCCCACCCGCTGTTGCGCACAAGTAAGGTTGTACTATGAATCCTGTTTCTGAGACCCAGCAGCGCGAAAACGCGCCCCGTATTTGGGTCACCACTATCCTGTTTGCCAGCACCGGGCTGGCGGCACTGACACTGGTGCCGCTGTATGGTGTCATGGTTGGCTACCACTGGTATCAGTGGCTCGCCTTTGCGGTACTGGGCGCCCTCTGCGGCTTCTCTATCACCGCCGGCTACCATCGCCTCTGGTCGCACCGCACCTATGAGGCCCACTGGTCACTGCGCCTGCTCTTCGCTCTCTTTGGTGCCGCAGCCCTGCAGAACAGCGCGCTGATCTGGTGTTCGGGCCACCGCCGTCACCACCGCCATGTAGATGACAACGATCAGGACCCCTACTCCGCCAAGCGCGGCTTCTGGTTTTCCCACATCGGCTGGATGCTGCGCGAGTATCCCAGCGGCGAGGTGGACTTCGACAATGCCAAGGACCTGCAGCGCGACAAGATCGTCATGTGGCAGCACAATCACTACATCGCGGTTACCGTCGCGATGAATCTCGGCGTGCCCCTGTTGCTGGGCCTGCTGACCGGGGACGTGATCGGCATGTTGCTGCTCGCCGGCATCCTGCGCATCGTGGTCAATCACCACACCACCTTCTTTATCAACTCTCTGGCGCACATCTGGGGCCGCCGCCCCTATACCGATGAAAACACTGCGCGGGACAACGACTTGCTGGCGTTCTTCACTTTCGGTGAGGGCTACCACAACTACCACCACATCTTTCAGACCGATTACCGCAACGGTATCCGCTGGTACCAGTGGGATCCGACCAAGTGGCTGATCCGCACCGCCAGCTGGCTGGGCCTTGCCCGCAACCTGAAGACCGTGCCGGCGATGCGTATTCACCGGGCCATGCTCACAATGCAGTTCAAGCGCGCAGAGCAGAAGCTCAACGATTCAAGCCACAAGGAGAGCTGGCGCGAGCTGCTGGAGAAGGAAGCCCAGGATTTTTCCGCGGCCCTGTCCGAATGGAAGGACCTGCAGTCGCGCCGCTATGAAAATGCCCGCGAACGCCTGCTGGCCAAGTGGGAAAGTGCGGCCATCCGCACCCGGGTGAAAGAACTGGAGTACAGCCTGAAGATGCAGCGCAAGCGCCTGCAGATCATGATGGAACAGTTCCACCTCTGCCCGGTCACGGCTACAACCTGAATCGCGGTACCCCTGAAATAAAAAAGGCGAGCATGTTGCTCGCCTTTTTTATTTCTAATTAATGCCCGGTCTCCGGAGACCAGCACCTGACTCGCAGCTGCGCTGCACTGCTCACGGGGTATTGGATGCGGCAAACTGGTGCATCGAATAGGTCACCCGCTCCTCCACATTCTTCTCCAGCTGCTCCAGGTCCAGGCTTTCGATATGCCGCAGGCGACCGCCAAGGCCGACGCCATTGGCGACCTGAATCGCCAGTCCCGGACGCGCATTGGCCTCCAGCAGCAGCGGGCCGCGCTTGCGGTCAAGCACGATATCGCAGCCCAGATATCCGAGCCCGGTCATCTCGTAACAGCTGGCCGCCAGGCGCACCAGATCGCGCCAGCCGGGCACCTGCAGCTTGTCGAACGGCATTTCAGTATCGGGATGGCGGTGCACCCGCAGGCCGCGCTGAACCGCGTGGGAACTCTTGCCGGTGGCTAGATCGATACCCACACCGACGGCTCCCTGGTGCAGGTTCGCCTTGCCATCGGAGGCGTGCGTAGAACAGCGCAGCATGGCCATCACCGGAAAGCCGCGGAATACAATCACGCGAATGTCCGGCACACCTTCAAACGAATAGTTGTCGAACACCGGATCGAAATCCACCAGCGCCTCGATCATCACCCGGTCGGGTTTGCCACCGAGACTGTACAGGCCGCTGTGCGTGTTGCTGATATGACGCAGGATATCGTCCGCGGTCACTACCGCACCGGAGGGCTTCAGGTAGTTGTCGCCATCGCGGCCGACGATCACCAGGATGCCCTTGCCTCCCGAACCGCGCGCCGGCTTGACCACAAACTGCCACAGCGGCTCGATCAACTCCATCACGCGCCGGCGGCTTGCCTGCGTTTCAAACGCGGCAATCAGTTCCGGCGAAGGGATGCCGTAGCGCCGCGCGGCGCGCTTGGTATTGAGCTTGTCGTCGACGATCGGATACTTGTCGCGGTCGTTGTAGCGGGCAATGTAGTTCACATTGCGCGCATTCATTCCGAGCACGCCCATTTGCCGCAGCGCTCGTGGCGACACAAGGCCACCACGCACCTTGTTGACGACATGTTTTAGGGAAAAACCGAGCATCTATCGCACCAACTGTCGAAAGCGCATCAGTTCACCCAGCCGGTAACCGGTGTAGTTGCCGACAATCAGAATGAATCCCAGCAATACCAGCAGCAGTTCCGGGAAATTGAAGGTCCAGTGTTCGACGTAGCGATTGGTCATGACCCACCAGGCGAGCACCGCCACCAGCAGGCTGCCGCCGGCTTGCACCACGACCTCATAGGGCCCGTCCTCTTCCCACACGATCGACATTCGTTCGATCGTCCAGGCGAGAATGATCATCGGGAAGAAGGTCACCGTCAGTGCCTGCTCGATTCCCAGCTTGAAGCTGACCACGCTGATCGCCCCCATCAGGATCACCACCGTCACCACGACGGCGGCGATCCTCGCCACAAGGAGCAGGTTTAGCCTGCTGAGGTAGAAGCGCACCCACAGGCCCAACACCAGAATCAGGATAAAGATCGACAGACCGGTGATCAGTCGGGTCTCGATAAATGCGATGGCGAGCAGCACCGGCATGAAAGTACCGGAAGTCCGGAGCCCGACAAATACGCGCAGCAGCACCACAACCAATGCCCCGACCGGCACCAGCAGGATCAGCTTAAAGATACTCTGCTGCTCGATCGGCAGGCTGTAGATGGAAAAGTCCACCAGCGCCTCTTTCTCCTTGCTGGTACTCATCATCGACACATCCCGTGCCGGCACATCGTTGGAAATAACGGAGAAGGTCACCTGGGAATTGCGCCCGCCCTCCACGTCGAGCAGGCTCTTGCCGCCGCGCTGCCAGATAAAGAAATTCTTCGGTACACCCGGAGAGCCGCTGCGGGGCTCGAACACCACCCAGCGCTCGCCGTCATAAACCTCGAGCAGATCCTCCGGATCCAGGCGCCGGCGGTCGTCCTCGAGATAGAGGCCACGAATCCGGTGGGCGGGAATATCCGCCACTGCCAGCACCGTCAGCGCCACATCGACCAGCGAGCGATCCTTGTAGTAGCCGAAAATCAGGTTGCGATCCTGGTTGCGGGTATCACCGAGCGCCGTGAGTAACTGGGTCGTGAAGCTTCTGGTGTCGGACGAGCGCTCTCGCGCGGTGTCCACCAGTGAGTTGATGGCCATCCGCACCGCTTCCTGCTCGCGGGCGCCGAGAAAGGGTTTTTTGACTTTCGTACTGAGATCCAGCGGCTGCTCCAGCGGCGCACCCGGTGTCTGGTGGACGTCCAGCTGGTAGAAAAGCGACTGGGGGCCGCTGGCGGAACGACGCGCCCACACCGCGCGGTATTCGTCGTTGTCGCGGATCACATTGAAGCCGTAGCCGGAGGAACTGAAACTCTCGTTCAGCACCTCCATATTGCGCTGCTCCCGCGGCAGCGTCAGCGCCGCCTTCACCGGACCACCTTCCCCGATAAAACGCACCTTGGCTTCAATCGTCCAGACGGTGCGGTACTCCCCCGGCAACAGGGGAAAACCGAGGGCACGGTTTTTATAAATAGTGAGGCCCGCCCCCATTAGCGCGAGCAATGCGGCGAGAATATATACCTGAGCGCGTGGCGACATCCGCCATTCCCCATAGTGAAACCGGCAGCGGCCGCAGCCGTTACCGACGTAATTATTCGGTTATTTGGAATCGGGCAGCTTGGGAAGTCCCTGGACGTTGCGCCGGGCCACGTCGACAACCGCCGCATCCTTGAGGAAGTTGCGTCCGACAAGCAGCACATAATCGAGGCTACTGCGATCGGTCAGGTTGACTTCGACCATATGCGTCACCTCACCGACGGTAAGGCTCATCTCCACGACCGGACGCCGCTGGGGCTCGAATCCGGGGCGCGACACACGCACATAGCGCTTTACCGGCAACTCGATGGATACCGGGTCATCCTTGGCGTCGGGCGGCGCCAGCTTGAAGCGCACCCAGTCTTTGCCGTCCCGCTCGAATGGGGTCAGCTCTTTGACGCTGAGGGAAGAAGTCGGCGCACCAGTATCAATCAGGGAATCCAGTGAAACACCGCCGGGCTCGATGGAAAAAGTTTCCACGCTGCCGAGCACCAGCTTGTCTTTCGCTACCGGCACTTCGACGACTTTTTCGAACCTTCGTTCAATCACCCGCTCAACAACTTTCACTTCGGGCTCTGCACAGACGACTTCCGCGGGCTGTGGGCACTGTTGTGCCTGTTGCGAACCTGCCGCAGCCTCACTGGTGGCGCTGGCTTCGGGCTCCGTGGGCGCCTTGTACCAGGGGCTTCTGAATTGCATTGACTCGCAGCCGGCCAACAACTGACTCGCCAGCAACATCCATAAAATGGGAGAAGTCCGCATTCTTTTTTACTACCTTAAGGCCATCAGGCCATCCCTGTGCAACGTTCGAAGTCGAAGCCTCCCTACTGTTATTCTCGCGGGCTCGATCCGTGGCGCGCTATTTTGATAAAAGGCCGATAGTAACCTATCCGTACTTATCGGTCACCATTCCCGCCCTAGCAGAGGCCCTGCCCGCTTTAAAGTGGGGCCTTAGCAGAAAATCCCGACAGCCCGCCGAATTCCAGTACCTAACTTCAAATTGTGCGCCGCCTCTGCGAAGTGAAAGGTGACTCTGTGGTATCCCTTTCCGCTAATGGGTATAGTCCAAGGACACCTAGTATAAAAATAAATTTATGACAGAGATTCCAATCGGGCAGTCCGCCAACGGCGGCCGGATTCTCGTCAGGTGCTTGCAGGAACATGGGGTAGATCGCATCTTCTGCGTCCCCGGCGAGAGCTACCTGCCGGTACTCGACGCATTATTCGATGCACCGGATATACAGCTGATCACCTGCCGCCAGGAGGGCGGTGCCGCCATGATGGCGGCCGCTGACGGTAAACTCAGCGGTGTACCCGGCGTCTGCTTCGCCACCCGCGGTCCCGGCGCCACCAACGCCAGCGCCGGCGTACACCTTGCCCACCAGGGCTCCATTCCCATGGTGCTGTTTATCGGCCAGGTCGAACGCGCCGCACAGGATCGCGAAGCCTTCCAGGAAATCGACTACCGGCGCATGTTCGGCCAGATGGCCAAGTGGGTTGCCCAGATCGACAGCGCCGAGCGCATCGCGGAATACATTCAGCGCGCCTTCGCCGTCGCCACCAGTGGGCGGCCCGGCCCGGTGGTGCTGGCACTGCCGGAAGATATGCTGCGGGAAACTGCGCCACCAGCTCCACCGCTTTCAATTCCCGCCCCCTCGGCACCGGCACCGTCTCCAGCCGATCTGAAAACCCTGCGCGAACTGCTGGCCGCGAGCCACAAGCCTCTGGTGCTGTGCGGCGAGTCACCCTGGCCTCAAAGCGCCAGCGAAAACTTGCAGCGCTGGTGCGAGCGGGAGCAGCTACCGGTGGCGGCCGCCTTCCGCTGCCAGGACATATTTAACAACGACCACCCGCACTATATCGGTGACGTCGGACTCGGGATCAATCCGGCACAGCGCACCCGCATCGAGGCTGCCGACCTGGTCATTGCCCTGGGCGGGCGTTTCAGCGAGATCGTTACCCAGAACTACTCCGTCCTCCAGCCAGGTGGCCCGCAGAAGGTTATCTACGCACACCCCTCGGCAGAGGAACTCGCGCGGGTGCCCGCGACACTCCGCCTCAATACTTCGATGGCCAACCTGCTGGAGCCTCTGCTCAAGGGCACAGCGGGAGAAATTCCGCAGTCACGCCGCGCCTGGCTCGAATCGGCGCGCAACGACTACTTGCAGTGGACCACCCCAGGCGAACTCCCCGGCGACCTGCAGTATGGCCACATAGTCACCTGGCTGCGTGAACAACTGCCGGACGACGCCATCATCTGCAACGGCGCCGGCAACTACAGTATCTGGGTCCACCGTTTCTTCCGCTACCGAAGGTCCGGCACGCAGCTGGCGCCGATCAGCGGCTCCATGGGCTACGGCCTGCCCGCCGCCATCGCCGCAAAACTGCGTTACCCGGAGCGGCCGGTGATCTGCTTTGCCGGCGATGGCTGCCTGCAAATGACGGTGCAGGAACTGGCGACCGCCAGCCACTATGGCGTCAATGTTGTCGTGATCGTGGTCAATAACAGCAGCCTCGGCACCATCCGCATGCACCAGGAACGGAATTACCCCGGCCGCACCAGCGGCACCGACCTGAGCAATCCGGATTTCACCGCGCTGGCGCTTGCCTATGGCTTCCACGCACAAACGGTCGCCGCCACCGAGGAATTTTTCCCGGCCTTCGCGGAAGCCGTAGCGAGCGACAAGCCGGCGCTGCTGGAACTGATGCTGCCGCTGAATGCGCTGACCCCAAACCTGAAATTATCGGATCTGCAATAGGAGGTGAGCATGGATTTGAATCTGGCCGGCAAGCGGGCACTGGTATGCGGTTCCAGTCAGGGCATCGGCAGGGCCTGCGCGGAACAGCTGGCAGAGCTGGGCGCGTCCGTCACACTGTTTTCCCGCGACCGCGCCAAACTCGAGGCCGTCAGGGAAGCCCTCGACAACTCCGCCGGACAGGATCACCGGGTGCTGGTCGCCGATTTCTCCGACCCGAGCCAGGTCAAGGCGGCCGTCGAATCCCACGTCGGGGAGGTGGGTGCCTGTGAAATTCTCATCAACAATACTGGCGGCCCGGCACCCGGTCCCGCCCATGCAGCCGATCCACAGGCGTATATCGACGCTTTCAACCTCCACCTGATCACCAACCAGACACTGGTGCAAGCGCTGTTACCGGGGATGCAGGCGGCGGGTTACGGCCGCATCATCAACATCATTTCCACTTCCGTGAAGCAGCCACTGCGCGGTCTCGGCGTCTCCAACACCATTCGTGGCGCCGTTGCCAATTGGGCCAAGACACTGGCGAACGAGCTGGGGCAGTTCAACATTACGGTCAACAATGTATTGCCGGGCGCGACCGCTACAGTGCGCCTGGAAGGCATCATCGAAAACAAGATGAAAAAACAGGGTAAGTCGCGCGAGGAAGTGGAGGCCGCAGAAAAGGCGGCCATCCCCCTCGGCCGCTTCGGTGAAGTCCACGAACTGGCAAACGCTGTGGCTTTCCTCGCCTCACCCGCTGCCTCCTATATCAGCGGCGTCAACTTGCCGGTGGATGGCGGCAGGACCGGGTGTCTGTGATGACCGCAACCGGCAGCCTGATCCGCAATTATATCGGTGGCGAGCTGGTAGCACCCGGCGAGGGAGCCACGCTGCTCGACAACATCAACCCGGCAACAGGCAAGGTCTATTCGCAACTGGTCGACGCCTCCGAACAGGACCTGCAGGCTGCAGTGGCCGCCGCGGAAGATGCCCTACCAGGCTGGCGCGCCATGGACATAACTGCCCGCGCGCGCCATCTGGAAAAAGTGGCCGAGCTGATCGAGCGCGATCTGGACAAATTCGCCGCGGCAGAATGCGAGGACAACGGCAAGCCCCTGTCACTGGCGCGCGCGGTGGATATACCACGCGCGGTGGACAACTTCCGTTTCTTCGCCCGCGCGATTACCCAGTTCGCGTCCGAGTCCCATGCCATGGGCGAGAGTGCGATCAACTATACGCTGCGTTCGCCGCTGGGCATTGTCGGCTGTATCTCGCCGTGGAACCTGCCTCTGTACCTGTTCACCTGGAAGATTGCCCCGGCGCTGGCAGCGGGCAATTGCGTTATTGCCAAGCCGTCGGAAGTGACACCGAAAACCGCAGCGATGCTCGCCGAAACCTGCATTGAAGCCGGCCTGCCCGCCGGCGTACTGAACATATTGCACGGCCGCGGCAATACCATCGGCAGCGCCATCGTCGCACACCCGAAAATCAAGGCGATCTCCTTTACCGGCGGCACTGCCACCGGCGCCCGTATCGCCGCCGAAGCCGCGCCGCAATTCAAGAAACTGTCACTGGAACTCGGCGGCAAGAATCCGACGCTGGTGTTTGCAGACTGCGACTGGGAAAAGACCCTGGACGGCGTGATGCGCTCCGCCTTCGCCAACCAGGGGCAGATCTGCCTGTGCGGCTCGCGAATCTATGTAGAGCAATCCATCTACGCCGACTTCAAAGCGGCACTGCTGCAGCGGATTGCGAAACTGCGCATCGGCGACCCACTGACCGAAGTCGACCAGGGCGCACTGGTGTCAGAAGCGCATATGCATAAGGTGCTGAATGCCGTCGGCACAGCCAGGGCCGAGGGCGGACAAATTCTCTGTGGCGGCAGGCAGCGACAGGTCGGCGGTCGCTGTGACGATGGCTTTTTCGTGGAACCCACGCTGATCGAAGGCCTGCCGATCGGCTGCAAGACCAACCAGCAGGAAATCTTCGGTCCTGTCGCCACCATCCAGCCGTTCGAGAGCGAAGAGGAAGCAGTGCAATTGGCCAACGGCACCAGCTACGGCCTGGCCACCTCTATCTGGTCGGAAAACCTGAGTCGCAGCCACCGCATTGCCGGCCGCCTGGATTTCGGCATCGTCTGGATAAATTGCTGGCTGCAACGGGACCTGCGCACGCCTTTCGGAGGCGTGAAAAATTCCGGCGTCGGCCGCGAGGGTGGCTGGGAAGCGCTGCGTTTTTTCACAGAACCAAAAAATGTCTGTATCGACTACGGCTGAATAAACGCGTCTATCAACGGCGCCAGAAACAAAAAAAAGCGGATTGGAGATAAGAATAAATGAGCAATCCCATCGAATCCAAGAAGGCCCCCGAGCCCGTCGGCCTCTACCCGCACGCGCGCAAGGTCGGCAACCTGCTGTTCCTGTCCGGCGTCGGTCCCCGTGTGCGTGGCAGTAAGGAAATTCCCGGAGTATCCCTGAGCAGCACCGGGGCGATCGCCAGCTACGACATCGCCGCCCAGTGCCGCTCCGTTTTCGACAACGTGCGCACAATTCTCGAGGAATCGGGTTCCAGCTGGAGTCAGCTGGTCGACGTCACCGTCTTCCTGACTAATATGAAAGACGACTTCAAGACCTACAACGCCATTTACGCAGAGTATTTCAAAGACAACCAGCCCTGCAGAACCACGGTGGAAGTTCTCTCCCTTCCGACTCCCATCGCCATCGAGTTGAAATGCATCGCCACCATTTAACGGTACCGGCCAGGAGCAGAAACATGAATAGACTCGCGCCCCCGATTAATTTCCACAAGTGGATCGAGGAACACCGTGAACACCTGAAACCCCCGGTGTGCAACAAACTGGTGTTCGAGGAACAGGGCTTTTTCATCATGGTGGTGGGCGGCCCCAACACCCGCAAGGACTACCATGTGGACGAGGGCCCCGAGTTCTTCTATCAGGTGGAAGGGGATATGTTGTTGAAAACCATCCAGGATGGAGAAGTGGTGGACATTCCCATCCGCGAGGGGGAAATCTTCCTGTTGCCGCCGCGAGTACCCCACTCACCGCAGCGCTTCGCCGATACCGTGGGCCTGGTCATCGAGCGACGCCGCACCGAGCAGGAAGAAGACGGACTGCAGTGGTATTGCGATGAGTGCAACCACCTGCTGTACGAAGAGTTCTTCAAATTGCGCAATATTGAGCAGGACTTCCCCCCGGTATTCGACCGCTTTTTCAGTTCGGTAAAAAACCGTACCTGTGACAACTGCGGCCACCTGATGCCGCTGCCCGGCGAGTAGGTATGTCGTCATGTTCACTATCGATATTCACACCCACATACTGCCGGAAAACTGGCCAAACCTGAAAGAGCGCTACGGTTATGGCGGTTTCATTCATCTGGATCACCACAAGTGCGGCTGCGCGCGCATGATGCAGGACGACAAGTTTTTCCGCGAAATCGAAAGCAACTGCTGGGATCCGGATGTGCGCACGCGCGAGTGCGACCAGCACGGCGTACACGTACAGGTACTGTCTACGGTGCCGGTGATGTTCAGCTACTGGGCCAAGTCCGAACACGCGCTCGATCTGTCCAAGCTGTTGAACGACCATATCGCCGGTGTGGTTGCAGCCCAGCCGCAACGATTCGTAGGTCTCGGCACCCTGCCAATGCAGGCGCCGGAACTGGCGGTCAGTGAGCTGGAGCGCTGTATCAAACAACTCGGCCTGGCTGGCGTGCAGATTGGCTCACATGTCAACGGCTGGAACCTGTGCGACGAAAACCTGTATCCGGTGTGGGAGGCGGCGCAGTCACTCGGTGCGGCGGTCTTCGTCCACCCCTGGGAGATGGCCGGGCGGGAAGTTATGCCCAAATACTGGCTCCCCTGGCTGGTGGGCATGCCGGCGGAAACCTCGCGGGCCATCTGTTCGATGATCTTCGGCGGCGTACTGGAGAAATTCCCAAAACTACGTGTGGCGTTTGCCCACGGCGGCGGCGCCTTCCCCAGCACCATCGGTCGCATCGAACACGGCTTCAATGTGCGCCCGGATCTGTGCGCTGTGGACAACGGTATCAACCCGCGCGAATACCTGCAGAGAGTCTATTTTGATTCATTAGTGCACGACCCGCTGATGCTCAAGTACCTGCTCGATCTGGCGGGACCGGAACGCATTGCACTGGGCAGCGATTACCCCTTTCCCCTCGGCGAACTCGAGCCCGGCAGCCTGATCAAGTCCATGGTACTTCAAGAGGACACCAAGGCACGCCTGCTGCACGGTTCCGCACTGGAATGGCTCGGGCTGGAAAAGAAGCAGTTCTGTAACTCAGGCTCACTGACGGAGGCCGCCAGATGAAACTTACCTTTGAACTGAACGGAGCTGTTTACCGGGCGGAAAGCGAGAAAGCCGTGAGCCTTGCGATACCGCTGGAGTTCGACGGCAAGCAGCCCAATCACTTTGGTGCCCCCGTCGCTTCGGCCACGGCGCTGGAAGCGGATGGTTTCGTCGGCGATACCCGCCGCGGCGGCAGCTGCAATGTCTCGCAGTTGACCATCGTGCCGCACTGCAACGGCACCCATACAGAATCCGTCAGTCATATCGTCGATGAGCTGATACCGGTGGGCGAGCTGATGTCCCCGTTGCTGCTGCCATGTGCGGTAATCAGCCTGGAACCGGAGACGTTGGGGGTCTGCAGCGAACATTACTCACCTAACCCGGAGCCGGGCGACCTGGTCATCAGCGCGCGGCGCCTCGGCGAAGCTCTGGCCGAACAGCCGGACGCACAGCACTGCGGCGCCATCGTCATTCGCACCCTGCCGAACAGCGAGGAGAAATTCTCACGCGCCTATGCGGATGCGGCCAGCGGGCCACCGCCGGTATTTTTCTCCAGCGAGGCCATGGCCCTGCTGTTGGAGTTCGACCATTTGCTGGTGGACTTCCCCAGCATTGACAAGATGTTTGACGAGGGCCTGTTGGCCAATCATCACAGTTTCTGGAATATCGACGCCGGCAGCCATCACATCAACGCCGGCGCCAGGCAACAGCGCACGGTGACGGAAATGGTATTTGTGCCGGACAGCGTTGCCGACGGCCTCTACCTGCTTAACCTGCAGATTCCCCCATTTAAAACCGATGCAGCCCCCAGCCGCCCGGTACTGTTTCCGCTCGAGGTGGCGGAATAACCCGAACTGAAGTCCGCAAAATAACAATAGAGAGTTCAGCAGTATGCAATTCGAAACAGGCCTGGAGTTCGCCAGACAACTGGATCGGGACGACCCACTGGCGCGCTTCCGCGATGAATTCAACTTTCCCCGTCAAAGTGACGGCAGCCCGGAAATCTACCTGTGTGGCAACTCCCTCGGCTTGCAGCCCAAACGGGCGCGCGACTATGTCACCGCGGAGTTGGACAAGTGGGCGACTCTGGGAGTGAAGGGCCACTTTTCCGGCGACCATCCCTGGATGCCCTACCACGAATTTCTCGCCGAATCCTCCGCGGCTTTAGTCGGCGCAAGCGCTGACGAAGTGGTGGTGATGAACTCGCTCACCGCGAACCTGCACCTGATGATGGTGACCTTCTTCCGTCCGACCAGTGAGCGCTACAAAATCGTCATTGAGGACCACGCCTTCCCTTCCGATCACTACGCGGTGGAGAGCCAGTTGCGCTTTCACGGCATCGACCCTGAAGACGGTATGCTGCTAGTCAAGCCGCGCGAGGGCGAAGAGCTGGTCCGCCAGGAAGACGTGGAAACCCTGGTCCGCGAACAGGGTGACGAAATCGCACTGATGCTGCTGCCGGGTGTGCAGTACTACACCGGGCAAGTCTGGAATATTGAAGCCATCACCCGGCTCGCGCAGACCCGCGGTATCTGCGTGGGCTTCGACCTGGCCCACGCGGTGGGCAATGTGCCGCTGCAGCTGCACGACTGGCAGGTGGACTTTGCCTGCTGGTGCTCCTACAAGTACCTGAACTCCGGTCCCGGTTCGGTCGGGGGCTGCTTTGTACACCGCCGTCACGCCAGCGACACAGCTTTGCCGCGCTTCGCCGGCTGGTGGGGCCACGACAAGGAAAGCCGCTTCCGCATGGAAAATCGCTTTCAGCCCATCCCCACCGCGGAGGGCTGGCAGCTTTCCAATCCGCCGATCCTGTCCCTGGCCGCCATCCGTGCCTCGCTGGATATTTTCCAGGAGGCGGGCGGCATGGCGCCACTGCGCCACAAATCGGAAAAGCTGACGGCCTACCTGCAATTCCTGCTGGAACAGCGTACCGGGAAATTCATCAACATCATCACTCCGCTCGACCCGCAACAGCGGGGTTGCCAGCTGTCGCTGTGTTGCGACGCCAAACACCTGAGCGGGCGCGAGCTGCACAAACGCCTCGAGGACAATGGCGTTACCTGCGACTGGCGCGAGCCAAACGTGATTCGCATAGCGCCGGTACCGCTGTACAACAGCTTCGAAGACGTCTACCGCTTTGTGGATCTACTGGCCGCGGCCTGCAACGAGTAACTTGCACGGGCAGAATCAAAAGGTTTTCCGATGACAGAAAAGATTGTAGTGGCGGGCGGTGGCCTGGTCGGCGCCATGGCCGCAAGCTTCTTCGCCCGCCAGGGCTTTGATGTGGACGTGTTTGAAATACGTCCGGACCTGCGCAGACACGATATCTCCGCCGGTCGCTCCATTAACCTGGCGCTTGCCAACCGCGGCATCCGCCCACTGGAGCAATTGGGGCTGATGGAACGGGTATCACGGCTACTGATTCCCATGCGTGGGCGAATGGTTCACGACGGTGATGGCGGTGCCAACCTGCAGCCCTACGGGCAGAAGCCGGAAGAGGTGATTTACTCCGTATCCCGCGGAGCGCTCAACAGCCTGCTGCTGGATGCCGCCGAAGAAACGGGCAAGGTCAAATTTCACTTTCAGCACGAGCTGCGCCATATCGATTTTGACGGCCGGCAGGCGACCTTTTTCGATCGCGAAAGTGGCGATGAAAAGTCTGTCACTTTCAGCCGTTTTATCGGTGCCGACGGTGCCGGTTCCCGCAGCCGCGCGCTGATGGGTAGCGCGTTAGCGGCGGGTCACTGGCAGGAATCCGTCGAGCCGCTTGACCACCAGTACAAGGAACTGGAAATCCCTGCCGGTGCCGGCGGCAGCTTCCAACTGGAAAAGCACGCCCTGCATATCTGGCCCCGCGGCGGCTTTATGCTGATTGCCCTGCCGAACCTGGACGGCAGTTTTACCGCCACCCTCTTCCTGCCGGCGCATTCAGCCGACGGGCCCAGTTTCGATTCGCTGAAAACAGCGGAGAATGTGCGGGACTTTTTCCAGCATTACTTCCCCGATGTGCTGCCACTGATACCCGGCCTGCTGGAAGATTTCTTCGATAACCCCACCGGGCATCTGGGCACCGTGCGCTGTGCGCCCTGGAACCTGGACGAGCGGGCGATTTTAATGGGTGACGCGGCCCACGCTATTGTTCCCTTCCATGGCCAGGGCATGAACTGCGGATTCGAGGACTGCGCTGCTCTCAACGAACTGATGCAGTGTGAAGCCGGCAATTGGCAGAAGATCTTCACTCAATACAGCGACACGCGCATTCCCGATGCCAACGCCATCGCCGATATGGCACTGGAAAACTATGTCGAAATGCGCAACTCGGTGCGCGATCCGAAGTTCCTGCTGAAGAAGGCCATCGGCTTCGAACTGGAAAAGCGTTTTCCCGACCACTTTACGCCGCGCTATTCCATGGTGATGTTCCACCAGCTGCCCTACGCCGAGGTGCAGCGGATAGGAGAGAAAAACCAGTTGATTCTGTCCGAGTTGTCCGAAGACATCGAGCATATTGACCAGGTGGACTGGCGCCGGGCCGGCGAACTGGTGAAGGCGCTGCTGGACGACTGACTTCAGCCCCGCTGCAGGCGGGTGTCGATTTCCTCGAGCAGCTGGATCAGCTCACCGGCGGTGTAGTCGCCGCCGCGGAAATACTCCTCGGCGATGGGCGCTATGCCGCACTCGGTGGGCAGCGGTCGCGCTCCCTCAATCAGCTCGACCATGCGCGGCAGGAAAACAAACTGCAACCACTGCGGCAGCGACAGGGTATCCACGCAGAAGGGTTCCTTGCTCGCCAACGCCTCGGCGGGTGGTGCCTCTTCCTGCCACAGTTGCAGCCGGCGCAGCTCGGCCTCCAGTTTCAACAGCAACAGGGCGACGTCGTCATATATCGGATTCATAACTTTTACTTTAATCAATCTTGCGGCTAAACGGCGGCAAAGAATCGAGAATCGCACGTCCGTAGCGGCGCGTAACTATGCGCCGGTCCAGCAGTGTAACGGTGCCGCTGTCGCCCTCGGCGCGCAGCAGTCGCCCACAGGCCTGCACCAGCTTCAGCGCCGCATCCGGCACGGTAATCTGCATAAACGGATTGCCGCCCTTGGCTTCGATCCACTCTGCCAGCGCCGCCTCGATAGGGTCGTCGGGCACGGCGAACGGCAGTTTGGCGATCACCACGTGCCGACAGTAATCACCGGGCAGGTCGAGTCCCTCGGCAAAACTGGCGAGACCGAACAGCACACTGCTGCCGCCGCCATCGATGGTTTCGCGGTGATTCTCCAGCAGCTGCTGGCGGGAGCGCTGCCCCTGCATCAGGATGCGGTTACGCCAGGTACCGGGCAGGGATTCGTACACCGTTTCCATCTGCCGGCGCGAGGAAAACAGGACCAGTGCCCCGCGCTCGTCTTGCAACAGCTCGGGCAGCGCGGCAATCACTGCATTGGTATGCTCGTCGGCATTGCCCGCATCCACGGCGGAGGCCGGCACGCGCAGCGTAGCCCGGGAAAAATCAAACGGGCTCGGCACCACCTGGTAGCTGGCTTTGTCCGGTGTGCCCGCGCGCATCTTCAGGCGGTCGAACTTGCCCAGCGCGGTCAACGTGGCCGACGTCAACACGGCGCCGAAACAGCGACGCCAGAGACTGTATTCGAGCGTCTTGCCCGCCAGGATCGGCGAACTGCACACCTCAAAATCCGTTGAACCACCCCAATCCACCAGCGTAACCCAACGCGCCTGCGGCAGCGCGCCTGCGGCGTCCTCGCGGGCGTAGTTGGCCCACAGCTGCAGGTTCGCCTCTGCGCGGCCATACCAGCTGCCCAGCTGCGGATACCAGCGCTCCAGATCCACAGCCGGCACCGGTGAATGCGGATCCTCGAGCAGGCGCTGGGCGGCCTGCAGCATCTTGTTCAGCGCCGACTCCAGCTCGTCAAAATCCTCGCGCAGCTTTTCTGCCAGCTGCATGATCGGTTCCGGAACCACACCGCCCTCGAAGCGGTGGCGAATGCTGCCAGAGCGGTTGTTATTAAAGCCGTTACCGCGGTCATCCTCAAATTCGCAGTGCGCCTCGATCAGCGGCCACATCTGCTCCAGCCCCTGCTTGGCCGAGGTCAGTAGCCCCGGCAGCTGTTCGCCGCAGCGATCCAATTCCGCCCCGTCACCGATCTCGCCGAGCATCTGGCCGAGATTCTTGTTGGCCTGGTCGAGCCAGCCGGTGGAAGCACCCACGCGACTGTGGTGGGAAAAATGGTTCAGCGCCTTGTCCGGCAGGTGGTGGGCCTCGTCGAGAACGTAGATGGTCTCTTCCGGCGGCGGCAGTATCGCGCCGCCACCGAGGGCAAGGTCCGCCAGCAGTAGGTCGTGGTTGGCGACAATCACCTGGGTCTTGCCGAGATTCTCGCGCGCGCGGAAGAAGCTGCAGTTGGTGACGTGCGGGCAGCGGCGCCCACTGCACTGGCGGTGATCGGTGGTGACAAGACTCCAATCCTTCACCTCGATGGTATCCGGCCAGTTGTCGCGGTCTCCGTCCCAGCCACCGGTGGCCAGCTTATCGGCCATATCGCGATAGAGCTTTACGCCCGTCTCGTCCACCTGAGGCAGCTCGTCTTCATAGAGACCCAGACTCACTCCCTTGCCACTGTCGCTGAAGCTGGACAGCAATTGGTCAAGCTTGGACAGACACATATAGCGGCCGCGCCCCTTGGCGAGGCTGTAATCAAACTGCAGACCGCTGTGGCGCGCGACTTCCGGCAGATCCTTGTAGATGATCTGCTCCTGCAGGGCTACGGTGGCCGTGGAAACCACCAGTTTCTTGTCCTGGGCCTGGGCCAGGGGAATGGCCGCGAGCAGGTAAGCCACGGTCTTGCCGGTACCGGTGCCCGCCTCGACCACGCAGATATGTTCGCCGTCGGTCTTGGCGCTGTCGCGCTCACCGGCACCGTCCTGGACGATAGCGCCCAGACTGCGCGCTATCGCCGCCACCATCAGCTTCTGCCCGTAGCGGGCCTTGAGTTCGCGGCCGGCCAGGAACTGGCTGTAGGCGGTCTGGATGGCCTTTTTGTGTTGGTCGTTAAGCAAGGGAATATCTAGCGCTGCGTGCGGAGTGATGAAAAATTAATCGGGAACAATTCCCGGCAGCTATCGGCTGCCAGCAAAGCATATGAGGCGCAGGGACGCGCCTCATCCTCGACGAATGGTACCCGAAATCGCGGCGCGAGACCCGCCCAGTGGTTCAAGCAGTAAATTCGGTAGCTAAAGCTCACAGCCGCAGGCTCCAGAGCAAGGCGAAAAAGCGCCGGACTGGCAGCGCTAATTCAAGCTTTTGCAACCCAGCGCTGGAGACTGTGGCGGAGAGATCGGTTACAGAATTTGCCGCCTGGACCACTAGTCGTTGTAGGCGAGCCTGGAAACCACCGGGTTGGCATAGGACTGGATCGCCTTGTCGCGCCAGCGCTCGTCAACCTTCGCCATGCGCGCCTCGAATTTTGCGCGGGTCTCCGCGTGCTCGTCCGGATGCCACGGCTTCGCCGGGTAGCCCACGGGCAGCGCGGGCGCTTCGCCGTAGATCATCTGATAGGCGATCAGGTTAGTCGGGTGCAGCACATAGTTGCCAATGACCTGGCGGTCGATCTCTTCGGCAAGGGACGCCACATCGTTGAAGTCGCCCTCGATCGGGGTGCCAAAGGCCGTGTGGATATGCCCTTTGAAACCGGTAATCCCCTTGGCGATCGCACCGAGATCCTCATGTTTGCCCTTGCGGTACTCCTTGTGCTCTTCGAAGTACAGCTGCTTGGCCTTTTGCTCGTCGCAGGGATCCCACTCATAGGAAATCGACAGCGGCACTATGTGCAGCTTGCGCCAGAAATCCGCAAATGGGGTTTCCTTGTCCTTGGTCATCGCGAACATCGCTGCCAGCGCGGGATTGGTACGGTCCAGGCCGTCTTTGGCGCGGCCGGAGCGCTGCGCGATCCACACGTGTTCGTTTTCATTCACCACCGAGTGGTAGATGTAATTGGACAGCTGGGTGGCCGCTGCCAGCTTCTCGCGGCGGTTGCCGGCGTTGCGCTTGACCACGAAACTCTTGTTCAACTTCATGATATCGGTGGCAAATTGCTTGGTGAGCAGATTGTCGCCGATGGCAATGCGCGAGGTTTCGTGCCCCTCCTCGAACATCGCGAGAATGGCCAGCGCCGGGTCCATGGCGATATCCCGGTGGTTGCTCACAAACAGACAGGCGCGGTCGCGCGGCAGGGTATCCAGACCGGAGATGGTCAGCCCGCTACTGGTGCGGTTGACCGCCATTTCCAGGTAGGTGGCGATGATTTCCTGCACACCACGGATATTCTTTACCTTACGGAACTTGAAGCGCACAAACTGGCGCACCAGCCACGCGACCGGCCCTTCCAGCCGGGCCAGCTTGGGCACCAGGAAGTGGGCCGCTGCGTGCGACATCTCGGGGTCCGCAATCATCCGGTCGAGCACCGCCCGCGCCTCGTCGTCGCGATAGGGGCGAATATCTTCGAACTGTGCCGGATCCAACTCACTTGCTCTCATGAAATCACTACCTGCCAGCCGCGCACCGGGCGGCGGCGCTTTCTTATTGTGGACAATCTGGGAACCTGCGGTACCGTAGTGCCGGCACCGGGCCGGCGCAGAACATACCGGAAGCGCCGCCGAACTGCCAGCACTGTGCCCGACCAACCGGTGTGGACACGGTGGGCCGCAGCCGGGAGAATATCCGGCTTCGCCCGTCCGAGACGGCCAAAACAATGATAATGAAGGCGCCCCGAATACCAGGGTAAGGCCTCGCAGTAGACCAGGAGTTCAACTTGACGCAGACCAGTTCCACCCCCGAACCCCGCAAACCCAGTCTGGGTGATGCGCTGATGCCCCTACTGCTACTGATCCTGATGCTATTTATGTCAGTACAGTTTTTCGGCGCCGACTCCTCCTACGGCCCCAACCAGATTGCCCTGTTGCTGTGCGCCGGTGTGGCCGCGCTGGTCGGCATGAAAAACGGCTACACCTGGAACGAAATGGAAGGGGGCATGCTGCACGGTATCAGCCTGGTGTTCGGCGCCATCCTGATCCTGCTCGCCGTGGGCGCGCTGATCGGTAGCTGGATTCTCGCCGGCACAGTACCTTCGATGATCTACTACGGCGTGCAGATCTTGTCACCGCAATGGTTCTACGCCGCCAGCTGCCTGATCTGTGCCGTGGTCGGTCTCAGCATCGGCTCCAGTTGGACCACCGCTGGCACCCTCGGTGTGGCATTGATCGGTATCTCGCAGGCACTGCAGCTGTCGCCGGAAATCACTGCCGGCGCGGTTATCTCCGGCGCCTACTTCGGCGACAAGATGTCGCCGCTGTCCGACACCACCAACCTGGCTGCCGCGGTTACCTCCAACAACCTGTTCCAGCATATCCGCCATATGCTGTGGACCACCATTCCGGCCTTTACCCTGGCGGTAGTGATTTTCTCCATCATCGGCCTGAGAACCCACGCCGCACAAACCGACACCGCGGATATCGAGACGCTGCTGACCGCGCTGCAGGCGGAATTCCATATTTCCCTGGTCAGCCTGCTGCCGCTGGCACTGCTGCTGTTCATGGCCTGGCGCAAGATGCCCGCCTACCCGACCCTGATCATCGGCGCACTGGCCGGCGTGATTATCGGCATGACCTTCGAGACTGATGCCGCGCGGCGCCTCGGCGGCGGCGAAGGTGCACTGGCCGTGGTCAAGGGCGGCTGGTACAGCCTGTTCGACGGCTACAAGTCTTCTTCCAGCAACGAAAATGTCGCCGAATTGCTGTCCAAGGGCGGCATGAGCAGCATGCTGAACACCATCTGGCTGATCATCTCCGCCATGGCCTTCGGCGGCGCCATGGAAAAGGCCGGCTTCCTCGAGCGCATCGTCAACTGGGCCCTGTCCCGTGTTAAGAGCGTTGGCGCCCTGGTAACCACCACTGTACTGACCTGTTTCGGTATGAATGCCGCCGCCGGCGACCAGTACATGGCTATCATTATCCCCGGACGTATGTTCCGCGAAGCCTTTGCCGACATGGGCCTGCACGGGCTGAACCTGTCCCGCTCCCTGGAAGACTCCGGTACCATTACCTCGGTACTGATTCCTTGGAACACCTGCGGCGCTTTCATGTCCGGTACCCTGGGCATTGCCACCTGGCACTATGCGCCTTATGCACTGTTCAACCTGATCTGTCCGCTGCTGGCCATCGCGTACGGCTGGCTTCACTTCAAACAGATGCCGCTCACTGCCAAAGTGGCTCAATAACCGAGATTTGACGACCCGATGCAGCAAAGCGGTACCCTGAGCGGCCTGATCGCCGCGGCACAATTCAAACAGCGCTGGTTCGACCTGGGCCGGCGCGTGCAGTCGGTACCGCGCTCTGCGGTCGAAGCCTTCGAAGCCGGGCAGGCGCCGTGGCCGCACCCCTACCTGCGCCATGCGTGGACCGGACTGGTGCTGCTGCCGCCGGAGAGCGGCGAGCCAGTGATCTGGTTTCTGCGTCTGCCACTGGATGAACAGGGCAAATTGCAATTACCGGTGCGCGATGCCTTCCTGCACCTGCTGATCGAAAAGCTCGGCCAGGGAGAGCAGGAGGACCTGGGTGCGCAACTGCACAGCGCGCTGGAAGAGAGCGGTATTGCCTTTAGCCCCGCGCCGGAGCGCCAGGCCAGCTTTCACGCAAAAGTGGCACAGCTGCTGAAACGCCCCGCCAGCGAATACTACGAAGGCGTACTCGCTTACTGCCGCGCACCGCAATCCCATCGCTGGGACCAGTTGGGCGTCCAGGGCATTGCCGACCTGGCGGCGCACTGGGAAAGTCAAAGAGATCTGCTTCTGGGCAAGCTGGGCGAACTGGCACCGCCGGTTTTCGTCGGTCTGTGCCAGAGCCTGGAAAACGAGGCCATCGATCACCGCCTCGCGCAACGCATTGTCGAATGCGCCGACAGCGCCCTGCGAGCCGATCCCGTCGATTTCGCGATTGTTGCCGCGGCGGTGCGCGGCGTTTCGCATTCGCCGGCCGACGGTCTACGACGATCGTTTTTACTGGAACTGTTACAGGGCCCGGCCGCACAAAACGGCGAAGTAGTCGCGGCCATCGGCAGTCGCTGCGCGCAGGATCTGGCGCATGACGACCTCGCCGCCAGCTGGCTCGCCGCGCTGGCGACTCACCAGAGCCAGGAGCGCTTCAATCTGCTGCTGAGCGACCTCATGTTTCTGGCGCCGGTTCGTAGCGCCCTACTCGCGGCACTGCGCGATCCGAAGCGCCCGGAGGCCCTGGCCAGTGCCTTCGGCACCTTCCTGCACGGACCGGCCCCCACTCACTGATTCAACGATTTTCGCGCGGCAATGAACGGCGCGCGAAAAGCTACTTTTAGCATCCCCCATCGATTCGGCAATGGCTATCCTTCTTGCGGATGGTTTCTTCACTGTTAGCAACTGGTGCCTTGTCCGCAATCAGGAATTTCCAATTCGTAAAGCATGAGCGTCCCAATAAAACATGGCGCGCAAAATTGCGATAACTTTGCGGGAAAATAATTTCCGCCACGCAATACAAAAAAAATCTCCACGTCCCGCAATAGCCCCGGGAGCATTTTGGCGGAAAACCCTTTAAATTTAGGTAATTCCCTGCGACAAAGTGGCATAAAAATTATCCAGACTTCACCCGTGGCAGCTATTTAAACCGCGTGCCTATTACACTCCAATGGGCGGTACCTTTGTAGAAAATCATTTTACAAAGCTGACCAAACAGGTGACGTTTTATTGGCTATGCTAATGGCTAACATCAACGGAAAGGAGTTAGGGGATGAATTTCACTCCAGCCAAGTACTTAATCGGAATTATCAGTGCACTGGTTCTGGCGGGTTGCTGTGCAGCGCCACCGATGCCGGCATCCTGCCCTCCGGGCTCTGAACAAATTCCAATGTCGATGGCCTGCCCTGCTGACGCGGATTGTTGGATGGCTTCTGACAGCGTTCGCTGCATGAAAGTGGTCAAGTAAGACCCTCTTCAAGCAGGATTAGCAATGCCGCTTTTCGAAGCGGCATTTGCTTTTCAGCCCTGCGAAAACTTTCGTTACCCACGCCGGATTTACTTCCCCCTCGTCTCGCTTCCTCTGGCTCTGCCGAGCGTTTACCGCTAGCATTGACGCATAAATAACCGCTGCATTGCCGCTCGCCGATTGTGGACAGACGCGCCAATGTATCTCGCATCCGCAAGAGCTATAACCAGAGTCACCATGACAAGCGAAACTCCGACGTTCAGCGGCGATGCTGCCATCGCCCGCCTGCATTCACACCATCAACAGCACAAGTGGTCCCTGCGCGAGCTATTCACGACTGAGCCCGATAGAGCTGCCCGCTTCAGTGCCGCCGCTGCGGGCATTTATCTGGATTACAGTAAAAACCACCTGCGCGGCGACACT
>NZ_JACZCR010000034.1 GCF_014904735.1 Microbulbifer hainanensis | reverse complement strand
CCGCCCCGCCCTGCACACCGCACTGCGCTTCCAGGGCAAACCACAAACGGAACACGAGGAAGCCGTGGCCGAATGCCGCGAGCAGATGCGTCGCTTTACTGAGAGCGTGCACAGCGGCAGCTGGCGCGGCTTCACCGGCGAACCGATCCGGCACATCGTTAATATCGGCATCGGCGGCTCCGACCTGGGCCCGCGCATGGTGGTCGAAGCACTGCGCCCCTGGCACTGCGAGGGACTATCGACCCATTTTGTCGCCAATATCGATGGCGCCGACCTGAGCGACACACTCGCCGGCCTGCCGGCGGCCAATACATTGTTTATCGTCGCCTCCAAGTCTTTCTCCACACTGGAGACCCGCCAGAATGCGCTGTCCGCGCGGCAGTGGATGCTGGACGCCGGCTGCGGTGAAAAACAGCTGGCCCAGCACTTTGCCGCGGTGAGCAGCAACATTGTCGCCGCACAGGATTTCGGCATCGCCGCGGAAAACATCTTCCCGATGTGGAACTGGGTGGGTGGCCGCTACTCCCTGTGGTCGGCCATCGGCCTGCCGATAGCACTGGCCTGCGGTTACGAGACCTACGCGCAACTGCTCGCCGGCGCGCACGACATGGACCGTCACTTTGCCAGTGCGCCACTGAGCGAAAACCTACCGGTGCTGATGGCCCTTATTCATTTCTGGTACCGGCAGTGCTGGGGAACGGGAAGCCAGGTAGTACTGCCGTATGCGCAGCGCCTGGCAAAATTCCCGGCCTGGTTACAGCAGCTGGATATGGAAAGCCTCGGCAAGAGTGTCAGTCGCGAAGGCCACCCAGTCGATTACCCCACCGGCAGCGTTATCTGGGGTACGGAAGGCAGCAACGGCCAGCACTCCTTTCACCAGTTATTGCACCAGGGTACCGACCTGATTCCCGCGGACTTTATCGCGATCAAGGAACCGACCTCACCACTGGTCGAACAGCACCGCTGGCTGCTGGCCTGCTGCCTCAGCCAGAGCCAGGCACTGCTGCGCGGCAAAACCCTGCACGAGGCCCGTCAGGAGCTCGAGCAGCAGGGACACACCCACCGGGAAGTGCACGCTCTGGCGCCGCACAAGGTGGTTCCCGGCAACCGCCCCAGCAATACCCTGATTGTCGAAAGGCTCGACCCGCGCCATCTCGGCGCCCTGTTGGCGCTGTATGAACACAAAGTATTTGTCGGCGGCTGCCTGCTCGGCATCAACCCCTTCGATCAGTGGGGCGTTGAACTGGGCAAACTGCTCGGTGCACGGGTTCACGAGGCCATCGGTCAGGTGGCGCCGGAGGACTGGGACGATTCCACCCGCAGCCTGCTGGGTAAACTGTTTGACGAAGCCTGATCACCCGGACGGGGATGTTCGGGCTGCAAGTCGAGCACACTAGAGCCAATTGAGCCAATTGAGCCAGTTGAACCGGGAGCATGGCGGACATCCGCCACGATCCCGGCAAGCTCCGGGTCAAGTATTCAACACCGCCAGCCAGCGCTCCACGCCTTTGAGGATCATATCCACCGCAAAAGAGCCGGTGAACAGCGCCGTGATGCGCCCCGCCACTTCGATATATTTACGCACGTAGCGCTCGTGCCGGGTCTGTACCCAGTCGTAGAGGACTTTCAGCACAATCAGGGAGAAGAGGGCCACCCCCATCGCCAGGGTAATCGCGGCGGATCCACCGGCAGCACCCAGGCGGCTGCCGGCCAGTACGCTGGCACTGATGGTGCCGGGCCCCACAATAAACGGCATAGCGATGGCACCGGCCACTTCCTGCGAGTGCAGGTTGATGCTCTGGATCGGAGATCCCACGCCGAGCGTCAGGCGTATGCCGATAATCAGGAAAGTAATACCCCCGAAGATCAGGAACGCGAGGAAGCGCACCTGCAGCACATCGTCAAAAATGACCTCGCCGAACCAGGCAAACAGCAGGAATACGGACAGGCTGATCAGGAAGGCGCGCAGCAGCAGGCCGGAAAACACGCGCATTTCCAGTCCGCGAATCAGGTCGAGCAGGTAAACGCTGAGGATAAAAGGGTTGAGCAGTACCAGCAGCAACAGGAACGATTTGTTGAACTGCTCCAGGTCGAACTCCATCGACAGCGGGCTCCCCTAGGGTTTTTCCCCGACCACTTTTTGCATAATCGGCTGGATCAAATCCAGCGGTAGTGGAAAGACGATGGTGGAGTTTTTCTCGCCGGCGATATCGATCAGCGTCTGCATATAGCGCAGCGTAATCGAGTTGGAATTCTTCGACAGTTGGTCGGCAGCCTCGGTCAGTTTGCTCGCCGCCTGGGCCTCGCCCTCGGCGTGGATCACCTTGGCGCGCCGGGCGCGCTCGGCCTCGGCCTGCTTGGCAATGGCGCGGATCATGCTCTCGTCGAGATCAATGTGTTTGATCTCGACATTGGTCACTTTCACGCCCCAGGCATCGGTCTGCTCATCGAGAATCTTCTGCAGGTCCACATTGAGTTTATCCCGCTCCGACAGCATCTCATCCAGTTCGTGCTTGCCCAGCACCGAGCGCAGGGTGGTCTGGGCCAGCTGGCTGACCGCCTCGTTGTAGTGCTCTACATTGATGATCGCTGACTGCGGATCGATCACCCGGTAGTAGACGACGGCGTTGACCTTGACGGAGACATTGTCGCGGCTGATGACGTCCTGGGAGGGGACATCCATCACCACCGTGCGCAGGTCCACCCGCTCCATCGTCTGGATCACCGGAATGATAATGATCAGCCCCGGTCCCTTGACCGCCTGAAAGCGACCTAGAAAAAACACCACCGCCCGCTCGTACTCGCGCAGGATGCGCAGCGCATACATTATCAGCAATGCGATGGCCGCCAGCAGCAGCCCGGTAAAGTAACTGATCATTGTTCGTCTCCTCAGGTGTGCTGTTTCATATTGGATTCCGGTTCCACCTGCAGGGCCAGACCGTCCTGGGCAACCACTGTTACCCGGTCGCCGGGCTGCACGGGACTGTCACAGCGGGCCTGCCAGATCTCGCCGCCCAGATGCACCAGTACATCGTCGCCCTGCAATTCGATGACCACTGCCGTGTGCCCCACCATCGCCTTGTTGATGGCGAGGCGCGGTTTGCGCAGGCTGCGCCCCACCGCCCACAGCAGCCCGAGCAGCCCCAGGCCGCTGACACCGGCAATGGCACCGATCAATCCTCGCGATATCTGCATGCCCGGCACGTCGCTGTCGATCAACATGACCGAACCGATCACCAGCGCGATCACGCCGCCAATACCGAGAGCACCAAAGCTGGGAACGAACAGCTCCGCCACGATCAGCAGCGCGCCGACGATAATCAGCGCCAGTCCAGCGTAGTTGATCGGCAGCACCTGCAGCGCGTAAAACGCCAGCAGCAGGCAGATAATGCCGACGATTCCGGGCACCATCGCACCCGGGCTGTAGCCTTCGAAGATGAGACCGTAAATACCAATCAACAACAGAATATAGGCCACCTGGGGATTGGTGATCAGGGCCAGTATTTTGCTGCGCCAATCCGGTTCATAGGTGCGCACTGACAAATCGGCGAGATCCGCGGGCAGCGTCACGGCGCCGGATTCCAGCTCCACCTTGCGCCCGGCCACCTGCCGCAACAGGTCTTCGTTGTTCTTCGCCACCAGGTCTATGACGTTCTGCTGCAGCGCTTCGTCCGCGGTCAGCGTGGCCGCCTCGCGCACTGCCTTTTCCGCCCAGTCGGCGTTGCGCCCATAGCGCTTGGCCAGGCCGCGGATAAAAGCCACAGCATCATTGGTCATCTTGCGTTCCATGGCCGTGCCGGACTGCCCGGAATCGCTTTCGGCTTTTGGTTTGTCTCCATCGCTGTCGCCGCTTCCGCTTTTGTCCGGTGGCTTCTGCGGCGATTCGCCCGGTCCCGGCATGCCGCCTATCTGCACCGGGGTCGCCGCACCGAGCGTCGTCGCCGGTGCCATGGCGGCAATGTGGCTGGCATAGAGGATATAGGTCCCGGCGCTGGCAGCACGGGCACCGGACGGATAGACATAAGTCGCGACGGGAATATCGGAAGCGAGGATGTGCTGGATGATGTCACGGGTGGCGGCGTCGAGACCGCCGGGGGTATCCATATGGATAATCACCAGTCGGGCGCCGGCTGCCTGGGCATCCGCCATGGCCCGATCCAGGTAATCGGTAGTGGCCGGGCCAATGGCCCCCTGAATGGAAAGCTGCGCCACATGGGGTTGCGGCGACGGCTGCGCGCAGACAAGCGCAGCCAGTCCCAAAAGCAGCAGCGCGGCGATCCTGGCCGCCCTGCGCCCTTTATCTGAAATCCGTTTCAGCATGGCTCCGATCCTGGATGGGGAACAACAGCAGGTTATCAGAAATAACCCGCGTGTGTGGCGGACTGGAGCCGGTCGTTATACCGGATTGCGACGAACGTGCCAGCGGACCTCGTGGGAATATTGATCCACCTTGTCTTCCACCCCCAGTAACAGCGCAAACAGCGCCATGCGCACCAGCAGGCCGTTGTCGGTCTGACGGAAGATGGCGAGGCTCGGGTGCTCGTTCAGGTCGGTATCCAGCTCGTTGGCTTCGGCGCGGGAGTCCCGCGGCAGCGGATGCATGATCACCGTGTTCGGCTGGGCGTGACGGGTGAAGATTTCCCGGTTCAGGCGGAAGCGGCCGCGATAGAGGTTGGCCTCTTCCTGGGAGGCGAAGCGCTCCTCCTGGATACGGGTGGAATAGACGATGTCCACCTGGGAGATGGACGTTTCCAGTTGGTCGGAGATGGTGACATCGTGGCCGGCGGCGCGCAGTTTCTCCACCACGGCTTCCGGCATGGCCAGCTCCGGCGGCGAGACCAGAACGATCTGCACCTTGCCGAACAGGCACAGCAGTTTGCACAGGGAGTGTACGGTGCGACCGTGCTTGAGGTCGCCGATCATGGCGATGCGGAAGTCGTCCAGCGTGCGGCCGTGGCCTTCCAGTTCCTTGCGGATGGTATAGAGGTCGAGCAGCGCCTGGGTCGGGTGCTCGTTGGCGCCGTCACCGCCGTTGACCACCGGTACCCGGCTGGCCGCGGCGAATTCGGCCACCGAGCCCTCCTGTGGGTGGCGCATGCAGATCACGTCGCTGTAGCCCGACAGCACCCGCGCGGTGTCGTACAGGGACTCGCCCTTGGCCATCGCACTGGCCGAGATTCCCACAGTTTCGCGCACGGTGCCGCCGAGCAGGTTGAAGGCAGCGCCGAAGCTCAGGCGCGTGCGGGTGCTGGGTTCGAGGAACATATTGCCGAGGATGGCGCCTTCCAATACGCGAGTGACTTTTTCACGCCGCGCAAAGGGCCCCATGGTGTCCGCCACCTGGAAAATGCGGTCGATATCGCCGCGTTCGAACTGACTGACGGAAAGGATATTGGCTCCGATAAAGTCCATTGGTGCTCCGTTGTTTGCGCCTTGTGGGCGCCAGTTTTTGCCGGGGGCATTCTACTCGGGCGCGGGCCAAGCCGGTAGGGCTCCGCACTCGCAGCCTGCATCGGATACCGCGCTACTTTGGCCGGTCGCCTAGCAGCCCAGTACCAGTACTGGGCGTGTCCGGGGCGGCGCCGCTACCGGGATCAGCTTGCTCAACAGCCTGATCGGCAATCGTTTCGCAAGCGGCTCCCGGTAACGGCACCTTCGCATCCAAGCTCGGCATCCTCTGCCAGCAATTAGGCCAGCAACCCGTCGCCCCAGGCCTCCAGCTGGTCGAGCAGCGCCGACTTGTCTGGATACTGCGCGCGCAGCGCGGCGATTTCCTCAAAATAGGGCTCCAGCGTGATGCTGGCGCCGGCCTGCGGATCCGTCAGGCGGCGGTAGCGCCACTCCTGCCAGCGCTGCTGCTCTTCCGCCGACAGCGTCTCGGGGAAGTTACGCGCGCGCAGGCGGAACAGCAGTTCCGGCAGGCGCTTGTCGGCAAACGGTACCTGGCCCGCCAGCGCCTCGGGACCGCGCTCGGCCACCGCGCGCTGCAGGTCGCGGCACAGGTCGCGGTCGGCGTCGTTGAGGAAACCGTCGTAGAGGCTCGCCTCCACATCCCGCGGCGGGAATTCGCTATCGAGAAATACCCGGTGCAGTTTCTGGGTCAGGTCCAGGTCCCGCAACCGCTGCCAGTGGGCCTCGCAGGCGGCCTTGTCGATGCCCAGTTCGGCGGCGCGGGCGTCGTCGAGCATGTTGGCCGGCGCCAGCACCGGGCACTTGTTCAGGTGCACCAGCTTGAGCCCCGCGGGTAATTCGCCCTCGCCAAGCTTGTCGCGGCCCGTATACAGGCGCTCGCGCAGCGCGTCGGCATCCAGGCTCAGGATCGGTTCCGGGTCCATTGCCAGGTTGGCGACGATGACCGCATTGCGGTTTACCGGGTGCATTGCCAGCGGCAATACATAGGTCAGGTGCCCCTGGCTGGCCGGCACCTTGCCGGAAATATGCAGCAGTGGCTTGCGGCTGCGCAGGTCGATCAGCTTGGCCGCCTCCTGCTTGCGGCGCAGGCGATAAACGTAATCGTAGAGTTTCGGCTGGCGGGTGCGGATCAGGCGCGCCATCTCGATAGTGGCGCGCACATCGGAGAGCGCGTCGTGGGCACCCTCGTGGGCAATGCCGTTGGCCGCGGTCAGCTCCTCCAGGCGGAAAGACGGCACGCTCTCCCCATTGGCGGTTTCCCGCTTTGGCCACTGGATGCCCTGGGGACGCAGCGCGTAGGTCAGTCGCACCATATCGATGATGTCCCAGCGGCTGTTGCCTGAGCGCCATTCGCGCTCGTAGGGATCGAACAGGTTGCGGTAGAGCGTGTGGCGGGTCACTTCGTCATCGAAGCGCAGGCTGTTGTAGCCGACGCCGCAGGTGCCCGGGGCACCCAGCTCGCCCAGTATTTTCTGGATAAACTCGAACTCGGGGATACCTTCGGCCAGCGCGCGCTGGGGGCTGATGCCGGTGACCAGGCTGGCCATGGGCTGGGGCAGGCAGTCGCTGGCGGGGCGGCAATAGACCATCAGCGGCTCGCCGACGATATTCAGGTCCTCGTCGGTGCGGATGCCTGCAAACTGGGATGGCTTGTCCGCCCCGGGATCCGTACCCCAGGTCTCGTAATCGTGCCAGTAGAGTGTCGTTGCGCTCAAAATTTCCCTCCCCTTTATCCTGGACGCATCATAACACCCGCAGCCGCCGCAACCGGACATCGCCACGCAGCGGCCAACCGGCGTAAACTGTCTTCAGGGCGTCCGGCGCCCGCGGATAACGGCGCGGAGCGCCAGTGCGCCGGCATCCCCCCGGCAGGAGCGGCCTTGCAAAGCCGCCACCGCCCTTTAAAATCCCGCGTTCCTAGTATTCCTATAGAACCCAAGAACCAGAACCCAAGAACACAGCAGCAGTAACCCCCACCTATGAATATTCGCCAGCTCCTCACCGACAAGTTCCAGGCCGCCATGCTCGCAGCCGGCATTCCCGCAGACTGCGGCCCGATTGTGGCTCCGGCCAAGAAAGCGGGCTTCGGCGACTACCAGGCCAATGGCGCCATGGGGGCGGCCAAGCGCATGGGTACCAACCCGCGCGAGCTGGCAACCAAGATCCTCGAGCACCTGGATCGCGGCGATATGATCGAGAAGGTAGAGATTGCCGGGCCCGGCTTCCTGAACATCCACCTGAGTGAGCAGTGGCTGTCTGCGAACCTGGCCGCCGCCGAGGCGGATCCGCGCCTGAACATCGAACCGGTGGCGGAGCCGCAGACCATTGTCATCGACTACTCCCACCCCAACCTGGCCAAGGAGATGCACGTCGGTCACCTGCGCTCCACGATCATCGGCGACGCGCTGGCGCGCCTGCTGGAGTTCCAGGGCCACACCGTGATCCGCCAGAACCATATGGGCGACTGGGGCACCCAGTTCGGCATGCTGCTGGCACACCTGTCCGACAAGCTGGCCAACAACGACGCCGAGGTGGCACTGGCGGACCTGGAGAAATTCTACCGCGAGGCCAAGGTGCGCTTCGACGAGGAGGAGGGTTTCGCCGACCGCGCCCGCGAATATGTAGTAAAACTGCAGGGCGGCGACGCCGACTGCCTGAAACTGTGGCAGCAGTTTATCGATATCTCCATCAGCCACAGCGAGGAGATCTACGAGAAGCTCAACGTCACCCTGAAGCGCAGTGACGTCTACGGCGAAAGCCAGTACAACGACGATCTGCCGGTGCTGGTCAAGGAACTGCTCGACCGCGGCATCGCGGTCAAAGACCAGGGCGCCGTGGTGGTGTTCCTCGAGGAGATGGCCGACAAAGAGGGCAACCCCAGCCCGATGATCATCCAGAAACAGGGCGGTGGTTACCTCTACGCCACCACCGACCTGGCCGCGATCCGCTACCGCGCCAACAAGCTGAAAGCCGATCGCCTGCTCTACGTCGTCGACGCGCGCCAGTCACTGCACCTGCAGCAAGCCTTTACCGCGTCGCGCAAGGCGGGCTTTGTCGACAATTCAGTGACCCTGGAGCACTGCGCCTTCGGCACCATGATGGGCGACGACGGCAAGCCGTTCAAAACCCGCACCGGCGGCACCGTGAAACTGGCCGCGCTGCTGGATGAAGCGGTGGAGCGCGCGCAGAAACTGGTGGCGGCGAAAAATCCGGACCTCAGCGCGGAGGAGTGTGCGGAAATCGGCCGCGTGGTCGGTATCGGCGCGGTCAAATACGCCGACCTGAGCAAGACCCGCACCAACGATTACGCGTTCAACTGGAACGCGATGCTGAGCTTCGAGGGCAACACCGCTCCCTACCTGCAGTACGCCTACACCCGCGTACGCAGTATTTTCCGCCGCGCCGGAGTCGAGCCCTCCGAACTGAAGGGCGAGATCCACCTCGAGACCGCCGAGGAGCGCGCGCTGGCAATCAAGCTGTGCCAGTTCGGTGAAGTAATCGACCAGGTGGCCAAAGATACCTTCCCGCACGTACTGTGTGCTTACCTGTACGATCTGGCCAGCGCCTATATGGCCTTCTACGAAGCCTGCCCGGTGCTGAAGGAAGGCGTCTCCGAGGTACAGAAGCAAAGCCGTCTGCAACTGTGCGACCTGGTAGCCCGCACCATTGCCAGCGGACTCGATTTGCTGGGTATCGAAGTCCTGGAACAGATGTAAGCGGGGCCGGGTTTCCGGCACAGCGCGAGACAGGCACAGGGGCGGACCAGGGGGTTCGCCTCTGTTGTTTTGGCCCCCTAAAACAGGATGAAGCAATCTTGAATATTCTGATAACCGGCGCCTCGGGCCTGCTCGGTCGCAGCCTGTTCAAACGACTCACCGCCAACCCCGCGTTTGACGTTACCGGGACTGCCTTTTCCCGCGCAGGGAATGAACTGCGGCAACTGGACCTGACCGATTTTGGACAAGTGCGTGGACAGCTCCAGGAATTGCGGCCACAACTGGTGATTCACTGTGCCGCCGAGCGCTGGCCAGATCGTTGTGCCGAACAGCCGGATGCCGCCTGGGCACTGAACGTCGATAGCAGCGCGCAGCTGGCCCGGCTTTGCAACGACAGCGGAGCACAGCTCGCCTATATCTCCACTGATTACGTGTTCGATGGCAGCGCGCCACCCTACTCCGTCGACGACACCACCAACCCGATCAATTTTTACGGCCGCAGCAAACTGGCCGGTGAAAATGCAGTACTCGCCAACGGCAATCACTGGGTACTTCGCGTGCCCTGGCTGTTCGGCCCGGTGCTGGAACTCGGCGAATCCGGCGTAACTGCCCTGCTGGACACTGTGCGCAACCGGGTTCCAACCTCGCTCGACGACTGGGCCATCCGCTACCCGACCAGTACCGAAGACATTGCCGCGGTACTGGAGCAGAGCGCGGCGAAAATCGCTGCGGGAGAAGAATTCAGCGGGATCTATCACTGGAGCGCCAGTACTGCCTGTACCCGCTACGGGCTGGCAAAACTGGTGGCCGAAGCCTGCGACCTTCCCGCGGATCACCTTAGCGGCGACCAGTCACCGCAATATGGCGAACCCCGCCCGCACAATTGCCGACTGGATCGCTCGCGATTGGAAAAAATGGGAATCAGCGCGGATGAACCGCTGCGGCAGCAGCTGGAACGCTATCTGCGACCCTTTCTTGACCGGTAAACGGTCAAATAATTGACGGGTACCGCTGGAAACTTTCGCTTGGGGCCAGTCGCTCAGGCGATTTTCGAGGGTGGGACAGAAGTCGGGGAAAGGGGAGCAGCCAGGTGATGCACCACGGCCAGGTCCGGAACCTCGACGCCATCGCCGCTGAGTATCTTCGCCACCAGTAGCTGCGCACCGGGGAGCTGGCGATCCTGCATGATCCACAATTCCGAGTACCAGGCCAGAGGCCCGCAGTCTTCCTGTGGTACGTCGACCACGGACTTTTGCATCAGCGCCGGTATGCCGGCTTCCTCGAGCAAATTACAGAGGTAACTGACTAACAGTTGATCACTGCCGATATAGATTCGTTGCGCCATCGTGAATAAATTCCGCAATCCCTGCCGGCTTCCAGCATTTCCTTTTATCCTTATTTTTCCCGCGGTGACAGCCTGAAAAACCACAGCGGGTATCGTTAAAAATAGACCAATAAGGCGCAGTGCGGGGGAGATGATGCCAGGCTCGGGTGGGAATCAGTGTCAAACACGCTGGTCGGTATGGACTATCATGTCCTGCTTGCCTCGCTCCGCGTGCGCCGAGGCAATCTGTTCAATACCGGACAACTCGGTCGAATACAGCTGGTAACTATTTTTGCCGTGATACTTGGCGTGATACATCGCAATATCCGCCTTCTGCAGTATGCTTTCCAGTGTCTGACCGTGCTCCGGAATGGCAACCACGCCGATACTCAGGGTCACCTGCACCAGTTCATCGCCGATGCGAACCGGCTCCGCAACAATGCTCAACATTTTTTCCGCCAAGGTGCGATAAGTCCCACCGCCGGCAATAGAGCGCACGAGCACACAGAACTCGTCACCACCGAGGCGGGCCACAATATCGCCAAAGCGCATGACGCTGACCAGCCGCTGGGCGACCACGCGCAGCAGGTCGTCACCGCGCTGATGGCCGAGAGAATCATTGACCTGTTTGAAATCGTCCAGATCCACAAAAAACAGGTAAGCCGTCCCTTCCCCGGCAGAGTTATCGCGCAGGTACTTTTTCAGCGCTTCGACGAGATTGTGCCGATTGGCGAGTCCGGTCAGCGTATCGTACATGGCGATCCGCTCCAGCCTGGCAGTGTTCTGCGAAACCATTTCCTGCATCAACTCGAGCTGATCGCAGACCGCCAGGCCGGTAGAGTCCAGCACATCGATCTCGTCGTAGTGGCTTCTGGGCTTGGATATCGGGCGTATCAGGCTGCGGGCTGCATCGAACTGGCCATCACTCAACAGTGGCAGGGCCGCCGCCAGGCGCTTCAGCCGGAAGATCGGCCGCCACAACAGTGCAGTGAGGGCACCGATAAAAATAGCTGCCCCCAAGGCCGAACACAGTAACAGCAGCCTCAGTGAATCGCCGATATGCTCAACCTGGTCGGAGACATCGTCGACGATGATGAATTGTGCTCCCGCCTCATCGCCAACGCTGACCGGCAGGGTTTTGATATCGAAATGCTTCCGCCCGAACTGGTAAGTCTCGGCGAAATGCAGGCCCGGCAGCAGCAGCTGATCGGCCGCGAGCTGGCGCAACAGCGGCATCAACTTTTCCTCGGAGGTCAGCGCGATGACATCCCGGTTCCACTCTTCCAGGAAACTGCTGGCATGAAAGGCGGGGCCGCGGTGACGACCGGATAGAATGCCGATATCTGACCCGGTAATCTCGTGAAAGCTGAGTAGCTCATCGGCCAGAGAGCGATCCAGCTGCAGTACATAATCCCTGCTGTTTCCGGCAATCACCGACACCGCCAGACTCTGCACGCAGGTGCGACTGCAATGCACACGCGTCAGCGGCTGACCGCTGATGATCACCTCGCGGACCTGTTCCGGGGTCAGCCTGCGCGTGGTCGCCCCCCAGAAGATCGGCGGCTGTGTTGCACTGGTATACAGTTTCAGCGACTCCAATCCCCAATTGGCCTCCAGGTAATCCCACTGCCGGTCGAACAGCCCGCGCAGGATTTGCGGGTCGGCGGAAGTGCCGTTGCGCCACAGTACAATCAAATCAGTGAGCTGAATCAGCTCTTCGCGCGACTGATTGAGCAGGGCCGCCACCTGATACTGGTAACTGAGGTAGCGGTTCTCGCGATTTTTTTTCAGCAGGGATTGCAGGTTGCCGTTACCCAGCAGGATAAAAAAGAGGCAAATCGCCGCTATCAGCAATAGCGAAAAAATGCTGGTCTTGAACCTGAGACTGTGAAACTGCATTTCCCTTGCAACTCCAGTTTCCGCATTAGCCGCGCTGGTATCCGATGTGCCCGTTTGTCGAACCGACCACACTCACGGTGCCACCTCCCAAGCGGGTTCTATTGGGCGAATGCTTGCCGGTGCGGACCGAACACAGCTAAGGCTGCGCTATCAGTGGGAATGCACAGTGGAATGGCGGGCGCGACGAGCCGGGAACCCCGGGCGACAATACTTTTATCGTTTCGGTGGCGGCGAGTGCCACGACCTGTCGGGACGGGCGAAGAGGACTCGCTCACTGCGGGCACTTTAAGACGTATGCGCCGACTATCTCTATCTCCCGGTCACCGGCTTCCGCCGGCACTTCCAACTAGGCTCGATGCCACCGAGTATGGTCGAAAGTCCGGTCAGCTGCGGACAGTGAGCGGGCGGACTAGTATAAAATTACGCCAATGACCGATTTACAGGATATATTTCACAGTTAGCGACATTAAATAGCACAATTAACGCGAAAATCCGGCGGATTGCCCGTTTCGCTTGCGATTGCTAAGATGCGCGCCGACTCACCGGGCCCAGCGCCGCATTTCCGGTTGCTGCAGCCCACCTCCCTTCCTGTATTGCCCCGTCGCGGAATCCCCATAAGGTGCGGCGAGGCGCCGGCAGGGAAAGGGCAAATACCCGGCAGAGTAACGCCGGTGCTATTTTTAACCGCGGGCGCACCTCCAGCGACGACTCCCTGCGATTACAGGAACGAAGTTTATGACCCAGCCAACCCTTCAGCAGTTGGAACAACACGATGCTTTTATCCACCGTCATATCGGCCCGGACCCAGTCCAGGTACAGGCGATGCTGGAGGCCCTTGGCGTATCCAGCATCGACGAGCTGATCGAAAAGACGGTACCCGCATCGATCCGTAAAGAGGACGAGCTGGATCTGGCCGATGCGGTCAATGAGCAGGAAGCGCTGGCGGAGCTGAAATCCCTGGCCGGGCGCAACAAGATCTACCGCACCTTCATCGGCATGGGCTATCACGACACGATTACGCCCAACGTCATTCTGCGCAATGTGCTGGAAAACCCGGGCTGGTACACCGCCTACACCCCGTACCAGCCGGAAATCGCCCAGGGCCGCCTGGAAGGCCTGCTGAACTTCCAGCAGATGATCATGGATCTCACTGGTATGGAACTGGCCAATGCCTCCATGCTGGACGAGGGCACGGCGGCGGCCGAAGCCATGGCCATGTGCAAGCGCCAGGTGAAACGCAACAAGTCCAATGTGTTCTTTGTCGACGCCGACTGCCACCCGCAGACCATCGCCGTGGTCAAAACCCGCGCCGAACACTTCGGTTTTGAAGTAGTCGTCGGCAACCCGGAGCAAATGCCGGCCGAACTGTTCGGCGCCCTGCTGCAGTACCCGGGTTCCACCGGCGTAGTCCGCGACCTGACCGATATCATCGCCAAAGTGCACGAGGCCAACGGCCTGGTGACCGTCGCCGCCGATCTGATGAGCCTGGTAGCCCTGAAGGCTCCGGGTGACATGGGTGCGGACGTCGTGGTCGGCTGCAACCAGCGCTTCGGCATCCCGATGGGTTACGGCGGTCCGCACGCCGGTTTCTTCGCCTTCCGCGAAGCCTACAAGCGCTCCGCGCCGGGCCGTATCATCGGAGTCTCCGTGGACAGCAAGGGCAAGCGCGCGCTGCGCATGGCCATGCAGACCCGCGAGCAGCACATCCGCCGCGAAAAGGCCAACTCCAACATCTGTACCTCCCAGGTACTGCTGGCGGTGATGAGCGCCTTCTACGCGATCTATCACGGTCCCGAGGGCCTGAAGACCATCGCCGCGCGCATCCAGCGCCTGACCGATATCCTCGCCGCCGGACTGGAAAAGAAAGGCTTCAGCCTGACCCACGACAGCTGGTTCGACACTCTGACCGTCGCCGCTGCCGGCAAGCAGGAAGAGATCTACCAGCGCGCCCTGGCTGCGGAAATCAACCTGCGCAAAGTGGGCAACGATGCCCTGGGTGTCAGCCTGAACGAAACCACTTCCCTGCAGGATGTGGCCGAACTCCTGAACGCCTTTGCCGGCACCGAGCACGGCGTCGACCTGCATGCGCTGGACAGCGAAATTGCCGCCAAGGGCCCGCAGGGCGTACCGGCTTCCCTGGTGCGCAGCAGCGAATTCCTGACGCACCCGGTGTTCAATACCTACCACTCCGAAACCGAGATGCTGCGCTACCTGAAGACCCTGGAGTCCAAGGACATCGCGCTGAACCACTCGATGATTCCGCTCGGCTCCTGCACCATGAAGCTGAACGCCACCGCGGAAATGATCCCGGTGACCTGGCCGGAATTCGGCAAACTGCACCCCTTCGCCCCCGCCGATCAGGCCGAAGGCTACGCGGCGATGTTCGAGCAGCTGCAGCAGATGCTGGCCGCCTGTACCGGTTACGACGCCGTCAGCCTGCAGCCCAATGCCGGCTCCCAGGGCGAGTACGCCGGCCTGATCGCAATCAAGAAATACCTCGCGGCCAAGGGCGAAACCCAGCGCGATATCTGCCTGATTCCCGCCTCTGCCCACGGCACCAACCCGGCGTCGGCGATGATGGTCTCCATGAAAGTGGTCGTGGTTGCCTGTGACAACAAGGGCAACGTCGATATCGGCGACCTGAAGGCCAAGATCGAAGAGCACGGCGACCGTATCGCCGCGCTGATGGTCACCTACCCGTCCACCCACGGCGTGTTCGAGGAAGGTATCCGCGAAATCTGCGACCTGGTACACCAGGCCGGCGGCCAGGTGTATATCGATGGCGCCAACATGAACGCACTGATCGGCGTCGCTGCGCCGGGCCAGTTCGGCGGCGACGTATCGCACCTGAACCTGCACAAGACCTTCTGTATCCCGCACGGTGGCGGCGGCCCGGGCATGGGCCCGATCGCGGTCGGCGAGCACCTGAAGCCGTTCCTGGCCGGTCACCCGGTGACCGGGGTACCGGAAACCGATCCGGTCAATGGCACCATCTCCGCGGCACCCTGGGGCTCCGCCAGCATCCTGCCGATCAGCTGGATGTATATCCGCATGATGGGCAAACAGGGCATGAAGCAGGCCACCGAGATGGCCATCCTGAACGCCAACTACGTCGCCAAGAAACTCAGCGAGCACTACCCGCTGCTGTACACCGGCACCAATGGCTTCGTCGCCCACGAGTGTCTGGTGGACCTGCGCCCGCTCAAGGAGGCCAGCGGCATCACTGAGGAAGACATCGCCAAGCGCCTGATGGATTTCGGCTTCCACGCGCCCACCATGTCGTTCCCGGTAGCCGGCACGCTGATGATCGAGCCTACCGAGAGTGAATCGCAGGAAGAGCTGGACCGCTTTGTCATGGCCATGGTCACCATCCGCCAGGAAGTGGAAGACGTGATCAATGGCAAATACAGCGCCGAGGACAATCCGCTGCACAATGCGCCGCACACCCAGGACGACGTCATGGTCGACGAGTGGGCTCACGCCTACTCCCGCGAAGTCGCCGCACGTCCCGCACCCTGGCTGAAAGCGCACAAGGTGTGGCCGGCGTCCAACCGTATCGACAACGTCTACGGCGACCGCAACCTGATCTGCTCCTGCCCACCGGTGGAGAGCTACATGGAATAACTTCGGTCGCCGACCGGAAGCAACAGGCAAAACGAAAAAGGCGAGCTTTAAAGCTCGCCTTTTTTGTGGCCCGATCGCCCCGGGAGAACAAAGCCGGATAAAAAAACCGGCATCCCAGCTATTCACTGCGAATAGCGGTCAGCCGGGTAATGGGAGAGAAATAAATAGCAGATTTACGCAATAGACAACGACAAGCCGAGCTGATCCAGCAAGCCGTTTAAATGCTGCATCGCTTCTTTTGTGGGCCCAGGATAATCACCGGCGATGGGCACGTTACCCATGTAGCCAATGTCCTTCGTACCTTCGGATGTGCAGAAGAAAGCGGACAGCACCAACGATCGCAACCGGGAAAACGCCTCGGCCGGCTTTGAATACTCTTCGGTGTAGTAAGCTTTTTTATAGGCAATATCGTCGATAATCGAGAGCCTTTCCATATTGGTTATCGCACGGAAACCAGCGTCGTAGCGAAGTTTGGCTTCGTCTTCCAACCAGACAACGAGACTCAGAACTTCCAGGCGATCGGCTTGCTGCCGCGCATAAGGTGCACTGACCCACTCATTCACGACATCGGGTACCTTAACCTCGCTTGCAGACGGAACATTTCCCTCTCGCGGTACAATGATGTCGGAAAGTACCGCGATCGTATTCAGCTCCTGCTGTTCCAACGTTAACGGCCAAGGCGCCTCAGGGGGCACTATCAGGTTGGGATCCTTGCCATAGCCCTTACCGGTAACTTGCGGCAGCGACAGCTTCGGCCAATGCGCCTTGCCGGTTTCAGCTACCGTCTTTCCGCCGGACAATGAGATGACGGCAGGAACTGCGACAGCGGCAGAAAGAAGCCCCAGCCACTTCAAAGATTCCCTGCGTGTCAGCGTCGTTTTATAGGGCTTCTCATCCATCGAATTATCGCTATTAGAAGTCATTTCAAAGAACTCCTTGCTTGAGCTGTTCGGCCAACCAGGAAGAATTTCTCATGGCCAACGTCATTATGGTCAAGGTACAGTTTTTATGGGGGTTGGACGCAAATACACCTGCATCCATGACAAACAGGTTTTCACAATCCCACGTCTGCCCCCATTGATTGGTTACCGAGTCTTCCGGAGAATCCCCCATTCGCGTACTACCAACTTCATGGATGATCTCACCGCCCTTGGATATGGCATCCTCCGCTTTTGGCAACGAATCAGTGAACTTGGCACCCATGGCTTCCAGGATTGCCTTCGCCGTGTTCAGGCCGTGCTCAACTTGCTTCAGTTCATGTTCGGACCACTTCCAGTGAAACTTCGCCACTGGAATGCCCCATGCATCCTTGACCTCTTCGTCAATTTCCATGTAGGAGTGTTCATTGGGCAGCATTTCACCACGCAATGACAGTCCGACGTAGGAGCCATAAGCGCGCTTCGCAATATCCTTTAGCGACTTCCCATAACCATCGAGGTCACCGGAAACCCCGGCACCCGGCTGATGGAAGCCGCTACCAATTTCAAAGTGGTAACCTCGCGGAAAATCCAGCTCACCCTTTTCCTGCATTTTATGGCCCCACCAGGGGATAAACAGGTGGTTGGCTGTGTGTCCGTCTTCGTTATACTTGGGCCGCCCCTGCAGGCCGGGAATCATGGCGCCCAGATTTACGCCGGTAGAATCCATGAGATTGCGACCGACCTGACCACTGGAGTTGGCCAAACCATTCGGGTGACGCTCGCTCTTGGAATTCAACAAAATCCGTGCGGACTCACAGGCGCTGGCCGCCAAAATAATGACACGGGCTTGCAGCGTGTGAGCTTCCTTGGTTTTCTTATCGATGTAAGTAACCGCTGTGACCTTACCCCTGTCATCTACGTTCACTTCTTTAACCATCGCATCAGTGACTACCTGCAGGCGACCGGTCTTCTTCGCCATAGGAATCAAGGAAGTTGTCGTTTGAAAGGCGGCACCGATCGAACAGCCGTGCCCGCAGGGCGTTGCATAAAAGCATGCCGCGCGCTGATCCTTCGCCCGCGTCAATACCGCCCTGCGCATTGGAACTGCGGGGATACCCAATTTCTTTGCTGCCGCAGCCACGAGCAACTCCGGAACACGCGGCTTGGGTGGTGGCTGCAAAATCCCCTCTGAGGCATCGGGCATATCATCGAGCCCAGTATTGACGCCGCATATACCGACAATTTCTTCCGTCTTATCGTACCAAGAGGCGATATCCTTGTATTCAATTGGCCAATCCGCGCCCAGGCCATCCCGAGACTTTCCCTTAAAATCGTGCTCGCTGAAACGCAGCGAATAACGTCCCCAGTGGTTGGTTCTGCCGCCGAGCATACGCGCTCGCCACCAGTAAAACTCCGTGCCCTCCGCCTTGGTGTAGGGCTCATTCGGCACTGTCCAACCACCGTCAACGGTCGCGTCATAAAAGCCGAAGTCCTTGTCAACGTTCCCCGCCCCCATAAGTGGCGCCTCGCCATTACGCTTGAACATCGGCGACTCTTTCTTCGGATCGTAATCCCGGCCGGCTTCGAGCATCAAAACCTTATGGCCTTTTTTTGTCAGCGTATAGGCCGCCATAGCGCCGCCGGCACCCGAGCCGACGACAATAACTTCATAATCGAAATCGTTCATACGTGGACACCTCGCATTATATTTCTTTTATTTTGATATTTCTGAACGCGACTCTATTGCCGTGATCCTGAAGTCCAATGTAACCCCCTTCAGCCTTGGCAAATCCTTCCCACGTACTAAATTTGCTACGCGACACCAATTCATTCCATTCATCACTGCCGACAGTGATTTCTGCGGTCTTTTCGCCATTCTGCCAGACCTTCAAATGGCGCTCGTTAAGGTATATACGTACCTGGTTCCACTCACCTGCAGGCTTATGTGAAGAAGCGGGAGAAGCGACGATATCGTAGATTGAACCGGAGAGATGGGAAGTCAGCTTATTATCTGGATGCCGCTCGTTATCGAGAATCTGAACCTCGATCGCATTGGAGTAAATTTTATCACCCAGCTCATCGGCCAAAACGAAAATACCGCTATTGCCCGCCTTGGATATCTTCCACTCTAACTTCAGGTCGAAGTTGGTATATTTTTTCTTGGTCAAGATATCGCCACCATCGGCACCAGCGAGCACCATTTCTCCATTTATTGCCTGCCACTTCTCGCTCAAGCCGTCCTTCTTAAAATTCCGCCACTTGCTCATATCGTGGCCGTCAAAAAGCAGCTCCCAGCCCTCCGCCTTCTCCTCTGATGTCAACTCATTATTCTGCGCAAATACGCTGCAAGAAGTTGCCAAAGCCATCATCACCAACGCGTTTCCAAGTATCTTTTTCATAGTTATATCACCTATCGCTCTTTATTTTTAAAGATTGCACTTCCCGGTCAATTAACACCAAACGCCTTAGATCAAGCAGCGCTTTCTATGCTCAGCTTTATATGACGCTTCCTCATGTACCAATTCAGACCGAGGAAGGCGACAATGCACACTAGGGGAAATATGTTGAGATTCTCCAGCGTCGACTGACCGGCCATTAGCTCTGCTACCTGCGGATTTCCCCCTGCCGCCAGCGCTTCTTCCCGAGCCTGATCGATCCATCCACCAATAATTGGATTCCACATGCTCACGGCGAACATACCTATACCCCCCATAATCGACATACCAATGGCCCCGGCCTGCGGAATATTTTCGGCCACAAATCCGAGCATTGTTGGCCAAAAATAAGTTACGCCCAGAGCAAAGATAAGCGCAGACAAGTAGAGCATATTGCCCGTCGACACACTCATGCTATAGATACCAATGGAAGTAACGATCGATGAATAAAGTAGTACGCCTTCGGGATTTAATTTCTTGACGATGGGACCTGCAAAATAGCGCCCAACCGCCATAACACCAGTGACCATCGCCATGATGAGCATCGGCGATGCGCCCGCCGCGCCCAGTATCCGCTCAATCCACTGCTGCGTCCCCAGTTCACTGGTTGCCGTAAGGGTCATACAGAAAGCAACAAACAGGAACAACGGTGAAAACATGGCCGCAATATTATTAGCGGTCGAGGTATCGTCTGCATCACTGCGGGGAAATTCCTGGCTAAGTATTAAGTAACCGTAAATAGCCGTTGGCAGCAGCATCACGGCAATCTGCGCTTGCCAGCCCAACCCCAGATCCGTCATGAATTTCGAAACCAGCGCGCCAACAACAATTCCTCCCGGGAACCACACATGGAATCTATTAAGCATGGCAGTCTTATTGCTGCTAAAGAGGCTGGCCACAAGGGGGTTGCAACCAGCCTCAACCGACCCATTGGCGAAGCCAATGCAGAAGCTGGAAATCAGCAGTGCCCAGAAGCCGTCAGCCGTAATTGTCAAAACCAGGCCCAGGACGTGCCCGGCAAAGGCGATGAGTACTAGTTTTTTGGCACCGATAAGATTGTAAAGTAGACCGCCTACCATAGTTGCGATGGGGAAGCCCAGGAACGCCATCGCATTGATCCACCCGAGCTGGACATCAGAAAGGCCAAATTCACGGCTGAGCTGGCCCAGTATTCCCGCCCTGATAGCAAACGTCATCGCGGTTACGGTCAGCGCCAGGCAGCTCGCGACAAATAATTTATTATGATTTTTTACAGACATGTTTCACCTTTATTCAATGAATCCAGCCCAAGAATATGTCGGTTGAATGCAGGATCGCTTCCACTTGAGGCAAAGTCATCGAACGCGCGATCGCTGGTTCTAATCAGGTGCCGCGAGATAAACTCGGCACCTTCCCTCGCACCATCCTCTGGATGCTTCAAACAACATTCCCACTCCAGGACCGCCCACCCGCCGAACCCATACTGGGTCAATTTGCTGAATATCTGCGAGAAATCCACCTGTCCATCTCCCAGAGAGCGGAAACGACCGGGACGCTCTATCCAGGACTGGTAGCCACCATAGACACCACTCCTGCCGTTCGGACGAAACTCAGCATCCTTCACGTGGAACGCCTTGATGCGCTCATGGTAAATATCGATGAACGCCAGGTAGTCCATCTGCTGCAAGACAAAATGGCTGGGGTCGTACAGAATATTGGCACTTGTATGGTGATTGGTCGCATCGAGGAACCGCTCAAAGGTAACACCATCGTGTAAGTCTTCCCCCGGATGGAGTTCAAAACACAGATCGACGCCAGCATCTTGGAATTTATCTAAAATCGGCAACCACCTGGCCGCCAACTCCTTGAAGCCCTCATCCACCAGGCCTGCTGGACGCTGCGGCCATGGATAGAAAGAAGGCCACAGAAACGCACCAGAAAATGTTGCATGAGCGTTCAGGCCCAGGCGTGCACTTACTGCTGCCGCCATCGTGACTTGCTCGGCTGCCCACGCTGCACGGGCTTTTGGATTATTTCTTACGCTTGCAGGAGCAAAGGCATCAAATTGCCGGTCATAAGCGGGGTGGACCGCGACCAGCTGACCCTGTAAATGCGTGGAGAACTCACTGATGGAAAGACCCGCATCGGCAACAGTGCCTTTAATCTCATCACAGTAAGCAGGACTCTGATAGGCCTTGCTCAGGTCGAAAAGCCGAGGATCCGTTGTGGGCAATTGAATAGCCTTATACCCCAGACTGGCTGCCCACTGGCAAATACTGTGTAAATTGTTGAAAGGCGCCACATCGTTGACGAACTGCGCCAGAAAAATTCCAGGACCTTTGATTTTAGCCACTTATTATGTCCCCAAATAACTATTAATTAACAGAAAAGGCTTTCCATTTCATATTCGACTGGCTGGCTTCAACAGTATTTTCAATAAATGCCATCCCCCTTATTGCCTCGTCAATCCCAGGAACATCAAATAATTTACTGTCGGACTTTTCTCCGCGCTGGTGGGCCCTTATTTGCAAAACGAAACTCTTGTAGATATTGGCGAAAGCCTCCAAATAACCTTCCGGGTGGCCCGCGGGTGTCCGCGTAGCCATCTGCGCGGCCGGACACAGCTCGCCCACGCCGGTTCTGATCTGCCGGGTGGACTCTGTATTGGAGCGCAGCCACAAGGTGTTCGGTTCCTGTTGCGACCACTCGATGCTCTTCTTATCGCCATATATGCGCAACCGGAGATTGTTCTCCTCACCTATGGCGACCTGGCTCACGATCAAGACACCTTTGGCACCATTGTTAAATCGAACAATGACAGTGCCGTCATCATCGAGTCTCCGGCCGGCCACCATGGACGAGATGTCTGCGCACAATTCGGTAATTTCCAGTCCGGAGACATATTCCACCAGATTGGCGGCATGAACGCCGATATCCCCGATACAGCAACTGCCTCCCGATTTCTCGGGATCCAGGCGCCAGCTGGCCTGCTTGCTCCGTTCGTCTTCTTTGGAAGCCAGCCAGCCCTGACTGTATTCCACAACCACTTTAATGACATTGCCAAGCTCACCTTTTTCAATCATGTACCTGGCTTGTTTGACTAGTGGATAACCGGTGTAAGCATGTGTCAATGCGTAAAGGCAACCACTATCTTCGATAGCGCCCTTGAGTTCGATTGCCTGCTGCAGATTCATTGTTGCGGGCTTATCGGAGATGACATGAAATCCATTTCTCAGTGCGGCGATGGCCACTGAGAAATGGAGATGATTTGGCGTGACGATAGCGACGAATTCCATTCGTTGCTCTGCAGGGAGTCGTGCCTCACGATCGAACATTTCCTCATAGCTTTCATAACAGCGATCTTCATCAAGATAGAGCGAGCGCCCAGACTCCAGGCTTCGCTCTTTGTCGGCTGAAAATACGCCACAAACCAGATCGACATCCTGATTTATCGCCGCGGCAATGCGATGAACAGCACCAATAAAGGCGCCGCTTCCACCGCCTACCATACCCATTCGTAGTTTTCTCATACTGCAGAAACCCGATTTAACTGTTTAATTTATATGCTCAAGCAAGGGGGTTCCCCGATATCTACCCAAAGATCGACAGATCCTTTTTGCAACGTTTTAGGAATCAATCTACACAAGCAAGCGATTGAGCCCCGTAGTCGTCGGATATTTCCTGCATTGCTCTCTACCAAACATTAATCAAAAATTACCACATCGATTCGGTGAAAGAGACAGGCATAGGTAGTACCCTATGCCTGCCATCCGCACCTCAGTCAAGACTCATTAAAATTTGTAGTTCGCACCGAGATAGAAGCGACGCCCGTAGTAATTGTAATAAGTCATCCTGTTTTCCTGCTTCCAGAATCCCTCTTGTGATTCTTCGGTCAGGTTAATAATCGACGCCGTAAGACTCAGGCTGTCATTGAAGTTATAGCTGGCATTAACGTCAAGCTGACCGTACGCCTTGTCGTACATGTTGTAACCCTGATGAATCCAGCTAGCGCGATCATCCTTCCAGTTATAGGACGCTCGAATACTGTATGTGTCATTCTCGTAATAGCCGGAAAGATTGTATTGGTGCTTGGCCGTACCCGGAATTTCCGCCTCGGTAGCCACACCATCATTAAGGACATTGGAAGTGCTGGTATCGGTGTAGGTATAATTGGCCATCACGCCAAAACCATTATCAAAGGCATGCTGCGCAAACAGCTCAACGCCTCGTGAAGTAGCCTCGCCGCCCCCAATTTTGGTGTTCATCTCGACTTCGATCGGGCCGTTACAACAGCTATGTTCGCGCTCAACAATTTCAACGATATCGATTGGGAGATTACTGATATCCTTGTTAAACAGTGTTGCGCCCAGCGCGGAGCCATCGGCGTAGTACCACTCAACACTCAAGTCATACTGATTCGCCATCATGGCTTCGAGGCCCGTATTGGCAGATGTACCAGAGCCGCGACCGGTCCATGAATCTTTTGAGTTAATATTTACCGGCGGACCATAAGATTCGGCCCGCCCCAGATCTGCATAACTAACTCGAGTCATCGTCTTGGCCGCAGCAAAACGCAGCACAATGTCATCGGTTACATCCCATGCCACGTTCAGGCTTGGCAGAAAATTGTCGCTGTCGGCGCTGCGGTTGTTGGCAGTGGTCACATCTGATTCCTGGCCAACAATGTCGTCATAGGTGGAGGTGGCCAGATCCGTGTTGACATAGCGAATACCGAAGTTACCGCGTATATCTTGCCACCGGAAATCTGCCTGGGCGTAAGTTGAGAATATTTTTTCATTAATAGTATAGGTACCTGAAAGCACTGGAACCACGGTGCGAGAGAAGTTATCACTCACATATTGCTTTAAGGCATCCATATCAAACGGCAGATAGTTGATAGCACCGGTATCACCAGCACTATTATCCACAACGTCATAACCTAACAGCGTCGAGGTATCCGGATGGAAGTCAGGATTATGGAACCATTCAGTTCCCGACAGCCAGCCACGATAGCCGCCGTTATCAGGAATGCCGTCATCCCAGCGGAAGGTATCTCTCAGTGACTTGATTTCATGATCGCGGTACTTTGTGCCGACATAGACTTTGGTAATAAAATCCCATTTCGTGTCAAACGCCAGGTCTAACTGGTAATAGTCTTCCGTATCTTTATTCCGCGTGGCATCAGAGCTGAACCAGTCGTAGTACGGATAGGCGTTGCGATCTGTGGTGAGGTCTTCCGAAATCTCGTAACTGGGCTTGCCGTCTTTGATCGACCACAACCAGCTGTTAATCGACCCGTTGCGAGCATCCATGTTGGCCATGATGCGCTCGGATACACCACCCTTCGCTTCGGTTCTGCCAATGTTCACATCTGCGGTATAAAAGCCGCCGTCATACGAGGCTTCAAAATCATAAGTGTTCGATTCTGATTCGCCGGTGATGTCCTCGCCAGTCAACTGTGGAGACATCAGGCCGCGACGAACCTCTACCCCCCCGTTCACATCCGCGTCACCCCAGTTAGCATCGTTAAGCAAGCCATTATCCCCAAAACCGTAGCCGACAACGGTATCCCCTTGCAGCTCAACACCGAAATAGGGATTGTGATTATCGTTCCACTCAGCAAGCGTGAGACGCTGTTCGCGCCGGTCGTAGCCCAGCGTGGAGCCAAAATAGTTGAGAGAAAACTCCAATTGCTCAGTGGGTCGCCACTGCGTGGTCAGCTGATACCCATCCCGAGTTCGGTCCTGCTGCTTATTGGAAATCCCCATAGCGCGGGGGGCCCACACATTGTTGTAGACCTCACCTGTTGCCTGGTCGACGATGGCTGGCCTTTCGGCGCCCTCTACCGTGTCTGAATGGAAGCGCCAGTGGCTTGCATAATTTTCAATAGCTCCTACAGTCCGATCCTGCTTGGTGTAGCTGGCCAATACACCGAAGTTCCCAGCTTCATTTTTCCACGAATAAAAGGAGCTAAAATTCGGCTCGAACTTCTCCGTGGTATCGGAATAGGTTGATTCGGCCGTGATTACACCCTCACCTGCATCAAGCTCCAGAGGTTTACGGCTGTGAAGAATCACGGTACCGCCAATACCGCCCTCGTCAATACGCGCTTCCGGACTCTTATAGACTTCCACACGGCTGATCATGTTGGAGGGCAGCAGGGCATAGTTGAAACTGCGAGTAGGTTCACCGCTGTCTGAAGTGGCAATGTAATTGCCATTCAACTGGGTTAATGTCCAGTCGGAGCTGGTTCCCCGAATACTGACTCGACTACCCTCGTCACCGTCCCTGGTAATGGTTATACCTGGAACTCGCTGAAGCGAATCGGCCACGTTTTTATCGGGGAACTTACCCACATCTTCTGCGGTAATCGCATCGACAACCGAATTGGCATCCCGCTTAATTTCAAGGTTTTTGGTATTGCTTTCCAGAATACCAATAACCTCAACAACTTCCAGCTCGGAACTTTTAGCTGGAACCTCATCCGCAATGGCGACACCATTTGCCGCGAATGATATTGCAGCGCACAGAACTGTACGCTTGAAAAGCTTGTCTCTCGAATCCGCCACGCATTGGTTATCAGTTTTATTTTTCATGATTATTATTCCCTATTTTCTGTTCTCATTATCGCTGCCCGAAAGATACCTCTGCTCTATATTTCGACGCTCAAATACCAGAATCGACCTGGGTTGCGACCAGGTTTCGATTACGCCTCTGAGACATCTTTGACTTATCGAACACTTCGATACTAGGAAATAACAACGTTGGAAAGGTAATTAAAACTCGGACTTCAATGCAACAAAATCGGCGTGTGGTTAATATCGGGAAAATAAATAATTGAGACCATCGCCAACATTTCAGTCATAGGAATCAACAAGCTGCATGAAAAACAATCAACAAGCTGCATGAAAAACAATCAACAAGAAAGCACAATCGAACGCGGTTGGCACAACCATCTAGACCCCATGCACCGGAAAAAGGTGAACAAACTCAATACATTGGACAGATTGTCGGCCCTGACAAATCGCTAACGAACAGAATGCTGTGCTGACAAAGTACGTATCGAACCACGCACTGAATTAAACCCATAATTTACAAATTGGCCTGAATCTCCGAGCGATAACTGGCGGGAAGCTGCCCAAACATTTTTTTAAAGTGGCGGCTAAAGTAACTATGCGATGCAAATCCATTCAAATAGGCAATTTCAGAAATGGGCATTTGCGTTTCAACGAGCATGCGCCGTGAATTCTCAAGCCTGATCTCACGAAGGAATTGCATCGGCGTCTTTTTCAGGTATTTTCTGAATCGCCTTTCAAGAGCACTCACAGACAAATTCGCTACTTCGGCCAACTGTTCGATAGCAATATCTTGACTGTAGTTATTTTTGATATATTCCACGGGCCTTTTTATTTTTTCCATGCCGGACAGTGTTTTAACGGTTTCTTTAAGATTCCTTGCAATACCGTAGGTTCCAATGATTTCTCCGCTGGGATTTTTCAAGGGTCGCTTGGATGTTGTGAACCATGCTAACTCGCCGGACTTTCCTATATTAAGCTCCAGCCGGTCAGTAATTATTTCGCCAGCCATCACTTTCTGGTCATCGAGCATAAAATTTTTGGCCAAATAGGAAGGCGAAAAATCCAGGTCCGAATGACCTAAAACCTGGTTTATGGATTTACGTCCAACGTGTTCTACGAATTCTTTATTGCAATGAATTACCCGACCTGCCTCATCCTTTATCCAGAAAATGACATCTGAAAGCAGGTCGAACATTGAAATTATTTGTTGTGTTGAAATTTGAGCCAATGTCGATTCGTACTTCATGCATCCTCCATCAGGAAAAACTATTGTCCGGGCCCGAGGGGTAATCAGAAGCCAGCTCCAGTGACCGCTTGCTGAAGGGCGCACGGTGAGCGAATGCAAGGCTACCAGCCTTTGAGGAAGGCCATATATTGGGTTGTGTAATGAATGAGATTCCGATCTTGGTCACAAAAACAGCCGTCTACATCTAGTGGATGGCGTGGCTTGTGACTTACCGGGGCTTAGCGCAAAGCCAATCCAGCCGACAGGGCCGGTGCCGCGCTTAGCGCCTGTGAGGACGACCTCGGGGGATATATCTGGCTGGGCTCTCATTGTATTTATTATCTTTTAATGCGGCGCCAGCCATGCCTTCGCGCCGCAGATCTGAGCACTTTTTAAGCGCCCATTGCAATACGAAGCAATGCGCCGGCCGGCAGAGAACAATGGGGAGATTATTAAATTTGGCTAATTCGATCAATTGGCGGGCAGGAAATGACAAAAATTTACGAAAGTCAGCTTGTTTGTTGTGACGGTTTGTGTGGAGTTTCGAACCCAATGGCAAACCCTTTGCGCTAGTAACATCGATTTAGAACCAGATTTCCCGGGTATGACTGCCACCCGCGCCAAGGTCACCGGAGCCTGCAACCTATGGGATCTTAAATGATACAAAATATTTCCCCGGGTGCCCGAATGGCGCCACGCACGGAACAGACCTGCACACTCGCGCCATCCCAGCATATGCACTCGTACAGTCGCGAATTGACGAAGCGCCGGGCTCCTCGCCTAAAAGAATATAAGGTGTAGTCGGTATCCAATCAGCTCGGCAACTTCTACGGCGACCGCAACCTGACCTGCTCCTGCCCGCCGGTTGAGAGCTATATGGACTGAGTCCCGGCAGCCTGGGCCGCTAGTGCCCCCAAAAAAAGGCGAGCTGGTTAGCTCGCCTTTTTTGTTGCTGCGATTTCAGGGTTTATATCATTGCAGCAGTGTTCAGGCAGGTACCAGCGGGCGCAGGCGATACCAGCGAGCGACCCCGATACTCAGGAAAAGCACCGCAACGCTGATCAACGAGGCGGCGATGCCGAGGTATTCGCCACTGAGAGAGCCAGCGAAGCCGGACTCCGGGGTGACGCCGGTCATTCTGTAGCGCGCCGCGGCCATGCCGGTGTAATGCATACCGCACACCGCCAGCCCCATAATCAGGGCGCTGCCGAACTTCTGCCACAGTCCACGCATCGTAAAGGCCATCCACAGCGCGGCACAGGCGGCGAAGACCGCAATCAGTATTGAGATAATCAGGATGTTGAGGTCGTAGTCGATCTCCGCAGGCATCAGCATGGCAGCCATACCGCCGTAATGCATACCGGCCACGCCGGCCCCCATGAATACCGAAGCAGGCAACAGCTTGTCAAAATTGAATGTCCCTATACCAACAATGGCAAGTCCCAGGGTGCAGGCGACCACGGCGATAACTACAGAGCCGAGGGTTCCGAGAATATCGTACGCCATCGGCATATCCGTCTGCAGGGCCAGCATCCCGATAAAGTGCATTGACCAGATGGCAGCGCCGCCCATGGCCAGCCCCGCAAACAGGATTGCGCGGCGCCTGTCGGCACCGGTTACCGCCTCAGGAATTGCGGTGACCAATTGTAAAGACGCGAAAGAGCCGAGCACTGAGACTACGTACGAGAGCACCACGAGCAATAGATCATACTGATCAAGCATTTACTGTCTCCGTTCAAGCATTAAATCGCGCAATGGTGTGTACAGGGCCGGACGCTCTGTCGCCCTCCCATCGCGTTACTTGTCGGTGTACGGCACAAGTTGCGCAGTGGATCACAAAATCGGATGACCGTTCAATTGCAGCACGTGCGGAGGACCACGTTCTAAAGGGATGGGAATAAAAGGACCGCAAATAATGGAGGGAGGAAGCCCAGCGGGAAGGAAAAGGTTGCCAGGCTCAGTACAGAAAAATTAGAAAAGCGGAATGGGCCACTTCAAGTGGAAATCACAGCAACCACTGCCTCATCGCCACCCAAAACTGGGCGGCCACAAGATACTTGGCGGTTGCGCATCTCTTAAACTTGATTAGTTAGCGCCCTCGCGGCACTCGCCGCGCACCTCGCCGCCACCGGCAAAGATGGTGCGGTCCAGCTCGAAATAACCGTCGCGACAGAAACCAGTTTCAGTCAACTTTTGTTTCAGCGCCCGATCAAATTGCAATGCATTAGCGCCACCGGGACCACGCATACCTTGCGAGCGGCGCATGGCTTCCCGCCCCATGCGCGAACGATTCGCATCGCCAGCCGTCACCGGACGCGGGATATCCGCGCGCTGCATCTCCAGCGAATAGGTAAACCGCTTGGCACCATTGGCAGCAATCTCAGTGTGAAAGGATTCTTTCAGGCCGGGAATCGGCAGCGGTGCCTCGCTGGCACAGGCCGACAATGCCATTGCCACAGCAACTATGGACAGCGCTTCCAAACGTCTCATGGTAAAACTCCCGTCAATTACTTGTATTACGATTCACTCTCCGGCGCACTTGTGCAACAAAAGACATTCGCCGAGTGAACCCGCCCCCAACAACCTGTTGTGATCGGCGTTACTTGAACACCACTGTCTTGTTGCCGTGAATGAAAACCCGCTCCTGCAGCACCAACTGCAGTGCACGGCTCAACACGGACTTTTCCACATCGCGCCCGGCGGCCGCCATACCATCGGCGGAGTAGGCATGATCGACATGGATGACGTCCTGCTCAATGATCGGGCCCTCATCCAGATCGTCAGTCACAAAATGGGCGGTAGCACCGATGATCTTTACACCGCGCTCAAATGCCTGCTGATAGGGTTTCGCACCGATAAAGGCCGGCAGGAAAGAGTGATGAATATTGATGATTCGACCGCGGTATTGGGCAACAAATCCCGGTGTCAGCACACGCATGTACTTGGCCAGTATCAGGTAGTCCGGCGAGTAGCTGTCCACCAGCTGTATCACCTGCTCTTCGTGTTGCTGTCGCTGAACCCCCTCGGCAGACAAGTGGTGGAAAGGTATCCCAAATTTCTCAACCAGGGCCCCAAGGTCAGGATGATTGCCGATCACCGCCGCGATCTCCACATCCAGCGCCCCGGCGTAGCACTTCATCAGGATATCGCCTAGACAGTGCGGCTCACGGGTAACCATCAACACCAGCCGCTTGCGCCCGCTCGCCACCAGGCGCCGCTCGGCGCCCTGCGGCAGGGCCATATCCAGATCTCCGAGCAGGGTCGCATCATTGAAATTGCCCTCCAGCGCGGTGCGCATGAAGAAGCGGCCCTGCTCGCGATCGACAAACTCGTCGTTCTTGGTAATGTTGAGCTGATGCTTGAAGCATATATTGGTGATCTTGGCGATCAATCCCTTGGCATCGGGGCAGTCGGTCAGCAGTATCTTCTTTTCCATAGAAAAATTTCAGGCCAATTCACTAAGTCTCAACTAGGCCAAGACTATACACTATGGGGATTGTTCTATTCACACCCACAGTGATTCAACCCGCTATCTACCAAGGGCAACCATGGACAAGAACCTGTTTTCCGAACACCTCACCACCCTGTGCAAACGCTATGACGAGATTCTCGACCAGTGCGGTTTCGAGACCCTGAATGTCTTCAGCGGCCGACCCAAAGTCCAGTTTCTCGACGACAACTACTACCCGTTCAAGGTCAACCCGCAGTTCAAGGCTCTGGTACCGGTCACCGATAACCCCCACAGCTGGGTGATCTACCGGCGCGGACAGAAACCAAAACTGCTGTTCTACCGCCCGGTGGACTTCTGGCACTATGTGCCGCCGGCTCCCCAGACCTTCTGGAGCGACGGGTACGAAATCGAACTGCTGAGCAAGCCGGACGAGGCGAAACAGTACCTGAGTGCCGACAACGCCGCCTTTATCGGCGAGACCGACGGCCTTGATGGCTGGGCGATTGGTCAGGCCAACCCGGAAGCGCTACTGGCGCGACTGCACTGGGCGCGCGCCAACAAGACCCCATACGAAATGGCCTGCCTGCGCGATGCAAACCGGATCGCGGTCAATGCCCACCGCGCTGCCGAAGCGGCCTTCCGCAGCGGCGCCAGTGAGTTCGAGATCAACCTGGCCTACCTGCAGGCCGCCGGCCAGGGCGAGAACCAGATGCCCTACGGCAATATCATCGGCCTGAACGAGCACGGGGCCATCCTGCACTACACTCACTTATCCACAGCGCGACTGCCGGAAAGTGAGCGCCGCAGCTTCCTGATCGACGCCGGTGCCGACTGCCATGGCTACTGCGCCGACATCACCCGCAGCTACGCCTACCGCGACGGCGACTTCGCCGATTTGGTGGCGGCGATGCACGAGAAGGAACAGGAACTGGTGGCGGGCCTGAAGCCGGGCCTGCCCTACCCGGACCTGCACCGCGAGTGCCACCTTAAGATCGGCGAGCTGCTAGAGCAGTTCGGCGTGATCAAGACCTCGGCACAGGGTGCAGCGGAATCCGGCCTTACCGGCACCTTCATGCCCCACGGCCTCGGCCACTTCCTCGGCCTGCAGGTACACGATGTCGGCGGCCACCAGGCCGGACCTGAAGGCGGCACTACACCACCGCCGGCAGACTACCCCTTCCTCCGCACCACGCGTACGGTGGAAGAAAATCACGTGTTCACGATCGAACCGGGCCTCTACTTTATTGAAAGCCTGCTCGGCGACCTGAAAAACACCGACATGGCGAAGGAAATCAATTGGGACAGGGTGGAAGAGCTGCGCCCGTTCGGCGGCGTGCGTATCG